>CAVWFR010000023.1:0-187500 GCA_963754305.1 uncultured beta proteobacterium | reverse complement strand
CGACGAGCACCTTCAGCGTCGCCTTCACTCCCGCTTCCGAGATCGTCCCGTCCTTCGAGAACGCGTCCTTCACCTTGTCGTAGGCGAAGAGGTAGAGCGCCCGGTCGCCGAGCAGAAACGCCTCGGGGACGACTTTCAGCACGTCGGTGCTGCTGGCGTTCGCGAGCCACTTGTTCGCCCGAACGATCGCGTTCGTCAACGCCTGCACGGTATTCGGGTTTTCCTTGACGTATTTCGTCGGCGCATAGAGCGACGCCGCCGGGAGCTGACCACCGAAGGTCTGCTCGGTCCCCTTTACCGTGCGCCAGTCGGCGATGATCTTGATGGCGCCGTCCTGCTCGAGTTTCGTCATCATCGGATCGGTATTGGAGATCGCGTCGATCTGCCCGCTCTTCATCGCGGCGATCCCGCCCGCCCCGGTTCCGACGCCGATGATGGCGACGTCGTTCGGCTTCAACCCGTCGCGGGAGATGAAGTAGTTGAAGAGGATGTTGGTGCTGGATCCGGGCGCCGACACCCCGATCTTCAGGCCCTTCAAGTCCTTCGGCGACTTGTAGCCCCCCGCTTTGGCGGTCGAGATCCCGACCGAGATCTGCGGCACCCGTCCCATTTGCACGAATGCGATGAGCGCCTGCTTCTGCGCCTGCATGTTGATCGTATGCTCGTACGCACCCGCAACCGCGTCCGCGCTCCCGCCGACCACGGCGCGCAGCGACTGGGCGCCGCCCGCGAAATCGCTGATCTTGACGTCCAGCCCCTCCTGCTTGAAGTATCCGAGTTGCTCGGCGACGGTCAGCGGGAGGTAGTAGAGCGCCGCCTTGCCGCCGACGGCCAAATGGACATCTTTCTTCTCCAGTGCGCCTTGAGCGTACGCGAGCGCAGGCAACGCGAGCGAAGCGAATGCGAGAAGCGCACGGTATAAGGTCGACAGGGTCCTACTCCTACGGGTTCTGGTTCTCGCCGATCCGGGAACCCGATTGGACAATCACCGGGTACGAGCGGCGTCGATGCTCACATGTCGCCGGCGCGCCTGTCATCGCGGCTTCACTGCACCCCGAGTCACTCGGAGAGTCGCCGCCGATGAGGGCCGTCCCATCGCCACCTACACCACCTTCCGTTCGCGCAATCCGGCGATGTCGGCCGGCGAGTAGCCGATCCGTCCCAGGATCTCGTCGCTATGCTCGCCGAGCTTGGGGCCGACCCAGCCCACATCTCCGGGCGTGCCGGTGAGCTTGGGCACGACGGCCGGAACCTTGAGCGCGGTACCGTCGGGCAGCCGCACCTGCCGGATCATTTCGCGCGCTAGAAACTGGGGGTCGCGCACGATGTCGGCGATGCTGTAGATTTTGCCGTTGGGCACCTGCACCCCGTTCAGCAGCCTTACGGCTTCGTCCGCGTCGAGCGTCGCAGTCCACTCGCCGATCACGCGGTCGAGCTCGTCGGCCCGCTTGGCGCGACCGGCGTTGTCGGCAAGCGACGGATCGTTACCGAGATCGTCGCGCCCGATCAACGTCATCAGCCGCTTGAAGATACTGTCGCCGTTGGCGCCGATCACGATGTGCACTTCGTCGCGGCTGAGATAGGTGTTCGACGGCACGATGCCGGTCAGGTTGCTGCCGGTCCGTTCGCGCACGACTCCGGCCATGTCGTACTCGGGCAGCGTACCCTCCATCATGTTGAACACCGCTTCATAGAGCGCCACGTCGATGATCTGGCCATGGCCGCCATTCGCATTGCGATGATGCAGCGCCATCATCGCGCCGATGACCCCGTGCAGGGCAGCGATCGCATCACCAATCGAGAGGTTCGGGCGCACGGGCGGACGATCCGGGAATCCCGTCACGTACCGCAGCCCGCCCATCGACTCGCCGATCGCGCCGAACCCTGCCTGGTCGCGCATCGGGCCGCTCTGGCCGAACCCCGAGAGACGCACCATCACCAGGCCGGGGTTATCGACGGCAAGACGCTCGTAGCCGAGGCCCCATTTCTCCATCGTGCCGGGGCGGAAGTTCTCGAGCAGGACGTCGGCCTCGCGCGCGAGGCGCCGCACGATCTCCTGCCCCTCGGCCACGCGCAGGTTCACGGTGACCGATTTCTTGCTGCGATTCTGCACGTACCACCACAGCGACGTGCCCTGGTGGAGATTGCGCCACTGCCGGAGCGGGTCGCCACCCTCCGGCGGTTCGATCTTGATCACCTCGGCGCCGAACTCCGCGAAGAACTTCCCTGCGAACGGTCCGGCGATGAGCTGCCCGAGCTCGAGCACCTTCACCCCCGCCAGGGGACCGGGCCGCGTCACGCCGGCCTCCGCTCGTAGTAGGCCTGGGCGAGCGTGCCAGGATCGACGTATTCCAGCTCGCCGCCGACCGGGATGCCGCGCGCGATCCGCGTGATCTTCAAGCCCCGGTCGCGCAGCATCTCGCCGATGTAGTGCGCCGTCGCTTCGCCCTCGTTCGTGAAGTTAGTGGCGAGGATCACCTCCTTCACGATGCCGTCGCACGCGCGCGCAACGAGCTTGTCGAGTCCGACATCCCTCGGCCCGATCCCGTCGAGTGGCGATAGGCGTCCCATCAGCACGAAATACATTCCCTGGTAGGCGAGCGTCTGCTCCATCGTCGCGAGATCGGCGGGTGTCTCGACCACACAGAGCAGCACCGAGTCGCGCTTCGCCGAGGCGCACAACCCGCAGACCTGCTCCTCGGTGAAGGTGTTGCACCGGGTGCACCGCTGGATGCGCCCGAGAGCGCGCCCGAGCGCGGCGGCGAGACGCTGCGCCCCTGACGGATCGTATTGCAGCAGGTGATAGGCCATCCGCTGCGCCGACTTCGGCCCGACGCCGGGGAGGCAGCGCAGCGCGTCGATCAGCTCCTCGAGGGCAGAGGCGGGCTTCAAGCGGGCGACGTAGCCTTAGAAGAGCTTCATCCCCGGCGGCAGCGGCAGTCCGGCGGTCACGCTCGCCGTCTTCTCCTGCACGGTTGCCTCGACGCGCCGGACCGCGTCGTTTACTGCGGCGGCCACCAGGTCCTCGAGCATCTCCCTGTCGTCACCGACCAGCGAGGGATCGATGTTGACCCGCTTGACGTCATACCTGCAGGTCATCACCACCTTCACCATCCCGGCGCCCGACTGGCCCTCGACTTCGATCGTCGCGAGCTGCTCCTGCAGCTTGCGCATGTTGTCCTGCATCTGCTGGGCCTGCTTCATGAGCCCGGCGAGCTGCGACTTGTTCATCATGATTTCGTTCCTTATCCGACCGGTTTGACCGATTCGATCGTCGCGTCGAACCCTGCGACGAGCTCCTGCACGAACGGATCGGCGTCGATCCGCGCGCTTGCCGCGTCCTCGCGCGCCCGGCGCTCGCCGTCCGCGATCGCCGCGGCGGTGCGACCGCTTACCGCGCCCACTTTCACCTCGAGGGTGAGCGGGCGGCCCACATGATCCGCCAGCGCGGCACGCAGCTTGTCCACGTAGCTCTTCTCGGCCAGCGCCCGCGATTCCAGCGGCACCACGAGCTCGAGCGCATCCGCCTTCAGCGACACCAACTCGCTGCGCTCGGCGAGCTGCTTCGCCGCACCCGTGACGCGCAAGGCCCGCGCGACGGCGGGCCAGTCATCCAGGCCGGCGGCCGGCGCTATTCCCGACGCCGCCCGCCGCTCCTGTTCCGCGGGCGAAGGATCAGGCGACACAGCGTCCGACTGCCCGGCTTCGGCCGGCGCAAACGCTAGCATCCTGATCAGCGTCATCGTGAACCCCGCATACTCGTCGGGGGCAAACGAGAGGTCCTTGCGGCCCTGCAGCGCGATCTGGTAGTAGAGCTGCACGTCCTCGGCGTCCAGCGTCTGCGCCAGCGCTAGGATTCGCTCGCGCTCGGGCGCGTCCTCGGGCACCAGGTCCACCGCCGTTTGCGCCAGCGCGACGCGATGCAGGACCCGCGCGAGCTCACCGAGCGCGTTCTCGAACGATAGGCTGCGCGATTCCATCGCGTCGGCGATCGCGAGGAGCGCATTCCCGTCGCGCCGGCCGAGCGCCTCGAGCGCGTCGAGGAGATGGCCGGTGTCCACCGTTCCGAGCATCGCCCGGACGCTCGCCTCGGCGAGGTTGCCGGCGGAGAAGGCGATTGCCTGGTCGACGAGGCTAAGGGCGTCGCGCATGCTCCCGCGCGCGGCGTGCGCGATCAACCGGAGCGCGTGGCTCTCGGCCGGCACGCCCTCCTCGGTCAGCACCCGCTCGAGATGGGCGGTGATCGCGGCGGCGGGCATCTGCTTCAGGTTGAACTGCAGGCAGCGCGACAGTACCGTCACCGGGATCTTCTGCGGATCGGTCGTCGCGAGGACGAACTTGATGTGGTCCGGCGGCTCCTCGAGCGTCTTCAGCATGGCGTTGAACGCCGAGGTCGAGAGCATGTGCACTTCGTCGATCACGTAGACCTTGAAGCGACCGCGGGTCGGCGCGTAAACCGAGTTATCGAGGAGCTGGCGCATCTCGTCGACTTTGGTGTTCGTCGCCGCGTCGACCTCGATCAGGTCGACGAACCGGCCGGCATCGATCTCCAGGCACGCCGAGCACTTCCCGCAAGGCGTCGCGGTGATGCCCGTTTCGCAGTTGAGCGCTTTGGCGAGGATGCGCGCCAGGGTGGTCTTCCCGACGCCGCGCGTGCCGGTGAAGAGGTAGGCGTGATGGAGCCGCTGCTGGTCCAGCGCGTTGGTCAGCGCACGGACCACGTGCTCCTGTCCGACCAGCGCCGCGAAGCTTCGCGGCCGCCATTTGCGGGCGAGGACTTGGTACGTCATAAAACGATTTTAGCAGCGGGTGATGGCGGCGCGCGCTCACGCGCGCGTTTCAGGCAGTGTCTATCCGGGGCGGCCGAGCGGCTGCGGATTTCCCCTCTCGCAGCGGATCCTCCGCCCGCAGCGGACGGGGAACGTCGTGCGTCGGCGGCTTCAATATAGGTTGGCGAGCCTTACCCCCGGCACTTGCAGTAAGTAGCTGTGGCTGCTTCCTTCCGGACCTGACCAGATTGACCACCGTGCAATGCGGGGAGGCCCGCCATTGACCTTGCGCGGAGCACGCGCGCGATCGGCGCCCGCCCCAGAATCTCCGCCTGGAGTCTAGCACGCGCCTCCGGCGCTATTCTGCGGGCTCGGGTTTCGCCGGCACGCGGAGCGTATACGGTGACTTCAGCTTCTCCGGCAGCACACGCCCCATCCGCGCGCGATGACCGACATGGTGCGCGAACTTCGCGCCGCCGATGACGATCTCCTTCTGCTTCCCGCTTCGCGGTGCGATCCCGGTGAGGGTGGCCTCACCGTTTGCGGTCACGGCGACCGCCACGAGCTTCTCACCCTCCTCCAGCCCCATCACGATCACCCCGCGGCCGCGGGCGACGGCCCGCAGCTCCGCGGCGTCGAACACGAGCATCCGGCCTCCCCCTGAAACCGCGATGACCTGGTTCCCCGGGGCCTCCTCGTAGGTCACCGGCTCGACCGGCGTCTCGCCCTCCGCCAGCGTCATGAACTCGCGACCGGCGCGGCGATTCGAGGTCATGTCCGCTAGCTTGGTGAAGAAGCCGTACCCGCCGGTCGATGCGACCAGCACATTCGTGTCGGGCTTGCCCGCGACGCAATACAGCATCTTGCCGCCTTCCTGCACCTCGACGAGCGACGAGGCGGGCGCGCCGTCGCCGCGCGCGGACGGGAGCTGCGACGCTTCGACCGTGTAGGCGCGGCCGTTCGAATCGAGGAGCACGACCGGATCGACGGTGCGGCACTGGATGAGCGCGCCGAGCGCATCGCCTTCCTTGAACGACAGTGCCGCCGGGTCGACCCCCCACCCCTGCCGCGCGCGCACCCAGCCGTTCTTCGAGAAGATCACCGTCAACGGCTCGTCGATCACCGGGGTCTCGACGGTCGCCTTCTCCGACTCCTCGATCCGCGTCCGGCGCTTGTCGCCAAACGTCTTCACGTCCTCTTCGATCTCGCCAGTGACCAGCTCTTCCAGTGCCTTGCGGCTGCCGAGCACTTTCTCGAGGCCCTTCCGCTCCTTCTTCCGCTCTTCGAGCTCCTGCTCGATCCGGATGTGCTCGAGCTTGGCGAGCTGCCGCAGCCGAATGTCGAGAATGTCGTCGGCCTGCCGTTCTGAGAGCTTGAACGCCTTGATCAGGTCGGCCTTGGGATCGTCCGCGTTGCGGATGATCTTGATCACCTTGTCCACGTTCAGGAGGACGATCATCCGTCCTTCGAGGACGTGGATCCGGTCGAGCACCTGGTCGAGCCGGTGCTTCGTCCGACGCGTAACGGTCGCGAACCGGAACTCCAGCCAGTCCGCGATCGCGTCGCGCAGGCTCCGCCCGGCCGGCCGACCGTCGAGCCCCACCATCACCAGATTGATCGGCGCGTTCGTCTCCAGGCTCGTCTTGGCGAGGAGGAGGTTCGCGAACTCGTTCTCGTCGATCTTCGAGGTGCGCGGCTCGAACACGAGCCGCACCGGGTGGGTCCGGTCTGACTCGTCGCGCGCCCGCTCCAGCATCGACAGCGCGAGCTGCTTCTCGCGCGCCTGATCGGGCGTGAGCGACTTCTTCCCTCCCTTCGCCTGCGGGTTGGTGATGGCGTCTATCTCTTCGAGTACCTTGCGTGCCGAAGCGCCCGGCGGCAGTTCGCTGACCACGAGCTGCCACTGCCCGCGCGCGAGACGCTCGATCGTCCAGCGCGCGCGTACGCGGACCGAGCCGCGGCCGGACTGATAGGCCTCCTTCAGCTCCGCACGCGGGGTGATGATCTGCCCACCGCCGGGGAAGTCGGGCCCTTTGATGTGCTTCATCACGCCGGCGAGCGAGAGATCCGGCTCCCGGATCATTGCGATCGCCGCTTGCGCAACCTCGCCGAGGTTGTGCGGCGGAATCTCGGTCGCCATGCCGACGGCGATGCCGGAGGCGCCGTTCAGGAGCAGCACCGGGAGCCGCGCCGGCAGCACCGCCGGCTCGTTCGTGCTGCCGTCGTAGTTCGGGACGAAATCGACCGTGCCCTGGTCGAGCTCGGCGAGCAGCACGTCCGCGAACTTCGTGAGCCGCGCCTCGGTGTAGCGCATCGCCGCCGGGTCGTCCCCGTCCCGCGACCCGAAATTGCCCTCGCCGTCGACGAGCGGATACCGCAGCGTGAAGTCCTGCGCGAGCCGGACCAGCGCGTCGTACACCGACGCGTCGCCGTGCGGGTGGAACTTGCCGAGCACGTCGCCGACCACGCGCGCCGACTTCTTGCGCGGCGTCCCCGAGCGACCGCCCATCTCCCACATCGCGTACAGGATGCGGGCCTGGACCGGCTTCTGGCCATCGCCCACCCGGGGGAGCGCCCGGTCCTTGACGGTCGCGATCGCATACTGCAGATACTGCGTCGAGGCGTAGCGGCCGAGCGGCAGGCTGTCGCCGAGCTCGCCGGAAAGCGGGGCGAAATGCGGGGGCAAACCGCCGGGACCGCCGCCGGCGTCCGGTTTCGGAGGCTTTGCCTCCTTCGCGGTCTTCTCCAGCACGTCGGTTCCGCCCGTGCCATCGAACAGATCCTTCTGATTGCCCATGGCGTCCTGGCTCTGGCCCTTGCGCTTACGAGATGTCGGCATCGACGAGGTTGCCGAACGTCTCCATCCACTCGCGCCGCTGCGTGGCGTTCTCGCGCGCCATCATCATGTTGAAAGTCTCGCGATCGGCCTCCAGCATGCCGTCCTCGATCAGCATCGGGAGCATGCGGCGGGTGTCGGGATTGAGCGTCGTCTCCCACAGCTGTTCCGGGCTCATCTCGCCGAGGCCCTTGAAGCGGCTCACCGTCCAGGCGCCGTCCTTCACGCCCTCGTCGACGAGCTTCTCCTCGATCGCCGCCAGCTCCTGCTTGTCGAGGGCGTAGAGCTTGCGCGCGGGCTTCGCCTTCCCGTGCGCGGGAACGTCGATCCGGAACAGCGGTGGCTGCGCGACGTACACGTTCCCGCCCTGGATCAGCTTGGGGAAGTGACGGAAGAACAGCGTCAGGAGCAACACCTGGATATGCGACCCGTCCACGTCGGCGTCGGCGAGGATGATCAGCTTCCGGTAGCGCAAGCCCGAGAGGTCGGCGTTGTCCTCGAGCTTGTGGTGATCGACACCGATCGCGAGCGCGATGGCCTCGATCTCCTTGTTGGAGTACAGCGTGTCCGCGCTGTCCTGCCAGGTGTTCTTCGGCTTGCCCTTGAGCGGAAGGACCGCCTGGAACTCCTTGTCGCGCGCCTGCTTCGCCGAGCCGCCGGCCGAGTCGCCCTCGACGATGAAGAGCTCGTTGCGGTCCGGATCGTCGGACGCACAGTCGGTCAGCTTGCCCGGCAGCACCGCAACCCCCGAGATCTTCCGGCGCTCGACCTTCTGCGCCGCCTTCGTCCGCGCGAGCGCCTGACGGATCGCGAGCTCGGCGATGCGCTTGCCCTCGTCGACGTGCGTGTTCAGCCACAGCTCGAACGGATCCCGCACCATCTGCGCGACCAGCTTGACCCCGTCGCGCGAGATCAGTTCATTCTTGACCTGACCCTTGAACTGCGGGTCGAGCATCTTGACTGCGAGCACGTAGCACGCGCGCGACCAGACGTCCTCGGGGACGACCTTCAGGCCGCGCTGCCCCATCGCGTGATGGTCGATGAAATTCCGGATCGCGTTGTAGACGCCCTCGCGCAGCCCCGCGACGTGCGTGCCGCCAATCCGCGTGGGGATCATGTTGACGTAGGACTCGGCGACCACCTCGTCCTCGGGGGTCCACGCGATCGCCCACAGCGCGCCCTCGCCCTCGGCGAAGCTGTCCGACTCCGACTGCGCCGCGATGTAACGCTCGCCCAAAAAGGTCTCCGCGACGGGCGCGAGCCCGCCCACGGCGGTCGCGAAGTAGCCCTTTATCCCTTCCGGAAAATGCCAAGTCTGGGTTTCGATCTTGCCTTTCTTCTCGACGCCGAGCGTGAATTTCACGCCCGGCAGCAGCATCGCCTTGGCCCGCAGCAGCGCCGCGATGTCCGAGACGATGATCTGCGGCGAGTCGAAATACTTCGCATCGGGCCAGAACCGCACGCGCGTCCCGCTCTCCCGCGGTCCGGCCGCGGCGATGCGCTTCAGCGGCTCCTTGACCTTGCCGTTGTCGGCGAACACGAGTCGATGGCGGGCCCCGTCGCGCGCCACCTCCACCTCCAGGCGCTTCGCCAGTGCGTTGGTGACGCACACGCCGACGCCGTGCAGCCCGCCGGCGATCCGGTATGCGGCGTCCTTGTCGGTTTTCCGGAACTTGCCGCCCGAGTGCAAGGTGGTAAAGATCACCTGGACCGCCGGGATCTTCTTCTTCGGATGGATGTCGACCGGGATGCCGCGGCCGTCGTCGATCACCTCGGCCGACCCGTCCTCGTACAGCGTCACGGCGATCTTCTGCGCGAAGCCGGCCAGGCCTTCGTCGGCGGCGTTGTCGATGACCTCGACCAGCGCGTGGTTCGGGTTGGCCGGGTCGGTGTACATCCCCGGCCGGTGGAGAATCGGGGAGAGATCCTCCAGGATCTCGATATCGTCGGCGCTGTAGGCCCTAGATTTCGTTGCCATTTCCTCGCCAGCCCCTAGATGTTGGGGTCTTGATGGGGCGCGATGATACCCCGTGACGGGCGGCGAGGCGAGCGCGGCGGTTCGAGCCCAGGGCGCGACCCGTGTGATTGTTCTCGGCCCTGCGGCCGGTGCGGGTATCGTCTCGGCCTCGGTTCTGCACGTTTCCGATGGCACCCCTTCCGAACGAAACCGCCGCCTTGATCGACTGGCAAGATGGCCAGCCGGTGTCGCGGCGGTACGGCGACCGCTACTTCTCGCGCGACTCGGGGCTCGAGGAGACTCGCCACGTCTTTCTCGACGGCAACCGGTTGCGCAGCCGCTGGTCCGCGCTGCCGCGGCATGCCCGGTTCACGATCGGTGAGACCGGTTTCGGCTCCGGACTCAATTTCACGGCGGCGTGGTGCCTCTGGGAGGAGCTGGCACCCGCCGGCGCCTGCCTCCGCTACGTCAGCGTGGAGCAGCATCCGCTCGAGGCCGCCGACATGGCGCGGACGCTCGGCCTCTGGCCGGAGCTCGCGCGCTACGCCGAGGCGCTGCTCGCCCAGTGGAGCGCGCTCGCACCGGGCTGGCACCGCTTCGTGCTCGGCGGCGGCCGGATGCTGCTCACCCTCGCGGTCGGCGATGTCCGCGTCGTCCTGCCCCGATTGGACGCAACGGTGGACGCGTGGTTCCTCGACGGTTTCGCGCCGGCGAAGAACCCGGCGATGTGGCAGCCCGATGTGCTCGCCACGGTCGCGCGCCGCTCCGCCGCGGGCGCGACCTGCGCGACCTATACCGTCGCCGGCGAAGTGCGGCGTGCGCTGGAAGCGGCCGGATTCACGGTCGAGAAGTCGCGCGGGTTCGGGCACAAGCGCGAGATGCTGCGCGGCGCGCTCCGCGAGCCGCCTCCCGCGCGCCGGCGCGCGCCGTGGTTTGCGCGGCCTTCGCCGCGCGGGGAGCCCCGGCAGGCGATCGTGATCGGCGGCGGTCTCGCGGGCACGGCTACAGCGGCAAGCCTTGCCGCACGCGGCTGGAGCGTCGCTCTCGTCGATCGCCACGACCAGCTCGCCGCGGAGGCGTCCGGCAATCCGCAGGGCGTGCTCTATGCCCGTCTCTCCCCGCACGCGACCGCACTGAGCGAGCTTGCCGCGGCCGGCCTCCAGTACACCACCCGCCTTATGCCGGCACGCGGGCTCGCGCGTGGCGCGGATTTCGATCCGTGCGGGGTGCTGCAGCTCGAACACGACGACGACGAGCGGGCACGCCAGTCGCGCCTGGCCGGGCTGGGCTGGCCGGCGTCCTTGCTCGCCCGCGTCGACCGGACCGAAGCGTCTGCGCGCTCGGGAATCGCGGTGCCGTCGGGGGGATTGCTCTTCCCCGATGCGGGCTGGGTGCGCCCCCCTGCGCTCTGCCGCGCGCTCGCCGCTCATCCGTCGATTCGGCTCGCCCTCGGCCGCGCGGCGCTGCGGCTCCGCCGATCGGACGACGGGTGGGAAGTGTCCGAGGGCGGCAGCGTGATCGCGCGCGGGCGCGTCGTGGTCGTTGCCGCTTCGGGTGCCTCGGGAGCATTCGCCGAGACCGCGCATCTGCCGCTGCGCCTGATCCGAGGCCAGCTGACGCTCGTCCGCGCGACGCGGGCGAGCCGCGCCCTGCGCGTCGTTCTCTGTGCCGACGGGTATATCGCGCCGGCACTGGACGGGGCGCACAGCCTCGGCGCCACCCACAAGTTCAGAGACACCTCGACCGACCTGACCGCGGCCGAGCAGGCCGAGAATCTCGCGCGGCTCGCCGGCATCGCGCCCGCACTCTACGCCGCGCTCGGCGGCGGCGGGCTCGCGAACGCCGCGCTGGCGGGCCGCGCCGCACTGCGATGCTCGAGCCCGGACTACCTCCCGATCATCGGCCCGGTGGTCGATCCATCGCGCTTCACGGTCGCGTACGCATCGCTCGGGCGCGACGCGACGCTCGAGGTCGATGCGCCGTCGCCCTGGGTCGATGGGCTGTACGTGAACACCGCGCACGGCTCGCGCGGTCTGGTCACTGCGCCGATATCCGGCGAGCTCCTGGCGGCTTACCTCGACGACGAGCCGGGCCCGCTTCCAACCGGGGTCGCGGAGGCCGTGCACCCCAGCCGGTTTCCCCTCCGAGCCCTGATCCGCAGGCGAGTCTAGGCCTTCGCCGGCGCCGCGATGTGCTTCGCAAGCTCGAGTTTCGCGATCGCGTTGCGATGCACCTCGTCCGGTCCGTCGACCAGCCTGAGCACCCGGTTCCAGGCGAACATCCGCGCGATGGGGAAATCGTCGCTCACGCCGCCGCCGCCGTGCGCCTGGATCGCCCAGTCCATCACCTGCTGCGCGACGTTGGGGACATAGACCTTGATCATCGCGATCTCGGCCCGCGCGACCTTGTTGCCCACCGTGTCCATCATGTAAGCGGCCTTGAGCGTAAGGAGCCGCGCGGCCTCGATCATGATCCGCGCCTCGGCGATCCGCTCCTGCGTCACCGTGCGCTCGGCCACCGGCTTGCCGAAAGTCACCCGCGCGAGCGTCCGCTTGCACATCAGCTCGAGCGCACGCTCGGCCGCCCCGATCGCCCGCATGCAGTGATGGATGCGGCCCGGTCCGAGCCGCCCCTGCGCGATCTCGAATCCGCGCCCTTCGCCAAGCAGGATGTTCGCGACCGGGACCCGGACGTTCTGAAACAGCGTCTCGGCGTGGCCGTGCGGCGCATCGTCCTGGCTGAAGATCGTGAGCGGCCTCACCACCTTCACCCCGGGCGTCTCGCGCGGAATGAGCACCATCGACTGTTGCTGGTGACGCGGGCCGTCCGGATCGGTCTTGCCCATGAAGATGAACAGCTGGCAGCGCGGGTCCATCGCGCCGGACGACCACCACTTGTGACCGTTGACCACGTAGTGGTCGCCGTCGCGCACGATGCTGGAGCGGATGTTGGTCGCGTCCGAGGAGGCCACCTCCGGTTCGGTCATCGCGAAGCAGGAGCGGATCTTCCCCTCGGCGAGCGGCTCGAGCCACTGCTTCTTCTGCGCCGCGGTGGCGTACATGATCAGCGTTTCCATGTTGCCGGTATCCGGCGCCGAGCAGTTGAACACCTCCGGCGCCCAGCCGACGCGCCCCATCGTCTCGCACAGCGTCGCGTAGTCGACGTTGGTCAGATTCCCCCCGTGCGCCTTCGGCCACCACAGATTCCACAGCCCGGCCGCGCGCGCCTTGACCTTCAGTTCTTCGACGATCTTCGTCGGCGTCCAGCGCCGCCCGGCCCGCGTGTTCTCCTCGACCTCGTCGAAGAACCGCTGCTCGTTCGGATAGACGTGCTCGTCCATGAAGCGGCGGAGCTTCTCCTGCAGCGGCTTCACCTCGTCCGAATGTTCGAATTCCATGCTGGGTCTCCGTAGCGGTCGCCGGGGATGCGGCCGTTGGTCGCTATTGTCGTCCAGATGCGGCGCGCGCGGGCCCCGCTAGAATCGCACGTTCGAACCTGAAGGAGAACGCCATGGCGACGACGGTCTGCATCCTCCACCCGGGCGAGATGGGCGCCGAGGTCGGCCGCGCAGCGCGCACGGGTGGCGCGCGGGTGCTGTGGGTATCTACGGACCGCGGCAGCGCCACGCGAGACCGCGCCGGGGCGGCGGGCCTCGAGGACGCTGGCTCGCTCGACGCGGCGCTCGCCCAGTCGAGCATCGTGCTCTCGGTCTCCCCGCCCCATGCCGCACTCGCGGTTGCGGAGAACGTAGCAGCGCGCGGATTCCACGGCGTGTACGTGGACGCGAACGCCGTGTCGCCTGCGACCACGCGCCGGATCGGCGGCGTGGTCGAGGCTGCGAACGCCACCTTCGTCGATGGCGGGATCGTCGGACCGCCGCCGGCGAAGAGCGGGACGACGCGACTGTATCTCGCCGGCCCCGCTTCCGGGCAGGTCGCCGCGTTGTTTGCCGGCGGCCCGCTCGCCACCGTCGTGCTTGACGGGCCGGCCGGGGCCGCGTCGGCGGTGAAAGCTTGCTACGCGGCGTGGACCAAGGGCGCCGCCGCCCTGCTCACGTCGGTTCGCGCGCTCGCGCGCCGCGAGGGCGTCGAGGCGACGCTCGTCGAGGAATGGAAGATCTCCCAGCCCGCGCTCTTCGCGCAGCTCGACCGCGCAGTGTCGAACGCCCGCAAGGGCTGGCGCTGGGTCGGCGAAATGGAGGAAATCGGCGCCGCCTTCGACGCGGCGGGCCTTCCCGACGGGTTCGCCCTGGCGGCGGCGGAAGTGTGCCGACGGCTCGAGCCGTTCAAGGATGCGCGCGGCGCGACGCTCGACGAGGTCGTGGATGCGCTTCTCACGCGACCCGCAGCGCGGAGTTCCGGGCAGCGCGGTTGAGCGTTTGTCGCGACCGGCGCGGCTTGTGACGCGCCATCAGCGACGCAGGCCTTCGAGCAGCTGGCGCGCCTGCGGGTCGTCGGGGGTGAGCGCGACGAGCTGCTCCGCCCAGCCGGCCGCGGCCACGCGGTTGCCGCGGTCGCGCTCGAATGCCGCGAGCGCCTGCACCAGCTCCGGATCGCCGGGAGAACGCCGGTGCGCCTGCTCGAGCACCGTGATCGCTTGCGGAACCTTTCCTGCGCTGTGCAGGGCGACCGCGTAGACGTATGCGTAGCGCGCGCTCGCCGGCGCGAGCTGCGCCGCCTTTGCGAGCTCGACGACCGCTTCACCGATGCGCTTCTGCCGCGCCAACGCGAGCCCGAGCGCGTGGTGCAGCGTCGCATCCTCCGGCGCCCGTGCGAGGGCGCTGCGGAGGATCCGCTCCGCCTCGGCCTCGCGGCCGAGCGTTCGATAGAGATCGGCCAGGTTCACCGCCGCCGGAGCGAAACTGGGATCGAGGGTGAGCGCGGCCTGCAGCTCTTTCTCGGCCCCGGCGCTATCGCCGCGCTCGGCGTGGAGCATCCCGAGGTTCGCACGCGCCTCGGGACGGTCCGCGTTGAACCGCTGCGCGGCCACGTATTCCGCGAGCGCCTTCGCGAACGCTTCCCGATCGGCGGCCGCGAGCCGTTGCT
Organism: uncultured beta proteobacterium; assembly: GCA_963754305.1. Lineage (GTDB taxonomy): Bacteria > Pseudomonadota > Gammaproteobacteria > Burkholderiales > SG8-39 > DATEDA01. Next base: position 172,893 of record CAVWFR010000023.1, on the reverse strand, counting down.
CCGCCGGGCCGGCGAGCACCCGTGCCGCCTCCATGCGCACGCCACGCACCGGATCCGATAGCAGCCGCGCGAGCAGCTGCGCTTTGAGCGCCGGGTCGACGCGGGCAAGCGCGCCGGCCGCGGCGGCGCGGACCAGCGCATCCGGATCGTTCAACGCCTGCCGCAAGACATCGTTCGTGGCGGGACTCGGATCGGCGGCAAGCCGCGCGACTGCGCTCGCCCGGGCGATCGCCGGCTGCTCCGGATTGCGCACGACATCGCGCAGCAGCTGGGCCGCACCCGCAGCGCCGCTTGCGTCGGCGTGGAAGGCTTCGGCATAGCGCTGGTGGCCGGCGGGCACGTGGCCGTACCACTTCTCCACTTGTGCCGCCGCCCACGCCGGCGGCTTGTCCGCATGGCACTGGTTGCAGGCGTTCGGGAGCCCGAGCTTCACCGATAGATCGGCGCGCGGAATGCGGAAGCTGTGATCGCGGCGCGGGTCGATCACCATGTAGGTCGTCGCCGGCATGTGGCATGCGACACACTCCGCGCCCTTCGAGCCGGCCGGGTGGAAGCTGTGCTGCGGCCCATCGTACTTGGCGGGCAGGTGGCACTGCGAGCACACGGCGTTCCCGGGCGCGCGCAGCTTGAGCGAATGCGGGTCGTGGCAGTCGCTGCACGTGACCCCCTTCGCGAACATCTTGCTCTGCAGGAACGAGCCGTGGTTGTAGACCTCGTCGCGCTGCTGCCCGTCGTTCCAGTACAAGCCGTTGTCGAGCAGCGCGACGCGGAACGAATCGCCGAGCGGCCGGCCGTGAACGCCGTCATCGTTGAACTGGCCGCGGCGCGCATGGCACCGCGCGCAGGTCTCGATCTCGCGCACGCCCTCGCGCGGGGCGCTGCGCACTGCGTCACCGGTGGCGGCGTCCGCGATCCAGGTCACGCCCCGCCGCTCATCGAGCCGCACCGGCAGTCCCTTGGCCGACCCCGCAAGCCGCTGCCAATCGCCGTCCTTCTTCGCCCACGCGACGTGGTTCGAGGCGGGGCCGTGGCACGCCTCGCAGGCGACGTTCAGCTCGGACCACTTCGTGTCGAAGCGCCGGGCTTCAGCGTCGTAGTTCTTCCGCAGGTTGGTCGAGTGGCAGTCGGCGCACTGGTAGTTCCAGTTCTGGTCGATGCCGGTCCAGTGCTGCGGGTCGCCCGCCTTGAGCTTACGGTCGGGGTACAAGTGGAACCAGCGCTGCCCGCCCGCCGCCTTAGGGCGCGCGTCCCACGCGATCGCGAACGCCTGCAGGCGCCCGCCGGGCAGCTCGATCAGGTACTGCTGCAACGGCGTGACGCCGAAGGTGTACTTGATCTCGAAGTCGGCGAGCTTGCCGTCGGGCCCGTCAGTGTTGACGAAGAACTTGCCGTCGCGCTTGAAGAAGGTGGACGCGACGCCGGCGGAGGAAAACTTCGCGTTGGAGAAATTGCCGAGCACGGATTTCTCGTCGGCTATCTGCATCGCGAGATCGTGGTGCGAGCCGCTCCACGCCGCGTGCTCCATCGCGTGGCACGACGTGCAGGCCTGGCCGCCGACGTAAGTGGCCACAGCGAGCGGCGTCACGCTCGAAAGCGTCGCTGCCGGCGACGTAGCGGGCGACGAGCTCTTGCGATCCGCGAGGCCGAAGTAGGCGAAGGCGGCGGCGACCAGAAGAGCGGCCCCGCCGAGCGCGATCCATTTGCCCGACCTTGCGGATTTTGCGCTCGCTGGCGGCGCGGGCTTCGCCGCGGGGACGGCTGGACGCGGTGTTTTCGCCTTGCGGCGCGAATCGCGTTTCTTGCTCAATCGAAGCGGCGAACGGACAGGGTTGGATCACAGCAGGATAGCATCGGTGCTCGGGAGGCCACGTTTCCTCGTTGACCGGCTCACGCGTTCACGTCGTCGCTGGAGCGATCTCCCGCTCGATACGCTTCGCGTTTTCGATCTCGGCAACTCGCAGGTCATATGCGGCCTGGAGGTTCAGCCACGAGCGCGCATCGCCGCCGAAGTAGCGCGCGAGCCGCATTGCGGTATCGGCGCTGACACCGCGTCGCTCGCGAACGATATCGTTGATGCGCGGAGCAGGCACGTTCAGGGCCTTCGCCAGCGCATTGGCGTTCATACCGAGCGGAACCAGAAAATCCTCTCGCAATACTTCGCCGGGATGAACCGGGCGCATGCCGTTTTTGATCATCACAGTTCTCCGTCAGTGGTAATCAACGATCTCGACGTCTTCCGCGCCGGCCGTCGTCCAGCGAAAACACAAACGGAACTGATCGTTCACGCGGATGCTGTACCGTCCTGCGCGGCTGCCTCGCAAGGCCTCGAGCCGGTTACCCGGTGGCGAACGAAGGAATTCCAGGGTGTGCGCCGCGTCCAGTTGCGCCAGCTTGCGCGTCGCCACATTCGCTCCGGCGGCCATCCGGGGCCACTCGGGGGGCGCGATCGCAGCCGCGACCGCGCCCTCGCGTTTGGCTCGCCGACGACTCGCCTCGAGCCGGCGCGCTCAGTTGAGCTCCTTGTCCTTCCAGAACTTCGTCCCGGCAACCGCGACGCCAGCCTGAAGCCCGTTCTTGGTCAGGGTGTAGTAGGACGCATCGGCGACCACGTTCGCGCCGCCCGCCACGCCCACCGACTTCCCGGCGGCGCCGGCCTGGACGGCACCGCCGCCGCCCGCTTCCCAGCCCTTGTCGATGAAGTCCTGCATGGCTGTGGAGGACTTGAAGACGATCAGGGTCTCGCTTTCCGCGATCCCGATCTGGAGCCCGGCGCTCGCCTGCGCCATGTCCATGTAGGTCACGTTCTTCGTCTTGTTGTCTTGGACGAGCCCTTTGCCGCCGGCGCCGCCGATGAGAAAGCTCAGGCCGTAGGTGGTGAACACGGCGTAGCCCGGCGCCTTCGCGACCTCGCCCTTGAGCTCCGCCTTGGCCTTGTAGAACTTCTCGAGCGAACTCGCGGTGACCTTGCGGATCTCGGCCTGCTTCTTGGCCTTCTCGTCTTGGGCCAGCGCGTTGCCGGCGGCCAGCGATGCGAACAACGTCGCGGTCGTGAGGAAATGCTGAAGTTTCATGGCGTGCCCCTTTCGTTGGGACCTTGGAGGTTGACTGTTCGGTGCTGCATCCTCTTTAACGCTGTCGGGAGGCGGCGGTTGTCGAGGCCGTTCTCCTTGCCCGGATAGGCGTCGCCTAGCGATACCTGATCGCGACGCCGATCACGCCGCGGCCGGTGGCCGGGTTGGCCGGCGCGCCCCACCACGTCCGGCTCGCAACGGCGCCGGGCGGCTGCAGCGGGTCGACCACGAGGACCACCGCATCCGCGCCAAGCCTGGCGGCTGCCGTGCGCAGCCGCTCCTCGACCTGGTGTGCGGCGGGCGCCGTGTTGGCGGGGGCGTCGACGGTGAGCTCCGCGAGCTGCTGGTGCGGCCGTGCCGGCTCGCTGCGGAGGATCTGCACTCGGCCCGGCTCGGTCGGCGGGAAGTCCGGCACGTTCGCGTAGCGGACCGTCGAAACATTCGTTCCCGCGCAGCCGCCGGCGACGATCAACACTGCCGTCGCGAAGATGGCTGTCACGGCCCGAAGACTCATCGGCATCGCCACTACTGATTTGTTCCTGGGTAGATCGGCGGGAGCGGCGCAAGCGAATCACTGGGCACGGGGGCGAGGACCGGTGCCGGATTTGTTTGCTCCGGCGAGAGCGCGGGACTCGTCGGCACGGCGTTCGGTCCGAGAGCCGGGTCGGTTGGCACAGCGCCAGGCCGGAGCACTCGCCCGGGATTCGTCTGCTGCGGCGTGAGTGCAGGAGCCGTGGGGATCGCATTGGGTCCCAGGGCCGGGTCCGTGGGCACCGCGTTCGGTCCCAGAACGGGATCGGGCGTCGGCGGCTGCTGTTGCGCGACAGCGGAGGTCCACGCGATGGCCAGCGCGACGCCGAGGGAGGCGATGTGCCGATAGCTATGACGATGACAATACGGATGCCTCATCGACGCCCTCGTCAAGGTCAACGCGACGCCGCGGCGAAGCAACTCGGCGAGTCCAGCGCGCACACGACGATGTACGTGGTCCGCCGTTCGCAGCCCGCGACGCCGATCGTGTACTCCGCCCGTTCCTGGCCGCCCCACAAGACCGGCTGCAGGACATTGCTCGATAGGATCGACGTCGTCACCTGCTGACAGTTCAGATCGAACTGTCCGCGCCGCGCCGCGACTCCGCTCGCGGTGGCCTGATCGCTCGCCAGCATCTGGGCGGGCGTCTGGCAGCCTGCTGCAATCAGCGTAGCGGCAAGCGCCGCGATTCGATGCACATGCAACATGATTGACCTCCTTGCCTCAGCGACGGAACCCGCCGAAGCGTCCGCCGAAGCCGCCGCTGAACCTGCCACCACCAAAACCACCGCTGCCGAAGCCGCCGCCTCCCCAACTGTGGTCCGCCCCCGAGAAGCCACCCCAACGATCCTCACCAGAGGAGCGCGCCTGCGAAGCGCTGTCGGCCCACGACGTGTCTCCCGACGCCCTTGACCAACCGCTGGACGAGTGCTGATTCCAGCCGCCGCCGTCGTTGTGATAGACGTTGCCGTTGACATCGGCGTAGTGATTGTTGCCGACGCTCGCGGTGTTCCAGGAGGCGGTCTTGCCAGACTGCGCGTTGTACAGCGAACCCTGGCCGGCGTGCGCATAGCCTGCAGGACCGGCCGTCGTTGCGCCGGAACGCTGGTAGGTGCTGCCGCCGGCACCGACGCCCGCCACGCTGGACGCGGTCGACCGCTGTCCGGTGTAGACGTTGTAATTGCTGCCGCGGGCGACGTTGCCGTAACCTCCGGCCGCGGTGTTGACGGATCGGTCATAGCCGCGCGACGCGTTGCCGGTCCAGGCGTTGAACTGACGCCCGGCATTGACGTTGCCCCAGGTCCCAGTGCGCTGGTTGTAGTAGCTGCCGCGGAAGGTCGAGCCGGCCACGCCGCCGCCGGCATACCAGCTACGCGTGCCCGAATACGCGGCGGCACCCCAATGGCCATACACGTTGGCCGCCGCGGTGGCGCAGCAGGGATACGCGCCCCAGTAGCCGGGGTGGTAATACGCGCCGCCCCAGTACGGATACCAGGCCGCTGTCGCCAGTCCCATCGCGAAGCCGAACGTGAAGCCGACATAGGGGTTGTACACGGGCGCCACCGCCAGGCCATACGTATAGGGCGCCGGATACCAGACCGATCCGATCCACGGCGAATACACGTAACCGGTGCCGTAGACGACGGTGCCGTACGGCGACACCACCGTACCCATGTAGCCCGACGTGTAGCCGACATAGACGTAGTTCGGTGTGGCCTCGTAGATGCGGACGTAGGTCACGTAGTACAGCGGCGAAGACGGCGGGATCGTGTAGATCGCCTCTGGCACCGAGGTCGCCACCGCCCAGGGCCCGGTCGCCTGCGGCGCAGTAAACCAGACGCCCGCTACAACCGCGTAGTACGCGCTCGGCGTGACCTGGATCACCGGCTCCGACGAGTTGATCACGTGGGAGAGCGACGTCCCGGGAATCGGCGCGAACTGCGGCGGCCCGTCGAAGCTCGGCGTGAACTTCGGCCCGTTCCGAAGCGGCACCGTGGCGGTCTGCGGAATGGAGTTCGAGATCACGGCTTCCTGCGCCTGCGGCGTGCCGGCGACCGTCGGCAGGACCGCACCCGGCCGCGCAGTCGGCGGGATCTTCGCGAAGTCCGGCGGCAGCGCGTTGGCCGCGACGAACGTCCAGGGACCGGTCAGCGCCGCCGAGCTGAACCACCGTCCCGACATCAGGACGTAGTAGAAGTTGTTCGAGGTGTCGATGAACACGTCGCTGGTGGTGTTGGCCGCCCACAGGAGCTGCGTCAGGTTGACCGGGACGAAGTCGGGCTGGCCGTTGAAGACGATCAGTTCGGTCGGCACCTGGGTCGTGTAGACCGTCGGGACGCCGCTGGCGAGCGAGGGCTTGGGGTTCGCCGTGGGCCCGCCGTCGAGCATGTCGACGGCGCCGGACTTCGCGATCTCCTTCGCCAGCCGGTCCATGCCGAACGGCTGGAAGTTCGACAGGGTCCACGGTCCGGAGACCGAGCTCGACTCGAGCCAGCCGTCGTAGACATGGATGAAGAACTTCTGCCCGAGCCCGCCCTGGAGGATCAGGGCGCGCGTGTTAACGACGCGCTGGAAGCGCGTGTCGCTGGTGGGCTTGATCACCGGCGCGCCGTCGATCGGCACGAGGATCGCCGGCGTGTAGCTGACGATCACCTGCGGTGGCGTGTTGCTGACTTCGACCGGGCTCGCCTTGATGCCTGCTGCGGCGAGTGCGGCCTCCATGCGGTCGAGGGAGATCGAGCGGATGGTCTTGACGAAATCGGCCTGCAACGCAGTCGAGTACGCGGCGCCGCGATCGGGCAGCGTCGGGAAATCGAGCTTCGAGATCTTCATGTTCTCGAACACGACTGTGCGCGTGATCCTGTCGACCTGCGTGCGGGCGCTCGCGAAGACCACGCCGAAGGTCTCCTCCTTTGCCCCTTCGGGCTTGAGCGCCAGTGCAGCGCGGAAGTCGAGTTGATTGCCGGTCCACGAGTTGATCTGCGGCTGATAGACCAGCACCTGGCCGTTGGCGAGATCGATCACCCGCGGCCACGGGTCGGCGGGAATCGCCGACTGCGAAGCCGCCGTGCCTTGCGCGCCGGCCGTCAACGGCCATCCCACGGGCCCCAGCACCAGGAAAAGAATGATCGCTGCAATTCGATGATTCATCGCGATACCCTCAGATGAGACGAGCCCTGCGCGCGAACAGAGCTGGAAAGCCACGCCGCCAACCCGATCGTGAAGGCCGCTTTACCGGCCGACCGGTTGTAGAGCGCACCTCGACCGCTGCCACGGCCACCGTAACGGCACCTACTTCCGCACAGCGAATCAAAGCGCTTCCGGTTCGATTCATTGCCGCTGTACTCGCCTTGCGATGCTTGAACCGGGCGTCATTTCGGAAACATCAACTGCACCTGGAAGCGGATCTGCCAGTTGGGCCCGTCGTCGGGCCGGACCACGTTGTAGTAGGCCGCGAGCTGCGTGTTCACGGGCAGCTTGCCGAGGTGGAAGATCTTGCCGACGCCGCCGCCCACGGGCACGGTCCACTTGTTGCCGCTATCGGCCTTCCAATTGACCGTCGCGATCGGTGCGCTGGTGAGGTAGAAGCCGTCCTTGAAGTTGTAGTTGACGAACGGCTGGATGAGGCCGTTGTTGTAGGAGCCGCCGCGCTCGCTGCTGGACAGCGACCACACGTTGTTGACCAGCACGCCGTACACCCACGGGCTTCCGTGATCGAGATGGAGCACGACGGCCGACGGCCCGAGACCCCAGTTCTTGTTGCCAAGCTCCGCGTTGGTGTTCGTCGGGAGCTGTACGACGGGCCCGGCACCCCAGATCCATTTGCCCGGTTTCGCCGGCGACAGGAACGCGGTGAACTCGCGTGTCGCCGAGGCCGTCGGTCCGGTCGTCGCCCGGCCCCAGCGACGGGTTCCAGATCACCGGCACGATCGTCCGCGTGATGACGTTCCACTCGTCGTTCACCGAGATCGGGATCACCGGCTGGATGTTGAGGATGTTCTGCGTGCCCTTCTCGGGCCCGAAATTCAGGTTGGTGTTGTTCTGGAACGGCAGGCTGATCAGGTTGCCGACGGGGTTCTGTGCGAGCTTGGCGAGGTCCTCGGCGCTCATTGCGGCGTACGCGGGCGGCACTGCCAACGCGGCGAGCGCAAAAGCCGCGACTGCGCGAAGTGTGGACCTGCGTTGCATTGCCGTCATCGGTTCGCGTGCCTCAAGCCGGCGCCGCCTTGCCGGCCGACCGGTTGTAGCGCGCACCTTGGCCACGGTGACTCTAGGCAGTCGCGGAAGCCGCCGCCATCCCGGCGGCCACCTAGCGGGATACGTGGCAGCACCTACCGCCGGTGCGACGGCGAATGGAGCAGTCAGCAAGCGGTGGCGTCGACCGGCGATCGCCAGGACGGCGGCCGCGAAAACGCAACGCATGGTCCGCAGAGTCATCGTTTTCATCCTCCAAGTGGCGCAAGGTGTTGCAACCCATGCCCTCATGGCGGTCCTCCCCTGTTCATCTGCCGCGCCGCGTCGCGCGTCCGCAGCGCATCGTAGATCGGCCGATCGCCGAGCGCGGTCGGCACCGCGAGCGCGGCGGCGCACGCAGTGAGCAACGGGACGAACAGCGTCGTTGCCCCGGTCATCTCGACGACGAGCGCGATGCCGGTGACCGGCGCCCGCACGACGGCGACGAACAGGGCGCCCATGCCGATCGCGGCGAAGGCGACGATCGGGGTCGTGAGCAGCGGCACGACGGCCTCGGCCGAGCGCCCGAACAGCGCGCCCACGATCGCGCCGACCACGAGCAGCGGCGCGAACAGGCCGCCGGGGAGCCCGGGAGCATACGACAGCGGTCCGAGCACGAGGCGCACCCCGAGAACGAGGAGGAGCACCGTCACCGAGTGGCCGCCGTCGAGCACGCCCTGGATCAGCGTCTCGCCGCCGCCGACGAGCGCCGGCGCGAAGTAGGCCACCAGCCCGACGGCCCCGCCCACCGCCGCGGCGCGCAGCTCGGGCGACACGCGAACGCGCTCGAGAACATCGAGCGCCACGACGATCATGCGGTTGTACGCGATGCCGAGCAACCCCACGAGCCCGCCGAACACGAGGAAGAGCAGGTAGCCCGGAAAGAGGTCGACCTCGATCGCCGGCACGGCGAACACGAGCCGATCGCCGACCAGCGTGCGCATCACGGCAAGCCCGGCGCTGCACGCCGCGAGCGTCGCCACAGCGACGCGCAGCTCGAAGCGGCGAACGAGCTCCTCAAACACGAAGACCGCGCCGGCGAGCGGCGCGTTGAACGCGGCGGCAAGACCCGCGCCCGCGCCGGCGGCGAGCAGCGCGCGGGCGTCCGCGGCGCCGAGCTTGAGCCCGCGCGCAGCGAGGTGCCCGAGCGTCGCGCTCATCTGCACGGTCGGCCCTTCGCGGCCGAGCGCGAGGCCCGCGCCGAGCGCGAGCGTGCCGCCGAAGAACTTGACCGGCAGCTCCGCGGCGCCCGTAACGCGCGCGTCGCCGCGGATCACCGCCTCGACGCGCTGCACACCGCTGCCCGCCGCCTCGGGTGCGAACCGCCGCACGAGCCAGCGCGCGACGAACGCCGCGGCGGCGGCGAGGCCGACCGGGGCGAGCCAGCCGATCCACGGCGCGGCGTGTGACCATGCGACCAGCGCGTCGCGCAGCGCGTCGGCGCGGTCGACGACGACGTGGAACGCGCTGCCGACGAGTCCGGCCAGCGCGCCAACCGCCAGGCCCGCGACCGCGAGCTTGAGCAGGCCCGAGCGATCCTCCTCGGCGTCGATCTGCGGCGTGGCGGGCACCTCCGGTCTCTCAGATCGGGCTGCCGCCGCCTCGCGAAGGTAGGATCGACAGGTAGGTACCCAGCGGGAACGTGCCTTTGTAGCGCTCACCCACGCCTATGCCGACCAACCAGCGAATCGCCGAGCCGCCTGCGCCGCCGACAAACACCAGTGCCAGGATGACTGGGTCGTTCATAGGACTTCTCCTGCTGGTGCGTCACGCTTCCGATGCTCACTGTGTCTCACGGTGCCTTGTCGTAAGTCGTACCGCGCCGGTGCCAGCGTCGCGCGATGCGATCGACCGGGCCGCGAATCAACAGATAAGGAAGAACCGCAAGCACGAACGCGGTGACCAGCGCTTCTCCGAGGTAAAACCTTCCCAAAACCATGAACTGGTAGATCGCGTCCATCACGAGCGCAAAGACGATGACTCTGCTTAGTCTTTTCAGTCCTTCGCGAAGGTAGCCTGCCCGCTGGGATGGATCGGACAAGATGGTCCACGAGTAAGGTGGCCGGCCGACCCGCGCATCTTTCAATCCGTCGAGGATGGCCAAGATAGTCGCCATGAGGGGCTGGAGGATCAAGCGAAACGCCAACGGCCCGCTCGGTTGCGCGATCAATTGGTCCCAGAATCGGGTCAAGATTTCCTGAATCTCCGACACCTCAGGCTTCCTCTCTTCGCGCACCGGACCGCGACGCGTCGAACACGACCTGATCGTAGTACCAGAGCTTTTCAAAGAAGGTACGTGCCATGTCGAGTTGCGGTTTTGCTTGTGAGGATGGCAACGTTCTTTCCACTATGCCGCCGATACTACGGTTCCCATCAATGGCATCGAACAAACCCTTTTCTGTTGAATCGATTGGCATGACTAGATCCCGGTAGGCGTGTGTCGGGTTGATCAGAACGGCCGCCGCCCCGGGGGGCAGCCGCTCTTGAACACAGATCGTGTCTGGCATTCGAAGGGGCACATAGCCGAGCCAGTCATCCCCGGCAAAACTTATCGGTTGCGCGCCGCCAGGGCTATCGTCTCGATAAGTAATCACGCTGTGGCGAACCATCGTGCCGCGAAATAGTTCGACGGCAGCATACTGCTCTGCGAGGGAAAGCTGTGCCAGCCGGGAAGCCTGCGGGATCTTTGCTACGACTCCACAATGAGGGGTGTAGGGTGCTTGTTTTAGCCACCGGCCGAATGTCAGTCCTGCCTTTTCGATGAAATCGAATAGCTGCGGCACTGAATAGGCGCGGTCCTGCGGATGCAGCAGCGCGTCGGCGAGCGCCGCCTCCTGCCGGAGATCCGGGCGCCTCGCGCAGCAGATTTTCCAACGGATGGCGGGGTGGCAACGCCTTGAGCGCCGCGATGAGATCGCGGATCTCCACATCGTTGGCATGGATGCCGATCCGTTTGCAGAATTCCTGCAGCATGTAGATGCCAGTCCGTCCGTAAGGCGCATACACCATGAGATGCATCGCTCCTCCGTCCGGGTTGAGCACACCGCGCAGAGCGCTGAGCCCCGCATCGGGCTCCGCGAGATGATGGAGAACCCCGGTGCAGATGATTTGATCGAAGCTCATTTTCAGATCGCCTACCCGCTCGATGGGAAGCTGGCAGACCTGGAGATTGTTCAAGTTGTATTTCCGCTTGAGCTCCTCGGTAGAGCGCACACTGGTTGCGCTGAAGTCGATGCCGGTAACCTGAGCCGCAGGCCAACGCAAGGCATGCTTGGCCGCCTGAGATGTCCCGCAGCCGGCAATGAGGATGGATTGGTCTTCCCGATAGGGTCTTGCAGGCCAGAAGAGGTGATAGTCCGCCCGGCGTTTCTGCCGGTCCTGCCCGAGCCGTCGATATTTCTCGAGGCTGTCGACGGGAGGTGGATAGGGATGACGTTCGTAAAACGCGCGCACATCCTCCCCAACGCTCGCGGCATCCGCTCTTCGTGATTCGTGGTCTTTCACGATACCTGAGGTGCAGGAAAGGAACCCATGCAGGGAATGGTCTCCTGCATGGGCCGGTTCCACCGAGGCGCGTGGGGCGCCCACGGCTATGCCTGCAAGACCCTGTGGAGGTCAGGAATGGCCGTGACTCGACACCTGCGCCAGCACCGCGTCGAGGTTGAACGAAGCGGGCTTCTGCCTCGGCGGGAACTTGGCGAACGCCTGCGATCTGCTGCGCCACGAATGCCTGCATCAAATACAGCTGAGGCACATGATCGACCATCCAGTCCAGATAGGTGTTCGAGTTGTATTCGGCCCGCTCGAACGGGTCACGACGCATGCTCATGATGTACGGCAGCCGCAACTTGACGAACGGCTCGGCCCACTGCCTCATCGTATTGGCGCGCTGCACCGCCAGATTGAATTTCCAGTCGCCGACCCGCACCGCGATGACCTCGCCATCGTCGCTGAAGTAGATGATGCCGGGTCTCGGGCTTTCCTTCACCTCGCCGGTCAGGTAGGGAATCATGTTGTAGCCGTCGAGATGGACGTTGAATTTCTTTCCGCCCACCGTGCAGCCTTCGAGTAGCTGCTTGGTCACGTCCGGATTGCCGGCGGCAGCCAGCAAAGTCGGAAACATGTCGATGTGCGACACGATCCCGTTCAGCACCGAGCCTGGCTTGATCTTGCCCGGCCAGCGCATGAAGCATGGCACGCGCCAGCCGCCTTCCCAGTTGGAATCCTTCTGGCCGCGGAACGGGGTGGTGGCGCCGTCGGGCCAGGTGTCGTTCTCCGGTCCGTTGTCGGTGGAGTACATGACGATGGTGTTGTCGGCGATGCCCAGCTCATCGAGCTTGTCGAGCATCATGCCGATCTGCTCGTCGTGGACCACCATCCGATCGCTGTACGGGTCCTGGCCGCTCTTGCCGATATTTTTTGCGGCGACGTGCGTGCGGAAGTGCATGGCCGTCGCGTTGTACCAGAGGAAGAACGGCTTGTCCGCCTTGGCCTGCTTTTCCATCCACGCCATCGCCCGGTCGGTGATCTCCTCGTCGATGGTCTCCATGCGCTTCTTGGTCAGCGGGCCGGTGTCCTCGATCGTCTGCCCGCCCTTGCCATCGGCCTTGCAATGGAGCACGCCGCGCGGGCCGAACTGCTTCTTGAACTCGGGATTCTTCGGGTAGTCGGGCAGTTCGGGTTCTTCCTCGGCGTTGAGGTGATAGAGATTGCCGAAGAATTCGTCGAAGCCGTGCACGGTCGGCAGGAATTCGTCGCGATCGCCGAGGTGGTTCTTTCCGAACTGGCCGGTCGCGTAGCCGAGAGGCTTGAGCAATTCGGCGATGGTCGGATCTTCCTTCTGCAATCCGACCGTCGCGCCGGGCATGCCCACCTTGGTGAGGCCGGTGCGGATGGGGTTCTGCCCGCAGATGAAGCATGCGCGGCCGGCAGTGCAGCTCTGTTGCGAGTAGTAGTCGGTGAAGGTCACCCCCTCTTTCGCGATCCGGTCGATGTTCGGGGTTTGATAGCCCATCATGCCGCGACTGAAATGGCTGATGTTCCAGATGCCGATGTCGTCGCCCCAGAGGATGAGGATATTGGGTTTGTCCGTCTTTGCCATGCCTTACTCCTTTCGGTTAGCGGTCGTTTGCGGCCGCGACTTGCGAGTTGGCGGCTCGAGCACGAGCGCCACGTATTGCGCGATGTGATGCAAGAAGCTCTTCGATCGTACCTCCCTGGGCGATTGTTATTGTGTTGAAGCGCTTACGACACGCACGATGCAGCGGAATCCGAGGTGGCCGATCGCGGTATCCACCGGTTGCGCCATGCGCGCCGCCGGCCGGTAGCGCCGGCAGTAGTTCGGCGCGCACAAGTACGAGCCGCCCTTCATCACCTTTCTCGGGATGCGAACGTGGGGCAGGCGTGGGTCGTAGCTCTGCTCTGCCTCCCCGCCCCGGGGGTTCTCCAGGGTGCAGCAGGCCTGCTCGATCTTGCCGTGCTCCTGATACCAATCCGTCGTCCATTCCCAGACGTTGCCCGCCATCTCGTACAGCCCATAGCCGTTCGGCGGGAAAGACCCGACCGGCGCGGTCCACTCGTAGCCGTCGCTGAGCAAGTTCTGCCACGGGAACTCGCCCTGCCAGGTGTTGCACATGGACTTCCCGCCGGGCGTGAGCTCGTCTCCCCACGCGTACTCCGCGCCTTCGAGCCCGCCCCGCGCGGCGAATTCCCACTCGGCTTCCGTCGGCAGCTCCTTTCCGGCCCATTTCGCATACGCTTCGACGTCCTCGTAGGCGACATGCACCACCGGATGCTTCCATAGCCCCTGGAGGGTGCTGCCCGGCCCCTGCGGATGCCGCCAGTCGGCACCCCGCACGTACGTCCACCAGTTGTGGGGATTCCGCAGGTCGACCGGGCCCGCGGTCTTGCGGAAGACCACCGCCGAGGGTTCGAGCAATTCGGGCTTCGCGCCGGGGTAGTCCGCCGCGTTTGCGGGCCGCTCGGCGAGCGTGACGTACCGGGTCGCCTCGACGAAGCGGCGAAAGTCGGCGTTCGTCACGGCGTACCGATCCATCCAGAAACCGTTCACGGTCACCTTGTGCGCGGGCGCCTCCTCCGGGTAATGGCGGTCGGACCCCATGAGGAAGGTCCCGCCCGGAATCCAGACCATGCCTTCGGCCGGCGGCTTGCCGGGCGGCGGCGAACCCTCGACGAGCTTGTCGTCTTGCGTCGGCGAGTTGATTTCCACGAGCGATCTCCGTTCGTTAACCCTCGTCTCGGTGAACCTCTACACCGCGCGGATGAACACCGCCCCGAACGCGAACAGCCCGATGAAGATCATCGCGATCGCAACCGCATACAGGGGCGTCATCCGGACGACGTCACCCACTCCGGCGATGGGCTCGAACTCCTTGCCCCACAGGTAGCGCACCACCTGCCGGTACTGCCAGGTCGAGATGAGCAGCGCGAGCACACCGGCCGCGATGAGCGCCAGCCCCAGATACCGAGGTGCCTGCGGCCGAAGGGCCGGGGCAACGCCCTCCGAGTGGAGGTGTTCGAAGAACTGCACGATCGTGAAGCCGAAGCCGATCAGCGCCACCGATGTCCGCACCCACGACATGAGCGTGCGCTCGAGGCTCAAGCGGGTGCGGATCCACCCGAATGACTGTCCGAGGTCGGCCTTACTTCGAATCGGTGTGGCTGCGTTCCCTGGTCGGCCATGATCAACTCCTTCAGATCGCAACGGCTGGCGCGCCATTCGCGCCGCGGGATCAGCCAAACACCACCTTCCAGTCCCGCTTCACGCTGACGACCGTGATGCCGTACTCGGCTCGCCTTGTCGAGCGCCTCGGCGAGCGGGCTCACCATGAATTCGCGATCGTAAGCGGCCTCGCGCTCGGCGTCGTCATGGTGCAGGAGCAGCGCAAGGCGCGCCCCGTAGCCCGACTTCACGTAGCGCAGCATCGCCAGGTCGCCGTCCGAGTTGCCGTAAGCGAGGATCGGTCGACGGCCGATCTGCAGGCCGATGTTCTGCACCTTCACCTCACGGTCGTCTAAGCTGCCTAGTTCGGCGGTCTTCATCAGCACCGGGCGGCCGTCCTTCATCTCCACGCGCAACTTGACGCTGGGCCGATCGCCTGCTCGCGCGGAATGCCGTAGGCCCGCTCGGAGATCAGGCGCACGAAATCGACGCCGCCGCCGGTCACGATGTAGGTCTTGAAGCCTTTCTCCCGCAGGTAACCGAGCAGCTCGAGCTGTGGCTTGAACGCGACCTGCGTGAACGGGCAACCGTATTTCGGGTGCTTCGCGGACGCGAACCACGCGCGCCCGATCTCAGCGAACTCCTCTTCGCTCATGCCGGCGTGCGTGGCGAAGAAGAGCTCCGCAAGGCCCTGCTTCCCGAGCGATTGCAGCGTCTTGAAATCGTGCTCGAGAAACGCCTTGAACGGCTGGCGTTGCTTGATCGACGGGTCCTTCGCCGCGAGCTGCTTGATCCGGTCGGCGAGGAAGAAGCCCTGCACCGGCATCGGATGCTCGTTCCACAGCGTGCCGTCGTTGTCTAGAGTGGCGATCCGTTCGGCCGGCGGAACGTAGTCCTTCCCGCCTTCCTTCGCCACGCGCGCGACTAAATCGACGATCGCTGATCGCGCGGGCCCATCGTTCCAGGAAGGTAGCGGAATCTCTGGCATGGTCGTCATCTCCTCTTCGTGCGGAAGCCGTTACCTGAGTCCAGTGTCCGTCACATCAACTTTTTCGTGATCTTGCGCTCGAGCTTGTGCTCGCTGTACGGCGGGTACTTGACGCCGGGGTCGATCAGAGGGCTGTGGTACAGGACCCCGCGGGCGTTTGTGAACGCCTCGAACCCCCAATGGCCGTGGTACTTGCCCATGCCCGAGTTGCCGACGCCGCCGAACGGCAGCTGCGGCACCAGCGGGTGGACGGCGCAGTCGTTGACGCACGCGTCCCCGGAGCTCGTCCGCTCGAGGATGGCGTCCACGACCGACTCGTCCTCGCTGAAGACGTAGAGCCCGAGCGGGGCGGGCCGCTCGTTGACCCAGTCGATCACCTTCTCGACCGAATCGATCTCGAGCACCGGCAGGATCGGGCCGAAGACCTCCTCCTGCATGATCTGCGAGTCGAGCGGGACGTCGACGAGCACCGTCGGCGCGATGTAGAGCTCGTCGGCGTCGGTCTCGCCGCCCGCGGCGACGGTGCCGTTCGAGATCAGCCCGGCCAGGCGGTCGAAGCTCCGGCGGTTGATGATCCTGCCGTAGTCCGGGCTCGTCTTCGGGTCGTCGCCGTAGAAGTCGTGGATCGCCTCTTTCAGGTGAGCGACGAACTCGTCCTTGACCTCGGGCCAGACGAGCACGTGGTCCGGGGCGGTGCAGATGTGGCCCGAGTTGGAGAAGCGCCCATACGCGATGCGGCGGGCGGCGGCCTTGAGGTGCGCCGACGAGTGGACGATCGTGGGGTTCTTGCCGCCCAGCTCGAGCACGGTCGGGGTCAGGTGCTTCGCGGCCGCCTGGTGAATGACCTTTCCGATCGCCGGGCTCCCCGTGAAGAAGATGAGGTCCCACTGCTGGTCGAGCAGCGCCGTCGTCTCCGGGACGGCGCCCGTGACGACGGCGACGGCGTCCGGGTCGAGGTACTTCGGGATCATCTCGGCCACCACCGCGGCAGACGCCTCGGAGACCTCGGAGGGCTTCACGACCGCGGTGTTCCCGGCCGCGATCGCCGACACCAGCGGGCCGAGCGTGAGCATGAACGGCTCGTTCCACGCGCCGATGATCAACGTCACCCCGAGCGGGTCGCGGCGCACACGCACGTGGCCGGGCTCCAGCACGATCGGCGTGGCCTCGCGCCGCGGCTTGATCCAGTCGTGCAGGTGCGCGAGCGCGAACTCGGCCTCGTGGACGTTGATGTCGATGTCCATGAGATCGGCGTCGGTCTCGTTGCGGCGAAGGTCGTGCCACAGCGCTTCGCGTATCGCGCCGCGGCTCGCTTCGATCATCGCCTTGATCGCCTTCAGCTGCTCGACCCGCCATGACACGGGCCTCGTCTTTCCCGCCTTGAAGTATCTGCGCTGGCCTTGGACGAGTCTGGTGTAGTCAGGGGCGCTCATCGACCTCTCCTTTCAGGAATTGCGGTGAGGGCGCGTTCGGTGCGACTGGCGCCAAGAAAGCTGAAGGCTCAACCCGCCAGCGCCTTGAAGCGGCTTTTGAACCGTCGTGAACGGCGGGACGCATGGTTCAGCTGTAGCCCTTGCGAACCTTGCCGCGAAAGACCCAGTAGACGCCGATCGTGTAGGCGGCGATGACGGGCAGGACCACGACACCGCCGTAGAACAGGAATCGCAATGAGGCTTCCGGCGCCGCCGCGTCCGCGACCGTGATGGAATACGGAATCATGTACGGCCACAACATCACCCCCAGGCTCAGGAAGGCGGCGACGAAGAAGAGCGCGGTCATCGCAAACGGCCAGCCATCGCGCTTCTGCCGCGCCCCGAAGAAGATCCCCACCAGCGCGAGCACGCCGATCGCGGGGAACACGAGACCCCAGGGCCTCGCCTGCAGATCGCTTCGCGCGAGGACGCTGTAGTCGAACGTGAATGCGAACGCCAGGAACAGAACGACCAGGACACCGACGGCGAGCCACCGGATGCGGGCGTAGGCCCAGTCACGCAGCTCGCCGTCGCTCTTGAGCACGAGCCAGCCCGCCCCGAGCAGCGCGTACCCGAGCACGAGCCCGATCCCGGTCAGGACCGCAAACGGGTGCAGCCAGCCGAACGGACTGCCGGCGTACTGGCCGTCCACGATGGGGATGCCGCGAATCATCGCGCCGACCGCCGCGCCCTGGACGAACGCGACCACCGTCGAGCCGAGGAAGAAGCCCCAGTCCCAGAGCCAGCGCATGCGCTCGCTCCGGAAGCGGAACTCGAACGCGACGCCGCGGAAGATCAGGCCTAACAGCAACAGCAGGACCGGGAGGTAGAACGCGCCGAGGAACACCGCATAAACGTCGGGAAACGCGGCAAAGAGCCCCGCGCCGATCACCACCAGCCAGGTCTCGTTGCCATCCCAGAACGGGGCGATGGTGCCCATCATCCGGACCCGGTGCGCCTCCTCCCGGGTCGTGCCGAACAGCACCCCGACGCCGAGATCGAGGCCGTCCAGGATGACGTAGAGCAGGATCGCGCAAGCGATCACGCCGGCCCAGAACAACGCAAGATTGCTCGGTTCCATGGCGTTTATCCGCCGGTCCGGAGCTTGCTGCCGGTCGCCGTCTCGGCACTGTCGGCGAACGCCATCGGCCGCCTGCCGGTGGCGCCAGGGATGGCTTTCGCGTCGCCTGTTGGCCCTTCATGCAACAGCTTGTAGATGTAGTACATGCCGAACGAATAGACCACGGCGTAGACGAGAACGTAGCAGGCGAGCGAGAACAGCACGTCGCCGGTCGTGAGCGACGGTGTGACCGCGTCCTTGGTGCGCAGCAGGCCGTACACGACCCACGGCTGACGCCCGACCTCGGCCGTGAACCACCCGCAGAGGACGGCGATGAAGCCGGTCGGAAACGCGAGGAACGTTCCCCAGAGAAACCAGCGCGTCGTCTCGAGCCGGCCGCGCCAGCGGAGGAAGTTACCGAACCACGAGACCGCGAGCATGATCAGTCCCATCCCCACCATGATCCGGAAGCCGAAGAACGGGATCACCACCGGTGGCCGGTCTTCTTTCGGGAACGCCTCCAGTCCGATCTCTTTCGCGGTCCAGTTGCCCGAGGCGATCATGCTGCCGAGTTTCGGGATTTCGATCGCGAAGAGATTGCGTTCGTTCTTCTCGTCGGGAATCGCGAGCAGCACTTCACTGGCCGGCTGCTGCGTCTTCCAGCGCGCCTCGATCGCCGCGAACTTCGCCGGCTGATGCTTGAGGACGTAGAGACCCGTTAGGTGGCCGAAGAAGAGTTGGATCGGAATCACTGCCGCGACGAAGCCAAGCCCCCAATTCAGCATCACGCGCGCCTCGGCGCGATGGATATTGCGCAACACATACCAGGCGCCGGTGGCTGCCACGCACATGCCGGTTGTCAGGAATGCAGCGAGCAGCATGTGCGGCCAGCGGACCATCATCACTGACCCAAGCACGATCTCGCTCCAGTCCGCAGGGATGATCTTGCCGTCGACGATCGTGTGGCCGAGCGGCACCTGCATCCAGCTGTTGTTGGCGAGAATCCAGAACGACGAGAACATCGTCCCGAGCGAGACCATGCAGCAGGCGAAGAAATAGAAGCGCGGCGACACGCGGTCGCGCCCGAGCAGCATCACGCCGAAGAACGTCGCCTCCAGCATGAACGCGGTGAAAGCTTCGTAGCCGAGCAGCGGCCCCTGGATCGAGCCGGCCTTCTGCGCCAGCACGCCCCAGTTGGTGCCGAACTGGAACGCCATCACGACGCCCGTCACCACCCCCATGCCGAACGAGACCGCGAACACCTTGAGCCAGAAGTCGAACACGCGCCGGTACAGCGGGTTGCCGGTGGCGAGCCGCGCGCCCTCGATCGTCGCCAGCCACGCCGCCAACCCGATCGTGAAGGACGGGAAGATGATGTGGAAGCTGATGAGGAACGCGAACTGGATGCGCGAGAGGAAGACGGGATCGAGGTCCATGGTTCGAACTCCCCTGTCATTTCTTCGCGGCGGCGCTGTCGAGCCCCAGGATTACGACCCTTGCGTGCCTCGGCTTCGTTGGCCACGCGACCATGGTGAATCCGTCAGCGACGGCAACTTTCTGCACGCCATCCACGGTGTACGTGATCACGCCGCCTCCGATCCCGCCGCCGGTTCCGAGCGGCCCTCCCCAAAGTTTCTGGCCGGTGGAAGAATCCAACGCGTAGAAATTGCCGCCGAGGTCAGCGAAGAACACGATTCCACCCGCCGTCGGCGTGATGGCGGCGACAATGGGATAGTTGGACTTGGCGCGCCATTTCCAGACCCCGGTGTCGGCGTCGCTGGCATAGATCCATCCGGCCCAGTGCCCGTCGGTCGGGTCTTCCTTGCCGAACATGTTGATCGGGTTCCAGGTCGCCATTCCGGTCCAGGGCTGCCCGACGGCCACCGACCGCATTCTCTCGTCAGTCTTGATCGTCACGGTATCGCACCAGTCGACGGTACCGGTGATGATGAGATTCGTGGTCGGATCGTAGCCCGGGGTGTTCCATTCAGTGCCTCCCACCGGACCCGGACAGAAATGAACGTTCTGGCCGACGGCGAAAGTGCCCTCGGCATTCTCGATCGTGGTTACCGGCACGCGGTAGAGCAGGTTGTTGGTGGCGAGATCGTAGCCATAGAGGTGCCCATCCTTCGGTGCGACCGCCATGAGCTGCTTGCCGCCCATGGTTTGAAGCAGGATGGGTGGGCTGGACACGTCCCAGTCATGCCAGTCCTTTTTCACGACCTTGAAGTTGTTCTTGTAGTCGCCCGTCTTGGCGTCGAGTACTACGACCGAGTCGGTGAAGAGATTCTCGCCTTCGCGTGCCCCCGAGGCGAAGTCGGGGGCCGGATTGCCTCCCGGGACGTACAGCAGACCGTTCTTGATATCGAGCGTGTACGAGGTCCAGGTCCCGCCGCCGCTGATGGGAATGCCCGGCGCGTTTTTCCAGGTCGATGTGTCGAGCGGCGATTTGCCCACCGGTCCTCGGACGACGTCGCCTTCAACTTTGGGGACGAGAAAGAACTGCCAGACGACCTTGCCGGTCTTTCCCTCGAGTGCGTATACCTTGCCCTTGCCGCCCTTGTAGTCTCCGCCCGCATTGCCGACGAAGACGAGGCCGTCCGAGGCAATCGGCGCCGAGGGCACCGACTCGCCGCGTTTCGTGTCGCAGATCGTCGTCTCCCACACTTGTTTACCGGTCTTGAAATCGAAGGCCAGCACCCGACAGTCCTGTGTGCCGCGAAACAGCATGCCGTCCATGTAGGCGGCGCCGCGGTTGGCTGGCAGCAGCGCGCCGGGGATAATCCAGGCGGGTGCGCCAGTTCTCGGCGCACGTGGCCGCGTTGATCGAGAAAATCTCGAACTCGGTGGTGCCGATCAGAGCGTTGTTCACCATGATCAGACCGGATTCAAAGGCAGTGAACTTACCGAGGTCGTAGGTGCACAGGACCTTCAGGTTCCCGACATTCTTCGCATTGATCTGATCGAGCGGCGAGAACCGCTGCGAGGTCGGAGTCCTGTTGTAGCTTGGCCAGTCGCCAACCGCCGCGTTCGGCCATGCCGCGTCGGCGAGAGGCGGGGAGGGCACCGCGGCTACCGGCGCCTTGTAGGCCGGATTCGTCTCGATGGTCAGCGTGCCGGCCGGCGAAGACAGCGACTTGAGAAAGTTGAGCCCCATGCCGCCATAGGTCGTCATGGCCACGGGAAACGTTACGTAGAGCACTCCCGCGATGGCCACGCCTGCCACAAACAGCAAGCCGACGATGATGAAGAATTTTTTCATGCTTCTATCGCCTCGGGACGCAGGACATTGCGGCAGTCAATGCGACGATACAAACGTCAACAACGCGTTTCTCATCACGTTCTAATCTCTCGAAGTATCAGGGGGCGGGAACGACTTCGTAATAGACGCCGCTCGATCCGTAGTACGGCTTGTACCAAGTCGGGCCTGATTGGTAATAGTGGACACCGTTGACCACCATGCTGTTCGCTCCGGGCGGCAGGTAGGCCACTTGGGTTCCGAGTGCCAAGTTACCCTGCGGGTAGTACGGGGAGACGGGCGGGTAATACGCCGGTTGTTGAACGACCACCGTTGCAGGGCGCGCCGCACTCGCGACCGCTGCTCCCGCCCAACGGCAAGCCCTGCGACCGCTCCCGCCGCCGCGCCGCAACCCCAACATCCGCCCCCGTGGTAGTAGGCGCCATGGTAGCCACCGACGGCTACCGCGCCACGCCCTCCCCAACCGCGCGCGGCAGCGACCCATGCATTCGGCGTCGGCGATCGGAGCGAGAACGCTGGTTGCGGTCACGATGCCGAGCAAAGTGGTCTTGATTGAATGCATCGCGTTGCTCCTGTCAGCAGCTACTTGGTTGGTGGAGCCGCTTCGGGCTTGAATTCCAGCTTCGCCGCGCCCAGCGGGATCGTCGCGTTGAAAGTCTGAGCGGGTATCGCCGGGTTGAGCTTCCAATTCGAGAACTCCACCGTGAACGTCCGCTGCCGTTCGGGAATGCGGTACGACACCACCATCAGCCGCGGCAGTTTGTCGGCTGCACCGATCCAGATTTCCCAGTCGATGCCCTTGGCGGTAAAGGCGAGGTGATCCGCTTTGACACCGCCGATGGTCGACTGGCCTACAAGCAAAGCGCTCGTGAAGTCCTGGGTCAACGTCGCATACGGGTCGGGACTCAACATGTCGAAAAACGGTGCAACCGCGTCTGATCCGGGTTGCGCGCTCTGCGCGAACGCGTCGAAACCGGCCCCGGTGGCCGGTTGCTGCACATAGAATTTCTTGTCGAGCGACATGACCGTGACCGTCTTGCCGTTGTAGAAAAGATCGCTCGGGAACATATCGCCCCGCGCTTCGACGAATAGCTTGTCAGGCCGTTGCATCACGACACGCGAAGACGCGAAGAGGTTGATGGACTGCCCGGTTGGCGCCACGGTAGGCACGAGGCCGCGCACTGCGAAGCTGAAGCTTTGCGCCTTGGCCAGCGTGTCGCTCATTGCTTTCAACAATTTAAGTGCCCGCTCGTCCTTGATCTCGGCCGGCGCTGACGCGGGCGCTGGCTTCACCTGGGCAATCGCGGGGTTCCAAAGCACTGCGGTGGCCGTCAGTGCGCCAGCCAGGACTTGCACCATCGCTCTCGTCTTCATGATGTTCCCCGTTTCGCTTAAGGCTCGAAGGCGAAGATCTTCTTCCAGTCGTTCTTCATGCTGATGACGGTCCAGCCCTTCTTCTTCGCCTCGTCGTAGAGCGCCTGGGTAAAGGTGCCGACCTTGCTAGCGGGCAGGCCCTGAGCCGGACCGTAGGCGTACTCGCGCTTGGCGTCATCGTGCATGACCAGCATCATCAGCCGCGCGCCGTCGCCCGCTCCGGTGTACTCCAGCATCTGGCGGTCGCCGGTGGAGTTGCCGAACGCCGCGTAGGGCCGGCGGCCGATCATGAGGTGGATGCCCTGGGGCTTGCCGGCGTCGTTGTCGTTCAGGAGCAGCTTCGGCTCCTTGGTCAGGAAAGGCTTGCCGTCCTTGCCGTAGCCGTACTTCGTGCCGCCAGCGGTGCCGACGACCTGCTCGGGCGGAATGCCGTAGGTCTGCTCGGCGTACACGCGCACGAAGTCCTGCCCGCCGCCGGTGACGATGTAGGTCTTGTAGCCGTTGTCGCGCAGATACTTCAGCACTTCCTGCATCGGCTGATAGGTCGAGCTCGGTGTAGGGCCGCTTCCACCGCGGGTCCTTGGCCGCCTCGAGCCACTTCTTCACTTCGGCGTTGAACGTTTCGACCGACATGCCGGTCAGCGTCGCGGCGAGGAGCTTCTCCAGGTCCTGCAGCGGCAGCTTCGCGATCGCCTCGCGGTTGCCCGACATCACGGTCTTGAACGGCTCGACGTTCGCAAGCTCAGGCTTTGCCTTGACGAGCGCGGGGACACGCTCGAGGCAGTACATCACCTGCGAGTACATCGGATGTTCGACCCACAGTGTGCCGTCCTGATCGAACGTCGCGATGCGCTCGGCCGGAGGGACGAACTTCGGACTGCCCTGCGTCGTGGTCGTCTGTACGAACTCGACGATCGCCTTCTTCGCGGGGCCGTCGTTCCAGGAGGGCAGCGCGTCGGTCTGCGCGTACGCCTGGGCACCAACGGCAAGCAAGGCGGCGAGAGCGAGGTCCCGCGCGAACAAACAACTGAGTACACGCATGGAGACCCTTTTCGCTTTCTTTGCTTCGAGGTTTGAACGAATCGCAATCCGGCCGTACAAACCGCCAAGCCGCGCTCCGGCGCGGTCGGTCGGGATCATGCTTTGCGCCGCTTGCGCCCGCCAATACGTGTGCGCACGTAGTCCACGTAGCGGTTTCGTGAAGCTTTCGTGACCGCACTTTGCACCCCGCGGCGCACGGTCCGCCGGAACTCGCTGCTCAAACCGGCGGGATCGGCAGCGGCCCGAAGAACATCCGTTTCATCTTCTCCCTCCCGATCACCCGTGCGAGCTCGTGCATCGTGCAGTACATCAGGATCAGCACCAGGAGGACGATCTGGATGGCCCAGAAATGCGGCCAGACGATCTCCGCCAGCAGCTTCTCGTTGCCGGCGACGAGGCCACCCGCCTGCCGCCAGAAATCCACGAGGCGCTCCAGGTAGTGCACGAGCGCCGCCACCGCAAGGTAGATCGCGGTCTTCCAGGCGACGTTGTGGAGGAGCGGTTTTTCCGGGAAGCGATTGATGATCGGCAGCATGTCCGCTATGACGACCGCCTTGCCGAGGACCAGGGCGGCGATCGTCACCGTAGCCGATGTCGCGGGCGCGATGCCGGTTCCCTCGAGCATCAGCACGCGGATGAACGCCACGATGTGCAGGGCGGCGAAGAAGAAGATCGTCGGCGGCAGGATCTCGAGGAACTCCTCCTTGATCTTGGCGGACAGTTTGCTCATGGTTTCCAGTCATGGCGTGAGTGTCGGCGCGACGGAAGATTTCCCCGGGTCGGCTCATGCGCTGCGCTTACACGCTCTGCTCACCGCGGCGCGGATCTGCCGGGCACTGACCGGCCGCTCGAGAAAGTCCGTCGCCTCGAGGCGGGCAATGTCGACCGCCGTCCGGAAAGCGCTGTGCGGGCCCAGCACGATTACCGGGAGAGTCGCCCCCCGGCCTCGTAGCTCGCGGACGAGTTTGAGCGTCGCCGTTTCAGCCGGTTCGGCCGATGCGACGAGACAGGCGCCTTCGCTGGCCGGCAGGCGCGCGAGCAGGGCCGCGCCGTCGTCCAGGACGACGACGGTACCGGCGATCGGCGCGAGCGCCGATTGGATCCACGTCCGCTCGTCCGGATCGGGATCGATGACGTAGACGGTGATTGGCATGAGCTCTCGGGTCTGCACGGCGAGTCCGCGGGCACCACCCTTCGTCAGTGCCCTGCTCTCGCGACGACGCTCTTTCGCTCCGCAGCGATGGTGGACCCGACAGCGCGGCCGGCCTATCCCGGCGGCTACGGATGCCGCGTACGTGAAGCGGGAGAGAAGCGCCGGCCCGCCCGCCGGCCGCGGAGGGAGCGGTTGGTCACTCGACGCTCCGGTGGAAGCTGAGAACCCATCAGGCCTCAGTCCCTCGACGCCGCCACCGGCAGCGTGAACCGGAACAGCGCGCCGCCGCCCGGATTGTGCGACGCCCACAGCGCCCCGCCGTGCGCCTCGATCAGCTTGCGGCAGATTGCCAGGCCGATCCCCAGGCCGCTCGGCTTGGTCGAATAGAACGATTCGAACACGCGCTCGAGGTCGCCCTCGGCGATGCCCGGGCCCCGGTCGGCGACCTGCACCCACACCGCGTCGGCTCCGTCGCGTCCGATCTCGACCGCGATCTCCCTCGAGATGCCGAGGCGCGGAAGTTCGACCGCCTCCATGGCGTTGCGCAGGAGGTTGAGGATCACCTGCTGCAGATGGATCTCGTCGACCACGACCACGGGCAACGGGCCGGCCGGCTTCAGCTCGATGCGGATGTCGCGGACCTCGCAGTCCATCTTCACCATGTCGACGCATTCCCTGACCGCGCGCGCGACGTCGATCTCCTTCGGCTCGAGCTCGTGTCGCTGCACCATGCCGCGCATGCGCGTCACCACGTCGCCGGCACGCGTCGCCTGGCCGATGATCTTGTCCAGGAGGTCCGCCACCCGCGCGACGTCGGGCGACGCTTCCCCCATGCGGCGGCGCGCCGCCAGTGCGTAGTTCTCGATCGCCCCCAGCGGCTGGTTGATCTCGTGGGCGAGCGCCGCCGACATCTCCCCCGCCGTATGCACCCGCACCAGGTGCGCTAGGCGCTCGCGGAACTGGGCCGCTTCGGCTTCGGCCAGCTTGCGCTGGGTAATGTCGTCTGCACACCCGATGTACCCGAGAAACGTCCCGTCCGGCGCGAGGCGGGGCACGCCTTTATCCGAGACCCAGCCGTACTTGCCGTCATGCCTTCGCAACCGGTACTCCTTCGTGAACTCCCGTCGCGTGTCGAAGGCGTCGACGTAGTCCGCGAGACATCGCTCGCGATCGTCGGGGTGAACGCCCTCCGCCCAACCGTTGCCGAGTTCCTGCTCGGGCGTCCGCCCGGTGAAATCGAGCCAGGTCTTGTTGAGAAAGCTGCGGCGCTTGTCCGGGGTCGACATCCAGACGAGCACGGGTGCAGTGTCGGCCATCGAGCGGAACCGAGCCTCGCTTTCGCGGAGAACGCTCGCCCTCGCGCGTCGCTCCGCGATGAGCGACGCCAGGAACATCAGCGGGAGGGAAATCACGACGAGGAAGAGCTGGAGCGAGAGCACGTTCTCGGCGGCACTGCTCGTGGCGAACGGCCCGTGCCCCTGGACGGTGGCGGAGATCGACAGGAGCGCGACGATCAGCAGGGAGGCATTGACTCCGGCCGGCCCGAATCGCACCGCCGCCCAGAGGAGAAACGGCAGGGGCAAATAAACCAGCGCCGGGACGCTCGCTTCGGCTGGATCTGGCCAGGCGAAGGCGCGGAAGCCGATTGCGAGCAACCCGCCCCCTATCAAGAAGGCCTCGAAGACGCGCGCGCGAGCGGGTTTCCCGCGGGCAGCGCGCGCAGCGCCGATACCGGTGAGGATCGCCGGAGCGAGCATCAGGTACGCGAGGGACTCGGAAAGAAACCAGACGCGCCAATAGAACCAGTAGTTCTCTGTCCCGCCGGCAAAGGCCCCCACGAACGCTGAGAGGAGGGGCGCGAGAACAGCCGCGATGACGAGATAGGCCACGAGGCTTCGCAGGCTCTCGAAGGCGCGAAGCCCGTCCGCGAAGCGACGCACGCCGACGGCCGCGATCAGAATCTCCATGATGCCGGCGACGATGAACAGCAGCGCCGAGACGGGGAACCCGGCACGCACATCGTTGAGGACGGAGGTGAAGTACGCCGCGACGATGTATGCCCACCAATGCCGGACGGGCGCCACCACCAGCACGCTGAACAGGATTGCGCCCGTCGGCCAGAGAGCCGAGATGTAGTGAGGCGGGACCTTGTGCGCGAACCCGACCTCCGTGCTCAGATAGCAGACGAATCCGACCAGCAGGACTTTCAGCGCCAGGCGAATGGCGCGCGGCCCGCGACGGGCGAATTCCTCCCCCGGCCCGTCCGGTCGATCCGTGACGGTCCCTGTCACAGCGGTACCTCGCTGGCGGCCTGTCTGATCGTCATCTCCGGTCGGAGCGGGGCGCGCGTGCGATCGTCGACCTTCTACTCACCCCCGGCGAAGCTACCCAAGGCGACTCCATGGTGGACCCGACGGCGCGGCGGGCCTATCCCGGCGGCTACGCACGTCGCGTACGTGGAGCGGGGCAGAGAGCGCCGGCCTGCACGGCGGCGGTGGTTACTCGGCGGGGCGCTCGAGGGTCAGACGCATCAGCTCCGTGACCGAGCTGACGCCGAGCTTCTCGAGCAGCCGGCTCCGGTGCTGCTCGACCGTCCGGTGACTGATCGAGAGCTCCTTGGCGATGACTTTGCTCGGGAGCCCTTTGAGCGCCAGGGCCATCACCTCGCGCTCGCGGGCGGTCAGCGTGGCCACGCGCTCCGCGAGCCCGCCGGCATCCGCCGCCGGGGCGCGCTGCGCAGCGTCCCGGCGCAGCGCCTCGTCGATCGCGTCGAGCAGCTGCTGCTCGTGGTAGGGCTTCTGCACGAAGTCCACGGCGCCGTCCTTGATCGCGTTGACCGCCATCGCGATGTCGCCGTGGCCGCTGATGAAGACGATCGGGATGCGCGCGCCGGTTTCCTTGAGCCTCGCCTGCAGCGCGATGCCGCTCATGCGCGCCATGCGCACGTCCAGGACGAGGCAGCCCGGGCGCGCCGGGTCGAAGGCTTCCAGGAACTCCAGCGCCGAGCGGAAGGTCGCGGCCGCGAGCCCGACCGAGCTGACAAGCTCGCTGACCGAGTCCCGGAACGCCTCGTCGTCGTCGATGATGAAGACGGTCTGCTCGGCCATGCCGTCAGTGTACCGACGCCGCCACCGGCAGCGTGAACTGGAACACCGCGCCGCCGCCGGGGTTGTGCGACGCCCACAGCGCCCCGCCGTGCGCCTCGATCAGCTTGCGGCAGATCGCGAGGCCGATGCCGAGGCCGTTGGGCTTGGTCGAGTAGAAAGACTCGAAAACGTGCTCGAGGTCGCCCTCGGCGATGCCCGCGACCCCGGTCGGCGACCCGCACCGACACTTGGTCGGCCCCGTCGAGTCCGATCTCGACCGTGATCTCCCTGGAGACTCCGGGGTGCGGGAGCTCGACTGCCTCCATGGCGTTGCGCAGGAGATTCAGGATCACCTGCTGGAGATGGATCTCGTCGACGACCACCACCGGCAACGCGCGGCCCGCCTTCAGCTCGATACGGATGTCACGCAGCTCGCAGTCCACCTTGACCATGTCGACGCACTCCCCAACCGCGCGCGCGACGTCGACTTCCTTCGGCTCGAGCTCGTGCCGCTGCACCATGCCGCGCATGCGCGTCACCACGTCGCCGGCGCGCGTCGCCTGGCCGATCACCTTGTCCAGGAGGTCCGCCACCCGCGCGAGGTCGGGCGAGTCTTCCCCCATCCGACGGCGCGCCGCGAGCGCGTAGTTCTCGATCGCCCCCAGCGGCTGCGTGATCTCGTGGGCGAGCGCTGCCGACATCTCCCCCGCCGTGTGCACCCGCACCAGGTGCGCCAGACGCTCGCGCCACTGTGCCGCTTCGACCTCGGCGGCCTGCTTCCGGTATTCGGCAGACTGGCGCGCATGGAGGCTCGCGAACACTTCGGCCAGCAACCTAGCCCCTGGAAGGAAGCCTTCGGGCCACGCGCGTTCGTCGTGGGTAGTCGCGAAGAAGAGCGCTCCAGCGACCGTACCGGAGACGGAGAACGGCACGGCGAGCAACGAACGCACCCCGAGCTCCCGTATCTTCGACAGGTCGTCGGTCGCCTCCGGGGGCAGGTCCGTGTCGTGGGTGAAACGGACCACCGAGCCGTTGACGAGTCGGGCGCTGAGCCACGGGTGGTCCAGGGCGGCGGGCAGCAGCGGCGTGCCCACGGTCCGCCAGAGGTACGTTCTCCGGAAATCGTCGCGCCCGGGAATCCGCTCCCACAGGCTCGCCCGCTGCACCCCGAGGAAGAGGGCGATGTCCTTGAGCCCCTGTTCGATCGCACCGGCCTCGTCGCCCGGCCGGGCAAGCAACAACGACGCGAGGATGGCGGACGCCAGGCGTTCGAAGCCGATCGCCTGGTCGAGCTCTTCCTGCGCGCGCTTGCGGGCGAGGGCGCTGCCGAGGATCTGCGCCAAGAGCCTCATCCGCTCGAGAAGCTCCTCCGGCCAGGTCCGCTCCCGCCGGACGCTGCCGAAGCTGAGACCCCCGTACAGCTCCCCGTCCACGATCATCGGCATCGTCACGTGCGATTTCAGCCCGACGCGTTCCCAGTTTGCCCGGTCGAAGCTTGCCTCCGGGGGCAGGTCGTCCAGACTCTCGAATACGACGGACTGGTTTGCGCGCACACGTGACCATGCCCACGGCCAGAGCTCCTGCGCCGGCCCGAGCGCGATGACGCGCTCCACCCCGGGGACGGCAAAGGAGTGCGTGATCTCGATGCGTCCGGTTGCCGGCGACCTCGAGTTGAGCGTGCTCCGCTCGATACCAAGGGCTTCGACGATGCGACGCAGGGCATCATCGATGGCCTCGTCGAAGCGCCCCGCTGGGAGGTTGATGAAGCCCGCGGACAGCTGCAGAAGGAGGCGTTCGAAGCGCGATAGCTCATCGGCGGACAGCGACGCCGGCGCCGCGTCGGGACGTGGATGCTTGCCGATCACCGGTGCGGCGCGCACAGCTGCAAATGGGCGAGTGTTACGAGATCGTGAAATTGCAAACGTCGGCGGAAAGTATATCCTTCGTCCCCGTCGCCCTAGCGGAACGCACAATGCGAAGAACTTTGCACGCGGCCTATCTGCTCTGCGCTCTGATCTCGGGGGCGCTCGCGGCCTTCGCACCCTCGTGCGCCGAGGCGCAAGAGGCGGCCAGGGGTCCGATAAAGATTCTCTTGGGCTTCGCCGATGAAGCGGGTTACACGTTTGCACAGCTGATCAGCGAGAGCATCGGGAATGCGATGGGACGGGCGGTCGTCATCGAGCGGAAGCCCGGCGCGACCGGGCGCATCGCCGCCGAGGCGCTCAAGAACTCCGACCCGGACGGCACGACACTCTACCTCGCGCCGATCGTGGTGCCGGTGGTGGGGCCCCTGGTCTTCAGGAACCTACGCTACGATCCGGTGAAGGACTTCGCGCCGGTGACGCAGGTGCTGACATTTCGCTATGCGTTGGCGGTCGGGCCGAATCATCCGGCACGGACGGGCCACGAATTCATTGCCTGGGCGAAGACCCATGGCAACGAGGCCGCTTTCGGGACGGCCGGTGCAGGCAGCGTCCCCCACTTCGTCGGTGTGATGATCGACCAGGCGACCGGCACGCAGCTGGTTCATGTGCCTTACAAAGGCGCGGCGCCGATGCTAGCCGACCTGATGGGCGGCCAGATCGCCGCCGGCGTCGATTCGCTCACCAATCTGATCGAGTTGCACCGCGCCGGCAGGATCCGGATCCTCGCCACCTCGGGCGCCGAGCGTTCGCCGCTGTCGCCGGCGGTGCCGACATTCAAGGAGCAGGGCCTCGCGGCTATCGATGCGGTCGGATGGGCCGCGGTTTACGCGCGCGCGGGGACGCCGAAGCCGCTCGTCTATCGGCTGTCGTCGGCGATCGTCGAGAGCCTGCGAACCCCGGAGATCAAGCAGCGGTTCCTCAGCCTCGGCGTCGAGCCGACCGGGACGACGCCGGACGAGCTCGCCGCGATCATGGCCGCCGACACCGCGCGCTGGGCGCCGATCGTGAAGGCGTCGGGATTTACTGCCGAGTAGCGTCGGGTGCGAAGCTGCTACCCGAAATACCCGCGCTCCTTGAGGAAGAAGAAGCCGGATAGCAGCTGCAGACACACGCCGGCGATCCAGGTATAGGCACCGGCCGTGACATAGGCGGGGTCGCCAAAGCTCGCCACTGCGCTTCCGCCAAGCACGAGCACCCAAGAAGCCCAGGAGATCGGGCGAGAGTATCGCGGCGCCAGTTTCGAAGGATCGGGAAATATCGCAGACATCGATCAGTCACACGAAGACGTGACACCCGCGACCGCTCCAGCGATGGTGCCGATTATTGCGCCGGCCGCGGTTCCGAGAACAGGGATGGCACTCCCCGTGCCGGCTCCGCCCAGTCCTCCAAGCACAGCGCCTGCTACCGCCCCACCGAGGCACTTGAGAAACTTTGCAGGCTCCTTGTCCCCGTTCAACGGTCACCCCCCTGCCCGCCTTTCGTCGATTGACGGCTAGGACGCATGAGTCGCCTCAGCGCCGCGCGATACGGTTGGCAGCCCCGGCGGCGACGAACTCGCTTGGCCGCGACAGGACCGGCGCTAGTGCAACACCCGCCGTAGCACTCTGTAGGCGGCCTGCGCCATGGCCTCATAGCCGACATCGCTCGGGTGCAGGTTGTCCCCGCTGTTGAATACCGGCAAGAAAAACGTCGGGTTGTCGGGTCACTCTTGGTCGCGCGTCATGAGCCGCTCGTCGCGTATCGGAAGCGGAGCGCCCCCGGGCGTCTACTGCATCCGGGCAAACTGCGCAAAGTCGAGCACCTGGAGCGCGCCGCGATGACCGAAGCGGTGACCGAACATCCTGAGGTCGACCGCTCTCGCCATCGCCTCGTACCCCGTGTCGTTCGGATGGAGATGGTCGCCGCTGTCGTAGAGCGGCAGCAATCTCGTCGGATTGACCGGATCGCGCATCACGCGATCGAAGTCGATCACATCGTCGAACTCGCCGCTGTTGCGGATGAACTCGTTGACAGCCTGACGCTTCGCCTCGCCTTCCTGGGTGAAGTAGCCCGCGCCCTCGAACGGCAGCAGCGTGCCGCCGATGATCTTGATGCCCTTCAGGCGGGCGCGGGTGATCAGCTGCCGATAGGATTGGATCATCTCTTGGGCGGTGACCGCCTGGGCGGCGAACGGCGAGTTGGGAACCTGAATCGCCGAAAACCCGATGTCGTTGATTCCGACGAGCACGACGACGAACGCGACGTTGGTCTGAGCGATGACGTCGCGATCGAAGCGCGAGAGCACGTTGGGTCCGATCACATTGTGCAGCAGGCGATTGCCGCTGATCCCCTGGTTGGCCACCGCCAGGTCGTACGGCGAGCGGCGATCGAGCAGGCGCTCGGCGAGGCGGTCGGGCCAGCGGCGATTGGCATCGACCGTCGCGTTGAAGCCATCGGTGATGGAATCACCGAGGGTGACGATCGCCTTCGCGTCCTCGTGGGCGCGCACCTCGATCCCAGACAGGAAATAGCGCACGAGCGTCGTTGTCGTCGTCGGAATCGTGGTTGCGCCAGCGAGGTTCCCCGCCCCGGCTGCCGAGATGAACGTGGTTTGGCGCCCGAGTGTGTGCACGCTGAGAGCAGGCGTCGGATCCGGCAGATAGATGCTCACGGCGAGTTCGGTGAGATCGGAAACATGGAGACGAACCGGATCGCTCACGACCGATGCGCCGGGCGGGATCGTGATGAGCGGGCTGCCCCCGAACTCGAGCTGTCGATCGGAACCGGGCTCGATGGCGGCCCCCACGCCGTGCTTGGCGACGTGCGCCGCGCCGATGACGAGCGAATCGATCCCGAACGTGTTGTCCAGTCGTACGCGAACCCGATCGCCACCTTTGCTGATGCGAGCGACCATGCGGACGGTCTGATTGTCGAACTGGAGTACCGCCGGCGGTGGGCCAAAGATCGGCTCGGCGCCTGATTGAGGGCTTGCACTCCAGGTGGCGACCCAGTTGTCATCTCGTCCGTCCCGCCCATCGAACGCGGATGCATAGGGCGCAACCAGCAGCAGCGCCCCCAGCGCAAGCGTCGCCGTGAGTCGCGCGAATGGCGTGCGCACGCCTCTGGGGGAACGGATGCGGTGCGAATGACCGAACGCGGTAGAGATCACAGACTCCTCCTTTGATGAAGCCCGATTGTTTGTGAATGCAGGGGCGGAAGCGGGCACGCGAGAAACCGGAGGCAGACTGCCGCTACTCGACGACGTGGCTGTCACAGAGTGACTCAGTCTTTCGCGCGGGGCTCCCCTCACCGGCTCGACTTGCGCTCGCGAACTTCGAACTCGAGACTCGCGGAAATGATGGTTCTGTATTGAGCCTTTTGTCAAGACGCCGGCGCGTTCGCGCCCCGGTGAAGAAAGCGGGAGCGGGCTCCCCGCTCCAATACGAAAGTCGATTTTCGAGTAGTACGACGGGATTTTGAAAGCCGGGCGTCTCGCCCCCGCCCCGGTCGCGCATACAGCTGATGCTCGGCGAATGCCTGCGCCGGTGACAACCCGCGCATAACTGATTCCGGCTCGACCTAGAGCCTCGCGCGGGGAATCACGCGACTGGCGTGGGACCCGCGTCATGCCGCGCGCTAGAGCGCCGGCGTTAGTGCAACCAGCCCTCTAGCGGAGCAGGCTCAAATCTAGTGGCATTGGCGATCGCTTGATAGCCGCCGAACTCCGCGACGCTAGCAGGCGCTTCCCCGCGAGCTGCGCCGGGTCTCGTCGGGATCCTCGCGCGCGGGCGCCGGGGCAATGAGCGCGGCCAGACGCGCGACTGCACCCCGCAGCCTCGCGAAGAATGCCGGCTTCGTGGCCGGTCCCGCTTCAGTCGTCTTCGTGGCGGCCGGGTCGGTCGCGGTCCTCGTCGTCGTCCCCGCCGCGGTTCAGGCTGCGGTAGTGACCAACGCGCGGATACGTGAGCCACGTGTCCTTGAGCGGCTGCTGCCCGACGCCGCGCCGGGACCAATCGCAGACGCCGTCCGGGAAGATCTGCCGCAGGCGCGCGATCTCCGACGGCGCGAAGGTCACCTCGTAATCGGCCAGGTCGATCGGCCGCAGCCGGCACTTGACGATGTCGTTCGCGAGCGCCGATCCGGCGACGAACCGCGGGAAAGTGAAGCCGGGGTATTCGGTGTTGCAGAATGACGTGCCCGTCCCGCCGAGGAACTGCCGCTCCGCCGTGAAGGTCGGCGCCGCGCCGCCGGTCCAGCAGCCGTCCACGAGATCGGCGGGCTTGTTCCGCACCACCTTGAGGGCGCGCGGATCATCCGAGTCGTCGGCCGCGATGTTGGCGAGCCAAGCGTCCATCTGCAGGAACGCCTGCGTCGAGGCGAACGCCGCCCGCGCGCCGAAGACGCCGTTCCACATCACCATGTTGCCGGCGTGCCCGTTCGCCTTGATGAGCCGCTCGCGGGTGGAGAAGTGGTAGTACTTCATGTGGACGTCGCCGGCGGGCGAGAGATCGGTGTAGATCACGTCGAAGTCCAGGATCGGCACGGAGGCGAGCCCACCGCCGCCGCTCAATACCTTTCCGGTCTGGTAGGCCGCTCGTGTCGCTTTGCGATCGGCCACCATGCGCTCGGGGATGAAGTTGGCGTCGATGTCCAGGCCCCCGATCTTCTCGTTGAGGTCGAGGAACTGCGCCGTGGAGATCTGTCCGGCGTTCAGCGCGGCCAGGCCGTATTGGATGCCGACGTTATCGAGCGGGCGGCGCGCGAAGCCGTTCTCGTCCCGGCCGAACGTGTTGACGTTGTGATCGTAGGTCGTCGCACGCGCGCCCGTTGGGTTGCTCACGGGGTGGTACTTGACGTCGTTCGGCACGACCGCGTTGTACAGGTAGGACACGCTCACCGTGGTCGGGAACCCGGGGATGACCGGGGGGAAGCCGGGGCGCGTGGGCGACGGATCGATGCGCGCCGCCCATGACGTGCCCTGCGTGTAGATCTGGCCGAACGTTCCGAAGCCCGACGCCGCGCGCAGCTCCTCCTGGGTCCACGGGACGCCGGCGTTGTACGCAAAGTAGTTCAGCATCAGCCGCGCGTCGAACGTCCCCGTAGCGTAGACGTCGGAGAAGCTGCATTGCGGGAGCAGCCCGTCGAGGAGTCCGGGATAGTTGTCGCCGATCATGTACTGCTGGATCCCACCGCCGGAACAGCCCCAGCCGAGGGTGTAGCGCGGCGGGCCGTAGCTCTCGATGAAGCGCTCCTTCACCATCGAGAGCGTCTCCGCGGACACCACGTCGCTGCAGTTGTTGCCGAGCACGTTCAGCGAAGACGAGGCGGTGGCGAAGCCGCGCGAGAGCATCATGTCGTTCAGCACCCCGCCGGTCACGGCGCCCTGGATGTAGTGTCCCCCGCCGCAGCCGCCGCCGAAGACGTAGGCGAGACGGCCGTTCCAGCCCGGATCCTGCGCCCCTGCGCAGCTCCGGCCCCGGCACCCCCGGGTCGTCGAGAATCGCGATCTGGTAGATCGCCCGGTTGAGGGTGCCCGTCTCGAGTCGGACGATGTAAGGAACGGTCTGCCCTTCGGTCGTCGTCGTCATCGCGAGGTCCGCCGGCGGGGGGGCTCCGACACCGAGCGCCTTGAATGCCCCGTCGGTCGCGCGGTAGACGTAATCGACGCGGGTGGCAACGTCACAGGGGTCGACGATCTGGGTGGCGGTGAGGAACGGGCCGTTGGGGTAGACGCGGAACTCGTGCGTCTGGCAGAAGAAGGGCTGTTCCTGCGGACCCGAGAAGATCGGCCCGGTGACCGGATGATTGATGAGGCGCAGCGCCGAGTCGTGGCCGCCGCCTCGCGCCCGCAACGTGTTGGAGCCGAGACGCAGGCCCTGCACGAGCCCGAGCACCGAGCGGCCGCCCGCCTCGCGCCGGAAGACGCCTGTGACGTCGCGGCCATTCAGCGTCACGCGCACGTCTTTCCCGTGCAGTCCGCGCGGAAGCGCGACCCGCACGAGCACATCGCCGCCACTCACCGTATCCGGCCGCGACGAGAGCGCGCGAATATCGAAATCGCTCCGCCCATGACGGTCGTCGGCACGAGCCGTGCCGACGAACAGTGCCAGCGGAGACATGGCGACCAGCAGCACGACGAGCGCGGTGAGCTTAGGATTCATCGGGGTTCCTCCGTTGGCGTGTCAAGCGCGGTTGTCGTTATTGTGATACGGGAACGTATCGATCTTAGCAGCGCAATCGCCAAGCAGCTACGCCGAGAAATAAAGTCGACATCGCGAAACACAACGCGATAAGCCGAAAGTCAGTACCGGCTGAAGGAATATTCCGGATGCGCGCTGATCGGAGGAGCGCGATGATGCATTGACATCGGCGGGCGACCGTGCGCAGCGCTCGAGCAAAACGATACCGCCTCAAGGACCGTACTCTTGCCAAACACCAGTAGAGCACACGTGGCTAGCTTTTCATTTCTGCCCAAAGACGATCCCAAGCAAGCGCTCCGCATGCGCCGGTCACTTGCTCGCCAGCGGCTTCTCCCTGGTCTATCTGTTCGTGCTGTATGTCTACTACTCGCAAGGCATGGTCGATAGAAAGACGCTGATCGAAGCCAGTGTCCTTGTCATCTCCCTTATCGTTTTCTTCTATGCTGCGTTCCGGTCCGGGCTAAACCTCAGGATGCGAGACCCCAGTCTCACCGCACCACAACTGCTGGCCGCGGTATTCACAATGCTGTACGTGCTCTATCAAGCCCGCGCCACGCGCGAGGCACTTGGTGTGTTTCTCTTTGTCGCGTTCCTGTTTGGCATGCTGCGTTTATCCACCCGCGAACTGTTGCTCTTGACCGCCATTTCCCTGACTGGCCTCGCTGTTGTCATCGCTTTGCGTGTTCACAGCGGAGAGGCCACGGAAATGCTCAGGAGCGATCTTGTGCACTGGTTCGTCCTCGCCGTGACTATGCCTTGGTTCATTCGAATCGGCGGCTATATCCGAAGGCTGCGTGAAGGACCTGGCGGACGCGAGCATCAAGCTGGAGGATATTGAAGATCAAGCAAGGCGGGACGAGTTGACCGGCGTTTTCAACCGCCGCGTTCTTATGGCCGCGTTGCAAGCAGAAAAAAATCGTTGCGATCGAACCGGCGACGTCTTTTGCGTTTGCATCATCGACATCGACTTCTTCAAACGCGTCAACGATGAGATTGGTCACCTGGCGGGCGATGAGGTGCTGCGAAAGTTTGCGCGCGCTGTGCAACAGGAGCTTCGCGCGACGGATGTTTTCGGACGCTACGGCGGCGAGGAGTTCATGCAGATTCTGCCCCATACCAACATCGATGGCGCAATCACATACGCAGATCGGATACGCGTACAGGCACTCGGCCTCGATTTCTCCGAATTTGCGAAGAGATGTTCGATCACTGTTTCGATCGGCTTGACCCAATACCTCCGAAGTGAATCCGTGACGGAGACCTTGTCGCGCGCTGACGCGGCGCTTTACGGAGCCAAGCGAGCTGGTCGCGATCGCGTCGTCGCCTTGAGGGGCTGAAGCGGTCTGCGTTGATGGCCTCCCGGATTTCCGCACTAATCAGGTTCTTGGGTGCGCCCAAGTTAACCCCTCAAGTCGCCCTTTACGCCGCGGCGTGCTTGATGCAAGCTGGGGCGGCCATGTTCGTCATCGAACTCACCTATAAGGTCGACCTCGGCGAAATTGACGCGCACATGGCCGCCCACGTTCGTTTCTTGAAGAAGTACTACGCCTCTGGCAACTTTCTCGTCTCGGGTCGAAAAATACCGCGAGATGGCGGGATCATCTTGGCCGTGGGCAAGAGTCGGCGGGAAATCGAAGCCATCGCCAAGGAAGATCCGTTCTACGAGCACGGTCTCGCCGATCTTCGCATCATCGAGTTCCGGGCCAGCCAACGGGCGGATGACATTCAAAAACGGATCGAGAAGTCCTGATCAATAGATCGAGCAGCCTGGCGATTCGCGAATCGGGAACCGGAGGGGTATTTTGCGGATCGCGAGTCTCAAGTTCCGAATCCCGAACCTCGAGCCCCCATCCCCCTCACTCGACTGCCGCCAACTTCGGATAACGCACAAGCAATGCGCGCAGCACGCCGTTGGTCCAACCGAATCCATCCTGTAGTGGATACTCGCCTCCGCCTGCTCCGCGACTACCGGCGGCTGTAACGTCGTATTTCTCGACGAGCTTGCCGCTCGTTTCGAACACAGCGAGATTCTGCTTCACCCAATGCTGAGCGATTGTATCGGCGAGCTCGTTGTTGCCGTAGCGCCTGAAACCCTCGATTGCCATCCATTGCAGCGGCGCCCAACCGTTGGGTGCGTCCCATTGCTCGCCTGT
Source organism: uncultured beta proteobacterium (assembly GCA_963754305.1). Classification (GTDB taxonomy): domain Bacteria; phylum Pseudomonadota; class Gammaproteobacteria; order Burkholderiales; family SG8-39; genus DATEDA01. Next base: position 134,686 of record CAVWFR010000023.1, on the reverse strand, counting down.
AGTATTGGCAGTCGTGACGAGACCATGAGCCTTTAGCAGTTGCGCGTTTACCGCCGCCCCGACTGCTTTGGCCTGCTCCTGGCTTGCAAGCCCGAAGAATAGCGGCGCAACCGTCGCCGCCGTTACTTGAGCGGCAGGACGTCCTTCGCGCCACAGATAATCGGTGAAAACGCCGGCATCCGGATTCCACAGATAACGATGAATGGCTGCCCGACGCGCCGCAGCTCGCGCACGAAATTCTTCCGCTCGGGCAGGGGAAGTGGTTTCGTAAGCGCTCGCCAGCGTCCGTTCCAACTGATACAGCACGCTGTTCAGATCGACCGGGATCAGATCCACGGTGCGAATGCTGGCCAGCGTCTTGCCGTCGGCAAACCAGCGGGAACTGAAATCCCAGCCGCTCTCGGCTGCGGCGCGGAGATTGCGGTAGACCTCTTCCTTCGGACGCTGCGTCGCATTCGCCGTGGCAATATCTTCGCGATAGGACTCCTCGCGAGGCGTCGCGCGATCGTCCCAATAGCGATTCAGCATCTCGTCGCGAGACAGTCGTACGACGCGACGATGCGCCTCTCCAACCCTTAATCGTTCGCTGCCTGCCATCCAGAAATCGTATTCCTTCTGCAGCGCCGCGCGATATCTGGAATAAGCGCCGCCGCCCTCGTGGTCGACCAGCAGCTCCACCATCAACGCAAAGAAAGGGGGTTGCGAACGCCCCAGGTAGTAACTGCGGTTGCCGTTCGGGATGTGGCCGTAGCGCTCGACCAGAAAGGCGAAGTTGTCGCAGATCGGCCGCAGCAGCTCGTGCTGACCGCTCGTCTGCAGCCCGAGCATGGTGAAATAGGAATCCCAGTAGTACATCTCATTGAAGCGTCCGCCCGGCACGACGTAGCGATGCGGCAACGGCAATCGGCTCGAGTACTTCACCTCCTGCGCCGGCTCGCGCGTGAGTACCGGCCAGAGGCGATCGATATGCGATCGCACATCCTGGCCTGGGATCGTGCGAAAGTCGGATGCATCGGGCGTCGGCACTGTGAATTCACGTACGACAAAAGCGTTCAGATCGAACGCTGGCTCGAGCCGCTCGCGCTGATAGCTGGCTACAATATCCCGCGGCTCGCGCTTTGCGACCGCATCGACGAATGTCTTGTCGTCGGGGAAGACACGTGCCATCTGAACGTCGATAAAGAGATCGCCGTAAAGTTGCGCCGGCGTCGCCGGCCACTGCTGCGTCGGCGTGGAAGCACAACCCGCAGCGGCGAGCAGCGTCGCAAGGGCGATGACCCGGAGGCCGCGAACTGCGATCGGTGTGAGACGACTCCGACGAACGGTGTCTTTCATTGATTGATGTTACCCGCAAAAGCCGCTCACGCTTTCCTCTCCCGATGGGAGAGGAAAGGGTGTGGGCGACGCGAACAGCTACAAACTTCGCGAACAAGTTTCGCCCGGTTGTCGGCGACGAAGGGGCCTTCGGCCCCTACATCTGAGCGGTCAGCTGCAGTTTCGGTTGGCCGGGCCGCGTGCCTTGCGTCCGCGTCCGTCCCTAGGTCAACTCGTACAGCCCCGCCTCGACGCGGTTAAGTAGCGCCCTGTGCGTGGAAGACATATGGTTTACCTACCGTCCCGCGATCGAGTTCCTCGACCGTGCAGAGGGCGAGGTCCCGCTGATCAAGGGCGCTTCCCACAGCGTGCCGTAGCGATGCCGCAGTGGGTCGCTTGAGGTCGAGGAGGACGCGGAGGGGGATCTACCGACAGCTAGCGCTTTGGCGTCATGTTGATCCCCGCTCCTTCGCTTCGGGCGCGGTGGATCCGGAGACGCTGCGCTCGCCGGCCCTAGTGGGCTATCGCAAGCCGAGCCGCAGCGATGAGCAGGACAAGCGCGAGAGCGCGCTTGAGGATCGGCACGGGAAGTCGGTGCGCGCAGCGCGCACCGACCGGCGCAAGCAGCATGCTGGGCGCGACGATTGCCGCGAGCGCCGGCAGATACACGTAGCCGAGACTGAAGGGCGGCAGCGCGTCGCTCAAGAAACCAAACGCCACGTACCCGGCGGTGGCCGAAAATGCGATCGGCAGCGCGATTGCGGCGGCCGTTCCGATCGCCTGGCGGAACTGCACGCCCGACCACGAAAGAAGCGGAATGCTCAAACTCCCTCCGCCGAAACCGACCATCCCGGATACCGCTCCGATCAGGCTTCCGGCGACCGCCATTCCGCCGCGGCCGATCGGCTGCGACCGCGGCCGCGGACTCATTTCGAAGAACATTTGCGCAGCGATAAGCAGGAGATAGGCGCACAGCGTAAGGCGCAATCCGTCACCGGGCAAGACGGTTGCGAGCGCTGACCCAACCACCGCGCCGAGCAGGATCCCGGGGGTGAGACGACGCCACATCTCCCACACCACCGCGCCGCGCGCATGGTGCGCGCGAAGGCTGGAGAGTGATGTGAAGAAAACGCTCGCCATCGACGTGCCGAAGGCGAGCGGAATCGCCACCGCTGTTGCCAACTTTTGCGCAGCGAACACGAACACGAGCGCGGGCACCACGACAAGTCCGCCGCCAACGCCGAGCAATCCCCCGACAAAACCGGCGATCGCGCCCACGATCAACAACAGCATCCAGACTTCCATGCGTATCTTCTCGTTATCGGTGCGTGAGTTCTCGCACTCTGATGACTGGTAAGCCGCGCCCGACGGAGCGCGCGCTTTCATTTCAAAAAAGTATAAGCAGAAGCCGGGTGAAACGATGTGCGTTATGACCTTGTCATAAGCCGCATCGCGTCCAATTGCGGTAAGTTGACACACCGAACAACGACGGGCCGTCACGCTCTTCTCTACTACCCCTCGCGACGTCCAGGGCGTTGCATCTCTCGGCGTTGGTCGCGTGCCGAGGCTCACTTGAAGACCAAGTTAGGCGTACTGCGTGGTCGAGCTGAACCGCGGTGAGGACGCGGTCGACGTGGCTACGGAAGCTGTCGAGGTACTGATGGGTGTGGAGGCGCCTCACCGGGTGGCGGCGATTCACGAACTGTCCAAACACCTGGTCGCGTTGTCGCCGCCCGGATGGAACCGCATCGCCAATACGGTCATTGCTCAGAAAGGAGTCGGAACCTGGCGATCCGCGAGAATTCTTGCGCTCGTCAACTTTGCACTGGCGGATGGGTACATCGCGGGTTTCGATGCGAAGTATCGGTTCAACTTCTGGCGTCCGATCACCGCTATCCGCATGGCGGCCTTGGATGGAAACGCCCTGACGGACCCGGATCCTGACTGGAATTCGTTCTGCGTGAGTCCGCCGATTCCGGACCATCCGTCGACGCACACGGCGCTGGGGGCGGCGGCTGCCGAGGTGCTTATCCAGAACTTCGGGGATCGCGTGCCTTTCTCCACCACGAGCGCGAGCCTTCCGAATGTCACCCGACACTATCGGGGATTCACGGAAGCCGCGATCGAGAACGGAATGTCACGCGTCTACTGCGGAATCCACTTTCTCAAAGCGGTCAGGGACGGATATGACTTGGGCAGTGCAATCGGGCGCGAGGTCAGCCGCAAGTTGCCCGCGCTCCGCGACAAGTAAGTATCCCCCGGCAAAGCCGGAGGATACTTACTGCCTCGCCCAGTTCAGGTCCTCGCGGCCAGCCGCGCCGCCCGTCGCCACGCCGCCGGCGGCAGCCCGAATTCCCGCTTGAAAGCGCGGTTGAAGGCCGCCTCCGAATCGTAGCCGACGCGTTCGGCGACGCGCGCCACAGCGTCGTTGCAGCTGGCGAGCGCCTGGGAGGCGAGCGCCAGCCGCCAACGGGTCAGGTACTGGATGGGCGGCTCGCCGATCAGCGCGACGAATCGGTCGGCGAGCGCTGAGCGCGACAGCCCGACCTCGCGCGCCAGGCCTTCCACTTCCCAATCGCGCGCCGGCTCGCGATGCAATAGCGCGAGCGCCTTCCCGACGAACGGATCGCGCAAGCCCGCAAGCCAGCCCTGCTGACTTGCGGGCAGCGTGCGGATGTACTCGCGGATCGCCTCCACGAAAAGCAGCTCCGCGAGCCGGCCTAGGATGGCTTCCGCGCCCGGCCGGGGAGCGTGCGTCTCGGATGCCCCGCGCTGCAGCGTGGTGACAATCCAGGCCGAGGCGGGTCCTTCTTTGCCCAGCGATACGCGCAGCATGCGCGGCAATGCGCCCAGCAACGGCCTGCACAGGCGCTCATCGCACGCGAGGAAGCCGCACACGAAGCGCGTCCGCGGGCCGCCGCCCCCGTGGCAGACCCGCGCGAGCCCGCCCTCCGTGGAAGGCCCGACCAGGGTCCAGGCGGGCACCGGGGAGAGCTGCACGTCGCTTCCAAGCACATGACCGTCGCCATGCGGAAACATGACGAGGTCTCCCGCCTCCAGATCGAGGGGCGTCCCCTCGCCGGGCAGCCGCGCGCGGCAGCGGCCCTCGGTGACCAGATGATAGATCGAGACCTGCTCCGCATTCGGCAGGAGGTGGTGCACGTCCTCCTTGCCCGGGGCCGAATCGATGCACCACGGAGCGGTGAATTCCGCCTCGAGAAAGATGCCGCTCGTGAGCCGCAGCACCTTGAGCACTTCCGAAAGCGCATCCATCGGCGGTGAGGAGACTGTCCCAAGAATCGCCGCATGTTACCGGGACGGCACCCGCTGCGGCAGGGACGGCGTCCCGGGCAAACCGTGAGGCGCCTCGATCAAACGATGTTCGGCGCGCAGCGCTGCGGGCAAGAATCAGACCGTATCAATCAAGTGCTCCTACGGGCCGCGAGAAATCATTGGCACCGTTCGCAACGCGATTTCCACCGAGGACCCGGACATGAAACGCCCGATCCCGCACCAGACTCTCACCGCGAGGTTTCCACGCAACGCCCTGCTTCGCATCGAACGGTCCGAAGGCTTCGAACTTGCGCTGCACACGGGCAGCGTCTGGCTCACGCAGCAGGACGACACCCGCGACATCGTGATTGGCGCGGGCGAAAGCTTCCTCCTCGACCGGAGCGGGCGCGCCATCCTGCAGGTCCTGGCCGACGCGGAGATTGTATTCACCCGACACCGCGCTCCGAGTCGTTCGTGGCGACTCGAAGCGATTCGGCGCGGATTCGAGGCCTCGGTCCGGTTCTTTCAGAGAGCCCTGCAGGCCGCACGGGCCCGCGGCGCGCCCCCCGCGTATTGATTCACCCACCCACGCAACGAAACAGGAGCCACACCATGGACATGTCCGAACAGCTGCCCATCAACAGCAACCGCTACGCCAAGTGCATCGAGGTCTCGAAGCGCATCCGCTGGGACATCGACCGCGATGTCATCCGCGGACGTCAGTTCGATTTCAACAAGAAGTTCCTGCCCGACGGTCTGTCGATGGTCGCGCGCCTGCCGTTCCTGTCCGACGAGGACAGGCGCACTTTCAGCCAGGTCCAGGGCCGGACCTACGCCAACATGTTCGGTCTCGTGGAGCGCTTCATCGGCGCCAAGATCCTCGAGGTGAGCAGGGAGCATTGGCTGGGCGATCAGGTAGCGCTCGAGGCGCTGGTGCGATTCACCGACGAGGAGCTCAAGCACCAGGAGATGTTCCGCCGCCTCGAGACGATGGCCGGCGAGGGAATGCCCGCGGGCTACGCGTTCCTGTCGCAGCCGAACGATGTGGCCAAGGCGGTGCTTGCATCCTCGACCTGGGCCGTGCTGGGCCTCACCTGCCTTATCGAACTCTTCACCCAGGCGCACTACCGTTCCAGCATCGCACCGGACCAGGAGTTGTCGGAGCTGTGGAAGGACGTGTTCCTTTTCCACTGGCGCGAGGAATCGCAGCACGCCATCCTGGACGAAATGGAATGGATGCGCGAGAACGCGAAGCTCACCGCGAAGCAGCGCGACAAGGCAGTTGACGACCTCATCGGATTGGCGGGCGCGGTCGACGGCATCCTCCAGATGCAGGCCAGGGCCGACAGCGAATACTTCCTGACGCTGGCAGGCCGCCCGATGAACGCGGAGCAGCAGGCGGCGATCGGGGATGCATTCCTGCGCGCCTACCGCTTTCAGTACATCGTCACGGGCGTGCAGGACGAGCGCTTCAACCGGATTCTCGGCAGCATGATCACCGCGAGCCAAGCTGCTCGTATCGGCGAGGCCCTTGCGCCGATCATGAACTAACGCCAATGCGCGAGCGGCCGCTACGAATACTCGCCGCGGCTGCCGCGCCCAAAGAAGAAACCATGAAACCCGTGCTTCTCTTCATCGCCCTTGCGGTGGCACCGCTTGCCGCGGCCGCACAGCCGGCGACCGCGCCGGTCGAGTTCCGCGAGGTCGTCGAGACGTACGCGGCGGACGGCCTCGTCGAGGCGGTCCGTCAGTCCACGGTCGCGGCGCAGATCGCCGGCCGGATCGTCGAGCTTCGCGCCGACGTGGGCGATCGCGTCGCGACGGGCCAGCTGCTCGCGCGGATCGACGAGCGCGAAGCGGCGCAAGTGGTCGCCTCGAGCGAGGCGCAGATCGCGCGCGCGACCGCGGACCTCGCGAACGCCCGCTCGAACCTCGAGCGGAACCGCAAGCTCTACGAGAAGCAGTACGTGAGCCAGGCCGCCGTCGACCGGACCCAGGCCGAGTTCGACGCCGCGTCCGCCGCGCTGGCCGCGGCGAACGCCGGCACCGGCGCCGCGACGGCGGCGCGGAGCTACACGGTAATCACCGCGCCGTTCTCTGGAGTGATCGCGGAGCGCCCGGTCCAGCTCGGGGAGCTGGCGCAACCGGGCCGGCCGCTCTTCACGCTGTTCGACCCGAGCGACCTCCGCGTCGCGGCGAGCGTGCCGGAAGACGTCATCTCCCGCGTACGCACCGGCACGAACGCCGCCTCGGCCGAGCTGCCCGCGCTCGCGCGCACGGTGCCGGCCCGGTCGGTGACGGTCCTGCCCGCGGCGGAGGCGCGCACGCACACTAAGCTCGTGCGGCTCGACCTGCCGGACGGCGACGCCACGAAGGGCGCGTATCCCGGCATGTTCGCACGTGCACTCTTCGCCACCGGCGGCATGCGCAAGCTGCTGGTCCCCGAGCGCGCGGTCGCATATCGGAGCGAGGTCGCAGGCGCGTACGTGGTGACGCCGTCCGGCGAGATCCGGTTCCGCCAGCTGCGCCTCGGCGAACGCACCGGCGACGGCTCGATCGAGGTGCTCGCGGGCCTGACTGCCGGCGAGCGCGTGGCGCTCGATCCCGTCGCGGCGCTGTCCGCGCTGAAGCAGGCGGCACTGGCCAAGTAGATCCCAAACGAGGGTACCAATGACACACGTGGTGGTGATCGGTGCGGGTCTCGGCGGCATGCCGATGGCCTACGAGATGAAGGCGCTGCTCGGCAAGGGCGACCGAGTCACGGTGGTGGGCAACGGGCCGACGTTCCACTTCGTGCCGTCGAATCCGTGGCTCGCGGTCGGCTGGCGCAGGCGCGGGGACATCGAGTTCGCGGCCGCGCCGTACCTCGAGCAGCGCGGCATCGCCTTCGACCCGCGCGGCGCGAAGCGCGTCCATCCGGAGCGCAACCAGGTCGAGCTCGGCGACGGCACGCTCCCCGACTACGACTTCCTGATCGTCGCGACCAGCCCGAAGCTCGCGTTCGACCGAGCCGTTCGACGAGAAGTACGTCATGAAGATGCTCGGCATCGTGAAGCCCAAGAAGTCCGCGTGAGCGTCTGATGGGCATCTCCGGACGCATCGCCGGGTTCTTCGTCGGCTCGCAGCTGACGCCGCTCGTCGCGCTGGTCGCGGCCCTCCTCGGCGTCTTCGCGGCGGTCGTGACGCCGCGCGAGGAGGAGCCGCAGATCAACGTGACGATGGCGAACGTCCTCATCCCGTTCCCGGGGGCGTCCGCGAAGGACGTCGAGTCGCTCGTCGCGACCCCGGCCGAGCAGGTCCTCGGGCAGATCACCGGCGTCGAGCACATCTTCTCGATGTCGAAGCCCGGCCTCGCCGTGCTGACCGTGCAGTTCGAGGTGGGCCAGAACCGGACCGACGCGCTCGTGCGGCTCTACGACACGATCATGTCGAACCGCGACTGGGTCAGCCCGAACCTCGGCGTCGGCGAGCCGATCGTGAAGCCGATGGGTATCGACGACGTCCCGATCGTGACGCTCACGCTGTGGACGGCGGACCCGGAGCGCGGCGCCTACGAGCTCGAGCGGGTGGCGCACGCCGCCGAGGTCGAGATCAAGCGCGTGCCGGGCACGCGCACCGTCCAGACGGTCGGCGGCCCGAGCCGCAGCGTGCGGGTGCTGCTCGACCCGGAGCGGATGCAGGCCTACCGCGTCACCGCGCAGGACGTCCGCCAGGCGCTCATCGCCGCGAATGCGTCGATGCCCGCCGGCGCGCTCGTCGGCGGCAACCGCGAGACGCTCGTCGAGGCCGGTACCTTCTTCGCTTCGGCGGGCGACGTCGCCCGGATCGTGGTCGGCAGCTACCAGAACCGGCCGGTGTTCGTCGAGGACGTCGCGCGCGTCGTCGACGGACCGGAGCTCGCGAAGCGTTATGTCTGGCACGGCGTGAAGGACGGCGGAGAGTACCCGGCGGTCACCATTGCGGTGGCGAAGAAGCCGGGCGAGAACGCGGTCGACGTCGCCGCCCGGGTCACCCGGCGCGTCGACGAGCTCAGGGGCTCGGTCATCCCCGACGGCGTGAACGTCGCGCTGACCCGCAACTACGGCGAGACGGCGAACGACAAGGCGCAGAAGCTCATCCAGAAGCTCGTCTTCGCGACGCTCTCCGTGGTCGCGCTCGCGTGGCTTGCGCTCGGGCGGCGCGAGGCGGCCATCGTCGGCGTCGCGGTGCTGCTCACACTCGCCGCGACGCTGTTCGCGTCGTGGGCGTGGGGCTTCACGCTCAACCGCGTGTCGCTCTTCGCGCTCATCTTCTCGATCGGCATCCTCGTCGACGATGCGATCGTCGTCGTGGAGAACATCCACCGCCGCCGGGCGCTCGCGCCGGAGGCGCCGCTCGCGCGGCTCGTCCCGCTCGCGGTGGACGAGGTGGGCGGGCCGACGATCCTCGCGACGTTCACGGTCATCGCGGCGCTGCTGCCGATGGCGTTCGTCACCGGGCTGACGGGGCCTTACATGAGCCCGATCCCGATCAACGCCTCGATCGGCATGCTGATCTCGCTCGCGATCGCGTTCGTCGTCACGCCGTGGCTCGCGGCGAGGCTGCTCGGTGGCCATCACGGCGCCGCGGCCGGCCACGCCGACCGCGCGGACCCGAAAGTGCATCGCTTCTTCGAGCGCGTGATGACCCGGTTTCTCGGCGGCCGCACGGGCGCCCGCAGCCGCTGGAAGCTCGCCGCGGCGATCGGCGCGCTGATCCTCGCCAGCGTGTCGCTCGCGGCGGCGAAGTTGGTCGTGCTGAAGATGCTGCCGTTCGACAACAAGTCGGAGTTCCAGGTGATCGTCGACATGCCGACCGGCACCGCGCTCGAGGGCACGACCCGCGTGCTGCACGAGATCGGCGAGTACCTCGCCACCGTGCCCGAGGTCAGCGACTACCAGGCGTACGCCGGCACCGCCGCGCCGATCAACTTCAACGGCCTCATGCGCCAGTACTACCTCCGCGCGGCGCCGGAGCTCGGCGACCTGCAGGTGAACCTCGTCGACAAGCACCGGCGCGACCGCAAGTCGCACGAGATCGCGGCGTCAGTCCGGCCCGGGATCGAGGGCATCGGCCGCCGGCACGGCGCCACGGTGAAAGTGGTCGAGGTGCCGCCCGGCCCGCCGGTGCTGGCGCCGATCGTCGCCGAGGTGTACGGGCCGGAGTACGCCGGGCAGCAGCAGGTCGCGCAGTCGGTCCGCGCGGCCTTCGCGGCCGCGCCGGGCATCGTCGACGTCGACTCGAGCGTCGAGGAGGCCGCACCCCGGCTGGTGGTCCGCGTCGATCACCAGAAGGCTTCACTCAAGGGCGTCGCGCAGCGCGACATCGTCTACACCGTGCGGGCGGCGCTCGCCGGCGACGACGTGACCCCGCTGCACACCGGCACCGCCAAGTACGAGATCCCGGTCCGGCTGCAGGTTCCCCCCGAGCAGGCGGCGCGGATCGAGTCGATCCTACGCCTGCGCGTGCGTGCGGCCGACGGCGCGCTCGTGCCGCTCTCCGACCTGGTGTCCGTCGCGCGGATGGCGCGCGAGCAGACGATCTACCACAAGGACCTGTTGCCGGTCGCCTATGTCGTCGCCGACGTGGCCGGCACGCCGGACAGCCCGCTCTACGGGATGTTCGCGATGCGGGACACCCTGGCGCAGCTCGCGGTGCCCGCCGGAGCGAAGCTCGGCGAGTACTTCGTCCGCCAGCCCTCCGATCCGTACGCGGAGTACGCGATCAAGTGGGACGGGGAGTGGCAGGTGACCTACGAGACGTTCCGCGACATGGGCATCGCCTATGCCGTGGGCTTGATCCTGATCTACGTGCTCGTCGTCGCGCAGTTCCGCTCGTACGTGGTGCCGCTCGTCATCATGGCGCCGATCCCGCTCACCATCATCGGCGTGATGCCCGGGCACGCGCTGCTCGGGGCGCAGTTCACCGCGACCTCCATGATCGGCATGATCGCCCTCGCCGGGATCATCGTGCGCAACTCGATCCTGCTGGTCGATTTCATCAACCTGAAGGTTGACGAAGGAACGGATCTCCAGCGCGCCGTGATCGACGCTGCCGCGACGCGCGCCAAGCCGATCGTGCTCACCGGGCTCGCGGCGATGCTCGGCGCGATGTTTATCCTCGACGACCCGATCTTCAACGGGCTGGCCGTGTCGCTCGTGTTCGGGATCTTCGTCTCGACGCTCCTTACGCTCGTCGTGATTCCGGTCCTGTACTACGCGTACCGCCATCGGCGGCTCGACCGGCCCGCCGCGGAAGCGGCGGCGCAGCCGGCGCAGCCGGCGTAGCCCGCGCCGGTCCGCTGTGACCGCGGTCCCCGACACGGCGCCGGCCCGCGCATAGGCTGAGCGCACACGTCATCCAAGGAGACTGCAATGACCACCGAAAGCACCATCCGCATCTTCGCCGGCGCCGTCGCCCTCGCCTCGCTCGCGCTCGGCGTCCAGGCGAGCCCGGCGTTCCACTCCGCCAACTGGCTCTGGCTCACCGCCTTCGTCGGCGCGAATCTCTTCCAGAGCGGCTTCACCGGCTTCTGTCCGAACGGTGCCGCCTGCGCTGGCGTTGGTGGTGGCCGGCGGATGCGCAGAAGTCGATTGCGGCTGCGCACGGACAAGGGCGAAGCCGCCAACCGTGGTGACTACCGTGCGATTTTGAAGCGATCGGCGTGGGTGTATCCCGCGACCACCGCGTGCAGCTCCGAGGGTTCGACCGGCTTACGCACCAGGTCTTTCACGCGCGCGGCCTCCAGTTCATGACGACCGACGTCGTCGGCATAGCCGGTGTAGAGCACGACGGGAGGCGCCGGCGACAGGCGTGCGATCCGTCCGGCGAGCTGGAGGCCGCTCATCCGCGGCATAGTCTGATCCGTTATGACGAGGTCGTACGCTCCGGGGTCGCTGCCGAGCATCGAGAGCGCCTCTTCAGGGCTGGGAGCCAGGTCCACCTCAAGGCCCCACGTTCGCAGCAACTCGCGCATGAACTCAGCGACGGACTGCTCATCCTCGACGACTAGGACGCGTCCGCGCAGCGCGGGTCGCGCAGCGCGAGGCGCCGGGCCGCTCGCCTCCGCTCGCGCTTCGTCTCTGCGGTCCTCCGCACCGGGAGGCAAGAGTATCCGGAAAGTCGTACCCCGCTCGTGCGGCGCCTCCACTACGACGTGCCCGCCGTGCTCGTGCACGATCCCGTGCACGACTGCCAACCCCATTCCGCTGCCCTTGCCCACGTCCTTCGTCGAGAAGAACGGCTCGAAGATCTGCCCCATCACGGCAGGAGGGATGCCGGGCCCGTCGTCGCTTACGATCAACTCGACGAAGTCACCGGCGACGCGCCCACGGCAGCTCGAGCACACCAGGTCCGCGGATCGGGTCTGCCGGACGATGACGCCGACGGTCCCGGTGCCCTCCAACGCGTCCCGAGCATTGATGCAGAGATTGAGAAGCACCTGCTCGAGCTGGACGCGGTCGGCAACCACGGGGGCGACCTCGCCGAGCGTCACCTGAAGCTCCAGCGTCGCGGGCATCGTCGAGCGAACGAGCCCGTGCGCTTCCGCCACGAGCGCGGAGAGTGAGATGGCGCGTCGTTCTCCGCGCCGCCCGCGACTGAAGGTGAGTAGCTGCTGGATGAGGTCTCGCGCGCGGCGACCCGACGCTTGCACCTGCTCGAGATAGCCTCCGAGCTTCGCGTCGCCAATCGCTTCCTGGCGCTCGGTCGCGAGACCAATGTATCCGAGCATGCCCGTGAGGATGTTGTTGAAGTCGTGCGCGATCCCGGCGGCCAGGTGCCCTATCGCCTCCATCTTCTGCGCCTGTCGCAGCTGCATTTCGAGGTGCATGCGCTCCGCCTCGGCCGCCTTGCGCTTGGTAATGTCGCGCGCGACGGTGATCGCGTGTGTCGCGCCCCGGTAGCGAACCGGGATGGTCTGCGACTCGATCTGGAAGCGCTCGCCGTTCTTGCGGATTGCAGCCATCTCGAGCTGGCACGATTCGCCGGCGAGGGTCCGGCGGATGAGCGCCTGTTGCGCAACGACGTAGTCAGGTGGCTGGTCGGACGGGAAGCGCTGGCCGATCACCTCCTCGCGCGAATAGCCGTACATCTGGAAGTACGCCGGGTTCGCATCGATCATGTAGAGGTCTGTATCCCACAGGCTGATTGCGTCGAGGGACACGTTGAAGATGGCGCGGTAGCGTTCCTCGCTCGCTGTCTCGTCCTCGACGAACTCGAAAACCCCTTTCTCGTTCGCGGCACGTCGCTTGGCTTCGAGCTGACGCAGCTCCGCGCGCCGGATCTTTCCTGACAAAGTCTTCGGCAGCTCCGCGAACTCAAGGCGGCGGATGCGCTTGTACGGCGCGAGACGCTTGCGCAGGAACGCGAAGACGTCCGCGGCGAGCTCCGGCGAAGCGGTGTACCCCTGTCGCAGGCTAACGAAGCACTTCGGCACGGCGAGGCGCAGCGGATCCGGACTCGGGACGACCGCCGCCTCGCCGATCGCCGGATGCTCGATCGCGACCGACTCGAGTTCGAACGGCGAGATCCGGTAGTCGGAAGCCTTGAACACGTCGTCGGCCCGGCCGACGTAGGTGATGTAGCCGTCCGCGTCGCGCTGCCCGACGTCGCCGGTGCGATAGAACCCATCGCGCATCGCGTCGGCGTTCTTCCCCGCGTCGCCCAGATAGCCCTCCATCAATCCGACCGGACGTGGATCGAGCCGGATGGCCATCTCACCGTCGTCCGCGGGGTTGCCGTCGACGTCGAGCAGGACCACATCGTAGCCCGGCAGCGGACGGCCCATCGAGCCCGGCTTCACCGGCTGGCCGGGTGAGTTGCCGATCACGGCGGTCGTCTCGGTCTGCCCGAAGCCGTCGCGGATGGTGATGCCCCATGCTGCCTGGACGCGGTCGATGATCTCGGGGTTGAGCGGCTCGCCCGCACCGATCAGCTCGCGAATGGCGAGGCGCCCGCGGAAGGCCGCGATGTCCTCCTGGATGAGCATGCGCCATACGGTCGGCGGGGCGCAGAGCGTTGTGACGCGACAACGCTCGAGCACCGAGAGCATTGCCTTCCCGTTGAAGCGTGCGTAGTTGTAAATGAAGACGCAGGCGCCCGCGTTCCACGGAGCGAAGAAACAGCTCCATGCGTGCTTGGCCCAGCCGGGGGAAGAGATGTTGAGATGGACGTCGCCCGGACGCAGCCCGATCCAGTACATGGTCGAGAGGTGGCCGACCGGATAGCTCTGGTGCGTGTGCACAACGAGCTTGGGTTTCGACGTGGTTCCCGAGGTGAAGTACAGAAGTACCGGATCGGTCGCACGGGTAGAGCCGTTTGGCGTGAAAGTGCACGGCGAGGCGCTCGATGCGGCAAAGTCGCGCCATCCGGTGCGGGGTGCGCCGACCGCGATGCGCGTGTACTCGCCTTCGAGGTCTTCGAACTTCGCGGTGTTGGCTGATCCCGCGACGACGTGCCTCACCGCGCCCCGCGTGAGCCGATCGCACAGATCGTCGCGCGTGAGGAGGCTGGTGGCGGGGACTACGACTGCGCCGAGCTTGATCGCTGCGAGCATGGTCTCCCACAGCGCGACCTCATTGCCGAGCATCAGCAGCACGCGATCGTGGCGCTGCACGCCCTGCGCGCGCAGCCAGTTCGCGACCTGGTTCGACCGTGCAGCGAGCGTCGCAAACGAGAGGCGGTGCTCTTCGCCCGACTCCTCGACGATCCACAGGCCCACGTTGTCGTTGCCGGCCGCCATGGTGTCGAAGTGATCGAGCGCCCAGTTGAACTCGCTCAATTGCGGCAAGTGGAAGTCGCGGCGGACGGCCGGGTACTCGGTCGGGTGGGCGAGCAGGAAGTCGCGTGCCCTCAGGAAATCGGCTGCAGCACTCATCGGCGGTCGTTCTTCTCATGCCTCGCGAGAGGACGCTCGCCGCACATTCTAGGCGCCGCCGCGGACGCGGGGGGAGGGATTACCGTTTGGTTACCCGCTGAAACGTGTCGGTTACACAAGACCGGAACGGGCAATCGATCAGGTCGTCGCGTTCGGGAGTGCGACGGTCGCTCAAGGCTATCGGGCTCGGCGGACCGCGCCAAGAGATGGGCGTCGATCTCGAGCGTGAGGCTCACGGCGACCGAATAACCGCACCACCACTTCGGCTCCGGCAGCTGGTCGAAGTTGGCGGCATTGCCGTCCACCGGAACCTCACACCGGTGTCGCCAGAAGCTCCGCCAGGTTCCGGTCGATCTGCTGTTGGTCTGCCGGATCGATACACAGCATCGCAAAATGCGCCCACAGGCTGTTGATCACGCGTAGTTTGCTGCCTGCGATCATCGCCTGCTCGGCCGCGCAGTCCTCGACCGGAAACAACATGTCGTTCGCGAACGGCATGACGTAGGTCTTCGCCTGGATCTGGGCTAGCGTCTTCCTGAGATCGCCGCCGAAGAGCCGGCTGACGTCACCGTGGCGCCATTTCCAACCCATGCACAGGAGGTTGTTCGCATCCATCGGCAGAAACCAGGCCTCCCAGAAATTCTGCATAAACTCGTCCAACGAGCTGGACCCGAAGATGCGCCACGCCTCCTTCTTGTAGAAGGCCGGGCACACTCCCAAGACCGAAAAGACGTGGGAGTGCAGGTACAGGCCCGCCTTCACCGCGGACGGATCCCGATAGTCGCCCTCGTTCCACGCCGGGTCGGACCTGATCGCCTCCTCGTGCAGGCAGACCGAGAGATAGTTATGCGGCGTTGTCTTGGCGGTTCCACCGAACGGAGCTGCGCGCAACACCATCTCAGGGTAGCGAACCGCCCACTCATAGGTCTGCTCCGCGCCCATCGACCAGCCGAGCACCAGCTGGAGCTTGTCGAGCTTGAACTGCTCGGTCACCAACCGGTGCTGGGCGCGGACGTCGTCGCCGATCGTGACTTTGGGAAATCGTGCCCGGTCGAACGGTGCCGGGGTGTTACTCGGCGAAGACGAGAAGCCGTTGCCAAATTGCCCCGGCAGGATGATGAAGTACTTTTGCGGATCGAGTGGCCGACCAACGCCAATGAAGGGCTCCATCGACGCCGAGGTACCCGAGTACATGTGTGGGAAGAGAATCGCGTTGTCTCGAGCCCTATTCAAGGTTCCGTAGGTCTTGTAGGCGAGCTTGGCACCCGGCAGAGTTTCACCCATCTCAAACTCGAACGCGCCCAGGTCGAAGTAAGCGTGGGCCCCCTGGGTCAATTCCGAGTAGTAGTTCTCGTGGTTGATCCTTTGCCCTCCGCTGACGGGTTCGACCATGGCTGACATGACGCGCCTCCTTGGCTGGTTTGAAAGGTGAAGACCCGGCGCACTCTACCCAGCTGGTGTATCGAGAATCTTTCGATCCGGAAACAATTCGCTGTTGATTTGTAATCGGTGCCGGAGCGGACGCTGCGGGGACAGGGAAGATTCCGCTCCGGGTTGAGAGCCTTACGCCTAGCTGACCTTGAAGGCACGGAGCGACCGTCCGGTCCTGGCTGTACAGCAAGATTCGGGAAGGTCCGGTTCCTAGGGCGCGACAGGCAGCTCAGGGTCGACTTGAGCCCTTCGACTCACCGGCTCTGATCGGCTAGGAACGGCCGTTCAGGGCGAGTACGTGCTGGCGATTCTCTCGCTGGGGCGAGATTCCCGACGGCACCGCGCTCATAAGACCTTTCGACCGCGCCATGCGGCGATCTAATCATCTGTCAGTCATCGGCAAGTGCGCTGCACGTAGGCTATCGCCTTCCAGAAACCCAAACGGAGAAGACATGAAAGCACTGTCAGCGCGCCGCTTGCCCTCTGCGCACGGTGCGCGGATGAACGACATGACGCGGAGCATCAATTCGGTCGAGCTTCCCAATCGAGTGAAGCTCCAATATGTCGAGCAAGGGGACCCCGCGGGCGTTCCCGTGCTGATGCTGCACGGCGGGACCGACTCGTGGCACTCCTTCGAGCCAGTGCTGCCCTATCTGCCCGAGTCCATCCACGCCTTCGTGCTGACTCAAAGGGGCCACGGCGATGCGGATCGCCCCGCGACGGGCTACCGCACGCGCGATTTCGCGGCCGACGTGGCAGCGTTCACCAGCGCCCTCGAGCTTGGGCCGGCCATCATCGTCGGCCACTCCATGGGGAGCACCAATGCGAAGCGCGTCGCGATCGACTATCCCGAGCGCACGCGCGCTCTGGTGCTGGCCGGCTCGTTCGCCACCTACCGGAATAATCCGGTGCTCGTGGAATTCTGGGAATCCACCGTCTCGCGGCTGACGGATCCTATCGACCCCGGCTTCGTACGCGAGTTTCAAGAGAGCACGCTTGCCCAGCCGGTGCCGTCCGCATTCCTCGACACCGTCGTGCGGGAAAGCCTGAAGGTCCCGGCGCGCGTGTGGCGGGCCGCGTTCGCGGGCCTCTTCGAAGACGATTTCGCAGCGGAGCTCGAAAAAATCGCGGTGCCGACCCTAATTCTCTGGGGCGACCGCGACGCATTGGCTCGCCGTGCCGATCAGGACGCCTTGTTGTCATCTATCGCGGGCTCCCGTCTTGTCGTTTATCACGGCGCGGGGCACGCGCTCCACTGGGAGCAACCTGAGCGCTTTGCGGCTGATCTCGCGTCCTTCATCAAGAACCAGGTCCGCTGAGGGCAATCCGGATCGGAACGGCAGCTTTGGGGCAGCGCGATCGTCGCCTTAGGGTCGATCAGCGACCTCGGGGGACCAGCGTACGGGGACGTTCCCAACGTGATGTGCACCTTGTCGGCAGTCCACCCGATCTGCGGCGCGATGTCTCGGCCTTAGCCCCTTAGCGACTCGATCACCATCGGCTTGTCACTCGCTGGGGGTGATTCAAACTTCGGTCGGTGGGAGCAAGATCGTTCGATCTTGTCCAGCATGCCGGAGGGAATGCTATGACCACGGTCAGCGTGTTCGGCGGCACGGGGTTCCTCGGCGGGCGGCTTGTGCGGCGCCTCGCCGCCGAGGGGGCGACTGTGCAGGTCGCGGTCCGGCGTTCCGACCGTGCGCGGAGCGCCTTGCGCGCGGCTGGGTTGGATCAAGTCGCGGTCTGCGGCGCCGACGTGCGCGACCAGGCTTCGGTCGCTGCCGCCGTCGCGGGGGCCGACGCCGTCGTCAATGCGGTGTCCGCCTATCTCGAGAAGGGCGACGTGACTTTCGAGTCCGTCCACGAGCGCGGCGCCGGGATGGTCGCTCGGGAGGCGGCGGCTGCCGGCGCCGCTCGCCTGGTGCTCGTCTCAGGGATCGGCGCCAATCCCGAGTCGGCGTCTCCTTACATCCGCGCGCGCGGACGCGGCGAACTGGTCGTCCAGCAGGCGTTTCCAGGCGCGACCATCGTTCGCCCGGGCGCGATGTTCGGTCCAGGCGACGCCCTGTTCGGCACGCTCGCCGACATCGCCCGGATGCTCCCCGTAGTGCCGCTGATCGGCGGCGGCCGAACCCGCCTGCAACCCGTTTATGTGGAGGACGTGGCAGAGGCCATCGTCCGCATGCTCGCTGACCGCGGGACTGCTGGCCGCACCTACGAGCTCGCCGGCCCCGGGGTGTACACGATGCGCGAGCTGGTCACGTTCGCGCAGCGTCTTATCGGCAGACCGCCGTTGGTCGTCCCGGTGCCCTTCGCCGTGGCCGAGGCTCTGGCGCAGTTGCTCGAGCGCCTGCCAAGCCCACCGCTCACCACCAGCCAGGTTGACCTTCTCAAGGCGGACAACGTGCCGAGCGGGACCCTGCCGGGGTTCCGGGAGCTCGACATCGAGCCGAAAGCCGTCGAGGAGATCGTGCCGACTTATGTCGGCCGGGTGCGCGCCCCGCAGCCGGACTAACGGTGTCCGTACGTGCCGTGCACGGGAATCCAAACGGCCTCGAGCTAGAGCGCCCTTGGGCCGATGCATCGCCCGAACAATCCCCGGACACTCCCCAGTCTTGGCCGGGCACTCGCGTAATTGACGACTCGCTCAAGACTCGCTCGTCTCCCGATGGAGTCCTACTCGGGGAACAAGGGTGTTTGTTTTCCTTATGCGCCGTCCCACCCCCGCGACTGGCCATGGGGGTCAGTTCGCAGCGGCGCTCGACGCGCCGAGCCTACGCTGGGCCCTCTTCCACCTGTGCTCCGCCCACAGGGCGCCAGGAGCGGCGCGGATGAACTCCGGCAGCACCGGTAGGGCCCGGCTCACCCGGCCCCGGAAGGCTTGCCATCGTCTGTCTTGCTCCTCGTCCCAAGAGAGGCGGTAGCGCTCGCGAAGCACGGGAGGGAGGAGCGCAGTCGTGATCAGACGATGCCACTCGAGTAAGAACCCCGGTACTAGCCGAATCGGCGGCCGAAGCACGGCTTGCGCGAGGCAAGCCGAGGTCTCGGTGACCGTGAGCGTGGGCCCCTGGAGCATGTCCTCGAAGTATCCGGAAAACGCCGGGTAGTCCCGCGGGAGCACCTCCTCGTCGATCCCGAACAGTCGAGCGAGGACCTTGGACTGCGCGTAGTACTCCGAGCGCTCGTCGCGGTCGAGCGGCGCGCGAAACTGCTCATAGGTCGAAAGCGATGCCGCCACCAGGGTGGCGAACACCCAGAGGAGCAGCGGGGGGTCGTCGGCGCGGTAGGACGTGCCCGCAGGGAAAACGGACATCGGCTGTTTGAGCGTGCCTCGCACCCGCGCATGGACGGCGCGGAGCCCACGGGCGGCCGCGAGCGCGGTGGCTCGGTCGCCGTACAGGAACTGCTGCGTTCGGCGCAGCGTCGCGTAAAGACGGCGCAGCGGGTGCTTCCGGAACGTGCTGTGCTCGGCGACTCCCGCAGCGACCAGCGGGTGGGCGAGCTGCAAGAGCAGAGTGCATCCGGCGCCGAGCATGAGGACGTTCTCGCGATTGACCCGCCAGAACGCGCCCTGGGGCGCAAAGAAGCCCAGCGCGTTGCTCTCGCCGCCCGCGGGCTCCTGCCATCCGTGCATGAGGCCAGTCTAGTCCAAGGGTGAGTCATGCGGGTAGACGTCGACAGTCTGCTCTCGGACCCAATGTGGAACTACGGAAAGACGCCGTGTGTTGAAGATCACCCTGAACTGATCTGCCCTATCGCCTTGTGCTGACCAGACTGTGAATCCGCAGCAGCGCGTTGATTATCAACTGTGGAAGCGGATTGACAGAGGTCGCGTCGCCTAGTGACGCGTGGGCAGGGACTTCCTATCCGAGAACAAAATCGTGACAATTGAAGATTCTTTGGAGCGCGAAAATGGCGAGGATGGTGAAGTGCATCAAACTGGGCCGGGAAGCCGAAGGCTTGGATGTTCCTCCCTATCCCGGAGAGCTTGGAAAGCGGATATTCGATAACGTATCCAGGGAAGCCTGGAAGCAATGGCTGGAGCACCAAAAGATGCTGGTGAACGAGAACCGCCTCAATCTGGCCGATGCCAAGGCGCGCAAATACCTGGCGGAGCAGATGGACAAACATTTCTTTGGCAGCGGCGCCGAGGTGGCGGCGGGTTACGTGCCTCCATCCAGCAAATAGTCGAGGCCGGGCGGTCAAGACCCCAGACCGCTGGAAACATGTTCCGCAGCCGACTCTTGCACCTTGTATTCCGGTTGAAGGTCGAAGAGCAGCTTCGCGTGCGCCAGCCTCAGCGCCATCTCCGCTTCGGCCGGGGTCGCGCATAGCGAAAAGATGAATCCGAGGTAACTTGCTCCTTCTGGGGGCGGGGCGATGATTTGACCGGGCTGCGCCGTGATCCTGACCCCGGTGATGCCGGGCACGTTCAATGCGGTTTCCAGGTTATGTACACCTCGGTAGACGCCGCGCCGGGGGATGGGAATCATCATCACGCCGGCGCCTTCACAGGACGCGCTCAACGCCACGGGTTGACTCAGCGCGTGGCGCAGGATCAGCTCCTCAAGCGTCATGCCCAGTGCGTGGTTGAGCGCCATGCCGCACAGGCCCCCGATCGAGCGGGCCGCCACTTCCAGTAGCCACACGCCTTCGGCGTTGACCCGCATTTCGGCATGCACCGGCCCGGTGACTAGCCCGGCCAGCCTGCATGCGCGCTGCACCGCGTGACGAATTTCCTCCTGGGTCTGGTTGGGTAGGCGGGAAGGCGTGACGTAAATGGTCTCCTCGAAATAGGGTCCGTCCAGGGGATCGGGCTTGTCGAACAACGCCAGGGCGTGAAGTTCGGCGTGATCGAGGATGCCCTCCAGCGCATATTCCCGACCCGGAATGAAGTCCTCGACGACGAGACCGAGCTCAGCCGCGTCGCGGTCCGCTTTATTCTGGATGCCTTTCACCCAGCTCACCGCCTGCAGGTATTCCTCGGCGTTGTCGGCCCGGATCACACCGCGGCTTCCCGAAAGCCTTCTTGCCTTGACGACGACCGGCCATTTCAGCTGCGAAAGCAATTGGGCCGGATCGGCGTCGCTCGGCAGATGGCGAAAGTCGGGGCACGGCAATCCGCGCTCTTTTTGCATTTGCCTGAACGCCAGCTTGTCGCGCAGACGCCGCACCGCCTCGGGCGGATTAGCCGAAAGGCCCAGGCGTTGGTTGAGCAGCGCGGCGAGCTCGAGCCCCGGGTCGTCCACCGCGAGCACGGCGTCGGGCTTGTGCTCGAGCGAGCGCAATACGATTTCGAGCGCTTCACCGGGCTTGTCGAAATGCACTGCCATGATCGGATCGAGTCCCCACTCCGGGGCCAACTGGTGACAGTAGTCGGCGACGGTGACAATCTCGATGCCCAGCTTCTTTCCCGCCGCAAGGAAGGCCTCATTGCGGTACGAGGTGGTGGGGAGCAAGAGCAATACGCGCTGCATGAGTCCGGTTCGGCGCTTAGAAGCCTTGTAACTGCTGGGTCGTCGGTTCTGCGCAGCAGTACCAAGGCTCCGAAAGGTGCGGAATCGGCGCGCCAAGATTGAGGTGCTCGAGCGGCGGAGCCGTCCTGCCGAGCGCCTTGTGGACCATCGCCCAGATTCTCTCGAATATCCTGCGGCGCGAAAGCCCCTCTTCCTCGGCTCGCGCGACGAACGCCTGAACTTGGCTCTGCAGCTCATCGACACGGGAGTCTTGGTGCCGCCAGGGGTAACCTAATATGTTCGCATCGAAATCCTGGATCAGGTCGCGGAAGCCCGCCAGTTTCAGCAGGTACGAGCCCTCCGGCACCAGAAGGCGGATGCAGAGCTGGATCGGCGGCACGCTTTCGACCAGCTCGAGCTCGATCAGCCGCCGCAACAGCTCGACATAGCCTTCGAGCGTGGTCCACGGCGTGAAGGCGACGAAGGTCGGCGCGAAAGCGATGCCCACTCGGCGAAGCAGCGCCACCGCGCGGTCGAAATCCTCGGCGGTATGATTCTTGTCGAGGTATGCCAGTATCCGGTCATCCACCGCCTCGACGGCGGCGGTGACATACAGGCATCCGCAGCGCTTCAATTCCGGCAGCAGCTCGGCGTGATCGATGAGATGCTGCACTTTGATCGTGGCATCGAAGGTGACGTCCGGAAATTCCGCGTGCAGCGCCCGCGCGAGCTTCAGCGCATGGGTCGGACCATTGAAAAAATCCGGGTCGCCGAAGGAGACGTGCTCCGCGCCCTTCGCCACCTGGCTGCGGATGTCGGCCATCACTACCGGCACCGGCACGATGCGGAATTTTCCCTGGTACACGGGCACCACCGGACAGTGGCGGCACAAATGCTTGCAGCCCCGGCTGCCCTCGGCGAATCCCACGACCTTGGTGCTGCCGTCTGGCATTTGCAGGTGGGCGTAACGGGCAAGGGGCGGCAACCCGGTCCGGTCGGGGATGAGAAACTCGATCCGGTCGAGGTTGATGAGCGGCTCGCTCTGGACCTCGGCGCGCCGGTTGCTTCGCAGGCGCCCGGCGAGGCTCACCAACCCCGGTTCGAATTCGCCGCCGAGAACCGTTCCGACGCCGAGCCCCCTCAGGAGCGTTTCGTTCATCGGCGCATACAGTCCGTAGACGCACAAGTGGGCCGCCGGGGCGAGCGCCTTGATGCGCGGGATCGCTTCGACCGCGATGCGCGTGGCGGTATGCATGCCGACGTAGATCGCCACGAGGCTGGCGCCGGCGAGGGTGCGCGGATCGAGGCTCTGCAGCGAAAGATCTATGCACGCCACCTGGAAGCCCGCCTTTTTCAGCCATGCGGCGGGCTGCGCGAGCGCGAAAGGCTGGCGCCCCAACTCGTAAGGATTGATCAGCACCGCCTTGAACGGCACCTCGCCTGTCACACTGCCGGTGCGCTCCACGGCGACGCCGGCGAGTGTGTCGGGAGATGTTCGAGGCGCGGTGAACATTTCGCGGTAAGCGGATACGAACGAAAAACGGCAGCGGGTGATTACTTCGACTTTGGACGCTGCTCGAACGCGCCCGCAACGGGCTCGCGGCTCGCTCCCGCTTGCGTCATGCGCTTGAGGTAGCGCTGCCACATTTCGTCCTGGTGGAGTCCGTAGTCGTAGAGAACGTCCCACGAATAAATGCCGGTATCGTGGCCGTCGGAAAAGCAGAGCTGGATCGCGTAGCTGCCGACCGGCTCGATGTGCGTGATCTCGACATTTTTCTTGCCGACTTGCAGGACCTCCTGGCCCGGGCCGTGGCCGCGCACCTCCGCAGACGGAGAATAGACGCGCAGGAACTCGCACGGGAGCTGAAACGTCTTGCCGTCGGCAAACGAGATTTCCAGGATCCGGGACTTCTGGTGCAGCTTGATCTCAGTAGGGCCGGGGGTGTTCTGGTCCAAGCCTGCCATGGCAGTCTTCCTTCATCGTACTTGTCATGGTGAATATGAAGCGGCGGGTCATCGGCAGCCGGGTCAAAGTTCGTGGTCCCCGATCATCAGCCGCCTGAACACCGAGTAATGTTCCTTGATGCCTTCATCGCCGGGAGTGCGCTCCACCGTGATCCACAATCCGGAGCTGAAGCTCTCACACAACTCCGCGGTATAGGAGACTTCCTCTCCCGCAACAGCGCGGGCCGCCTCCAAAGTGGGGGCGCCGAGGTCGTCCACAAAATGGCGCACCAGGCGCTCGATCACCTGTTGGTATTCGACCTTGTCAATCTCCACCACTTCGGCGATGGTGCAGCGCCCGTGGCTCACCACGCCGATGAATGACGTGAGGCAATGGCAATTAGGCTTACGGTGGGTGGCGCCACTGGGATCGCACACGGCGTAACCTCCGGACACCAGCCACTCGCCATCCTGCGCAGCACCCTCCTGGGAATAAACCCGGGTGTCGGAGGCGTCCAAGCGCACGGCCTTGAGGAATTTCACAGGGTCGGGGCCTGGGCGGAGAAGCCGCACTGCGGCATCCGCGGGGTACCCTTCATGAAGAGGACGACCCCGTTGCTTGCCACGAGGTCGGCGAGCTGCTTGCGGAGAGATTCGCTCAATGCCATGGTTGTTCCTTTCCAACGTGTCCAGGTCACTGCTCTATTCGCCGTGCTGAGGCGGATGTCGGCGCGCTCATCGTACTTCCTCGAGGTTGGATGCGGGCAGCGTGGTGAGCCGTCTGTCCTCAAGAGGGCCACCCACCGTGAAGCTTCCCCGTTTCTCACCATGCCGACGGCAAAACCACACCGTCATTGATGGCTGAATCCGTTATTTGCAAATAGCAAAAGGCTCTTGACGGCATTTTGAGACTCGCAAGCCGGAGCAGTAAGTTGAAGTTTGATTCGTTGTCACCGGCGTATGTTCATGGCAGTCCGAAGCCGCATCCTGCGCGACAACGCCTTCGCCGCTTCTTCTATAGTTACCGACCCGTAACAGGCTGCGCCGGTGTGCATCGCGCTCCTGCTGCAGTCGTCGCGCGAGCCGAGGAAACCAGTACCGGGATGAGGGTCAAACACGATGTCCGTCCGGCGATTCAGGGGCTTACCTCACGGGTCGAGGTGGCTCGTAGTCATAGCCCGGGTGTGAGCGAGGAATTCGCGAATCTGTACGTGGCCTGTCAACATGTTGCTTGGCGAACGGAGTAGATTGGAAAGGGATGAGAGCCACGAATCCGAACCTGACGCCAGAGGATTTCGACTGGCTGCGCAAGATGCAGGCAGCTACTGATGCGAAACTGGATCCGCCACCAATTCCAATGGAAATCGCGGGTAAGCTTCGCACGTTCGGCTTCGTAGCGCCGAATGGTCTCGGCGGTCTTGCAATTACAGATCGAGGACGCGGAGCGTTGTTGGAGCAAGACATGCGGGACGCCGAAGACCGCTGAATCACCCCCCAATCATTGGGAGCCCGAATGCGTGTTCCGACGCATCGTGACCGGGGATTCCGATCGACTGTCTGTCTGCCCGAGCCCGGGTTTCCCGAGTGCACGTTCCTTCTAGGCCTGCAGTCTGAATCTTGCCCTGTCCACTGACGCGCGCGGCACATGCGACACGCTAAAGGGAAGCGATATGACCCGCTTGACTTCAGAATCTGACGCGCGGATTCTGGTAAAGGTGACCTGCGGCGATTTGCACCGCGCGCCCTCGGACGGATTTTCCTATCCCTTTAACGATTTGGACGGAGGCACCATGGCAAGAATCGTAAAGAGAACGCGGGGCGGCCCATACCCAGTGACCATAGGCGGTGAAACCAAACACATTTGCGGCTGCGGGCTATCGAACACTCAGCCTTTTTGCAACGGCACCCACAAGATCGCCCGCCAGGAAGAACCCAACAAGCTCTATTGGTACGACGAGCAAGGCAACCGCTTCGAAACCACTGACAGTTACCAGGGTATTCGCTGTCCGCAAGAGTGAAAGCGGAAGCCACGACGCGCGCAGCGTTTTGTCGGCGTACCGATTAGGAACCGACTTACGTAAGCGTGGTTGTCGCTAATTGTGGTTTTAACGATGCGGAAGCGGCTCGGGGCTTCTATCGCACCCGGATGCACGCCACGCTCAAGCGCAGCGACCCACTGCTGCCGGGCGCGCAGTGGCGGGAGCGGCTGTACCGCCACATCCCCGATCGCTGTGGGCACCTGGTACTCGACGACGGTTGCTATCCAAACTAAGCCGCGCGCAGCGCGGGATGCGCTTGCCTTCGTGCCTCCCCGCCCCCATCGGGAATTGGCTGCCGCAAACGAAGCAGGCGAAGTCGGTGGTGCAGAAACCGTCCTTCTGCCGCACCTTGATCAGCATCGCGAAGCGAGAATGGCGCTCGACGAGCGTCGCCATATGAGAGTTGTTGGCCCCCGAGAGCAGGTCGCCTTCCCAATGGCCTGGAACGGCACGGTCCTCGATTTCGGCAGGACGTTCGCGGATGGAAACCGCATCGATGATCTGTCCTGGCAGCGGCTTGGCGTGGTGCCGCCTTTCGGCTGGCGCATGCGCCGCACGGCCCGAAGATGCCCGATCAGCTCTTTCTTGAACACGCCGCGGGTCTGCACAAGCAAACTGCAATAGATGGTTTCGTGGGACACCCGCAAGCCCTCGTCGGCAGGGAATGCTCGCTTGAGCCACCCGGAGATCTGCTCGGGCGACCAATGTAGCGCCAGCTTCTTGGCAACGCGCCATCGTAGCTCGGGATGACGGGCCAGACGACACAGCTTCGGCCGCAGCGCCCGCTCCTTCGATTAAGCTGCGGGCCCCCGCGGCCGATGTTTCTTGTAGTCCCGGAAAGGTTCCTTTTCGGGACAACCTACGCAGTCTTTAGCAAACAAGGCTTTCCGCGTCCCGAAATCGTGTCCCAAAAGCGCAACGGCGGGTCCGAGCATGCGGGGCCCCAACCTCATCAACCACGACCCCCGTGATACGCAACGGCTCGAACGCCGTCGCAGTTGGACCGGCGGGCGCAGAGGGAGCTGCTGGTCGAATTGGCGGAGCGCCCAAAGGAGGAGCCTTCGGACGGCTGCCATGGAGCGTTGTGAGGAGGTCGTTGAACTGCGGCTCCGAATAGGGGTTGGCGCTTAGGTCAACATAGTATTTCCCAGCAAGCCATGAAGCCGCCGCCTCTGCCCAGGTTCCGGCGCGGAGAATAGGGATGAACTTGCGCTGGTTCCGTGTGGTCATGACTTCGGCGGTCATGATGTCCCCCTCGTAGCCAACTCCACCCGCTCGGTTGTCCGATCGAGTCTTGTAGCGGGGAGTGCAGACGGCCAGGACGAAATCGCTATCGCGGACCGCTGACTCCATGAACTGAGGCAGTTGATCACCGGGTACGAGATGCCACTGATCCAATGTGATGTCGACGCCACTAGCGCGGAGACGAGTAGCAAGCTCACGTACCCATAGTTTGTGCGCGTCGCTATCCCAGGAATAGGAAATGAAAGCAGTAGTCATCTCATATTCGCGGAGGCTTGGATCACCTCGCCAGCATGTTTTTCATCAGGAGACATTTTTCGCCAGATTCCCGGGTCTCGTTAACCGGATTCTTCACGGGCGGCACATGGCCATGGAGCATGTTGGATCGTTGACCTGACGATGCCGCAATTCCACTTCGAGCAGTCGGACTAGGGGCTTTCTCGGCGCCGCCGCCTTCGGCGGCAGCGTAGTCGGAGTCGCGATGTGCGGGCAATCGAGATCGCGCAGGGGGTAGCGCTGGGGTACGGCAAATTGGCGCAGCGGATGCTCGCGACGATCTCGGTGATGCGGAGCTGCGCGCCGCTCGGTCCACGCAAACCACCCCAGGTTAGTGGCTGCTAGGGGCGCTTGCCGCTTATTTGCTAGCGGTCTTGTGCCCGCCGGATCCGTGTGGGTAGAGTAAGGGGTAACGCTTCGTGCGCGGTCATATTATATATATTTATCAATTAGTTAATTTAACTACATGGCGGAGAGGGCGGGATTCGAACCCGCGTTAGGCTCATCACCTAAACACGCTTTCCAGGCGTGCGACTTAAACCACTCATCCACCTCTCCGCGCGGGCCGCGATTCTAGCCGATCAGAGGACCTTCCCCGGATTCATGATCCCGAGCGGATCGACCGCACGCTTGACGGCGCGCATCAGTTCGATCTCCACCGGCGACTTGTAGCGCAGGAGCTCGTCCCGCTTGTACTGGCCGAGGCCGTGCTCGGCGCTGATCGAGCCGCCGAACTCGGCGACGCTGTCGTGCACGACGCGGTTCACATCCTCGGTTCGCGCGACGAGATGGTTGGTGTCGTCACCCTCCGGCGGGGCGACGTTGTAGTGCAGGTTGCCGTCACCGAGGTGTCCGAAGGTCACCATCCTGATCCCCGGGAACGCGCGCGCGAGCCGCGCGTCGGTGCTCTCGATGAACTCGCCGATGCATGAGATCGGGATCGAGATGTCGTGCTTGATGTTCGGTCCTTCCGCCGCCTGGGCTTCGGAGACGTTCTCCCGCAACGCCCACAGGTTCCTTGCCTGGTCGACGCTCGCCGCGACGACTGCGTCGAGCGCGAGACCCGACTCGATCGCTTCGGCGAGCGTCGACTCGAGCAGCTCGCCCGCTCCGGGTCCGGCCTGGGTGTCGGAGAGCTCGATCAACGCGTACTGCGCGTAGGCCGCGCCGAACGGTGCCGGCACGCGCGGGAAGTGCTTCCGCACCAGGTCGAGGCAGATCGCGGAGAACAGCTCGAACGCGGTGAGCCGATCGCCGCAGCGGGCCTGCACGAGCGCGAGCAGCTTCAGCGCATCGCGGGGCGTCGCCAGCGCTCCGACCGCCGTCGCCTGCGCCCGCGGCTTCGGAAACAGCTTCAGCACCGCCGCGGTGATGATCCCGAGCGTACCCTCCGCACCGACGAACAGCTGCTTCAGGTCATAACCGGTGTTGTCCTTGCGCAAGCCGCGCAGCCCGTCCCAGATCTCGCCCGAAGGCAGCACCACCTCGAGCCCGAGCACGAGATCGCGCGTGTTGCCGTAGCGGAGCACCTGGACGCCCCCGGCGTTGGTCGAGAGATTGCCGCCGATCACGCAGCTGCCCTCGGCCGCCAGGCTCAGCGGGAAGAGGCGTTCGGCCTCGTCCGCAGCCCGCTGCAGGTTGGCGAGCACGCAGCCGGCCTCGACCGTCATCGTGTTGTTGACCGGATCGAGCGCGCGGATCCGGTTCATGCGTCCGAGGCTCACGATGACCTGATTCCCGCTGCCGTCAGGCGTCGCGCCACCGCAGAGGCCGGTGTTACCGCCCTGCGGCACGATCGCCGTTCGCGTTTCGGCGCAGGCCTTCACGATGGCCGCGACCTCGGCCGTCGTCGCCGGCCGCACTACGGCGAGCGGCGCGCCGAGATAACGCTTGCGCCAGTCGGTCGCGTACGCCGCGACATCGCGCGAGTCGGTGAGAACGTGCGTCTTGCCGACGACATTCGCGAAGTGCGCTACAAGTTCTGTTCCGTTCATCCGTCCGATTGTATCGCCGCCGGGTCAGTACTTGAGCCGGGCGTAGTACGTCTTCTCTGCCGCCGCGCGCGCTGCGCCGAGCGTGTGGATGCCGCGTTCGGACAGCACCGGGACGAGACGCAGGAAGACTTCGGCCGTGACGAGCGCGTCCCCGAGCGCCGTGTGCCGTCCGACCACCGTCACGCCCAGACGCGCGGCGATCTCCTCGAGGCTGTGCGACGCCTGCTCGGGATGCACCACCGCCGAGAGCAGCAGCGTATCGACCACCGGCTGCTCGAACCGCACGCCCGTCTGCGCTTCCTTCAGCTGGAGAAAGCGCATGTCGAAGGCCGCGTTGTGCCCGACCAGGACCGTATCCTCGGCGAACCGGCGGAACCGGGGCAGCACAGTGTCGATCGTGGGCTGCCCGGCGAGCATGTCGCGCGTGATCCCGTGCACCGCTACCGACTCTTCGGGCAGGCTCCGCTGCGGGTCGACGAGGGACTCGAAGGTCTCGCCTGGGAGCAGACGACCGTTGAGGATCCGGACCGCGCCGAGCGCGATGATCTCGTCGCCATCGGCCGGATTGAGCCCCGTCGTCTCCGTGTCGAACACCGTGTACGCGAGCGCCTCGAGCCGCCGCTCGTCGAACGCGTCGCTCGCCGGCGACCGGCGGAAGAGATCGAAGTCGTAGAACTCCGGACGGCTCGACGTTTCCGCGCGCCCGCGGGTCCCGCGCCGCCCTTCCGTCAACGGCAGCAGCAGGCGGAAGTACGCGAGCTGAGCGGGGAGATCGCGTTGGTACCAGGTCTCGCCGCCGTGGCGCTCGATCACCTGCGCCAGCGAGAGCGGGCTGTCTTCGCCGCCGAGCGTGAAGGGGTCGTTCTGCCATGCGAACGCGGTCTCCGACCCGAGCGGCGCGCCGCGCCACAGCAGGTCGAGCTGGGCATGCTTGCCGGCCGGCAGCAGGCGGAACCGCACCTCGCGCACCGCGAACTCGTCCTGCAACCGGCGTGCGAGATAGCCGAGGCCCTGCGCGAGCGAGAAGCTGTCCACTCGCAGCCAGAGCTCCGGGTCGACCGACTCGAGCTTGGTCGCGAGCCCGACGCGCCGTTCGATGCGGCTGCGGGCGAGCGTGAGCAGATCCTCGCCGCGCATCTCTTCCAGCGGCCACCGGACCTTGAGCTGCTCCGACGCGTCGGCGGTCGTGGCATGCAGGAGATCGGAAAGCCGTACCGCCTCGTCCTGGATGATCCCCGCGAACCGCGTTCGCCGCCCCTCCTCCATCCCGGGATGCCCCGCCAGGTTCTCGCTCGCCGCGCGGATGTTCGCGAGGCCCGCTCGGGTCCCTTCGACCAGCCGCTGGAACAGCGCGACTCTCTTCGCGTCAGCGTCGACCGATTCGGTCACGTCGGCGAGCAGCAGGACGTACCCGGCGAGACCGCTCGCCCCCGTCTCCCCGGCCGCCTGGCCCGGGACGGGGGCCGCCTGCACCCGCAGCAGCCGCCCATCGCCGGTCGCGGTGACGAAGCGCATCCCTTCGCGCTCCTTGCGCTCGAGCTGCCGCTCCATCGCCTCGACCGCGTGCACGATCAGGTTGCGGTCGACGATGCCGAACACCGAGCGGCCGAGGCCGATGAGCGACGCCTCGCCGCCGCCGAGGATGCGCTGCGCGGCCGCGTTGTAGAGCAGGATCCGGCCCTCGCGGTTGCAGACGAGGACGCTCTGCTCCAGCTCGGCGACGAGCGCGGCGAGCTGGCTCCGCTCCGCCTCGACGCGGGCGTTGGCGTCGGCCACAGTGGCGGCGACGTCCGCTGCGAGCGCGGAACGCGCCTCCGCCAGCTCGTTGACCGCGCCGGCGAGCGCCTGCAGCTCGGGCGCTCCGGACGGCGTGACGCGGTGCGCCGCGTTCCCCTGCGCGATCAGGCGCACGTCCTCGGCCAGTCGGCGCGCCGGGGCGGCCGTCGCACCGAACACGCGATACCCGAGGATCGCGAGCGCCGTCCCGAGGGCGAGCCCGAACAGCACCAGCAGGCCGATGCGCGGCGGAGTGAAGATGGCCGAGATCGCCTCGCGATCGCGCGCGTCGATATCGCTCCAGAAGAAGCCGGCGCCGACGGCGAGAACCCCGAGCGCCACCGCTGGCGGCACCAGCGCAGCCGCCAGCGCCCTACGGCTCATCCGGCCAGGAGCTCGCGGACCTTCGCGACGAGCTCGCGGGTGGAGAACGGCTTGGTGACGTACGCGTCGGCGCCGAGCTCGAGCCCTTTGGCGACCTCCACGTCGCGCCCCTTCGCCGAGAGCAGGATCACCTTCACGCCGCGCGTGCCCGGGTCGCTCTTGAGGAGCTGGCACACCTCGTAGCCGTTCTTCACCGGCATCATGACGTCGAGCAGCACGAGGTCCGGGCGGAAGCTCGCGACGAGCGCGAGCGCCGCGGCGCCGTCGGGCGCGACCTTCACCTCGAAACCGGCCTGCTCCATCAGGAACTCGAGCGAGGCGACGATGTTCGGCTCGTCGTCGGCGATCAGCACCCGCTTCGTCATCGTGGACCGCCTCCTTGCGCCACCGGTATCGTGAACGAGAACGTCGCGCCCCGGCCCGGCTCGCTCGCGACCCACAGCTCGCCGCCGAACTGTCGCACGATCAGCCGCGAGATCGGCAGCCCGAGGCCGGTCCCCTGCGGCCGGTCGGTGAGCGTGTCGCCGACCTGCCGGAACTTTTCGAAGATCGCGCCCTGGTGCTCGGCGGCGATCCCGATGCCGTTGTCGGCCACGTCCACCCGCACTGCGCCCGCGGCGCCGGAAAGGGCGACCCGGACGCGGCCCGCCCCCGGTGCGGAGAATTTTACTGCGTTGGCGAGCAGGTTCAGCAGCACCTGCTGCAGCCGGTCGCGGTCGGCGACCACGATCGGGACGCGGTCGGGCACCTCGGTCTCGAGCTGCACGTTGCGCTCCCGGTACAGCGCTGCCGTCGAGTCGGCGGCGTCGCGGATCACCGCCCGCAGGTCGACCGGCTCCGCCGCCCATTCCGCGCGGCCGGATTCGATCTTCGCGAGGTCCAGGATCTGGTTGATCAGGCGCGTGAGCCGCTCGGTCTCGCGGAGGATGATGCCGACGAACTCCTGCCGCTTCGCCGCGGCCAGCTCCGGACTGTCGTGGAGGATCTCCGCGAACGCCCGGATCGACGTGAGCGGCGTACGCAGCTCGTGGCTCACGGTCGAAACGAAGTCGTCCTTCATGCGATCGAGCTCCCGGAGGCGCTCGTTGGCCGCACGGAGCTCCGCCGTCGCGGCCTCGAGCTCCACGCGCTTCCGCTCGAGCTCGCGCGAGTACGCCAGCACTTGGGAGGTTTCGTCGAGAATGCTCATGACCTCGTCGATCCCGAGCCCCTCCTCTTTCGCGAGCGACGCCACGGCCGCACGCGCCGAGGCCGACCCGATGGCACCGGCGAGCTGGGTCTCCGCGAACTGCACCAGCTCCGCATCGGCGCCCAACGCGCCGATCGGGACACCCCGCCTCACCGCGAACTCTTCGAGCAGCGCGGCGGCCCGGTCCCCGCCGAGGAAGCGCCCGAGCAGACCGCGCAACTCGTCGAGCGACGCCTCGCCGCGCCATGCGCCCATCCGCTCGGCCGGCCGGCGAAAGACATCGACGAAGCGGACGGCTTGCGCCCGCTCACGGGGACCCGGCGCCCCGAGCAGCGACACGACGACGAGCGCGCCGCAGTTGGCGAGCATGCTCCAGATCATGCTGTGGGTGATCTCGTCGAGGCCGGCCAGACCGAACAGCGCGAGCGGTTTGAGGAGGGCGATGCCCCACGGCCCGTCCGCAACGAATCCCGCCGGTAGCCAGCCGGACTTGGCGAACGACGGCGCGAGCAGGGTGTAGGCCCAGACCGCAAACCCCGCGAGCAAGCCCGCGATAGCGCCCGCCCGCGTCGCCTGCTTCCAGTAGAGGCCGCCGAGCATCGCCGGCGCGAACTGCGCGACCGCGGCGAACGAGATGAGCCCGATCGCGACCAGCGCGTACGCCTCGCCGGCGAACCGGAAGTAGGCGTAGCCGAGCAGCACGATGCCGACGATCGCAGCCCGCCGGATGCCGAGCAGCAGCCGCGACAGATCGCGCCGCTCGCGCAGTCGCAATAGCCCCGTGCGCAAGGCGAGCGGCATCACGAGGTCATTGCACACCATCGTGGAGAGCGCGACGGTCTCCACGATCACCATCCCGGTCGCGGCCGACAGACCACCGAGAAACACCGCGAGCGCGAGCAGCGGCCGCCCTTCGGCGATCGGCAGGGCGAGGACGAAGGTGTCGGCGTCGACGGCTCCGCCGGGGAAGTGGAGCAGCCCGCCGAATGCGATCGGCAGCACGAACAAATTGATCGCGAGCATGTACAGCGGGAAGAGCCAGCTCGCTCTTGCGATGTGGGACTCGTCGACATTCTCGACGACGGCCACCTGGAACTGCCGCGGCAGGCACAGGATCGCGAACGCCGAGAGCACGAGCAGCCAGGCCCAGCTCGCGTAACTTCCCGCCGGCCCGTCGAACGGCGCGAGCAGGTGTGCGAGCCGCGGATCCGCCGCGACCCGGGCGAACAGGTCGTCGAACCCAGCGTAGAGGCCGAACGTGACGAACAGCCCGATGGCGAGAAAGGCGACGAGCTTGACGACCGACTCGAAGGCGATCGCCGCGACCATCCCCTCGTGGCGTTCGGCGGCGTCCAGATGCCGCGCGCCGAACAGGATGGCGAAGACCGCGAGCACGAGCGCCGCGTAGAACGCGGTGTCGGCGAGCAGCGGACCGGCGCCGGCCGCTGCGGGCCGTGCCACCTCGGGCGCGTGCGCGAGCAGCAGGAAGCTCCCGGACACCGCCTTCAGCTGCAGCGCGATGTACGGGATGATTCCGATCACCGCGATGACGGTCACGATCCCGGCGAGCGCCGCGCTCTTGCCGTAGCGCGAGGCGATGAAGTCGGCGATGGAGGTGATCCGATTTTCGCGGCTGATGCGCACGATCTTCCGCAGCACGAGCCAGAACAGCGCCGCTGCGAGCGTCGGCCCGAGATAGATCGGCAGAAACCCGACGCCGTTCGACGCCGCGCGGCCCACGCTGCCGTAGAACGTCCAGGACGTCGCGTAAACGCCGAGCGACAACGCGTAGACATACGGGCTCGCGATGACGCTGCGGCCGGCGTCGGCGCGCTTGTCCGCGTAGAAGGCGATCGCGAACAGCAGGCCGAGATACGCGATCGAGGCGAGCGCGATCAGCGTGGGCCCGGGCATCTCGCTATGCGCGCCCCACGGCCCAGGCAAATCAGCAGGATCAGCGCGGCCCACGCGCCGAAGACGTACAGATAGAGTACCGGGACGCCGAGCACGGTCGCCGGGACGTTGAACAGCGCGAGCAGCGGGTACCCGAAGGCGAGACAGCCCACGAGGAAGACCGCGATCACGCGCGCGGTCGAACCAACATCACGTCGCATGGCCGGAGTCTACGGAAACCCACGCCGGCCGGCGCCTTCGCCCCGGCCGGCGGGATCTTCCCTGCGAAGCAGTCCTAATGCGAGGCCGCAGCGCGTCCGATGCCGGTATTCGACCGCACGTAGAGCTCCTCCCACATCTCCTCGGCGCGCTTGTCGCGGTAAAGCAGCGACCCGATGAGGACGGCGAGGAACCCGAGCGGAATCGAGATGAGACCGGGGTTCCGAAGCGGAAACAACGGCTCGCTCAAGCCCACCAGCGACGTCGTGGCGTCGCCGAGCGCCGTGATCTGCGCTTGCGCGCCCGCCTTGGCCTTCTCGGCTACCGCCAGCGCCCGCTTGGCGTTGTCGATCGCAGCCGGATCCGTGAGCCCCGGCAGCTCGGCGCCGAGCTTCGCGATCCGCTCGTCGGACACCTTGATCGCCCGCTCCTGCGTGGTCCTGATCTGCGTCGGGTAGGTCATGTTCGGCGAGACGAGGACCAGCCCGATCGCGGCAAAGGTCCCGACGACCAGGCCCGCGACGACACCCCCGGTGTTGCATCGCTTCCAGTAAAGCGTCAGCAGGACTACCGGCAGATTCGCCGAGGCGGCGACCGCGAACGCGAGGGCCACCAGGTGCGCCACGTTCTGGCCACGAGCGAGGATGCCGATGAGGATCGCGATGATGCCGACGATCAGCGAGCAGATGCGCGCCGCCTTCAGCTCTTCCTCGGAGGTCGCCCGGTCGCCCTTGATCACCCCGACCCAGATGTCGTGCGACATCGCCGAGGCCGCGGCGAGCACGAGGCCTGCCACGACGGCGACGATCGTCGCGAACGCCACCGCGGCCACGAACGCCAGCATCAGGTTGCCGAGGAGCGAGTCCTTCCCGCCGCCGAGGTACTGCGCGAGCAGTGGCGCGGCCATGTTGCCGCCGCGGTCGATCTCGGTGATCGCCGGTGCGCCGACGAGCATCGCGGCGCCGGTGCCGAGGAACAGCGTCAGCACGTAGAACCCGCCGATGATGGCCATCGCCCAGATGACGCTCTTGCGCGCAGCTTGTGCCGTCGGCACGGTGAAGAACCGCATCAGGATGTGCGGCAGGCCCGCGGTACCGAAAACCAGCGCCATGCCGAGCGAGATCTGGTCGATCGGGCTCTTGAACAGCAACCCCGGCTCCAGGAACCGCTGGCCGAGCTCCTCCGGCGTCATGTTGCGCGCGGCGTCGCCGAGCAGCCGCGCGACCTGTGCCTGGACGCCCGCATCCGCGACCACCGCTCCGAGATACCCGGGCAGGCTGAACCCGTACTGGCTCCAGACGAGCACCACCATCACGAGCGAGGCGATGACGAGCAGGATCGCCTTGATGATCTGCACGTACGTCGTCGCGACCATGCCGCCGAACAGCACGTACGCCAGCATCAGCACGCCGACCGCGGCGACCGAGTACTCGTAGTCGATCCCGATCAGCGTCTTCACCAGTACTCCGCCGCCGACCATCTGGGCGGTGAGGTAGAAGGTCGAGACGGTGATGGTCGACAGCGCCATGAAGGTCTTCACCGTCTTGGGGTTGTTGCGGAAGGCGAGGATGTCGCCCATCGTGTACTTGCCGATGTTCCGGCACGGCTCGGCGATCACGAGCAGCACCGTGATGTAGGCGACGAGCCAGCCGACCGAGTACATGAACCCGTCGTACCCGTAGAGCGAGATCAACCCGGCGATGCCGAGGAACGACGCCGCCGAGAGATAGTCGCCGGCGATGGCCCAGCCGTTCTGCAGGCCCGATATCCCGCCCCCGGCAGTGTAGAAGTCGGCGGCAGTCTTGGTGCGCTTCGCCGCGATGTAGGTTACCCACATCGTCACCGCAATGATCGCGCCGAACACGCCGAAGGTAAGGATGCGCCAGTCCGACGACACCGCCTGCGCGAATGCCGGCGAGGCCGCGACAGCGGTGGCGACGGCGCCGATCGAAAGAACGATTTGCCGCTTGTCCATGGCCCCCTCCCCTAGCGTCGCCGTGCGCCGATGCGGTCGGCGTCGCGCGCGATCTCCTCGGCAAGCGTGTCGAACTCGCCGGCCTTGTGGGCATAGAACCAGGCGATCCCCCAGGCGACGATGAATTGCGACAGCGCGAACACCAGGCCGAAGTTGATCGGACCCCACACCTTCACCTTGAAGAGATCGGTGAAGTAGGCGGCGCCGATCGGCAGCAGGAAGTAGTAGACCACCGCAAAAGCCATCAGCCCCCATAGGAAGCGGGACTTCCGCTTGTGGAGCGACCGGAACCGCGCGTCCGAGTCGATGGCGAACCAGTTGAATCCCGCAGTTGGCTGAATGGTTGGCGGCATGATCTCCTCCTAGCTTCTTGTCGCGGCGGACCGACGGCGACCGGCAGGTCGCCGTTCCCATCGTCAGGGTAGGCCCGATCGGCCGTGGGTGGCAAGCGTACGCAACGAGCGGGCGGCGGGGTTGCGCCGGATCAAACGCCGAAGCCGGCGCCGACGACCGAGAAGTCGCGGGCGAGCCGGGCCCGCAAGTTCCGCGCCTGCCGCAGCGCATGCTTGAGGCGGCGCCGGTCGGCGTCGGTGAGCAGCGCCGGGTTCAGGTGGTTGTGGAGCGGCTCGCCCCGCGCCAGCTGTGCGGCGTTCAGCCCCAGCCGCAACCGCTGAATGAAGCGGAAACCGTCGGCCCAGGCATCGAGCTCCACCCCCTGAACGCGGCGCGCGCGCGCGACGGCGGTCAGCCGGTCGAGCGTATTGGTCGCCGTGACGCCATCGGCCAGACCGTAGATCCGCGCCGGTTCGACGAATGGCTGCACGCCGTTCACCTTGAGGTCGAGCGTGCCCGGCGTGGTCGCCGCCGCGCGCGAGCGCGAAGTCCCGGACGAGGCCGAGCGGCGGCCGGTTCCGGAGTGCGTTCTGCACCATCAGGAACAGGAACCCTCCGCGGTCGCGCGCGTACCCGCCGAGCCAGTCGCGCAGTCCGGCGACGAGGTCGCGATCGCCGTGGACCGCGCGGAAATCGAAGAAGATCGCGGCGTTCAGCAGCGCCTCGGGCTCGGGCCGGTCGATCCAGGCCGCGAAGCACTCACGCCATTCGGACCGCGACAGGCACCAGCGCCGGTTGCCCGCCATCACTTCGCCGCGGCAGAGCGGGTAGCCGCTCTGATCGAGCGCGCGGTTTACGCGTTCGGCGAGCGGCAGGAGCGCGCGCCGCTGCGCCTCGGGCTCGGTCGCGTCGGCGAAGACGATGGCGTTGTCCTGGTCGGTCGCGAGCGTCTGCTCGCCGCGCCCCGCCGATCCCAGCACGATCCAGCATGCGCCGGCCGCCCGCAGCGCCGCATCGAGGCCGGTCAGCTCGATCAGGCGCGAAGTGGTCGAGATCGTTGCGCTCGTGACGAGCGCGGTGATGGCCTCCGGCGGAAGTCCCTTCGTCCAGCATCGGCTGCAGCAGCTCGCGCACGCGCGTCGGCCGCCTGCGCTACCTCTTCGACATCGCGCGCCGCACGGATCGCGGCGCGCAGCTCGGCTGCACGGGACGATGTCCTCGACATCGCGCGCAGCATAGCCCCATCGCGGTTCAGGCGCGCCCTCCCAGCCAGCGCCCCGCGCCCGGCTCCCACAGCATCGCTTCGACACTCGCGAGCCGTCGCGCGGCGGCGCGGGGGAGCAGCGCGAGCAGGAGTTGCGCCGTCGCCAGCGCATCCGCCGCCGCGTGGTGTCGGCCGAACACTTCGATCCCGAACCGCTCGAGCCAGGCGTCCAGGTGCCTTCGGGCAGGCGCTTCCTCCGGCAGCAGTTCGGGCGCGAGCTGCGCGAGGTCGACCCACCGCCGCGCGTAGGGCTCCCCGAGCCCTTCGCGCATCGCCCTGCGGATCAGCGCGTCGTCGAAGCCGGCGTGGAAGCCGACCAACGGTGCCTTGCCGGCGAACTCGAGAAACGCGAGCAACCCCTCCACGGGATCTTCCCCTGCGCGTTGCGCCGTACCGCCGATGCCGTGGACGAGGATGTTCTCGCGACTGGACGCCGCCGGCTGCCGGAGGACGACGTAGAGCGACCGCCCGAGATCGATCCGTGCCGCCTCGACCGACACCGCTCCGATCGCGATCAGGCGGTCGTGCTGCACGTCGAGGCCGGTCGCCTCGACGTCGGCGACCACGAACCGCGCCGCTGACGGCGGTGCGCGCAGGTCGGGCTCCGGCACCGCGCGCCACCGGTCGAGGCGCGCAGCCGCCGCCGGCGCGAGCGCTATCGGCCGGCCGAACAGCTTCGCGAGCCAGGACACGCGTTGGTGCTCCCGACACGAGGGGCCATACCGCCGCGTGCCCCCGAACCCCGGAAAACCGCTGCCTTCGGCATCGCTTTTTCTCCGCTAGAGCTGGAAGTCGAGCGCCAGCCGCTGCTGCACCTTCGTCGCCAGCCGCAGCGCCTCCTTGAGAATCCTCCTTTCGAGCTCGTTCAGCGTCCGGGGATCGATGCGATGGCCGCGCGGACCGCCCGGCGAGTCGAGGTGCTCGTGCCGCAGGCGCAGCAGCAGCAGGAAGTAGAAGGCGTCGACGATCGCCTCCGTCTCCTCCGTCGGCACCTTGCGCATCGCACCGGCGTGGCGCAGGCGCGCCCCGGTGTTCTGCTCGTCCGCACCCGCGGCAAGCGCAAAGATCCGGGCCGCGTCGGTGAAGATGCGCGTTGCCTGTGTTTTGAGATCGATCGTCCCCGTCTCGGCACCCTCGCCGCTCGTCTGCACGCCACCGAAGAATCCGAGCGGGGGCCGGGATTCGAGCGCGTTCCGCGCCATCATGCGGAGGAAGCCCTGAGCGTCCGCTGCAACCGCGCTCAGCCACGCCCGCAGATCG
Organism: uncultured beta proteobacterium; assembly: GCA_963754305.1. Taxonomy (GTDB): domain Bacteria; phylum Pseudomonadota; class Gammaproteobacteria; order Burkholderiales; family SG8-39; genus DATEDA01. The sequence continues at coordinate 95,532 of CAVWFR010000023.1, read as the reverse complement.
TCGGCAAGCTCGCCCTCGCCCCAGAGTGCCCGGAAGTCGAAGAAGATGTTGGCGTTCAGCAGCGCCTCCGGATGCGGGTTCCGGATCCATTCGCCGAAGCGCACCCGCCACTCGGCGGCCGAGAGGCACCACTTGGGGTTGCGCGCCATGATCTCGCCCTCGACACAGCGGGAAGCCGCAAGCGTCGAGGGTCGCGTTGACGGCACGCGCAAACGGCGCGAGCCGCGCCCGCGCAGCATCGGCGGGGCCCTCGGCCTCGAACACGATGGCGTTGTCCTGGTCGCTGCTCAACGTCTGCTCGTGCCGGCCCTCGCTGCCTAGCGCGAGCCAGCAGAAGCGGATGCCGCTAAGGTCGTGGCGCTCGTGACTTCGAGGACAAGGACGCGCGAGGTGAGCCGGTCGTTCAGCGTCGCGATGAGCTGCGTCAGCGGCTCGGCGCTGACGCCCTGGGCGAGCATGTCTTTCGCGAGCGTCCGGATCTCGGCGGCGGCGCGCTTCAGGCCGTCGAGATCGCGCGCGACCCCGATCGCGGCAATCACCTCGCGCATCGACTGGCGCTGGAGGGCGAAGAGGCTGCGCTCCGAGACGACGCCGGCAAGCTTGCGGCCGTCGCAGACCAGGAGGTGCCGGACTCCGTGCCGCGCCATCACGAGCGCCGCCTCGTACAGCGTCGCGGTCGCCGGGAGGCCGATCGGGTCCCGCGTCATGTACGCGCTGACCGGCCCCTCGAGCGCCGATTTCGCCGGCCGCCGCATAGCGGACGAGGTCGCGCTCGGTAAAGATGCCCTCGCGGCGCGTCCTTCGGCATCGACCACGACGATGGCGCCGACCCGCTGGGCGTGCATGCGCTCGAGCGCCGCCTGCAGCGGCGTCTCGCGCGCGTGGCAAGCCACCGGCGCGCGCCGCATCGCCGAGGCGAGCGGCTGCAGCAACGGACGGTCGCTGACGACCTGCGCGGCGTAGGCCGCCCGCAACGCCTGACGCTGCTGCTGCAGCAGGCTATCGATCTGATCGCGCGCAGAACCGCTGGAACGGCGCGCTCGCGCCGAGCAGGGCCTCGACATCCGCGGCGTCCAGCTCGTAGCAGAAGAGATCCGTCGATCGCCGCGTAGCGCCGCGTCGTCGCACGCGCGCCGAGGACGGCGTTGATCGGGAACATCTCCCCGGGCCCGAACTCGAACGCGGTCGCGCCCGGGCGCGCGTCGGGCGCACGCGCGCCGAACGCGGCCCCGCTGGATGATGAGCAGCGTCCGCGCCGCGTCCGCCTCGCGGCCGGACGACGGTGGCGCCCTCCGGGTAGTAGCCGAGCCTGGCCCTGCCCGCGACGAACGCGAGCGACTCTTCGTCCATTTCGTTGAACGGCGCGTAGCGGCGCAGGAACTCGATCGTCGCGCGCGCGAGCTGCGGCGGCTGGGTGGTCGCGGCGCCAACCACGCGAATCGCGAGCGAGCAACGGGGGCGCGGTGCGGCGCGGACGGCGCGCGCCGCCCGCCGCCGCTACAGCGTCTGCTTCAGCTGGTCGAGGATGCCGGGGTTCTCGAGCGTCGAGACGTCCTGCGTGATCTCCTCGCCCTTGGCGAGCGAGCGCAGCAGCCGGCGCATGATCTTCCCCGAGCGCGTCTTCGGCAGGTTGTCGCCGAAACGGATCTCCTTCGGCTTCGCGATCGGGCCGATCTCCTTCGCGACCCAGTCGCGCAGCTGCTGCGCCATCTTCTTCGCTTCGTCACCCGCCGGCCGCGGACCTTTGGTCACGACGAACGCCACCACCGCCTCGCCGGTCAGGTCGTCCGGGCGGCCCACGACCGCAGCCTCGGCGACCAGCGGGTTGGCGACCAGCGCCGACTCGACCTCCATCGTGCCGAGTCGGTGACCGGAGACGTTCAGCACATCGTCGATGCGACCCATGATGGTGATGTAGCCGTTCAGGTCGCGGCTCGCGCCGTCGCCGGCGAGGTAGTACTTGCCCTTGAAGTCCTCCGGGTAGTAGCTCTTACGGTACCGGTCGGGATCGCCCCAAATAGTGCGGATCATCCCCGGCCACGGCCGCTTGATCACCAGGATCCCGCCCTTCCCGTTCTCCACCGAGTGGCCGGTCTCGTCGACGATGTCGGCCATGATGCCGGGCAGCGGCGTCTGGCACGAGCCGGGCTTGAGCGGCGTCACGCCGGGCAGCGGCGTGATCATGTGGCCGCCGGTCTCGGTCTGCCACCACGTGTCCACGATCGGGCAGCGGGAGCGGCCGACCGTCTGGTGGTACCAGATCCACGCCTCGGGGTTGATCGGCTCGCCGACCGTACCGAGGATGCGCAAGCTGGACAGGTCGTACTTCGTCGGCAGGTCGGCGCCGGCCTTGATCAGCGAGCGGATCGCCGTCGGCGCGGTGTAGAACACCGTCACCTTGTGGTCCTGGATCATCTTCCAGAACCGGCCGGCGTCGGGATAGGTCGGGACACCCTCGAAGATGATCTCGGTGGCGCCCACCGCGAGCGGGCCATAGGCGATGTACGTGTGGCCGGTGACCCAGCCGACGTCCGCGGTGCACCAGAAGACGTCGGTCGGCTTGTAGTCGAACGTCCACTTCATCGTGAGTATCGCCTGCAGGAGGTAGCCGCCCGTCGAGTGCTGGACGCCCTTCGGCTTGCCGGTGGACCCGGACGTGTACAGGATGAACAGCGGATGCTCCGCGTTGACCCAGGTGGGCTCGCAGGTGTCCGGCTGCCCTTCCACCACCTCGTGCCACCATTTGTCGCGCGGCGAGTGCATGGTCACCGGCGAGCCGCTGCGCCGGTAGACGATGACGCTCTTCACGTTCTCGGTGCCGCCCATCGCGAGCGCGTCGTCGACCGCGGGCTTCAGCGGGATCTCTTTACCGCCGCGCATCTGGCCATCGGCGGTGATCACCGCGACCGCGCCGGCGTCGACGATCCGCTCGTGGACGCTCTTCGCGGAGAAACCGCCGAACACGACCGAATGCGTGGCGCCGATCCGCGCGCAGGCCTGCATCGCCACCACCGCCTCGATCGACATCGGCAGGTAGACGAGCACGCGATCGCCCTTGTTGATGCCGAGCGACTTGAGGGCGTTCGCGAGCTTGCAGACCCGCGCGTGGAGCTGCCGGTAGGTGACCCGGGTGACCTTGCCGTCGTCGGCCTCGAAGACGATCGCAACCTTGTCCGGCTGGGTCTCGAGGTGGCGATCGAGGCAGTTGTACGAGGCGTTCAACTCGCCGTCGTGAAACCACTTGAAGAACGGTGCATTCGACTCGTCGAGCACCTTGGTAAAGGGCTTCGACCAGAGCACGTGCTCGCGGGCGAGGCGGCCCCAGAAGCCCTCGAAGTCGCGCTCGGCCTCGTCGCAGAGCGCCTTGAAGGCGATCGCGCCGGAGACGTTCGCCTGCTTGACGAACTCGGGCGGCGGCGCGAACACGCGGTCTTCGTGCAGGACGGACTCGATGGTTGCAGCCATGATGCGGAGCCTCCTCGTTTGAAGTCGTACCAGCGATGCGGGCGGCAATGACAGCACTCATCGCCGCCGTTGTAAAGCCGAGGCCACGGCAGCAGCCCCGTACGGCGCGGAGGAACGCGGCGGTCCCGGGAGCGCTTTGGGGCACCGTGGCCGAGCGTGTTCCGCGCACAGATTGTGCGCCGTTGTGCGGTGCGGCATAATCGCGGCGAAGCGCCCCCGAGGACGAGGCCCCGATGAATCAGCTCCGCGACCCGCTGCTGCGCACCCGCCTCACCCCGGACCCCCAGCCGGACGACGCCGGTGGTGTCGTCCGGTCGGCCATCCTCTCGGATTTCTGGCCCGGCATCCAGCTCTACTACCCTCCGGTCAAGTACGCCCCCGCCCTGGGCATCTACGAGGATCTGGAAGCGGCCGCGCAGCGCTTCGGCAAGCACGCCCACCACACGCTCGCCCACACGGTCATCTTCGATCTCGAGGACGGGTGCCGGCAGAAGGAGATGAGCCGCGAGCTGCTGCGCCGGGAGCTGCCGAGCCTTCCCCAGCGCCGCAGCGTGCAGGTCGCGTTGCGGGTGAACCCGTTCCGCACCGACGAGTACGAGAAAGACATGGAGCTCGTGCGCGACATGTGCGACCACGTCGACGTCGTCATGCTCGCGAAAGCGGGCGAGGCCTACGGGGCGGCCGAGATCCGCGACCTCTCGGCGCTCCTCGCCGGGTTCAACCACCGGATCACGATCCAGCCGATCATCGAGCACCCGAAATCGCTCAAGATGGCCCCCGAGCTCATGCAGTACGCGACGGTGCGGCACGTCGTGTTCGGGATCCACGACTTCTCCAAGGCGATGGGCATCCAGATCACGCCCGAGCGCTGGACCGAGGAGCTGCGGTTTTTCCTGCACCAGGTGATGTTCGAGGCCCGCATCGCCGGTAAGGGTGTGATCGGCGGCGTCGAGACGCTCATCGGCCAGGCGGTGATGCCGGAGAAGTACGTCGAGAGCCACGACGTGCGGCGCTGGCTCGATCTGCACGGCGACCACGAGTCGCGCATCGTGTATCAGCACGCGTGCGAGGAGGCGTCGATGGGCCTGACCGGGAAGCAGGTCATCCATCCGGGGCACATCCATCTCTGCAAGGTGGCCTACACGCCCTCGCCGTCGGACATCGCGCGCAAGAGCGCGATCCTGAAGGCCGCGATCGAAGCCGACGCGCTGCTCGGCGGCGCGATCAAGTTCGAAGGCGAGATGCTCGACCCGCCGATGTTCGGCAAGGCGCTGCAGACCTTGCTGCGGGCGCACTCGCTCCACGCGCTGGCGGACGACGACACCGAGTTCGCCCTGCGGGTGCTGCAAAAGCTGCCGGCGCAGGTCGTGCGCGAGAACTGGCCGTACGGCGTGATCCTCTAGCCCGGGTTCCCGATGCCGGCGTTCGTGCCGTTCCCGCCGTGGCGCTGGGAGCTTCCCGAGCGGTTCAACATCGGCGTTGCATGTCTCGACCGGCACCTGGGCACGCCCGTCGCCGATCGCGTGGCGATGATCGTCGAGGACGATGCGCGCGGCGTCTCGCAGATCTCCTACGGCGAGCTGGCCGGGCGGACGAGCCGCTTCGCTCGGCTCTTGCGCGCTCTGGGCATCGCGGCGGGCGAGCGCGTCCTCATCCGCCTCCCGAACTCGCTCGACTACCCTACGGCGTTCCTCGGCGCGATGAAGGGCGGTGCGATCAGCGTGCCGACCTCGACCCTCCTGACCGCCGACGAGGTCCTGTATCTCGCCCGGGACTCGCAGGCGGTGGCGATCGTGATCGACAAAGCCGCCTGGCAGTCGTTCGCGCCCCGCCTCGCCGAGAGCGCGACATTGAGGTTTGTCCTGCTCTCGGGCCCCGGGCCCGTATCAACCGCGGCCGGGCTGGAGCTGCTCGATCTCGACGCCGCGCTTGACGGCATCGCCGCTTGGGATGCGCCGCACCCGACGCGCCCCGACGACCCGGCGTATCTCGTCTACACGTCCGGCACCACCGGGTATCCCAAGGGTGTCCTGCACGGGCACCGGTCGCTGCTCGGCCGCCAGCCCGCGTCGGAGTACTGGTTCGATTTCGCCGCCGGGGGCGATCGCATCCTGCACTCGGGCAAGTTCAACTGGACCTACGTGCTCGGCTCCGCGATGATGGATCCGCTCTATCGCGGGCAGACGGTCATCGCCTACGAGGGCGCGAACGACGCCACCACCTGGCCGCGGTTGATCGCGAAGCACGGCGCGACCATCTTCATCGGCGTCCCGACGGTCTACCGTCAGATCATCCAGAAGACCACGCTCACCGCCGCCGACGTTCCGACCCTGCGCCATTGCATGAGCGCGGGTGAGCATCTGTCCGACGAGGTCCTCGCCCAATGGCGCGCGCGATTCGGGATGGAGATCTACGAAGCGGTCGGTATGAGCGAGTTCTCCTACTACCTCTCGCAGAGCAGGCACCGGCCGATCCGGCCCGGCTCGGCGGGATTCCCGCAGCCGGGACACGACATCCGGCTGCTCGACCCCGAGACGCGGCGCGCGGTCCCCGCCGGCCAAGAGGGGATGATCTGCGTGCCCGAGAACGATCCGGGCCTCTTCCTCGAGTACTGGCGGCTCCCCGAGGAGACGACGAAGCTGCGGCACGACGGCTGGTTCTTCACCGGGGACTACGCACGCTACGACGAGGACGGCTACATCTGGTTCCTCGGGCGGAAGGACGACATCATCAAGAGCTTCGGGTACCGCGTATCGCCGTACGAGGTGGAGCGCGTGCTGAAATCGCACCCGGCGGTTGCCGATTGCGCCTGCATCGGCGAAGCGGTCGAGCGGGACAAACTGCTCGTAGTGGCGTACGTGATCCCGCAGCCCGGGGCGAACGTCGCCGCGGACGAGCTGCTCGCATACGGGAAAGAGCATCTCGCGTCTTACAAAGCCCCCAGAATCGTCTATCTCGCGCGCGATTTTCCGCGCACCAAGAATGGCAAGATCCTGCGGCGCGAGATCACACCCGGGCTGGCTCTCGGACGCTCCACGCCATGAGGCTCGGGAGTTTGCTCGCCGCCGCAGCCGTGATCGCGGCACCGGGCGGGGCGGTGGCCGAGTGGACGACGATCGGGTCGACCGAAGCGATGCTGGTAGAGATCGATCCCGACCTCGTCCGCATGCCGGGCACCTTTGCGATGGCCTGGACGCGGCTGAACTTCACCGTGCCGCGGCCGGTGGAAGGCAACCCCGACGTCAAGCAGCACTCCCAGCTCCAACTGCATGCGATCGACTGCGCCGACGGAGCGTCCACCGTCGTCGGCCTCGTGCTCTACACGGGTGCGTATGCGCGCGGCGACGTCATCGAGCGCACGCTGCGCCCGCGCTCCGAGTGGAACCCGCGACCCCCGCCGCCCGGCCGCTCGCCGCGGCGCCTCCCTCGCCTGCGCCGAGGTCTCGCAGCGGGCGCCGCGATGATCGCTCGCTACCGCCGCGGCTGCGCCGTCATCTAGCGGTTGCTAGAATCGGCGCCTCCCGCCAACCATCCCGAGACCAATGACTCAACCACGGCAAGTCCATCGGCTGCGCCCGGTCCCCGCGATGATCTTCGCCGCGCGGTGGCTGCAGCTGCCGCTGTACCTCGGTCTCATCGTCGCGATGGGCATCTACGTCTTCCAGTTCTGGAAGGAGATGATGCACATCCTCCACATCGTCACGAGTCGCGACGTCAACGAGACCGAAATCATGCTCGGAGTGCTGTCGCTGATCGACGTGGTGATGATCGCCAACCTCCTCATCATGGTGATCGTCGGCGGCTATGAGACGTTCGTATCGCGGCTCTACATCGAGGGCCACCCGGATCAGCCGGAATGGCTCTCGCACGTCAACGCCTCGGTACTGAAGGTCAAGCTCGCCACTGCGATCATCGGCATTTCGTCGATCCATCTGCTCAAGACGTTCATCAACGCCGCGCAACTCGAAGAAAAGACGATGCTGTGGCAGACGATCATCCATCTCACCTTCCTCGTCTCGGCGATCGCGATCGCAGCGGCCGACCGGGTGCTGGGGATCAGGTATCACGAGCAGCACGAGGCCAAAGCGGGGGCGCAATGACAGTCATCAGGCAGAACGACCTCATCCAGAGCATCGCGGATGCGCTGCAGTACATCAGCTACTACCACCCCAAGGACTATATCGACCATCTCGCCCGCGCCTACGAGCGCGAGCAGTCGGCAGCGGCGAAGGACGCGATCGCGCAGATTCTGACCAACTCGCGCATGTGCGCGGAGGGACATCGGCCGATCTGCCAGGACACCGGGATCGTCAACGTCTTCCTCAAGGTCGGCATGAATGTCCGCTGGGAGGCGAAGCTCTCGGTCGCCGAGATGGTCAACGAAGGCGTACGGCGCGGCTACGAAGATCCGGACAACAAGCTCCGCGCATCGATCGTCGACGATCCGCTCTTCGGCCGCAAGAACACGCGCGACAACACCCCGGCCGTCATCCATATGGAGCTGGTGCCGGGAAACACCGTGGATGTGAACGTCGCGGCGAAGGGCGGCGGCTCGGAGAACAAATCGAAATTCGTGATGCTCAACCCGTCCGACTCGCTGGTCGACTGGGTGCTGAAGACGGTGCCGACGATGGGCGCGGGCTGGTGCCCGCCGGGGATGCTCGGCATCGGCGCCGGCGGCACGGCGGAGAAGGCGATGTTGATGGCCAAGGAGTCGCTGATGGAGCCGATCGACATGCACGAGCTCCTCGCGCGCGGGCCGGCGAGCAAGCTCGACGAACTGCGGATCGAGCTCTACGAGAAGGTCAACGCGCTCGGCATCGGCGCACAGGGACTCGGCGGCCTGTCCACCGTCCTCGACGTCAAGATCAGGACCTTCCCGACGCATGCCGCGTCGAAGCCGGTCGCGATCATTCCGAACTGCGCCGCGACGCGCCACGCGCACTTCGTGCTCGACGGCTCGGGCGCGGTCGCGCTAGAGCCGCCGTCGATCGACGACTGGCCCAAGATCACGTGGACGCCGTCGGCACAGGCCCGCCGGGTCGACCTAGACCGGCTCACGCGCGAGGAAGTGGCCACCTGGAAGCCGGGCGAGATCCTCCTGTTGAACGGCAAGCTCCTCACCGGACGCGACGCGGCCCACAAGCGGATCCAGGACATGCTCGACAAGGGCGAGCGACTGCCCGTCGATTTCACCAACCGCGTGATCTACTACGTCGGCCCGGTCGACCCGGTGCGCGACGAGGTCGTCGGCCCCGCGGGCCCGACGACGGCGACGCGCATGGACAAGTTCACCGAGACGATGCTCGGCCGGACCGGCCTCCTCGCGATGGTCGGCAAGGGCGAGCGCGGTCCGACCGCGATCGAGGGCATCCGGAAATACAGGGCCGCGTCGTTGATGGCCGTCGGCGGCGCCGCGTACCTGGTCGCGAAGGCGATCCGCAAGTCGCGCGTCCTCGCGTTCGACGACCTCGGGATGGAGGCGATCTACGAGTTCGAGGTGAAGGACATGCCGGTCGCGGTCGCCGTCGACGCGAACGGCGAGTCGGTACATCGGACCGGGCCGGCCGAATGGGAGAAGCGAATCCGGGAGTTCAAGATTCCGGTCGCGGTCGCCTGATCCTCGCCTTCAGGTGATGCGCCGCCCGTCCTCGAAGCGCTCGCCGGCCTCCTCCCCGCCGTAAGTCGACGGCGGGTAGAACGCGCGGAAATCGGCCGCGACCTTCGCGTACGGGAAGTCCGACCAGCAGCCGTGGTGCTTCAGATACTCCATGTGCCGCCGGTCGTAGGCATCGTACTCCTGATAGAGCGCATCCGAGCGGCCGTCGAACTCGGTCGGCCGTACGCCGAACCGGTCGCACAGCTCGATGTTGAACGCCGGCGCCGCTTTCACCCACCGCCCGTCGACGTGCAGCAGCGCGTACGCGTGGTCGATGAACTCGGTCTTGCCGCCCATCCGCGCTTTCAGTTTCTCGGTCGTAAGGTGGTTCACGACGTCGGAGAGGCCGATGGCGCTCGGGATGCCGGCCACCCGTGCAGCGGCGCCGAGCAGGATCGCCTTGCTGATGCAATAACCGCGGCGCGCTGCCAGGACGTTGCTCGCGACGTAGTCGTCCTCGACCAGGCGCACGCAGAACGGGTCGTAGCGCCAGCCGTCGCGCACCGCGTAGAAGAGCTTGACGGCCTTGCGGACGTCGCCGGTCTCGCCGGCGATCGCATCGCCGGCAAAACGCCGGATGCCCTGGTCCCCGGTGTCGAGAAAGCGGGTCGCAGCGAGGTAATCCGCGGCGCCGGGGTCGGGCGTCTCGTCCGTCGGCGTGTGGATCATCGCAGGCCGTCGCCCTTGATCTCGTCCGGCTTCAGGCCGCCGAGCCGCGCGTTCATGCGACCACGGCTCGCCATGACGCAGATCACCACGATCTCGTCGGGGAACGGCGCATCGGGGACGGTCACCTCGACCGTATCGTAGTTGTCCCGCACGTAAAGCGCGTCCTTGTGCGCGAGCGGCACGTCGAGCGCGGTGCCGAGGTGTCCACGCTTCACGTTCGACGGCACCCAGGCCTTACCGCCGACGAGGGCGCGAAACGCGTCGCCGAAGGCGGTGGTGATCAGCGCAACGCCGTGCTCGGGGGAGCCCTCTACGCCGACGATGCAGCCCTTGCCGAAGCTCTGCGGCGGCGTGCTTCCAAGGGCGGCGATCGCCTTGCCGCCGATCAACTCCGCGAGCGGCTTGCCCCAGGCCATGAGCTCGGCGAGGTCGTCGCCGAAGCGGTTCGCAAGCGGATTGCGGATGACGGCGGCCGCGGCGACCTTCACCAGCGGCGGGCCGGAGGACCGGCCCTGCTCGGCGAGGATCTCGTCCACCGCGACGAAGGTCTTGCGCAGCTCGAATGGAACCCTCATCGGCTTCTCCCCGGCGCTAGGCCGATTCCGTCAGCACCGTCCAGGCCCACAGCGCCTCGCGTGCGGCACGCCGCGCCTCGAACACCTGGTACGGCTCGGCCGGCACCACGTAGGTGTCGACCAGGTGCGTCACCCATTTCTCGACCTGGCCGCCGCGCCCCGCCTCGTAGCGGAGATAGGCGAGCGCGTCGCTCTTGACGCCGTAGTGCTTCCGGAGGCTGTCGGCGAGGCGGCCCCACAACTTCGGCAAGTGACGCTCGAGCATGTAGGCGATCGCCGCCGCCTCGACCGGCGACGAGCGCAGGCCGTGCTCGCGTATGACGTCCACCAGATCGACGGCCTCGGCCGAGGGGTTGGCGAGCGCATCGTCGAGCTCGCGCTCGGTGCAGCCGAGCGCGGCAAGCGCTCTCCGCCAGCCGGCATCGGCATCCGCCTCCGGCTGCTTGAGCGCGTCGTAGAGCTGCAGGAACAACTCCTTGCCGTCCTGGGGGCTCAGCTGGGAGACCTTCGCGGCGAACGCGTAACGGCCGCGTCCGGCGAGCGCGGGGTAGAAGGCGAGCAGCAGCCGCTTCAGCGCCGCCTTCGGCAGCTCGCCCGCGAGCGCGGCCTTCCAGACCGGGTGCTCCGTGATGCGATTCTCGGGCTGCCGGGAGTCGGCCGCGAGCAGCTCGAGCGGCGCGGCGCTCGCCTGGATCTCGAGCGTCATTTCTTGCGCCCGCCCTTCTTCGCCGGCGCGCCGCTTCGGGCCATGTCGTCGAGCGACGCGTAGGTGCTCTTCTTGACTGTCCAGACTTCGATCGAGCCGTCGGGCAGCTCGGTGAAGTTCAGCACGTCGCCCGGCGCCGCCCTCAACGCCTCGGCCGCCGGCTTCGGGATCGTTACAACGAGGTCGGCGCCGTCGCGCCGGATCAGTACGGGCGCCGACCATTTGATGCCGCGAGGGGCCGCCATCGTTCCGCTCTCAGCTCACGAAGCGCCGGATCTCGCCGGCGATCGCCGCGTGCGCCTCTTCGACCGCGTAGTGATCGGCGCCGGGGATCTCGATCGCCGGCAGATCCGGTCGCAGGGCGCGGGTCCGCGCCCATGCGGCGGGCGACACCAGCGTGCTCTCCGCGCCGCGGACGAGCAGCGTCGGAACGGAGATACCGGTCACCGACGCCTCGAACTCCTCCCGCAGTCCCGCCGCCGTCTGCCGCATCGCGGCCGGATCTGCGAGCGGCCGCCAGCCGCCCTCCAGCTCGATGTAACCGTACTTGGCGCGACGGTCGATCGCATCCGACGGGAGCAGCGGATAGCGCTGCCTGAGGTACCGCCCGATCGCCTCGACGTCGGCGAACGTCTGGTCGCCGGCGCCGACGCGGCTCTCCAGCGCGTCGAACACGTCCCCCTCGATGAAAGGGGTGAATTCCACCGCAATGACCCCGGAGACGAGCGCCGGCGATCGCGCCGCCGCGACCAGCGCGTTGCGGGCGCCGAGCGAGTGTCCGATCAGCAGCGCTGGCCCGCCTCCGAGCGAGGCTACCAGCGCTTCGACGTCGGTGGCGAAATCCGCGGCGGTATAGCCAGAGGCCGGCTTCCCGCTCCGCCCGTGCCCGCGCTGATCGAAGCTCACGACCCGGAATCGGTCGGCGAGCCGTTCCATCAGCGGGAGGAAAACGTAAGCGTTGGCGGTGATGCCGTGAAACGCGAGCGCGAGCGGCCCGCTCCCCATGCTCACACCATGCAGCGTAACGTGGTCGAGACGGCACTCGACCGTGCGCGCATCCGCGAGCTCGATCATCGGGCGGTCAGAAGCCGTGCTTCTTCTTCAGGGCGCGCAGGATGCCGTCGTGCATCTCGCGCCACGCCCATAGCGTCGCCGCCGCTGCGCGCCGCCCGCGGACCACGTCGCCGCGATCCCGGACGTAGCCGTCGAAGAGCTCGTGGGACGCAGCGGTGTGCTCGATGTCGGCGCGCACGTGCTCGTAGAAGTACTCCACCGTCTCGTCGCTGCAGCCGTAGAACTTCCGCAGCGCGAGCGCGGTCGCCCCGTGCGCTTCCGGCAGCTGCTTTTCGTCGCCCCACCAGGTCGCGAGTCCCTCCGCTGCGCTCCGGCGGCAATAGTGCGTCATCGTGCGCGGGAACCCGATCACCTCGGCGAGCGGCCGCCTCGCGACTTCCTCCAGCTCGGCGTCGGTGGCCCCGAGCAGCTTGGCGAACTGGACCCACAGGCCGGGGTGGTCCCCCTCGCCCGCGAGCCGGAAGATCTCGTCGTAGGCGTTCTCGAGCAGATGCCCGACGTCGTCGCCCTCCAGGAACGCGGCGTGCGACAGCATCATCGCCGGGTTCGCGTGCGCCTGGAACGCCCAGCGTTGGATCGCATAGTCCTTGAGCGCCGCCTTCGGCAGCCGGCCGCTGGTCAGCAGCTCGAGTAGCGGCGTTCCGAGATAGCGATGCTCGGGACGATCGGCATCCTCGAGCAGCTGCTCCGGCAGCTCCCTGGCGGGCGCCTTCGGCTCTTGCTTCAGCTTTGCGACCGTACCCATGGCCTCCCCGCTCACCGGACCCGATCGGCGACCTTCAGCAGCTCGTCGTACTCCACTTTGACCTGCGGGTTCTGCGACAGGATCTGGGACCCGAGCGCCTTCAGCTCCGACATCATCCTCGCCTGCTCCGGCGCCGGCAGCCGGACGAGCTGTCCGCCGTTCGCGGTCCATCCGGTGTTCGCGCGCTCCACGATTCCCGAGGCGAACCCGAACGCCTCGCGGTCGGTCTGGAGCCCGGCCTCGTCGATCGCCGCGCGGAGGTCCGGGGGCAGCGCGTCGAACCATTTCCTGTTCGCGACCAGTGTCGACACGACGATCGCCGGATGGATCTCGGTCACCGTCTTCGCCGCGTCGTAGAACTTCATCGCCGTCAGGACGGGGATGCCGGCGAGCATCCCGTCGATGGTGCCGCTCTGGAGCGCCGGCATCACTTCGCCGAGCGCCATCGGCACCGGGGTCGCACCGAGCAGCTTCATCGGTTCGATCTGCAACGGTGTCGCGAACACTCGGATCTTCTGCCCCTTGAAGTCGGCGAGCGTCCGGATCGGCTTTCTCGACAGCACGATCACCGGGCTGTTGTAGAAGGAGCCGATGCCCTTGAGCCCCTTCGACTCGCCGAGCGAGAGCGATCGCGCCCGGAACTGCGGATCGTTCAGCACGCGGTTGAGATGCGCCGGACCCTCGAACACCCCGATCGCATCGAAGATCTGGTAGCGCGGCTCGGTCCCGACGAGGAAGGAGTAGGGCGTCACGAACGCCTCGATCGTGCCGGTGACGACCCCTTCGACCATCCGCGGGATTGCACCGAGCTGGCTCGCCGGATAGATCTCCAGCTTCAGCTTGTCCCCGGCGCGGGCTTTGACCGCGGCCTCGAACTTGCGCAACCACTCGTGCTGCACGTCGTTGACGGTCGCGCTGGCGAGCTTCATGACCGGCGGCCCCTGGGCGCCGGCCGCCGTCGCCGCGGCGAGCATGCCCGCTCCGATACCGGACTTCACCCACCGCCTGATCAACGTTGCTCTCCTCGCGGCGCCCCGGAGGTACCTTCGAGCCGGTCGAGCCTGCGGTTGTAGTAGTCCCAGAAGTTGTCGATCGCGCGCCGCGGATAGATGTTCTTGCGTTTTTTGTCCACCTCGCCCGGCTCGGGGTGGCTGTGCGCAAGCCCCGACTGCGCGAGCCGGAGCTGTGCGCGGCAGGCCTTGTCGAGGAAGATCGCGCAGAGCGTCATCTCCTTCACCGACCGCCCGACCGCGATCACGCCGTGGTTGCGCAGGAACGCCGCCTCCGCCTGCCCCAGGCATCGCGCGAGGTCGCGCCCCAGTTCCGGGGAGTCGATCAGATCGCTGGTCGTGACGTAATGCGGCGGAGGCACGCTGAACCAGCAGCCTTCGTTCGTGTACGCCTGCAGCTTCTCGCGCGTGCAGGAGAAGAGCGTGCCGTGCAGCGGATGGGTGTGGCAGACGAAGTTGAGGTCCGAGCGCGCGCGCAGGATCTCGGTGTGGATCGGCCACTCGAGGTGCCGGGTGCCGTCGCCGCCGAGCACGTCGCCGTCGAAGTCGATGAGGATGAAATCCGCCTCGTGCACTTCCTCGAGCCCGATGTTGCCCCGTTTGAGCCACACGCCGCGGTCCCACGGGTCGCGCATCGAGCAATGCCCGAGCGACATATCGTTGTGCCCCTCGAGCTCGAGGATGCGGTGCGCGCGCGCGAGGTCCCACAGCCCGCGGCGCACCTCGTCGTTCCTGACCATGATCGGCATGTTGCGCCCGGCGCGTTCCATCGCTCACTCTCCGTCCCTCGCTCCCGCGGGTGCGCGCGGGACCCGCGCGCGCGCCCCGATCGGTCAGCGCTTCTTCGCGAGCAGCGTGCCGCGGCAGCTCTTCGCGCCGCACCGGCAGCCCCAGCGCTTCTTCTCCGCCGGCGTATGCCGCTCCTCGAGGGTGATGTTGTAGTCGTAGCCGAGCTCCTCCCCGGGGCGGATGTCGCGGACCGCCTCGATGAAGATCCGCCGCTTGTCGTCCTCGATCGCCTCGCAATTCGGCGCGCAGGAGTGGTTGATCCACCGCGCGGCGTTTCCGCGCTGCGCGGCGTCGATCACGATGTCGTCGTCGAGCTCGAAGAGGAACGTGTGCGTAGGCTCGCCCTCGATATCCGGGTACAGCTCGCATGCGAGCCGGTAGGCGATGCGCTTGCCCCGGTACTCGACGATGCGCGTCCCCTTCGGAATCTTGCGCGTCGCGAACACGCCGCGCCCGTGGATCGCCGAACGCCTGACGATGTAGAAGGGACCCTTCCCGTCGAGCCTGTGTCCGTTGAGATCGTGGCCGTTGAGCTTGCGTGCGTAGAGCTGTTTCTTGCGCGGCATGATTCATCCCGTCCAACCAGGCGCGGATTGTAGACGATTCATCTACACGGCTCGATGACGGAGGACTATCGACGAAGGCCGATCATCTCCTCCGCGCGGACCAACCGGTCGAACTCCGCTTCGGTGACGTGACCGAGCGCGACCGCCGCCTCGCGCAGCGACGCACCCTCGCGGTGCGCCTTCTTTGCGATCTCCGCGGCGCGGTCGTAGCCGATGTGCGGCGCGAGCGCGGTCACGAGCATGAGCGACCGGTCGACCAGCTCCGCGATCCGCGCGCGATTCGGCTCTATGCCGCGGGCGCAGTGCTCGTCGAAGCTCGCTGCGCCGTCGCCGAGAAGCCGGACGCTCTGCAGGAAATTGTGGATGATGAGCGGCTTGTAAACGTTCAACTCGAAGTTCCCCGACGCGCCGCCGATGTTGAGCGCCACGTCGTTGCCCAGCACCTGGGCGCAAGCCATCGTGAGCGCCTCGCATTGGGTCGGGTTCACCTTGCCCGGCATGATCGAGCTGCCCGGCTCGTTCTCCGGGATCGAGATCTCCCCGAGCCCCGAGCGCGGGCCGGATGCGAGCCAGCGAACGTCGTTCGCGATCTTGGTCAGCGAGGCGGCCAGCGTCTTGAGCACGCCGTGGGCGTGGACGAGCGCGTCGTTCGCCGCCAGCGCCTCGAACTTGTTGGGTGCGGAGACGAACGGGATGCCGGTGACCCGGGCGAGCTCGGTCGCGACGCGCGGCCCGAACTCCGGATGCGCGTTGAGGCCGGTACCGACGGCGGTCCCGCCGAGCGCCAGCTCGCGCAGGTGCGGCAGCGCGTCGGCCGCATGCGCGAGCCCGTGGTCGAGCTGCGCGACATAGCCGGAGAACTCCTGGCCCAGCGTGAGCGGGGTCGCATCCTGTAGATGCGTACGGCCGATCTTCACGATGTCCGCGAATGCTACGGCCTTGTCGGAGAGCGTCCCACGCAGCGCCTTGACTGCGGGGAGAAGTCGGTGCACGACCGATTCGGCTGCCGCGACGTGCATCGCGGTCGGGAACACGTCGTTCGACGACTGGCCGCGGTTGACGTCGTCGTTGGGATGCACGACTCGCCGCATGCCGCGCTCGCCGCCGAGCAGCTCCGAGGCGCGGTTCGCCAGCACCTCGTTCATGTTCATATTGGTTTGCGTGCCGGACCCGGTCTGCCACACGACGAGCGGAAACTCCTCATCGTGCCTGCCGGCCAGCACCTCGTCGGCAGCAGCGATGATCGCGTCGGCCGTGGCCGCGGGCACATCCCCGAGATCGCGGTTCACCGTCGCGCAGGCGCGCTTGACCAGCGCGAGCGCGCGGATGAGCTCCGCCGGCATACGCTCGCCCGAGATCCGGAAGTGCTCGAGCGAGCGCTGAGTCTGCGCGCCCCACAGGCGCGCCGCCGCCACCTCGATCTCGCCGAAGGTGTCGCGCTCGATCCGGACCGGGCTCGCCATCGCCGGCCGTCCCTACCTGGAGACCACCGCGGCGCGGATCTGCTCGAGCGCGGCGGGATCCTCGATCGTGGTCAGATCGCCCGGGTCGCGGCCCTCCGCGAGCGCCTGGATCGAGCGGCGGAGAAGCTTCCCGGAGCGCGTCTTCGGCAGGAGGTTGACGAAATGGACGCGCGCCGGTCGTGCGATCGCCCCGAGCAAGCGGTCGACAGTGGCCATGACCTCCTTCTCGTGCGCCGTGCGACCTTCGGGGCTGGCGATCGTCGACACGTCCTTCAGAACCGCGAACGCGAGCGGCATCTGCCCCTTCAGCTGGTCCGCGACCCCCACCACCGCCACCTCGGCGACATTCGGATGCGCGGAAACTGCCTCCTCGATCTCGCGGGTGCCCAGCCGGTGGCCGGCGACGTTGATCACGTCGTCGGTGCGCCCGAGGATGAAGAAGTAGCCGTCCCGGTCGCGGATGCCCCAGTCGAAGGTCGAGTAGACCTGCTTCGTCTTGAACGTCGTGAAGTAGGTCTTGACGAAGCGGTCGTCGTCGCCCCACACCGTCGACATGACGCCCGGCGGCAGCGGCGGAACGATCGCCACCACGCCCTTCTCGTCCGGTCCGCATTCGGAAGCATCGGTTTCGCGCAGGAGGCGCAGGTCGAAGCCGTACGCCGGAAACGACGGGCTGCCGAGGCGTATGGGCGTGCGCTCGACGCCCGGCACCGCGGTAAGGATCGGCCAGCCGGTCTCGGTCTGCCAGTAGTGATCGATCACCGGTTTGCCGAGTGCATCCGAGATCCAGCGGTGGGTCGGCTCGTCGAGCGGCTCCCCGGCGAGGAAGACGTGCCGGAGGCTGGAAATATCGTATTTCCTCAGCAACGCCGGGTCCTGCTTCTTGAGCACTCGGATCGCCGTCGGCGCGCTGAACATCACCGTCGCCTTGCTGTCCTGCACGATCTTCCACCACACCCCGGCGTCGGGGCGGATCGGGGTGCCCTCGTACATCACCGTCGTCATGCCGGCGATCAGCGGCGCATAGATGATGTACGAGTGTCCCACCACCCAGCCGATGTCGCTGGTGGTGAACATCGTCTCGCCGGCGTTGCCGCAGTAGATCCACTTCATCGAGGCGGCGAGCGCTACCGCATGGCCGCCGGTGTCGCGCTGGACGCCTTTCGGCTGGCCGGTCGTGCCGGAGGTGTACAGGATGTAGGAGGGTTCGCGCGATTCCAGCCACGCCACCGGAACGTCCGCGTTCATGTGCTGCGCGCGGACCTCCGTCCAGTCCAGGTCTCTGTCCGCGACCCGATTCATGCCTGGATCGAGCCCACGGTTCACGAGCAGCACCTTCTCGGGCTTCGCCGTCGCGAGCCGGATCGCTTCGTCGAGCAGCGGCTTGTACTGGACGACCTTGCCCGCCCGCATGCCGGCATCCGCCGAGACGATGAGCCTGGGCTTTGCGTCGTCGATGCGGGACGCGAGGCTGTGCGAGGCGAAGCCGCCGAACACCACCGAATGGATCGCTCCGATCCGCGCGCACGCGAGCATCGCGAACGCCGCTTCGGGAATCATCGGCATGTAGAGCAGCACGCGATCGCCGCGCCGCACGCCCAGCGACTGCATCGCGGCCGCGCAGCGATTCACCTCCGCGTGCAGCTCGCGGTAAGTGTAGGTCGCCTCCTTCTCGACCTCGGTCGAGATCCAGACGAGCGCCTGCTGGTCGCCGCGCACGGCGAGATGGCGGTCGATCGCGTTGTGGCAGAGATTCGTCTCGCCGCCGACGAACCAGTTCGCGAACGGCGGCCGCGAGTAGTCGAGCACGCTTTCGAACGGCTTCCGCCAGTCGACGAGCCCGGCCTGCTCCGACCAGAACGCCTCCCGGTCCGAGATCGAGCGGGCGTGGAACGCGCGGTATGCGTCGCCGACCATGGTGGTCTCCTCGTCTGCTTCTCTAGCCGGCCGCCATGTCGACGACCACCCGGCCGCGCATCCGGGCCTTGAGAAAATCGTCGAACACCTTCGGCAGTTCGTCGAACGGGAGGGTCCGCGTCATTGCCGCCAGATGCTTCGGCCGCATGTCGGACGCGAGCCGCTGCCACACCCGCTCCCGCTGCGGCATCGGGCAGTTCACGGAGTCGACCCCGAGCAGGCTGACGCCCCGGAGGATGAACGGTGCGACGGTGGTCTTCAGCTCCATGCTCGCCGCCAGTCCGACCGCGGCGATCGGCGCGCCGATGTTCATGGTGGCGGCGAGCCAGGCGAGGATATCGCCCCCGAGATTGTCCACCGCGCCCGCCCAGGTCGCCTTGTCGAGCGGCTTGATCTTCGCGAGATCGAGGCCGGAGCGGAGCATGACTTCCTTGGCACCGATCGCCCCGAGATACGCGGACTCCTGCTCCTTCCCGGTCAGCGCGACGACGTGATGACCGAGCCCGGCCAGAATGTCGATCGCGATCGAGCCGACGCCGCCGGTCGCGCCGGTGACGATCACCGGACCCGCCCCGGGCGCGAGGCCCTCGTGCTCCATCCGCTGCACCGCCAGTCCCGCCGTGAACCCGGCCGTGCCGAGCGCCATCGCGTCGAAGAGGGTCATGCCCTTCGGCATCGGCACGAGCCAATCCGCCTTCAAGCGCGCGTACTCGGCATAGCCGCCGTCGTGAGCCACCCCTATGTCGTAGCTCGTGCCGATGACCGCATCGCCCTTCTTGAAACGCGCGTCGCTCGATTCCAGGACGGTGCCGGAAAGGTCGACCCCGCCGATGCAGGGGAACCGGCGGACGATGCGCCCGGCGCCGGTCGCGGCGAGCGCATCCTTGTAGTTGACGCACGAGTACGCGACACGGATCACGACCTCCCCCGCATCCAGGTCGTCGATCGTCGCCTGCTCGAACGCGGCGCTGACCTTCCGATCCTTCTCGCGCAGCCGGTAGACCTTGAATTTCGCCATTGGAAGCTCCCAAACCTTCAAGACTACTCTACGACTTGATCGAACGATGGACGGCGGCCTCGGTAACGTCCCGACTTCGAACGCACGCTGCTCGAGAATAGCGGAGCGCTACGAAGCCGCCGGCGCGTCGACCAGCGCCGTGGGCGCCGTCCCGGGCGCCCTGCGCGCCGCCATCAGGTAGTCCCGCGACTGCATCTCGATCAGCCGGCTCGTCGTGCGCTGGAACTCGTTCGAGAGCGCGCCTTCGCGATACAACTCCTCGGGCGGCGTCTCGGCCGAGACGATCAGCTTCACCTTGGAATCGTAGAAGATGTCGACGAGCCACGTAAAGCGCCGCGCCTCGTTCGCCTGCTTCGCCGACAGGCGCGGCACGTTCGACAGGATCACGGTGTGAAAGCGCTTCGCGAGATCCAGGTAGTCGAGGTGCGAGCGCGGTCCGCCGCACAGCGCCTCGAAATCGAACCACACCACGCCGCCGGCACGATGCCGGTACGGGATGACTCTTCCCTCCACGTCCAGCTCGTGGAACTCCGCTTCCACGTCGGCGACCTGCTTGAAGGTCGCCATCAGCGCGGCATCCGCGGCCGGCCCGAGCGGCGAGTGGTAAACCTGAACGCGCTCGAGCGCCCGTCGACGGTAGTCCACCCCGGCGCCGATGTGCACGACGTCGAGCCGCTCGCTGATCAGCGCGATCGTGGGCAGGAAACGCTCGCGCTGCAGGCCGTCGGGGTAAAGGGCGTCGGGCGCGTAGTTCGAGGTCATGCAGTAGACCACGCCCCGCGCAAGCGTCCGCTGGAGGAGCCGGCCGAGGATCATCGCGTCGGCGATATCGTTCACGTGGAACTCGTCGAAGCAGACCAGGCGGTAGCGCTTGGCGATCCGCCACGCGACGGCGTCGAGCGGATCCTCTCGCCCCTTCAACGTCTCCATCTCGCGGTGCACGTCGCGCATGAAGTGATGAAAGTGCACGCGCCGCTTCCTCACCAGCGGCACCGTGAGGTAGAAGCTGTCCATCAGGAAGCTCTTGCCGCGCCCGACCGGACCCCACAGATACGTCCCCCGCGGGAGCGGCGGACGCACGACCAGGCGCTTGACCGCGCTGTTGCGACGCTCCTTGTACGCGACCCATTGCTCGTAGGTGCGCTGCAGCCGCTGCACGGCGGCATACTGGATGTCGTCGGCGATGAACCCGCGCTTGCCGAGCGCCTGCTGGTAGTACTCGAGAACGGTGAGCGGAAGGCGCTTGGCGGGCTCGGTGTACTCGGCCGAGTCGAACACGCTGCGATCGCCGGGCGGCGGCAGCGGCTCCGCGTCTTCGGGTGGGGTGGCGCTGTCGCGCATCGGCCCGGCGCCCGCGCTACATGTTCAACGCCCGCTTGTCCACCGCGAGCGCCGCCTCGTGCATCACCTCCGACAGCGACGGGTGCGCGTGCACGATGCGCGCGATGTCCTCGGCGGAGGCGCGGAACTCCATCGCCACCACGGCTTCGGCGATCAGCTCCGAGGCGTGGGTGTTGATGATGTGCACGCCGAGAATCTCGTCGGTATGGGCGTGCGCCAGCATCTTCACGAATCCGTGCGTGTCGCCGTGGCCGAGGGCGCGGCCGTTGATGCTGAACGGGAACTGCCCGGCGCGATAGGGAACGTCTTCGGCCTTCAGCTGCTGCTCGCTCCTGCCGACCCACGCGATCTCGGGCGAGGTGTAGATCACCCAGGGTATGGTCTCCAGGTTCACGTGCGCCTTCTGCCCGACTAGAAGCTCCGCCACCATCACACCTTCCTCCTCGCCCTTGTGCGCGAGCATCGGACCGCGCACCACGTCGCCGATCGCGAATACGTTCGCGAGATTGCTGCGGCAGTGGTCGTCGACCTCGATGAAGCCGCGGGCGTCGATCTTCAGGCCGACGCTCTCCGCACCCAGGCCCTCGGTGTTCGGCACCCGGCCGATCGATACGATCAGCCGGTCGACCTCGAGCGTCGCCGTCTTACCCTCGCTCTCGTAGGCGACCGTTACGCTGTTTTTCGACGTCTCGACGTTGGTGATCTTGACCCCCAGCCGGATATCGAGTCCCTGCTCCTTGGTGAAGATCCGCCACGCCTCCTTCGCGACACTTTCATCGGCCGCGGCGAGGAAACCCGGCAGCGCTTCCAGGATCACGACCTTCGAGCCGAGCCGCCGCCAGACGCTGCCGAGCTCCAGCCCGATGACGCCCGCGCCGATCACCCCGAGCCGTGCCGGCACTGCGTCGAATGCGAGCGCGCCGACGTTGTCGCAGACGAGCTTCTGATCGACCGCCACGCCCGGGAGATGACGCGCCGTGGACCCGGTCGCGATGATGACCGCCTTGCCTTCGACGATCTCGGTTGCGGCGGCGCCGCTCACCTCGATCTGCCACCCGCCTGCGCCCCGGCCGACGAACTTCCCGTGTCCCTTCAGCCAGACGATCTTGTTCTTTCGGAACAGCGTCTCGATGCCCTTGGTCATCTTGGAGACGATCGAGTCCTTGCGCGCCACCATCCTAAGGACGTCGATCTCGGCGCCGCTCACCCTGATCCCGTGGCCCGCCAGCCCCTTCAGCGTGTGCTCGTACTGCTCGGAGGATTCGAGCAACGCCTTCGACGGGATGCACCCGACGTTGAGGCAGGTGCCGCCGAGCGCCGGCTCGCCCGCCGGGCCGATCCACTCCTCGACGCAGGCGGCGTTGAGGCCGAGCTGGGCCGCGCGGATCGCGGCGATGTAGCCCGCCGGCCCGGCGCCGATGACGATCACGTCGAATGTCTGTGCCATCGCGTCTGTGCCATCGCGTGACGTTGATCGCTCAGAGCTCGAGCAGGAGCCGCGACGGATCCTCGAGCGCTTCCTTCATCGCGACCAGGGACAGGACCGCCTCGCGCCCGTCGATGATGCGGTGATCGTACGAGAGGGCGAGGTAGTTGATCGGCCGGATGACGATCTGCCCGTTCTCGACGACGGCACGCTCGCGCGTGGCGTGGATACCGAGAATCGCGCTCTGCGGCGGGTTGATGATCGGCGTCGAGAGCATCGAGCCGAACACCCCGCCGTTGGAGATCGAGAACGTACCGCCGGTGAGCTCCTCGATGCCGAGCTTGCCGTCCTGGGCACGCTTGCCGAACTCGGCGATTCGCTTCTCGATCTCGGCAAAGGAGAGCTGGTCGGCGTCGCGCAGGATCGGCACCACCAGGCCGCGCGGGCTGCCGACCGCGACGCCGATGTCGAAGTAGCCGTGATAGACGATGTCGTTGCCGTCGACCGAAGCGTTGACGACCGGAAACTTCTTCAGCGCGTACACCACCGCCTTCACGAAGAACGCCATGAAGCCGAGCCGTACGCCGTGCTCCTTCTCGAAGCGCTCGCCGTACTTCTTGCGCAGATCCATCACCGGCTGCATGTTCACTTCGTTGAACGTGGTGAGGATGGCGGCGGTCGACTGCGACTGCACCAGGCGCTCGGCGACCCGCGCGCGCAGGCGGCTCATCGGGACGCGCTGCTCCGGCCGCCCGGCCAGGAGCTTGTCGACGCTTACCGGGGTGGGCGCCGGGGGCAGCGCCGGACGCGCGGCGGGCGCCCCGGGAGCGACCGGCACTGCGAGCGGCTGCGACCGGCCCATCTGGTTCATCACGTCGGCCTTGGTGATGCGGCCTTCGCGGCCGCTGCCGGTGATCTTCGTCGGATCGACACCCTGCTCTTCCACGAGCTTGCGCGCCGCGGGCATGAGGCGCGCGTCTTGGCGTGCGGCTTCCGGCGCCGGCGGCGGCGTCGGCGGCACCGCCGCCGGCTCGACCCGGACCGCGGACGGACCCGGTGCCGCCGCGACGGCACCCTTGCCTTCGGTGTCGATCGTAGCGATGACCTCGCCCGCGACCACCGTCACACCGTCACCCTTGGCGATCCTGACCAGCACGCCGTCGGTGGGCGCCGGCAGCTCGAGCACGACCTTGTCGGTCTCGATGTCGATGAGATTCTCGTCGCGCTGGACGGCCTCGCCTTCCTTCTTGTGCCACGAAAGCAGCGTCGCCTCGGCAACCGATTCCGACAGCTGCGGCACCTTCACGTCTACCAGCATGGTCCTCTCCGTTCGGTTTTTCGCCGGGCTCCGCTTGGCATTGCCGCGGCGTACTGCAAAAACTCGAGCGCGTAACGCGCCGGAGGTATTCCGGGACTTCGGGCCGGCCGGCCTAGTCCGGTCCTGCGCCTGTCACTTGAATTTTCCGAATGCCTGGTCCACTACCGCCTTCTGGCGCTGATCGTGCCGGCTCTTGTAGCCGCCCGCCGGCGCCGCCGCGGAGGGTCGCCCGGCGAAGAAGAGCCTCTGATCCGGGCGCTTGTTCTCCACGAAGTAGTGCTGGGTCTGGTACCACGCGCCCTGGTTCTGCGGCTCCTCTTGGCACCAGACCACCTCCGTCGCGTTCGGATAGCGCTTCATCTCCGCCGCGAACTGCTTGTGCGGGAACGGGTAGAGCTGCTCCACGCGGATGAGCGCGACCGAGTCGAGCCGGCGCTCGCGTCGCGCCGAGAGAAGATCGTAGTAGACCTTCCCCGAGCAGGCGACGATGCGCGTGACCTGCTTCGGCTCGAGCGCGTCGATCTCGCCGATCACGGTCTGGAAGCCGCCCTTGGCGAGCTCCTTCAGGCTCGACACCGCCTCGCGCTTGCGCAGCAGCGACTTCGGGGTCATCACGATCAGCGGCTTGCGGAACGGCCGCACCATCTGCCGGCGGATGAGGTGGAAGATCTGCGCCGGCGTGCTCGGCACGCACACCTGCACGTTGTGCTCCGCGCAGAGCTGGAGATAGCGCTCGAGCCGCGCCGACGAGTGCTCCGGCCCCTGCCCCTCGTAGCCGTGCGGCAGGAACAGCGTGAGCCCCACCATGCGGCCCCATTTCGCCTCGCCGGAGGTGATGAACTGGTCGATCACCACCTGCGCGCCGTTGGCGAAATCGCCGAACTGCGCCTCCCAGATCACCAGCTCGTTCGGCTCGGCGCAGGCGTAGCCGTACTCGAAGCCGAGCACCGCTTCCTCGGACAGGAGCGAGTCGATGACGACGAAGTCGGCCTGCGTGTCCTGCAGGTTCTGCAGCGCCACGTAGCTCCCCGCGTCCCATCGCTCGCGGGCCTGGTCGTGCAGCACGGCGTGCCGGTGCGCGAACGTCCCGCGCCCGGAATCCTGCCCCGAGAGCCGCACGCCATAGCCGGACACGAGGAGCGTGGCGTAGGCGAGGTTCTCGGCCATGCCCCAGTCGAGCATCGCCTTCCCCTGCCCCATCTCGCGGCGCGCCTGCAGCACGCGCGCCACCGAGGGGTGCACCTTGAAGCCTTGAGGTACCGTGGTGAGCCGGTCGGCCAGGCGCTCGAGCTCCGCCACGGGCACCGACGTGTCGGCCGCGTCGGTCCACTTCGCGCCCAGGAACGGCGACCAGTCGACGGCGTACTTGCGCTGGAAGTTCGACAGGACGGGGCTGGAGGTTTGCCGCCCTTCGTCGAGAGCCTGGCGGTAGTCCTTGATGAGGCGCTCCGGGTCCTCCGCCGCAATCGCGCCCTGCGCGACCAGCTTGTCGGCGTAAAGCTTGCGGGTGCCCGCGTGCTCGGCGATCTTCTTGTACATCAGCGGCTGGGTCACGAACGGCTCGTCCTGCTCGTTGTGGCCGAGGCGGCGGAAGCACACGAGGTCGATGACCACGTCGCGCTTGAACTCCTTGCGGAAGTCCATCGCGAGCTGGGTGATGAAGAGTGCCGCTTCGGGGTCGTCGGCATTCACGTGGAAGATCGGCGCCTCGATCATCTTGGCGACGTCGGTGCAGTAGATCGTCGAGCGCACGTCGCGCGTGTCGGAGGTGGTGAACCCGATCTGGTTGTTGATGATGAGGTGCACCGTGCCGCCGGTCGAGTAGCCGCGCGTCTGCGACAGGTTGAGCGTCTCCATCACCACGCCCTGTCCGGCGAACGCCGCATCGCCGTGCAGCAGGATCGAGATCACTTTGTCGCCCTTGGTGTCCTTGCGGCGGTGCTGCCGCGCCCGGACCGAACCCTCGACCACCGGGTTCACGATCTCGAGATGCGACGGGTTGAAAGCGAGCGTGAGATGCACCGGCCCGCCGGGGGTCGAGATGTCCGAGGAGAAGCCGAGGTGGTACTTCACGTCGCCGAGCGAGGTGCTGTCGCTGGCGGCGGTGCCCTCGAACTCCGCGAACAGGTCCTTCGGCGACTTGCCGAGCGTGTTCACGAGCACGTTGAGCCGGCCGCGGTGCGCCATGCCGATCACGACTTCCTCGATCCCGTGGACGCCGGCGCGCTGGATCATCTCGTCCATCGAGACGATGACGGTTTCGCCGCCTTCGAGCGAGAACCGTTTCTGCCCGACATAGCGGGTGTGCAGGTATTTCTCGAGCGTCTCGGCGGCGGTGAGGCGTTCGAGCACTCGGTGTCGCACCTCGAGCCCGAACTGCGGGCGCCCGCGCACCGCCTCGAGCCGCTGCTGGATCCAGCGCTTCTGCGCCGGGTCGGAGATGTACATGTATTCGGTGCCGATCGTTCCGCAGTAGGTCTCACGGAGGATCTGCAGGATCTCGCGCAGGCTCGCGCGCTCGGGCCCGACCAGCGTGCCGGTGTTGAACACGGTCTCGAGGTCCGCCTCGGTGAGGTCGTAGTACGCCGGCTCGAGCTCCGGGATGTGCGGCCGCGGCAGGCGCTTCAGCGGATCGAGGTCCGCCCAGCGGTTGCCCATGAACCGGTAGGCGTTGATGAGCATCTGGACATAGACCTGCTTGCGCTCGGCACCCAGCTCGGTCGGCGCCGCCGGCGCGCGTAGCGTCCCCTGCTTCGCCCGCTGCGCGAATGCCTCCACGACCGGGGCGTGCGCGACGTCGCGCCCGCCGTCGCCGCCGGCCCCGGGGAGCACTTGGAGTTTGTCGAAGTAATCGCGCCACTGCTCGGGCACCGACTGCGGGTTGTTGAGATAGGACTCGTAGAGATCCTCGACGAACGGCGCGTTGCCGCCGAAGAGGTACGAGTTCGATTGCAGCTCTTTCATCATGATCGGAGCCCTGGAAATGCGCGGAGAGGAAGGTCAGCGTTGGTCGATGCGGACGACGTCCCGCCGCGCCGCGCCGGTGTAGAGCTGCCGCGGCCGGCCGATCTTCTGGTCCGGATCGGAGATCATCTCGGTCCACTGCGCGATCCAGCCCACCGTGCGAGCGAGCGAGAAGATGCAGGTGAACATGCTGGTCGGTATGCCGAGCGCCCGCTGCACGATGCCGGAGTAGAAGTCGACGTTCGGGTAAAGCTTGCGCTCGACGAAGTACTCGTCCTCGAGCGCGATTTTCTCCAGCTGCAGCGCGAGCTTGAACAGGCGGTCGTCGTGGAGGCCGAGCTCCCCCAGCACCTCGTGGCAGGTCTCCCGCATCAGCTTCGCGCGCGGATCGTAGTTCTTGTAGACGCGGTGACCGAAACCCATGAGGCGGAAGCCGGAGTTCTTGTCCTTCGCCTTCTTCACGTACTCGCCGACGCGCGAGACATCGTGGATCTCCTCGAGCATGTTGAGGCACGCCTCGTTCGCCCCGCCGTGCGCCGGGCCCCACAGGCACGCGATCCCGGCAGCGACGCAGGCGAACGGGTTGGCGCCCGAGGATCCGGCGAGCCGCACCGTCGACGTGGAGGCGTTCTGCTCGTGGTCCGCGTGCAGGATGAAGATCCGGTCGAGCGCGCGGACGAGGACCGGGTTGATCTCGTACTCCTCCGCCGGGACGCCGAACATCATGCGCATGAAGTTCGCGGAGTAGGACAGGTTGTTCCTCGGATACATGAACGGCTGCCCCATCGAGTACTTGTAGGCCATCGCGACGATCGTCGGCATCTTGGCGATCAGGCGGAACGCCGAGATCTCCCGCTGGGCGGGATCGTTGATGTCGAGCGAGTCGTGATAGAACGCCGAGAGCGCGCCGACGACGCCGACCATCACCGCCATCGGGTGCGAGTCGCGCCGGAAGCCGGAGTAGAAGCGCCCGAGCTGCTCGTGCACCATCGTGTGCAAGGTGACGGTGCGATCGAACTTGTGCTTCTCCACTCGCGTCGGCAGCTCGCCCATGAGGAGCAGGTAGCACACCTCCAGAAAATCGCACTGCACCGCGAGCTGCTCGATGGGATAGCCGCGGTACAGCAGCACGCCCTGGTCGCCGTCGATGTAGGTGATGCTCGAGCGGCAGCTCGCCGTCGACAGGAACCCGGGGTCGTATGTGAACATGTCGGTCTTGCCGAACAGGCTGCGGATGTCGATCACATCCGGGCCGATCGTTCCCGAGAGCGTCGGAAATTCGGCGCCCTTGCCGTCGCCGTAATTGAGGATCACCTTGCCGTTCGCTTTTTCCATCGCTTGCTCCTGCTCGTTGACCGCTGCTCTTCGACCACTACCCTTCACGCAGCATCGCCACGATCGGCGCCAGCCGCGGCTCGAGGCATTCGCGCTGCCCGCTCACCAGCTCCCAGAGATCCGGATCGGGCAGCGCCAGCAGCTCGTTCAGCGCCGCCAGCCGGGTCTCGTCGAGCGCCCCGGCATGCCGCTGCAGAAATCGCTCGAGCACGAGGTCATTCTCCAGAAATCCGCGCCGGCAGCGCCAGCGCAGCCGGTCGAGGTCTACACGGCCGATCGCCATCGAGGCGGCTCCGTCAGACCGCCCGACGGACCATGGCTTCCTTGATCTTGCCGATCGCCCTGGTCGGGTTGAGGCCCTTGGGGCAGACGTCGACGCAATTCATGATCGAGTGGCACCGGAACAGGCGATACGGGTCTTCGAGGTTGTCGAGCCGCTCGGCCGTGGCCTGGTCGCGGGAATCGGCGATGAAGCGGTAGGCCTGCAGCAGCCCCGCCGGCCCCACGAACTTGTCCGGGTTCCACCAGAACGACGGGCACGAGGTCGAGCAGCAGGCGCACAGGATGCACTCGTAGAGCCCGTCCAGCTCCTCCCGGTCCTCGGGCGACTGGAGCCGCTCCTTCTCGGGCGGCGGGTCGTTGTTGATGACGTAGGGCTTGATCGAATGGTACTGCTTGAAGAACTGGGTCATGTCCACGAAGAGATCGCGGATGACGGGCAGGCCGGGCAGCGGCTTGAGCTCCACCGGCTCCTTCAGGTCGGCGAGCTTGGTGATGCACGCGAGCCCGTTCTTGCCGTTGATGTTCATCGCATCGGAGCCGCATACGCCTTCGCGGCACGAGCGCCGGAACGCGAAGCTGTCGTCCTGCGCCTTCACCTTGACCAGCGCGTCGAGCAGCATCCGGTCGGACGGCTCGAGCGGGACGTCGTAGGCCTTCATGTACGGACGGGCGTCCCGGTCGGGGTCGTAGCGATAAATGCTCAGTCGCATGCGCGGTCCTTGGCTTCGCGTCAGTAGGCCCGCGCCTTCGGCGGGATCGTTTCGATGCTGAGCGGCTTCAGATTCACCGGCTTGTAATCGAGCCGGTCGCCGGCCTTGTACCAGAGCGTGTGCTTCAGCCAGTCCTTGTCGTCGCGGCCGTTCGGATAGCCCGGCCGGTCGTGGTAGTCGGCGCGGTCGTGCGCGCCGCGCGACTCCTTCCGCGCCTCGGCCGACACCATCGTCGCGCGCGCCACCTCGATGAGGTTGTCGAGCTCGAGCGCCTCCACCCGCGCGGTGTTGAACGTCCGGCTCTTGTCCGCGATCCCGGTGCGCTCGACGCGCGCGGCGATGTCCTTGATTCGCGCCACGCCTGCGACGAGCATGTCCGGAAAGCGGAACACGCCGCAGTGCGCCTGCATCACGCGGCGCAGGTCGTTGCCGACCTCGTAGACGCTCTCGCCGTTTTGCTGCCGGTCGAGTCGCGCGAGCCGCGCGAGCGTACTGTCCGCCGCGTCGGCGGGAAGCTTCGCGTGGCCCGACGCGCCCTTGAGGAACCGGATCATCGAGTCGCCGGCCGCCTTGCCGAACACCAGCAGGTCGGTGAGCGAGTTGGTGCCGAGGCGGTTCGCGCCGTGCACCGATGCGCAGCCGCACTCGCCCGCCGCGTAGAAGCCGGGGACGATCGTGTTCGCGCCCGCGGGGCCGGGGACCACCACTTCGCCGTGGTAGTTGGTCGGAATGCCGCCCATCTGGTAGTGGACGGTCGGCACCACCGGGATCGGCTCCTTCACCGGATCGACGTTCGCGAACTTCTTGGCGATCTCGCGGATGCCCGGCAGCCGCTTGTCGATCACCTCGGGCCCGAGGTGGTCGAGCTTGAGCAGCAGGTAGTCGCCGTTCGGGCCGGCGCCCCGCCCGTCCTTGATCTCGGTCGCCATCGCCCGCGACACGACGTCGCGGCTCGCGAGATCCTTCGCGCTCGGCGCATAGCGCTCCATGAACCGCTCGCCGCTTTTGTTCAGGAGGTAGCCGCCCTCGCCGCGCACCCCCTCGGTGATCAGCACCCCCGCCCCGGCGACGCCGGTCGGGTGGAACTGCCAGAACTCCATGTCCTCGAGCGGGATGCCGGCGCGTGCCGCCATGCCCACGCCGTCGCCGGTGTTGATAAAGGCATTCGTGGTCGCCGCGTAGATGCGTCCGGCTCCGCCGGTGGCGAACAGCGTCGCCCGGGCCTGGAGGACGGACACCTCGCCGGTTTCCATCTCGAGCGCAGTGACGCCGAGTACCGTGCCGTCGGCCCCGCGGAGGAGATCGAGCGCCATCCACTCGACGAAGAACTGCGTGTTCGCGCGGACATTGCGTTGGTAGAGCGTATGGAGCATCGCGTGCCCGGTGCGGTCGGCCGCACAGCAGGACCGCTGCACCGCGGGCCCGGCGCCCATGTTCATCATGTGGCCGCCGAACGGGCGCTGATAGATCGTGCCGTCATCGTTGCGGTCGAACGGCATGCCGAAGTGCTCGAGCTCGTACACGAGCCGCGGGGCTTCCCGGCACATGAACTCGATCGCGTCCTGATCGCCGAGCCAGTCGGAGCCCTTGATCGTGTCGTACATGTGCCATTCCCACGAGTCCGGGCCCATGTTCCCGAGCGCGGCGCCGACGCCGCCCTGCGCCGCGACGGTGTGCGAACGCGTGGGGAACACCTTGGACAGGACCGCGACCTTGAGCCCGGCCTCGGCGAGCTGCAGTGCCCCGCGCAACCCCGCCCCACCGGCACCCACGACCACCGCGTCGAACTGTCGCAGGACCGGCGCCATCAGGTTCGCCAGAGGATCTCGACTGCCCAGCCCGCGGCCCCCACGAGCATGGCGATCACCACCACCTGCAGCGCGAGGCGGAGCCCAGTGGCCTTGACGTAGTCCATCAGAATGTCGCGCATGCCGACCCAGGCGTGGAGGAACAGGCCGACGAAGAAAAGCAAGGTCGCGAACCGCATCCAGCCATGGCTGAAAAGCGCCTTCCAACCCGCGTGGTCCCCGGGTTTCGCGGCGGCGATCGCGACGACAAAGACCAGCGTGTAGAGCGCCATCACGATCGCCGAGATGCGCTGCACGAGCCAGCCGCGCAGTCCGTAATGCGCTCCGACGATGACCCGGGTCACCATAGCAGCCACCAGCCGAACACCGCGGTCGCGATGAGGCTTGCCACGAGCACCGCCACGCTCGTCGCGCGGGCGGCCGCGAGATCGATCCCCTTGTGAATATCGAGGAACAGGTACCGGATGCCGGCAAGGAGATGGTGCAAAAAGGACCAGAGCAGGCCGAGGAGGACCAGCTTTGCGAGCGGCTGCGAGACGGTCCGCTGGAAAGCCTCGAACTGCGCGGACGATCCGAGGCTTTGGTCGAGCAGGTAAAGGAGCCAGAGGAGCAGCAGGAAGAGTGCTGCGCCGCTGATCCGATGGAGGATCGACACCAACCCCGGAAGCGGCAGGTTGAGGGGACTTAGGTTGTACCAGAGCGGTCGTTTCTTCTTCAGCGAGGCATCAGGCATGGCGCGCTCGTTCCGCGTTCAATCGGCGTGATATACGCGTTGTTTCGCGCTGTTTCGGCGTTGTTGCCGCACTATTTTTCCGCATCGGCCCGGCACGACCGCTCCGCTCCTCCGCGAACCGGCAGGGCGAAAGTATAGCAGCGGGTATCCGCGATTTGTGGGGTGCAGCAAATCGTGTCGAGCGCGCCGTGCGTACGCTGCGAACCCGGTCTCGCGCGAAGACGCGATCCGTCATTCACGCTGCGTCGATCGGCACCGACTGCGAGATGGCGGCGGCGCTGCGGCGACGAGCATGCGTGTTCGCAATCGGGTTGTGCGCTGAGCGCGTGCCACGGTCTCCCACCTGTCGGTGTTGACGCGGCGCCAGTAGATCGCAGCGGTTTGGCGACGACTAGCGGCGCGCGGGGCTGGGTCCCGAGAAGCCGATGCGTCGACCGCGCCGTCGCTGGTCCTCGAGCGCGCACAGGATGTTTATCGGAGGTCCGCGAGCCGGAGCGGCAACCCGTTGATCTGCCGCCGGATAAACCACCGCGGTGGCGTTGACTTACCGCGCGGACGCGGCCTACACTGCCTCGTCGTTGCGTTGCAGCACGGACGCTTTTGGGTACCATCGGCGCGGGTCGGCGGGGACACTGCGCGACGCCCCGTCGGATCCGCGTTCCCGGACCCGCTTTTCCGGACCCGCTTTCCCGATTGTTGAGGAGCCCGACCATGACAAGACAACCCGTACGAGTCGCAGTCACCGGCGCGGCCGGTCAGATCGGCTACAGCCTGCTGTTCCGGATCGCCGCCGGCGACATGCTCGGCGAGGATCAGCCAGTGATTCTCCAACTGCTCGAGATCACCCAGGCGCTGCCCGCATTGAAGGGCGTGGTGATGGAGCTCGAGGACTGCGCCTTCCCGCTCCTCCAGAAAATCGTTACCACCGACGATGCAACGGTCGCCTTCCGCGACGTCGATATCGCGCTGCTCGTCGGCGCACGCCCGCGCTCCAAAGGCATGGAGCGCAAGGACCTCCTCGAGGCGAATGCGCAGATCTTCACGGTCCAGGGACGCGCGCTCGACGAGGCCGCCGGGCGCGCGGTGAAAGTGCTCGTCGTCGGCAATCCGGCGAACACGAATGCGCTCATCGCGATGAAGAGTGCGCCCGGCCTCAAGCCGCAGCAGTTCAGCGGCATGATGCGCCTGGACCACAACCGCGCTCTGTCGCAGGTCGCCGCGAAGGTCGGTGCGCCGGTCGCCGCCGTGCGCAAGATGATCGTGTGGGGGAACCACTCGGCGACCCAGTATCCCGATCTCTTCCACGCCGAGGTCGACGGTCAGAAGGCCTGGGATCTGATCCGCGACCAGGCCTGGCTCGAGTCGACCTTCATCCCCACGGTGCAGAAGCGCGGCGCGGCGATCATCGAGGCGCGCGGCTCTTCGTCGGCGGCGAGCGCCGCCAACGCGGCGATCGACCACGTCCGGGACTGGATCCTCGGCTCGCGCGCGGGCGACTGGGTGAGCATGGGCGTTCCCTCAGACGGCAGTTACGGGATCCCCGAGGGGGTGATCTTCGGCTATCCGGTGACCTGCAAGGACGGGCAATACCAGGTCGTCCAGGGTCTCCAGGTCAGCGAGTTCGGGCGCGCGCGAATCGACGCCACGCTCAAGGAGCTGCACGAGGAGCGGGACGGCGTGAAGCATCTCCTCGGCTAGGGGCCCGCGCACCGATGAAGTACTTCCGTCCGCGCCGTTCGATGCTGTACTCGCCGGCCAACAACCTGCGCTTCCTGGAGAAGGCCGCCGAGCTCCAGACCGACTGCGTCGCGATGGATCTCGAGGAGACGATCGTTCCCGACGCGAAGGAAGCTGCGCGGGCCAACGTGTGCAAGGCGCTGAAGACCTACGACTACGGCCAGCGCGAGGTGATCGTGCGGGTCAACCGGCTCGGCTCGCCGTGGATCGACGCCGATCTCCGCGCGGTCGCCCGCGGCGGCGCGCACGCCATCCTCTTTCCGCGGATCGAGAGCCGGCGGGAAGCCGTAGACAGCATCGCGGCGCTCGACCGCGCCGGCGGCGACAGCCTGCCGGTGATGATGATGATCGAGACGCCGTTCGGCGTGCTGCGCTCGGAGGAGATCGCGGGTGCTTCGGACCGCATCGCCTGCCTGGTGATGGGGACCGCGGATCTGACGAACCACCTCCACGCCCGCCCGCACCCGGAGCGGCTCCCGCTCATCACCAGCCTTTCGCTCGTGATCCTCGCCGCGCGCGCGCACGGGCGCTCGGTGGTCGACGGCATCCAGTCGAACCTGAAGGACATGCACACTTTCGAGTACTCGTGCCGGCTCGGCCGCGACATGGGGCTCGACGGCAAGACGCTGGTGCACCCGGACCAGCTCATCTATTGCAACGAGGCCTATACGCCGAAGCCCGGGGAGGTCGCGCAGGCGAAGGAAGTGATCGCTGCGTTCGAGAAAGCGGTCGCCGAGGGGCGCGGCAACGTGGTCGTGAGCGGGCGGCTGATCGAGCAGATGCACGTGGTCGCGGCGCGACGCATGGTGACCCTCGACGCCGCGATCCGGAAGCTGCATGTCGAGGCATGAGCCCCCGGGCTAGGGCGGCGTCGGCGGGGCGCAGATGAAGACCCGCGCCGGCAACTTCTTCGAGGACTTCCGTCTCGGGCGCCGCCTCGTGCACCCCACCCCGCGCACCTTGACCGAGGGCGACGGCGCGCTCTACATCGCCCTCACCGGCGCGCGCCAGCCGCTGCACTGCGCCGCGCCGTTCGCCAGAGCGATGGGCTATCGCGACCGCACGATCGACGACCTGCTGTTGTTCCACGTGGCATTCGGCAAGACGGTCCCCGACATCTCGCTCAACGCGGTCGCCAACCTCGGCTATGCGGACCTGCGGTTCCTCGCCCCCTGCTATCCCGGCGAGACGATCCGCGCGGAGTCCGAGGTCATCGGGCTGCGCGAGAGCTCGAGCGGGCGCTCGGGCATCGTGTACGTGCGCTCGAACGCGTTCGACCGGCAGGGCGCGCTCATGCTGACGTGGGCACGCTGGGTCATGGTGCACAAGCGCAGCCCCGACTCGCCGCCGCCGGAGACCACGGTGCCCGCGCTTCCCGAGTTCGTGCGCCCGGAAGAGCTCGCGGTGCCGGCATTCCTCGACGCAACGCGGCTCGACGTTGCCGCAACCGGAGGCGCCGATCGCTGGGACGACTATGCTCCGGGCGAGCGGATCGATCACCCGTCGGGCATGACTCTGGAAGAGGCCGACCATACCCTCGCAACCCGGCTCTATCAGAACAACGCGCGTGTCCATTTCGACGCGCTGGCGATGAGGGCGTCGCCGTTCGGGCGGCGGCTCGTCTACGGCGGCCACGTGATCTCGGTGTGCCGGGCGTTGAGCTACGACGGGCTCGAGAACGCGTTTGCAATCGCCGCGATCAACGGCGGGAGCCATACCAACCCTACGTTCGCAGGCGACACGCTGTACGCGGTCACGGAAGTCCGCGACAAGTGGCCTCTCCCCGGCCGCACCGACGTCGGGGCGCTCCGCCTGAGGCTCCTCGGCGTGAAGAACATGCCGGCGGCCCACCTCGCCGCACCGGTTGGTGCCGATGGCAAGCCCCACCCCAACCTCGTCCTCGACCTCGACTACACGGTATTGATGTCCAGAAAGGCCAGCGCATGAAGCTCGTCCATCCCAACGAAGCCCTGTTCCGCGGCGAGAAGCCGTTCCCGGTCGTCCCGTCCTGCGAGCACTTTGCCGGCAGCGAGAAGCTCATCGCCAAGGCGCTGGAGCTTCAAGACCGGCTCGGCCCGATCTTCGACATTACCTGCGACTGCGAGGACGGCGCGCAGGCGGGCAAGGAGCGCGAGCACGCGGAGATGGTGGTGCGTGTCATGGCCTCGCCCGCCAACAAGCACCGCATGGCCGGGGTGCGCATTCACGACTACACCCACCCGGCGTGGAGGCAGGACGTCGAGGTCGTGATCGCGGGCGCCGGCGATGCACTCGCCTACGTCACCATCCCGAAGGCGACCGCGGCCGCCCAGGTTGCGGAGATGATCGGCCACATCGAGCAGGTCGCGGCGCGGCAAGGGCTCCGGCGGCAGATCCCGATCCACGCGCTCATCGAGACGCATGGGGCGCTCGAGGATGCGGCTTCGATCGCGCGCCTGCCGGGGATGCAGGTCCTCGACTTCGGCCTGATGGATTTCGTCTCAGGGCACCACGGCGCCATTCCGGCAGCGGCGATGCGCTCCCCCGGCCAGTTCGAGCACCGGCTGCTCGCCCGCGCGAAGGCCGAGGTCGTCGCCGCGGCCCTTGCCCACGGCGTGGTCCCGGCGCACAACGTCACGCTCGACCTCAAGAACACGTACCAGACCTTCGACGACGCGCGGCGCGCGCGGCACGAGTTCGGGTTCCTGCGCATGTGGTCGATCTACCCGGCGCAGATCCAGCCGATCGTCGATGCGATGAAGCCGGACTACTCGGAGGTCCGGGACGCGGCGGCGATCCTGCTGGCCGCGCAGGCCGCCGAGTGGGGGCCGATCCAGTACGCGGGCGAGCTGCACGACCGGGCCACCTATCGCTACTTCTGGGAGATCCTGCAGAAGGCAAAAGTCACGGGCGTAGCGCTTCCTGCGGAGGCGGCGAAGGCCTTCTTCTAGCCGCCGGCAGTGACCCGCGGTACTATGCGGGTGTCATATATCGCCCCGGGGGTCCCATGAGACGGTTCATCTTCCTGGCCGCCGCCGCTGCGGCCGTCGCCGCGCCGAGCGCAACTTTCGCCGGCCCCGCCGACGAACTGGTCGGCACCTGGGAGTGCCGCGTGCCCGGCGCAGCGCCCACCAAAACGCCGCCCATCGTCTGGTTCGGCCCGGCGAGCTCGGGCAGCAGGATGGTCGAGACCAACGTCGATCTCGACGGTTTCGCCCGAGTGGTGTCCGGGATCTCGGACGTCGTCCCCGACGCCGCCGGCTGGTGGAAGGTGCAACCGCAGGACGGCGCGTCGTTCCTGGTGCAGCCGCTTGCCGCGCGCGGCAAGACCCCGGCGATGAGTCTCAAGCGCGGCAACGCGACCTACAACTGCCTCCGGCTGCCCCGCTACATCTAGACTCGCGGCCGAAATCGGCGGCCTAGAGTCCCGGATCCAGAGTCGCGGGCCCGGGATCGCGGACCCCCACGCCCGATACTTTTACGCACCGCAAGGCGTAGCCGTCGGCTAAGTCTTACAATGCACTTCGCTCGCGCTGTCTTTCCGCGGCGCGGGGTCTTTGTCGAACGATTCCGCCATGCGCCCGCCAGGGGTCATTCCGGCCAAAGGGGACAATCCCTTCTTGGCGCTCCTCGTCGTCCTCGCGCTCTTCGTCGCGCCCTTCATAGCAGCCGCCGAGCCGGAGGGCGCAAAGCGCGACCCGATGCGGCATTTCTTCACGCCCAGCCTCGGCGACCTGAAGGGCGAGGCCGCGGAAGCCCGCGAAGCGGGGAAGCAAGCGGTCTTTGTAATGTACGTCCGCGACGATTGCCCGTATTGCGAGCGCATGAAGCGCGACCTGCTCTCGCGACCGGAGGTGCAGGACTATTTCCGCCGCCACTTCGCGGTTCTCGCCGTCGACATCCGCGGGGCGGTGCCGGTGGTCGATTTCGCCGGCCGCCACACCACCGAAAAGCGCTTTGCGTCCGCCCAGGGCGTGAAGTACTCGCCGGTGATCGTGGTCTACGACTTCGACGGCAAGCCGCTCGCCCGCATGAACGGCGAGATCCGCGACGTCCGCGAGCTCATGCTGCTCGGCGAGTTCGTCGCGAGCGGCGCCTATCGCACCGACTCGTTCGCCGGGTACAAACAATCCATCGGAAGCAAGAGGGGAAGCTAGCGATGCCGCACAATCCGTTCAACGCCCTGCAGGAGTTCAACCCCGGGACCGGCAAGTCCGGCCAACTCCATTCGCTGGCCGCGCTTGAAAAGCCGGGCTGGGCAAGATCTCCCGGCTGCCGGTCTCGATCCGGATCGTGCTCGAGTCGGTGCTGCGAAACTGCGACGGAAAGAAGGTCACCGAGGAGCACGTGCGCCAGCTCGCGGGCTGGAAGGCGAACGCGCCGCGGACGGACGAGATCCCGTTCGTGCTCGCGCGCATCGTGCTGCAGGACTTCACCGGCGTGCCGCTTCTCGCCGACCTCGCGGCGATGCGCAACGTGGCGAGCCGCATGGGCAAGAACCCGAAAGTGATCGAGCCGCTGGTGCCGGTCGACCTCGTCGTCGACCACTCGGTGCAGATCGACTACTACGGCACCGCCAACGCGCTCGATCTCAACACCAAGCTCGAGTTCGAGCGGAACCGCGAGCGCTATACCTTCCTCAAGTGGGGCATGCAGGCGTTCGACACCTTCAAGGTCGTCCCGCCGGGCATCGGCATCGTGCACCAGGTGAACCTCGAGTACCTCGCACGCGGCGTGCACCGGTCCGCCGAAGGGGTCTACTACCCCGACACGCTCGTCGGCACCGACTCGCACACCACGATGATCAACGGCATCGGCGTCGTCGGCTGGGGCGTGGGCGGCATCGAAGCCGAGGCCGGGATGCTGGGACAGCCGATGTACTTCCTCACCCCGGATGTCGTCGGCGTGCACCTCAAGGGGCGCTTGCGGGGCGGGGTCACCGCGACCGATCTCGTGCTCACGGTCACCGAGATGCTGCGCGCGGCGAAGGTGGTCGGGAAGTTCGTCGAGTTCTTCGGCGAAGGCGTGGAGAATCTCGCCGTCCCCGACCGCGCGACGATCGGCAACATGGCGCCCGAGTACGGCGCGACGATCGGCTTCTTCCCGGTGGACGACAAGACCGTCGCCTACCTCGAGGGCACCGGCCGCACGGACGAGGAAGTCGACTCTTTCAAGGCCTACTTCAAGGCGCAGGGACTGTACGGCGTGCCGAAGAAGGGTGCGATCGACTACAGCCAGACCCTGGAGCTCGATCTCGGCACGGTGACACCGTCGCTCGCCGGGCCGAAGCGCCCGCAGGATCGCATCGAGATCGGGAACGTGAAGGCGAAGTTCGCCGAGCTCTTCGGGAAACCGGTCGGCGACGGCGGGTACGGCAAGGCGCCCGACTCTCTACGCAAGCGCACCCCGACCGGCAAGGCCGGCATCGATCTCGGCCACGGCGACGTGCTGATCGCCGCGATCACCTCGTGTACCAACACCTCCAACCCCGGCGTGCTCCTCGCCGCCGGCCTGCTGGCCAAGAAAGCCGTCGCGCGCGGGCTAACCGTCAAGAAACACGTGAAAACGTCGCTCGCGCCCGGCTCGCGCGTAGTCACCGAGTACCTCACGAAAGCGGGCCTGCTGCCCCATCTGGAGCAGCTCGGCTTCGCAGTGGCTGCCTACGGCTGCACGACCTGCATCGGCAACGCCGGCCCGCTCGATCCGGCGCTCGACGAGACGGTCACGAAGAGCGATCTCGTGTGCGCCGCGGTGCTCTCGGGCAACCGCAACTTCGAGGCGCGCATCCACCCGAACATCCGGGCGAACTTCCTCGCTTCGCCGCCGCTCGTCGTCGCCTATGCCATCACCGGCACGATGCTCGTGGACCTGATGACCGAGCCGCTCGGCAAGGGGTCGAAAGGCGAGGACGTCTGGATCGGCGACATCTGGCCGACGAGCGAGGAGATCCACGACTGCATGAAGTACGCGATGGACCCCAAGACCTTCCGGTCGTTGTACGGAGGCCTCGCCGACGCCAACCCGATGTGGAAAGCCGTGTCCGCCTCGACCGGGCAGGTCTACAACTGGCCCACGTCCACCTACATCGCCGAGCCCCCGTTCTTCCAGGGCTTCGGGATGCAACCCGGGCGCACGAGCGACATCCGCGGTGCGCGCGTGCTCGGGATCTTCGGCGACTCGATCACCACCGACCACATCAGCCCGGCCGGCTCGATCAAGCCGACCTCGCCGGCGGGGATCTACCTCCTGGAGCACGACGTGGGCGTCCCCGATTTCAACTCCTACGGCGCGCGGCGCGGCAACCACGAGGTGATGATGCGCGGCACGTTTGCGAACGTGCGCATCCGCAACCTGATGGTCCCGCCGAAGCCCGACGGCGCCCGCATCGAAGGCGGCGTGACGGTCGTCCAGCCCTCCGGCGAGCAGCTCCCGATCTACGATGCGGCCATGGGATATGTCGCCCGGGGCATACCGCTCGTGATCTTCGGCGGCGAGGAATACGGCACGGGCAGCTCGCGCGACTGGGCGGCGAAAGGCACCCAGCTCCTCGGCGTGAAAGCGGTCGTCGCGCGCAGCTACGAGCGCATCCACCGCTCGAACCTGGTCGGAATGGGCGTTGCGCCGCTGCAGTTCAAGGGCGCCGACTCCGTCGCGTCGCTCGGGATCAAGGGCGACGAGGAGTTCGACGTGGTCGGCCTGGCCGGCGACCTCAAGCCGCAGCAGGACGTGACGCTCGTGATTCGCCGCAAGGACGGCGCGCGGCAGGAGGTGCAGGTCTTGCTGCGGATCGACACCCCGATCGAGGTCGACTACTACCAGCACGGGGGAATCATGCCGTACGTGCTGCGCGACCTGCTGGCGAAAGCCGCCTGACATCGCGCGCGGCGACGACCAACCCGCGCGGGCCGCGCGCCCCGGCGGCGGACTTGGCCTGAATCGGCCTGAATCGGCCTAATGGTCGTGGTGCCCGTGCGGCCCGTGGGCGTGGCCGTGCGCGATCTCCTCGGCCGACGCGGGCCGGACATCGAGCACCGTGCAGCGGAACTCGATCGTCTGGCCGGCGAGCGGATGATTGCCGTCGAGAGTCACCTCGTTCTCGCCGACCTTCACTACCCGGAACGTCATCGGGTGCGTATCGCCTTCCGGACCGGCCTCGGCTTGCAGCCGCATCCCGGCCTTCACCTTGGCCTTGAACCGGCTACGCGGCTCCGTGCGGAGCAACCGCGGGTCACGCGGCCCGAAGGCGTCCTCGGGCGCAAGACCCACTCGCAGACGATCGCCGGCCGCCTTGTCCGCGAGCGCCGCCTCGACCTTCGGGAAAAGTCCGCCGTGACCGCCATGCAGATAGACGAGCGGCTCCTGCCCGCGCTCGACGACTTCCCCGCGAGAATCGCGCACTTCGTATTTCAGTGTCACCACGCTGTTCCGGATGATTTTCATCGCCGACACGCCACGCGAAAGGGCCGAACTCTAGCTGTTGCGCCGGCCTGCGTCGAGCTACACTCTGCGATATGGTTCGCTGGTCCCGGGATCCGCACGCTCGCCGCGATCGCGGCGGCAGCCCTCGCCGTCGCCTGCGCCCAGTCGCCCCCCAAGCCCGCTCCGCCGCCAGCGCCTGCCGGTCCGCCCAAGCTCGGCGTCGTCGGCCTCGTCACCGAAACGAAGGAACGCGGGATCACCCAGGAGAACTGGAAGGGCGTGGTCGGCTCGGTGTTCTCGAACGACACCGACAGTACCGTCATCGGGGTCATCTGGGAGGTGACGGTGTTCTACGACGACGGCACGACCGGCGTCGTCAAGGTCGACAAGGATCCGTCGGTGCGCAACGGCCAGCGCGTGCGCGTCACCGGGAATCAGATCGAGCCGGTGCGGCGTTGACCGTCCGTGCCATCCCCTCCTCTCACGAGGACGGGTGCCCGCGCAAAGCGGACGGGCGGGTGCGGCGTTCCAGCCGCCGAACCCCTCACTCCAGCGGCAGCCCCACGTAGTTCTCGGCGAGCGCCGTTGCCGCGGCGCGCGAGCCGACCACGTACTCGAGCTGCGAGCGCTGCAGGCGCTGCGTGAACGGGTCGTCGTCGTGGAAGCGGTGGAGCATCGAGGTCATCCACCACGAGAAATGCTCGGCCCGCCAGATCCGCTTGAGCGCCACCTCCGAGTAGCGGTCGAGCTCCGCGGTCCGGCCGGAGCGGTAGCAATCGGCGAGCGAACGCGCGAGCACGCGGACGTCGGCCGCCGCAAGATTCAATCCCTTCGCCCCGGTCGGCGGCACGATGTGCGCCGCGTCCCCGGCCAGAAAAAGGCGGCCGTGCTGCATCGGCTCGGCGACGAAGCTGCGCATCGCAATGATGCCTTTCTGGAAGATCCGCCCTTCGGTCACTTTCCAGCCGTCCGCCATCGCCAGCCGCGCGTGAAACTCCTCCCAGATGCGCGCGTCGGGCCAGTTGGCGACATGATCGTTCGGATCGCACTGAAAGTAGAGTCGCTGGATCTGCGGCGACCGCGTGCTCACCAAGACGAAGCCGCGGTCGTGATAAGCGTAGACCAGCTCCTCCGACGAGGGCGGCGCTTCGGCGAGGATGCCGAACCAACCGAACGGGTAGGTGCGGACGAACTCCTTGCGCACCCGCGACGGGATGGTCGGCCGCGAAACGCCGTGAAACCCGTCGCAGCCCGCGACAAAATCGCAGTCGAGCTCGTGCGCCGTGCCGTCCTTGCGGAAGTGGATGCCCGGCGTCGCGGTGTCGATGTCGCGCATGCTGACGCCTTCGACCTCGAACAGGATCTCGCCGCCCGCCGCCAGCCGCGCCGCGACGAGATCCTTGATGACCTCGTGCTGGGCGTACACCGTGATCGCGCGGCCCCCGGTGAGCTCGGCGAGATCGATCCGGTGGCGCCGTCCGCCGAAGGCGAGCTCGATGCCGCGGTGAACGGAGCCTTCCCGCTTCATCCGCTCGCCCACACCCAGACCGGTCAGCAGGTCGACCGTGCCCTGCTCGAGCACGCCGGCCCGGATCGTCGCCTCGATGTCCTTGCGGCTGCGGCTCTCGAGCACGATCGACGAGATGCCGTCCCGCGCGAGGAGGTGCGAGAGCAGCAGCCCCGCGGGGCCCGCGCCGATGATGCCGACCTGGGTGCGCACGAGGCGGTACCGGTCAAGGCCTGGCGGCGTCCATCTCGGCGAACACCTCCTGCGCACTGTGGAATGCGGCGTTCGCCGCCGGCACGCCGCAGTAGATCGCGCACTGGAGCAGCATCTCCTTGATCTCCTCGCGCGTGACGCCGTTGTTGAACGCCGCGCGGACGTGCATCCGGAACTCGGCGTCGCGATTGAGCGCGACCATCCACCCGAGCGTCAGCAGGCTGCGGGTGTGCCGCGGCAGCCCCGGGCGGGTCCAGATCTCGCCCCAGGCGTAGCGGGTGATCAGGTCCTGGTATTCCTCGTTGAAGGCGCTCTTGTGCTTGAGGGTGCGATCGACGTGCGCGTCGCCGAGCACCGCGCGCCGCACTTCCATGCCGGCCGAGTAGCGTTCCTTGTCGTCCACGGGTGCGTAGCTCCTTAATCGGCGACGAAGCGCAGCACCGCTTCGGTAAAGCGATCCGCGGCCTCGACGTTGGAAATATGCGCGGCGTCGAGCTCGACGTACTGCGCGCCGCGGATCTGCTTGGCGATGAATTGTCCGGCCGCCGGCGGCGTGGCCGCGTCGTGCGTTCCGGCGATCACCAGGGTCGGCGTACCGATGCGCGCGATCGTCTCCCGCTGGTCCATGTCCCGGACCGCCGCGCAGCACGCGGCGTAGCCTTCGGGCGAGAGCGCGAGCAGCGTCTCGCGCATGCGGTCGAAAATCGGCCCGCGCATCGGGGTCGGCTGCTGCAGGAACCCCGGCGTAAACCATCGCGCGAGCACGCCGGACTCGATCGCCGCCATCCCGCCTTTCCGCACGGCCTCGATCCGGGCGTTCCACGGGTCCGGCGATCCGATCTGCGCGGCGGTGTTGCATAGCACCAGCTTCTCGAGCCGGTCGCCCGTATTCGCCCCGAGCCACATCCCGACCATCCCGCCCATCGACAGGCCGCAGAAGCGGACGCGGTCCATCCCCAGGGTATCGAGGAGCCCGAGGACGTCGCGCGCCAGCAGTTCGATGGTGTACGGGCCCGGCGTCACCGCAGACGCGCCGTGGCCGCGCCGGTC
Source organism: uncultured beta proteobacterium (assembly GCA_963754305.1). Lineage (GTDB taxonomy): Bacteria > Pseudomonadota > Gammaproteobacteria > Burkholderiales > SG8-39 > DATEDA01. The sequence goes on along the minus strand of CAVWFR010000023.1, from coordinate 52,054 downwards.
GTACCTGAGCACGCGGAACTTCGCGGCGAACGCCGGCACCTGCAGGTCCCACATCGAGAGGTCGGTGCCGAGGGAGTTGCACAGGACCAGCACCGGCGCCCCTTCGGGTCCGTCGTATCGGTAGTGCAGGCGCGCCCCGTTCACATCGGCGAAAGGCATCGTGATCGCTCCGGTCAGGTTGGGTCCGAGCGCGCAGCGAGCGCGCGCTCGACCAGGTGTTCCGCCATGCCGACATAGTTCCGCGGATCGAGCAAACGCTCGAGGTCCGCGGCGGAAAGGTGCTTGCCCACCTCGGCGTCCTCGGTCAGCACCTCGCGCAAGTGCCGCTTGCCGACCGCCGCGCGCTTGCACGCGGCCTCGACGAGATGATGCGCCTGGAGGCGGCCGATCCTGCCGCCGAGCGCCATCGTCACCGCCTCGGCGAGGATGAGCCCACGCGTCGCCTCGAGGTTCTCGGCCATCCGCGCGGCGTCGAGCTCGATTCCGGCCAGCAGCTGGGTGAGGTGCGAAAGCGCGCCGGCCGCGAGCGTGCAGATCTCGGGCAGCGTTTCCCATTCCGCGTGCCAGTCGCCGAACCCCCGCTCGTGCTCCTGGACCATCGCGGTCAGCATCACCGAGACGAGCCCGGGCACCCGGATCGCCGCGGAGAGGATCGCGGCCGAGGACACCGGGTTGCGCTTGTGCGGCATCGTGGAAGAGCCGCCTTTCCCCGCCCCGGCGGGCTCGAACGCCTCGGCCACTTCGGTCTGCATGAGGAGCGAGACGTCGCGGGCGATCTTGCCGAGCGTGCCGACGAGCAGGCCGAGCGCGCTCGCAACCTCCGCGACGCGGTCGCGATGCGCATGCCAGGGCACGTCGGGGAGCGCGAGCCGGAGATCCGCGGCGAGCGCGGTTGCGACGCGCAGCCCGTCCTCACCGAGCGACGCCAGCGTCCCCGCGGCGCCGCCGAACTGCAGCGCAAGCACGCGCGGGCGCAGCTCGCGGATCCGGGTGCGGTGCCGCTCGACGGCGCTCAGCCAACCCGCCGCCTTCAGTCCGAAGGTGACCGGAGTCGCTTGCTGCAGCCAGGTCCGGCCGGCGAGGACGGTGCGCTTGTGGTCCCGGGCGAGCGCAGCGAGCACGCCCGAGAGCCGCTGGAGATCCGCTTCGATGAGATCGAGTGCAGCGCGCAGCTGCAGCACGAGTCCCGTGTCCATCGCATCCTGACTCGTCGCACCCCAATGGACGTAGCGCGCTGCGTCCTCGTCCACGCGGGCAACCAGCGCGGTGAGCGCTTTGACCGTCGGAATCGCGGCATTGCCGGCCGGCGCGGTGCCGCGCGCGAGCTCTTCGACGTCGAACGCATCGGCGCGGCATTGCGCTTCGATCGGCGCGACCGCCGCGGCCGGTATCACGCCGGCGCGCGCTTCGGCGCGGGCGAGCGCCGCCTCGAAGTCGAGCATGCCCTGCAGCCGGCCGCGGTCCGAGAACACCGCCCGCATGGCGTCGGTCGTGAACAGCGGGTCGAACAGGCGGTTGGAGGTCCCGGCGCTCACGCATCGCCACCCCGGCGAACGCCGGAGTCCGGAGAAATACGCTCCAAGCGCATCGGTGGTTCCTGGCCACCGGCGTTCGCCGGTGTGACGAAGGTCAGCAATCGAAGAACACCGTCTCCTCGGCGCCCTGCAGCATCACGTTCCACTCGAGCGCGCCCTTGCCCCCCGCGACCTTCTTCGCCACCAGCGTCGCACGCCGCTCGGCCGGGACGAGCTTCAGGACCGGATCGTCCGCGTTGCTCGGCTCGTCCGGAAAATAGATCCGGGTGAAGAGATGCTTGAGCTGGCCGCGCATGAACACCGTCACTGCGATGTGGGGCGCCTGCAGTGCCCCGCCCGGCCCCGGTACCCGCCCCGGCTTGATGGTGGTGAAGCGAAATGCACCCTTGTCGTCGGTCGCGGACCGGCCGAAGCCCTTGAAACCGGGTTCGACCGGCTTCGACTGCCGGTCTTCCGGATGCGCATATTTGCCGTGCGCATTCGCCTGCCAGATCTCGACGAGCGCGTCGTTCACCGGCTTGCCGTCGCCGTCCAGCACGCGGCCGCTGATGGTGATCGGATCGCCGGTAACGCCGGCGCCGACGAGATTCTCGCGGATGAGCCAGGTCATGCCGATGTGCAGGTACGGCCCGACGGTTTGGGAGGTGGTGGGGTAAAGGCTCATGGCGGTCCTCCTAATCGCCCGGGGCGGGATCGGTCGGGGTCTCGTCGCGGCCCCGCAGCACGATGTCGAACCGGTAGCCGAGCGCGAACTCGGGGACGGTCAGCTCCCAGTCGAAAATCGAGATCAGGCGGTTGCGCGCCTTTTCGTCCGGCACGCACAGGAACATCGGGTCGTACGGCAGCAGCGGATCGCCGGGAAAGTACATCTGCGTGACGATCCGCGTCGCGAACGCCGGCCCGAACAGCGAGAAATGGACGTGTGCCGGCCGCCACGCGTTGTGGTGATTGCGCCAGGGATACTCGCCGGGGCGGATGGTGACGAACCGATAGCGTCCCTCGGCGTCGGTGAGCGTGCGACCCGCGCCGGAGAAGTTCGGATCGATCGGCGCGTTGTGCTGATCGGCGCGGTGCGGATAGCGCCCGGCGGCGTTCGCCTGCCAGACTTCGACCAGGGTGTGCGGCACCGGCTTGCCGTTGTCGTCGAGCACTCTTCCGCTGACGATGATGCGCTCGCCGATGGGCTCGCCCGCGTGCTGCTTGGTGAGATCGGCGTCGCCCGGCTTGACCTCGTCGTGCCCGAACAGCGGCCCGGTCAGCTCCGACAGCGTGTGCGGCAGCACGACGAGGGGCCGCGTGGGCGCGCGCTTGACGGTCGACGCATACCGGGGAAAGAGATAGTCCGGCTGGGTGCCGGCGTAGGGCCGCCTATAGCCGAATACCCGCGGATTCGGTCATGGCTCGCTCCTTGAATTTCGGGACGTTCTCAGCGGGCAGCGTGCGCGAGCGGCGCGCCGGTGTGTCGCTGCAACTCGTCCAAGGTCAGGCCCTCGGCCATCTCGACCACGCGCAGGCCCGTGGGCGTGACGTCGATCACCGCCAGGTCGGTGTAGATGCGGGTTACGCAGCCGACCCCCGTGACCGGATAGCTGCACCGCTCGACGATCTTGGTTTCGCCCGCCTTGGTCTGGTGCTCCATCATCACGAACACCTTCTTCGCGCCGATGGCGAGATCCATCGCCCCGCCCACCGCGGGAATCGCGTCCGGCGCACCGGTGTGCCAGTTCGCGAGATCGCCGTTCGCCGCAACCTGGAACGCGCCGAGCACGCAGATGTCGAGATGCCCGCCGCGCATCATGGCGAACGAGTCGCCGTGATGGAAGAACGCGCCTCCGGTGAGTAGCGTTACCGGTTCCTTCCCGGCGTTGATCAGGTCCCAGTCCACCGCATCCTTCGCAGGCGCCGGTCCCATGCCGAGGAGACCGTTCTCGCTCTGGAGGAAGATCTCCCGATCCTTCGGCAGGAAGTTTGCGACGCGGGTCGGGAGACCGATGCCGAGGTTGACGTACGCGCCCTCGGGGATGTCGCGCGCGACGCGGGCGGCCATCTGGTCGCGGTTCATGCGGTTCATGACGATTCTCCTCGGGCCGCAGCCTTCGCCGCGGCCGACACCGGCACGACGCGCTGCACGAAGATGCCGGGCGTGACGATCGCTTCGGGATCGAGCGCACCCAACGGTACGACCTCGCTCACCTGCGCGATCGTGCACTTGGCCGCGCGCGCCATGATCGGTCCGAAGTTGCGGGCGGTCTTGTTGTAGACCAGGTTGCCCCAGCGATCGCCCTGGTGCGCCTTGATCAGCGCGAAGTCGGCGCGGATCGGGTACTCGAGGACGTAGTTGCGGCCGTCGATGGTCCGCGTCTCCTTGCCCTCCGCGAGCAGCGTGCCGTAGCCGGTCGGCGTGAAGATCGCGCCGAGGCCGGCGCCCGCGGCCTCGATCCGGCAGGCGAGATTGCCCTGCGGCACCAACTCGAGCTCGATCTCGCCGGCGCGGTAAAGCCCGTCGAACACGTAGGAGTCCGACTGGCGCGGGAACGAGCAGATGATCTTCCTCACGCCCTTGGTCTTGAGCAGCGCGGCAAGCCCGGTGTCGCCGTTGCCGGCGTTGTTGTTGACGATGGTGAGATTGCGCGCGCGCTTCGCGATGAGCGCGTCGATCAGCTCCGCGGGCATGCCGGCCGAGCCGAACCCCCCGATCATGATCGTCGCACCGTCTCGGATGTCGGCGACGGCCGCCTCCACCGAACCTACTATCTTGTCGATCATGCGTTCCTCCGCATGCGTGTTGTCCACGACACTCGCATTTGATACTACACCCGAACATTCCGTCGCGAAAACGCCCCCGTCGCTATCGGGCGCGACGCCGTCAGTGCGCGCGCGTCGAGGTCACCGGGGCGTGCAAGGTGTCCTTCTCGATCGGCACCCGCAGGGCGTTCAGGACCCGCGGGACCATCGCGTAGAAGCCCGCAGTCAGGACGAGCTCGACGATCTCGCTCGAGCGGAAGTGCTTCTTCAGCGCACGGTAGATGTCGTCCGGGACGTCGCCCGCCATCATCGCCTCGGTAAGCGCGAGTACCGTGCGCTCCGCCGCGGAGAAGCGCGGCGAGTCGCGCCACATCATGAGGTCCTCGATCTGCTCCGCCGACACCCCCTGCTGGCGCGCCCAGCGGCGGTGCTGGTGCCACTCGTAGGCGGAGCCGGCGAGCTGGGCGCCGCGGAGGATCATCAGCTCGCGCAGGGTTCGCGCCGTCGTGCAGTCCCGCCGCAGCGTATACGCGAACTCGATCCATGCCGACAGCAAGGTGGAGTGGTGCCCGAGCACACGGTAGAGGTTGAGGAACTCGCCGTTGAGCTCCCGGATCCGCTTCTTGTTGCCGGCGTCGATCTCCTTCAGCGGAAGCCGGCTCTTCAGTTTGCCCGAATTGAACTGCATCGTGTTCTCCCGTGGACGGTTACATGCGCGCCTTGAGCCAGTCGGCAATTCCCGGCGCGAGGACCTTCTGCGCCTTGCCGCCGACGAACGTCCCGATGTGGCCGCCCGGGACCGCGAGCTCCTGGTAATCGGAGGTCCCGAAGCGCCCCTGCTGCCCACGCGAGCACGCGGTCGGCACCACCACGTCGCCCTCCGCGTACACGTTCAGGACGGGCATGGTGATTCGCCGCAGGTCGACCCGCTGGTCGCCCAGCATCAGCTCGTTCCTGATCAGCTTGTTGCCCTGGTACAGATCCTTGAACCATTGCCGGGCGAACTCCCCGGGGTGATCGGGGCGGTCGGCGATCCAGCGCTCCATGCGCAGGAAATTGAGCAGCTTGCGGTCGTCGTCGAGGATCGCCAGCAGCTCGCTGGTGTACTTCGTGACGTTGGTGACGGGGCTCATCATCAGGAACGCGAAGCCCACCAGCGGCCCGGGAATGCTGCCGAGCGTATCGACCAGCAGGTCGATGTCTTCCGGCGTCATCGCGCGCGACCACAGGTTCATGTAGCCGCCGCCCTTCTCGGGTTGCGGCGCGTCGCCGTGGAAATCGAGCGGCGCCACGGTGAGGACGAGGTTGCGGACCCGCTCCGGGTGCAGCGCCGCGTAGCAGGTCGAGAACACGCCGCCCTGGCAGATGCCGAGCAGGTTGATCCGATCGAGGTCGTGGCGCTCGCAGATCGCTTCGACGCACTCGTCGAGATAGTCGTTCACGTAGTCGTCGAGCGTGAGCCAGCGGTGCGCCCGCCGGGGCAGCCCCCAGTCCACCATGTAGACGTCGAGGCCCTGCGCGAGCAGCTTGCGGACGAACGACCGCTCCTCCTCGAGGTCGATCATCTGGTAGCGCCCGACCAGCGCGTACACGATCAGCACCGGAACCGGTAGCGGCTTCTCCACCACCGGCGTGTACCGATAGAGGCGCACCATGTCGCGGGCGAAGATCTCCTCCTTGGGCGTCGTGGCGATCGCGAGGTCCGCCGGCGAGAACGACGCGAGCCGCTCGACGCCGCGCTCGATCTTCGCGAGCGATTGCTGCAGCTCGACGAAGGCCCGGTCCGGGGGGAGGTTCACTGGATTACCCTCGCGCTTCCGGCGCTCAAGAGTTCGCCCTTGGGACGGCCCGGCGGGCTCATTGGATTACCCTCGCGCGTCCGGCGCTCAGGAGTTCGCCCTTGGGACGGCCCGGCGGGCTCACGCGCCGGTCTCCTTCGTGCTGCCCTTGCGTCCGCGCGGCTTCGCCGGCGACGGCCGCCGGCTGCGCTGCAGCTCGCGCATCTGGCGCTTCAGCTGCTGGATCTCGAGGTACGCGTCGTCGAGCTCCGCGCGCGTCGGCACGTTGAGGAGCCCGCTCACGACCTCCACGAGACGGTGCTGCTGCTGCCGGTAGCGCAGCGCCGCCCGCACGCAATCGGTCGACGCCTTCATGCCGGCCTCCGACTGCATCATCTCGTGCATCGCCTTGTCGGCGACGCCGGCCCACAACCGTACCCAGCCGAGGAGCGAGTCCACCGCTTCCCCGCGCGCGGCCATGTCCCGCAGCTTGACGAGCCCTTCTTCCAGGACCTTCGACGACACGCCGGCGACCAGCGCGAAGTACTCGAGCTGCGCCTTGCGGCGCGCCTGATCGGCGACGAGCAGCTCGCGCCACGCATCGCGCACCGCCTTGGACGGACCGAGCCCGAAGGCGTCCGTCAGCGCGCTGTAAGTGCGATCGAGTCCTTCGAGCTGCGGGAACCCGGTCGCGAGCGATGCCGGCGTGAATCCGCTCAGGGCGCGCAAGCCGCTCTCGAGGATCTGCTTCTGCATCGCCGCGCTTGCGTCGGCGAGTCCTTTCAGGCGCGCGGCGTTCGCCGCCGCCGTCGCGTGCCAGTCGGCGCCCGCTGTGCCAGGGGCCGGGAACAGCGACGCGTAGTGCTGGCTGAGCAGTCGGCGCGTCAACTCCAACGCTTCCATGACCGGCCGGACGGCGTTCGGCGCCGCGGCGCCGGACACCCCCGGTTCGCCGGCACGCTCCTCGTTCGCCGCGACCGAGAAGAGGTTCCCCGGGGCGGCGCGCGGCGAGACCGTCAACATGCGCGTCCAGGCCTCGATCATGCCGAACCAGGTCCGGTAGAGCGCCGTTGCCTGCTCTTGAGGAAACACCATCGCTCGCTCAGCTCGGCTGCTTGAGTCGGTCGCGGAGCACGTTCTTCTGCACCTTGCCGGTGGAGGTCTTCGGCAAGGGTCCGAACACGATCCGTTTCGGCGCCTTGAAGCGCGCCAGCTGGCCGCGCACGTGCGCGATGAGCTCGGCTTCGGTAGCCGTCGCGTCCTCCTTCAGGGCGACGAAAGCCACCGGGATCTCGCCCCACTTCTCGTCGCGTGCGGCGACCACCGCGGCTTCCAGCACCGCCGGGTGCGACGCGAGCGCCTGCTCGACCTCGACCGACGAGATGTTCTCCCCGCCCGAGATGATGATGTCCTTGGCCCGGTCGCGAAGCTCGATATAGCCGTCGGCGTGCTTGACGCCGAGGTCGCCGGTCCGGAACCAGCCGTCGGGACACGCTTTCCGCGTCGCCTCGTCGTCGCGGTAGTAGCCGAGCATGACGTTGTTGCCGCGGATCGCGATCTCGCCCATCGTCGCGGCGTCGGCGGGCACGTCGCTCCCGGCCTCGTCCACGACGCGGATCTCCTGCGAGATCACGTTGCCGACGCCCTGCCGCGCCTTGAGCCGCGCCTGCTCGGGGATCGCCAGCCCGCGCCATTCGGCGCGCCAGTCGCAGATCACCGACGGACCGAACGTCTCGGTCAGCCCGTAGAGATGAGTGATGTCCATACCCAGCTCTTCGAGACGCTCGAGCAGCGCCGGCGTCGGCGGTGCGCCGCCGGTGCCGATCCGGACCGGCCGCGGCGGCTTGCCTTGCGCCGCCGCCGGATCCCAGATCGTCATCGTGAGCACCGTCGGCGCGGCGCAGAAATGGGTCACGCCCGACTCGCGCATGTGGCGCCAGATCAGGCCGGCCTCGAGCTTCGGGAGGCAGAGGTGGACCGCGCCGACCGCGGTGACGCCCCAGCTGAAGCACCAGCCGTTGCAATGGAACATCGGCAGCGTCCAGAGATACACCGAGTCGCTGTCGACCTGCATGTGCAGCGCCATCGCCAGCGACTGGAGATAGGCACCGCGATGGTGGTACATCACGCCTTTCGGACGCGCCGTCGTGCCGCTCGTGTAGTTGATGGCGAGCAGCGCGCGTTCGTCCGTCACGGGGACCGAATACGGCGCGCCAGCCGCGACGAGCGGCTCGAGCTCGTCCGCGTCGCCGCCGGCGCGGACCAGCTCCACCGCCCCGCCGGCGGTCTTCGCCGCCTGGGTCGCGACGTTTGCGAACTCGTGCTCGTAGATGAACACCGAGCAGCCGGCATGGTCGAGGATGTAGGCCATGTCGGCGGCCGTGACTCGAGTGTTGAGCGCGACCAGCACTGCGCCCGCGAACGGCACCGCATAGTGCGCCGCGAGCAGCACGTGGGAATTGCCCGCGAGCACGCCGACTCGATCGCCCGGCTTTACGCCGAGCGCCTTCAGCGCCCCGGCGAACTTGAGCGACCGCTCGAGGAACGCCGCGTACGTGTAGCGGCGCTCGCCGTCGACAACGCCCACGCGGTCGCCGAACACCCGCGCCGCACGCCACAGGAAGGCGGTGGGGGTAAGCGGTTCGAAACTGAAGTCGGCCTGCATCCCGGCTGCCCCGTTAAAGCGTATTCACGAGATGCCCGCCGTCGACGACGAGCGTCGCGCCGGTCATGAACTCGGAGGCATCCGACGCTAGCAGCAGCAGCGGCCCGTCGAGATGCTCCGGCTGGCCGAGGCGCCGTTGCGGGATTCGCTTGATGAGCGTCTGCCCGGCCTCGCTCGCGAAGAAGTCGCGGTTGATGTCGGTCTCGATGTAGCCGGGGGCGAGCGCGTTGACGCGGATCTTGTGGCGCGCGAGCTCGAGCGCCAGCGCCTTCGTCAGCTGGATCAGCCCGGCCTTCGAGGCGACGTACGCGGGCACCTGGGCGGCGACGCGCAAGCCGAGGATCGATGCGATGTTGATGATCGAGCCGCCCTGGCCGTGCGCCTTCATGTGCCGCGCCGCCGCCTGCGCCACGCGCCAGGCGCCGGTCAGATTGACCGCGATGACGCTGTTCCAGTCCTCCTCGGTGTACTCGAGCGCCGGCTTGGTCAGCGCGACCCCGGCGTTGTTGACGACCACCGTGATCGGACCGAGCGCGGCCTGCGCTGCGTCGATCGCGCGCTCGACGCTGGCCGGATCGGCGACGTCGAGCGCGACCACCGCCGCCCGACCGCCCTCGTCCGCGATCCGTTTGGCGAGCTTCTCGCCCGCCGCCAGCCGCCGCCCGGCGAGCGCGACCTTCGCCCCGCCGCGCGCGAGCGAAAGTGCGAAGTGCTGCCCGAGGTCCCCGAAGGCGCCGGTGACGAAAGCGGTCTTGCCCTGGACCGAAAGATCGAAGCTCGACATGGCGCGCGTCACTCCCCGCCCATCGCGGCGAAATGCTTCAGGATCCGCGCCGGGTCGGGCTCGATGCCGGTGAAGAGCCGGAACGCTCCCACCGCCTGGAACACCGCCATCCCGCCGCCGTCCACGGTGCGGCAGCCCTTGCTGCGCGCAACGCGCAGGAGCTCGGTCTCGAGCGGGAAATACACGATCTCGGCCACCCAGTGGTTCGACCGGAGCAGCTCGGGTGAGAGCGGCATGCCCGGGAGCTTCGCCATTCCAGTCGGGGTGGCATGGATCAGCCCGTCGGCGGCGGCCATCGCGGCGGCGAGATCGGTGCCGCCGACCGCCCGGTCCCGGCCGAAGCGCGCGGAGAGACTCGCGCCGAGCTCCGCGGACCGCGCGTGGTCGACGTCGAAGATCGTGAGCTGCTTCGCGCCCATCGTCAGCGCCGCATGCGCCACCGCCGCGCCCGCACCGCCGGCGCCGAGCTGCACCACGCGGTCGAGCTTCGCCTCGGGCAGACCGCGGCGGAAGCCCTCGGCGAAGCCCGACCAGTCGGTGTTGTGCCCGATCCGCCGGCCATCCTCTAGCACGACGGTGTTCACCGCATTGAGCGCCCGCGCGTCATCGGACAGCTCGTGCAGCAGCGGAATGATCGATTGCTTGCAGGGATAGGTGATGTTCAGCCCGGCGAAGCCCATGCGCTCGGCCGCGGTCAGAAGCTCGGGCAGCGCCTCGGTGCCCACCCCGAGCTGCGCGAGATCGATGAGCTTGTAAACGTAGCGCAAGCCCTGCGCGGCGCCTTCCTGCTCGTGCATGGTCGGGGTACGCGAGGCCTGGATGCCGGATCCGATCAGGCCGCAAACGATGGAACCTCTGGCCGTGGTCATCACGCGCCCTCCTTGGGAAATTGCGGATGAAGACCGTGCCCGGCATGCTGCGCTTCCGCGATGGATCGGTGCCGATCCGGACCCGCATCACGCACGGACGGTCTCCATACGCCGCAGCAGCGCCTTGGTGGCGTCGAGCGCGCGACGCGCGCGTTCGACCGCGCCCACCGTCTCGGCGAGCGTCGCGGTGGGGATCTCCAGGCTGATCGGGATGCCGGACGGCAGCGCCTGCAGGATCCCGGCGAGATCGAGCCCGCCCTCCCCCGGGAAGAGCCGCTCGGCGCGGGCCTGCAACAGCAGCCCCGCGGTATCGGCCGGCCGCTCCGCCGGCGCGTCGCAGAGCTGCACATAGTTGAACCAGGCCGGCGGCAGCTTGCCGATCTCCTCGACGCGGCTCCCGCCCCGATCGAAATGGATCGGGTCGATCAGCACGCCGCAGTTGGAGCGGCCGGCCGCGCTCAGGATGCGAGCGGCCTGGCCGAGCGTCTTCACGTCGGTCCACGGCATCGGCTCGAGGTTCGCGGCGAGACCGAAGCCGGCCGCGAGATCGCACAGCGCGCCGAACCGGTCCGTGAGCCGCGCTTCGTCCGGGTCGTTGCCGGCGACGAGCATCTGGCTCGCGCCGAGGCGGGCGCCGGTCGCCATCGCCGGCAGGTATTCGCGCACGTCGGTGTCCGGCCGCAGACGGACGATCTCGATGTCCAGGCACTTGACGCCGGTGTGCTCGAGCCGGGCGGCGATCTCCCGGACGAGCGGCGTGTCGCCGATCGTCGGATGCTGCGCTTCCTCCGGTGTCGCCGGGATCAGCCGCAACCCGACATGGCTGTACCCCGCCTCCGCCGCGACCACGATCTGGTCGGACGGCGAGAGCTCGAGGACGGTCAGGGCGGCGAGTCCGATCGGCCGGGTCATTGGACTACCTCGCGCTCGGGGCTCACTTCTTCGCCGGCCCGGCCCCGGCGACAGCTCCCGGCGGCAGCGTGGCGAGAAATTCATGCCGGCCCTGGCTCACCCTCACGATGAAGCTCGCCCGGTCGAGATCTCCCTTGTCGTCGTACCGCACGTCGAGCAGGATTCCCGGGTGGTCCTTCGCCGACAGGGCGACGCCCTTCATCGCGTCGGCGAGGGCGCGCGAGTCGAACTTCCCGATCTTCTCCGTGACCGCCTTGAGCACGTAGGCGGCGACGTAGCCCTTCATGCCGTTGTGATCGCTCCTGTAGCGATGCTCGCGGAGGAACTTGTTGTCGAAGGCGCGGATGCCGGGCACCAGCGCGTCCGGCGTCAGCCCGACGTGGGCGCGCACGCCGTTCACCGCATCGCCGGCCAGCTCGATCACTTTCTGCCCGACGAGCGTCGTCTCCCCGACGACCCACTTGTCGTAGCCCTGCTTTTGGAGCTCGCGGAGGAACCGCCCCGACTCGTCCTCGTTCAGGTAGATGAACGCCGCATCCGCGTCGGCCTGTCTGACCTTCTGCACCGCGCTCGTGTAGTCGGCCTGCTGCTGCACGGTCGACACGTCGGCGACGACCTTCACGCCTTGCGCGTCGAGCGCGTTCGCCATCGCGTCGCGCCCGCCCCGACCGAACTCGTTGTCCACCCACACGATGCTCACCGTCCGGGCGCGCAGTGCGTCCTTGATGTAGCGCGCCAGCCGCGGCATCGCGGTCAGCTGGTTGAACGACGTTCTGAACACGAAGGGGTTGCCCTGCTGCGTGATGCTCGCGGCCTCGCCGCCGGTGAACATCGGCACCTCCGCCGCTCGCGTCTCGGACATCGCCGCCAGCGTCATCCCCGAGAACACCGGCCCCATCACCGCGTAGGGCTTGAGCGCGAGCGCGCGTCGCGCGAGCATCTTGGCGAGCTCGGGCTTCGACTCGGTGTCCAGGGTGACGACCTGGATCCGCTGGCCGAGGATCCCGCCCGCGGCGTTGATCTCGTTGAATGCCAGCTCGACGCCGTTCTTGAAGTTCGTGCCGGCGATCGCGCCCGCGCCGGACAGCTCGACGAGGTTCACCACGATGACCGGCGCCTGCCCGTGCGCCGGCGCGACGACCGCGGCGCAGAGCGCCAGCACCACCAGCATCCGCCGCACGAGCGCTGTGATCATTGCGCGTCCTTCGTTCGCGCGGCTCGGGACGAGCGCACGAGCGCCGTCCCGGGCACGCCGCGGAGAGTCACTTCTTCGCCCGCACCTTCGCGATCTCGTCGTTCACTTCCTTGACCAGGTCCTCGCCGACCACTTTCGAGTGCTTGTCGATCACCGGCTTGACCTTGACCCGCATCTTCTCGATCTCGGCCGGCGCGAGCTCGGTGACCTGCATCCCGCCCTTCTTGAGGGTGTCGAGCGCCTGTGCGTTCTTCTCCCTCGAGACCTTGCGCTCGAACGCGGTCGCTTCGGTCGCCGCGTCCTGCAGGATCTTCTGATCGCCGGGCGAGAGCTTGTCCCACGCCTTCTTGCTGACGATGATGATCTGCGGGTTGTACTGGTGCCGCGTGATGGTGAGAAACTTCTGCACCTCGTTGAACTTCATCACCGGGATGGTCACCAGCGGGTTGGTCGCCCCGTCGACGGTCTTCTGCTCGAGGGCGTTGTAGACCTCGGGAAACGGCAGCGGCGTGGCGTTGGCGCCGAGCGCGTTCAGCGTGTCGATGTAGACCGGCGTCTGGATCACGCGGATCTTGAGGCCCTGCAGGTCCTCGAGCTTGGTGACCGGGCGCTTGCTGTTGTGGATGTGCCGGAAGCCGAGCTCCGGGTACGCGAGGCCGACGATGCCCTTCGCCGGCAGCTTCTCCATCAGCTTCTTGCCGACCGGGCCGTCCACCACCGCGTACGCCTCCTCCTCGTTGTTGAACATGAAGGGGAAGTCGAGAACGGAGTACTCCTTGACGAGGCCGTTCAGGAGGCTCGCGTTCATCAGCGACATCTCCACCGTCCCGCCCTGCAGCGCCGAGACGACCTGCAGGTCGCCGCCGAGCGCCCCGCCCCCGAAGAGCTTGACGGTCAGCTTGCCGCCGCTCTTCTGCTTCACCAGCTCGGCGAACTTCTCCATGCCGTCGTACTGCGCCGTGCCGGGATTCGTCTGGAACCCGAGCTTCAGCTCGCGCGGCTTGTCCTGGGCCTGAACGGTCGCGAGGGCGAGCGTCGCCGCGGCGACCGCCGCCAGCATTGCCCTAAGGTATGCACTCATGGCGCTTCTCCTGGGTGATCGGCCTGGTTCAGCCGGTGAACCACTTTGCCGGAACGGTGACGAGCGGCGGGAACAGGATCATCAAGACCAGCACCGCGAGCTCGGCGAGCATGAACGGCCAGACGCCTTTGATCAGGTCTTCCATGCTGATCTTCGATACGCCGGCCACCACGTTGAGCACGGTGCCGACGGGCGGGGTGATGAGCCCGATCGAGTTGTTGATGATGAACAGCACGCCGAAATAGATCGGGTCGATCCCCGCCGCCTTGACGACCGGCATCAGCACCGGCGTCAGGATCAGGATGGTCGGCGTCATGTCCATCGCGGTGCCGACGATCACGACCAGCACCATGATCGCGAACATCAGCAGGGTCTTGTTGCCCATGAACGGCTCGAGCAGACCGACGACCTTGCTCGGCAGGTCCGCCACCGTGATCAGCCAGGCCGAAACGAGCGCGGCCGCGACCAGGAACATCACGACGCTGGTGGTCTTGGCGGCGGCGACGAACACGGCGTAGAGCTGCGAGAACTTCAGTTCGCGGTAGATGAAGACGGCGACGACGAGCGAATAGACGGCGGCGACGACCGCCGCCTCGGTCGGCGTGAAGATGCCGAAGCGCAGGCCGAAGATGATGATCATCGGCAGCATCAGCGCCCAGAACGCGCTCAGGAACGACTGGAGCACGTCCTTGCCCGACTTGCGCTCCGGTGGCGTGAGCCGCTCCTTGCGCACCTCCCACCACCAGGCGAAGGCGAGCGCCACGCCGATGAGCAGCCCGGGCACGATGCCCGCGAGGAACAGCTTCGAGATCGACAGGTTCGCGGCGACGCCGAAGATCACGAACCCGATGCTCGGCGGGATGACCGGGCCGATGATGCCGGAGGCGGCGATCAGTCCGCCCGCCTTCGCCTTGGTGTGACCGGCCGCGACCATCATCGGCACGAGCAGCGCGGACAGCGCCGCGGCATCGGCGACGGCGGAGCCCGACAGCGCCGACAGAATGCAGGCGGCGACGATCGCGACGTACCCGAGCCCGCCACGGACGTGCCCGACGAGCGCCAGCGCCAGGTCGACGATGCGCTTCGACAGGCCGCCGGTGTTCATGATCTCCCCGGCCAGCATGAAGAACGGCACCGCCATCAGCGGGAAGCTGTCGGCGCCGTTGATGAAGTTCTGGGCGATGATCTGGGCGTCGAAGATGTCGAGGTGGACCATCAGCGCGACGCCGCACAGCAACAGCGCGAACGCGATCGGCATCCCGAGCGCCATCGCGCCGAGGAGCGAACCCACGAAGATGAGGACGGTCACGGGGCGCTCCTATCCGCTCTTCTTCGCCGAGGCAGCGGCGAGCGCCTGCTCCTCGCGGGCCTGTTCGGCGAGCTCCTTCTGCAGCGCGTCGAACTGCTCCTGCTCCTCCGACTCCTTGATCATGACCAGCTCGTCGTCGGTCATCTTGCCGGACAGGACCCGGTACAGGTCGTGCAGGATGATGAGCGCGGCGGAGACGCCGAAGACGAGCCCGACGCCGTAGAACCAAGCGACCGAAAGTCCCGAGGCCGGCGCGGTGACACCGAGATTGATCTCGGTCTGCTGCCAGCTTCCCTGCAGGAACAGCCACGTGGCGTAGAGCATCAGGAGCTGGCTCGCGACCAGGCAGGCCTTCTTCCCGAGCAGCGGGAGCCGCTTGACCAGCGTGTCGACGCCGAGATGCCCGTGCTCGCGCAGCGCCACGATCGCGCCGAGGAAGGTCATCCAGACGAACAGCCAGCGCGACACCTCTTCGGACACCGAGATGCCGAGGTTGAACCCGTAGCGCAACACCACGTTGCCGAACACCAGGATCACCATGAGCGCGAGGCAGACGACGATCGCGAACTTCAGCAGGTGGAAGTACGCCTCGACGACCTTCTGCATTGCCGCTCCTCCTCGGTGCTATCGTGCGCTTGTCGCACCGATGCACGACACGGGTGGTCGATCATGTCCGACTCGCTCCGCACCGGATCGCGGCACCTGCCCGATGCAGCGCCGACTCGGGTATGCGTCGAATGTAGTCCGATCGCACGCCGCCGCGGGCGACCGCGGCGAAATTGTGGGCGCTAATCGCCCACATAACGGCGCCGGGCCGCGACGCTGATGCCGAATCGCGTGAAGCTAGGGCCCGTGAGACTCGGCGAGAAGATCGGACGCAGGGAGGCAGCCGCAGCGGGCGTCGGCTCGCCCGCGCCGGCGACGCAACGGCCGCCCGCGCTCTCGCCCGCGCGCGAGATCGCCGCCTTGAACGGCGATCCGAACTTCATGACGTCGCTCGCCCGCGGTCTCGCCGTGATCAAGGCTTTCACCGAGCAGCGCCGCAAGCTGACGATCGCCCAGATCAGCGAGCGAACCGGCATTCCGCGTGCCGCGGTACGGCGCTGTCTCTACACGTTGGAGAAGCTGGGCTACGTGGGAGGGGAGGCGCACGCGTTTGCGCTGCGGCCGAAGATGCTGGCCCTCGGTCACGCCTATCTGTCGTCCACGCCGCTCGCCGTCTCCGCCCAGCCGTTCCTGGACAAGGTCGGCGAGGCGGTGAACGAGTCGTGTTCGCTCGCCATCCTCGACGGCGACGAGATCCTGTATCTCGCCCGGTCGCTGACCTCGCGGATCATGTCGGTCACCCTGAACATCGGCAGCCGCCTGCCCGCCTACTGCACCTCCATCGGTTACGTGCTGCTCGCGCACCTGCCCGAGCCCGAGCTCGACGCTTATCTCGCCCGCGTCGAGTTCCAGCCGTTCACCGACCGCACGATCACGGCGCCGGCGAAACTGCGTGCAACGCTGGCGGCTACTCGCCAAGCGGGCTACGCGATAGCGGACCAGGAGATGGAGCTCGGCATTCGCTCGGTCGCCGTCCCGGTCGCGGACACTTCGGGCGCGGTGGTCGGGGGCATCAACGTCATCGTGCAATCCGCCCGCGTGTCCGTGCGGCAGATGAAGACCCAGTTTCTGCCGCATCTGCAATCGGCCGCGCGCGAGCTCGGTACGCTGCTCCTGCCCTGATTTGCGGGACGGGCTGCGGCGGGCTGGTCACTCACGTCGCGACGCCCTCTTACGTCGCGACGCCCCTCTTACGTTTTGTGCGATTATCGCCCTATTGACCGATAATCGATCTGATGTTACGATCTCGTCATCCAAACGCTCGAGGTGCATCCATGGAACGCGACGAACCAGCGCCGGCCGCCGCCGGACAAGCGAACGCGCCGCCCTGCCCCACGCCGGGACGCAGGACGCCGCAGCCGGCTGCGGCCATGGCGGAGATCGACGCCCTGACCGGCGACCCCAACTTCATGACCTCGCTCGCGCGCGGGCTGGCGGTGATCAAGGCGTTCACCGAACAGCGCCGCAAGCTGACCATCGCGCAGGTCAGCCAGCGGACGGGCATTCCGCGCGCCGCCGCCCGCCGTTGCCTCTACACCCTGGAGCGGATGGGCTACGTCGACTCGGCGACGCACACCTACGCGCTGCGGCCCAAGATCCTCGCCCTCGGGCATGCCTACTTGTCGTCGACGCCGCTCGCGGTATCGGCCCAGCCGGTGCTGGACCGGGTCAGGAGCGCGGTCAACGAGTCCTGCTCGCTCGCCATCCTCGACGGCGACGAGATCCTGTACCTCGCGAGGTCGGCCGCGTCCCGGATCATGGCCGTGACCCTCAACGTCGGCAGCCGGCTCCCCGCGTACTGCACCGCGATGGGCCGCGCCCTGCTCGCCCATCTGCCCAAGCGGCAGCTCGACGCCTATCTCGAGCGCGTCGAGTTGCGACCGTACGTCGACCGCACCGTCACCTCGCCGGAGAAGCTCCGGCAGCTCTTGGAGACGGTGCGGGAGGCGGGCTATGCTGTGGTCGACCAGGAGCTCGAGGTCGGTCTGCGCTCGATCGCCGTTACGGTGCGTGGCAGCTCGGGCGCGGTCGTTGCGGCGATCAACGTCAGCGTCCACGCCGCGCACGCGACCGTGCGGCAGATGGAGCTGCGGTTCCTGCCGCACCTTCAGGCCGCCGGCGAGGAGCTCGGCGCGCGGCTCGTCCCCTAGCCGTCTGGAATCGGGGCGTTGCGCTGTAGGCCCGTGTTCAATCGAGCCCAGGCCGCCCGCCCCACTGCGAAAGGACTGCCATGACGCTTCGAGAGCACCTCCCCGAGCCCACGAACCCGCTCGGGATGGACGGGATCGAGTTCATCGAGTTCGCGAGCTCGCAGCCGCAGGCGCTCGGCGCGGTGCTGCAGACGATGGGCTTCATGCCGGTGGCGCGACATCGCTCGCGCGAGGTGATGCTCTACCGGCAGGGACCGATGAACCTGATCGTCAACGCCCACCCGAATGCGTCGCCCGGGTTGGCGGCGCCGGCGAGCACACCGACGATATCGGCCATCGCGCTCCGCGTGCGCGACGCCGCCGCGGCGTGGCGACATACCATCGACCTCGGCGCCTGGGAAATGCCGACGCGCGCGTCGGCGATGGAGCTGAACATCCCCGGCGTTCGCGGCGTCGACGACAGCCTGATCTACTTCGTCGACCGCTACCGCGACTTCTCGATCTACGACGTCGATTTCGTGCCGCTGCCGGGCAGCGACCGCGCTCCGCCCGCGATCGCCGGCCTGCACTATTTCGGCGTGGTACAGACGATCCGCGACGAGCGCAGTCGGGACTGGGTGGAGTTCTATCGGCAGCTCTTCGGCTTCTCGGTTTTGCCGGGCGGACAGTATTTCGGGATTCTTCCCAAGGGCACGCTGCTCGAGAGCCCGTGCCACAAGTTCTACCTCCAGCTCCTCGAGCCGCCGCCGGGCGCCGAGGACATCGAGTGGGACGAGCGGCTGCTCCGGATCGGTCTCGGCGCACCCGACGTGCTGGCGGCGACGCGGGCGCTGCGCGACCGGGGCGTCGTGTTCGTCGACCGCGATCCGGTACAGCCCACCGAGAAAGGCGCCCTCACCCAGGTCTACCTGGGTGGGGTCACCTTCGAACTGGTCGTGAGCCACCTGAAACCCTGACCCCGGAGCGGCGCGTGAACATCGACGATTTCGGCATGGACACGATCACGCTCGCCGGGCCGCTGGAAGCAAAGCTCCGCGCGATGCGCGAGGCGGGCTTCGCGCAGATCATGGTCTCGGCGCGCGACATCGCGGGACATCCCGCCGGCGAGGCGGCCGCGGCCGAATTGGTGCGCGCGAGCGGGCTGCGCGTGACCGGCTTCCAGGTGCTGCGCGACTTCGAAGGCCTGTCGGGCCGCCTGCACGCGTACAAGGTCGACATCGCGAAGGCGATGCTGCGCGTGTGTCATTCGCTCGGCGCGAAGGTGCTGCTGGTATGCTCGTCGACCTCGACCCACGCGAGCGGCGATTCCGACCTGCTCGTGCGCGACCTGCGCAAGCTCGCGATGCTCGCGGTGCCGCTCGGCATCCGCATCGCCTACGAGGCCCTGTCGTGGGGCCGGCACGTCAACGAGTATCCGAAGGGCTGGCAGATCGTGGAAGCCGCCGATCACCCTAACCTCGGCGTCGGGCTGGATTCCTTTCACGTGCTCGCGACCGACACCGCGCTCGACGCGCTGGAGCTCGTCGACCCGGCAAAGATCTTCCTCGTCCAGCTCGCCGACTTCATGTGGCAGGAGATCCGCTCGTCGGAAGAGCGGATCAACACCGCGCGGCACTTCCGGGTGTTTCCGGGTGAAGGGGCGCACAGCGCGGAGGTGGCGACGCTCGTCCGCCGGCTGGACGAGATGGGCTATCGGGGGGACTACAGTTTCGAGGTGTTCAACGACGACTACGTCCAGCTCCCGCTCGCGGTGGTCGCGGAGCGAGCACGCGCGTCGGTGAAATGGCTCACCGGGCAGGTGTCGCGGCGCAGCCTCCCGATACGGCGGACGCCGCGGTCAGCGGGAAGCGCCGGCGCCTGAGGCGCGACGGCCGAAGCGATACGGTCGCAGGATCACGGCCGCGTAGACGGCTGCAGCGAGCAGAATGGCAAGCATGGTCGAGCTCCATAGCTAGGTACACAGCCAATCTATGGGCGCGGGGCCGCGGTTGCCAATCGCGAATTCGGATCGATTCGATCGGCCTCGCCGATGTGATTCGTGCCTGCAGGTCTCGCGACCGTGCGGACGTCTACCGCTTCAGCGGCGGCAGCGTCTCGACCACGGCCTGCTTCCCGCCCTTCACCTCGACCATGAGAATCTCGCGGTCGAGATCACCCCGTTCACTCCCGACGGCGCAACAACGCTGCGGGCTCCTGCGCATCGATGAACACCATCGCTAGCCGGCAGGGCACGGTGCCGCGGTTGAACCAGGCGTGATTGGTGCCCTGCTGAACCACGACATCGCCGGCCCCGAGACGGACCTCCGCCTCGTCGAGCAGCAGATGGATCTCGCCCTCGAGGACCACCACGTAGTCGATGGTGCGCGTGCGGTGGATGTGCGGGTGATGCGGCGGATGGCCCCGTGCGACGTCGTCACCGATGCCAAAGTCGCGAAGGACGACCTCGTGGTCCAGCGGGTCACCCCCGCTCTCCGGCGGAAACTCGGCGATCCGGAAAATGGTGCCGTGCCTGGGCGGAGGCACCCCGATCTCGCGCGCGGCGCGGTCCTCCGGCCGCGAAACGTCGACCGGGGCTTCGTCCGTCACCCAGACGAGGGTGGACGCATTCCCGGCCTCCCGGCGCTTCACGTTGGGCGCCGGGCCGTCGAAGAGCACCGCCGAGCGGCCATCGCTCCGATGCCCAGTGACGATGCGTCTTACGGCCCGCGCCATTCCGACAACCGGCCCGCTACTTCCTCTTGAGCGGTGGAAGCGTCTCCACCACCACCTGCTTGCCGCCTTTCACTTCGACGAGGAAGCTGTCGCGGTCGATATCGCCCTTGTCGTCGAAGCAGACGTCCATCAGCAGGCCAAGCGTGTCGTTGTTTTTACGATCGGCTTTTTTGGGAAACCTCAACCGCTCCCGCGCGACTCGACCTCGATCATCGAGGCGAGCAGGCGCCGCCCTTGCGTCGGGCCGGCGTCGGCCTTGATCGTGACCTGGAACTGCGGCTCGGCGACCGGACCGATGATGCGCTGCTGCGCCTCGAGCATCTCCTTGTCCTCGTCGAAGGTGCGGCGCACGTTTTCGCGCAGGAACTCGGTCACCGCGATCTCGTCCAGGCGGAAGTTGCGGGCGAACGCCCAGAAGTAATGGGAGGACGTCGGGGTCTCGGGCGTGATGAGGTCGATCACCCGGCCGTCCACCCGGTTCGAGCCCGGGATCGGCTCGAGCGGCTGCACCCCCACGTCGATCACGATGTAGCCGGGCGGGACGTACACCGTGCGCTGCCACCGATCCACCTTGTCGGCGGCCGACACGCGCGCGAGGTACTGGTAGAACGGCGGCGGATTGCAGGCCTTCATCTCCTTGTCGACGTAGACCCCGTTCGGCTCCATTCGGATCGCGATCGGCGACTCCGCGACCGAATCGTGGCCGATCGTCTTGCCGTGGACGTAGGTCTCGTGCGAGAGGTCGAGCAGGTTGTCGTTCAGCAGCCTGTAGTTCGCGGCGACGCGGTGATAGCCCTCGGCCGCCACCCATCCGGGAGAGTCCATCCAGTGCACGTCGGGAACGAGCGCCGCGTCGGCCTTCTCCGCGTCGCCCATCCAGATCCACACGCACTTGTAGCGCTCGACGACCGGATAGGTCTTCACGACCGCCTTGGCCGGGATCCGGTCCTGGCCGGGGATCATCACGCATTTGCCGCTCGGCTCGTAGGTGAGCCCGTGATACATGCAGCGCAGGTTCTCGCCGATCAGCTGGCCCTTGGAGAGCGGCGCGTAGCGGTGAGGGCAGCGGTCCTGGAACGCGACCACGCGCCCGTCCCGCGCGCGGAACAGCACGATCGGCTCGTCGAGGATCGTCCGGGCGAGCAGCTGACCGCCGATCACCTCGGTCGTGAATGCCGCGACCTGCCAGCAGTTGCGCAGCCACATAGATACGGGCTCCTTATAAGTCGAGGACGAGCACTTCGCTCTTCGAGCGCGAGACGCAGGGCGTGAACTTGTCGCACGCGCGCTTCTCGTCGTCGGTCAGGAACACGTCCCGGTGGTCGGGCTCGCCGCCGAGCAGCCCGGTCAGGCAGGTGCCGCACACGCCCTGTTCGCACGAAGTCTCGATGTGCACGCCGTGCGCGGCGAGCGCCTCCACGATGCTCTTGTCGGCCGGGATCTCGTACTCGCCGCCGTTCCGCGCGAGCTTGACCTTGAACGTCTCGCGCGGCCCGGAGAGCGACGCCGGATCGGCGGCGAAGTACTCGAGGTGCACCGCCTCGGGCGCCCAGGTCGGCGCAGCGGTCGCTTCAACGAGATCCATGAACAGCCGCGGTCCGCACAGGTAGAGGTGGCCGCCCTCCGGCCGCCGCCATAGGAGCTTCCGCAGGTAGGCGCGCACGCTCTCGGGCTCGAGCGCGTAGTGGAACCCCACCCTGCCCTTGAATTCGGGCGCCGACAGCGCCGCGTGGAACGCCGTGTGCTGGATCGACCGGCTGAAGTACTGCAGGTCGAACGACTCTCCGGCGGCGAGGAGGTGATGCGCCATGCCGAGGATCGGCGTGATGCCGATCCCGCCCGCGACCAGCAGGTGGTGCTTCGCGCCGGAGTGGAGGGCGAAGTTGTTTCGCGGCGCGCTGATCCTCAGGCGGTCGCCTTCCTGGATGCCCTCGTGCATCCCGCGCGAGCCGCCGCGCGACTCGGGCTCCCGCTTGACCGCGATCAGGTAGCCGGAGGCATCGAACGGGCTGTTGCACAGCGAATACTGCCGCACCACGCCCGGCGCGACGTGCACGTCGACGTGGGAGCCGGCGGCGAACGACGGGAGCGCGCTTCCGTCCGCGGCGGCGAGCGCGAACGACTTGACGTCGAGCGCCTCGTGCGTGATGCGCCTGACCGTCACGGTTAGCTCGGGTGGGGAAGACACAGCCCGCTCAATCGAGCTTGGCGCCGGAGGCCTTCACCACCTTCGACCACTTGTCGATCTCGGTGCGGATGAAGGTATCGAACTCCCCGGGCGTGTTGCCCACCGGCTCGAGCCCACCGCCGAGGACGACCACGTCGTATTCGCCGACGACCGGCGTCTCGCGGCGCTCTTCTACGATCGTTCCGACCTGCCTGGACATGCGCCCTCCATTTCTCTCACCCTGCGGCGTCCGGTACATCGCGCCGGAACTCTACCGATCGACTGTAGCGCCGCTGCCGGGCGGGAGTAAAGCGCGTTCGTTGGCTAGCTCGGTACCCGCCCGCCGACCAGCCGCGAGACCGCCTCCACCATCGCCTCCGCGCTCGCGCGTCCCTGGCCGGCGATGTCGAGCGCCGAGCCGTGCGCGACCGACGAAAAGAGCACCGGCGTGCCGATCGTGAGGCCGGCGCTGCGGTTGCGCGCGAGCAGCTTCGCTGCGATGTGCCCCTGGTCGTGGAACATCACCACGAAAGCGTCGTACCCCGACTTGTGGAGCATCGTGTCTGCGCCGAAGGGGCCATCTGCGGAGATGCCCGCGGCGCGGGCAGCCGCGATCGCGGGCGCGATGATGTCGCGGTCTTCGTCGCCGAACATCCCGTCCTCGCCGGCGTGCGGGTTCAGTCCGCCGACCGCGATGCGCGGCGCGGCAATGCCGATCCGGCGCAGCGTGTCGTGCACCGCGCGCACCACCCGCTCCACCCGCTCCCCGGTCACCAGCTCGATCGCCCGCCGCAGGCTCACGTGCAAAGTCGCGTGCGCGATGCGCATCTCGTCGAAGCAGATCATCAGGAACGCGTCTTCCGCGGCGACGCCGGTGCAGCGCGCCACGAACGACGGGTAGCCGTCGAACTCGATCCCCGCCTGCTTGATCGCGAGCTCGGTCTGTGGCGCGGCGACCACCGCCGCGACCTCGCCCGCCAGCGCCGCTTCGATCGCGGCGCGCGCTGCATCCACCGCGGCGCGGCCATGCGCGGCCCTCACCTGCCCGATCTCGAGCGGCTCGTCGCGGAAGTGATCGAGCGCGACCGTCTCGACCTCAGCCGAGATCCGGCAGGCCGCGGCGTGCGCCGCGATCGCGCGGCGGTCACCGAACAGCACCGGCCGGCAGATGCGCGCGACTCGTTCGTCGAGCGCTGCCTTCAGCGCGATCTCCGGCCCGACGCCGGCCGGATCGCCGATTGCGATGGCGACACGGGGCAGCATGCCTACACGCTCACCGGATCGGTGCCGAGCGGGCGAAAGAGCCCGTCTTTCGCACCATCCTTGAAGGCCACGTTCTTCGGCAGCTCGATCGCGCAGGACCGCACGCGCTGCGCGGCGGGGGCGAGGCCGGGAATCGGCTTGCCCGCGCGATTCGCCTCGGCGGCGTTCAGCAGGATCCGCCTTGCCATGACGATCCCCTTGTCGGTGGGGACGAGGGTCTCCCGCGTCCGGTCGACGATCGGTCCCATGCTTTCCTGCAGCGACGCGTCCTGCATGCCGATGCCCTCGACGCCGCTGTAGCTCAATCCGGCGCGCTGGGCGTTGCGGTCCATCAGGTAGTCGTTGCGCTTGTTCGCGGCCGGGATGAAGGTGCCGGCGAGGTACTTCACGTGGATGCCCTGCCCGGCCTGCATCGCCGCCGTCTCCTCGTGCGTCAGCGCGCGGCGCGGGTGGTAGCTGATGCTCCAGGCCCAGCAGGTCTCGTCGTCGATCGGCACCCACGCGTGGCCGTGGATCGGATGGTGCCCGCGCGGCGGTACCAGCGTGAAGAACGGCGCGACCCAGGGCGTGATCCGCCAGTAATACTGTTCGTCGTCCGCGTTGCGCCGCGCCCCGATCAGCAGGCCGCCGTCGAACTCCACCACCTCGAACTGCGGCGCCGAGTCGCGCATGTTGTACAGGTTGCCCTTGGCGCCGACGAAGAGCGGATCGCGCTTGAGCGCGCCGCTGTGCAGGAACGAGACGTGGCTCGAGTCGATGCCGCCTTCCATCGCCTGCAGGAAATTGCACTCCTGCAGGCGCTTGGTCGTGAACCGCTGCGACGGCTCGACCAGCGCCCATTCGTGCTCCGGCGGTTCGGGTTTCAGTTCGGGCGGCCCCATGTAGGTCCAGATCACGCCCCCGCGCTCGAGGCAGGGATAGCTCTTCAGCCGGATCCGCTCGCGCATCGCCGGCCGGTCGGGCTCCGAGGGCAGATCGACGCACTGGCCGGTCACGTCGTACTTCCAGCCGTGATACGGGCAGCGCAGCCCGCATTCCTCGTTCCGGCCGAACCACAGCGACACGCCGCGGTGGGCGCAGTACTCCTCGATGAGGCCAAGGCGCCCCTCGGTGTCGCGGAACGCGATCAGGCGCTCGGAGAGGGCCTGCACCCGGACCGGCGGGCAATCGGGCCCCGGCAGCTCCGCAGCAAGCAGTACCGGGATCCAGTAGCGCCGGATGAGATCGCCCATCGGCGTCCCCGCGCCGGTGCGGGTCAACAGCTCGTTCTGCTCCCTCGGCATGCCCATCGCGACACCTCGCTTACTTCGCCGCCTTCGCGAGCGGGCCCCAGCGCGCGATCTCCGCGCGCACGAACCCGGTGAAGGCAGCCGGATCCAGGTCGTTCGGCTCGATCCCCTCGGGCTGGAGCCGTTCGCGGACCTCGGTGAGCCCGAGTACCGCGCGCACTTCCGCATTGAGCCTGGCCGCGGCCGGCGGCGGGAGGCCGGCCGGGCCGGACAACCCGAACCACACGGTCGCGACGAGATCCGGATAGCCGCTCTCGGCGAACGTCGGCACGTCGGCAAACTCGCGGAGACGCTTCGGCGACGACAGCGCCAGCGCGCGCGCCTTGCCCGCCTTGATCTGCGTCGCCGCGGTCGTGAGCGTGGTGGAGGCGGCCGGCAGGTGCCCGCCGATGAGATCGACCATCGCCGGGGCCGCGCCCTTGTAGGGCACGTGCGTCAGCGCCGCGCCGCTCAGGCCCTTGAACATCTCGCCGACGAGATGTCCCTGTGTGCCCTGGCCGGGCGACCCGTAGCTCAGCCCTCCGGCACGCGACCTGGACAGCGCGACGAGCGACTTGAGATCGCCCGCCTCGAGCCCGGGCGCGACCACCAGCACCGTCGGCGGCCCGCCGAAGAGCACGACATGCGTGAAGTCCTTCAGCGGATCGAACGCGGCGCCCGACATCGCGGGCGCGATGACGTGAGAGGCGACGCCGGACACGACGAAGGTGTAGCCATCCGGCACCGCCTTGGCCACGAACTCCGACCCGATGAGCCCGCCGGCGCCCGGCCGGTTCTCGACCAGGAAGTTCTGACCGAGGCGGACCGTCAGCTTCTCGCCCACGATGCGCGCGAGCGTGTCCGCGCTGCCGCCCGGCGCGAACGGCGCCACGATCTTCACCGGCCGCGCCGGCCAGTCCTGGGCCTGCGCCGTCCCGAGCGCGAGTGCGAAGCAGATCGAGCCGCCGATACGTCGGACCGACGTGCGCCGCGCGCGAACCGCCATGTCCATGTCCATCGTCGCCGCTCCGCAACCCTCACCCGGCGATCGTGAACCCCACCCGTCCGAGGCTCTGGATCTCGCACTCGACCCAGGTCCCGGGCGCGAGCGCCTCGGCCGCGGTAGCGCCACCGGCCATCACGATCCAGCCGGGCTCGAGCGGCTCGTCGGCCTGCGCGGCGAAGCGCGCCGCGGCGACGAGCGAGCGCAGCGGGTTGCCGAGGATCCCGGCCGTCGAGCCGATCTGCGCCGGCTTGCCGTCGAGCGAGAGCACGATCCCGAGGTTGGAGAAATCGAAATCGGGCTTGTGCCAGCCGCCGGCCGCCAGCCCCGCCGCCGACGTGTTGTCGGCGATCACGTCCTCGAGCGTGAATTTGAACTCTCGATAGCGCGAGTCGATCAGCTCGAGCGCCGGCGCGATCGCCTCGACCGCGGCGAGCGCCTGCATCGGCGTCACGTTGCCGGCGAGGCGGTGCTTCATGAGGAACGCGACCTCCGGCTCGACGCGGGGATGCAGGTAATCGCGGGCGGGCGTCGCGCCGCCGTCCTCGACCAGCATCGCGTCCGTGAGCCGGCCCCAGATCATGTCGGCAAGCCCCATCTGCACCATCTTCGCGCGGCTGGTGAAGCCCATCTTCATCCCGATGCGCCGCTCACCGCGCGCGAGACGGAGCGCGATCCCCTGCTTCTGGATCGCATACGCGTCGTCGATGGAGAACTTCGTCTCGAGCGAGAGTTGGGCGGTGGCGGCGCGATTCCGGGTCGCGTGGTCGAGCCGCTGCGCAAGTCCTTGGATGTCGGCCATGTTCGTTACCTTTTTTGTGCCTCCTTCATGCGGCGAACACGGCCCGCACCGAGCCGAGGCCGTTGATGCGGACGTCGATCACGTCGCCCGGGTCAACCGTCACCATCGGCCCTAGCGCGCCGGTCATGATCACGTCCCCGGCCTTGAGCGGGGCGCCGACCTCGACCATCGTGCGCGCGAGCCACACCGCTGCGTTCAGCGGGTTGCCCAGGCAGGCCGCGCCGGCGCCGACCGAGACGAGCTCGCCGCGGCGCTCCATCGACATGCCGCACAGCCGTAGATCGAGCCCGTCCAACTGCTTCGGTTCGCCCCCCAGCACGAAGAGACCCGACGATGCGTTGTCGGCGATGGTGTCGAGCAGCTTGATGTTCCAGTTCTCGATCCGGCTCGCGACGATCTCGATCGCCGGGAGAGCGTACGCGGCGGCAGAGATCACCTCGGCCAGCGTCACCCGGGGCTGCGGGAGGTCCTTCTCGAGCACGAGCGCGATCTCGGCTTCGACCTTCGGCTGCATGACTCGGCCGAGCGCGACGTCCTCGCCGTCGCCGAGCGCCATGTCGGCGTAGAGCATGCCGAAGTCCGGCGAGTCCACGCCGAGCTGCTTCTGCACGCTCTTGGAGGTGAGGCCGATCTTGCGGCCGACGAGCCGGCGCCCGTGCGCGAGGTAGTGCGCCGTGTTCGCCTGCTGCACGGCATATGCCGCGCCGACGCCGCCCGCTGCGATCTCGTCGCGGATCGGCGGGATCGCGACGCCGGTATCGGCGGCGCGGCGCAGCCGCCCGGCGATCTCGTCGATTGCTTTCGCATCGATGCTCATTTCCGCTCCTCACCCAGTCTGCTTCGGCATGTCCGCGTCGCCCCACAGGATCGACGCCCGCGCATCCGGCGGGACCGGCGGCATCGTCGCCGCCCACGCGACGTACTGCGCGCGCAGCGCCGCCAGCCGATCGGGGAAACGCTTGGCGAGGTTCGCGCGCTCGCGCGCATCGCGCGCGAGATCGAACAGGTATTCGTGCCCATCCATCGTCAGGTACTTCCAGTCGCCGGCACGCACCGCCCGCTGATCGCGGTGCTTCATCCGCCAGAAGAGCTCGCGCGGCGTCACGGCCGCCGGATCGCGCAGCATCGGCCCGAGATCGATCCCGTCGAGCGGATACTCGGGATGCGGCTTCACGCCGGCGGCGGCCAGGAACGTGGCGACCCAATCCATCGTTACCGCGATCTGCTTCGTCACGCCGCCGGCCGGGATCCCCGCCGGCCACGAGGCGACGAGCGGCACGCGGATGCCGCCTTCGAGGAGATCCATCTTCTTGCCGACGAACGGCCAGGTGTCGGAGAACCGCTCGCCGCCGTTGTCGCTCGTGAAGACGACGAGCGTGTTCTCGCCGGCGCCGGCCTCCCGCAGCGCGGCGAAGATGCGCCCGACGCCTTCGTCCAGGTGGCCGATCATCGCGCGGTAGATCTCGACCGAGCCGCCGTCGAGGTGGTGGATCGCCTTGCGGATACGGCGTGATTCCGCTTCGTCGGCGCGGGTGAGCCACGGCCAATGCGGTGCGGTGTAGTGGACGCTGAGGAGGAACGGCGCGCGTGCGCCGCGCTGGCGGACGACGAAATCGACCGCGCGGTCGGTGATCAGATCGGTGAGATAGCCGCTACGCTCGACCTCGGCGTCGTTCTCGTAGAGGTCGTGCGTCCCGCCGCTATCGCAGTGGCTGAAATAGTCCACCCCGCCGCTCAGGGGACCGAAGTGCTCCATGTAGCCGCTCTTGAGCGGGCCGAAGTGCGGCGGAAACCCGAGATGCCACTTGCCGGCGAGCGCGGTCGCATACCCCGCGTCGCGGAGCAGCGAAGCCACCGTCGGATGGGCCGGTGGCAGACCGAGATCGTCGCGCCCGCGTGCGTTGCCGGTGATCGGCTCCTCCGCCGCACCCCGGAGGCGATACTGGTAGCGGCCGGTCATCAACGCGAAGCGCGTCGGCGAGCACACCGGCGAGTTCGCGTATCCGTCGGTGAACCGCAAGCCCGCCGCCGCCATCCGGTCGAGGCAAGGCGTCACGTCCGCCCGCGCGCCGTAGCTGCCGAGATCCGCGTAGCCGAGATCGTCGGCCATGATGAAGACGAAGTTCGGTCTGCTCATAGTCAATCCGGCTTGATGCCTGCGGTCTTGATCACCGCGCTCCAGCGCGCGCCTTCCTTCGCGGTCCACGCCTTGACCGCAGCTGCGTCACCGGTCGCCGGCTGCATGTCCATCGCGCGCAACCGGTCCCGGACCGCGGCCGGCTTGAGCGCCTCGACAACCTCCCCCTGCCAGCGCGTGACGATGGGGTCGGGGGTGCCGACGGGTGCCAGCAGGAAGAATGTGAAGCGCACGTCGAAGTCTCTTACCCCCGACTCGGCGACGGTCGGGACGTCGGGCAGGACGGCAAGCCGCTCGTTGCTCGAGACGGCGAGGGCGCGCAGCTTGCCGGATCGGACGTGCGGCAGCACCCCCGGGGTCACCAGGAACCCGGCGTCCACCTGTCCGCCCAGGAGGTCGGTGATCGCCGGCGCCGCGCCCTTGTACGGCACGTGCGTCATCTTCGCGCCCGTAAGCTGGAGCAAGTACTCGAAGATGAGATGCCCGGGCGAGCCGTTGCCGGCCGAGGCGTAAGTGAGGTTCTTCGATTTCGCGAGGGCGACGAGCTCGCGGACGTTCTTCGCCTGCAGTCCGGGCGTGACCGCGAGCGTCTGCGCGAAGCTGCCGACGAGCGCGACCGGGCGGAAATCCTTAACGGGATCGAACGCCAGGCCCTGGTACAGGTACGGATTGATCGTGAGCAAGGTGTCGAGCGACAGCAGCAGCGTGTAACCGTCGGGCTTCGCCCTCGCCACGCCTAGAGCGCCGATATTGCCGCCGGCGCCGGGCTTGTTCTCGACCAGCACCGGCTGCTTGAAGTCGGCCGCGGCCTTCTCGGCGATGATCCGCGCGACGGCGTCGAGCGGACCGCCGGCGCTGAAGTTCACGACGATCGTGACCGCCTTCTCGGGATACGTCTGCGCGAAAGCGGGCGCGACGGCGAGCAACAGCCAAAACAGATGTCGCACGGCGTCACGCGGCCTGCGAGGACACGGTGTCCTCCCGTGTGCGGAACTCGGGGATGTCGGGTCGCGAACCCCACATGCAGAACGATTCCGGCGCGAACGGGAACTGCCGCGGGCGGTAGGCCGCCTCCTCCTCCGGTTTGACCAGGCGCACCCCGGTCGAGTACTCGTACACCATGCCGTCCGGCCCTTCGAAATACAAGAACACGGCGCCGGACGTGGGATGGCGCCCCGGACCGAACACGATTCTCACACCCTGCTCCCGCAGGAAGTAATAGGAGCGCATCACGTCGTCGACGCCGTGCACCTGGTGGTTCACGTGCTGCACGCCGGCGTACGCCGACGGAAAGAGCGCGAGCTTGTGATGCACCTCGTCGATGCGCAGGAGCGGCGCCGCGCCGATGCGATCGGAGACGCGTGCGCTGCAGACGCCGGTCCAGAAGGCTTCGTCCCGCGCGGCATCGGTGGTCCGGAGACCGATGTGGGAGAAGCTCCACACGCCGCAATCGCGCGCGGCGACGAAACGGCGGCCGCTATCGTGCGGCTGCACGACGAGGTCGTGCGTGTTGCCGCTCGGGTCAGCGAAGGCGATGAAGTCCCCGACGTGGCGGCTGTCGCATTCGCCGCGCCGCCCGCGGTGCACCCCGATGCCGTGCGACTCGAGCTCGGCACCGGCGGCGTCGAGCGCCGCGGCGTCGGCCACTTCCCAACCCACCGTGTGGCCGGCCGGGTCGCCCTTGACGTACACGATGGTGTGATCGCGTCCGTCGCCGCGCAGATAGATCGCGCCGCCTTCCCGCCGGACGAACTCCAGTCCCAGGATCTTCTGCGCGTACTCCGCGGCCGCCGTCGGGTCGCGCGTTCCGAGCCGCACGTACCGCAGGTCTCGCAGCTGGATCATGCCATCCTCCTCCGCCGATCTTAAACCACGCCGGCCTTGCTATCCTTGCCGCCGATGGCGACCTTCACCGAGTACGAAGCATACGACGCGCTGGGGCTCGCCGCGCTCGTGAAGCGACGCGACGTCTCGCCCGCGGAGCTGCTCGACTGCGCGCTCGCACGGATCGCAGCGCGCAACCCGGCGATCAACGCCGTCTGCCTGGTGCGCGAGGAGATCGCGCGCCAGGCGATCGCCGACGGCCTGCCGCCCGGCCCGTTCGAGGGCGTGCCGTTCCTGCTAAAGGACATGACCGCGGTCGCGCGCGACTTCCCGATGAGCCAGGGGTCGCGCTTCTTCGCCGGCGTGCCGAGCGACGTCGACACCGAGGTCGTTGCGCGCCACCGGCGTGCCGGACTGGTGATCCTCGGCCGCACGACCACGCCCGAGATGGCGATCAGCCCATCGACCGAAGCGAAGTTCTACGGCGCGCCGACGCGCAATCCCTGGAACCTCGAGCACAGCACGGGCGGCTCGAGCGGTGGGGCTGCGGCCGCTGTCGCCGCCGGCATCATCCCGATGGCGCACGGCGGCGACGGGGCCGGATCGATCCGGATTCCCGCCGCGTGCTGCGGCCTGTTCGGTCTGAAGCCGAGCCGCGGACGCATCCCGGCCGGACCGCTGGCGGGCGAAGCCTGGGGCGGTCTCTCGGGCGACAACGTCATCAGCCGCTCGGTGCGCGACACCGCTGCGGCGCTCGACGCGACGCATGGCGCCGATCTCGGCGCACCGTACGCCGCGCCGCCGTCGAGTCCCTCCTATCTCGCGGAACTCGAGCGCCCGCCGAAACGCCTCCGGATCGCGCTCCTGCGCACCACCCTCGATGGGACGCCCATCCACCCCGAAGTAGCCGGCGCGGTCGAGGACGCCGCCCGGCTGTGCGAATCGCTCGGCCACGTCCTCGTCGAAGACAAGCCGGCGCTCGGCACCGCGGAGATGCTCGTTCCGCTGATGAAGATCGTGGCCTGCGGCACCGCGATGAGCATCGAGCGGCGGGCGCAGACGCTCGGCCGCGAACCGGGCCCGGACGATCTCGAGCCGGTTACGCGCGGGGCGCTCGAGCTCGGCCGCCGCACGAGCGGAGCGGAGTACATCGACGCGGTGACGACGCTGCACGCGCTCGGCCGGCGCCTCGCGCGTTTCTTCATCGGCTACGACATCCTCCTCCTGCCGGTGCTCGCCGAGCCCCCGGCGAGGCTCGGCCGCTTCGCGATGAGCAATCCCGATTTTATGGACTACCGGCTCGGGGCGAACGGGATCGCACCCTACTCGCCGTTCACGCCGCTCGCCAACATGAGCGGGCAGCCCGCCACCTCGGTGCCGCTCGCGTGGTCGAACGATGGGCTGCCGATCGGCGTCCAGCTCCTCGGCCGCTTCGGCGAGGAAGCGACCTTGCTTCGTCTCGCCGCGCAGCTCGAGATGGCGCGGCCGTGGGCCGAACGGCGCCCGGCGGTGGCCGTCGTCGCGGCCGCTGGACCCCGGCTTTCGCCAGGGTGACAATGAATGATGCGAGCGCCCGACCTTCCCTCCCGCTACACCCCGCCGTTCAACTTCCAGCGCTGGATCGACGAGCACGCGCATCGCCTCAAGCCGCCGGTCGGCAATCAGCAGGTGTGGCAGGACACCGACTTCATCGTGACGGTCGTCGGCGGCCCGAACGAGCGCACCGATTTCCACGACGATCCGTTCGAGGAGTTCTTCTGGCAGTTCAAGGGCAACGCTCATCTGCTGCTGTGGGAGGGGGGGCGCTACTCGCGCGTCGAGCTGCGCGAGGGCGACATCTTCCTGTTGCCGCCGCATCTCCGCCACTCGCCGCAGCGCCCAGCGCCGGGCAGCCTCTGTCTCGTCGTGGAGCGCGCCCGACCCGCGGGAACGATCGACGGGTTCGAGTGGTATTGCGCGCGCTGCGCGGCGCTCGTCCATCGGACCGACGTGCAGCTCGCGAGCATCGTCGAGGATTTGCCGGTGGCGTACGCGCGCTTCTACGATTCGCCGGACGACGCGCGACGGTGCGGCAAGTGCGGCACGGTCCACCCCGGACGGGACACCGCGAGCTGGCATCGGATGGCAGACTGAACCGCATCGTTTCTAGACACCGCGGAGCACCCCTTGGTAGACTGAACCTGGCCCGATCCCGGGCCCGCCGACCGCGCCCGACGCAGGTACGGCCGGCGCCAAGTACCCGAGGAGGTTATCGTGAGTATCCCGTTCCGTGCCCTATTCATGGGGCTCATCACCGTTGTCGCCGCGTCGGCGCCCGCCGTCGCCCAGCAGAAGCTTAAGATCGGCTTCATCACCACGCTGTCCGGCCCGCAGGGCGTCATCGGCGAGCATATGCGGCAGTCCGTCGAGCTGGCGCTCGACCACCTCGGCCGCAAGGTCGGCGGCCTCGACACCGAGATCATCTACGGCGACGACCAGGTCAAGCCCGACGTCGGCAAGCAGCTCGCCGACGAGATGCTGAAGAAGCACCAGGTGAACTTCGTGTCCGGGATCATCTGGTCGAACGTCATGCTCGCGGTGGCGCCGACGGTTACCGAGGCGGGCACCTTCATGATCGGCACCAACGCCGGCCCGCACGACCTCGCCGGCAAGGGTTGCAGCGAGCTCTTCTTCACGACGTCGTGGCAGAACGACCAGACGCCCGAGGCGATGGGCAAGCACATGAGCGACAAGGGTGTGACCGACGTCTACGTCATGGCGCCCAACTACGCCGCCGGCAAGGACATGGTCACCGGCTTCAAGCGCTACTTCAAAGGCAAGATCGTCGACGAGGTGTACACCAAGCTCGGTCAGACCGACTACCAGGCCGAGCTGAGCCAGCTCCGCGCCAAGAACCCGAAAGCGGTGTTCGTGTTCTACCCGGGCGGGATGGGCATCCAGTTCCTGAAGCAGTACTCCGAGGCCGGCATGCGCGGGCAGTTCCCGCTGTACTCGGTGTACACGGTCGACGAGATCTCGATCCCGGCGGTGAAGCACGCCGCGCTCGGCCAGCTCGAGACCCGGTACTGGAGCCCGGACCTGAAGAACCCGGCGAACGAGAAGTTCGTCGCCGACTTCAAGAAGAAGTACAACAAGCTGCCGGTGTTCTACGGCGCGCAGAGCTACGACGGCATCATGCTGATCGACTCCGCGGTGCGCGCGGTGAAGGGCAACCTCGCCGACAAGAAAGGCATGATCGCCGCCATGCGCAAGGCGAACTACCCCTCGACGCGCGGCAAGTACGCCTACAACACCAACCACTTCCCGATCCAGAACTTCTACCTGCTGAAGGCCGTGGCCGGCGCGAGCCCGACCGCCGACCCGGTGCTCGAGATCCAGGAGACGGTCTTCTCGAGCCACAAGGACTCTTACGCGAAGGACTGCCCGATGAAGTGGTAGCCGCCGGCGGCTGACGCATCCGGGGGCGCGGCGCGACCGCGCCTCTTTTTTTTCGCCCCGCGGAGATGACCCCCCTCCTCCTCCTCGAGCAGACGCTGAACGGGCTGCAGCTCGGGGTGATGCTGTTCCTGATGGCCGCCGGGCTGACGCTCGTGTT
This sequence comes from uncultured beta proteobacterium, assembly GCA_963754305.1. Taxonomy (GTDB): domain Bacteria; phylum Pseudomonadota; class Gammaproteobacteria; order Burkholderiales; family SG8-39; genus DATEDA01. Next base: position 17,654 of record CAVWFR010000023.1, on the reverse strand, counting down.
CGGCATCATGAACATGGTCAACCTCGCCCACGGGTCGCTCTACATGGTGGGCGCGTACCTCTGGGTGGCGTTCGTCAACCTCACCGGGTCGTACCTCCTCGGCGTCGTCCTTGCGCTCGCCGGCACGATGGCGGTCGGCGTGCTGGTCGAGCTCGTCGCGCTGCGCACGCTGTACGACCGCGACCACCTCGACCAGGTGCTCGCGACGTTCGGCCTGATTCTCTTCTTCAACGAGCTCGTCGCGATCCTGTTCGGCCGCGCCGCGCTCTACACGAGCGTGCCGTCCTGGCTGTCGGGCCACGTCGAGCTCCTCGCCGGCCTGCGCTACCCGCTGTACCGCCTCGTCATCATCCTGGTCGGGCTCGCGGTCGCGGGCCTGCTCTGGTACGTGGTGGCGCGCACGCGGCTCGGCATGCTGATCCGCGCCGGCGCCTCGAACCGCACGATGGTGGGGGCGCTCGGCGTCAACATCCGCCTGCTCTACACGGTCGTGTTCGGGTTCGGCGCCGCGCTGGCGGGGCTGGCCGGCCTGATGGCCGGGCCGATCTACACGGTCGAGCCCGGCATGGGCGAGAAGATCCTGATCGAGGTGTTCGTCGTGATCGTCATCGGCGGGATCGGCTCGATCCGCGGCGCGCTCGCCGGCGCGCTGATCGTCGGCATGGTGGACACGTTCGGCCGCGCCTTCCTCAAGCCGACGCTCGCCACCGTGGTGTCGCCGGGCGCCGCCGACGCGGCCGGGCCGGCGATCGCCTCGATGCTCGTCTACCTCCTGATGGCGGTGATCCTCGCCGTCCGGCCGGCGGGGCTGTTCCCCGCCCGCGGATAGCCGCCGGTGAAGGACCGCGCCCGCATCGTCGCGATCGCCGTGGTGCTCGCCGCGCTCGCCGCGGTGCCGCCGGTCGCCGCCGCGATCGGCCAGCCGTTCTACCTCGACCTCGTCCGGCGCATCATGATCTTCGCGATCGCCGCCCTCAGCCTCAACCTCATCCTCGGCTACGGCGGCATGGTCTCGTTCGGGCACGCCGCCTACCTCGGCGTCGGCGCGTACGCGGTGGGGATCCTCGCCCACCACGGCATCGACAACGGCTTCCTGCAGTTCGCGGCGGCGATCGCGGCGTCGGCGGCGATCGCGCTCGTCATCGGCGCGGTGTCGATCCGCACCAGCGGCGTGTACTTCATCATGATCACGCTCGCGTTCACCCAGATGCTCTTCTACCTCGGCATCTCGCTCGAGGAGTACGGCGGCGACGACGGCATGCGGCTCGCGGCGCGCAGCCGGTTCGGCGGCCTCGATCTGGGCAGCCCGACGCCGTTCTACTATTTCGTGCTCGCGATCCTCGCCGGGTTCCTCTACCTGGTGCACCGCCTGGTGAACTCGCGCTTCGGCATGGTGATCCGCGCGGCGAAGTCGAACGAGGCGCGCACGCGCGCGCTCGGCTTCTCGCCCTACCCGTACAAGCTCGCCGCGTTCGTCATCGCCGGCGCGATGTGCGGCGTGGCCGGCGCCCTCCTCGTCAACCAGACCGCCTACCTCACGCCCGAGTTCATGAACTGGACCCGCTCGGGCGAGATCATGTTCATGGTGATCCTCGGCGGCATCGCCACGCTGATCGGGCCGGTGCTCGGCGCCGCCGCGCTCCTCCTGCTCGAGGACCTGCTCGCGGCGTGGACCGTTCACTGGCAGATCATCCTCGGGCCGATCCTGGTGCTGGTGGTGCTGTTCGCGCGGCGCGGGCTGGCCGGCCTGCTGCCCGGAGAGGCGCGCGATGAGTGACGTCCTGCTCCACGTCGAAGACCTCTCGAAGTCGTTCGGCGCGCTGCGCGCCACCGACCAGGTCACGTTCGAGGCGCGCGCCGGCGAGACGCACGCGATCATCGGCCCCAACGGCGCCGGCAAGACGACGCTGATCGGCCAGCTCGCCGGCAACCTGCGGCCGGACAGCGGGCACATCCGGTTCGCCGGCGAGGACATCACCGCGCTCGGCGCGCCGGTCGCGCGCGCACCGCGGCCTCGCGCGGTCGTTCCAGATCACCAGCGTCTACCGTGACTTCTCCGCGCTCGACAACGTCGCGCTCGCGGTGCAGGCGCACGCCGGATCGAGCTTCCGGTTCTGGCGGCCGGCGCGCAAGGACCCGCGCTTGCGCGACCCGGCGCGCGCGATCCTCGGCGAGGTAGGCCTGAGCGCGCGCGCCGACGTGCTCGCCGCGAACCTCGCCCACGGCGAGCAGCGCCAGCTCGAGGTCGCGATGGTGCTCGCGACGAAGCCGCGGCTGATGCTCCTCGACGAGCCGATGGCCGGGATGGGCGCGGACGAGTCGCAGCGCATGGTCCGGCTCCTCGCCGGCTTCAAGGGCCGGCAGACCATCGTCCTCGTCGAGCACGACATGGACGCGGTGTTCTCGCTCGCCGACCGCATCTCGGTGCTCGTCTACGGCCGCATCATCGCCACCGGCACGCCGGCGGAGATCCGCGCCAACCCCGAGGTGCAGAGCGCCTACCTGGGCGAGGGCGACTGATGCTCGCGGTGGAAGCGACTCGAGACGGCCTACGGCGTGAGCCAGGTGCTGTTCGGCGTCTCGTTCCGCGGTGCGCGGCGGCGAGGTCGTCGACCCTGCTCGGCCGCAACGGCATGGGCAAGACGACGACGGTCCGTTCGATCATGGGCATCGTCGCGCCGAAGGCAGGCAGCGTGACGCTTCGAGGGGAAGCCGCTCGCCGGGCTGCCCGTCCTACCGCGTTGCGCAGCGCCGGGCTCGGCCTCGTGCCCGAGGGACGGCAGATCTTTCCCAACCTGACCGTGCGGGAGAACCTGGTCGCGACCGCCGCCAATCGCGCGCGGTCGGCCGATCCGTGGACGCTCGAGCGGGTGTTCGCGTTCTTCCCGCAGCTCGCGGAGCGCCAGCGGCAACATGGGCAACCAGCTCTCGGGCGGCGAGCAGCAGATGCTCGCGATCGGACGCGCGCTGATGACCAACCCGCGCCTGCTGATCCTCGACGAGGCGACCGAGGGCCTCGCACCGCTGATTCGCGCGGAGATCTATCGCTCGATCGAGCGCCTCAAGGCAGGCCGGCCTGTCGATCCTCATCATCGACAAGGACGTGAAGGCGCTGACGCGCATCGCCGATGCGCACTACGTGCTCGAGAAGGGCCGCGTCGTCTGGCGCGGCACGTCGGCCGAGCTCGCGGCGAACGAGGACGTCCAGCACCGGTATCTCGGCGTCTAGGCGTTTCCCGGATTCGGCTGCGCTCCATCCGAGCTACCCGCCCGCCGCGGCCGACGCCTCAGAACAAGTCGAAATACTCCCGCTGCTCCCACTCGCTCACTTCGAGGTTGAAGCGCGCGAGCTCCGCCTCCTTGATGCGGCAGAAGTAGTCCACGAACGCGCTGCCCAGGCCTTCGCGCAGGCATGCGTCGGCACGCAGCGCCGCCAGCGCTTCATCCAGGGTACGCGGGAGCGGTCGGGCTTCCGCTTCGTACGGCGTATCGGCGGAGGGCCCGGGGTCGAGCGCGCGCCGCAGTCCGTCGAGGCCCGAATGGATCTGCGAGGCGAAGTAGAGATACGGATTCGCTGCCGGCTCCCCGATGCGATTCTCGATGCGCGTCGCGGGGTCGCCGGCGCCGCCGATCACCCGCAGCGCCGCGCCGCGGTTGTCGCGCCCCCAGATCGCGCGGTCGGGCGCGAGCGAGTACGGGCGATAGCGCTTGTAGCCATTGATCGTCGGGGTGGACAGTGCGGCCGCGCCGTGCGCGTGCGCGAGCAGCCCCGCGAGGAAGCGCCGGCCCGTCTCGGACAGCGGACCTCCTGCCTCCGCCGGCATGAACGCATTCCCGCCGTCGGCGACCCGCCGCAGCGACTGGTGCAGGTGCCAGCCGCTCGACATCACGTGCGGGATCCGGGGACGGCACATGAACGTGGCGTGGTAGCCGTGCCGCCGGCAGATCTGCTTCACCGCGCTGCGGAACAGCACCATCGCGTCAGCGGACCCGAGACCGGCGAGCGCGCCGAGCGTGAACTCGACCTGGCTTGGACCGAACTCGACCTCGAGCGAGCGGAGCGGCAGGCCGAGCGCCGCGAGATCGCGCCGCAGGATCTCCACGACCGGATCGATCAGGTCGTAGCGCTGCTCGGTGAGGTACTGGTAGCCGTGGCTGAGGAGGCTCACCTCCGGCGGCTCGCCGGGCTGCCCGGCGTGCTCGGGCGCGAGGCGCGGATCGACCAGCTTGAAGACGTGAAACTCGATCTCCAGCCCGGCGACATAGTCGAACCCGCTCTCGGCCAGCCGCGCGAGCGCTCGGCGGCAGAGCTCGCGCGTGGCGAACGGGACCGGCTGGCCGCTGGGGAAATACGGGTCGCACAGCAGCCACCCCGTGTGCGGTGCCCACGGCAGCACGCGGAACGTCGTCGGGTCGGCGATCATCAGCGCGTCGGCGCCGCCCTCCATCGCGTCGAGCCCGAACCCGCCGCCGCGGGTGAACACCGGAAACACGCTCCGGTGCGAGGTGTCCTTGGCGAAGAGCGTGGTGGTGAACGAGACCCCTTCGGCGAGCGCTCGCGGCAGGTCCGCCAACGTCACCGTCTTGCCCCGCAGGATGCCGTGCTGATCGGGGAACGAGAACCGCACCACCTCGACGCCGCGGCCTTCGATCTCACCGGCGAGCGCGCGCGCCGCCGCGCGCTGGGCGTCGGTCCACAGCCCGTACCGCTCGACGAAGCTCATCGCCCGAGTCAGCGCGCCAGCGGATCGGGCAGCGCCGCCGCCCAGTCCGACCGCCGCCGGCGTGCGCCGTCGTAGTCGCGCCAGTACCGCTGCCAATCGTCCGCCGGCCCGATGCCGTCGATCGTGACCGGTCCGCGTACCCGTGGCGCCTGCGCGGACTCGAGCGCCATCAGCGGTCGCTCGCCCCGCCCCGCCTGCTCGATCGCCTGCAGCAGCAGGCGCCGGTAGGCGACGATGATCCGGTCGGAGCTGCCGAGATACTCGCGCGTCCGGTCGTGGATCCGCCCCTGCGACTCCACCGCCCACTGGTCGTGCACGTTGATGTCGAACCCCATCCCGGTATAGGTGCGCCGGCGCTGCTCGTCGGCGTCGAAGCCGTAGTCGTTGTGGCGGTTCACCCGCGGCTTGTAGTCGGGCAGCGTGTAGAGCTGGAGCCGCTGCCGGCGCATCTCGGCCTTGTCCACGGGGGCGTCGAACGCGGTGAAGATCGCGTACCAGTAGCAGCTCGTGTCGTCGACGGGCACGTGCCACTGGGTGATCGTCATCTCCGGCGAGAGCGGGATGACGAACGCCTGCGGGAACACCATGTTCGTCACGCGCACGTGGGTCTGCGCGGCGTCGATGCCGCGCAGAGCGAAGATGCGGAAGCCCCAGTCCGTGGCCTCGTGCTCGAGCTTCGGCCGGGCATACTCGCGCAACACCCTGGTCATCGGCAGCTCGGAGCTGGCCGAGGACGCACGGAACTGGCGCCCGTAGATCGCGCCGCCCGGCGCCTCGTCCTCCTCGAAGCGGTGCAGGAACGACGCGTGCGCCGGATCGATGCCGATCTCGAGCGCCTGCAGCCAGTTGCAGTCCCAGAAGCCCTTGAACGCGAAGGTGTAGGCCGGCGGCGCGACGAAGCAGTCGAACTCTGGGAACGCCGGCGGTTCGCCGTCGCCGAGGTACGCCCACAGGATGCCGCTCCGCTCGCGCACCGGCCGCGCGCGCTGCCGCACCGACTCGCAGAGCCGGCTCCCTTCGGGCTCCGCCGGCGTCTCGAGGCAGTGGCCATCGACGTCGAAGAGCCAGCCATGAAACGCGCAACGCAAGCCGCCATCCTCCGGCCGCCCGAACGCGAGATCCGCGCGCCGATGCGGGCACTGGCGATCGAGGAGGCCGTAGCGGCCCCGCTCGTCGCGAAAGAGCACCAGGTCTTCGCCGAGAAGCCGCACCGGCCGCACCGGCCGCTCGCCTTCCAGCTCGTCGACGAGCGCCGCCGGCTGCCAATACCGGCGCAGCAGCGTGCCGGCCGGGGCGCCGGGTCCGACGCGGGTCATGCGGTCGTTCTGATCTGCAGTGATCATTCGAGCTCGTTCCCGGAACGTGGCGCAAGCAGAATACGACGACCCCAACCGGCGGGGCAAGGCATTAGAATTCGGGCGCCCACCGGCACGGAGCGATCCACTTTCATGGAACCGAACGGCTTGCGCCGCTTCTTTCTCGCGCTGATCGCGCCGCTCGCGGCGCTCGTCGGTTGCGACGCCGGGATCTCGCAACTCAAGCCCGGCGTCTCGACCGCCACGGAAGTCCGCAGCACGCTCGGCAACCCGACCTTCGAGTGGAAGGCGCCCGACGGCAGCTACACCTGGGAGTTCGCGCGCGGCCCCGAGGGCATGGTGACCTACATGATCGATCTCGGACCCGACAACGTCCTCCGCGCCATCCGGCAGGTGCTCACCGAGGAGTACTTCGCGAAGATTCAGCCCGGCATGACCCGCGATGCGGTGCGCAAGCTCATCGGCAGGCCCGGACAGACGATGCCGTTTTCGAACCTGCAGGAAGACGTTTCGTCCTGGCGGTTCGAGCAAAGTCACGGCAACCCGTGGTTCTTCAACGTGCACTTCGTGCCGGACGGGACCGTCAAGCGCACTTCGCAGCAGAAGATCGAGACCCTGAATCCATGATGCGCGTCGCTGCCGCCCTGCTCGCCGCGGCGGCGGCCGTGCTCCCCGCACGCGCGGCCGACGGCGAGCTGCGCGCCTGGGCGGTCCCCGGCCGCGGCAAGCTCGAGATGGTCGTCCCGGCCGACTGGTACGACGAGCCGAGGAAGACGCCTGACGGGTTGCCGGTGCGTCGCTTTTTCGATCAGCTCGGCGCCCGGCCACCGTTCGACATGACGCTGACCATCGCTTGGTCGGTCGGCAAGGAGGCGTCCTACAAAGACCCGCAGCGGCTGCGCGCCTTCGTCGCCCAGTCAGCCGAAGAGGTCGCGTCGGCCGCGACCGAAAAGCGCTTCCTGCTGCGCGAGATCGCGGGCACCGGCGGCCCCGGCTACTACTTCCACGCCACCCTTCAGTCGCCTGCGGTCGGTAGGTCGCCGCATCTCACCCAGGGGGCACTGGTGGTCGACGAGCTCCTGCTCGCGTTCACCATCCTCACCTCGGAGCCCAAGTCCCCGGCGATCGAGCAAGCGCTCGCGATGCTGCGGACCGCGAAGCGCACGCCATAGGCACGAGGCGTGGCTACGACGAATCGGTCACGCGAAATCCGCGCGCGCAGCACCGACTCGCCCTCGGCAGCGCCGGCAGCGGAACCCGCCTAGGCAGGCGTGCAGCTGCCGTCGGGACTACGCGATGCGATACCAGCGCGGGCCTCCTCGACGCGGGCAGTCCACGCCGTCCGCCGACCGGTCCATCGGGCTCGCACGCCGCGACCGCCGCGGTTGAGCACGTGCGTGTAGACCATCGTCGTCTTGACAGTCCGCGTGCCCGAGCAGCTCCTGGACCGTGCGGATGTCGTAGCCCGCCTGAGCAGATGCGTCGCGAAGCTGTGCCGCAGTGTGTGCGGCGTCGCCGCTTTGACGATCCCCGCGCGGCGCACGGCCTCCTTGATCGCGCGCTGCACCGCCGTCTCGTCCACGTGATGGCGGCGCATGCGACGCCCGACGCGCGGATCCACCGAGCGACCGGCGCGGGAAACACGTACTGCCAACCCCACTCGCGCGCGGCATGCGGATACTTCGTGCCCAGCGCAAACGGCAGGTAAACCTCGCCGTACGCCGGCCAAGCGAGTCCGCGCTATGAAGCTCCCGCGCGCACGAGCTGCTCGCTCAGCGGCACGACGAGCGCGCCGGGAGCACCGTGACGCGGTCCTTACCGCCCTTCCCGTCCCGCACGACGATCTCGCGCCGCGCAAACTCGACGTCCTTTACCCGCAGCCGCAGGCACTCGAGGATCCGCATTCCCGTGCCATACAGGAGCCGCAAGATCAGCCCCGCCGTCCCCCGCGCGCGCTCGAGCACGGCCCGCACCTCCTCCGGTGTCAGCACCACGGGCAGGCGCGCCGGCCGCTTCGCACTCTGAATGTCGTTCAGCCACGGCAGCTCGGAGCCGAGCACCTCCTCGTAGAGGAAGAGAAGCGCGCTCTTCGCCTGGTTCTGCGTCGACGCCGCCACCCGCCCGGCGACGGCCAGGTGGGTCAAGAACGCCTCGATTTCCGGGGCCCCAGCTCGCGCGGATGCCGCAGCCCGGAAAAAACCACGAACCGGCGCACCCACTCCACGTACGCATGCTCCGTACGGATACTATAGTGCTTGAGTCGTACGCGATCGCGTACCTGATCGAGCAGGCGAGGACTGTCATGCATCACGCACCGCCTCCAGACGTCTTTCACCCGGGCCACCGGGCTGCCCTATTTCCAGCCAACTCCTTGATCTGGCGACCACGTATCTCTAGTACTGTACGACTATAAGGGCTATCCATTTAGCTTGTGTCGAGCCCTCACTGTTGATGCGCAGTTGGATCCCGCACGCAGGACTGGTTGTCTTCCCGGCTTGCGGCCATACCCCGAATCTCGAGGAGCCGGGTCTCTTCAATCTCCTCGTCTCAGAATTCCTCGCCGCAGTCGAGGGGGGGCGATGGGCAGGCCTTTCACGCTGACGCGGCCGCGCTCTCACTGCGAGCTCGATGCAGTCATGAGCAGAACGATGACGCCCAACCCCTATGAGGCCCCGGCCTGTCAACAGGTGAAGCGTTCCCTACGCGAGGCGTTTGGCCTCGCGCACGGTAGTTCCGACCGCGACCTCGCGTGCTGCGCGCCCCTGACTTGATTTCAGGCGGCGGGTTTTGCAGGCTGTGCCTGCACCAAACACCTATCGAGGGTCAGGCGTCGAGTCCGTGCTCGACGTCGTCGCCGTACACGGCGACGCCCTAGAAATGACTACTTGCCCTTGTGCCGGCGCATTCAAAGCGTCGGGCTCGGGATCGAGGATCCCGTCCAGTTAGTGCCGCGCTCGGGGAAGGGGCAGGTCACGCATCACCACGAGTGATCCGGTCGATTCGGACGGCAGAGAACGAAGCGCCCGGCCAATCAATGCCGCTGGGCTGCCGGGCGCATCCGCTTGCGGCCAAGCTCGGCTGCGGTGCTCGCAGGCACAGTGAGTTGGGTCGAGCTTCGTTCAGGCCGCGCGCCCTCGAGAGCGGCCCCAGTTGGGACGTTCAGGCTCGAGCCCTTCGTCCCTGCCGAACCGGAATGCGCGAAGAAGCGCTCGGCGTCAAACGGCGTTCTTCGCTTGAGCATGAAGTACACCGCACGGGCGAGCCGTGCGGCGATGATCGATAGGCTCTTGCCCTTGCCGTGCTTGGCGACCAGCCGCACACGCAACGCCTGGGCGCGCCGATTCCCGCGCAGAAAGCACACCGCGGCTTCCGAGAACGCCCACTTCAGGTGCGCGTTGCCGATCTTGCGGCCCGAGTGGCCGAGGATCTTGCCGGCCGACTCCTTGGTCGGCTTCACCAGCCGCCCGTAGGACAGGAAATCCTGCACCCGCGGGAAGCGCTCGATCCGCTCGATCTCGTAGAGGATCGACAGCCCCAGGATCTCGCCCAACCCCGGCACCGTCCTCAGCAGCGCGAAGGCCACCGGATCGTGACCGTGGGCGCTCGACTCGATGTAGCGCTCCAGCTCCGGCAGCTGCCGGTCGTAGTGGTCGATCAGCGATACGTCGAGCTCGACGCTCTTCCTCACCGCGGCTTCCGGAAAATGACTCGCCGCCTCGCGCCGAAGGTGCGGCTTGGCGATGCGCACCCCGAACGCAGGCAGGTTGTACTGGGAGTTCGTGTTCTGGATGTGCACCAGCAGCTCGGCGCGCTTTCGCATCAGATGGTTGCGCCGGCGCATCAGATCGCGCGTCGCCCGCATCGCCCGCGGGTAGACGTAGGCCTGCGGCATCATCCCGCCACGCAGCAGCGCCGCGATCTTGTGCGCGTCGATGCGGTCGTTCTTCGCCTTCCCGCCATGGATCGCGCGCATGTACAGCGCGTGCCCCAGCACGAACACGATCCGCTCGCGCTCGCACAGGTCCGCCAGCCAGTACCACGTGAACATGCACTCGGCCGCCACTGCCAAATCCTCGCGGTAGGGCGCAATGAGCTCGAGGAACGGCTCCGGGCTCGCAGCGATGTTCTTCGACACCAACACCGTGCCCTCGGCGTCGAGAATGCACACGTACATCGAACGGGCGTGAAGATCGACGCCGCAATAGTGGCGATGTTGCCGGGTATAGAATCGCATCGAGGCCTCCTTTCCAAAGTGTCCGTGTCTCCCAACACGTCATTGGATGGTAGCGATCAGCTACCAAGCCCGCCGGAAACGGGGGCCTCAATCAGTATCAACGCGATTGCAGCGGACCGGCTTGCCAGCGGGGCTGGCGCTTCGCTTCGCTCCGCTGTCGCGGCCCGTGAACCGCGACGTTATGCGGGCATAAACTCGGCCTCGCTAGTCCCAGGGCCAAACTCTCGATCTGTGCATTCCGTATGAACATCACGAGCTTCCTCGCGCAGTGTCTGGGTACAAGCCGTATTCCAGCGTTGTGAACTCCTGGGATTCATTCGACGCGAACGGATCAGTCCTCATGCAGCTGTGGGTCGAGCCTGGACAGCGCGTCCATCGATGATCCGACTTGCTAACGCATACCTGCGGGTGCGCTGCTGGAACGCAGCATCGCACGCGCGAAGGGCCACACACAGCTTGTTGGCTACAACGGTGGAACTCAAAGCGATCGCAGCAATCGAACATGGCGCGAAGGGCTACGCTGCAGCTCTCCGACGCGCCTGAAGAAAAGAGAGGCGCAGGGTGTCTGGGCGAAGAACGCAGATCTGTCTAAGGTCTATCCTGTATTGGCAATAGAGCGCGAGGAGAAAACCGGTGACATCTTTGCATATTGTCGGCAAGTCCGCATCTCCGCACAAGCAATTGGACCGGGCGCCACGGCATAGGTATACGCAATCACGGCGCCCCAGCTGCGGCATGCCGCATAATCGTTGTGCGTTTAGCGCCGTCGCTTGCTTGTGCCGGTGCGCGCGCCGCTCAGCTTGGTCGTTCATGCGGCATCTGACGTCACGTGGCATTCGTCCTACGATGACCGCTCCGGCCCATGAGCGGCCGTTCGACCGCGTTGTCGACCCTGAGCAGGCGGGGGGCTGCGTCTTGTGTCGTTCCATGGCTGGTATGCTCCTCACGATCGACGGCGCTCGGCGGGACGCGCAGACAGTCTCGGGCAACCCCCTTCGCCATCCCAGATGGATGCCATCGGCATGACGAGCAACGGGTGGGATTTCGATGTAGCTGTGGTGGGCGGGGGGCCGGGCGGCTCCAGCGCCGCCACCGCGTTGGCGCGGCGCGGGAAGAGGGTCGTCCTGCTGGAGCGGGAGCGGTTTCCCCGCTTCCACATCGGCGAGTCGCAGCTCCCGTGGAGCAACGAGGTCTTCCGGGCCCTCGGCGTGGACCACGCGATCGCCGCCGCCGGGTTCGTCAAGAAGTGGGGCGCGAGCTTCCGTCCGCCCGACAGCGTGACCGAACAGTATGCCGACTTCGAGGAGGCGGTGGAGACGCCAACGCCGCAGACGTTCCAGGTCCTCCGGGAGCGATTCGACGAGATTCTCCTGCGCCATTCCGAGCGGTGCGGAGTCACGGTGCGCGAGGGGCACCGCCTTCTCGATGCGGCCTTTGATGCCGAAGCCGTCACGCTTCGCTTCGCGGACCCGGACGGCATCGAGCGCACCGCACGTGTGGGGGTCGTCGTCGACGCCTCGGGGCGGGCCGGCGTTCTCGTGAATCGCTTCGGCCGCCACGAATACGACCCGCTCCTGCGCAACATCGCCGTTCACGCGCAGTACGAGGGCGTCCCGCGCGCCGACGGGCGCCGCGCCGGCGACATCCGAATGTTCACACGCGCCGACATGGGTTGGCTGTGGCTGATCCCGCTGTCGGACACCGTGATGAGTGTGGGGGCCGTGATCCCGAAGGAGGTTCATCGGCGCGAAGCGAAGGCGACTGCGGAGGAGAGCCTTGCCCACTATCTCGCGGACACGCGGCCTGCCGCGTCGCTGCTTGAGCGGGCACGGCGGGTCTCTCCGGCGCGCATCGACGTCGACTATTCCTATCTGGCCACCCGCATGGCCGGGGACCGCTGGGTGGCGGTAGGCGACGCGGCCGCGTTCCTGGACCCCATCTTCTCGACCGGGGTGTTGCTCGCCATGCAGGGAGGTCTGGACGCCGCCGAGGCGATCGACGCCGGGCTGCGGACGGGCGACCTGTCGGAGCGGGCCTTCGCCCGGTATGAACGCATCGTCCGGAAGCGCTATCACCACTTCCGGCGGTTTGCGATCGGATTCTACGACCCGGCGTTCCGTGACCTGTGGTTCACGCCCCGGAAGCGGCTCGGTATCTATGGGGCGATCGTGGCGGTCCTCGCCGGCAACTGGCGCCCTTCACCGCTGACCCGGGCCAGGATCGAGATGTTCTTCGCCTTGGTCGCCGTGCAGCGTTTCGTCCGGAGGGTCAGGCCTGCCGGTCGTTCGTGACTTTGCTCTCAGGGGTCGACGCCGGCAAATGCCGCATAACCTCCGCATGCACCTGACCAGCTACAGCGGGCTTCGCTCGCCTCCGCCGGCAGGTGATGCAGAACTATATGGACTCCCCCGTTTTTACAAGGCGAAGTGAGTCGTCAACGGCGGGACGGACTGCGTGTCTATATTCGGCCTGTTGGTGAGCACGGTTGGCTCTGACCCGGATGAAAATACGCGGGCGCAGGTCCCTCTATCGTTAGCCGGAGGCGTTTAGACAGCTGTCGGGGTAACGGGGATGTCAGCACGGTGATGCAGAAGGGCTGGAGGCGTGGCCCTCACGTTCCATGGCAAGCGCTCGGCCATGGTTGCAAAGGTCTGCCTCCGCAGCCGATGATGTTCGCCAAGGAAGAGCCGCTCGATGACCATCACCATTACCGCCTTTGAACGCTCACCCGATGGCGGCAAGGGACTGGCGCGTGATACGCGCGTTCGCTGGGCGCTTGAGGAAGTGGGCCAACCCTACCAGGTTCGCCTTGTTTCGTTTCGTGCGATGAAGGAACCCGCGCATCTGGCGCTTCATCCTTTCGGCCAAATTCCGACCTATGAGGAAGGCGATCTCGCGCTGTTCGAGACAGGGGCGATCGTGTTTCACATCGCCGAGCGACATGCAGGCTTGCTGCCGGACGATGCCAATGCTCGGGCGCGCGCGATCACATGGATGTTTGCCGCGCTCAACACGGTGGAACCGCCGATCCTTGAACTTGGAACCGCGAGGCTGCTCGAGGGCGACAAGCCCTGGCATGCGGAGCGCCTTCCTCTGGTCGAAGATCGCGTTCGCGGCAGGCTAAACCAACTTTCCGTGCGCTTGGGTGATGCCGACTGGCTCGGTGGTGCGTTCAGCGCCGGCGACCTTTTGATGGTGTCGGTGCTACTCAGGCTGAAATCCTCGGGCATTCTGGACGAATTTCCAAACCTGGCCGTCTATCTCGCCCGCGGCGAAGCGCGGCCCGCCTACAAGCGAGCCTTCGACGCTCAACTGGCGGTTTACACCGGCAAGAATTGACGGCGTTGCCTGTAGGATTCTTTGTCATTACGACCGGCAGATGGCTTCTTCGCTTGTACCGGGGAGTGTCGTTTCTCTACGACGAAGTGCGCATGATCGCCCTAGCACCGAAGACCACCACTCTCTACTACGTCGCGTTCGTTGAGCGCGGCGGTCGCCGCAGGATCGTCAGCCTTCGCCGGGCCACGCGTCGTGAGGTCAAGCACTATGTCGAAAGCATCTAAGCGCTCCAAGATCGCCGTTCCAACCGTGGCGGAGGACCGAAAGATCCGCGCAGCCGCGACCGCAGATCCTGATGCGCGGCCGCTCTCCGCTAAGCAATTGAAGTCGATGGTTCCTCTGCGAGCGCTCCGCGGCCGACCAAAGTCAGAGCGTACGAAGTTGCTGTTGTCCGTGCGGTACAGCCCGGAGGTCGTGAAGTACTTCAAGTCGACGGGCGCTGGTTGGCAGTCGCGTATGGACAGCGTTCTTCGTGTCTACGTCGCCCGCCGGGCTCGCGGCGCGCAAAGATGACGCCGAACGTCGCCCATGCAGCGGACCCGCTCCGGCGGGCTTCGCCCGCCTGCGCGGGCCGCTGATGGGCGACGTTCGGCGCCACGAGGGGCGGACCCACGCTTCGTCATATTGCTGACGCACGCTGCGCGGAGCAAATCGTGCGAGGTGTGCCACGATCGGACACTGCGAGTGCCGAAGACAACGCACCGCGCTGGTGCCCAGTGGCGGCAATCGCCGCGATCGGCACGAGGACGCAGGAGGTCGCGACCCTCGGCCTCAAGCCGGGTCGTGCTCATGATCGGCGACACGCTTCTTCTTGGCGCTGCTGGTCCTCGGGCTCCTGCGCTGGGGCGGCTGAAGGCCCGACGCACCGCCCCAGATCGTTGCCTTTGAATGCGCTCCATTCAAAGGACAAGGCATGAACGGCTGGAAGCGTTGGCTGCCCGGACTGCAGATCCTCAGCCGGTACGAAGCCTCCTGGTTGCCGCACGATCTGATGGCCGGCCTGGTGCTCACCACGATGCTGGTGCCGGTCGGAATCGCGTACGCGGTGGCTTCGGGCGTCCCGGGAATCTACGGTCTGTACGCCACTATCGTCCCGCTGCTCGTTTACGCGCTGTTCGGTCCCAGCCGCATTCTGGTGCTGGGGCCGGACTCCTCTCTTGCCCCGGTGATTCTCGCGGTCGTGCTGCCGCTCTCGGGTGGCGATCCGATGCGCGCCGTGTCTGTGGCGAGCATGATGGCGGTCGTGTCGGGGCTGGTGTGCATCCTGGTAGGAGTGATGCGCCTAGGGTTCGTCACCGAGCTCCTGTCCAAGCCGATCCGCTACGGTTACATGAATGGCATCGCGCTCACGGTACTGATCAGCCAGCTGCCCAAGCTGTTCGGCTTTTCGGTCGACGGTGTCGGGCCGCTGCGCGACCTCGCGCAGATCGCTGAATCGGTGCTGGGTGGCCAGGCTAACTGGACCGCGTTCGCGGTCGGCGCCGGCACGCTGACGGCGATCCTGCTGCTCAAGCGCTTCGAGCGAATCCCAGGCATCCTAATCGCAGTGGTGGGCGCTACTGTTGCGGTCGGAGCGTTCGGCCTAGACCAGGGCGCCGGGGTGAAGGTGCTCGGTCCGCTGCCGCAAGGTCTGCCGTCGTTCGCGCTGCCGTGGATCAATCTCGCCGACCTCGGAGACGTGGTGATCGGCGGCTGCGCCGTCGCCATGGTGGCGTTCGCCGACACCAGCGTCCTGTCGCGCACGTATGCGGCCAAGACCCGTTCCCAGGTCGATCCGAACCAGGAGATGGTCGGTCTGGGAGCCGCCAACCTGGCCGCTGGACTGTTCCAGGGGTTTCCAATCAGCAGCAGTTCCTCGCGCACCCCGGTCGCCGAAGCCTCGGGCGCGAAGACCCAGCTTACTGGCGTAGTCGGCGCTGTGGCCGTCGCCTTGCTGCTGCTACTGGCACCTAATCTGCTGGAGAACCTGCCCACCAGTGCGCTCGCAGCGGTCGTGATCGCTGCGGCCATCGGCCTGTTCGAATTCGACGACCTGCGCCGCATCTTCCGCATCCAGCGCTGGGAGTTCTGGCTGTCCGTTGTCTGTTTCCTCGGCGTTGCCGTGCTGGGAGTGATTCCCGGCATAGGCCTGGCCATCGTCATCGCGGTCATCGAATTTCTATGGGACGGCTGGCGGCCTCACTACGCCGTGCTGGGCCGAGTCAACGGCATCCGCGGCTACCACGACATCAAACGCTATCCTAATGCGCGGCTCATACCCGGCCTGGTGCTGTTCCGTTGGGACGCACCCCTGTTCTTCGCCAATGCCGAGCTGTTTCACCAGCGCGTGCTGGAAGCCGTGGCGCGATCGCCGACGCTGGTGCGCCGGATCATCGTGGCCGCCGAGCCGGTCACCAGCGTCGACGTCACTTCGGCGGACATGCTCGCCGAGCTCGAGCAGACCCTGCGCGCATCGCGCATCGAGCTGCGGTTCGCCGAAATGAAGGATCCGGTCAAGGACAAGCTGAAGCGCTTTGAGATGCTCGAGCGCTTCGGTGCCGCGAGCTTCCATCCCACCGTGGGCGCCGCCATCGACGCCTACCTCGAAGAGCACTCGGTGGATTGGAAACCCTGAAAACAAAAAAACCCGGCCTCTTGCGAGACCGGGCTTTTCTGACCGAATGTGGCGTGGCCACGAGGGTGAGGTGTTTGGCGTTACTGCTCGCATCAAGGGATTGGTTGAGGTGGGCAGATGAAGCGATTCCTCGAAGGCGCGGCTCGAACCCAGGCGATGTTGCTGCCCGAGTGTGTCGAGGACTACGTCGGACCTGATAACCCCGTGCGTGTTGTAAAGGCCTTCGTCGAGCAGCTAGATCTGCGGGCGATGGGCTTCGAGGGCAGTGACCCACAGGCGACCGGGCGGCCGGCCTACCATCCCTCGGTGCTGCTCAAGATCTACGTCTACGGTTATCTGAACCGGATCCAGTCGAGCCGTGAGCGGCCAACCATCCGATGCAGCGGACCGCTTCGCAGCGGGCTTTCGCCCGCGGCTTCACGGCGGCTGATCGGAAGCGTTGGGCGTTAAGACGAGGCCAGCTACGGTCTTGACTTCAAGCGGACCGTCCGAAACTAGACGAAGGCTCGTTTAGGGCCTATAAGGCGAAGGGCACGTAGAGGCGCAGATCCTATGGCCCACATCGGCGCCTTGTGCCGCTATTCTGGTACTAGGAGAGGCATCATTTGTCCACGGAAGGAGGAGACGTATGGCACGTGTTCACATCGATTGCCGAGAGTTCCCAAGTGAAATGAACTGTACGCTCGCGCTTGTGGCTGACAGCGATGAAGAACTGTTGGAGGCCGCAGTACAGCACGCGGTCGCGGTTCACAAGCATACGGACAGCCCGGAATTTCGCACCGAACTGCGCAAGATTTTCAAGCAAGGCAACCCACGCCCTTGAGTAGCAGAACGACATTTCACCATCGGGCCTCGAATGCTCGCGCGGGTCGCCAAGCACACGGGTCTGAAACCTGAGGACCTATAAGGTCTTCGCGATGCTGACGCCGAACCAGCCCATGTAGCGGACCCGCTCCGGCGGGCTTCGCCCGCCTACGCGCGCCGCTGAACTCTGACGGTTAGCCGTCAATCAGACGCCGGAGCATGAGCGACGACCTTCCCGCGTACGTCAAAGCCCACACCACTGGGCGCTGGGCCGAAACCTAGAATGAGCAATGGAATCGATAGACCCCCGGAAGTTCGCGGCGGCTGAAAGCATCGAGGAGGTGCACAGCTTCCTCGCGGCGGCTGGCATCGGCCCGGGCTGGAACAAACCGGAGCCCTCGCTCTGGCCAGCGCCCAAGAAGAGCTTCCTGCCCGCGCATTGGTCGTACAGTCTTGCGAAGCCGGCGCTCGACGCTGCGGGGAAGTTCGTGCACACCGAGCTCGCGGAACGCCGGAACTTGATCTTGTTCAATCCGGTACCTGGCAACAGCTACGCCACGACGCGGACGCTGCTGGCAGCGTATCAGATGGTTGAGCCCGGCGAGGTAGCCCGCAGTCATCGG
>CAVWFR010000022.1:0-38101 GCA_963754305.1 uncultured beta proteobacterium | reverse complement strand
CCAGCCAAGTCGCTAAGAGCGTCGTTCGATGGCGCTATTGACCCGTCGCTGCCTGTCGTGTGGAGCGAAGAGGACCTTCGCGGACTTCGCTGAGCGGCCATCACCGGCCAATCAGCAGCGCATCCCCTCGTGGAAATTCCGGATCAACGCACCCGCTCGCTGTTACGATGCCGAGATCAGCAGGTAACTCAGAGTTTCCCAGGGAGATCTTGGCCATGAACCGGGTCGCACAGCGCATTGTTCTCGCCTTCGCGCTTCTCTGCCTGCCCGCCATCGCCCAGGCCCAGTCGTTCCCCGCCGGCCCGATCAGTGTCGTGGTTCCGCTTGCCCCGGGCGACGCCGCTGACATTTCCGCGCGCGCCCTGGGCGAAGAGATCTCGAGGCTGCTGAACACGTCGGTGGTTGTGATCAATCGCCCGGGCGCCGGGGGCGCGGTCGGCACGAACAGCGTCGTCCAGGCGAGGAAAGACGGCCACACGATCCTGTTTGCCCAGAACAGCGCACTGACCTTTCGCGCCGTTCTCGAGCCCCAATCGGTCAGCTACGATGCGCTCCGGGATCTGGTGCCCCTCGGCATCGTCGCACGCACGCCGAGCATACTCGTCGTGCGCAGCGACGCGCCGTACCGGAGCTTCGCGGAGTTGATCGAATACTCGAAGAAGAAACCGGGCCAGGTGCGCATCGGCCACCCTGGCGCCGGTTCAGTCGGTGATTTCTGCGTGCAATTGATCAACGCCCTCACGGGTGCCGAACTCGTGCCGGTTCCCTATGCCGGCGCGGCCCCCGCCGTCACCGCTTTGCGCGGAGAACACATCGAAGGCGTCGTGCTGGCACTCGGTGCGCTGAGCAGTCACATCAAGTCGGGGACCTTCCGCGGCATCGTCGCCTCGAGCCGGGTTCCCGAGGTTACCGACATACCCACATTGCGTGAGCTCGGCCATCAAGAGGAAATGTTCGGCATCTGGTTCAGCTTTCTCGCGCCTGCAGGGATCCCCGAGGAGGCGAGGAAGGCGCTCGTCGGCGCGATCGAACAAGCGGTCAAGGCACCCGCCATCGCGGCAAGACTGGCGCCACTCGGCATCTTGCTGAGCTACTCCGCCCCCGAGCAGACAACGGCCGAGGTCCGCGAGGAGTTCAAGCGGGTGAGCGAGATGGCAAGAAAGACGGGCGTGCTGAAATGAAGCCGGTCGTGCAGGCGCTGAAAGAGATCTATTGCAGCAGGGCTGCCGCCGCCGCGCGGGCATCCGGCACCACGTCGTAGCCATAAAGGAGGTGCTTTCGGAATTCGGCGTGCGCGACGAGTTCTGGTCGCGCACACTGAGACCGGAGCAGGCGGAATCGACACGCAGCCCATTCTGCCGGGCGCCACCCGCGTCGCCGAGCAGCGTCAGCCGGCCTTTGGTCCAGGTCGGTACCGGCTCACGGTCGTGGAGCGCCCAGCGAAATGTCTTGTCGACTTGCTTCAGCACGTTACCGATGCGCGGGTCCCACCCTTCGAACTCGCGGTGAAGCACCTCTGGATCGCCCGGTGCGGACCACGATTCCTTCATCGCCTCGTCGGTCGGCACGAAACCGACGTAGTTGACCATCGTGCCGCGGCAGACAGGGAAGACCAGGAAAAGACGCTTCCTCCGGTTGCAATAGCAGAATGCGGGTGGCTACACCACGGCTGCGTACCGCAGGCTAAGATGCGGCGAAAGCCTCTGGAGGAACGATGTTTCAGCGTACCTGCGCCATCGGGAAGCGTCCTTTGCGTTTCGCCGCCGTCGCCGGCCTGTTCGTCGGTGCGGTGTCCGCGGCGCTGGCGCAGGGTTATCCGAACAAACCGATTCGCGTGCTGATCGGCTATGCGCCGGGCGGCTCGGCGGACGCGGGCGTGCGCCCGCTCGCCCGGGCGCTCGAGCCGCTGCTCGGCCAGCCGCTCATCATCGAGAACAAGCCGGGCAACGCGGGCGGCGTCGCGATGGAGTTCATTGCCAGGGCGCCTGCCGACGGCTATACGCTCTATTACTTCGATAGCGGGCCGCTCACCGTCGCGCCCCATCTCTCCAAGGTGGGCTACAACAACCTCACGTCATTTACCCATCTCGGCCACGTCTGCGGCAGCGGCAGCCTGCTGGTGGTGCATCCATCGACGCCGTTCAACAGCGTCGCCGACGTGGTGGCGGCGTCGAAGCGCGAACCCTCCAAATGGAGCTACGGCACCTCGGGCGTCGGCGGCCCGCACCACCTGTCGGGGGAATACTTCAAGAGCGTTACCGGCGCGAGCCTGCTGCACGTCCCGTACAAGGGCGGCGGCCCGGCGATGACCGATCTGATGGGCGGCCAGATCCCGATGCTGTTTTCATCGCTCGGGCCGGCCGTCGGTGCCGTGAAGAGCGGCAAGATCCGCGCGCTTGGGGTGACCTCGCTGCAGCGCTCAGCCGCGTTTCCGGACGTGCCGACCATGGACGAAGTCGGGCTCAAGGGCTTCGAATCGACAGCCTGGTACGGGCTGCTCGGGCCCGACGGCCTGCCGCAGGAGGTCGTCGGGCGCCTGACGCAGGCGCTGGCGAAGGCGGGCGCGGACAAGAACCTGCTGGCACAGATCAACGCGACCGGCTGCGACGCCGAAATTCTTGCGCCGGCACAGACGGTGGAGAAGATCAAGGCCGACTACGCCAAGTGGGGCGGCGTGGTGAAGGAAGCGAACATCAAGGCCGAGTGAGCTGCACGTGGCCCGCGGATCTGGGGCGCGCCGCGCACCGCGTCGTCGTTCGAGGAGGTCCTGCTTGAATATCCTGGAAGCGACCGGGCTGACGCTCAGCTTCGGCGGGATCCGCGCGCTCGCCGACGTCTCGGCCGCGGTTCCGCAAGGCTCCATCACCGCGATCATCGGTCCGAACGGGGCCGGCAAGACCAGCCTCTTCAACGCCATCTCGGGCTTCTACCGCCCGGAGCGCGGGGCGATCCGCTTCGACGGCGCCGACATCAGCCGCGTCCCGGCGCACGCGCGCGCCGCCCTCGGCCTCGCGCGCACCTTCCAGAACGTCGCGCTCTTCCGCGGCCTGACCGTCCTCGACAACATCAAGCTCGGCGGCCACAACCGCCTGCGCGCCGGCGCGCTCGGCGCGATGTGGTACCGAGGCGCCGCCGCCGCGGAGGAGTCGCGCCTGCGCGAAGAGATCGAGCGCGAGGTGATCGATTTCCTCGAGATCGACCACATCCGGGATTTCCCGATCTCGGCCCTCGCCTACGGACTCCAGAAGCGGGTCGAGCTTGCGCGCGCGCTCGCCATGCAACCGAAGGTGCTCATGCTCGACGAGCCGGTGGCGGGCATGAACCGCGAGGAGACCGAGGACACCGCGCGCTTCATCCTCGACATCCAGGAGGAGCGGGGGATCACGGTGATGCTGGTCGAGCACGACATGGGGCTCGTGATGGACATCTCGAGCCACGTGGTCGTGCTCAACTTCGGCCAAGTCATCGCCAGCGGCACCCCGGCCGAGGTGCGGCACGATCCGGCGGTGATCGCCGCCTACCTGGGCGAAAAGGCGGCGCGGCGCAGGGCGGCATGACGGGCGGCATCGACTGGCTCCTGCTGGCGGAGTTCAGCATCGTCGGCGTGCTCGCCGGCGGGGTGCTCGCGCTGATCGCGCTCGGCTTCGTGCTCGTCTACAAGGGCACGCGGGTCGTCAACTTCGCGATGGGCGAGTTCATGATGTTCGGCGCGTATCTCTTCTGGACCGCCAACGTCTACCTCGCCCTGCCGTGGTGGATCGCGCTCGCGCTCTCGCTCGCCGGCATCGCGATCCTCGGCGCGGTGGTCGAGCGCTTCGTCCTGCGGCCGCTCGCCGGGCAGCCGGTGATCAGCATCGTCATGGCGACGATCGGCCTCGGGGCGATCCTGCACGGCGTTGCCGAGGGCGTCTGGGGCGGTGCGAACCTCGCGCTGCCGCAGCTTCTCCCGCGCTCGCCGCTGATGCTCGGCGAGATCCTGGTGCCGGGGCAGGTGCTGTGGAGCTTCGCGCTGGCGGTCGCGCTGATCGCCGGCTTCACCGCGTACTTCCACTACTCGAAGGGCGGCGTGTCGATGCGGGCTGCGGCATCCGATCCGGTCACCGCGTACGCGATGGGCATCGACGTGCGGGCGACGCAACGTCTCACCTGGATCTTTGCCGGCGTCACCGGTTTGGTCGCCGGCATCATCGTCGCATCGACGACCAGCCTGTCGCCGACGCTCGGCACCGTCGCCCTCGGCGTGCTCGCCGTGATCATCCTCGGCGGGCTCGACAGCATCGCCGGCGCGATCGTCGCCGGGCTGATCGTCGGCTGGCTAGAGAGCCTCACGGTCGCGTTCTTCGGCGGCCAGGCGCGCGACGTCGTACCCTACCTCGTCGTGCTGGTGATCCTGATGGTGCGGCCGTACGGACTCTTCGGCACGCGGGACATCGAGCGGCTGTGAGAATCGGCGACTTCCACGCGAGCTATCGGCACGACGAGGCGCTGTTCGACACGCGCGCGCAGCGCACCTGGTTCGCGCTCCTCATCGTCGCGCTCGCCGTGTTTCCGCTGGTCGGCGGCGCGTACTTCGTCTACCTCGCGTGCCTGCTCGGCATCCATCTCATCAGCGCTGCGGGACTGAACGTCATGACCGGCTATACCGGGCTCATCTCGCTCGGGCACGCCGCGTTCATGGGCGTCGGGTGCTACACCGTCGCGCTCGCCGAGAAAGCGGGGATCCCGTTCTGGCTCGCGCTGCCGGCGGCGGGGTTCGTCGCCGCCGCGACCGGGCTCGTGTTCGCCATCCCGTCGCTGCGCATCAAGGGGCTCTACTTCGCGGTGGCGACGCTCGCCGCGCAGTTCGTGCTCGGCTTCATCTTCCGCGAGTGGGAGTCGGTGACCGGCGGCGTGCGCGGGGCGAATGTCCCCGCCGCCTCGGTCCTCGGCTTCCAGCTGAACAACGACGGCCGGGTCTACTATCTGATCGTGTCGCTCGCCGTCGTCCTCCTCGCCGGCGCGCGCAACCTGTTCCGCACCCGCGTCGGGCGCGCCTTCATCGCGATCCGCGACCGCGACATTTCGGCGGAAGTCCTGGGCATCAGCCTCTTTCGCTACAAGCTCCTCGCGTTCGCGATCGGCTCGTTCTACGCCGGCATCGCCGGCGGGCTGTGGGGCTACTTCTTCCGCGTGGCGACGCCGGAGCTGTTCGGGCTGTCGCTGTCGGTGTTCTACCTCGCGGCGATCATCGTCGGCGGCCTCGGCTCCATCCTCGGCACCATCCTCGGCGCGACCTTCATGACCATGGTGCCGGAGCTGCTGCGCGCCATGGTCGGCTGGGCCGATGCGCTCGGCGTGCCCGACGCGAACGTGTTCCTCGCACCGGTCCGGCAGGTGGTGTTCGGCCTGCTGATCGTCGGTTTCCTCGTCTTCGAGCCGCACGGGCTGGCGGAGCTCTGGCGCCGCGCCCGGCGGTTCTTCCACCTGTGGCCGTTCAAAACCTGATCCCTTGGAAGGAGGAGTGACCATGAGCGTCTTCGATCGCCGCAAGTTCATCGGCTCCGGCCTCGCCGCGAGCGCCCTCGCCTCGCTCGGCGCACCGCTGCGCGCGTTCGCGCAAGGCGGCGAAATCGTCATCGGCGCGGCGCCGCCGATCAGCGGCGTCTTCGCGTTCGCGGGGGCGGGCCTGAACGCCGCGCTCGCCGACTGGGTCGAGTGGAAGAACGCCTCCGGCGGGATCGCAGGCCGGAAGCTCCGCTATCTCGCCGAGGATTCGGGCTACAAGGTCGACCAGGCGGTCGCGATCTTCAAGAAGATCATGGCGCAGTCGAAGCCGCCGGTGTTCTACGGCGACTCGACCGGCTGGGCGAAGGCGATCGCGCCGGAGGTGAGCCAGATGGGCACGGTGATGACCTCCGGACCGTCGTTCTCGTCCGACCTCGCCAACCCCGAGAAGGTGCCGTACTACTTCATGGCCGGCCCGACCTATGCCGCGATGATCGAGATCCTCCTCGAGTACGTGAGCCGCAGCGCCGCCGGCGCGACCAAGCCCTCGGTCGCATTCGTCTACTCCGACACCGAGTTCGGGCGCGATCCGATCGCGGCCGGCAGGGCAAAGGCGGCGAAGCTCGGCATTCCGGTCGCGCTCGAGATCATCACCAAGCCGGGCGCGGTCGACGTCTCGGCCGAGATGATCAAGCTGCGCCGCGCCAAGCCCGACTTCGTGATCTTCCACGGCTACGTGCTCGCTCCGATCCCGGAGTTCATCCGGCAGATGCGCGAAGCGGGGCTGAGCTCGCGCGGCATGGGCACGATCTGGAGCATGGACAAGACCACCATCGACCAGATGGGCGCCGTCGGCGCCGGCTTCCTCGGCGTGATGCCGTACCGCTATTCCTTCGAGCCGGGCAAGACGGCGGCCTTCGCTGCGATGGAAGAGGTCGGCTCGAAGAAGCCGGGCAGCCCCTGGCGCACGCTGTTCTATACGAACGGCTGGATGACGGCCTCGATCTTCGACCAGGTCATCTCCCGCACCCTCGCCGCGAAGAAGGAGCTCACCGGCCCGAACATGAAGGCCGCGCTGGAATCGATCAGCAAGTGGGACACCGGCGGGATCTTCGGCGTGCCGGTGTCGTTGAAGACCCACTCCATCCCGGTGGGCCGGGTATATCTCGTGACCGGGAAGTCGATCGAGCCGAACTCGGACTGGATCACGATCGGCTGAAAAGGCCGGATGACACCTGCCCCCGCACTCGCCGTCGAGAACCTGGAGGTCGTGTATCACCACACCGTTCAGGTCCTGCGCGGCCTGTCGCTCGCAGTGCCCGAGCGCGGCATCGTCGCGCTGCTCGGCGCGAACGGCGCGGGGAAGACGACGACGCTCAAGGCGATCTCGGGCCTGCTGCCGCTCGAGGACGGCGAGATCGGCGCCGGCCGCATCCGCTTCCGCGGCGAGCGCATCGACGCGGTCGCGCCGCACCTCCTCGCGCGGCGCGGCATCGTCCACGTGCGCGAGGGACGTCGCGTGTTCGAAGACCTCACCGTCCAGGAGAACCTGGTCGCGGCGACCAATGCGCTTGCCGGCCGCGCGTCAAAGCCCGACTTCGACATGGTGTACGCGTACTTCCCGCGCCTCGCCGACCGGCGCCGTCAGCTTGCCGGCTATCTCTCCGGCGGCGAGCAGCAGATGCTCGCCATCGGCCGCGCGCTCATCGCCGAGCCGATGCTCATGCTGCTCGACGAGCCCTCGCTCGGGCTCGCGCCGCTGGTGGTCGAGGAGATTTTCGGCATCGTCGCGCGGATCAACGCCGAGCGCGGCGTGGCGATGCTGCTGGTCGAGCAGAACGCCATGGCCGCGTTCGAGATCGCCGCGTACGGCTACATCATGGAAACCGGGCGCGTCGTCATCGACGGTCCGACCGAGCGCCTGCTCGGCGACCCGGACGTGCAGCGGTTCTACCTCGGCTACGGCGAAGCGACCACCGAGGCGGCGAGCTTCCGCGACGTGAAGCACTACAAGCGCCGCAAGCGATGGCTGTCGTGACACCACCTCCGGACGCCACCCTGCCCCAGCGGCTGCGCTTCTGGGCCAGGACCCGGCCCGACCGCGTTGCATTCCGGCAGAAGGACTTCGGCATCTGGCAGCCCTACACGTGGGCCGACTACGACCGGCTCGCGCGGCACTTCGGCCTCGGGATGACGCGGCTCGGCCTCGATGCCGGCGGCCACGTCGCGATCCTCAGCGAGAACCGCAAGGAATGGGTGGTGGCCCAACTCGGGCTGGGGATGATCGGCGGGGTGACGGTGGGCGTCTACCCGACCAGCCCCGCCGAGGAGGTGGCGTACCTGCTCGGGCTGTCGGAGGCGCGTTTCGTCGTGTGCGAGGACCAGGAGCAGGTCGACAAAGTGCTGGAGTATCTGCCGCGGCTGCCGAAGCTCGAGGCGCTCGTGGTGATCGACCCGAAGGGGCTGCGCCGCTACGACCGCGCCCGTCTGCACGATTTCGATGCCGTGCTCGCGCGCGGCGCCGAGGCGGAGCGCTCGTCGCCGGCGCTCATCGACGAACGGCTCGCCGCGCAGCGCGGCGCCGACACCGCGCTCATGATCTTCACCTCGGGCTCGACCGGGCGGCCGAAGGCCGCGATGATCTCCTACGACAACATCAACGCCGCCACCAGCGGCGGTGTCGCATCGTACCGGTTCGGCCCCGACGACACGATCCTCTCGTACCTCCCGCTCTGCCATGTCGCCGAGCAGAGCTTCACGGTGTTCATCGCGCTGGCCGTCGGTGCGACGGTCAACTTCGCCGAGTCGCTGCGCACCGTCCAGCCGGATCTGCGCGAGATCGCCCCGACGCTGTTCATCGGCGTGCCGCGCATCTGGGAGAAGCTGCACGCCGCGATGGACATCAAGGCCCGCGAGGCGGGCGGGTTCCGGAAGGCGCTCTTCGACCGTGCGTTCGAGGCGGTACGGTCGTTCGCGGTCAGGCCGCGGGAGACCTGGTCGGCGCTCGAGCGCCTGCGGTTCGCGTTCTGGTATCTCGCCGTCTTCCGGTCGCTGCTCAACTTCACCGGCCTGCGGCGGTGCCGGATCGCGTTCTCGGGCACCGCGCCGGTGTCGCCGGAGCTGCTCGCGTTCTACCGCACGCTCGGCGTGCCGATCCTCGAGATCTACGGCATGACGGAGGTCTCGGGGCTGGCGCTCGGCCAGAAGACGGCGTTCTCGGCGCCGGGAACGGTGGGCGTCGCGATGCCCGGCATCGAAGTGAAGCTCGCCGACGACGGCGAGGTGCTGATGCGCGGCCGGACGGTGTTCAAGGGCTACTACCGCAACCCGGCGGCGACCGCCGAGATCGTGGACGCCGACGGCTGGCTGCACTCGGGGGATGTAGGCGAGTGGGTCTGCGGGGGAAAGGAAGCCGCGCCCGCCCAGCTGCCGGAGATCAGGATCGTCGACCGCAAGAAGGACATCCTGATCACCTCCGGCGGCAAGAACATCTCGCCCTCCGAGGTGGAGAACCTGATCAAGTTCAGCCCGTTCATCCGCGAGGCGGTGGCGATCGGCGACCGGCGCAACTTCGTCACCGCGCTCCTCCAGATCGACTACGAGACGGTCGGCAAGTGGGCCGAGGAGCACGGCGTCACCTACACCAACTACCGCAACCTCGCCGAGAATCCGCGCGTGCGCGAGCTCGTCCAGGCGGAAGTCGACAAGGCGAACGCGCGCATGCCGCGCGTGCAGAACGTCCGCCGCTTCCACATCCTCGCCAAGGAGCTCGACCACGACGACGGCGAGATGACCGCGACCCTCAAGCTGCGCCGCAAGAGCGTCGAGCTGAAATACGCCGACCTGATCGAGGGGCTGTACCGCGAGCCGGCCGGCGAGGCGGCGGGCACGTAAGGCGCGGGCGCCGCGCCCCGCCCCGCGTGGACTGCGTCCCACGCGCTCCGCCGACGGGTGAACGCGGCGCGCATCCGGCGCCTCAGCCGGGCGCGTTGCGCCCACCCGACGCCCGTCAAGGCTTACACGCTCATCGAGCTCCTCGACGTGAAGACTCAACGCGCGCCGCGGTAGTAATCCTGCGAGCGCGGTTCGGGGTGACCCGGACCGCGCTGGCACGCGCTCGCGGTCCGCGCGGTGACGCGGTCCTTCACGCGGGTGCACGTCGAGTGGAAATCGCGGGGGACGCGAACCCGCCGCCGCCGTACGGAAGCGATTTGACAAATGTTTGCAGTCACCGCTCGCCCCGATGCGTGTGATCTTCGTCACACTCCGCACAACTACTCGCCGCAGCGCGAACGCCGCCGAGCTTGCCGGCTAGAACGCGGGTAACGACCACAGAACAGGGCAAGGGACCCGACCCATCGCCCGCAACGCTCGGGGACGAGTTCGAGGAACCTCGGTCATGACGCGAACGGCGAGACAGAAGCCTTGGGACCTTTCGGTCCGGATCGCAGGCGCGCTATTGCTGGGCTACACGGCGTCCGCCGGCGCAATGGAGGTGCACACGTTGCAGCTCGATCCGCTAACGAGCCACATCGAGGTCAACGAGCCTTCAGCACCCGTCCCGTACGGCATTTCGGGCACCTTCCAGACCGAGTCGTTCGCACGGTCGGAAGCGTTTGCAGCGAACGTGCGCGTCGCGCCGCTCGCGATCTTCGCCGAGTCGATCCCCGTCCCCCCCGGACCGTTCGCCTTCCCCGACGACTTGGCCGGGCTGTCGCAAGGCAGCGGGAACGACCTCTCAGGCGCCGGTTGCGCGTACTACGACGGCCCCGGGATCTGTTACCCGGCCGAGCCGCCGGAATCCTCCGGGTTCGCGCCGGGCACTTTCGACGGCCAGCATCTCGCCGTTCCGGGCCAGCCCCCCGTGACCAAGCTGTTCGATCTCGCCGAGGTCCCCGAGCCGACGACGATCGCCTTGCTGCTCGCCGGACTCGTGGTTGCGGCAATGCGCGAGCGGCGGAAGCGCAGGGCGCGCCGGACCGCGGCACCCGCCGGTCTGGACGCATCGCGTCATGGCGCCGGTTTCTGGTCGCCACCCGCGTAAGCGTAACGCCTCCCGCCGGGACCGCCTCCCCGGTCGTGACGTCAGGGCATCACGAGTTGACCAGGATCTCGATCAAGCCGAGGCGCTCGAGCACCTGCGCGACCGTGCGCCCGACGGCGCCGGGATCGGTGACGTCGCCCGTCACGGCGAGCGCATCGCCGCCGGCGGCGCGGATCCGCGCCGCAACCTCGCCGCCGGAATCGTCCCGGTCCCAGGCGACGACCTTACAGCCCGCCTCGGCGAGCGCCACGGCCATCGCGGCGCCGAGGCCGCGTCCGCCGCCGGTCACGACCGCCACATGCCCCTTGATCTCGAGATCCATCGTCCCCCCGACCGCGCCGCGCTCGCGCGGCGGCGTGATCGACCTCACGGTCCTCGTCGTGGGATAGCACGCAACGATCACCCGGGTCAACGCCGCCTGCCGGCGTCCCCATGAGCCGACCCACCTGAACGGACGCGTCGCGGTGACGGTCGCAATGCCTACCGGCGTTCCGCGCGCGAAGCCGTCGCGACGCCGGCGAAGATCAGACCCATGCCGAGCGCATGATAGAGCTCGAACCGCTCGCCGAGAAACACCATTCCCAGGATGCTCCCGAACACCGGCATGAGGTACATGAAGACGCCGGCGCGCGCCGCGCCGATCGCACGCACGCCGACATCCCAGAAGAGATAGGCGAGCAACGCGGGGAAGATCGCGACGTATAGCATCCCGCCGACCGATGTAGCGGTCAGCACGATGCGCTTGCCGGCGGCGTGCTCGACCGCATAGCCGAGCCCGACCGGCACCAGCGCGACGAGCGCGAAGCAAGCGAGGAAAGACAGCGCGTCGAGGCCTGCCGGCCGCCACCGCAGCCCGACGGTGTAGGCGCTGAGCATGACCATCGACACGAGGATGAGCAGGTCGCCGCGGTTGATCCCCACCACGGCGAGCGCCGAGAAGTCGAGCCGGGTGATCAGGGCGAGCGTACCGGCCAGAGCGAGCACGGCACCCGCCGCGGCCATGCGCGGGAACGGTTCCCGCAGCACCAGCGCACCGATCACGATGATGAGCACCGGCGTCGTGGCGTTGAGGATCGCCCCGTTCGTCGCCAGCGTGTACTGGAGCCCCCAGTACTGCAGAACGTTGTGCAGCCCGCCGCCGAGCAGTCCCAACGCCACGATCGGGCGCCACTCCCGCGCGATCAACCGCCGCGCCGCCCACAAGCGCGGCGCGACGATCGGCGAGAGCAGCGCGACCGCAATCGCCCAGCGCCAGAAAGTCAGCGCCGACGGGGGTACGAGATCCGCGAGTACTCGACCGACGATCCAGTTTCCCGACCAGAACAGCGCGGCGAGGGTCAGCAGGCTATAGGCGATCGTCGGGCTCGTCTGCGGCACCGACTGGTGTTACCACGATTCGCGCCGGCGGTAGCGTCGGCCGCTCTGCTAGGCTCTTGCTTCGCAGCGCCTCGGGAGAGTAGAGATCGACCTGTCAGTGCAGGGCCTGCCAGAGTAAAGTACCGCCGCGAACCGCGACGGTCTACCGTCCCCCACGGAAGACACTGAGGAGATCGCTCCATGCACGACCTGGTCATCGAGAACGCCCTGCTGATCGACGGCACCGGCGCACCCGCGCGGCCCGGCGGCCTGGCGGTCAAGGACGGCCGGATCGCGGCCATCGGCGGCGATGTCGGCCGCGGGCGCCAG
The DNA here is from genome assembly GCA_963754305.1 of uncultured beta proteobacterium. Classification (GTDB taxonomy): domain Bacteria; phylum Pseudomonadota; class Gammaproteobacteria; order Burkholderiales; family SG8-39; genus DATEDA01. Next base: position 25,887 of record CAVWFR010000022.1, on the reverse strand, counting down.
CATCTGGACGCGCAGGGTCTCGCGCTCGCCCCGGGCATCGTCGACCTCCACACCCACTTCGACGCGCAGCTCATCTGGGACCCGTTCGCCTCGCCCTCCGTCGCGCTCGGCGTTACGAGCATGGTGATCGGCAACTGCGGCTTCACCATCGCGCCGTGCCGGGCGCCGGACCGCGACCTCACGTTGCGCAACCTGACGCACGTAGAGGGGATGCCGCTCGATGCGCTCCGCGCCGGCGTGGAGTGGGAGTTCGAGAGCTACCCCGAATACCTGGGCATGCTCGAACGGCGCGGCGTCGTGCCGAACATCGCCTCGTTCATCGGCCATTCATCGGTGCGCACCTACGTGCTGCGCGAGGACGCCGCGCGGCGGGCAGCCACCGCCGCGGAGGTCGCGGAGATGAAGCGACTCGTCGTCGAGGGCCTGCGCGCCGGCGCGGTCGGCTTCTCGACCTCCACGCTCGAGCAGCACAACGGCGAGAACGGGATCCCGATGCCGTCACGCCTCGCCGATGAGCACGAGCTCTTTGAGCTCACCGGGGCGCTCGGCGAGGTCGGCCGCGGCGTTTTCATGCTCACCAAGGGCATGACGACGACCGTGCCCTGGCTCGAGCGGGTGGCCGAGCGCAACGGCCGGCCGGTGAACATCGCCGCCCTGTTCGTCGACCCGAACGATCCCGAGCGCGTGTTCAGCGAGTTCGAAGAGATCGACGCGGCGCGCTCGCGGGGGCGCGAGCTGTGGGGCCATGTGGGCTGCTTCCCGCTCGGCATGGAGTTCACGCTGCGCCATCCGTATCCACTGGAGGCGTTGATCGCGTGGCGGCCGGCGATCGAAGCGGAGGGCTCGGAGGCCTACCGCCGCGTCCTCGCCGATCCGGGATTCCGGCATGCGATCAGGAGCGAAGCGCGCGGCCGCGGCGGCGTGCCGAATCGCTTCTCCTATCACTCGCTGGAGCACATGGTCATCAAGGCAGCGCAGCGGCCCGAGCATGCGGAGCTCGTCGGTCGGAACGTCGCGCAACTCGCGCGCACCGCGGGCAAGGATCCGCTCGACTGGCTCCTTGACTTCGGGCTCGACGGCGAGCTCGACGCGATGCTCGACTGCAAGCTGTTCAACACCAACGAGGACGAGGTTCGCGGTCTGCTGAACCGGCGGAACGCGCAGATCTCCCTATCGGACGCCGGCGCACATCTCTCGTTCTTGTGCGACGCGGGGTTCGGGCTGCATCTCTTCGGGCACTGGGTGCGCGAACGCCGAGATCTCGCGCTCGAGCGCGCCGTGCAGGCGGTGACCAGTCAGCCCGCAGCGCTATACCGGATCCCCGATCGGGGCCGGCTCGCGCCGGGCGCGTGGGCCGACCTTCTCTTGTTCGACCCGGCGACCGTAGGACGCGGGCCCAAGCGCCGCGTGTTCGATCTGCCAGCCGGTGCGAGCCGGATCGACACGCCGGCGGTCGGTCTGCACGGCGTGTGGATCAACGGAACGCGCGTCGTGGACGAGAGGGGGCCGATGGCCGACTGCGGCCGGCCGGGCAAGCTGTTGCGCGAATTCGACGCCTGAGCGGACGCCGGGACGCTCTAGTCCCGGTAGTCGGGCTCGCGCCGGTCGAGCATTCGCTTGAGCGCCGCGAAGTGGTGCTCCCAGTGCGGCTTGCCGCCGTACATCGGGCCGCCGATCGTGCGCATCGTCTCCGCGATGATCGGCTCCGGCAGGGTTTTGAGCTTCTGCCCGGTCCACATCGCATAGAGCTGCACCTGGGCGACGCGCTCCAGGTAGTAGAGTAGATCGTAGGCCTCGGCGACCGATTTCCCGACGGTGAGCACGCCGTGGTTGGACATGAACATCACTTTCTTGTCGCCGAGGACTCTCGCGAGCCGCTCGCCCTCGGACGGATCGAACGCGGGGCCGGTGTACAGCTCGTCGTAGACGACGTGCCGCATGAGGCCGACCTCCGTCTGGCCGATCGGCTTGATCGTCGGATCCTCGAGCCGCGAGAGCGCGCTGGCGAAAGGCATGTGGGTGTGCATGACGCACACCGCATCGGGGAGCAGGCGGTGAATCGGCGCGTGGATGCAATAGCCGGATAGCTCCGCCTCGCCTTCGCCGCGCAGCACCTTTCCGTCGTGACCGACCTCCAGCAGCGAGCTGGCGGTGATCTCCGACCAGTGCAGCCCGAATGGGATCTGGAGATAGCGGTCGGTCTTACCCGGTACGCTGCAGGTAAGGTGATTGAAGATCCCCTCGCTGAAGCCGTGCTCGAAAGCGAGGCGGTGCGCGGCCGCCAGGTCGACCCGCATCTGCCATTCGGCGGTATCGGCGCGAACGTCCTTCGACTTGCGCGACTTCGGTTGGGATGAGACGAGCTTCATCGCGGGATCTCCTTCCGTCTCGACGCCGCCGGCGCGATGCCGGTGGCGGGGGGAAGGCGCGATGATACGTCGGACTCGCCGCAGGTGGGTGAAGGCGCGCGGCCGCGCAGCACGAGCTCGGAGGTCAGACGAGGGATCCAGCGGCCAGAGATCCTGCGCACCCGATCTCCCAGAGACCCTGGCCGGTCTCGCTTTCAACAAATGCGGGGTGTTCCGCGCCCTCTAGGCGACCAGCAGCGCGACCCTCTCGATGATCCCCAGGGCCGACCCGACCGCGTTGATCACTTGGACCGACGCCTCCAGCCGGGACAGGTCCTCGCTCAGCTTTCCGGTGGCCTGCTCGATGGCCGGAAGCTCGGCAGCGAACGCTGCGGAAATCGCGCCCAGCAGGGCGTTGCGCACGGCGCCGATCGCCAGGTTCAACTGGAGAAGCTGCTCGCTCCACCGCGCATGCTGTTCGTCGTCCAGCGTGTCCGGTTGCACCCGCATGAGCTTCCTGCGGGTCGCTTGAAGACTGACCTTGAGGCGCTCCAGCAACGCGATCGTTTCGCCATCGGACTGCGCGCCGGTCGCCCTTGTGGCGGTCGTTCGCCGCATGGCAGTGGCTCGCCGTATGGCAGTGGTTCTGCGTCTCGCTACTCGTTTCGTGGCTCTGGCCATGGTTCTCTCCTGGTTCTCGCTAAGGTGTGGCCTTGGGTTTCTCGACGGCCTTGGGCCTCTCGGCCGCCTTGAGGGCGACCACCGCGGCCAGCAGCTCGTCGGTCTCGCGGAGCATGGCGGCGATCTCCGCCACGCTGTAGTCGCCGCTCACGATCTTCCGCCAGGCAACTTCCATCTGCTGCGATGCCATCTGCGCGGATCGCACGGCGTCGAGCGTCTGGCCCAGCGCCTTGACCTTGATGTACGTGCGCCGGTCGTCCACCCAGGCCGAATCGATGGTCGCCTTCTGGTAGGGTCCGAGCACCTTGTCGACGTAGAACCGCTCGTTGGCATCGGCGATCTTGCTGGAAATGTCGCTCTCGGCGACCGACAGGACCTGCTGCTGAAGCGCGATCGCCCGGCCGATGACAGGGGCGTCGCGTTCGAGGGCACGCCCTACGGCCGCGCCATGGACCTGTGTGGCGACGAGCTTGCTCAGCCCCACGAGGGCGCTCTTCTGTGAAGCGCTCAGCACCGGCTTCACGTCCGGCCGGCCCGCCTCGAGCACTGCGTTGAGTGAATTGACCCGATCGGCAAGCCCGCTGACCGCCGTTTGCGTGGCATCGGCCTGGGAACCGTTTGCGAGCGCCTGCAGGGCCTCGAAGTACGCCTCGAGCGCACCGATCGAGCTGCGCAGCTTCGCGTAATAGACCACGCTGTCGATCAGCACCGTGTCGAGCTGCTCGAGCTCTTTCGTCCTCGTCTCGGCAGTGGGCATGTTCGCCGGCCGCGGCTTCCTTCGCACCTCGGTCTCGCTGTCGGCGTCGATGACGGCGTCGATGGCCACGCCGACTACTGCCGAGGTCGTCTGCGCGTAATGAACTCCCGCGGTAGAGAGGTTCGTCGCGCGATTGACGTTCGTGCTCGCGCAGCCCGCTGAAATGAGCGCGGCCAGCAAGAGCACGCTCGTGCGTTCAATGGTTGGCATCACTTCCTCCTTGGTCGTTCGTTGCGCTGAATGCGTGGCCCGAATCCTAGGTCTCGACGCGACTGCGAACAATGCGCCACGCGGACTAGGGCATTCGCCGGTTCACGCGCCGGCGAGCAATTCGCCGCACGGCCTAAGGCATTCGCCCGTTCACGCGCCGTCCGAGGCGACCTAAGCTGAAGCCGTACATCCTCCGCGACGGGCGTTGCCTTTCCGCACGCGTCGTCTACGTTCTGCCGGCCGCAAGACGGTGGCGCAGGCGCCCGGGGATGGTGCTCGATGCATCGATCGATACGGGGGAATACCGGCCATGGCAAAGAACATCGTCATCTGCTCCGACGGCACCGGCAACTCGGCGGTGAAGGGGCGGGGCACGAACGTCTTCAAGATCTTCGAGTCGGTGGACCTCAACGGCCACCGGTTCGATCCGCAGCTCGTCCCGCAGATCGCGATCTACGACGACGGCGTGGGCACCGAGGACTTCAAGCCGCTGAAGATCGTCGCCGGTGCGACCGGCTACGGCCTCGGCCGCAACGTCCGGCAGCTCTACAAGGAGCTGTGCCGGATCTACGACCCGGGCGACCGGATCTTTCTGTTCGGGTTCAGCCGCGGCGCGTTCACCGTTCGCACGCTCGCCGGCCTGATCTGCCGCTGCGGCATCATCGATGCACGCGCGCCCGGGCAAGGTACGGCCCGGGCCTTCGAGCGCACGGTTCGCGCGGCGTACGACACCTATCGCCGCGGTTACCGCACCGCGCTCATGCAGCTCATCCTCGGCCCACCGGACGACGCGGTGGTGGCGCGCTTCCGACTGCGGTATTGCCATCGCAACGAGACCCGGATCGCCTTCATCGGCGTGTGGGACACGGTCGACGCGGTGGGGCTGCCGCTCCATATTGCCGACTTCGTCAACACTGCGGTCTACCGCTTCAAGTTCCCCGACCGCAAGCTGAGCGATCGCGTCGAACGTGCCTGCCATGCGCTCGCGATCGACGATGAGCGCCATTCTTTTCACCCGCTGCTATGGGACGAGCTCGGGGCCGGTCGACGGGGTGGGCAGGAGATCCGGCAGGTGTGGTTCGCCGGCGCGCACTCCAATGTCGGCGGCGGCTATCCGAAGCAGGGCCTGTCGCTCGTCGCGCTCGACTGGATGATGCAGCAGGCGAGGGAAGCGGGGCTGCGCTTTGTCGAACCCGACGCCGCGTCGTTTGCGGCTCATGCGAACGTGGACGACAAGCTCTACGACCCGCGCGCCGGGGTCGGCGTCTTCTATCGCTGGAAGCCGCGCGACATCGCCGCGATCTGCCGCGAGAGCTCGGTCCCTCCGGTCGTGCATTTGAGCGTGCTGGAGCGGATCGCTCATGGCACCGAGGACTACGCCCCCGGCGTCCTGCCGCCGAACGCGACCGTGGCGATCACGCCGACCGGCGATCCCGCCAAGGACGCGACCGCACTGCAGCGGGCGAAGGAGGTCGAGCGGGTGCTGCAGTCGGCCCACGCCGACGGGCGACCGCTGCTCTCGCGCGTAAACACGGCGCTTCTTCTGGGCCGGTCTTCCTACTACATTTGCCTGTTCTCCAGCATCGCCCTTCTCGTCGCCGCCGCCACGCCGCCCGGGGAGCAGTCCACGTGGCAACTGTGGCCGTTCGTGCAAAGCACCGGACAGCTCGTACTCAGCCTCGCGACGAGTCCGATCGATACGCTGGCACTGATCTTTCGACGGCTGCAGGCCGACCCGTCGCTCTTCGGCGCGCTTCTGGGCGGGTTCGCAGCCGCCTACGTGCTCAAATACGCTGCCGACCGACGGATGGGGCTCGCCTTCTCCGAGTTCTGGCATAAGCAGCAACAGCGGCTGCGCGATGCGCTGAAGCGCGCCCGGCGAGTCGCCGCGGAGGGCGAAGGCAAATCGACACCCCGCCTCGCGCCCGTAGCGCCCAGAGCGCCGGTTGCGGCAGAAGTGGAGTAGGCGCGCCGCTTGCTCACGGCGCGAGCGCGGTTCGGGCCGCCGCGCCCGGGCTCCGCGCGCGTCTTCCTGGGCGCTCTCGGCGCCCGAATCCCCGAGCCGGGCACCGCCTTCGACGCCGGACCTGCGGCGCGCGGGCCGTCGTGCTGCGGGCCCCGCTGCGGTACAGTATCGGCAGCGCCCCGGATCATGACCAAGATCACCAGCCCGACGAACGCGCCCCGCCCGGTCAACCTGGACGACGCGCAAGAGCTCGTCGATGCCTTGGAGCGCGACCTCGCGAAGGTGCGCGCGGGCGCAGGCGACGTCGAGACGCTACGCCAGGAGGTCGAGGCGCTCCGCGGGGTCCTGAGCGTCCACGAGCCCGAGCATGCGGATGTGCGCGAGCGTCTGCACGGGGTCAAATCAAGCCTCGAGAGCGTCGGCGAGACGCTGTACGAGGACGCGGTCAAGCTCGGCGAGTACCTCTCGCGGATCGGGCGGATGCTCGGCCTCTAGCGCCGGGCCCGGCCCGCGGCTTCGTCCCGCTCACGACGCCGATCGACCGGCCAAGCATGTCCGGGCGCCGATCGGCCTTGCGCGCCGCCCGGATGTTTCCCCGTCGCACTGCTCGCGTGCCGTTTGACCGGCGTTTTCTCAGTCTGTACACTTCATATGTACATTCTTGGAAACCGACCGGAGACCGGCCGATGAACGAGGTGAAGGTAACCGAGCTCAGGCAGAACCTTCCTGCCTACCTCGCCCGGGTGCGGCGCGGCGAGCGGATCCGGGTCACCTCGCGCGGCAAGGTCGTCGCCGAGCTCGCGCCTCCCGCCGCCGAACCTGACGAGGTCGCCAGCGCGAGAGCGCGGCTGCGCGGTAGCGTCAAGAAGTATGAGCGACCGCTCGAGCCGGTGATCGATCCGGGCGAGTGGGACGTGAACCGGTGATCGTTCTCGACACCCACGTGGTCGTGTGGTGGGTGTCGGGCAGCTCTCGGCTCTCCGCCCGCGCAGAGCGCGCCATCGGGCAGCGACTGAGGGAAGGTGCGGTAGTGGCCTCCGCCATCACCGCGTTCGAGATCGCGACGGCCGTCCGCCGTGGCCGCCTCGCGCTCGGATCGCCGGTGGAACAATGGCTCGCCGACCTGCGCGCGCTTCCCGAGTTGCGTTTCGAGCCGGTGAGCCTCGAGGTCGCCGAGCTTGCGGGGAGCTTCGAGGACACGACGCCCGGCGATCCGGCCGACCGTATCATCGCCGCCACCGCGAAGGTCTTGCGAGCGAAGCTCGTCACGGCCGACGACCGGCTGCGAAGCTCGCCGCACGTTTCCGCGGTCTGGTGACCACGCAAAGCGGCGGAGCTTCCGCCATCCGCTCGCGCGCGGCGCGAGCGGCCGCGCCATTCTCGCCTTCCTCGACCGCGATGCGCTCGACCGCAAGACGAGCCCGGCCGCCGATGCGGCCGGGCTCCGCCGCCAGCTCGGCGAGATCCGGCGCGCCGGCTACGCCGTGTCTCACGACGAGCTGTCGGCGAATGTCCACGGCCTCTCGGTCCCGGTGAAAGCGCGCGGGCTGGTGGTGGCGAGCATCGGAGTCGTCCTGCCGTCGGTTCGCGCAGCGCAGCTGCTCGAGTTCGCTCCGGTCATGAAGAAGGCGGCAACGGCGATCGCCCAGGGCCTCGGCCGCGCCGGATAGCTCGCTGCATCCTCGAGCACGCGGACGGCGCGCCCCTCGCGCGCGAGGGCGAGCGCGGCCGCCAGGCCGCCGATCCCGCCGCCGGCGATCAGGATCTCGCGCGCGTCGGCGGCCGCCATCCGTGCCCCGAGCGAGGGTCCGCTTCAGCCGGCGTACTCGGCCGCCACGCGGATGTCGAATGCGCCGACGCGCTCGATCTCGGCGTGCATCACGTCGCCGGGCTTGACCGGGCCGACGCCTTCCGGCGTGCCGGTGAGGATGATGTCGCCCGGGTAGAGCGTGTACCACTCCGAGGCGTACTCGATGAGGCGCTGCACGTTGTAGACCATGCGGCTGGTGCTCGAGCGCTGCCGCGTCTCGCCGTTCACGCTGATCGAGATCGCGAGATTGTTCGGGTCCGGCACCTCGTCGGCCGTCACGAGCCAGGGGCCGACCACCGCGTAGGTGTCCACCGACTTGCGGAAGCTCCGGTCCTCGGTGCCGCGGATCGTCATGTCGAGCCCGATCGAGTAGCCGGCGACGTAGCCGAGCGCGTCCTCCTTGCGGACGCGGCTGCAGGTCTTGCCGATCACCGCCACGAGCTCGACCTCGTGGTCGTTGCGGCGGTCGGGCTTGCGGAGTTTCACTTCCGCACCGACGCCGATCAGCGCGCTCGTCGCTTTCAGGAACAGGCCCCAGTCCCCGATGTGCATCGTCTGCTTGCCGGCCGCGCCCTGGCCGAGGGCCTGGTCGGTCTTCGCCTCGTCGATGTGGGCCTGGTAGTTGATCGGCGCGTTCACGATCTTGCCGGGGTTCGCGACCGGCGCGTCGAGCTTCACCGCGGCGAGCTTGAGCCGGGGCGCCGACGGCGCGAGGCCGCGAGCGCGCTCGAGCACGCGGTCCAGATGCTCGATCATGAGATCGTGCGTCGGCAGCGGATAGCGCTGCGGCGGGATGACCTCGAGCGCGGAGGTGACGTCGAGCACGTCGTGGCCCTCGACGATGCCGAACCGGTTGGCGTTGAAGCGGCAGAGGCGCATCGCAATGTCTCCCGAAGGTGTCCGAAATACGGTGCAGTAGAACAGACCCGAAGAATGGTCTCGAGAATGGTCTCAACGTCGTTCTCGAGAATGATGTCGCGACGATAGAGACTCGCGACGAGCTGATCTCACGACAATCCTCACGAAACGGTACCGTCAACGTCAGCAACCGGCTGAAGATTCGCCTCTGGGCGCTCGTCGTTTTCTTCATCTTCCGTCGCTCCCGACCGACCTGGATCGACGCGATGGCAGTATCGGCCGCGCCGCACCGATGAGAAATGGGACCTTGGCCCTACAGCACGGCAACCGGGTCCGTCACTTCCCCTCAGCCCGAGATCCATGCCTCCTCCCGTAGCGGTTGTGTTGGGACCGCATCCGCGTCAATCGAACTTGAGATCGCGTTCCTTCACCAGCTTCGCCCACTTCTGCACCTCCCCGTCGATCGCCGCTGCGAGCTCCTGCGGCGTTCCACCCGAAACCTCGGTCCCCAGCGCCATCAGCCGCTCACGGACCTCGGGAATCTCGAGGGCCTTGTTCACTTCCCGGTTGAGCAGCGACACGACGCTTGGCGGCAGCTTGGCCGGCCCGAGGAGGGCGAAATACGTACCGCCCTCGACTGCATAGCCCTGCTCGGCCAGAGTCGGCACGTCGGGCAGCAACGAGAAGCGCTTCGCGCTCGCCACGCCGAGGAGCTTGAACTTGCCCGCCTTGACATGCGGGATCGCGGTCGCGTAGACGTCGAGCGAGCTCTGGATCTCGCCGCCGAGCAGCGCCGAGATCAGCGGCGCGCCGCCCTTGTAAGGCACGTGCACGATGTCCATCCCCGTCGCTTGCTTGAGCAGCTCGTACGCCAGATGATTCGAGCTGCCGTTGCCAAACGATCCGAAGTTGAGCTTGCCCGGGACCGCCTTCGAGTAAGCGACGAGCTCCTTGGGCGAATTCGCAGGTACCGACGGGTGGACGAGCAGGAGATACGGCGTGCTCGCGATCATCACGATCGGCGTGAAATCGCGCACCGGGTCGTACGGCAGGTTCTTCTGGGTGCTCGAGTTGGTGCCGAAGGTGCTCGCGGTGCCGAGGATGAGCGTATAGCCGTCGGGTGCGGACTTCGCGACGAAGTCCGTGCCGATCGCGCCTGCGGCCCCGGTCCTCGCCTCGTAGACGAAAGGCTGTCCGATCGCAGCGCCCACGCGCTCGAACACCGTCCGCAATACGGCGTCGCCCGAGCCGCCGGCCGGGAACGGATTGACCACCCGGATCGGCCGATCGGGATAGCTCTGGGCGAGCGCGTCGGCGAGCGGTACCGCCAACGCCGCCGCCACCGCGATAACCGACCTCATGCCCACTTTCATGGTTGCCTCCAAAGCAGGAGCTGAACTCGAACCGCGCCGCCCGCCATGCGGAAGCGCACCTATCGTTGGTCGACGAATCGGACCGCCTTCGTCTGTGTGTCGGCGTCGTAGATCTCCCGCGAGGACGCGAACACCACCCGCGGCGTGACGCGCACTGCTTCCCTGGTCGTGGCAGCCACCGCTGCCGCCAGCGCATCGCGGTCTCTCACCGCGGTCGACACCCTGACCGACAACTCGTCCATCGAGAACGGGTCGGCAGGGTTCTCCCGGCCCACGACGACCTGGAACTCGTCGATGCCCGGCAGCCCGCGCAACGCGTCGAGCAGCGCCGCAGGGTTGACCAGCATGCCTTTCACCTTCACGAGGTCCTTGGCGCGGACCACCGGTCCGATCACGCGCTCCGAGGTTCGCCCGCAGGCGGGACACGGGGCGCGCGTCAGGGCCACTTCGTCGCCCACGACGTAGCGCAGCAGCACGGTGCCGCGGCGATCGAGGTGGGTCACGGCGAGCATCCCGCGCTGGCCGTCGGGCAGCCGGCGGCCGGTCTGCGGATCCACGACCTCGTGGTACTGGATCTCCGGGGCCGGGTTGTGCCAGTCGCCGTCCTCGACGCATTGCGCGAATGCACCCAGCTCCGTCGATCCGTAGCGATCGAAGACGGTGGTGCCGCGGGCGCCGACGGCGCGCATGCATCGGCGGAGCTCGTCGCGCATCGCGGGGGTGGAGGTCTCACCCGAGATCACGCACATCCGCAGGCTCGTCCAGTCCGCGCTCAGCTCCCCGGCCCGGAGCAGGGTGCGCCGCACGAAGCTCGGCACGCCCCAAAGCACCGTTGCCCGGTGCCGCTCGACGAGCCCGAGCCCTTCGTCCAGGCTCCGTTGAACGTCGAAGCGTCCATGCGGCGCACCGGGAAGGACCGCAAAGATGGCGGCGCCGCTGGCGTAGGCGTTCGCAGCCGAGCGGACGAACGCGCCCATCGGCGCCGGCGTTAGCGGGAAGAGGTTCGCGATCACGTCGCTCTCCCGGATGCCGGAGATCTCTGCCACGCGCCGCGATTGGAAGAGATAGGCGTGATAATCGTGCGTCGTGTTGTAGACGGGTGTCGGTTCGCTCGTGGTTCCCGTCGTGTAGATCACGTCCCAGAGCGTGCGCTCGGCAAGGGGCAGCCCGGCCACATTCAGCCGGAAGCTCTCCGGCTCAGCCATGAGATCGGCCTTGAACGTCAGTGGCAGCCGCTCGAGCTCGGCGATCGTTTGAATGCTCGCGATGTCGACGCCGGCCGCGGCCCACGTGCGCTTGTAGTACCTGTGGCCGCGCGCACACAGGCCGAGGAGCTCCCGGAGCCGCTCGCTTTGGAGCGCCTCGATCTGCTCGGTCGGTTGTCGGAGGGGGTCGGTCACCGGTCAGGGAGGACCGCCACCGCGGAGATCTCGATCAGGGCGTCCTTGCGGAGGAGCCCTGCGACGAGGACGCCGGTCGATGTCGGTCTCCGGGTCCGGAAGAATTCCCGGCGCACCGCTGCCGTCCGCTTGTAGTTCTCGGTCGTCGTGAAGAAATCGGTGGTCGACACGATGTCGTCGCAGGTGCCCCCGATCGTGCGCAGCAGGCGATCGAACTTGCGGAAGATCTGGCGCGTCTGCTCGGCGATGTCGCCCGGCGCGGTGATCCGGCCGGAATCGTCGGTCCCGGTCGTGCCGGACAGCCAGACCATGTTTCCCACCTTGAGCGCGGGGACGTAGGTGTATTGCTCGGGCCAGGTCGCGCCGCCCAGCACCGGCTCGCGGTCGTTGCTCATGCTGCGGGTTCCTTTCTGTCGTCTTCGAGAACGCGATAAGTATGGAAGCCCTCGAGCAGCACCTCGTCGCGCTGGTTCGTCAGCGTCGTCTTGAGCCGGCAGAAGAGCTTCTTCCCCTCGCGCCACACCCGTTCCACCTCCTGGCGCGGCCGGATGGTGTCCCCTACGACCGCCGGCCGCAGAAAGCGGCATCCCTGCTCCACGAAAACGAAGCCCTCGGCCCGGTCACGTCCGGACGACGCGCCGAGCGCCGTGAGCGCGGACAGGAGCAGTCCGTGCGCGAGGGGCTTCTCGAAGCGGGTCTTCTTCGCATACTCGACGTCGTAGTGGATGGGATGCACATCGCCGGTCAGGCCGGAGAAAAATAGAAAGTGCGCATCGGTGAGCGTCTTCGAGGGTCCCTGGAAGACTTCGCCCTCCTGCGGCAATTCGATGGTCGGCCACGTCGATCCTCCTGTCGTGCAATCGGGTTCGCGCCGGCGATCGGTGCGGCTTCCGCGCAGACGTCCCTGCGCGCGACGAGCGAGCGCCTGAACGTTGAACCGAATCAGCACGCCGCCTCACGCTTTTGCGGTCGCAGGGCGCCGCCGGATGAGCGTCACCTTGTCGTTGCGGAAGACCTCGCTCCCGTCCTGCCTGTACACGTGGTCGCGGAACACCACGACCCCGCGGTCCCACTTGCGACTCGGGCGCTTCTCCACGACTTCGACCTCGGTGCGGATCGTGTCGCCTGGCCGGACGACGCCAAGGAAACGCGCGTTCTCGATCGCGACGAGAGCGATGACGCTATCCTCGAAGAGATCGCCGGTCATCGCACTCGAGAAGGACATGATCAGATGGCTCGGACAGATCCGCCCGGGAAGGCCGCGCCGCTTCGCGTAGCCGTCGTCGAGAAATATCGGCACCTCGTACCCTACGAGGCGGCAGAATGCCTCGTGGTCCGCGTCGGTGATGACTCTTGCGCGCGTTGGATAACGGGTCCCGATCTCGAAATCCTCGAAGTACCGGCTGGCCGGCTTGCTGACGATCGTCGCTGACGCAGCACCGCGCCGGCGGCGCGGAGAATCTGCTCTCTGCGGTCGGCCGCGCGCTGCGATCCGCTTGCCTGGCGTCTTCAGCTTGGCCACAATCGGCTTGCCCTGACTTTGACGTCGCGGCGAAGGCGGTCTTCAGCCAATGCGAATCCGTGCCGCGCCAGCGGGAGCATACTCGCGCACACAAGGAGGAGCACCCAGTGAATTCGAGCGTTCTCGCCCTGCGTCTCGTTACGGTCGCGGCCGCGGCTTGCACCGTACTGCCGGCGTTCAACGCCGCTGCCCAGTACCCGGACAAGCCGGTCCGGCTGGTGGTCCCGTGGCCTGCAGGCGGCGGCAGCGATGTGGTGGCCCGCGTGGTCGCGCAGCCTCTGGGCGAGCGGCTCAAGCAGACCGTGGTCGTCGAAAATCGGCCCGGCGCGAACGGCGCCATCGGGAGCGAAACGGTCGCGCGGGCGCCGAAGGACGGCTATACCCTCATCTGGGTTACGGCCGATACCCACGCGATCAATCCCCACGTCTATCCAAAGCTCGCGTACGACCCCCGCCGTGACTTCGCCGCCGTCGGGATGGCGGGGTATTTCCCGTACGCCCTCGTGGTGAACCCCGGCTTTCCGGCCGCGTCCGTCGCCGAGTTCGTGGCGGAGGCCAAGCGCAATCCGGGAAAGATCACGTTCGCCTCCTGGGGCGTCGGCGGGTCCGCCCACGTCGCCATGGAGATGTTCAAGCAGCAGGGCGGCTTCGACGTGCTGCACGTGCCGTTCCAGGGCGCGGCGCCCGCCATGCAGGCCGTGATCGGCGGGCAGGTCGATTCGATGATCGTGCCGATGTCGGTCGCCGATCCGCATGCCCGCGGCGGCCGGGTGAAGATGCTCGGGCTCGCGGCGAGCAACCGGTTCAGCGGCGCGCCCGATCTCAAGACCATGGCCGAACAGGGCGTCCCGGTGAATGCCGGAACCTGGGTCGGCATCATGGCGCCGGCAGGCACGCCGGCCGACGTTCTCGCGCGCCTCAACCGCGAACTGAATGCGGTGATCGAATCGAAGGCCGTCCGCGAGGCCCTGCTCAAGCTCAATACCGACCCCTCGACGATGACCGTCGACCAGTTCAAGGCATTCGTCGACTCCGAGTACGAGCGGTGGGGCAAGACGATCAAGGACGCGAAGATCAAGGCGGAGTGACGCCGCGATGATGCGCCGGAGCTACGCGCAGACGGCCCGTGGCCCGATGCACTTCGCGGAAGCGGGCTCGGGCGAGGTGGTGCTCCTGATGCACGCCACGCCCCGCTCGCACCGCTATTTCCGCCACGTCCTGCCGCTCCTCGCGCCGCGCTTTCGCGCGATAGCGGTCGACACGCCCGGTTTCGGGAACTCGCATCCGCTCCCGGCATCGCCGAGCATCCGCTCGATCGCGGAGTGCTTCGTCGAGTTTCTCGACGCGCTCGGCGTGCGCCGCGCACACCTTGTCGGCCTGCATACCGGCAACAAGATCGCCGCCGCGCTCGCGGCGGACTGGCCGTCGCGCGTCGATTCGGTGGTGGTCGCCGGGCAGACGCACAGCCTCATCCTCGACAAGGGCGGCCGCGATGAAGCGATCCGCCACATCGTCGACCATTACTTCCCGAAATACGGCGACAGCGCGGACGGCGCGCACCGGATCCGGCAATGGGCCGCGGTCCATGCCGAAGTCCAGGCGCTCTGGTGGCCGCAGCCGCTACGCACCGCGGCCAGCGTGCAGGCGGCGGACGTCGAGAATGCCGAGATGCAGGTGCTCGATTATTTGCAGGGGTGGCGCAGCATCGTACCGGCCTACGAGGCGATCTTCGCCTTCGACATGGAGGACGCCCTGCGCCGGATGGAGGCGCCAGCGCTGGTACTGGAACTGCTCACCCCGCACGAGATGCATTTCGGCGAGCAGGCCGGTAGGCTGTGCGCGGTCATGCAGCGCGCCCGGACCGCAACCCTGCACGGCGACGGCGAGGTGTTCGAAACCCGACCCGCGGAGTGCGCCGACGCAATCCTGCGTTTTCTTGCCTGACGGAGACCGGATGGAAACGCGCGAGTTCGACGTGGTGGTAGCGGGTTGCGGCGTCGCCGGTCTGTCCGCGGCGGTCGCGGCGCGCGAGAACGGCGCGAAGGTAGCGGTGCTCGAGCGCTCGACGCGCGAGGAGCGCGGCGGGCAGAGCCGTTATACCGAGGCCTACCTCCGCATGAAGAGCGAGACCGAAGTGACCGACGACTTCGAGATCATGCTGGCGGAGAACGGCAGCGGCTATGTGGACCCCGAGCTCGTCGAAGAGGCCGCGGAAAGCCGCTCCAATCTCGCGCGCTCGCTCGCCATCGCCGACCCGACGTTGCTGGAGACATTCGCCAACGCCGCCGGCCCGACCGTCGCCTGGCTGAAGGGATTCGGCCTGCGCTTCGACTTTCTCCCGACGCAGTTCCTGACGAAGTCGCAGCCACGCCTGCTCCCCGTCGGCGGCGGGCTGGCGCTGGTGGAGGCGCTTGCGGCGCGCGCCGAGAAGCTCGAAGTGGCATTCCTCTACGAAACGACGGCGACCGCACTCTCCGTCGACGCCGAGGGGCGCGTCACCGGCTTGCGCGCGAAGCGCCGCGCAGGCGCTGCGCTCGAGCTGTCGGGCCGCGTCGTGCTCGCGACCGGCGGCTTCGAGGGTAGCAGCGAGATGATGACCCGCTATGTCGGGCCGCGCTCGGTCTTCCTGCGCCCGATTTGCAAGGGCGGCTACTACAACCGCGGCGAGGGCATCGCGATGGCGCTCGACGTCGGCGCGCTCGGCTGCGGCGACTTCGGCAGCTACCATGCCGAGCCGGTGGATCCGCGCTCGGGGGTGGCCGAGCCCTCGGTGTTCATCTTCCCGTACGGCATCCTCGTCAACAAGGACGGCCTGCGGTTCACCGACGAGGCGCCCGGCACGGTGGACGCCGTCTACGAGCGGATCACGCGGCGCATCTTCGAGCAGCGCGACGGGCTCGCCTACGTGATCCTCGACGCCCGCCACAGCCGCATACCGAACTATCGCCTGGGCATACGGACGGACAAGCCGCCGATCGAAGCCCGCTCGATCGCCGAGCTGGCCCGGAAGATCGGCGTGCCGGAGGCGCGGCTGGTGCAAACGGTCGACGAGTACAACCGGTGCTGCGTGCCCGGCGAATACCGGCCGCTGCAGCTCGACAACCTCGCCACACGAGGGCTCGAACCGAGCAAGTCCAACTGGGCGCTGCCTATCGACGAGGCGCCGTTCCATGCTTATCCGATCATCTCCGCGAACGTGTTCACGTTTGGCGGCGTGAAGGTGGATCCGAAGGCGCGCGTGCTCGACCGCGACGGCGAGCCGATCCCCGGCCTCTATGCCGCCGGCGAAACCATCGGGATCTACTACGGGAACTACACCGGGGCCACATCGGTTCTGAAGGGCCTCGTCTTCGGTCGCATCGCCGGCACCGACGCCGCCGCGGCACGTCCCTAAGAGGATGGACCTCGACATGCGCCTGATCATGGTGTTCATCGCTGCAGCGCTCGCCGGTTCGGCGGCCGCGCAGCCTGCGGGCTATCCGAGCAAGCCGGTCCGGGTCGTCGTCGGCTTCCCACCGGGCGGCGCGAGCGATGTCGCCGCCCGCGCGGTGGGGTCGAAGCTCGCCGAGCGGCTGGGACAGCCGGTCGTCATCGACAACCGGGCCGGTGCCGCGAGCAACATCGGATCCGAGCACGTCGCCCGCTCGGCGGCGGACGGCTACACGGTGCTGCTGGGGACGATCTCGCTTTCGATCAATCCCAGCCTCTATCCGAAGCTCACCTACGACCCGGTGAAAGACCTGCTGCCGGTCACGCAGATCTCCTCGTCGCCGTTCCTGCTGGTGGTGAACCCGAACGCGCCGTACGCCAGCGTCGCCGAGCTCGTCGCCGCGGCGAAGGCGGCGCCTCAGCCCCTCCTCTACGCGACGGCGGGAAACGGCTCCGGCTCACACCTCTTCATGGAGTATTTCGCGGCGAGCGCCGGAATCAAGCTCGCGGCCGTACCCTACAAGGGCGCCGCCCCCGCGATGAACGACGTGCTGTCCGGTCAGATCCCGCTCACCTTCGACAACATCATCACGACGCTGCCGCTCGCCAAGGCCGGGCGCCTGCGCGCGCTCGCGGTGAGCACCCGCACCCGCTCGGCCGTGGCGACCGATATTCCGACGCTGCATGAGCTCGGCCTGGCGAACTACGATGCCAATGCCTGGTTCGGCTTCTTCGTGCCGGCCGGAACGCCCGCCGACGTCGTCGAGAAGCTGCAGGCCGAGACGGTAGAGTCGCTGAAGGATCCGCAGGTACGGGAACGGCTCCTCTCGCTCGGCTCCGAGCCGGTGGGCTCGACTGCGGCGGAGTTCGGCCGCTTCTTCCGTACCGAAGTGGAGAAGTGGCGAAAGGTCGTGCAAGAAGCGAAGGTTCAGATCGAATGATCCGCGAGTGATGGACGGTAACGCTTTCGACGGGCAGGTGGCGCTCGTCACCGGAGGTTCCGGCGGCATCGGCGCCGCGCTCACCCGCGCGCTCCTCGCGCAAGGCGCGACCGTGGTCTGCGCCGATGTGGCGAAACCCGACCTCGGCGGCGGCAAGGACGGCACGCGATTCCGTCCCGCCGCGCTCGATGTCACCCGCCGTGGCGACGTACTGCGCCTCGTGGAGCAGGTGATGGAAGCGGAACGCCGCATCGACCTGCTGGTGAACGTCGCGGGGGTGGTGTCGTTCGGCTCCGCGCAAGCCCTCGCCGAGGAGGAGTGGGACCGGGTGATGGACGTCAATCTGAAGGCCACCTTCTTCTGCTGCCAGGCCGTGATCGAGCCGATGCGGCGCCGGCACTACGGCCGCATCGTCAACATCGGATCGGTGGTCGGCAAGAACGGCGGCAACGCCCGGCCGTGGCTGGCGCCGGACGAGCAGGGCCGCGCCTCCAACGCGGCCTATGGCGCGTCGAAGGCCGGTGTTCACGCGATCACCGGCTTCCTTGCCAAGGAACTGGCGCCGCACGGCATCACGGTGAACGCCGTAGCGCCCGGACCCATCGCGACTGCCATGACGACCGAGTTCCCCGAGGCGCTGCGCAAACTGATCCCGGTCGGGCGCATGGGCACGCTCGACGACGTGGTGCGCGCGATCCTCTTCCTGGGCGCGCGCGACAATGGCTTCGTGAACGGCGAGATTCTCGACGTGAACGGCGGCATGTGGTGCGACTGACCGGAGTGAAGCGGCGATGAAATCGGTTGGCCTGGTTCCGGACATGCAGCACGACCTCGTGAGCCAGGACGGTCCGAACGGCACGCCGCCGCTTGGCGCGCAGGTACCCGAGCGTCAGTGACCCCCTCGGACAAGGTCAACTTCGGTTCATGAGGATCTGGCACCAGAGCTTCACGGTGCTGCAGCAGCTTGGCGCGTACGCGGCGGCGTTGTGCGAGCATTTCGCGCGCGTGGCCCGGCCGGACACCGAGATCGTGCTGCACGGCATGCACCCGGGCACCTACCGCAGCAACTATCCGGGCGAGGACATTCGACACGCCTCGCTCCAGTACCTCCACGGCATGCAGTTCTTCGCCGCCGGGCTGCAGGCGCAGGAGGAAGGCTACGACGCATTTGCGATCAGCACCCTTCCCGAGCCGGGGCTGCGCGAGCTGCGCTCGATGCTCGAGATCCCGGTGGTGGGCTACGGCGAATCCGCGATGCTGGCTTCCTGCCTGCTCGGACGGCGATTCGGCGTGCTGGTCTTCATCTCGGAGCTGGTCCCGCTGATCGACGACAACGCCCGCCGCCACGGCCTCGAGACGCGCTACGCCGGCGCGCGCGACGTGGGCTTCCGGTTCAAGGACGTGCTGGCTGCCTACGACGAGCCGTCCGGTCTCATCGAGCGCTTCCGGACTGCCGCGCGCGGCCTCATCGCCGCGGGCGCCGACGTCATCATCCCGGGCGAGGCGCCGCTGTGCGTGCTGCTCGCCTCGCGGCGCGTGTCCGAGGTGGACGGCGTACCCGTTCTGGACGCGCTCTCCACTTGGGTGAAGCACGCCGAAATGCTGGTAGATCTGCGCCGGCAGAGTGGGATCCGCGGCTCCATCCGCGGCTATTTCCACGAGCCGCCGAACCGCGAGCGGCTGCCAGCTCGCGAGCTTCTACCGGCTCGACCGGTTCCGGTACGACGAATAAGCTCCGCGCGCGAGGGCGCGAACGGACGGCGCCCCGGAGGGTCGGCCGGCTGTGCCTGCGGGACAGCCTGCGGTCTCGCGCTGCATCGGCCAAGGATAGCAATTTCACCCAAGCGGTGGCACGGGCCGCGGCGCTAATCTTGGGCACGGATCGACACCGACCAATTGCCACCCATCACGTGAGGATCCCGCTCCATGATCGACCACGTCTCCATAGGTGTTCGCGATCTCCGCAGAACGAGGCGCTTCTACGATGCGGCGCTTAAGCCCCTCGGCTACCGCTGCCTGAGCGACGGCGAGGGCTCGCTCGGCTATGGCCGCGAGGGGATCGCCCTCTGGATCAGCGTCGTGGCGCGCCCGGTGCCGCCGGACGACGGCTCGGGCCTGCACTTCTGCTTCGCCGCGCCGACGCGCAAGAGCGTGGACGCATTCCACGCCGCAGCGCTCGACGCCGGGGGACGCGACAACGGCAAGCCGGGCGTGCGCGCCGACTATGGCGCCGGCTACTACGCCGGATTCGTGGTCGACCCCGACGGCTATCGGCTCGAGGCCTACTGCGGGCGCTCCGAGCCATGACCGCCCCGGCACCGATGCTGGAAGCGCTCGGCTCCGCGCAGCCAAACGACACCCTGGCGTCCAAGCTGCAGCTCTATGGCCGGTTCGTCGGATCCTGGCGCCTCGATATCGATTTCCACCCCTTGAACGCGCCCACTTGCCGCGCGGAGGGTGAGTGGCACTTCAGCTGGGTGCTCGACGGGAAGGCCATTCAAGACGTGTGGATTTTCCCGGCGCGGCGCCTTCGCACCGCATCGAATGAGCCGTGGCACATGTACGGCACCACGTTTCGCTGGTACGACCCGGCGATCGATGCCTGGCACATCACCTGGTTCGATCCCAGCCGGCCGCTGGAAATGCGCCAGATCGGCCGGGCCGTGGGCGCCGATATCGTCCAGGTCGGCGAGGATGCGAACGGACTGCTGAGCCGCTGGCGCTTCGTCGAGATCACCGACCAGTCGTTCAGATGGCTCGGCGAAATGTCCTGGGACAAGGGGGCCGCCTGGAAGCTGATGATGGAGATGCGCGCCCGCAGGGCCGCATAGCAAGATCCGATCGGGATCAGCTGGTACGGACGGTGGGCTCTCTCACCCGCTGCAGGAACCACCAGTGATGCCCTTCGAGATCCTCCGCCCGGTAGGTGCGGTCGCTCCAGTATTCTTCTCCGTAGTCCTGCGTAGACGGCGCCTCCACGATCTTCGCGCCTGCCGCCCGCGCCCGTTCGCAATGCGCGTCGACATCATCCACGCAGACGCACAGGGTCTGCGTGTTGGCGCCGCCGAGCGCGCGCGGGCTTTTGCAGGGCAAGGGCCCGGGACGATCCGACTTGCCGCCCGCGCTGCCGACCATGATGAGCCCCTCGCCGAACACGAGCTCGGAGTGCTCGATGCGTCCGCCCTCGCCCTCGACCTTCAGACGCACCTCGAAGCCGAACGTGCGGCAAAGCCACGGAATGGCGGCGGCGGCGTCTTCGTAGAACACTGCGCTCGAAATCCTCGGCCAGCCTGCGGGCGGTTGGTTCATGACTGCTCCTGGCGTTGTCGTTTCCGGTCGCGGATACAGTTACCAATACGCACAACTATCGTCAAGACTCTATCAAGAGCCGCGCATCCGGCGGCTCTTCCGAGCCCCATTGATGCTCGACTCCGCCGGCTCAGCCATCGCGCCGGCCGGGAACCGAATCCGCCATTGACCTCAAGTAACCCTCAGGTCTTATCATCGATTCCGACCCCATTCAAGGAGCGTCGCGATCATGACCGTCAAGCTGAACCACACAATCGTCTCGGCACGCGACAAGCGCGCCGCCGCTGTATTCCTGGCCGAGATACTCGGTCTCCCTGCCCCGGTGCCGTTCGGACCCTTCCTCGTGGTGCAGGCGGATAACGATGTCAGCCTCGACTTTCTCGACGCGGATGGCGAGATCACCCCCCAGCACTACGCCTTTCTCGTCGCCGATACCGAATTCGAGGAGATCTTCGGGCGTATACGGGAGCGCAAGCTTTCCTACTGGGCTGATCCCTCCCAACACCGCCGGGGTGAGATCAACACCCGCGACGGCGGCCGCGGCGTCTACTTCGAGGATCCGAGCGGACACCTGCTCGAGATCCTAACCCGGCCGTATGGCAGCGGCGGCTGACTTCGACGACTCTCGCCATCAGCGCTCACTTGCGCGGACCGCTGCGTTGCCGGCTGTCGATCATCAAGCATCGCGGGCCCGGTCCCTGGATCGCGAGCGCGTCGTCGGGATTGCGGGGTTGAGCGTCATGGTCATGATCGAGAGGCATCAATGAGCAAGACCGCACTGTTCATCACGCACCGGGCGCTACCTGGGAAGCGCGACGAAGTTCGTCGCACCTGGGAGCGGCATCTGCAACCGCGCATCGCAGCAAATGCTGCTCACGAAGCCTACTTCTATTGCTACGACGAGAACGATCCCGACACGATCTGCGTCTTTCAGCAGTACGCGGACCGCGCCTCGTCCCAGACGTTCCTGGCGGCGTCGTGGTACGCAGCGTACGTGAGCGAGGTCACGCCCCTCCTTGCCGGCGAACCCGAGATCCGGGTCGCGACGCCGGTTTGGGCCAAGCACGCCGTTGCATAGCGGGCCGGTCGAACTCGCGGATGCGACGGCTCTGCGGTGACTGACGCGCACTTCCAGCCGGAGCAGTGAAAGCATCGAGGAAATCGCGCTGCCTACAAACACGACTACCAGCAGGAGTCGATGGCACGTGTGGACGGTGGATCATGCGCCTCGTTTTGAATCGCTTGCGCCGGATGCGACAGAGCCGTATGGAAGGAGCAATGGGCAGTCAGGCAACGACCGACCGCTCATCGCCCGCGGATGCCCGAGCACTTCCGGGTTCACGATGTGCGCGGCCGTGCAGCACATTGAACGCGCCGTCCATCGTCAACGCTCGCGGCCCCTGAGCGCATGATGACGAAGGCACCGGCTGCGGCGATATCTCCGGCCGACCTGCCAACGTAGACCTCATACGTGCCGTTCGCAATCGCCCAGCCGCGGGCGCCGCTGTCCCAGTAGGAAAGCGGACGGTTTGTCGCGCTCGGATCGATCATGAGCGTCAGCTTTGCTCGTTCGCCGGCGTCCAGCCACACCTTCTTGAAGCCGACGAGCCGCTTTGGCGGTGCACCGGTTGCACACGGCAGGCCGAGATAGAGCTGCGGCACCTCGGCACCCGCCCGTCGACCCGTGTTCTCCAGCCAGAATTCGACCCGGATCGGCCTCGTCCCATCGGTCACGGCCGGTGTCGTCTCGAGGCGTGACAACGAGAAGGTCGTGTACGAGAGGCCGAAGCCGAATGGGAACAACGGTTTGATGCCTCTTGAATCGTACCAGCGGTAGCCCACCTGCAAGCCCTCGGAGTACGTGGCGGTGGCCACACCGTTCACCGTTACGCCGGGCCACTGCGCCGTGGTACGTGCCGGGACGTCGCTTTCGGCCTTCGGGAAGGTGATCGGCAGTTTGCCCGAGGGGGTCGCGATGCCGAGCAGCAGCCGGGCCACCGCATTGCCGTCCTCGCTGCCTGGATACCACGCCTCGAGAACCGCCCGGACCTGGTCGATCCACGGCATCAGCACTGGCCCGCCGTTCTTGAGAACGACGATCGTGCGCGGATTCGCCGTCGCCACAGCCGACACGAGTGCATCCTGATTCCCCGGCAGGGAGAGATTGGATCGATCGGCCCCTTCCGTGAGGGTGTCGCCGACCATGACGATCGCGATATCGGACGACGCAGCCAGGGCCGCTGCGGCAGGAAGAGCGCCGCCGTCGTCGTAGGTCACCGTGGCGGTCGAGCCCAGGGCTTTCAGGACGTTCCGCAGGCCCTCGATAGGGGTGATGGTGTAGAGCGGGACGACCTTCGAGCTCCCCTCGCCGCCCGTGTTCGCGTCGCCGGCCTGTGCTCGCGGCCCGATCAGTGCGATCGATCGCAAGACGGAAGAGTCGAGCGGCAGCTCGCCCTTCTCGTTCTTGAGAAGAACCGCGCTCTGCTCCGCGATGGAGCGGGCGAGCCGGCCGTGCCCGACCGCGTCGATGGCCGTCTCCACGAGCGGCCGGTCGAACTGGCCGAGCCGGAACATCGAGTGGAACCTGCGCTTGAGCAGGATGTCGATGTCGGCGACCCGGATCGCACCCGCGGCGAGCGCGGCGTTGATCCTCGCGGCGTTGTACCAGGTGCCGGTATTCATCTCCAGGTCCGTGCCCGCCAGGATGGACCGCGCCGTGCTGTGCACGGCGCCGAAGTCCGACTGCACGTATCCCCTGAAGCCCCACTCCTTCCGGAGCACCTCCTTCAGGAGGTACTCGTTCTCGCAGGCGTAGGTCCCGTTGATGCGAGGGTAGGCGCACATGATCGCCGCAGCGCCGCCATCCTTGACCGCCATCTCGAACGCCGGGAGGTAGATCTCGCGCAGCGTCCGCTCGTCGATGATCTCATCGACCTCGAAGCGGTTCGTCTCCTGGTTGTTCGCCGCGTAATGCTTGGGCATGGCGATGACGCCCCTGCTCTGGACCGCCTTGACCTGCTCGACCGCCATCCGGCCCGCGAGGTACGGATCCTCGCCGAAGTACTCGAAGTTGCGGCCGTTCTGCGGCACGCGCGCGATGTTCAACCCGGGCGCCTCGAAAACATGCGTGGCAAGACTCACGGTCTCCGTGCCCGCAACCTCGCCGAACGCATAAGCGAGCGCCGGATCCCAGGACGCCGCGAGTGCGAGGCCGGATGGAAGCGCAGTAGCCGGGCTTCTGGGGCACACAATCGCCGGGGCCCACCCCGGCCGGGCCGTTGGTGATCCGCATGGTCGGGATGCGGAGGCGTGGTACGCCGGGGACGTGGCGAGTGCTGTCGCCGCACGGGAACTCGGGGTTGAGCCCGATCTGGCCATGGAGCTGGGAGAGCTTCTCGTCGAACGTCATCGCGGCAACGAGCAACTCGGCCCGTTCCTCCGGGGGGCGATTCCGGTCCATCCAGGGCTGGTCGTCCGACGCGAGCGCGACGATCATCGCCGTCAGGCCTGCAACTAGCGTCGCGAACGGCCCTCGAGATCGTATCCGCCGCGCGCTAGGGGCGGCGATAATCGACACCGTATCTGCGGTAGATACCGGCGATCGTGCCGTCGGTCGAGCGCAGGGCTTCTTTTGCTGCGGCGCGCTGAACTCGTGGCCGCCTGCGTACGTCGAGCGCGCGAGTTGTCCCCCGTCGGTTCATGGTTGACGTTCCACCGCGGCGAGGACGGCGAGCGCGTCGCGCGTCGCCGCGACGTCGTGGGCGCGCACGATCGCCGCGCCCCGCTGCACGGCGAGCAGCGCACCGGCCACGCTCGCCGAGAGCCGATCTTCGGGCGTCTTGCCGGTGATCCGACCGAGGCTCGACTTGCGCGACAAGCCCACCAGGACCGGGTAGCCGAGCGCCACGATCGCGTCCAGATGTGCCAGAAGCCGCAGATTATGCGCGGTGGTCTTGCCGAAGCTGAAGCCGGGATCGACGACGATGCGCTCGCGGGCGACGCCGGCGGCGAGGCACGCGGCCGCGCGGGCAGCCAGGAAGTCGCGGACCTCGGGGACGACGT
Source organism: uncultured beta proteobacterium (assembly GCA_963754305.1). Classification (GTDB taxonomy): domain Bacteria; phylum Pseudomonadota; class Gammaproteobacteria; order Burkholderiales; family SG8-39; genus DATEDA01. The sequence goes on along the minus strand of CAVWFR010000022.1, from coordinate 1,221 downwards.
CGCCGTAGACCGGATTTTCCTGCATCGTGCGGGGCTCGCCCTGCATGTGCATGAGGCATACGGCCGCGCCGGATTGGGCGACGATCTCGGCGGCGCCGGGTGCCGCGAGCGCAGTGATGTCGTTGATCATCGTCGCGCCGCGCGCGAGCACCTCGCGCATCACCTCGGCTCTCGTGGTGTCCACGGAGATCGGCACCCCGAGGCCGGGCAGCCGCTCTAGCACCGGCAGGACGCGCCCGAGCTCCTCCTCGGTCGATACCGGCGCTGCCCCGGGGCGGCTCGACTCGCCGCCGACATCGACGAGATCCGCGCCCTCGTCGACGAGGCGTCGTGCGTGCGCCACGGCGGCGAGCGCGTCGGGGTGCCGCCCGCCGTCGAAGAACGAGTCGGGCGTGACGTTGACGATGCCCATCACGAGCGGCCGGTCGAGCGCGAGCGGGTAGCGGCCGCAGCGCAGGACGGAGGTCATCGGGAAACGCACCGGATCCTGACGCACATCGGCTCAGCGCGTCATGCGCACGAAACGCAGGCGCTCCTCGATGAGCGGCACCTCCTTCGCACCGCCCGCCGCGGACGGAACGGTCGTACGCAGGCTGTAGATCCCGCCGGGGACCTCGGCGCAGAGAGTGAAGACGTAGGTCTTGCCCACGTACCTGCCGATGCGGTCCTTGAGAGGATCGTCGAGATACGGGGCGATCGTGATCTCGCTTGCGGCGAGGACCTTGCCGCCGTGCGAAACCTGCGTCTGCGCGACTCTTGCGGGGTGCGCCAGCGCCAGGCGGATCGCCTTGCGGAAATAGCCAGGCTTGCCGCCCGTGAGGCGTTGCATCTCGCGGATGTCGCGCTCGAGGAAGTACAGTAGTAGCGGGTTCCCCTCCGGACTCTTCACCTCCGGGAAATCGATCTTCCGCGCGTTCGTGAAACCCGCGACCGAAACGCGCTTGCCTCCGTCGGCTGCGCGAACCCGGAGCTCGACGGTATCGTTCTCTCAACTGGCTTCCCCCGAACCGGTCTTTCTGAATTCATAGAAAAGCGTGGCCGCTGGCGCGACGTTCTTTAGGTGATCGGTCTGGAATAGCAGCGTCTCCGCGGCGGAGATCGAGTCCTGCGCGCTCGAACCAGAACTCGCCAGCCCGGCGACGAGGAGCGCGCACCGGGCGAGCGAGCGCGCGCGATGAGGCATGCGGCCTACTTCGCGGGCCCCGCGCCGCCGCGGGTCGG
>CAVWFR010000021.1:0-41727 GCA_963754305.1 uncultured beta proteobacterium | reverse complement strand
CGTCCCCTTGCGCACCATGAATCAGCTCCCTGCACCCGCTTTTCGCTGCTGTTGCGGAAGGTTCGCCTGCTCGATCAGCCGGCCGATGGTCGAATCGGGTGTGACCGGCTCGATGAAGGCGATTGAGGTGACGGGGAAGATGATGTGGTCCGCGCCATTCATCTCATCCTTGCGCCAAACCAACGTGTGCCGCGGCTTCTGTGTCTGAGCATCCAGTTCATGGCGAACCCTGAAGGGCTCGCGCAAGACCGGGTGATCCGAGCCGAGGTGATCGATCCGCCCGTAGAACACAGTGCCATCGATCAGCGTCACGGCTTGATAAGGTGTGATGATCAGCGGGCGATGGAAACGGCGATGGTCTTGATAAGTGCTGACCGCCAGCATTGCGACGATCGCGGCCCCACACACAGCAAGAGCGGCATCTCTCATGAGTCGTCAGCTCGCCTAGTCGTCCCGGACTGGTCCAGCGCAATAGCGCGCGCCTTCGCCGGTAGCGGTCGTTTTTGTAACAGCACCGCCCACGGAAAGCAATTGGTTTCCGTGCAAGCAAACGCGCGACACTCGGCTGTTGAACGGAAGGGGCAAAACCGCCGGCTTCGGCGCGCATGCGGAAGTTGCTGACCCTTCCGCCAACCTCGAGTTGATCGAGGTGCCAACAACAAAGAGATGCAATGGTGAAAGTCAACCGGGAGGCGCGAGACGCAGACGAGAAGTGGAGTGCGCCCGAGCTGCTGACTTGCACGCCGATTCATTGCCTCGACGGGGCCGTCAAGGCGCTCGAGAGGGGCGATCCCCCAGAGAACTCCGAGATGTCGGCGGAGTACTGCCCCGCCCGGCTCACGCGAGATCGGCCGACGCCTGCGCCTTCCGCAATTGCAGCGCGTAGACGTGCCGCGCCCGCAACCGTCGGTCGGTCACGATCTCGCTCAGCGCTGCCCCCACCACTGTCGCGACGCCCAGCAGCGGGAGGACGAGCGCGAGGCCCGGAACGCCGGCCACCGCACCACCGACGAACAGCATCAGCACGCTCACGAGCGGGTGCAGCTTGAGGCTCTTGCCCACGGTCGCCGGCAAGAATACGAAGTCGTCCAGCAGCCGCACGAATATGAACAGCATGATCGCCCAGTAGGCCATCTTCGGGTCCTGGGGAAAGTCGGTTGCCGCCACCAGCACTACGAGCAGGCAGCCCGCGATCGAGCCGACATACGGGACCCAGGCGAACACGGCCGCGATGAGCGCGAGCAGCCACGCGCCCGGCAGGCCGAGGGCCCACAGGCCCAGCCCCAGCGCGAGCGTGTCGAGCACGGTGAGCTTGATCAGCCCGGCGAAGTAGGAGCGGCCGGTCTGGTGCATCTGGTGCAGCAGGTCGAGCGTCTTCTCGAAATAGGCGTTGGGCACGGCGCGCGCGATGAAGCCGTGAAATCGCCGCCCGTCGCGCAGGAAGAAGAACGCGAAGAACGGCCCGAGCAGCGCCGCAGGCAACCACGCGAGGATGGACACCGCGAGCGGCTGCACTTGCCGCTCGACGAACGTGTTCGAGTAGTCGTTGAGCCAGGTGGTTACGCTGGCCGCCAGGCTGACGCGCGCGAGCGCCGACCAACGGGCCTCCAGCACCGCGAGCGTGCGCTCGAGTAGCGTCGCCCCGCCGCGCACATAACGCTCCACGCCGGCCTGCCAGTCCTCGGCGCGCCCGCCCGCCCAGGCGAGCAGGACCAGCGTCGCGACCATCAGCGCGATCAAGAACACGGAGGTCACGAGCGCCGCGGCGCCCTCGCGCGAGAGCCCGGCGTACATGAGCCGCCGCATCGGCGGGTACAGCGCGTACGACAGCACCAACGCCATCAGCGCCGGTACTACCAGCCACAGAATGTGGTTGAGCGCGACGAGGAGGAGGCAGGTCGCGGCGAAGATGCCCGCCCACGCGACGGGGCCGGGCCCGCTCGCGACTGTTTCCGAAGCCGGGGCGCCGTTGCCGGCGCTCACAGGTGTTGCTCGGTGCTCTGGCCGAGGACCGCACCCCGCAGCCGCCGGCCGAGGTGGCGCGAGAGCTGGAGCAGAATCCTGTTCGCGACCTTGGCCTCGGTGTCGAGGAGGGACAGGAAATCGCTGCCGAAGAAAACGGCGAGCCGGCACGGCTCGAGCGCCCGCGCCTGCGCGGCGCGCGGCGCACTGTCGAGCAGTGCGAGCTCGCCAAAGAAGCTGCCGGCGGCGAGCTCCGCGATCGCGCTGTCCGGGCGGCCCTGGCGGCAGATGAGCACGCGGCCGGTGCGCACGATGTAGAGCGCGTTCCCGTCCTCGCCTTCGTCGAAGATCACCTCCCCGGCGAGATACTCCCGTTCGTGGAGCACGCCCTGCACGATCTTGAGCTCGCGCGCCGACAGGTCGGCGAACAGCGACAGCGCCCTGAGATCTTCGAGCTGGCTGTCGGGAGCAGGGCGGAGGAAGCCGAGCATGGGCTAGTCCGGAGACGTGCGGGGCACGTTTGACGGAGATTTTACGGCGCGGCTACCGGATCGGGCGCGAGCGTCCGAGGGCGGTGGCCGTGAGTCCGACAGACGCCCCTGCGGATGCCCCGCAGCCAGTGTGGTCGCGACCGAAACGAGGCGGCCGCGTCAACGCACGGCGCCCGTCTTCTGACTCTCGTCGCCTCAAGACGCGCTTTCCTTGCTCGACCTGTTGATGTACGGGTTCTCCTGGCACCCCCGTGCATTGGACACGCCGGAACACACTCCCGCGTCGATCGGAACAAGCGTGCACCCCGACAACAACAGCAGCAGCAGCAACACATAGCGCATCGGAATCCCCTCGGTGGAGAGCCAACAGTCTATTCGATCAGGGCCATGCTGCCGTGCGTTTGTGCCGGCTGCGCGCGGAAACCCGCCGCGCTCAGCCCGGTACGTTCTCCGCCGGACCCCGCGCGCGCGGGCGACCGAACGCGAGCAACCCGACGGCACCCGCGAACGCGAGCACGGCGCCGGCCCTGAGCACGATATCGAGCGCGCGCTCGTCGGAAGCCGCCTTGCTCGCCGACCCGCTCAGCAAATCGAGCACGCTCGCCGCGATCGCGACCCCGACCGCGCCCAGCATGACGAGCGAGGTCAGCGTGATCCCGGAGGCGGCCCCGGCGAGCGATGGTGGCACGACGGCCTGGGTTGCCACATTCGCGAGCGCCCACCCGAGCCCCAACCCGATGCCGGTGACGAGGAAAAGCGGCGTATACAACCACAGCGATTCGACAGCGGTAAGCGCCACGATGCCGGCGCTGCTGATGAGCATGCCGGTCGCCATCAGCCGGTCGGCGGGAAATCGCTCGGCAAGCTGCCCGGAGTAGTAGCTCGCCGCGCCCGCCCCGGCAGAGAGCGCTAGAAACACCAGTCCCGAGTCGAACGGCGACAACCCGCGCGCCTGTTGCAGGTAGAGCGCCGAGAACACCGCGACGAAACAGAACACGACGTTCGAAAGCGATCCGGCCAGGAGCACCGCGTCGAACGCCCGGTTGCGGAAGAGCCCGAGGTCGACGAGCGGCGCGGGGACGCGCGACTCGATTGCGACGAACAGCGCGAGCAGGGCGATCCCGCCGGCGAGCGTGCCGATGGTCGCCGCCGAGCCCCAGCCCCAGCTCTCGCCCTTGTCGAACGCCAGGCTGATGCAGACCAGCGCGGCGGTGATGGCGAGCACGCCGGGGACGTCGATGCGGCGATCGGCAGTCTCGTCGCGCGTCTCCGCGACGTAGCGCAGCATGAGCACGACCGCGACGATGCAGAACGGCACGTTGACGAAGAACACGCCGCGCCAGCTCAGATACTCGGAGAAGGTGCCGCCTACGAACGGACCGAGCGCGGTACCGATGGCCGCGAAGCCGAGCACGATGCCGATCGCACGGCCCTGGCGTGCGCCGGTGAACGTGCTCGACGCGACGGCGATCGCGACCGGAAAGATCAGCGCTGCGCCGACACCGTGCACGACGCGGGCGGCGATCAGCCAGGTCTCGGTGGGCGCGACGCCGCAGACCACGGACAGCACCCCGAACAAGACGAGGCCCAGAACGATGATCCTGCGGCGCCCGAAGATGTCGGCGAGGCGTCCGGCGGTGATCATCAGGGCGCCGATCGAAAGCATGTATCCGCTGACGACCCATTGCAGGTCGGTCGTGGGGACCCCGAACTCGCGGGCGATGGCAGGCAGCGCCAGGTTCAGCGCGAACCAGTCCATCTGCACGATGAGCATCGAGATCGCGCACGCGGCGATGACGAGCTGCTCGGAACGGGAGAACCGCAGGGAATCGGAGGCGCCGGAGGGTTCCATGCGGGGATCGGCCAACCGCCCCTTCAGGGTAGCGCGCTGTCGATGACGACCGTCACGCCCTTCGCGCCGACCTTCACCGGCTTGGAGAGACCCGCGAGGTCGCCGCTCTTGGGTGTGGCGTCGCCGGTCTTCGAAATCCGCGCGCCGACGACGACCTCGGGAAAGCTCGAGAGCTTCATGTTCGGCGCCATCGCCATCGAATCGTCGAGCGCGAACTCGAACGGCAGGTCCTTCACCTGCTTGCGGAGGATCGCGAGCGGCATGCGCGGGCCCTCGGCCGCGCGCGCGAACACGAACACGGTGTCGGTCGGCGCCACCTTGCCCTTCAGGCTCGCGCCGAGCGCCACGGTTCCGGCGACGCCTGCGGTAGGCGCTGCGGTGATTGAAGGCACGGCGGGCTGGGCGCCCGGCGAGAGTCCGCCGAGCTCGCGTGCCTCGGCGATGCTGGCGGCGATCGATTGCGCGATGGGCGAATCGGCCGGCGCGGTCACGCGCAGCTTCTCCCAGAGCGCCACCGCGGCCCGGTAGTCCTTGCGGTTGAACGCGTCGGTGCCGGCGAGCGCGAGCGCCTTCCAGTTCGTCGGGTCGAGCTGCAGGGCGCGCTTGACCAGTGCCATCGGCTTGCCGGCGAGGTTGCCGCCCGCCGCGGTCGCCAGGGTGTCGGCGTAGTCGGCGAGAAGCCCGGGTTCGTTCGGCGCGAGCCTCACGGCGCGCTCGTAGGCCCTGGCGGCATCGTCGAAGCGCTTCATGACGTAGTACGAGCGTGCGAGCACCACCCAGCCCTCGAGATTCTCAGGCTCGTTCTCGAGGCGAGCGGCCAGGTCAGCGACCATCTTCTCGACCTGCTCGCGCGCGAGCTCGTGCCCGCCGCCCGCCGCGCGCGGCTCGGCCTGCGGGCCGAGCGCTGTCGGTGAGCCGACGGCGAGATAAAGCAGCACCGCGGCGACGGGGATCACGCCGGCGAAACTAGCGGCAACCCAGGGAGTACCGCGCTGTACCGCGTTTCGCGCGCCGGGGTCGCCCTCGACCTCCTCGAGCACGCGCCGCTCCAGCTCCTGCTTCGCCTGCGTGTAATGCTCGGCGGTAATCGCGCCACGCGAACGATCGGCGTCGAGCTCCCGCAGCTGGTCGCGCAGGATCGCGACGTTCGACCGGTCGCGGTCGATCACCTCGTCGCGGCGCTGGCGCAGCAGCGGCACCAGCACCCACGCGACCGCGGCGGCCACCATCGCGGTGGCGATCGCGGCGAACCCGATCACAGCGTGCCCCGCCCGGTCTTGCCCGCGAGGAGCGCCTCGGCACGCCTGCGCTCTTCGTCGGTCAGCGGGCGCTCCTCCGGCGCGCGGTTGCGATCGCGCACCGCGCGCCGCATGACCGCGAAGCCGGCGACGGCGAGGAGCGCCGGCCCCAGCCAGAGCGCGAGCGTCGACGCCTTGAAGGGCGGGCTGTAGAGAACGAAGTCGCCGTAACGGGCGGTCATGAAATCCAAGATCTCACGGTCAGACTTGCCGGCCGCGATCTGCTCGCCGATCTGGCGCCGGAGATCGACCGCGAGCTCGGCGTTCGAGTCGGCGATCGACTGGTTCTGGCAGACCAGGCAGCGCAGCTTCTCGGCGAGATCGACCGCCCGCTCGGCCGCGACGGGGTCCTGCGCGGTGGGCACGGCGTCCTTGGCGGGCGCACCAAGCGGCGCGAGCGCGAGACCCAGCGCGAAAACTACGGCGAAGATGACGTTAGCAGTCGGCACGCGATGCATGGCGCGAGCCCGGTCGCACTCAGCCGGCGGGCGCGGCGACACCCTTCGGCGCCGGGTCCTCGTCGCGGACCTTGACGCGGTAGCGGCGATCGCTGATCGCGAGAATGCCACCGAGCGCCATGAGAATGCAGCCGAACCAGATCCAGGTCACGAACGGCTTGTGGTAGATCCGCACGCTCCACGCGCCGTCAGCGACCGGCTCGCCGAGCGAAACGTACAGGTCGCCGAAGGGACCGGTATCGATCGCCGCCTCGGTCATGGGCATCTGCTGCGCGTCGTAAATGCGCTTTTCCGGGTGCAGCGTGCGGACGTGCTTGCCGTCGCGGCTCACGTCGACCGAGCCGCGCATGGCGCGGAAGTTCGGGCCGCGGATATCGCGGGTGCCGTCGAACCGGAAGGTATAGCCCGCGACCGCCAGCGTATCGCCGATGCCCATGCGCACGTCGCGCTCGGTCTCGTAGCTCTTGACCACCGTCACGCCGACGATGGCGACCGCAACGCCGAGATGCGCGAGCGTCATGCCCCAGAACGAGCGCGGTTGGCTCGCGAGCCGCGCGAGGGGGCTGCCGCGGGCGTTGCGGGTCCGCTCGGCTACGTTCACCACCGTCGCGGCTGCGATCCACAGCGCAAGCAACAGGCCGAAGCTGGCGAGCGGCGTCCACTTGCCGGCGGCGAAGGGGACGACGAGCGCGGTAACGAAGCTCACGCCCAGCGCCCACTTGAGCCGCGTCCAAAGGTCGGGAAGCGTGGCCTGCTTCCACCGCGCGAGCGGGCCGATTCCCATCATGAACACGAGCGGCGTCATGATCGGCACGAACACCGCGTCGAAATAGGGCGGCCCCACCGAAATCTTGGTCTGGCCCCCGCTCAGCGCGTCGAGGACGAGCGGGTACAGCGTCCCGAGCAGAACCGAAGCCGCGGCAACGACGAGCAGCACATTGTTCACGAGCAGCATCGACTCGCGCGACACCGGCTCGAACCTGCCGCCGCCGCCGACGCGCGGTGCACGCAGCGCGAAGAGGACGAGCGAGCCGCCGATGACCAGCGTCAGAAACGCGAGGATGAACATCCCGCGCCGCGGATCGGTGGCGAACGTGTGCACCGAGGTGAGCACGCCGGAGCGGACGAGGAATGTCCCGAGGAGCGACAGCGAGAAGGCGAGGATCGCGAGCAGCACCGTCCAGCTCTTGAAGGCGCCGCGCTTCTCGGTCACGGCGAGCGAGTGCACGAGTGCCGTCCCGACCAGCCACGGCATGAAGGACGCGTTCTCGACCGGGTCCCAGAACCACCAGCCGCCCCACCCGAGCTCGTAGTAAGCCCACCAGCTTCCGAGCATGATCCCGACGGTGAGGAAGCACCATGCCGCCGTCGTCCACGGACGCGACCAGCGCGCCCAGGTGGCGTCCAGCCGTCCGCCGAGTAGGGCTGCGATCGCGAATGCGAACGCGACCGAGAAGCCGACATAGCCCATGTAGAGCATCGGCGGGTGGAAGACCATTCCGGGGTCCTGCAGCAGCGGGTTGAGGTCGCGCCCATCGGGCGCCGGCGGGAAGAGCCGGTCGAACGGGTTCGAGGTCGTCAGCATGAACAGCAGGAACCCGGCGTTGACGAGCCCCATCACTCCGAGCACCCGCGCCGCCATCTCGTCGGGAAGATGCCGGCTGAAGATCGAGACCGCCACCGTCCAGACCGCGAGCATCAGCACCCACAGGAGCAGCGATCCCTCGTGCGAGCCCCAGCTCGCGGCGACGCGATAGGGCAACGGCAGCCGAGAGTTCGAATTGGTCGCGACGTTCAGGACGGAGAAGTCGTTGTTGACGAACGAGGCGACCAGGCACCCGGCCGCTACAGCGACGAACACGAACTGTCCTTGGGCCACCGGACGCGCGAGCGCCATCCAGCTTGCGATGCGCGAGTGCGCGCCGACCAGCGGCACCGTGCCCTGGACGCCTGCGAGCAGGAGCGCGAGGACGAGTGCGAACTGGCCGATCTCGGGAATCATGCCCGCACCCTACCGCAAGTCCGCGCCGCCTGTCTCGCCGCCTGCGGCATGGGCTTCCCGCAAAAACGGCGCCGGGCTGGACACCGCGCGAAAAGAGCAGCGGGGTGGTGGACGGTCTGTCCACCACCCCGCTGGTCCGACTCGTCCGATAGGACTTTCGCCCTCTCCGTCTGTCAGGCCGCCTCGCGCTCGAGCTCCGGCGTGGCGATCTCGCCGGTTACGACCGCCGTGGCCTCCGCCGACGTGTCGGGAACGACGACGCGCGGGCTGTACGAGGTGTTGACGCGCTGGTAGACGCGCCGGTGGTGCTCGGTGCAGTAGCTGTAACCTTCTTTCACCGGCTTCCCGCAGAACGCCAGGAACCCGTGCTCGTCCTTCTCGCCGCCGTGGAACTGGCACTTGCGCGCCGGCATGTCGATGACCATCGCTTTTCCTTCGGTTAACCTCGAACCTATAGCTGACGCCCTGTCGGCCCGCGAGTTCCCGGGCGGCCGCCTTTTAGAGGGGCGGCTCGAACCGGGCAGAATAGCGGACAACCCGGTCAGCAACGCGGTTTTTTGGACCAGATGCCCATGCACGACGACACCAAGGCGGTGCACGCCGGCCGCCACCCGGAGCGCTTCGAAGGTGCGGTCAATCCGCCGGTTTTCCATGCCTCGACCATCCTTTCCTCCACGCTCGAGGACTGGGAGCGGAGAAAGGCCGATCGTACCCGCGACCTCCCGGGCACCTACTACGGCCGGCTCGGCACGCCGACGACCCAGGCGCTGGCGGAGGCCCTTACCCTCCTCGAGGGCGGTTATCGGACGCTGCTCGTGCCGTCGGGCCTGGCGGCGTGCGCCACCGGGCTGGCGGCGTTCGTGGAGCAGGGCTCACACGTACTGATCCCGGACTCGGTCTACGGCCCCACGCGGAACTTCGCCAACCGCTTCCTCAAGCGCTTCGGCGTGGAGACCACCTACTACGATCCGCTGATCGGCGCGGAGATCGCGGCGCTCGTGAAGGAGGCGACCCGCGTCATCTTTCTCGAGTCCCCGGGCTCGCTCACCTTCGAGGTGCAGGACGTGCCGGCGATCTGCGCGGTCGCACGCGCGCGAGGAATCGTCACGATGATCGACAACACCTGGGCGACGCCGCTCTACTTCAAGCCGCTCACGCTCGGAATCGACGTGTCGATCCAGGCCGCCACGAAGTACGTCGTCGGGCACTCCGACGCAATGCTCGGCGCCTTGACCGCGAACGAGCGCGTGTGGCCGCGGCTGCGCAGCACCCACAACGAGCTCGGACAGTGCGCGGCGCCGGACGACGCTTATCTCGCGCAACGGGGCCTGCGGACGATGGCGGTGCGCCTCAAGCGGCACTGGGAGACCGGCGTCCGGCTCGCGGAATGGATCGCGCGCCAGCCCGAGGTCGAGCGCGTCCTGCATCCGGCGCTGCCCGGCGATCCGGGCCATGCGCTCTGGCGGCGCGACTTCAGCGGCGCATCGGGCCTCTTCGGCGTGGTGCTGAAGCCGGTCGCGCCAAGAGCGTTTGCCGCGTTCGTCGACGGGCTCGAGCTCTATGGCATCGGCGCGTCGTGGGGCGGGTTCGAGAGCCTCATCATGCCGACGCATCCCGAGGAGCTGCGGAGCGCGACGAAGTGGCATCCTGCCGGGCCGTGCTTCCGCATCCACGCGGGGCTGGAGGATCCGGACGATCTCGCCGCCGATCTCGCGGCCGGTTTCGAGCGGCTGCGCGCCGCGCTTTGACTCGAGGAGAACGACCATGAGCATCCGCACCCCGGGCCGACCCGACTTGGATTCGCTGGCCGCACTCGCCTCGCGCTACGTCGACGTCGGCTCGCTCGAGTGGAAGCCGACGGCCTGGCCCGGCGTCGAGGTGAAGGTCCTGATGGAAGACCCGGAAACGGGTCTGCAAACCACGCTTACTCGGTTTGCCCGCGGTGCAGAGCTGCCGTTGCACGAGCACAGCGACCTCGAGCAGAGCTGGGTGGTCGAGGGCCGGCTCGTCGACCAGGAGGGCGAGGCGACTGCCGGCAACTACGTCTGGCGGCCGAAGGGCAGCCGCCACACCGCGCGCGCGCCGGAAGGCGCGCTCGTCCTCGGATTTTTCCTGCGGCCGAACAAGTTCTTCTGAGCGAGCCGGAGCGGATCGAGGAAGGAGTCGCCGTGCCGAAACGAACCCGAGTCTCCAGCCCCGAGGTTGCCGAGCCCGCGCCGGGCCTGTGGTCGAACGCGATCCGCGTCGGCGATGTCCTGCACGTCTCCGGCATGACCTCCCGTGCGAACGACGGCACGACGATCCAGGGCGCGAACGAATACGAGCAGGCGAAGGCGATCTTCGCGAAGATCGGGCACCTCGTCGAAGCCGCCGGCGGTGCGATCAGCGACGTCGCCAAGATCACGATCTTCGTGACGAATATCAAGCAGAACACCGAGGTCTGGCGTGCGCGCAGAGAGGTATTCAGCGGCGACTTCCCGGCCTCGACGCTGGTCGAGGTGAAGGGGCTCGCGACGCCCGAAATCCTCGTCGAGATCGAGGCGGTCGCTTACATCGGCTCGAGCCGGTAGCGAGAACGCCTTAGTCCGCCAGCCGGATCCCCATGAACTGCCAGCGGTCGGGGCCGTAGAAGAAGTTCCGGTACGTCCGGCGCATGTGCGCCGCGGGCGTCGCGCACGAGCCGCCGCGCAGCACGTACTGGTTCACCATGAACTTGCCGTTGTACTCGCCGAGCGAGCCCTCGAGCGGGGCGTAGCCCGGGTAAGGCGCGTAGCTGCTCGAGGTCCACTGCCAGACGTCGCCGAAGAGCTGCGGTGCGTCGGTCGCCGGCGTCGGGTGCAGACGACCGGATTCGCGGAAGTTGCCCACGATCGGAGCGCCAGCCGCAGCGGTCTCCCATTCGAATTCCGTGGGCAGCCGCTTGCCGGCCCAGCGCGCGTACGCGTCGGCCTCGTAGTAGCTGACGTGGCACACGGGCTCGGCGGGATCGACGCGGCGCATGCCGGCGAGCGTCATTTGCCACCAGTCGCCGTCGATCCGTTCCCAGTACAGCGGTGCCGTCCAGCCGCGGTCCCTGATCGTCTTCCAAGCTTCGGAGAGCCACAGATCCGGCCGCGCGTAGCCGTCGTCGCCCATGAACGCCAGGTACTCGCCGCTCGTCACCAGCCGGTCCGCGAGCCGGAACGGCTCGTGGAACACGCGGTGGCGCGGCCGCTCGTTGTCGAACGCGAACTCGCGCCCGTCGTAGCCGATCAGGCGGATGCCGGCGTCGAACTCGATCCAGCCCAGCGGACGTACCGCCGCCGGCGGAGGCGCCGCTGCGACCTGGTACACGGGCTTGAGCGGGTTGAAGGCGAAGTTGTATTTGACGTCGGTCAAGAGCAATTCCTGGTGCTGCTGCTCGTGATGCAGCCCGAGCTCGATCCGTCGCGCGACCTCCGGCCAGCAAGTGTCTTCGACGGTGTCGATCAGATCGCCGATCATGCGGTCGACGTGGGCGCGGTAGCGGTAGACCTCTTCGACCGTCGGACGCGAGAGCAGGCCGCGCGCAACGCGCGGAAAGAACGGCCCGATCGTCTCGTAGTACGAGTTGAAGAGATATCCGAACTCGGGATGGAACGGCTTGAACGCGCGCGCATACGGCGCGGCGATGAAATGCTCGAAGAACCACGTGATGTGCGCTAAATGCCATTTGGGCGGACTGACGTCGGGTATCGCCTGCACCCCGTAGTCCTCGACGGCGAGCGGTGCCGCGAGCCGCTCGCTCTCGGCGCGGACGTCCTCGTAGCGGCGCCAGAGCGCCGCGCGGTCGGGAAGAGAAGAGTGCTTCGGCTGAGCCGCAGGGTGCATGGTCGATCCTCTCCTGAGGGGCGCTGTAAGGTCGAGGGGCGCAGGATTTGTCGCTGTCGGGCGACAGGTGCTTACGCGAGTCTGTAGCAATCCGGCGCCGCCGCCTTATACACCTCGTCGTGACGAAGCGAGGGGCAGGCCCGTCTACCGCCCCATCTCCCGTCCCGAGTTTCACACTTGACTATTTCTGCGGAGATCAACTCCAACCAGGCGCGGCGCACCGGCGTGATTCCATTTCCGTGAGATTCGACTTCGACGAGCGCCGCCAGCGGACTCGGTCCTTCCGTAAGGCGAGAGGTGCCTGCGTCGCGCGATAGTTCAAGACCGGAAGAGTCGGCGAAGTATCCTGCACGGCACCGGTAGCGTTTACCACGACGCCCTTTCTTACACACTGTTCTGCGATCGCGCCCGCCGGACGGGCGCCTCGATCGTCCGAGGCTGATGTTCAGCATATGCAGTCGATCGCGCACCGTTTCCAGTCCGCCCAGCTACTTCCCGGTTCCAGCCAGCCCGCGTCACCCTAGCAATCGTCGTACCCATAGAAATCCGATCCGCTCGGGTGGCTGGGCGAGGGGAAACGTCCCGATGAACTCATCGCGGGCTAGAATGGCCGATCGTCGAGCCGTCCCTCGCACCCGATCGAGATGAGCACGCGCAAGAAAGGCAAGGTCGTTTCGCTGTCCGGCGATCCGGTCGCGCACTACCGCGACGGCCCGAAGTCGTTCGCGCCGCCGCCGGAAAATCTCGGTACCGAGCGGATCGCCCGGCACATCGAGCGTCATCTCGGTCCGATCGCGGCGGTGTTCCACGAGTTCGTCTCCGACGCGGTGCACCTCGACGTGCACTGGGTCAAGCCGACGGCCGCGCGACCGTTTCATTTCCTGGTGACCTCGGGGATGAGCGACCGGGCGATGAACGTGCCGGCGAAGGTCGAGGCGCCGCGTCGCATCGAGCTCGTCGTCACGCTGCCGGAACGCTGGGCGATCGGCGACGAGGCGTTCGCGAACGAGAACTGGTACTGGCCGGTGCGCCAGCTCAAGACGCTCGCGCGCTTCCCGCACAAGTACGACAGCTGGCTCGGGGAGGGTCACACGGTGACCAACGGCGATCCGCCGCAGCCGCTCGCGCCGAGCACGCGCCTTTGCGGCGCCATCCTGCTCGCGCCGCAAAGCGTGCCCGAAGCATTCACGGTGCTCCGCGTCGATGCCGCGACGACGATCCACTTCCTTGCCGTGATACCGGTCTACGATGAGGAGATGATGCTCAAGACGCGCGCGGGCGCAGCCGCGCTGTCCGAGCGCCTGCGCGCGCACGGGACCGGCGACATCGTGGAGCCGACGCGGCCAAACGTCGCTCGCGGCGTGTGATGCCGCGCTCGTGCCTATCTTGTGACGTCTTGATTCGCGCGGCGATTGCCGCGCGGCCCGGTCCGGGCTTATAGTCGTTCCGTTCCTATACTCTTGAGGAGACGCACAATGCAGCGCACCCTGAGCGTTCTCTTTGCAACCGTGTTACTCGGCGCCGGCAGCGCCCACGGGTACTCGAAGATCATCGCCCTCGGCGACAGCCTGACCGACGGCGGGGATGCGTACACGCTGGCCGGCACCTCGCCCAGCCTGCCATTCGGCTTTCCGCCGTCGCCGCCGTACGCCAATCGCTTCTCGAACGGTCAGGTGGCGGCGGAGTTGCTCTCGGTCCAGATCACGGGAAATGCGCTCGTTGCATCGACCGCCGGCGGGGCGAACTATGCCGTCGGCGGGGCAACGACCGGCATCGCGAATTTCAACTACGCGACCGGCTCACCGGCCGGGCTGCCGGCGACTCTCGCCGCCACCGGCATGAAGGCGCAGCTCGGACAGTTCCTCGGCACGGCCTTCAACCCCGCCGATTCCTTGTTCTTCATCTGGGGCGGGCCGGACGACATTTTTCTCGGCTTCGCGACCGGCGGTGCGGCCGGCGCACAGGCGGCGGCCGGGCAGGCGGTCATGAATCTCGCGGAGATCGTCGGCGGCCTCGCGGGGACCGGCGCGAAAAATTTCCTCGTGCTGAACATGCCCGATCTCGGCAGCACGCCGGACGGACAGGCCTCGGGCAACGCGGCGGGGCTGACCGCGCTCGCTCAAGGCTTCAACGCCGGTCTCGCCGTCGCGATGGGGCAGCTCGAGGCGGCGCTGCCGATCGACATCACGTTGTTCGATGCGTACAGTCTGCTCGGCCAGGTTACTGCGAACCCCGCCGGATACGGTCTCTCGAATGTCACGAGCCCCTGCCTTGCGGATCTGTCCGCGCTCGCCGGGGGCTGCCTGGGCTATCTCTACTTCGACGGGGTCCACCCGACGACACAGGCGCATGGCATCCTGGCCGGTGCCCTGAACACCGCGCTCGTTCCCGAGCCCGGGACGTGGGCGATGCTCGTTGTCGGACTCGCCGCGCTCGCGGCGATCGCACGCCGCCGCCGGATCGGCTGATCCGGCCTGACGACGGGGTCGATCCCGGTACACTCCTCCGGCTTATGGAGAGGGGTGTCGAAATGGCTGGACGTCTCGTGCGCGCCGCCGCCGCGGCGCTCGCGCTCGCGTCCGCGTCGACGGCGAGCGCACAGAGCTACCCGTAGAAGCTGGTTCGCATCGTCGTGCCTACGACGTCGTAGCGAGGCATCTCGCGCAGCAGCTCGGCACGCAGATCGGCCAGCAGGGCGTGCTCGAGCATCGCGCCGGGCGAACGGCACCATCCGCAGCGACTTCTTCGCCGGAGAAACTAGCGTCGCAGTCGTCCGTACCGGCGGCCTCGACCGGGTCTGCGTTCGCCGCGTACGTGCGCGTCGAGATCGCGAAAAGCGCAAGTATTGTGAAAGCGCCGAAGGTCGACTGATCCTCGGCAAGGTCATCCCAGTGCACGCCGCGGATCCGCTCGGCCCTTGCCCGCGGCAACGATTGAAACAGATTGCTTCCACCGTCAACGGCGTTTTCCCGGGCGTCGTTGAGAGCGATGCGTGCGCACGATCCATCCTGTCGTCGCTTGGCGACAGTGTCGCGCGCGCGATTGGAGGCGATTCATGCAACGTTCGCTCGCGCTTCTCGCTCTCGTGCTTCTGCCGCTTGCCACCGCGCTCGCGGCGGACGATCCGCCGGCGCGCGTCGGACGGCTCAGCCTGCTGCAAGGCGAAGTCACGTTCCGCAACACCGCGACCGGCGAATCCGAGCCGGCCACGCTCAACTGGCCGGTCACGGGCCGCAACGCCATCGAGACCGGTCCGCGCTCGCGCGCCGAAGTGCGCATCGGCTCGTCGACGGTGCGCATCGACGGCCAGTCGGCAATCGAGTTCGCGATCCTCGACGACTCGCGCGTCGCCCTTCGCGTCACAGACGGCACTGCTGTAGTCCGAGTCACGAGCCGCGACCAGGCCGGCGATTTCGAGATTACGACGCCCGACGCCCGCATCGATCTCGCGGACGCCGGGCGCTATCGCATCGACAGCGGGATCGACCCGGACACCACCGCCGTCACGGTGCTCGACGGCGCCGCGCGGCTGGAAACACCAAATGGCGTGCTGACGCTCCGGTCCGGCCAGCGCGCCGAGATCGCCGCGCGCGGCGCGCGCGAGCTGCGCGTCGGCGAAGCGCGCCGCGACGAGTTCGACGACTGGGCGCTCGCGCGCGACCGCCGCGACGATGCCGCCCGCAGCGCGCGCTACGTATCGCGCGAGATGACCGGCTACGAGGATCTCGACGAGCACGGCCAGTGGAGCCACGAGCCGGCATACGGCCCGGTGTGGATGCCGCACGCCGTCGACGCGGACTGGGCGCCGTATCGCGCCGGGCGCTGGGCGTGGATCGAACCGTGGGGTTGGACCTGGGTCGATCGCGCGCCGTGGGGCTTTGCGCCGTTCCACTATGGGCGCTGGGTGTCGGTGCGCGGCGCGTGGGGCTGGGTGCCGGGGGCGATCGCACCGCGCCCGGTCTATGCGCCCGCCCTGGTCGCCTGGATCGGGCGGCCCGGCTGGAGCATCGGCGTGTCGATCGGCAGCGTCCCGGCCGTGGGCTGGTTCCCGCTCGCGCCGCGCGAGGTGTACTACCCGAGTCACCGCGCGAGCGTGAACTACGTGCGCAACGTCAACGTCACCCACGTCACGAACGTCACGCGGATCGTCAACGTCACCAACGTCGACGTGACGCGAGTCAATTACGCGAACCGTCACGACGCGCGTGCGGTCACGGTCGTGCCGCAGCAGGTCGTGGCGAACGGGCGTCCGGTCGGACCCGCGGCGATTCGGGTACGCGATCGCCGCGAGCTCGCGTCCGCGCCGGTCTCGGCGGCGGTGCCGGATGCGAACCTTCGCCGCGCGCGCGTGGAAGAGCGCGCCCCGGCGGAGCGCCGGTCGGAGCGGGGGGACCATGATGAACGCCGTGCGGCGGAGCGGATAGACGGCGCGGGTGAAAGGCGCGTCGTGGACGCGCGACCGCGCTCGGAGCCACGCGCCGACCGCGAACCGGCACCGGCTGCGAACGCTGCCCCGCCCATCGCGGCGACGAATGCCGACGCGCCAAAGCGCGAAGAACGACAAGAGCGCCGCCGAAGCGATGGCGACGAGCGCCGGATACCGCCGCCGCAGCGGGTCGACCGGCCGGTGGAGCGACGCGCCGTCGAGGGGCAGGCGCGACCGGCGCCGCTCGCCGATCGTGACGCCGCGCCTGCTTCGAACACCCCGCCGACTCCGCCGGCGAGAGGGAACCTCACGCAACCAGCTGATGCGCGGCTGGAGCCGGCGCGCCAGATCGTACCGAGGCAGGGGGAGCCGCCGGCCGTGCCGGCCGTAGGCGTGTCGCGGCCCGAGCCGCGCGGTGAGCAGTCTCGCCCGCCCGCCCGACCGCTGCCGCGAGCCGAGGGGGAAACGCCTCGCGTGGCACCGCCCGCGATCGCCATACCGCGACCCGCACCGCGCGTCGAGCAAGCGCGCCCGCACCCACCGGAGCGGGCGCAGCCGCGAGTACAAGCGGAGACGCCTCGCCCGGCGACTCCGACCATCGCCGCGCCGCCGCGACCGCAGCCGCGCATGGAACAAGCGCGCCCGCACGCGCCGGACCGCCCGCAACCGATGCGGCCGCCCGAGCTCGCGCGCGCGCGGCCGCCGGCGGAGATGCCGCGCGCTGTCCCGCCGCAGTCCGTTCAGCCGCGAGTCGAAGCAGCGCGGCCGGCGCCGCCGCCTCGGACGCGCGAAGAACGGCCGCGCATCGACGCGCGCGAGCGTGGCGGATCCCCCTCGATCAGATAGAACCGGCGCGAGGGGCTGGCCCCCGGCCGAGCTACTAGGATGTTGCCGACGATCGCCGAGCTCCGGAGGGAGCGAGTCTTCAAAGTGGTCTCCGTCGGCTCAAACGCGTTGGCTCAAACATCCAGCAGCGCGACGACCGGCGAATGGTCGGACGCATTCGGATACTTGCGGTACAGCGGCTGACCATCTGTTCCACAGCAGGAGCTTGAGCTGCATGGCGCGATCTCCAGGATACGAATGGCGTGAGCATAGGGCGAAGGCGCCCACCCGGCTGTAGTCCGTTCGAACGAATCTCGGTAGGGGTCGCGAACAAACGGGCGGCCCGCGCCGCGACGGCTCCTCCCGCTGGAAGGGCGGTTCAGCCCGCGCGCTCGAGATGCTGCGCGATCGCCGTGTTCACGGCGGCCGGATGCGTCACCGGCGACATATGGCCGGCGCCCTCGATCTCGACGAGCGAGGCGTGGTGAAAGCGCTCGCGCAGCAACTCGACCACCGTTCGCGCCGCGAGGGTCGTCGCGGCCCCGCGAACGAGGAGCGTAGGCATGCCCGCGGCGGTCAAGCCGTCGTAGAGGTCGTCCGCGGCGAGGACCATCCGCCACTCCTGCGCGATCTTCGGCATCGTGCGGATGATGCGCGCGCGCGCCTCGGCGGGCGTCGCCCGCCACGCTTCGAGTCCGATCCAGTAGCCGAGAAAGTGATTCGCGCAGGCGTCCAGGTCGCCCGCGTCGGCGAGCGCGATGTGCCCCGCCGCGACATCCTGGATCTCGCGCCAGGCCGCGTTCTCGCCCGCGATGCGCAGGAGGTGGAACGCGGTCGGCTCGATCAGCGTGAGGCTCGCGATGCCCTCGGGCCGCAGACTCGCGACGCGCAGGCAGACGCCGCCGCCGTAGGAATGGCCGACGAGGTGGACCTCCGGGCCCGCGAGGTGGACGAGCGCGTCGACGAGCTCCGCTTCATCGTCTATCGTGAGCCCCGCGAGCGCCGGCGGCGCCCCAGTGCCCCCGTAGCCGTGCAGATCGGGCGCGAGGACGCGGTAGCGCGGGGAAAAATCGAGCACCGCGGCGCGCCACTGGCCGCGCGAGCTGGCGCTGCCGTGAACGAGGATGACCGGCGGGCCGGCGCCCTCGTCGGTGTAGGCGAGCGTGGCATGTCGCGCGAGGAGGGTGGGCACTATCCGCTCCGGAAGGACCCGCGCCCAGCGACGACGCGCCTAGTCCGCGAGCTCTTTGCGGAGCAGCTTCGCGCCTTCGACCATCGCGCGCATCTTGCCGAAGGCGATCGCGCGCGGCAAGTACTTCATCCCGCAGTCGGGGGCGAGGACGACGTCCTCTTTCCGCACGTAGGGCAGGGCGCGCCGGATGCGCGCGGCGACGACTTCGGGCGTTTCCACCGTCATGTCGTCGAGATCGATGCAGCCCACCATGATCTGCTTCCCCGCGAGCTTCGCGAGCACCGCGCAGTCGAGCTTCGACTGCGCCGTCTCGATCGACACCTGGGCGCACGGACAGCCGGCGAGCTCCGGCAAGAAGGAATAGCCCGAGGGCCGCTCGTGGATCACCGCGGCGTAGCCGAAGCAGATGTGCACCGCGGTCGTCCCGGCGACACCTTCGAGCGCGCGGTTGAGCGCCTTCAGCCCGTACTCGCGCGCCGGCCCGGGGCGCGCCTGCATGTACGGCTCGTCGATCTGCACGATGTCGGCGCCGGCGGCGAAGAGGTCGCGGACCTCGGCGTTCACCGCGACCGCGTAGTCCATCGCGGCCGCCTCGGCGCTCGGGTAGAAATCGTTCTGCGCCTGTTGCGACATCGTGAACGGGCCGGGGACCGTGATCTTCACCATGCGCGTCGTGTGGCGCTTGAGGAACTTCAGGTCCTCGACCTCCACCGCGTGCTTCCGCCGGATCGGGCCGACGATGCGCGGGACCGGGTTCGGATGCCCGGAGCGATCGAGCGCGCTGCCCGGGTGGTCGATGTCGACGCCCTCGAGCGCGGTGGCGAAGCGGTTGGAATAGCTCTCGCGCCGGATCTCGCCGTCGGTGACGATGTCGAGACCCGCTTCCTCCTGCGCCTTGATCGCCATGATCGTGGCGTCGTCCTGCGCCTCGGCGAGGAACGGCTCCGGGATGCGCCACAGCTCGCGCGCCCGCACCCGTGGCGGGAACCGGCCCGCGAGCTGCTTGCGGTCGAGCAGCCAGTCGGGCTGGGGGTAGCTGCCTACGAGGGTGGTCGGAAAAAGCATCTGGGCTCTAAGTCGGCGCTACGGCTTCAGTCCCTGGAAGATCTTCTCGCGCCCGACTTTGATCGAGAACTCGTCCCCGTACATGAACACGTCGGCGGTAGCGAAAGTGTCGCCGTAGGTCTCGGGGATGAACGACCCGGTGCCGATCGCATCGACCGGCGCGCGCGCGTTGCCGAACATCTTGCACTTGAAGAGGTTGAATCCCGACGAGGCGACGATCCGCGCGCCGTTGAAGCCCGCCGCGTCGAGCCGCTGGCGCATCTGGATCACGGCTGCGAGCGACACGCCGGTGCCGAACAGCACGCGCCGTACGCGGTCCTTCGTGACGTTCAGGGTATCCGCGTCGTATGCCTCCTCGCCCATCACCATCCGCACGGCCTCGTACTCGTTCGGCACGTGCAGCCAGCTCGCGACCGTGTCGACGGAGGTCTCGTAGGTGAGCCCCTCGGCGAAGCGGTCGCCGTGGGTGTCGATGCGCAGGCTCAGCGTGCGGGTGCCGCTGCGGTCCTTCGGCAGGTAGTCCTGAAACCACCAGCGGCAGACTTCCAGCGCATCGGTGTATTCGCGGGCGTAGAAGTCGACCAGCACCGTCAGGTTGTCCTGCGGATGGGCGTCGACGTACATCTGCGCCGCGCGCAGCGTCGAGCCGGCATAGCCGATGAGCGCGTGCGGCATCGTACCGAGCCCGCGCTCGGCGCCGTAGAAGTGCGCGGTGAGATCCTGCGACGCGCCGACGAACCCGACCGCGCCGGTGAGCTTCGCCATGCGGCTCCCGACCGAGGCGCCGTAGGCCGCGAGCTGCGTCATATCGTCGCCGGTCGCGTGGCGGGCGTGCATGTCGATGAACGCGGTCTTCGGCAGGTTCATCGCCATCCGGTTCGCGTTGTACGCCGCGACGCACGCGACGCCGACGCGCTGGAGGATGAGGGTCTCGAGCTCGAGCAGGCCGGCGAACGAACCGGTATAGGCGAAGAGCGGCTTGCCGTCGGGCACGAATGCGCCCTCTTCGTAGATTCGGGTGATCTTGAGCGGCGTCGCCTCCGCGGGGTAGTACTCCCGCAAAGCTTCGATCGCCGGGTTGATCGCGCAGATCACGCGCCGGCGCATGAACACGCCGTAGGTGACCGTCTTGTCGCCGTACTTCTCGACGATCTCGCGCGACTTCGTGAAGTATTTGTCGGTGCGCGTGCGGACGTACTCGGCGCGCATTGCCGGAACGATCTCGAGGGGCTTTTGCATGGCGGCCTCCATGCCGCGATGGGCGTCGGGGCATTGTAACGCCTACAATGCCGCTACCATGGTTGGCCGCTTCCTCTGCCTGCTCACCGCTCTCGCCCTCTCCGGCTGCGGCGCAAACTACGTCGTCTACGGCACGGGCACCGGTATGGGCGGAGGCGCGGTCGCAGTGGCGCCCGCCGCCACGTCGATCGTCAGCGACGGCGGTCTCACTGCGACGATCAGCCTCGGCGCGACCGCCGCAAGCGTCGTGTTCGGGATCGGGCTCGTTTCGCTTCTCATGGCCGGCAACGACATCTCCCCGATCCCGCCGGTGCCGATGCGCGCCGACCGGGAGATCAACGCGCAGTCCTGCACCGCGCCGGTCGCGAGCTTCACGGCGAACCTGAAGTGCCAGTGATGCGCTGGCTTGTCGCGGCCCTGGCGATCCTCCTCGCCGGATGCGGCTACGCCTACCGCGCCGATTCGACGGGCTACGTCGAGCACCGCACCTCGCCCTTTATGCTGTGGTCCGCGCCGGCGCCGCAGGCGGCGAAGATGGCCGAGAATCGCAGGATCTCCGAACAGGACTGCTCGCAGCCGGTCGCGCAGCCGACCGCGAACCTCAAATGCCGCTGACGGCGGCGCGGGCTTAACCGGACGCGCCGCCGATGTTACAGTCGGCGCCGCGACCGCGAGGTGCAAGAGCTATCCCCGAAGGAGACCCCCGTGACGATTCACTTCGTAGTCCACGAGGAAGGCGACTCGGTCGGCACGATCGTCGTCGAGAACGTCAAAGCCGGCGACGCGCTCACCGGCTGGATCATGGAGCAGGACAAGACCGTGGAGCTGAAGACGCTGAACGACATCCCGATCGGACACAAGATCGCGCTCAAGCCGCTGGCGAACGGCGACACGGTCATCAAGTACGGCGTCGACATCGGGCGGACGATCGCGCCGATCAAGCTCGGCGAATACCTGCACGTCCACAACGTCAAGACCAAGCGGTGGTGATCATGGCGATCGATCTCGAGAACGCGAGCTTCCGGGGTTACCGGCGCGACAACGGCCGCGTCGGCGTGCGCAACCACGTCCTCATCCTGCCGGTCGACGACATCTCGAACGCCGCGGCCGAAGGCGTGGCGCGGAACATCCAGGGGACGCTGGCGATCCCGCATCCGTACGGCCGCTTGCAGTTCGGCGCCGATCTCGAGCTGCACTTCCGCACGCTGATCGGCACCGGTTCGAACCCGAACGTCGCCGCAGTGGTGGTGATCGGCATCGAGCCGGCCTGGACGAAGCGCGTCGTCGACGGCATCGCCGGCACCGGCAAGCCGGTCGAGGGCTTCGCGATCGAGCACAACGGCGACCACGCCACGATCATGAACGCATCGAAGAAGGCCAAGGAGTTCGTGCACTACGGCACGTCGTTGCATCGCACCGAGGCGCCGCTAGCGGACCTCTGGGTGTCGACGAAATGCGGCGAGTCGGACACGACCTCCGGCTGCGGCGCGAACCCGACGGTCGGCAACGCGTTCGACAAGCTCTACCCGCACGGCACGACGCTCGTGTTCGGCGAGACGACCGAGCTGACCGGCGGCGAGCATCTGGTCGCGCAGCGGTGCCGCACGCCCGACGTGAAAGAGAAGTTCATGACGATGTTCAACCGCTATCAGGAAGTGATCAACCGCCACAAGACGAGCGATCTCTCGGACTCGCAGCCGACCAAGGGCAACATCGCCGGCGGGCTCACGACCATCGAGGAGAAGGCGCTCGGCAACATCCAGAAGATCGGCAAGAAGTGCCTGGTCGACGGCGTGATCGACAAGGCTGAGACGCCGACCGGCCCGGGACTCTGGTTCATGGACTCGTCCTCCGCCGCCGCCGAGATGGTCACGCTCTGCGCTGCCTCGGGGTACGTCGTGCACTTTTTCCCGACCGGCCAGGGCAACGTGATCGGCAACCCGGTCCTGCCGGTGATCAAGCTGTGCGCGAACCCGAAGACGGTGCGCACGATGGCCGAGCACATGGACGTCGACGTCTCGGGGCTGCTCAGGCGCGAGATCAACATGGACCAGGCCGGCGACAAGCTCCTCGAGTGCATGTTCGCTACGGCGAACGGTCGCTGGACGGCGGCCGAGGTGCTGGGTCACCGCGAGTTCGTGCTGACGCGTCTCTACGAGAGCGCCTAGAAACCGCGTCGGGTCCCGGACACCGCGAAGGAAGCGAACACCAGCGCCATGGCGTTCGATCTGCCCGATGAACTGAAAGCGTTCCGGGAGAGGGTCCGGCACGTGGCGAGCGCGGAGATCGCGCCGCATGCGGCCGAGACCGACCGGAGCGAGCGTTACCCGTGGCACTGCGTCGAGGTCCTGAAGCGCGAGGGCTTCATGGGCATGACGATCCCGGTCGAGTACGGCGGCCGGGGCGCGTCCTACCTGCAGGCCGTGGTGCTGATCGAAGAGATGGCAGGGGCATGCAGCGCAACCGGCCGTATCTGCGTCGAGTCGAACATGGGCGCCCTCGGTGCGATCATGGAGTACGGCAGCGAGGCGCAGAAGCGCCTGGCCGCATCGCTCGTCCTGGCGGGCGACAAGCCGGCGATCTGCATCACCGAGCCGGAGGCGGGCAGCGCCGCGACGGAGATGACCACGCGCGCCGACCACAAAGGCGACCGCACGGGCGGCCGCTACGTGCTCAACGGGGCGAAGCACTGGATCACCGGCGGCGGCGTGTCCCGGTTGCATCTCGTGTTCGCCCGCGTCTACCGCGACGGAGCCGAGCAGGGGATCGGGGGCTTCATCGTCGTGCGGGATCCGGCTACCGCCGCGCCCAAGGGCCTGGTCATCGGCAAGCGCGAGCCGGCCATGGGCGTGCGCGGCATCCCGGAAACGGAGATCCTCCTGCAGGATCTAGAGGTGCCGGAGGAGATGGTGCTGATCCCGCCGCAAGGCGTGCGCAAAGGCTTCGCCGGACTCATGGACGCCTACAACGGGCAGCGAGTCGGCGCGGCCACCGTTGCTCTCGGCATTGCCGCGAGCGCTTATGAGCTCGCGCTCGACTACGCGCGCCAGCGCCACCAGTTCGGCCGGCCGATCGCCGAGTTCCAGGGCATCCAGTGGATGCTCGCCGACATGTCGATCCAGCTCACCGCCGCGCGCGCCCTCATCTATCGAGCGGCGGCCC
This sequence comes from uncultured beta proteobacterium, assembly GCA_963754305.1. Taxonomy (GTDB): domain Bacteria; phylum Pseudomonadota; class Gammaproteobacteria; order Burkholderiales; family SG8-39; genus DATEDA01. The sequence goes on along the minus strand of CAVWFR010000021.1, from coordinate 17,906 downwards.
GCGCCGGCGACGCTTTCCCCGACAAGCGGGAGGCGGCCGAGGCCAAGATCTTCGCGTCCGAGGCGGCAGTAAGAGTCACCAACGATGCGCTGCAGATCCACGGCGCCATGGGCTATTCGCGCAACCTCGCCCTGGAGCGGAAGGTGCGCGATGCGCGCATGTTCCCCATCGCCGGAGGCACGGCCCAGATCCTGCGCACGCAGGTGGCGGGCGCCATCCTCGGCATCCGGACGCCGCAGTCGCGCGACGGCTATCTCAAGCTCGGCGAGTAGCGAAACCGGACATCGCCACCGGCCTCGTCCGAGCCGAGGCGCTCGCGGCGAGTTTCGACGTGAGGTCCGACCCGGAGCTCGTCGACCGGCGAGCGGCCGACTCGCTCTTCACCGACGCGGGCAACCAGCCCCGGATCGGGCAGGCTGCCTCGCGATCGATCCGGGCGCTCTCACCGGCAGCGACGTGTACGACGAGCGCGTCGAGATGCTGTAGGGGATCCCGACGTCAGGCTGTCGGGTTCGGGCGCAGCGCGCTCGCCGGAAAGTCCGCCGCGGACGGCGTCGACATCCCGCAGAGCCCGCTCGATCAGCTGCGCTCGCTCGCCGGATAGAATCGGTGCACGATGAGCACGCTGACCGTCGACGTTTGGCGCGGCACGGCCACCGGCCGCTTCCAGCGCTTCGAAGTGCCGCGCGAAGCGAACCAGACCGTCCTCGACGTCGTCACCTATATCCAGCGGCGGCTCGATGCGACGCTCTCCTACCGCTTCGCGTGCCGCGTCGGCATGTGCGGCTCGTGCGCTATGACCGTGAACGGCGTGGCGCGCTGGACCTGCCGCACGCATGTCGCGAAGGTCGTGCGCGCGGGCGGCGTCGAAATCGGTCCCCTGCGCAACCTGCCGGTGATCAAGGATCTCGCGACCGACATGCGCGAGTTCTTCGACAAGTGGGCGCGGGCGAAGGGCGAGCTGGTGCCGACCGCGACGCGGCATGACGACTTCGCCCGCGTGCCGCCCGGCTCGCCCGCGCGCGCGGCGGCCAATGCGGGCATCGAATGCATCGGCTGTGGCGTGTGCTACGCCTCCTGCGACGTCGTCGCTTGGAACCCGGACTACCTGGGCCCCGCCGCGCTGAACCGGGCCTGGACGCTGGCGAACGACGTGCGCGACGGCGCGCGAATCGAGCGGTTGCGCGCGGTCGCGGGCGACGCCGGCTGCCACGCCTGTCACACCCATCTGAGCTGCACCGAGCGCTGCCCCAAGCGCATTGCGCCGACCGCGTCGATCGCAGGGCTCAAGCGGGCGACGGCGCTGGCGGTGCTGAAGGGCGAGCTCTGACCCCGGCCGCCGAAACCCGCCTCTGGATCGCGCAGCGCGCGAGCGCGGTCGTCCTCGCGCTGTGCGTCGTCGTCCACCTCATCGTCATCGTCTACGCCATGCGCGGCGGGCTCTCGGCCGCCGAGATCCTTGGCCGGACGCGAGGCAACGCCGGCTGGCTCGCCTTTTATACGGCTTTCGTCCTCGCCGCGGCGGTGCACGCGCCGATCGGGCTGCGGGCGATCTGCGGCGAATGGCTAGGCTGGCGTGGACGTTCGCTGGGAATCGCAGTGCTTCTCTTCGCCCTCGCGCTCGCCGCGCTCGGGTTGCGTGCCGTGTGGGCGGTGTTCGCATGAGCTACCGAGCAGGGGCCCCGCGCTTGCGCGGGGATGCGAGAACGGCGAATGCGAACTGCCGCCGACAGCGCGGCTTTATCGGGCGCGCACGTCGGTCGGAGGGGGCCGCATGAGTCACCGATCGGAGGCGGCCGCATGATCGGCGCCCGCAACCATTCCGCCTGGTGGGCGTTTCTCGTTCACCGCCTGTCGGGGGTCGCGCTCGCCCTCTTCCTGCCGTTCCACTTCTGGGCGCTCGGGCAGGCGCTTCGCGGCGAGGCGGCGCTCGACGGCTTCCTCCGCTGGGCCGAGCAGCCGCTCGTGAAAGCCGCCGAATGGGGACTCGTCGTGCTCCTCGGCGCGCATCTCGCCGGCGGGCTGCGGCTTCTCGCGCTCGAGCTGCTTGCCGTGGCGCGACTGGCAGAAATCGCTGCTCGCGGCCGCCGCCGGGCTCACCATCGTGGTCGGCCTCGCCCTGGCGCTCGCGCTTTGAGCGAGAATCGTCGCTCGACCGCCGGAGGATGAATGAGAATCTCGTTACCCGCACTCGCCCGGGCGCTCCTCGCTGCCGTGGCCATCGCGCCGCTCCTCGCTTCGGCGCAGGGCTTCCCCAACAAGCCGGTGCGGTTCATCGTGCCGTTCCCGCCCGGCGGAGCGACCGACATCTCGGCGCGCATCGTGGGCCAGAAGCTCGGCGATATCTGGGGCCAGACGGTCGTGATCGAGAACCGCGGCGGCGCCGGCGGCAACATCGGCGCGGCGGAAGCGGCGAAGGTCGCCCCCGACGGCTATACGCTGTTTTTCCCGTCCGGCTCGGTGATGACCGCGAACGAGCACATCTACGCCAACATGAACGTGCGCCCCGAGCGCGACTTCATCCCGATCACCAACGTCGTGCGCGGCCCGCAGGTGATCGCGGTGCCGGCGAGCTCGCCGTACCGGACGCTGAAGGAGCTGATCGCCGCGGCGAAGGCGAAGCCCGGCGAGCTCAACTACGGTCATGCAGGGATCGGCAGCCAGACGCATCTCGCCGCGGAAAACTTCCTCTACGCCGCAGGCATCGAGATCCAGAACGTGCCCTACAAGGGCGAAGGCCCGGCGGTTGCCGATCTCGTCGCGGGACAGCTCACCATGGCGACGCCAAACCTGGCGGCGGCGATCAGCTTCATCAACGGCGGCAAGCTCCGCGCGCTTGCGGTGACGAGCCGGGAGCGGGCGCCGCAGCTGCCCGAGGTGCCCACCGTCGCCGAGACGGTCTCCGGCTTCGAGAACTACGGCTGGTTCGGGATCGTCGCCCCCGCCGGGACGCCGAAGACCATCGTCGACAAGGTCTACCGCGACACGGCGAAAGCGCTCGACTCGACCGAGATGCGCGCGCGTTTCTTCGTGCAGGGACTGGAGCCGGTGGGTAACTCGCCGGAGGAGTTCACGCGCGCGATGCGCACCGAGCGCGCGCTCTGGCAGAAAGTCGTGCGCGAGCGCAAGATCAAGGCGAACTGAGGCGCTCGCCATGCTGCGCGTCGACCCCGCCACGATCGAGGAAGCGGCGAAGACCCTCTACATCCGCGCGCTCAAGCTGCTGCCGCCGGACATCAAACAGGGCTTCGACGCGCTCGGGGCGCGCGAGAGCGACGTCCGCGCGCAGGGCATCCTCGGCGTGATGGTGAAGAACATCGCGGTTGCAGAGGCCACCGACAACCTCCTCTGCCAGGACACCGGCATTCCGATCTACAACGTCACCATCGGCCGCGACGTCGCGGTCGACGGGGCGGCGCTCAAGGCGGCGATCCGGCGCGGCTGCGAGCGCGCGACCCGCGAGCATCCACTGCGCTCCTCGGTCGTGCATCCGCTCACGCGTAAGAACGAGCATTCTTCCTGCGGGCGCGGTGTCCCGGTCATCCACGTCGATTTCGACGAAGAGCCCGACACGCTCGCGATCGAGATGGTGCCGAAGGGCTCGGGGTCGGAGAACAACTCCTGGCTCAAGATGGCGGTTCCCGCCGAGGGGCTGGACGCGGTCAAGCGCTTCGTCGTCGACTGCGTGCTCGAGGCGGGCGGCAGGACGTGTCCGCCGACAATCGTCGGCGTCGGCATCGGGGGCACCGCCGATCTGTGCATGCACCTCGCGAAGATCGCTGGAACCCGCCCGCTGGGCTCGCGCTGCGAGGATCCCGAGGGCACGCTGTTGGAGGACGAGCTGACGCGTGCCATCAACCGGCTCGGTATCGGCCCGCAGGGCCTGGGAGGCGACTCGACCGCGTTCGCGGTACACGTCGAAACGGCGGCCACCCACATCACGATGAACCCGGTGGCGGTCAATATGCAGTGTCACTCGGCGCGTCGGGCCAGGGCGACATTCACACCGGCCGGCGTGGAGTACGGGTACTAACCCGCCATTCCGACGCTCGCGCGGACCTGGTGGCGCATCCCGACCGTCGAGCCTCGCTGTTCGGCTGACAACGCGATACCCCGCTCCTATACTATGTCCGTCCAGCGACAGGAAAACACTCGCGCAGTTGCGGTAACCCGGTGTCTTCATTTAGTCATGCGCCGCCCTCGTCATCCGTCGTCCGCCTTCACGCTCGCAAAAAACAATGGGGCGATGCCCCCTTGTAGAACACCGGATACGGAGCCGCGGCACCACGGCTTCACATTGCTGGAACTGCTCGTGGTGCTCGTGATCATCGGGTTGCTCGCCGGCTACGTTGCACCGCGGTATTTTTCGCAGGTGGGCAAGAGCGAAGTGAAGGTCGCGCAAGCGCAGATCAACGCGCTGGAGAAGGCGCTGGACACCTATCGCCTCGACGTCGGCCGCTATCCAACGACGGAAGAGGGGCTCAACGTCCTGCAGACGCGGCCGCAGAGCGAGGCGAAGTGGAACGGGCCCTACCTCCAGAAGGCCGTCCCGGCCGACCCGTGGGGCAAGCCCTACCAATACAAGTCCCCCGGCGAGCACGGCGACTTCGATCTCTGGTCCTTCGGCAAGGATGGCCAGCCGGGCGGAACCGGCGAGGCAGCCGACATTACGAGCTGGTAAGGAACACCGCCATCTCGGAGCGAAGCCGGGAATCCGGAAACGCGCCCGGTGTGTAGTACCCGCCGGGCCCCGACCCGCCCGGCGCGACGAAGAAAGAGGAGACTACGTGCAGTTCGAGATCCGGGCGCTCAAGGGCGCGGAAGGGCTGGTGAGCGTCGCGCTCGAAGCGCCGGACGAGACTTCGGCGCTGGAGCAGGCGCGCGCGCAGGGGCTGGCCGTACTCTCGGCGCGTCCGCGGCGGGGGCTGCCGGCGATCGCGAGCCCGTTTGCGGCGCGCTTCCCGTTGCTGCTCTTCAGCCAGGAGCTTGTCGCCCTGCTCTCCGCCGGGCTCTCCCTGCCCGAAGTCGTCGAGACGCTCGGCGAGAAGGAAACCCGTCCCGAATCGCGGCGGGTGTTCGCTGCGCTCCGCGCGTCGCTGTACGAGGGCCGGTCGTTCTCGCACGCGCTCGAGCGCTTCCCGGAGACCTTCCCCAGTCTGTACGTCGCGACGGTGCGCGCGGCCGAGCGCACCGGCGATATTGCCGAGGCGCTCGGGCGCTATATCGCGTATCACGAACGGCTCGATGCGGTACGCCGCAAAGTCGTCAGCGCGTCGGTCTATCCGGCGGTGCTCCTCGGGGTGGGGGGGCTCGTCGTCCTGTTTCTGCTCGGCTACGTCGTCCCGCGCTTCGCCGGGGTGTACGACGAGGTCGGCCGCGAGTTGCCGGTCCTGTCCCGACTCCTGATCGACTGGGGCAAGCTCATCAACGCCAATGGTGGGGTGCTCGCGATCGTGCTCGCCGCGGCGATCGCCGGCGCGGTCCTGGCATTCGGCCGCCTGAAAAGAGTCCTCGGGCGGCTCGCGCGGCGCGTACCGGCGTTCGGCGAGCGCCTGCGCGTCTACCATCTGGCGCGCTTTTACCGCACGGTGGGAATGCTGCTGCGCGGGGGCACGCCGCTCGTCAGCGCGTTCGGCATGGTTTCGGGCATCATGCCGGAGGCGTTGCGGCCGCAGCTCGCCGACGCCGCGCAACGCATCCGCGAGGGCGCGAGCCTGTCGGCCTCGATGGAGGCCGCCGGCCTCACGACGAGCGTCGCGTCGCGGCTCCTGCGCGTCGGCGAGCGGAGCGGCGAGATGGCGGAGATGATGGACCGGATCGCGGTGTTTCACGACGAGGAGCTCGCGCGCTGGATCGACCTCGTGACCAAGCTGTTCGAGCCGCTCCTGATGGCGCTGATCGGGCTCGTGATCGGCGTGATCGTCGTGCTCATGTACCTGCCGATCTTCGAGCTTGCCGGGAGCCTGCAGTGAACCCGCGCGACGTCGCCGAGTTCCTCGAGGTCCCGGACGCACCGCGTTTCGCCGCCGACGAGATCACGCAGGCGCGCACTCGCGCGCAAGCGCGCGCGATGAGCGTGGTGGCCGCTCTCGAGGAGCTTGCGGCCGAGCCGCCGGAAGCGTTCGTCGCGCGTCTCGGGGCGACGTTCGCCTACCCGGTCGCGGCCAATACCGATCTCCACCGCTGGCAGCCCGCGTTCGACCTGCTGCCGTTCGGCGAGGCGCTCAAGGCGCAGACGATCCTCTTCCGCGATCACGCCGGGGATTTGCGGCTCGTCTTCGGCGATCCGTTCGACGTCGCCCGGATCGCCTGGGGCGAGGAGCGGATCCGCGAGGATTTCGCCTGGACGCTCGCCCACCACGCGGACATCGCGGCGTGGCTCACCCGCCAGGAAGAGTCGCTCTACGCCATGGAGAGCGTGCTTGCCTCGGCCGCCGCCGGCGTGCGCGGCGCGACCGGCATCGAGGACCTGTCGTTCAAGGCCATCAGCGAGGACACGAGCCACGTCGTCAAGGTCGCGCGCTCGACGCTCTACGACGCGCTGAAGAGCGGCGCCTCCGACATCCACCTCGAAACCGGCGCCGCCGGCCTCTCGATCAGGTATCGCATCGACGGCGTGCTGAACACCGTGGCCACGCTCTCCGGGCTGGAGCTCGCCGAGCAGATGATCTCGCGCATCAAGGTCGTGGCCGAGCTCGACATCGCCGAGCGGCGCGTGCCGCAGGACGGCCGCTTCAAGGTGAGCGCGCGCGGCCGCGAGATCGACATCCGCGTCTCGATCATGCCGTCGATCTTCGGCGAGGACGCGGTCCTGCGGATCCTCGACAAGCAGGCGCTCGCCGACGAGGTGAAGGGGCTCACCCTCGACAGCCTCGGCTTCGACGAGGCCGCGCGGGCCGCGATCCGGAAGCTCGCCGCCGAGCCCTACGGGATGCTGCTCGTGACCGGGCCGACCGGCAGCGGCAAGACGACCTCGCTCTACGCCTCGATCTCCGAGATCAACCACGGCCGCGACAAGATCGTCACCATCGAAGACCCGATCGAATACCAGCTACCGGGCGTGCTCCAGATCCCGGTTAACGAGAAGAAGGGGCTCACCTTCGCGCGCGGCCTGCGCTCGATCCTGCGTCACGATCCCGACCGCATCATGGTCGGCGAGATCCGCGACTCGGAGACCGCGCAGATCGCGATCCAGGCGGCCCTGACCGGCCATCTCGTGTTCACCACGGTCCATGCGAACAACGTTTTCGACGTGCTCGGCCGCTTCACGCACATGCAGGTCGATCCGTACAGCTTCGCGTCGGCGCTGAACGGCGTCGTCGCGCAGCGCCTGGTGCGGGTAAACTGCCCGCACTGCGCCGCACCGGACGAGCCGTCCGCCGACCAGCTCGAGGCGTCGGGGCTCCCCGCCGGCGCGCTCGCCGGCTGGACGTTCCGCACCGGCGCGGGCTGCGGCCAGTGCCGCGGCACTGGCTATAGGGGCCGCCGTGCGATCGCGGAGATCATGGTGCTGAACGACGGCTTGCGCGAGATGATCGTCGCGCGGGCCCCGATCCGGCAGCTGAAGGAGGCCGCGCGCGCGAACGGCACGCGCTTCCTGCGCGAAGCGGCGGTCGACCTGGTGCAGGCCGGCGTCACCGACCTGAAGGAGATCAACCGTGTCACCTTCGTGGCATGACCGCGTAAGCGTCTTCCTCGCGCCGGAGCACGTGCATCTTGCGCGCTACGGCAAGGGCTGGAAGCCGCGGTCCGCGATCGGCCACTCGCTCGCGTGCGGCGCGGGCGGCGCCGGGGCGTGGCAGAGCGCGCTCGAGACGCTCGCGCGCGGGCTCGCGAACCTCGGGTGGCGCGACGCCGATGCGAGCGTGACGGTGTCGAATCACTTCGTTCGCTATGCGCTCGTGCCGGTGACCGGCAAGCTCCGGGGCGAGGGCGAGCGCAGCGCGGCGGCGCGCCACGCGCTGCGCCTGACCTACGGCGAGCGCGCCGATCGCTGGCAGGCGGTGCTCGGCCGCGGCGGCGACGGCGAGGCGATCGCCGCCGGGATGGACCCGGAACTGGTCGACGGGATTGCGAGCACGCTCGCGGCCGCAGGCCTGCGCCCGGTTGTGATCGAGCCGTTCCTCGCCGTGGCGTTCAACGTCTGTCGTCGGGAGATCGGCCGCGAAGGGGCGTGGCTCGCGGTGGCCGAGCCCGGCCGCGTCTGCGTCGGCTATCTGGAGCAGGGCGCCTGGCGCAGGCTGCGGAGCGAGCGCGTGCGCACCCGGCTGGAGGACGAGCTGCCGGCGGCGCTCGAGCGGCTGCGCCTCGCCGACGGCATCGACGCCGGTCCGGGTCGGGTGCTGCTCGTCGCACGCGAGGAGCAGCAAGTCGAGTTCGCGCCGGCGAGCGGCTGGTCGCTCGAGCATGTTTGGCTCGAGGACGCGGGCACACTCCCCATCGCGGCGGAAGGCTGATGCGCGCGCTCCATCTCGATTTCCTGCACCCGGCCGGTCCGCAGCTCCGGGTCGGCGCGGTGCTCCTCGGGCTCGGTCTCGCGGCGGCCGCGTTCGTCGGCTGGCGCTACTACGCGCTCGGACAGGATGTGACGGAGCTGGAGGAGCGGCTCGCCGACGCGAAGCGCCTCGAGCGGCGCGAGCTGCCGCGCATGCGCCTGACCGGGGCCGACGCCAAAGTGCTCGCGCAGGAGGTCGGACGTGCGAACGCGGTGCTCGCGAGCCTCACGCTTCCGTGGGATGCGATGTTCGGCGAGCTCGAGTCGGCGGCGAATGCGAATGTCGGACTGCTCAACATCCAGCCCGAGGCGTCCGGCCGGCAGGTCCGGCTCGCCGGCGAGGCGCGGAGCTTCGAGGAGCTGCTCGCATACATCGCGCGACTAGAGGCGACGGCCGGCTTCGCGAACGTCCTCCTCGCCACGCACGAGCTCAAGCCCGGCGGCGCGGATCGGGCAGTTGCATTCGCGCTCACCGCCGACTGGGTGGGACGGCAATGAACGCGGCGCTCGAGCGGTTGCGCGAGAGCCTCGAGACGCTCGGGCCAATGGGCGCGATCGGCGTCGCGCTCCTCGCGTTTGCCGCGGCGCTGTATGGCGCCGCGGTCATGCCGCTCGCGAACGAGCGCGCGGGCCTGCGCGCGGAAGCCGACCGCATGCAGGCCCGCCTGCAGATGAGCGGCTCGCCCGCGGGCGGGCGGGGCACGCTCGCCGAGCAGCTCGCGGCCTTTTACGCGTTCTTTCCGGCGCCGCAGAGCTCGCCCGACTGGCTGGGCAAGATCCACAAGGCGGCCAAGGCGAAGGGCCTCGTGCTGCAGTCCGGCGAGTACAAGCTGGAGCGGAGCTCGGACTCCAGGCTCGCGCGTTATCAGATCACGTTGCCGGTCGCCGGCTCCTACGCGCAGATCCGCGGCTTTGTCGGGCAGGTGCTCGCAGAGGTGCCGGCGGCGGCGCTGGAGGAAATCACGCTCCGCCGGGAGAGCGTGGCGAGCCCGCGGCTCGAGGCGCGCATCAGGCTAACCCTGTATATCGGGAGCGCATGAACATGGCCATACCCGCGAAGCAACGCTGGATCATCTACTTCATCGCGCTCGCGCTGACGGTGGTGGCGGTCAAATGGGCGGGCGGCCAGGACGACGCCGAGGCGCAACCGCCGGCCCGTGCTGCGGAGGAGGGCGCGCGGCCCGGGCGCGAGGCGTCCGCTCCTGCGGCGGCGACAACAGAGAGCGCACCGGAGCTGCGGCTCGACCGGCTCGGTCCGCGGTCGTCGCCGACACCGGCCGGGGATCCGTTTCAGGCACGCTCATGGGCGCCCCCGCCCGATCCGCAACCCGCCGCGCGGCGCCGCGCCCCGCCCCCGCAGGCCCCGCCGCTGCCGTTCGCATACATGGGCAAGATGGTGGACGACGGCGCTACGTCCGTGTTCCTCGCCAATCAGGACCGCAACTACGTCGCGCGCGTGGGCGACACCCTGGACGGCACGTACCGGGTGGACAGCATCGACGACAACGGGGTGGTGGTGACCTACCTGCCGCTCAAGCAAAAACAGACCCTCGCCTTCGGCGACCCGCGCACGCCCGCCGCCGCGCCGCCGAAGCCCCAGCCGCGGGCGGCGAAGCCCGCCGACGACGATGACGACGACTGATGGACGACGCCTGATGCGCACGCCGATCACGCTGCTCGCGGCTCTCGCGCTCGCCGCCTGCGCGACCAACCAGCAGGTCGAGGACGGCAAGCAGCTCATCTCGCAAGGGCGCATGGAAGAGGGCCTGGCGAAGCTCGAGGCGGCGTCGCGCGACAAGCCGTTCAACGCCGAGGCGCGCAACGCGTACATGCAGCAGCGCGAGGCGATCGTCCTGGCGTACATGCGCGAAGGCGACGTGCTGCGCGCCTACGGCGATCTCGAAGCCGCCGCCGCGACCTACCGCCGCGTCCTGCAGTTCGATCCCGCCAACGCACAGGCGGACTCGGCGCTCGCGGGGATCGCGCGCGATCGCAAGCATCTCGTCCAGGTGCGCGAAGCCGAGGAGGCGTTGAAGCGCGGCGACTACCAGACGGCGGAAGCGAGGGCGCGCGCGGTGCTCGCCGAGAATTCGGGGCAGCGCGGCGCGCGCGCGATCATGCGCACGGTCGCGGAGCGCCGTGCCCAGGCCGAGGGCGCGGCGCCGAAGCTCAACCTCGCGCTCGCGCGCCCGATCACGCTCGAGTTTCGCGACGCGCCGATCCGCAGCGTGTTCGAGGTGATCTCGCGGTCGGCGGGGATCAACTTCGTGTTCGACCGCGACGTGCGGCCCGACATCCGCGTCACGATCTTCGTGCGCAACGCCCGGCTGGAGGACGTCGTGAAGCTCGTGCTGGCGACGAACCAGCTCGACCGCAAGGTGGTGAACGAGAACTCGATCCTCGTCTACCCCAACACGCCGGCGAAGCAGAAGGAGTACCAGGAGCTGGTGACGCGCAGCTTCTACCTCGCCAACGCGGATGCGAAGCAGACCGCGGCGATGCTCCGGGCGCTGGTGAAGACCCGCGACCTGTACATCGACGAGAAGCTCAACCTCGTCGTGATGAAGGACACGGCGGACGCGGTGCGCTACGCCGAGCAGCTCGTCGCCACGCAGGACCTGAACGAGCCCGAGGTCATGCTGGAGGTGGAAGTGCTGGAGGTCGCCTCGAGCCTCATCCGCGAGTTCGGCATCAGGTATCCCGAGCGGCTCAACTACGGCGTGCTCTCGCCGGGGCTCGATACCTCGACCACCACCAATACCTCGACGGTGATCACCACGACGCAGCCGACGCCGCCGCCGCTGACCGCCTGGGCACCCAGCACCTGGAGCTTCTTCGTCGCCAACCCGGTGTTCATCCTGAACCTCCGCCAGACCGACGGCACCGTCAACCTGCTCGCCAACCCGCGCATCCGGGTCAAGAACCGCGACAAGGCGCGGATCCACATCGGCGAGAAGGTGCCGGTGATCACCACCACCTCGACCGCGAACGTCGGGGTGTCCTCCGCGGTCAACTACCTCGACGTCGGCCTGAAGCTCGACGTCGAGCCCAACGTCTTCCTCGAGGACGAGGTGGCGATCAAGATGCAGCTCGAGGTGTCGAACATCCTCGAGCAGCTGAACATCTCGGGCACCGTCGCCTACCGGCTCGGGACCCGGCAGACGGCCACCACGCTGCGGCTGCGCGACGGCGAGACGCAGGTGCTCGCCGGGCTGATCAACGACGAGGATCGCCGCGCGGCGAACAAGATCCCCTACCTCGGCGACTTGCGGTTTATCGGGCGGCTCTTCTCCAGCAACACCGATCAGCGCGTCAAGACCGAGATCATCATGCTGCTCACCCCGCGCGTGGTGCGCAACCTCGCCCGACCGGACACCGTGGCGGCGGAGTTTCCGTCCGGCACCGATGCGAGCCCAGGGTCGCCGCCGCTGCGGCTCGCCGCGACCGCCGCGGGCGCGCTCGCGATCGCGCCCGGCGCAGGGCCGGCGCCGCCGGCCGCGAAACCGCCCGCGGGCGTCCCGCAGGCCCCGGGCGTTCCGCCGGCACCGTCGGCGGAGGGCCTCGTGCTCGGGCTCAGCGCCCCCGCGCAGGCGACGATCGGCCAGGAGTTCGTCGTGAACCTGAGCCTGCCGGGACGGAACGAAGGCGCCAATGCGACGATCGAGCTCGGGTACGACCCCGCGGTGCTGAACGCGATCGGCAGTCAGCCCGCCGCACCGCCGCCAGCGCCGGGCGCCCCCGGCGCGGCGCCGCCGCCCGATGCCGGACGGGCACTGGTGGGTGTCACTGGCCCTGCGGTTGCCGGGGCGCCCGCCGTACCGACGCCCGTGCGTTTTCGCGTCGTCGCGAATTCGCCCACGACGACGACGATCCGCGTCGATACGATCGCCAGCACCGACACCGCCGGCCGCCCGCTCGCGATCACGACACCCGGTTCGATCACCGTCACGATCGTGGGTGCGCAAGGGGCCAGGTGATCGGGATGCGGCGTGGACACGACGGCGCGGCGCGGCACGCCGGCGTTCGAACATCGCGCCACGCCTTTCACGCCGTACGGGGCAAAGAGGTGGCGCCCCCCTGCATATCCCCCGCCTCAGGGCCGCGCGGGCGGGGGTTCACCTTTATCGAGCTCGTCGTCACCCTCGCCATCATCGGCGTCCTCGCGCTCGCCGCGCTGCCGCTCGCCGAGCTCGCGGCGAAGCGGGCGAAGGAGCAGGAGCTGCGGGTCTCGCTGCGCCAGATCCGCACCGCGCTCGACGAGTACAAGAAGGCGGTGGACGAGGGCCGCGTCCCGAAGAAGGCCGACGAGTCCGGCTACCCGCCGACGCTCGACGTGCTGGTCGAAGGCGTCGTCGACACCCAGGACCCGAACCGGCGCAAGCGCGTCTATTTCCTGCGGCGCATGCCGCGCGATCCGTTTCACGTCGATCCGGCCGTGCGGCCATCGGAAACGTGGGGCAAGCGGAGCTACGAGTCGTCGCACGAAACCCCGGCACCCGGGCGGGACGTGTTCGACGTCTACTCGCTCGCCGAGGGCGTGGGGTTGAACGGCGTGGCGTACCGACAATGGTGAGCGGCAGCGTGAAACGCAGGAGCTTCACGCTCGTGCCCTGGCGGAACAAGGGGGCACGGCCCCCTAGTAGATCCCCCGAGCCCGGGCGTTTCGCCGTCGGCTTCACGCTGATCGAGCTCCTCGTCGTGATGGCGATCATCGCGACGCTGCTCACGATCGCGCTGCCGCGCTACTTCGGCAGCGTGGAGAAGTCGAAGGAGGTCACGCTCCGACAGTCGTTGAACGTCATGCGCGACGCGATCGACAAGTTCTACGCCGACAACGGCCGCTATCCCGACAAGCTCGAGGAACTCGCCGAGAAGCGCTATATCCGCGCGGTCCCGGTCGATCCGATCACCGACAGCGCGTCGACCTGGGTCGCCGTCCCCTCGCCGGACAGCGCGGCGAAGGGCGCGGTCTACGACGTCAAGAGCGGCGCCGAGGGGAAGGCGAGCGACGGGAAGTCGTTTGCCGAGATGTGACTCGCTCGCGATCGCTCCCGCATCGCACTTCGCAGACTATCCGCACGACACGCCTCTCTTGGCTCCGCCGCCGTGGCTGAACGCTCGGGACTTGACAAGTTTGGCGCGGCGGGTAATATGTTATAAAGTATAATTAATAGTGCCGCGGACGTAATTTTTGCCACCGGCTCTTTTTGCCGCCGGCTCCGTGTGCAAGAGGTAGACGCCGTTCCGCAGAGCGCGGCGCTACTGCAGCGGCCGCGGGCGCTCCCGGGTCACGAGGAGGTTCTCCCACCTCGTTCAATCGCCGGGCTTCGCGCGCGACATGACGCATGGCCTAGTGAACGAACAGGAGGACTCTCGATGAACCGACTGATGCGTTGCGCCGGCTCGCTGGCGCTGGCCGTCGTGCTCCAGGGCTACGGCGAAGCGGGGCATACCGATGATCGAACGGGGTGGGCTCGCGGCCATCACGGGCGGCCGGTCACCGGCGCCGCGCTGGACCGACCCTGCGAGCCGCTTGCCGCCGCGCTCTCGGTGCCCGACACGGTGTTCACCTCGTCGACCAGCGTGGCGGCAGGGACGCTCAAACTGGCGGGCCAGGACGTCGGCGCGCACTGCCTCCTTGCCGGGAAGATGTTCGAACGGACCAGTCCGGTCGACGGCAAGACCTACGCGATCGCCTTCGAGATGCGCCTGCCGCTCGAGTGGAACGGGCGCTTCTTCTACCAGGCGAATGGCGGCATCGACGGCAGCGTGGTCACCGCCACCGGGAACACCAGCGGTGGCGGTCCGCTGACCAGCGCGCTGCTGCAGGGATTCGCCGTCATCAGCTCGGACGCCGGTCACACCGCCGCGCAGAACCCGACGTTCGGCATCGATCCGCAGGCGCGCCTCGACTATGGCTACCAGGCGGTGGGCAAGCTCACGCCGATGGCCAAGCGCGTCATCCGCGCCGCCTACGGCAAGTCTCCGCAGCGTTCGTACATCGGCGGATGCTCGAACGGCGGACGCCATACGATGGTGGCCGCGTCGCGCTATGCCGATCAGTACGACGGCTACCTGGTGGGCGCACCGGGCTTCAACCTGCCCCAGGCCGCGGTGGCCAACATCTATGGCGCGCAGCAATACGCGCCGCTCGCCGTGCCGGGCGCGGTCATTCCGGGTGGTCCACCGTTCGGCGGGCTGCCCGACCTCTCGGGCGCTTTCACTCTGGCCGAACGCAAACTGCTCTCCGACAAGGTGCTCGCGCGTTGCGACGCGCTCGACGGTCTCGCCGACGGCCTGGTGCAGAACATCAGGCTATGCCAGCGGCGGTTCGACCTCGACAGCGACGTGCCCACGTGCGCCGGCGCGCGTGACGGCACCTGCCTGAGCGCGGCGCAGAAGCAGGCGATCGGCAACATCTTCGCCGGCCCGAAAGACAGCCGTGGGCGGCCGATTTATCGGAGCTTTCCCTATGACGGCGGTCACGCCGGCGGCGGCACGGCGGGCGGCACGGCTTTCTGGGAGTTCATCGCGCCGCTGGCGCTCGATTCCGGCTCGGTCGGCTTCGTCTTCAAGACGCCGCCGGCCAACCCGGTCGGCTTCGACGGGCCGGCGTTCACGCTGACGGCCGACATCGACGAGCTGGCGGCGCAGATCTTCGCGACCGACGCCACCTACACCGAATCGGGAATGTCGTTCATGACCCCGCCGCACCCGACCCGGCTCGACACCCTGCAGCGCCGGGGAGGACGCATGCTCGTGTACCACGGCGTCAGCGACCCGATCTTCTCGGTCAACGACACCATCGCGTGGTACCGGAAGCTGAAAGGATCCGGCGATCGCCATGACCGGGATGACGACGACCGCCACCATCGCCGCGGGCACGACGATGACGACGACCACGGGTTTGCGCGCCTGTTCCCCGTGCCCGGCATGAACCACTGCAGCGGCGGCCCGTCGACCGACCAGTTCGATCTCCTGAGCGCGCTCGTCCGATGGGTCGAGAAGGGCCATGCACCCGAGCGCGTGGTCGCGAGCGCGCGCGGGCCCGGCAATGTGGGCGGCGTCAACGTCGACGTTCCCGCCGATTGGGCGCCCGATCGCACGCGGCCGCTTTGCGCCTATCCCAAGGTTGCGAGCTACCGGGGTGGCAACGTCGAGCGTGCGGAAAGCTTCGTGTGCAGATGAGGAAACGCGGGATCGCCTAATCGCGCGATCGCCTCGCGTCAACCCCCGGTCTGCACGATCTCCACGCTGTGTGCGCCGGGGGAGGCGATCGATAGACGCGCGCCGCGCGCATCGGTAGCGGTCGCCTGCTCGATGCCGATCCGGGTGGTCGTCGGCGATTGCGCGATGACCCGGAACCGCACCTGCGCGAGCGGCGCTGCCGCGCTCGAGAGATCGATCGTCACGCGGCCGTTGCCGGGCGAGGGGCCGCCAATCGCGAAGAGCACCTTTGGGTCGAACGCGAGCTCGACGCGCGCATCGCGCGCACTACTGCCCGGCGGGAGTCCGAGGCTCACGGTCAGCTCGTTGCCGGTTGTTACGCGCAACGGCGCGGCGAGTAGCAGGGGCACTTGACTCGTCGGCACCGCGGTGGTTCGGGGTTGGATCGGCGCCGGCAGCGGGGTGGAGCTGGCAACAGTGCCGGCGGACTGACGCAAGGGCGCTGCGTCCGCCATCGCGAGCGATGACGCCGCCTCGCCGATCGAGAGCTCCTGGGGGAGCTCGAGCGCGAGGTACGTCAGCGTCATCGTCCGGTCCCCGACGGTCTCCGCGCGATACGCGCCATCGATCGTGTCGCCCACCTGCACGAGCCAGTTGCGCTCGCCGTCGGTGAGGAACACCGTGACCCGGTTCCCGTCGATCAGCTTGCCCAAGAACTTGAACGGCAGCGGTGGTGCTTGCGGCGGAGGACGCGGTGGCGGTGGCGCGTTTTGGCTCGCCTCTTCGGCCGTGAGCGCGTCCCACGAGCGAGCGTTGAATAGATCGGCAGGCGCTTCGCGCGCGGAGCGCTGCGGGAGGCGTTCGAGCTGCAACTCGGGGACGCGTTGTGCCGGTGCCGTCGCTGGCGTCGACGCGTTGACGGCCCGGTCAGGCGTCGCCTGGGTTCTCGCGCGCGCGGCTGCGCTCCGATCTTGCGGCTGTTCGGCAATCCAAACACCGATACAGGCGAGCGCGAGGACGGGGCCGTAGATCGCGCAACGCTTTATGGCTGGTGACATTAACTCAGGATTCTCGGCTGGCGGAACGCATTTTGCTTCTCGCAGCTGGTCGGTCGGGCGGCGAAAGTGCCGAGCATACGGGCGAGCTGGGCGTTCGTCCAACGTGCGACGTGGAGGTACGACGATTCTGTAGGCAAGTCGATTCTGAAAGCTGAAGGCGTTGTCAAGCAGGACAGTCGTTATTGCGTGCTGTCACCATGCCGGCTCGGCACCTGATCGCATGGCTTCCAATGCGATGCCGCTTTCCCCGTGGTGGTCGGTAGGCTGCTGCGAGTTTCACAGAAATTTGCAGTCAACAGCATCGATAGGTGGGAACCTTCAGCCGCTGCATTTTTCCTGCAGGCATGATGCAATCTGGTGTTTCGTACGCGAGTCCGTATGCTCGCGTGGAACAACACGCTGGAGTCCAACCGCGCGTGGCGCGTCGGGGAACTGCCAAGGGGGAGCCATGGACATCACCACGCATGTCGTCGCGGCGTCGTGCGAGCGTGCAGTCGGAGGTCGGCACGCGCGTCGCCGTTCATTTCTGCGCCAGGCCGCGCTGTTTGCGCTCTTCGCCGGCTCGCTGGGCTCGAGAGGGCCCGCGATGCCCAGCACCCAGTCACCCTGTGGATCACCGGCGTCGCGGGTTTTCGGCGCGTTCCCGCCGGACTGGTATCCCCTGCTCGGGAAGCACTCCCGCGGAAGCGTGCGTGAAGTTCGTCGGGTTCGGCATGGAAGCCGAGGCCAGAGCTTACGAACAGCGGGTACAGACATACGGCGCGGAATGGGTGTGTCCGGCTATCTTCGAGCTGGTTAGTCCAGCGCCGGCCTGCGTCTACCGGGCCTATCCTTCGTACACCAAGCAGTCCCCCGGGCAGGCATGCACGACGTCTACCGTTGAGTCGACGCTGGCGAGAATCTGCCCTTCCGCTTTGCCGCCGGCGAGAGCAAGGGTGCGGGAGATAGCGAGTTCGGATCCTGCCAGCGCGCGAATCCGGTAAACCTCGGCAACGGTAACAAGCTGCAGAGCGAGCCCGCATTACCGGCCCGCAGGCGCCCTGCCGCTCGAGCTTGTGCGCACCTACAACAGCCGCGGCCCCCTGCCCGACGGCCGCATCGGGCGCGGTTGGCGCCACGGCTTCGAGGCCTCCATCGCGCTCGATGACTCCCTCTCCACTGCAATGGCGCATCGCCCCGATGGTGCC
>CAVWFR010000020.1:0-47968 GCA_963754305.1 uncultured beta proteobacterium | reverse complement strand
TGCCGCGGACGACGCGGTGGCGGTACCCCACGCCCCAGCGGAGACGAGCCGAAGCTCGTTGCGAATCGCCTCCAGATAACCGTGCCCGAATCGCAGGTCGGGCTCGAGGTGATTCCCCTCCGCCCACTCGTTCCAGGACTTCACGAAGATGATGCGTTTGCCGGGAGAGAACCCTGAGACGAGCTGAATGGCGTGGCGCATGTGATGGGCGAACAGCGCCGGTGTGGAACCGTGCAACGTTAGGCCGTTCACCCCGCTCCGCGGGGAGTTGTCCCAGTTCGGAATGGTCGTGGGAAACACGGCGTCGACGGGCAAAGATCGCGGCAGAAGGTCGGGCAACACCTCGCGGTAACCGTAGATGGTAGGCATGCCCAGCTTCGTTCCGAGGAAGCGACCAATCTTCCTCACCGGGCGGCGCCACGTGAACCAGCGAGCGGGCAGACGTTGAAGGACCGCAGCGTCGAAACCGTTCGCGCGGAAGTCCCAATCGAGCGACCACACGACCGCGACGAGGCAAAGACCCGTCAGCCCCGCCCGTACCGCGAGTGAGCGCCAGTAGTTCAGTGCCCTTACCGGGTCTGGCAGGTCTTCGGGTGCATAGATCAGGAACAGCGGCTTTCCGTCTATCCTGACATAGCGGGGGTCCCGGAACGCCGGGAGGAGCGCATCGAAGTGCGCCGAGTGATCGTCCTCGCCGGGGTAGGTCTGCTGGATGAGGACTCCGGCTCGGCGCGCCGTGCCAGATGCCGGTCCAAGTCTGATTGGCCCAGCACAGGCAGAACGGAAAGTTCGGCGAGCCGCTTGTGACCACCTCGTTGAAGGGGCGCTCGAGCAGCCGCTTGCCGGCGAACCAGTAGTGGTAATAGCAAAATCCCGCGATGCCGTACTCTCGTGCGAGCTCCGCCTGCTGAATCCGGGTCTCCGGGACCCGGAGGTCGTAAAACCCGAGATCGGCCGGCACGTGCGGCTGATAGTGCCCGGGAAACCGCGGCTTCGACTTCGCCAGGTTGGTCCACTCGGTGAAGCCCTTGCCCCACCAGGCGTCGTTCTCGGGGATAGGGTGGTACTGCGGAAGATAGTAGGCGAGGACGCGGGGGCGTTCGATCGATCCGGATGGCATGGGGTTCGCGCGGTGATTCGTTCATCGGGTGCTGATGCGCAACGGGAGACCGGGATTAGCACCAAGTGGGCTGCAACCCGCCACGCATCCCGCCAGCACTGTTCTCGCCGCCTGACGAATTCCCGCAAGTCAACGCCAGGTGCGCGTGAGACGCCTGACCTTCGCCAGCAAACAGTACGCGCGGGTGCCCTCGATCCGGCGAAGCTTGCCTCATCCCGACTCAATACCTTCGAGACCTTCGCGCATTCCTAGCTTGTACAAGCCGTGGTCAACTCGCCTGTGAGTTTATCATTACGCTTCTTTGCAGTCGCTTCCGTCTACTATAACAAGACGCTTCTTGATTAGCGACCATACCTCAGCCACACGAATGAACGAAGCGGGCCGAGGCGGTGTGACGGCAGGCGGCGCGCAGCAGGCGAGCCAAGATGGAGGCGCAGATTGAAGCGACGGTTGAATCGATACTGGGCCTCAGCGAGGTAGCGATGGGCGTACTTGGCGAAGTCGAAGGCGTGATAGGTGCCGCCGAGGGCGCGCTTGAGGTTGCCCAGGAAGGTATTGACCGCCCGGAACTGCGGCAGCTTGGTGCTGGCCTTGCCGCCGCCGGTGACGATGCGCTCGTGCTCGGCACCGACGATCTTGCACGCGCGCCGAAAGCACCACAGGCCGTCGGAGACGACGGTGGCCGACGGTGCGAGCGAGCTGCGCGGCGAATACCGCCACCTCCTCGGTGGTGAACGGCTGCTGGCGCAGGCACACGAACTGCGGCTGGCCGTCGGGCGTGGTCTGCACCGCGGCGACGAACGGCACCTTGTTCTCCGAGCCGCGTCCGCTCTTGCCGCCCGAGCGCTCGCCGCCCAGGTAGGCGTCGTCGATCTCCACCCGGCCGTCGAGCTGGCGCGCGTCTTCGCGCACGCGCATGACCTCCATGAGCTTGTGCTTGATGAGCCAGGCGGTCTTGTAGCAAACGCCCAGGTGGCGCTTGAGTTCGAGCGCGGCGACGTTGTTCTTGGACTGGGTCAGCAGGTGCATGGCCAGGAACCAGCGCGACAGCGGCAGCTTGGTCGCCTCGAAGATCGTGCCGCTGATGACGCTGCACTGGTGCCGGCAGGCGGTGCACTGGAAGTAGCAGCCGACCCGCGCGCCGAAACGAGCTGCTCTGCGCCGCAGCCGCACGCCGGGCAGGCAAAACCCGCAGGCCAGCGCGATGTCGATCAGCGCCGCTTCGCACTTGTCATCGCTGCCGTACGGTCCATGAACTCGGCCATCGAAAGTCCAGGTTGAAACTGCACTCGGTTCATCGTCATGGTTCACCTCCTGTGGTGGTGAACCCATCTTCCACCCCTCGCAGGCTCACCAGGTGAGCCTGCTGAGGTTCGTCGCTAATCAAGACGTACGCTTTGAGTCGAGGGTTGCGATGAGCCTTAAGTTTTAAATTCTTTCGTACCGCGTTTCAAACTTTTTCTTGTAGGCTATCACTCAAGGACTTCGTCGCGCATCTGTCGTGAGCGCACATCGTCCCGAAACGCCCAGATCGACCGGGGCTGGCGCACCACGTGCTGTGATCGGCGCACGGAGCCACGCAGGCTACGCGGACGAGTCAGCGAAAGCGCCAGCGCGTCGCGGAGATCTGCCGGCTCGATGAAGCTCTACGCGGATTCGTCGCACGCTCGGCGCTGCTTCGCGCGTGCCGATGCACACTTACCTCGTCGGCGCAGCCTTACAACCCTGTTGCGCAGAGTCACTGTCCTCTGGCACCGGCAGATCCTCCGAGAACCGAAAGGCCTTGCATCACCGAACCCGCGCAGACCATCTCTGACCGCAAGCGCTGGCACCTCGCAGCGTTCACCCATCGGCGTCTCCGTAGCTCGGCATACACGCTCTAGCGAGGCAATCGAAATCCGCACCCTTGACTCGATCTTCGAGGACATCTGTTCTAAACGGGAGAACGTTTATCTCAAAATAACACGCAGGGATACGAGAGCAAAGTGATCGCCGAGCAGTTCGCTGCTCTCAATCTCATCGACACTCTTCAACTCGAGATGTCTCTGACCCCGCTTTATGCCGGTGAACCGTTGTTTCATGAAATGAGCGAACTTCTCGCGCTCAAGGGATATTGCTTGGTATCGCTTGAGCCGGCTTCGCAGATCCTCGAACCAAACGATTACTTCAGATCGACGGCATCTTTCGGCGGTTCCGATCCCTATTGACTTGACCCGCGCGGACTACGAAGGCGATCCGACCTGTCCTGTTCTGTGGCCCCGTTCTTCACCATCATCATTCCGACCTTTCAGTCGGAATCCACGCTGGAAGCGCGCTGGAGAGCCTTTCTGCGCAGTCCCTGCGCGAGTTCGAAGTTGTACTTTCGGACGGAGCATCCCGGATCGAACGCTGGAGATCGCTAGATCATATGTAAACCGCCTTCCTCAACTGATAGTGTCCTCGCGCCCGGACGAAGGGGTTTACGACGCAATCAATACCGGACTTCGGCTCTCGACAGGTGAATGGCTCCTGGTGCTTGGGAGTGACGATTTGCTCGCCGGCCCGGGCGTCCTCTCGCAAGCCAAATCTCATCTTGAGGCGAGCGATGAGATGTTCGTTTACGGCAACGTTTTGGTTCGCGGCTCCGCTCGTTGGGCGGCCGATGGAGCGACCTATGACGGGGCGTTCGACCTGAACAAGCTCTTGCGACGGAACATCTGCCAGCAGGCGATCTTTTATCGTCGTCAGATTTTCTCCCTCCTCGGCAACTTCAACCCTCGGTACAAGACCTGCGCGGATTGGGATTTCGCATTGAGAGTCATATCCCGTTATCCGATCCGTTACATTCCACTAACGGTCACAATCTACTCGGCCAATCTGAGTTTAGCGGGATATCCCTTGTTTTCCGCAGCGCGTCCTCGAGCGTACTGAAGTACTTCGAATTCAGAACCGTGTCGTGCGATTTCACGTTCTTATGGTGGGATTTTCTCTGTCTTTCCTCTCGACTGCGAAGAGAAGGCAAATTCCTGGTTGCGTTAGTCGCCCTCTCCGTGTTCGTGTCGCTCGGAATCAGAAAGGGGCTGGAGTGCTTCTTGCGGCGAGAGCGGTCCTTCATTTCAGGCCCAGACAAGTCTTCTTGACGGCGCGCTGAGGCGGGGCGTCGTGTCCATCCCTCACGCGGATCGCTAAACGCCGCTCGCACCCCCCGCCGGAGTCGCCGAATCGCCGCCTGAAACGACTCTCTCCGCGTACCACGCATACGCCTTTCGAAACCCATCCTCGAGCGGCGTCTTCGCGCTCCACCCCAGCGCGGCCAGTTTCGAGATGTCCATCACCTTGCGCGGCGTGCCATCGGGCTTGGAACGATCGTAGACGAACTGGCCCTTCCATCCGGCGACCTCGGCGACTAGCTCGGCGAGCTCGCGGATCGAGATGTCTGTGCCGGTGCCGACGTTCAGATGCTGCTCGTCCGAGTAGTGCTTCATCATGAAGACAAGCGCATCGGCGAGATCGTCGACGTAGAAGAAACTCGCGCCGCGGCGTACCCGTGCCCCAGATCTCGACGCGTGTCGCGCCCGGAGGTCTTGGCGTCGATGCACTTTTACTTGTCATCGCGGCGGCGCACGTGACCCGACCAGCCAAATCGTAGTTGTCACCCTGGCCGTAGAGATTCGTCGGCATCGCGCTCACGAAGTCGCAGCCATGCTGGCGGCGATAAGCCTGGCAGAGCTTGATGCCGGCAATCTTGGCGATCGCGTACCACTCGTTCGTTGGTTCGAGCGGGCCGGTGAGCAGCGCTCTCCTCCGTCATCGGCTGCGGCGCGAGCCGCGGGTAGATGCACGACGAGCCGAGGAAAAGCAATTTCTCGACACCCGGCTTCCACGGCCGCGTCGATCATGTTCGGCTCGATCGCCAGGTTCTCGTACAGGAAATCGGCCGGGTAGGTGTTGTTGGCGAGGATTCCGCCGACCTTCGCCGCGGCCAGGAAGACCGCCTGCGGGCGGTTCGCCCTCGTCCAGCGCTCGACGTCCTGCCTGCCGGGCGAGATCGAGCTCCTCCCGGCTCGGCGGTGAGGATCTCGCAGTCTTCGGAGGCAAGCCGTCGCACGATCGCCGACCCCGTCCATGCCGCGATGGCCGGCGACCCAGACGCGCTTGCCCTTGCAGAGACGTCAGCTCAGTCCTGGTCGTGTCATGCGCGACGGTACTCGCGGTCGACCTCGACGAGATCGGCCTGCGACCATCTCTCTGACACGAGCTCGGAAACGCTGATCTTGTGCGTCCAGCCGAGCTTCGTCCGCGCCTTCGTCGCGATCGCCGAGCAGCAGGTCCACTTCGGTCGGGCGGAAATAGCGCGGATCGACTTCGACCAGCACCTCGCCCGTCTTCGCGTCCTACGCCCCTCTCGTCCGCCCCCTTGCCCACGCCACACGATCGAACGCTCCGACCTCGCGCGAATGCGAGCTCGACGAACTCACGCACCGTGTGGGTCTCGCCGGTCGCGAGCACGTAATCGTCGGGATTCGGGTCGCTGCAGCATGCAGCCACATGCCTTCGACGAAATCGCGCGCATGACCCCAGTCGCGCTTGGCTTCGAGGTTGCCGATGTAGAGCTTTCTCTGGCGCCCGAGCGTGATCGCCGCGACAGCGCGAGTGATCTTTCGGGTAACGAACGTCTCGCCGCGTGTCGGACCCTCGTGGTTGAAGAGAATCCCGTTGCAGGCGTAGCAGGCCGTAGGCCTCGCGGTAGTTCACCGTGATCCAGTAGGCGTAGAGCTTAGCCGCGGCATACGGCGAGCGCGGGTAGAAAGGCGTCGTCTCCTTCTGCGGCGTCTCCTGCACCTTCCCGTAGAGTTCGGAAGTGGAGGCTTGGTAGAAGCGGACCCGGTCCTTCAGTCCGAGGATGCGGATCGCCTCTAGCAGTCGCAGCACGCCCGAGGCCGTCCGCGTTGGCGGTGTACTCGGGGTCTCGAAGGAGACCTGGACGTGGCTTTGCGCGGCAAGGTTGTAGATCTCGGCGGGCTGTACCTCCTGAACGATGCGGATGAGGTTGGTCGCATCGGTCATGTCCCCGTAGTGCATGTGGAACCGCACGTCCTGCTCATGCGGATCGTGGTACAGGTGATCCACCCGGCCAGTATTGAAGGAAGAGGAACGGCGCTTCACCCCATGCACGGCGTAACCCTTGGCGAGCAGAAGCTCGGCGAGGAGCGCGCCGTCCTGGCCAGTAATGCCAGTAATTAAGGCGATTCGTGCGTCGCTGCCCATTGTGGCTTCCCTGTCTGACAATGCATTCAACTCTGGCGATGTGCCTGAGGTGTGGTCCGAGTCACCACCTTCACCGTGACCTCCTGAGTATTCGATCCACCCGAGGTTGACGTCGATGACATGATGCTGGTTCACACTTAGTGAGCGTCATGCGCCGCTGAACGCTCGTCATCGTTCGTTGTTACAACGCGCGGATTCTGCGCGGCGGTCCGTACAGGCTGGGCGCTCAGAGTCCCTTTCTCTCGTCGTTACGAATGTTTGGGCCGCAGAGGCAGAATCGCACGACCAGGATTTTCATTACATTCCGTCAGAGCGGGCTCACCGCAGACGCTGCCGTGGTCGGATCACGCGCCGCGGGTGCGATGCGCTCGAGCTCGTCGCGAACCACCTGGAGATAACCGTGCCCGAATCGCCGCTCGGGCTCGAGGTGGTGACCCTCCGCCCACTCGTTCCAGGACTTGACGAAGATCAGGCGTTTGCTGGGAGAAAAATCCGCAACAAGCTCGATCGCCTGGCGCATGTGACGGGCGAACAGCGCCGGCGTGGAGCCATGCAAGGTCAGTCCGTTCGCGCCGCTCCGCGGCGAGTTATCCCAGTTCGGGATGGTGGTGGGAAACGCGGTGTCGACGGGGAGGGATTGCGGGAGCAGGCCGGGCAGCACTTCCCGGTAAGAATAGATTGCCGAGACTCCCGGTTTCTGCCCGACGTAGCGGGCAACCTTCCTTACCGGGTGGCGCCACGTGAACCAGCGATTGGGCAGGCGTTGCAGGATCGCGGCGTCGAACCCGTTGCGGCGGAAGTCCCAATCGAGCGACCTCGCGGTCGCGACGACATAAAGCCCCGCCAGCCCCGCGTGCGACGCGAGCGACCGCCAGTAGTCGAGCGTCTCCACCGCGTACGGCAGGTCTTCGGACGCGAAGATCAGGAACAGCGGCTTCCCGTCCACGCGAACGTAGCGGGCGTCGCGGAATCCCGGGAGGAGCGCGGCGAAGTGCGCAGCATGATCCTCCTTGCCGGGGTAGGTTTGCTCGATGAGGATGCGGTTCGGTGCACCATGCCAGATGCGGTCCACGTCTGGTTGGCCCAGCAAAGGCAGAACGGGAAGTTCGGCGAGCCGCTCGCCACCACTTCGTTGAATGGACGCTCGAGCAGCCGTTTGCCCGCGAACCAGTAGTGGTAATGGCAGAACCCGGTGATGCCGTAGGCGCGCGAGCTCCGCCTGTTGGACGCGGGTCTCGGCCACCCGGAGGTCATAGAACCCGAGATCGGCCGGCAGGTGCGGCTGATAGTGACCGGGGAATCTTTGCCTCGCCTTGGCTGCGTTGGTCCACTCGGTAAAGCCCTTGGCCCACCACGCGTCGTTCTCGGGGATGGGGTGGAACTGCGGCAGGTAGTAGGCGAGGACGCGGGGACGTTCGATCGATCGGGCTGGCATGCGATTCAGGCGCTTGATTCGATGAAGGGCACGTCACGCGCGGTGTCGCCGCGCTCCGGCGACGCACGACCGCCCGCATGTACGCGTTGTCGTGGCTTGCCAGCGAGGATTTTCGCTTCAGTCCGACAGCAAGCTCGAGCCATCGCGGATGCCGCGTCAGGTGGTCCATGGCCCGCAAGGCGAAAGCGGAAACGTTCCCGCGGAAGAAGAAGCAATAGCTCGGGGAGAAGCGGGCGAGGCGGTAGCCCCGGGCGCTGGCGATCAGGCGCACAGCCTTGTCGGAATAGAAGAACACGTGTTGCGATTTGGCCGGGCCGAGGTAAGCCCAGTCGGGACCGTGGCCCTCGAAGAGAGACGTCGAGACGAGCAGGAAGTCGGGGTTCAGGGCGAATACCTGCTGCAGCTCTCTGGCCGGGTGAGCGTAGTGCTCCCAGACTTCGAACGAGGTGACGAATCGATAGGAAGCCTCGGCGTGGAAACCGAACCCGGATGCGTAATGGTTGCGCTCGTACCGGTCGTAGTGATACGCATCGATTCCCGCGTCCCGGAGAAGCCTGACGAGCAGCCCCGTGCCGCCACCCCAATCGACGAGCTGGTCCCCTTGCATGTCGAGGCCGCAAAGCGCGAAGAGCATGAAAACGACGGCGCGATTGAGGAGTACCCGCTCCCCCGCGAACGTGTCGAGGTTTGGCTCGTCGGTTTGCGCATAGGCGTCGTCCAGCCAGAACGGCTCCTCCGTCTGAAGGGAACCGCATCCCGAGCAAAGGTAGTAGCGGATCTGGTCTCGATCGTGGTGATGACGCACGAAATGAAGACCGGCCTCGGCGCCGCATAGTCTGCATTCGGTGGCCTCCTCCCGCAGCTCTCGTTTCGGTGTCTGGCCAGGCGAAAGCAGGGTAATCATCGGGCGTCCACGACGACCAGCTCAGCCGCGTCCGCAAGATCCGGATGAGGCCGATCGACTCGTCGCGGGTCTCGCGAAACGCGAGCGCGACCGCGATGCCGAGCAGGGCGAACCATCCCAGTTCCCGCCAGAACAGCATCGTGGCGATCCCGAGCGCGAAGCACAGCGCCGGCCCCACGGCCCATATGCCGAGCCGCTTCCGGAGGCCGATGGCGAGGATTGCCCACGATGGGATTGCCGCGAGCTCGCTCCAGGCATAGCCCAAGAGACCATGGCCGGGGATCAGCAGGACGTTCAAGGCGATCAGGACAACGACGTGGACGATGGCCGAGGCCGCGATCTCGCGTTGAAACCCGCGCACCTGCAGGACGGCCACGGGCGGCACGAAGGCCGTGTTCGCCAGGTACACGAACGCGAGGAACGGAAAGATCTGCAGGACCCCGCCCCAGCGCTCGCCGAACAGAAGCGGGACCACCACGGGACCGACGACGGTGAATGCCACCAGCGGGAGTCCCACGAGCACCGTCTGCGCGAACATCGCCTGCTTCATCCGCCGCAACGTCGAGACCGAATCGCCCTGCAGCTTCCCGAAGACCGCGATCGCGAGACGCCATCCAGCGCTTTGCATGAAGCCCAACATCTCCACCAGCTTCACGGTGAGGGCGACGATCCCGACCGCCTCGGCGCCGGCTAACCGCCCGACGATGAGCGGATTGATCAGCAGCCGCAATTGCCCGATGAGCCCCGGACCGGAGAAGCCGAGACCATAGGCAACTATGGGGCGAATGAGGGGCAGACTGAAGAGAACCCGGGGCCGGTACTGCGCAACGGCGAAATAGAGCACCGCGGCCAGCGCCTGCCCGAGCGCCCAGCCCGCGACGGGCGCCCACGCGCCGTAACCGAGGATCGCGAGCGGTGCCGCCACGGCTATGCTGGTCGCCTGCACGAGAATGTCGATCCGCGCAATCCGCCCGTAGTCCAGGCTGCGTTCCAGCTTTGCCTGCGGCACCAACTGGCTCAGCGCGAGCGGCATCGCGGCGAGCATCGCCGCCAGCACCAACCCGAACCCGGGGATCCCGGTCCAGCGCTCCGCCAGCCACGACCCCGCCGAACCCGAGAAGCGCTACCGCGGTACCGATCACGACATACAGTGTGAACGCTTGGTGATATTCGTCCTCCGCTGGCTGGTCCGGGCGGCGGATCAGGTAGACGTTGAGACCGAGCTGACTGCACGTCAGCACGAACGTCGAAGATCCCGAGGCCTGCCGCGAACGTACCGTAGTCAGCCGGTCCGATCAGCCGAGTCAGGACCAGCAGGTTCACAAGGCTCAAGGCGATTCCGACAGCCTGCCGTACCGCAAGCTGTCGACCCCCGCTGAAGATTCTGCCGGCGAGATCCACCCTCAACGCCCGCTGTGGCGGTTGCCGGCGTCGGCCACGAGGATTGCTTTCGCCCGACCGTCGAGCGCCTCCATCAGCGCCCGCAGAAAATCCTGGTGCTCCTCGTAGGCGCGCTCGGTATCCGAATCCCCGCGTGCATGGGCGCTCGAGACCCGGACCAGGATTCCGTCGGGGATGCGTCCTCTCAGCCCCTCTCTGAGAATGGCGAGCCGGGACTGCAGGGCGCTCATAGCGATCTCGTCGCCGATACGGATCCAGTAGGTGACGGGCTCGATCCGCCGATCGCTCCGGGCAACCAGTCGCGTCGCCGTTACGCCGCTTCCGTCCTTGAAAACGATCGGTACGAAGTCGCTTCGGGTGACGGCGAATCCCTGCGCGACATAACATAGCTCCGGCCGGTGAATCTTGACGTCTTGGCGTTGCTTGCTGCCGTAGGCGAGCGCGAGCATGATCGTCGCCCCGTCCGGGCGCGCGTAGGTGCGCATGACGGTCTGGTCGTACGGGCTATCGGTGGTTCGTTCGGCGTCTTCGCCATCGCGGCGAGGGGTGAGATCGACCTGGATGAATCTGGACCGGACCTCGCGCCACGGCCCGAGCTCGCCGGGCACGAGAGCGTTGAGATCGAACGCTCCGCCCGACGCGTCGACTTTTGTCGGGGCCAGCGCCTCCGCGAGCGCTGCCGCGGCGAGCATCGCCAACAGCGCGGCAAGGTGAGGCCAGCTTAGGGCGGGAAGGCTTCCCCGTCGTTCCATCATTCCGCTCCTATCGCAATTTCACGTGCTCAGGAGCCTTGCCAAAGGCGAGCGCCAGCAGGGCATCGAAGCCGAAGAACGCGCCGAAAGCGAACACGATCTCCATGTAGCCGGCCTGGTCGTGGAACGCTAGTCCCGCGGCATCGCCATAGTAGTAGGTGACGAGCAGCAGGATCAGCACGCGAGCGACGTTCGCGATGAATGCAATCGGCAGGACGCTCACGAGCAGGATCGCGCTCTGAACGCGGCTCGCCGGCGCGGCGAGGTACACGAAGAGCAGGCCGATGCCGCTGAGCGCCACCATCGAGTTGAGGCCGGAGCAGGCGTCGGCGATGAGAAGCTGATAGGCGCCGATCTGGAGGACGACCCCGGTACGCGCCACGGGGTAACCCGCGAGATAGAGCAGCTCTTCGCAGACCGCCGATACGAGCTGTTTCAACGGGAGCAGGATCGCGTCGAGCAGCGACCCCGGCACGGGAACGAGAAACACCAGAAAGAAAATCGGAAACCACAACCGGCGAAATGCCCGCCTGCCGGCGAGCGCGAGGACGAGCCCCGCGAGGAGTGGAATCTGCGAGCCGGCCTCGAACTGGATGAAATCCTGCGAGCGGCCAAGGACGTAGCAGGCGAGCCCGATCGCCACCAGCGCCCATCCAAGGCGCGGCATCCTCGTGTCGGCTGTCGACTCGAACGCTTGCCGCTCGCGCCACGCGAGCCACGTCGAGATCAGAAAGATGATGGGTCCGTGCGAGCCGCGCTCGTTTCGCCAGAACGTGTCGTACAGGTCGAGATAGGTGGGCGCGTAGAGAACGAGGAGGCCAGCGACGACCGGCAGCCAGCGCATCATCGTTTCGGGCCGCAAGCGTTGCAGGAACCCGTCGCCGCGAGTACCGGCAACAGTCCCCTTATCCGTCCCGAACGGAGCCGGTCGGCTCATCTGCAGTTGAGCTAGAAGTCGTTGAAAACCGAGCCGACGACAGTCGCGTGCGCGCCCGCGAGCCGGTCGGCGAGTTGCTGGAGCTTCGGATACCGAGTCGTGTTCCGGCGGGCGAGCACCACTGCCGCTCCGGCGCGGGCCGCGAGGAGATACGCGTCGGCGCTGTGGTCCGCGGCGGGCGAGTCGAGGATGACCACATCGAACTTCTCGCGCAGGTCCGCGAGCAGGTAGACGAAGTTCGGCCTGCTGAGCAGCTCCTGCGGGTTCGGCGGAATTGGGCCCGACGGCAGCACCGAGAGGCTGAGCAGCGAGGGAATACGGTGGATCATGGGGTCGCCGCGATCGGCGAGCGCGGAGGAGAGACCGTTGCCGTTACCGATGTTGAAGAGCGCGTGCAGGCGCGGGTGGCGGAGATCGCCATCGATCAGGAGCGTCCGCTCGCCCAGCTGCGAGAACACGATCGCGAGGTTGGCGGCGAGGCGGGTGCGCCCCTCGTGACGGCCCGCACTGATGAGCGCGACGCACCGGCGCTCGAGCTCCTCGCCGAGCCAGCGGAGCAGCAGTTGGCTGCGCAGGGCACGGATGGATTCGGTCTGCTTGCTGAACGGGCGGTACGCGGCGACGAGCTCGTCGCTCAGCTGGTCGCCGTCGGGACTGAGATAAGGGAAGTCGAACTGTCGCGAGAGCGCGAAGCGGACGTCTTCCTGCGTGATGAGGCCGAGCTTGATCGCGGTCTCGCCGAACCGGAGCCCGGTCCGTCGCGAAGCCTGCAGCACGCGTTCGGCGTCGGCGATCGTGAGCCGGCCGGCATCGATCAGGATCGCGCCGATCGCGCGATCGCGCCGCCGCGTCTGCGGCGCGAGAATCTTGTGCGCGCCGTCCTGCGGCGCCGGTTGGGTCTCCGTCTGCTTCACGCGCAGCCTTCTTAGACCGGGGCCGCGAGCTGGCGACGCTTCAGCCCAAGCAGGCGACGGCCGCCCGGCACGCGCGTGTCCGGATCGATGCTGGCGAGCACGGGGACGTCGTCGAACACGCCCACGAGGTCGAGCTCCGATCTCACGCGCCTATCCATGATCTCCCTGCCGACCGCGAGGCCGATGCCGAGACATCAGTCCGAGCACGATTGCGGCCACGACGTTCAGCAGGACACGTGGCCGGGAATGGTAGTTGGGTTCGACCGCGGAGTTGAGCAGGTAGATGTTTGTCTGGCTGCTCTGGCTCTCGAGCGTGGTCTGTGTCAGCCGGTTGTTCACCGCGTCATACGCGCGCTGCGCGCTCTCGACCTCGCGCACCAGCACCGCCTGCTCGTCGCGCTGCTTTTTCATCCCCATGACCTTCGCGCGCTGGCTCTCCAGCGAACGCCGGATCTCGCCCTCGCGCTCGGTGTTCACCTGGTTGGTGGTCGTGATGCCGGTGATCACCCTCTTCATCTCTAGGTCGAGCTTCTCCCTGAGCACCTGGAGCTCGGCCTCTGCACGCTCGAGCTGCGGATGGTTCTTTCCGTACTGCGCGCGCAGGTCCTGTAGCTTCGCTTCGAGGCGCGCGATATCGGCCCTCAGGCCCTGGACGAGAGGGTGCGAGAGCACTTCCTGCATCGTGTCGCTCGAGCCCGCGCGAACCTGATTCTGGCGGCTGCGGCTGTCGGCGGACTGTGTCTGCAGCGTGACGAGCTGCGTCGACAGCTCGGATAGACGGGCGTTTTCTACGTCGATGCGTTCGTCGGTGGCGACGATATTCGACTTGCGCTGGAAGTCCGACAGGCTGGTCTGCGCCCTCTCGAGATTGTCCCGCAGGATCTTGATCTGGCCGTCGAACCAGCTCGCGTATTGCCGGGCCGGCTCGACGCGCATCGCGAGGCTCGTATCGATGTACGCCTTTGCGAACGCGTTCGCTATGATCGCCGCGAACTTCGGGTCGACCCCGGTATAACTGATCTCGAGCACGTTGCTGTCCCGGGCGGGCTTCACTTCGAGATACCTTTGCAGCAGCCGCGCGAGCCAGAGCTCGATCGGGCCCTGGCCGCCGGTGGACTCCTCGTACTCTTCTCTCGCCGTGGGATTTCGATCGAGCCGCAGATCCTTGACCACCTGCATCGCGACCTTGTCGCTGGTGAGGATGTCGATCTGCGTCGTCATGTAGCCGGTGCCGATCAGCGGCAGGATCGCCCCGAGGATCGGGTCCGGCGACCGCACATCGATCACGATCGAAGCGGTCGCGGTGTATTTCTTCGGCAGCAGCAGGCTCACGACGACGGTCGTCCCCACCACGAGCACGAAGACGACCAGCGCGCCCCAGATGCGCGCCTTGAGGATCAGCAGCAGCTGGGTAAAGGTCATTTCAGAAGATGCTTTCCTGCACGTGGATCACGTCGTCCGGGAAGACGTGCTCGTTCGGCTTGACGTCGCGCGTCGCCACCGTCCCGGCCGGCGTGCGGCGGGTGAGCTTCATCCCTCGCATCGTGCCGCGGATGGTCAGGCCGCCCCCGGTCGCGAGCGCCTGGATGATGGTCATGTCGCGCTCGATCCGATACTGGCCGGGTCGCTGGACCTCGCCATAGATGTAGAAGAACGGGGCGCGGGGGACATAAATGACGTCGCCGTTTTGGAGCGCCATATCCTTCGCGAGGTCGCCCGACTGGATCATTCCCGGCACGTCGATCTCCATCTTCTTCTCCTGGCCGTTCTCCTTGGTGATCAGGGTCACTATGTCCGCGCCGGTGGGCAAGATGCCGCCGGCGAGCGCGAGGACCTCGGACAGACGGTTCCGCGCCTGGTCGAGCGGGAACCGTCCCGGCCGGTTCACCTGCCCGAGCACCGACACCTGGATGCTCTTGTACTGCTGCACGTTGACGTTGACCTGGGGACGGTTCACGAACCCACCGTCGCGCAGCTTCTGGCCGATGACCCGTTCCAGAGCGCTCGCGCTCTGGCCAGCGGCGCCGACCGCGCCGATGAGCGGAAAGGTGATCGCGCCCGTTTCCGAAACGCGCGTCTCGGTGGTGAGGTCCGGATTCTGGAACACGATGATGCGCACGAGGTCGCCGGGCCCGAGGACATAGTCGCCGTCCTGCGCCGTCGCGGATACCGCCGCGCCAAGCAGCATGAGTGCAACGATCAATCGCGCCAGCATTCCAAGGGCGGTCACGCCGGTGCTCATGATGTCAGCGCAGGCCGCCGATGCCCCTGTCCATCGCGCTCTTTGTGGCGTCGACGGGAGGGGCGCTCGGGGGCTTCGAGTCCGCGACAGGCTTCGCCGCCGCGTTCTCCGCGAAAATGCCGACGTACTCGATCTTCGCCGTATCGCGCAGCTGCTTCACTTCTGCCCGCGCGAGCTCTAGCTTCCTCTGGTTGACGAGGTATTGCTCGATGAATGGCGCCGCCTGCTTCGCATCGAGCGGCTGCTTCTCGGTCGCCGCAACCTGCACCAGCAGGTAACCCTGCTGCGCAGGCACGAGCATCACCTGGCCGATCTGCAGTTGTGCGAGGCGCGGGACCACCTCCAGTGGAAGCTGCTCGGGCGCCTTCACCGTCGAGTTGGCGTTGAACGGTACGTTCTTCGACTTCAGCCATGCGACCACGTCGTTGAGCGACTTCGCCTTGCGGATCTCGCTTTCCAGCTCCTTCGTCGTGATCTCGGGTCGGGCCGGGATCGACAGCTCCTGCAGGCGGTAGATCTTCCGCTCGGCAAACAGCTCGGGACGCTCTTCGAAGAACTTCTTCACTTCCTCGGCGCCGGGTCTCGGCGTATTCGCGCCGAGGTGGTCGAGATACGCCTGCGAGAGGATCTGCCGCTTGGAGGCTTCGATCGCCTGCACGATCCGCGGATCGCGGTCGAGCTTCTTCTCGACCGCTTTCTGCACCAGCAGTTCCTGATCGATCATCCGCTCGAGCACCTGCCTCGTCACCGTCTTCTGCTGGTCTTCGCCGACATTGCGAAACTGCGTCATGGCGTTGTTGAGTTGGTGGACCGTGATCTCTTCCTTGTTCACTTTCGCAGCGACCTGGCTCGACGGCTTGCGATCGTCGTCCCGACCGCACGCGGTCATGGCGATTGCGATGGCGAGGGCGACCACGATCTGCGTGGTGCACAAATTGGGCGATGTCACGGTGATAGCTCGATGATCCGTCGCCCCTGGCGTTGCCGGGCCCATCGGAACATCCCACGGGCCGGTGCGAGAGACTTGATTTGACGGGTTAAACGCAGTTGAAGGTAGCGCGATACCCTGTCTCGCGCAAGCCCTGCATGGACATTGTCTAGACCGGTAGCTGCGGCAGGGAGCTTTGCATGCCGCTGTTACACGCCTTGGTGCGCGAGTTGACATGCTCGACGGCAGTGGCCGGTCCGGGTTGCAAGCGACACGCCGAGTCCAGCCTCAGAATCCAAACCGGACGGTAACGGTTGTCGAAAGGTCGTCGAAATGATTGTTGGGGGCGTTCGAGCTCAGGGTCGAATAGACGACCGCGAGTCCCAGCTGCCAGTTCCTGGTGGGTGTCCAGAGCGCGCTCAGGCCGACGAAATTGTATTTGTCCTCGGGCGCCTGAATGATGCCGGCCGCCACACCAGGTGCGCCACGATAGTCGCGTACCTCATATTCGTACCACGCCTCGAGCCGAATTCTCTCCGTGACGCGCCAATATGGTGCGATGCGCGCCGCGGTCGTCAGGATGAAATTGGCGGTCACGTCCTCGATGCCGCCGATCTCTCGGCGCACGATCGCCGTCACGCCCGTTCGGCCCGTCGGCCGCCAGTCGAGCCGGACGATGCCCGTGGGCCCCGAAAAGTCACGCTGGGACAGGTTCGGAAAGTCGCGCTGCGTATACGCGAGACGGCCGAGGATCTCCGTATTTCCGCCAAGCGCCCACGATACGTCGACGCCGGCGTCGTACTGCGTGTAGCCGGTGTCGCCCACGATCGTGACTTGCGAACGATTCGGATAGTTGCCGTCCGTATAACGGCCACCGAAGACGATGTAGTTCCGGTCGGTTGAAACGAGCTTGAAGCCCAGTCCGAACGCGTTCTCGTTGAGATCGGTGGTGGCGATCGACGCGTCGCTGTTCGCGATAAACGTGCCGGTGTACCCGCCCGTCAGCCGCCACCGCGGGTGCAGCCAGTACTCGGCGTCGGCGCGCGCGATCTGCACCGTGCGCAGGTTCTGGACAAACGCGCGGAGGTCGACGAGGCCGCTCAGGAATTTCAGGTGGTCGTAGCTCAGGTTGCCGCTCCAGCGATTCCCCGCTTGCCAGAGCCACGCGCCACCGAAATCCACCCCCTCCCAGTTGAGATAGGAATAGTCGTCGTACCGGAAGGCGTTGGCCTGGATGTAACCCTTGACCCGCTGCCGGCTGACGGTTAGGTCCGTGGTCGCGCGCACGAACCCGTTGCCGATAAAGGTGCCTCGTGGACGATCGCCGACCCCGGTCTGCGCGGGACTTATGTTGCTGGGGAGGCGGAGAAGGTTGTTGTCGTACGTCAGCCCGCCGCCCACGTAGAAGCCGAACGGGTCTTCTTCGAGCGCACACACCGGGAGGGCAACGGCAAGAGCGAGCGCGACCTGGCCCGCGAAGCCCAGCCAGCGCGTCGCCGATCGCGCCAGACCCGATCGCAACTCGTCGGTCCTGGGGCCGGGCCCTGCCGTCCTCAAAGCGAAGGGTCTCGACGTCATTATTCTCGATTATTCAAACCAGGCGCCTAAAGTAAACCTGTCTTAGAGAAAATACCAGTTCCCCGTGGCTTGCACCCACAGCTCGAGCATCAGGTTGGTCAGCGCGTGTGCAAGGACTACACTCCACAGGTTCCCCGTGCGGCGATAGAGCCAGCCGTAAGCGAGCCCGGCCACGATTCCCGCGAGCCAGAGGTGATGTTCTGCGCCGAAGAGGAGGGAAGCGATCGCGAGCGAGCGCCAGGTTACCACCCTGGGATCGACCCCCTCGAAGGCGGGATCGTCGAGCCAGCGCGTGAGGAAGGATCGCCAGAACAGCTCCTCCATCACCGGCACAACGAGCACCGCGCCGGAGAGCCGCAGCAGGAACGCGGTTTGCTCTTCTCCATCTCCGGTGAGATCTGCGGCGAGACCACGCCCGGAACCGAATTGAGCCCACTCGAAATCCAGGTTGACCCAGAGCACGAAGACGGCCGCTCCGACGAGCAGGGCGAGGATCCAGTCCGCCCGACGCTGGGCGGGCGGGCGCCGCAGCTCGGAGTACTGGGGCCAGAACCACGCCAGCAGGCCGACCACGACCGCGATCTGAGTGCCGTAGAACCAGGGTCCGTTGATCCGGCCTTCGAGCAGCGACTCCGCGACGAGAAATGCGATGTACGCAGCGAACGGAATCGCGCGCGCCAGGATCGGATGCCTGCGAAGCTGCATGAAGGGTCAGGGCGGTCGTCTGCGTTCCAACGACCGAATCGTCGCACACGCTTCGTAACCAGTTCCCGTCGGGCGATTTCATCGGCGCGGACGGGCGCAGCACGACTGTCACCCGGCCGTTATGGACGCAGTGCTAAACTAATCGCCAGATCGAGGACTGGCATGATACGTGCTCCTAGGCTACCCTGGGTCATGCGGCCCCCGGCTTCGAACAACGGACACAGTCCCCGCAGAACCTCATGCTGGCCAGCGTAGGCAACTCTCAATCGCTTCTCCGGGGACAGCTCTCGCTCCTCGGGTTCCTGCGCATGACGCTCGACCCGATCCTCATCGTCGGCGCATTGGTCGCGTTCACGCTCGCTTGGGGCGAGCGGTTCGACGGCCCGGACCTCGTGCTCGTGCTGATCGTCTTCTCGCTCACGTTTCCCGGCACGCTCCCGCTGATGGGCAACTGGTGGGTGCTGCTCAAGGAGATCATTATCAACTGGGCGGTGATCGTCCTGATCCTGCTTTTCTTCGGTTACGCCACTAAGTATCTGGGCGCGTTCAACCCGATGGTGATCATCACGTGGATCGCCTTCGTGCCGGTGATCCTCTATGTCGCGCATCGGACGGCGCCGATCGTGATCCCGCGCATCCTGGCCATGGAAGGCTATCGGACGGCGGTGATCGCCGGTGTGACCGGTCCGGGACGCAAGCTCGCGAACGAATTCGAGTCCAGCGAGTACCTCGGCGTTAACGTGATCGGCTTCTTCGACGACCGAGCGCCCCAACGCCTCGGCGAGCTGCCCCGATGGGGGTTGAAGGGGCAGCTCGCCGAGCTTCCCGGGTTCGTGAAGGCGAACGGCGTGGAGGCGATCTTCGTCGCATTGCCGATGGCCTCGCAGCCGCGGATCCTGAAACTGCTCGACGAGCTTCGCGACACGACGACGTCGATCTATTTCGTCCCGGACGTGCTTCTCACCGACCTCATCCAGGCTCGGATGGATGACATTAACGGCATCCCGGTCCTGGCCGTGTGCGAGACGCCGTTCTACGGCGTGAACGGTCTGGTGAAGCGCCTCGAGGACCTGCTGCTCTCCGCGCTGATCCTCGTGCTCATCTCGCCCCTGATGCTCATCGTCTCCGTAGCGGTGAAGCTCTCATCGCCCGGGCCGGTCATCTTCGGGCAGCGGCGGTACGGGCTCGATGGCAAGGAGATCGTCGTCTACAAGTTCCGGACCATGTGCGTGATGGAGGACGGCCCGAGCGTGCCGCAGGCGACCCAGGACGATCCGCGCGTGACGAGGGTGGGAGCGTTTCTCCGTCGTGCCTCGCTCGACGAGCTCCCGCAGTTTCTGAACGTCTTGCAGGGCCGCATGAGCATCGTGGGCCCGCGCCCGCACGCGGTCGCGCACAACGAGACGTATCGCAAGGTCATCAACGGTTACATGGTGCGGCACAAAGTGAAGCCCGGCATCACCGGGCTCGCGCAGGTGAACGGCTTTCGCGGCGAGATCCAGTCGCTCGACAAGATGCGGAAGCGCGTCGAGTTCGACCTCGAATACCTGCGCAACTGGTCGCTGCGGCTCGACCTCCGGATCATCCTCCAGACCGCACTGATCGTCCTCAAAGGCGATCGGCACGCGTATTGAGCATCGTCTGCCTGCTCAGAGGGAGTGCACGTCCGTTCAGAACATGTGCTACGCGTTCGCCGACGGCCTCAACCTACGTCGCGCGATCAGCGCAACCAGTGTCAGCCCGGCAACGAAAAGCATCCATCCCGCAGGCTCGGGCACCTGCACCACCCCCAAAGTGACGGCGTAGGTTCCGCTCGCGCTCGCCGTGCCTCCCAGCGTCGCGCTGTAGGCGCCCGCGCCGAGGGGATCGGTGATGAGCGTTCCGCTCGCCGCTGCGACCGACACCCGTCCCGGCGACGTAAGCGTGACATCCGAGATCCCAGAGGAAATCCAATCGAACGACACTGCGGCTGGCCCGGAAAGCGTGAAGTTGAACACGTCCATGAAGGACGCTGGCAAGACGAACAAGCGGCCCAGCGACACCGACCCGCCGAGTAGGCCGCCGATGTCGAGCACGATGGCGTGCACCGAACCGAATGAGGCCGCGAAAACGAGCGCGGCAAGAAGGCACTTCAGCAGCGTTGTAGCCATTGCAATCTACTCTCCGGTCAAAGCGAGACGCGAAAACCTCTCGCTCCTCCGTGGTGATTTTGGTGGTGCTTGGCTTCAGTCCCTTGCCGGGACTTGAGACGCTGTTGAGGCGGG
Source organism: uncultured beta proteobacterium (assembly GCA_963754305.1). Lineage (GTDB taxonomy): Bacteria > Pseudomonadota > Gammaproteobacteria > Burkholderiales > SG8-39 > DATEDA01. The sequence continues at coordinate 27,541 of CAVWFR010000020.1, read as the reverse complement.
CCGCGTGCTCGCGCGAACCGCATTTGACGCGTCGGTCGTAGCTCGACGACACGCGATGTCTATTCTAGGCGACGGTCATTTCAAGTCAAGCATCGATTCGGGGGCAAATCGTTCCCGCACCGCCTGTCGTTCCGACACGACGAGCCGCCCGATTTTGGGCGCGCGCGCACCGAAGTGGTTCAGGGGGCGGCGTCGTAGACCCACCGCAGCAGCGCATCCTGCGCCGGCTGCGACGCGGCGGCATTCGGGTGATTGACGAAGAAGACGACCGCGTGGCGGCGGCCGCCGCGGTCGAGCACGTAGCCGGCGACGGCGCGCACGTCGTTGAGCGAGCCGGTTTTGATGTGCGCCTGGCCGGCGAGGGATTCGTGCCGTAGCCGCTTCTTCATCGTGCCGTCGTACGCCACGAGCGGCATCGTCGCGACGAGCTCCGGCATCACCGGGCTCCGGTACGCGGCGACGAGCATGCGGCCCAGACCATCGGCGCTGATGCGCTCATTGCGCGAGAGGCCGGACCCGTTCTCCAGCACCAGCTCGGGGAGCTCGAGGCCGCGCGCCTCGAGCCAGGATTTCACCGCCCGCGCCGAGCGATCGTAGCGGCCGGGCAGCTTGAGCAGCTCGGCCGACAGCGTCAGGAAGACCTGCCGCGCCATCACGTTGTTGCTGTGCTTGTTCATGTCGCGCAGTACCTCGGACGCGGCCGGCGACTCGAAGACGGCGAACGGCTTCGCACCGGCGGGCGCGCGCCCGTCGCGCACGCCGCCGCCGATCGAACCGCCGAGCTCCTGCCACAACGACTTGAAGACGCCGTACAGGTATGGATTCTGCGCGAGCGGCGCGAGGTTCCACACCCGCTCGCCGCAGCTCGCGGGCATCGCGCCCGCGAAGCTCGCGCGCACGCCGGCGCCGTTCGCCTGCAGCTCGTACTTGAGGCCCGCGCGCCAGTCGCCGCACAGACCGTCGCGGAGCGTGACGCTCGACGCGACCTCGAGCTGCGCGAGCTTCGGCTCCGGCACGACGCTGACGCTCTGCGCCGCCTCGTTGGGCAGGAAGAAAAAGCGCACCGCCTTGTAGTTCACGAGCAGGGCATCGGCGCCGACGTTGTAGGGGCGCAGGCCCTCGCCGTCGAATCGCGCCGGGTCGTGGTCGGTAAGGTCGAACGCGCTGCGGTCGAGGACGAGATCGCCGCGGATCTCGCGCAGGCCCCGCGCACGCAGGCCGCGGAGCAGCAGCCAGAAGTTCTCGATCGTGAGCTTCGGGTCGCCGTAGCCTTTGAGGACCAGGTCGCCGTCGAGGACGTCGCCCTGCATGCGGCCGAGGAGATAGCTCTCGGTCTTCCAGGTGAAGCTCGGGCCGAGCAGCTCGAGCGCGGCGAACGCAGTGACGAGCTTGATCGTCGAGGCCGGGTTCATCGGCTTCGACGCGTTGAACGTCACGGCCGGCTTCGGAGCGTCGACCGGCTGTACGTAGATCGCGACGCTGGCGCTCGGCAGGCCGGTGCGCCCGAGGGCCTGCGCCACCGGCCCCGGGAGAGCGTCGGCAAGCGCCGGCGCGGTGGGCGCGACGAGCGAGGCGAGCGTCAGGGCACGGACGAGCGCCGCGGAGCGATTCGGGGGGGAGGGCGGGTGCTTCAGGAGAATTTCGACCGCGGCCGCGATGATCTGGCACCCAAGTATAGGCGACGCCCAGGCCATAACGAGATCGTGCTCACGGCGCGGTTCTCCATCGCCTGCTTAGCCGAATCCCCGCCGCGCGTTGAACCGCGACTGCCGCGAGAGCTGCAGATAGAGCTGCTTCTCGCTCTCGGTCGGATGCTCGGGGGTGATGATGCGCAGGCACGCCAGGAGGTCGCCACGGCGGCCGCCCTGCTTGGGCAGGCCGCGCCCCGGCAGGCGGAAGGTCTGCCCCGAGGTCGCGCCGGCGGGAACGTGCACGCGGAAGGGCTTCCCGTCGAGCGTCGGAATCTCGAGCACCGCCCCGAGCACCGCTTCCCACGGGGCGATCGGCAGATAGAACCAGACGTCGTTGTCACGGATGCGGAAGAGGCGATGGCGCTTGTAGGCGATCTCGACGTGCAAGTCCCCGTTCGGGGCGCCGTTCGTGCCCAGCCCGCCCTTGCCCTTGAGCCGGACGCGCTGCCCCTCGAGCGCGTGCTTGGGAACGCGGACCTGGATCGTCTGCTCGAACTCGCGCGTACCGCCGCTGTCGGTGCGCTCGGGCATCGCGTACGTCAGCGTGATCACGCCGCCGTGGACCGCCTCCTCGAAGGTGACCTCGGCGACGACCTCGTAATCGTCGCCTGGAACGGGATAGCGGTCGGTCTCCCCGCGCTCGGGGCGGCGCCGCGAGAACCGTCGCAGCAGGCCCGAGGGCTTTTCGGGCGCAGCGTCGTCGACTTCGGCGAAGTCGCGTTCCCAGGTCGCGCCCGCGCCGGCAGGCGGAATGCTCGCCGCGGCGGCCGCGTAGCCGTTCGCCACCGTCTCCGCCGCGGCCGCGAGATTGCGCTCCGTCTCATCCAGGTCGCGCTCCATGGCCTCGATGTCATAGCGGACACGGCGTTCCGCGTCGCGCAGGACATGGTAGGCGAGAGTGATCTCCTTGAACTGCTCTTCGCTCCGCGGCTCCCGCGAGACGTCGGGATGCAAGCGCTGGGCGAGCTTGCGGTAAGCCGCCTTGATCTCCTCGGCGCTCGCCGAGCGGGTGATGCCCAGGATTCTGTAGTGGTCGCGTGACACAGCCGTCTAATGCTGCACCCGCCGCCGGGCGGCTCGGTGTGACCAATTACCTCTTTCTCGCCCTCGCCGACGCGCGGCGTGGGACGCGGGGGCTACTAGCCCAGGTGGCCCCGAGGGTTGAACGTGGAGACCCGCCCGAGTTCCTCGTAGAGCTGTTTCTCGCGGTCGGATGGGACGGTCGGGGTCACGATCTCGAGGACGCAGTATAAGTCGCCGTGCCCGCCCTTCGGCTTCGGCAGACCCTTGCCGGTAAGGCGGAGCTTTTGCCCAGCCCGCGAGCCCGGGCGGATGGTGAGCTTTACCCGGCCGTCGAGCGTCGGCACTTCGATCTCGGCGCCGAGCACCGCCTCCGAGGGCGTGACCGGAAAGTCGAGGGTCAGGTCGTAGTCGGAGGCCTTATACAGCGGGTGCGGCCTCAGGACGATGTTCAGGTAGAGGTCCCCCGGCGGACCCCCGTTCGAACCCGGCCCACCCTTGCCCGGCACCCGCAGCCGCTGGCCGTCGGTCGCGCCCTTCGGGACGCGGATCCGGATCGTCTTCGGCACGCGGCGAATGCTGCCGTCCGGGGCGAGTTCGGGCGCGGACAGGTCGAGGCTCACTTCGGCACCCCGGTACACCTCCTCGAGGGTTAAGAGTGCGGTCACCTCGTAGTCCTGGCCCCGCATCGCGAAACGGCCCGGCCCGCCGCGGGCCCCGGCGCTGCGACCGAAGCCGCCGCCCCCGCCGAATCGCTCGAAGAGATCCCCGAGATCGATGAAGTCGTCGAGATTCCCCTCCTCGTAGCGGAACTGGCGCCCCCAGCCCGGCGGGGGCCGCACGTCCTCACCCGGCCGGTACTGGCCGAGCTGGTCGTACGCGGCGCGCTTCTCCGGCTCGGAGAGCGTCTGGTGGGCCTCGTTGATCTCCTTGAAGCGCTCCTCGGCGTCCTTCTCCTTCGAGACGTCCGGGTGATACTTCCTGGCGAGCTTGCGGTAGGCCTTCTTGATGTCGTCCTGGGACGCATCGCGCGGTACGCCCAAGGTCGCGTAGTAGTCCTTGTATTTCATCGTCGCGAGTAGATGACAGCATCGCCGCCGGAAATCAACCCCAGTCGCCTTGACGGGTCAAATTGCGCCTGACGATCCCGCGACCATGGCACGCACCCTCGTGAAGAACGGCACCCTCCCTACCGTCGATCCGAAGCTCGGCGACATTTGAGGCGGCGATCTTCTCATCGAGGACGATCGTATCGTCGCGGTCGGCCGCAATCTCGCCGCGGCCGACGCCGAAGCGCTCGATGCGAGCCGGATGATCGTCATCCCCGGCCTCGTGAACACGCACATCCACACCTGGGAAACGGGCCTGCGCGGCATCGGCGCGGACTGGGTGAGCCATCGCGACTGTCACGGCAACCTGCGCGGCCCTCGCGACGCGGTTCCGAGCCGAGGACAATTACGTCGCCAACCTCTTGGGCGTCCTCGGGCAGGTCGACGGCGGCACGACGACCGTGCTCGACTGGTGCCGCAACATCACGGTCGCGGCCCGGTTTACAGCCCGAAACATCAGGCGGCCGATGCGCCGCTACGGTGCGTGCTGCGCTAGGATGGCGCAGTCTGCCGGGGAGGCAGCGGCGGGCCGGCGCGCCTGTTTCCCTGCCGATCCGCCGGTGCACACGATTGGCACATCGCTTGCTCGAGATCGCAGCTTTCCAAGGGAGGGTCCCATGCTCCAACGACGCTCATTCCTGCAGCTTGCCGCCATCGCCGCACTCGGCGCGGTCGCGTTCGGCGCAGCCGCGCAGGAAACGATAAAGATCGGGCTCATCACCGCGCTGTCCGGGCAATCCGCGCGCGCCGGGGAAGCGATCACGCGCGGCCTCCAGACCGCAATCGACGAGCTTAACGCGAAAGGCGGTGCGCTCAAGGGCCGCAAGTTCGAGCTCGTTCGCCGCGACGACGAGGCGACGCCGGCGAAGGGCGTGATCGCCGCGCGCGAGCTCATCTTCAAGGAGAAGGTCACCGTCCTGTTCGGCGGGCTCGACACGCCGGTGTCGCTCGCCATCGTGCCGATCGTCAACGAGGCGAAGGTACCGTTCATGGGTCCCTGGGCCGCCGGCACCCCGATCACGCGCAACGGCGCCAACCCGAATTTCGTGTTCCGCGTGTCGGCGGTCGACGAGATCGTCGACAAGGCGATGGTCCAGTACGCGCAGAAGACCTTCAACGCGAAGAACTGCGGGATGATCCTCGTCAACAATCCGTGGGGCGAATCGAACCAGAAGGGCCTGCTCGCCGCGCTCAGCGAGAAGGGCATGAAGCCCGCCGGGGTCGAGAAGTTCGAGGCCAACGACGTCGACGTCGTGCCGCAGCTCACCAGGCTGAAGGCTGCCGGTGCAGACTGCCTGTACCTGGTGGGGAACGTCGGACCGTCGGCGCAGGTGGTGAAGTCGCTCGACCGGATGGGCTGGAAGGTGCCGATCGTCTCGCACTGGGGCCCGGCGGGCGGCCGCTTCACCGAGCTCGCGGGACCGAACGCGAAGGACGTGCACTTCATCCAGACCTACAGCTTTTTCGGCCCGCAGTCGCCGACGGGCGAGAAGGTGCTGAAGATGCTGCTGGCGAAGTACCCCGACTACAAGGGTCCGGGCGATATCACCCCGGCCGTTGGCGTCGCGAATGCGTACGACGCGATGATGCTCGTCGCGCTGGCGATCGAGCGCGCCGGCTCGCCGAGCGGCGACGCGATCCGACAGGGCTTCTACAAGATCGAGGGCTACGACGGGCTGATCAAGAAATACACGAAGCCATTTACCGCTGAGAATCACGACGCCATCAACGAGAACGACTACGTCTGGACGCAGTTCATCGACAACCAGATCATTCCGGTCGGGATGAAGAAATAATGTTTGCGAGTGTGATCCGGGGATCGATAAGGGAGAAGTTCCCCCTTGTAGTAATAGCCCGGGCGTAGGGGCACTCCCTCCTTTCCGGGGGAGGCGCGGGAAACGGCACTACAATCCGCTTCGCATGACGGCCGCCGCGGGCGGCCGTCGTGTTTTGCGCATCGCCAATGCTGATCACTTCCGCCCTCGTCTCCGGCCTCGGCCTCGGCAGCATGTACGGGCTGCTCGCCCTCGGTTTCTACATCACCTACTCCGTGTCGAGCACCGTCAACTTCGCGCAGGGCACCTCGATGATGCTTGGCGCGGTGTTCGCGTACGCGTTCGCGGTTCGCCTCGGATGGCCGCTATGGGCGGCGGCGATGATGGCGCTCGCACTCTGCGCCCTGTACGGGCTCGTCGTCGAGGTCGTCGCCGTTCGCCCCTTCGCGCGGCGCGGCTCGAACGCCTGGCTGATGGCCACAGTGGCGCTCGGCATCATCGCGGACAACGCCGTGCTCTTCACCTTCGGCAAGGAGCCGCGCGGCTTTCCGATGCCGGCGTCGCTCACTGGCGCGGAGGGCGCGATTCGCCTCTTCGGCGTCGGCGTGTCGCCGCTGCAGTTGGCGATTCCGGTGGCGGGGCTCGCCGCCGCGGCGGCGCTGCACCTCTTTTCGCGCCGGACCCGCCTCGGGACGGCGCTGCTCGCAGTGGTGCAGAACCGCGACGCGGCACGGCTCATGGGGATTAACGTGACGGCGGCCGTCATGGCGGCCTACGCGGCATCGACTGTGTTCGCCGGCGCCGCCGGGATCCTTATCGCGCCGCTCTTCAACGTCCACTCCGACATGGGGACGCTCTTCGGCCTGAAGGCGTTCGCGGTCGCGATCCTCGGCGGGATCACGAGCGCCTGGGGGGTGATGCTCGCGGGTCTGCTTTTCGGCGTCGTCGAGGCGCTGATCACCGCGCTCGCCGGATCGGCCTACACCCAGATCCTCACGTTCACGCTGGTAATCGTAGCGCTCGCTTTCATGCCGAATGGGCTGTTCGGGCGCGCCGCGGTGAAGAAGGTATGACGGCCTCCCCGACTGCATGAAACTGCCGCCTTTCCTCGCCGTCGCCGCGATGTTCGCCGCTGCGCTCGCCTTTACCGCGGTCGCCAACAGCTACTACGTGTTCGTGATGGCGACGCTCGCGCTCACCGCGATCGTCGGCATCGGGCTCAACGTCCTGGTCGGGCTCACCGGGCAGGTCTCGTTCGGCCACGTCGGGTTCTACGCGATCGGCGCGTACGCGGTGGCGACCCTGACCGCGACCGCGAAAGTGAGCTTCTGGGTCGCGCTGCCGATCGCCGCCGCGCTCGCTGCGCTCACGGGCGCGGCGCTCGCGCTGCCCGCGCTGCGGGTGCGCGGGCCCTATCTCGCGATGGTGACGATCGCTTTCGGCTTCATCGTAGAGCACAGCGCGGTCGAATGGAGCGGCCTCACCGGCGGCCAGAACGGGATCATGGGCATACCGACGGTGGCCGCATTCGGGTTCGCGTTCGGCGAGCGCGGGGTGGCCCTACTGTCGATCGCCGCCGCGGCGGTGCTCGTGTACGCATTCTCGCGGCTGGCGCGAAGCGATTGGGGCGCGGCGATGCGCGCGGTGAAGGACTCGGAGATCGCCGCGGAGTCGATCGGGTTGAACCCGGTCGCGGTGAAGACGGTCGCGTTCGCGGTCTCGGCCGCCTGCGCCGGGCTTGCGGGCGGGCTGTTCGCGCCGCTGTCGGGTTTCGTGACCCCGTCGACCTTCACGTTCTCGCAATCGATCCTGTTCGTGCTGGTCGTGATCATCGGCGGCGCCGGGACGGTGACCGGGCCGCTCGCCGGCGCAGCCGTGGTGGTGCTGCTGCCGGAGCTCCTCGCCGGCCTCGCCGAGTACCGCTTGCTCTTCTTCGGCGCGCTGCTCCTCGTGGTGCTGCTCATCGCGCCCGAGGGCATCGTCGGCGAAGCCGCACGTTTTCTCGGCCGGCGGCGCGCGATGGGCCCGGCTCCCGCGGCGGGCTCGGATCCGCTGCGCGAGCGCCCGCCGGCGGGTGTCGCGCTGGCGGTCGAAGAGCTCGCGATCGCGTTCGGCGGCGTGCGCGCGGTGGCCGGTTTCGACTTCCGCGCCGAGCCGCGGGCGATCACCAGCCTCATCGGCCCGAATGGCGCCGGCAAGACGACCGTGCTCAACATGCTCGGCGGTTTCTACCGGCCCGACACCGGCGCCATCCGGCTCGGCCCCGACGCGATTCAGGGGCGGCCCGCCCACGCGATCGCGCGCGCGGGAGTCGCGCGGACGTATCAGACCTCCCAGCTCTTCGGAACCATGTCGGTCCTCGACAATCTGATCATCGCCGAGCGGCGCGGACGCCTCGGATGGTCGTTCGCACCCGCGCCGGACGAGGCCATCGCGCGTGCCCGCTCGCTCGCAGGCTACGTCGGCTATCGCGGCGATCTCGCGCGCCGCGCGGCGGATCTTCCGCACGTCGACCGGCGCCTGGTGGAGATCGCACGCGCGCTCGCGACCGAGCCGAGCGTGCTTCTGCTAGACGAGCCGGCAGCGGGCCTCTCGCGCACCGACAAGGATGCGCTCGCCGCGCTGTTGCGCCGGGTCGCCGACGCCGGCATCGCGGTGGTGCTGGTCGAGCACGACATGTCGCTCGTGATGGGGATCTCCGACCGGGTGGTCGTGATCGACGCCGGCAGCCGCATCGCCGCCGGGCTGCCGCGCGAGGTGCAGGCGGATCCGGCGGTGAGGAAGGCCTATCTCGGCGAGGCGGCGGAGCGTCCTTCGGCGCGGCGTGCCGGCGAGATGGCGCCCGGCGCGACGCTTCTCGAAGTGGGCAAGCTCGTCGCCGGCTACGGTGCGGAACCGGTGTTGCGCGGTATCGATCTCGGTGTGCGTGAGGGCGAGTTGGTGACGGTGCTCGGCGCGAACGGTGCGGGCAAGTCGACGCTGATGCGAGCGCTCGCCGGCCTGCATCGCCCGGTCGAGGGCGGGATCAGCCTGCGGGGGGAGGCGCTCGAGCAGCTGCCCGCTCACAAGGTCGTCGCCCGCGGCGTGGCGCTCGTGCCCGAGGGCCGGCAGGTGTTCCCGGAGCTCTCGGTGCTCGACAACATCCGCCTCGGCGCCTTCTTGCGGCGCGACGCGATCGACGCGGAGGTCGAGGCGATGCTCGAGCGGTTCCCCCGGCTGCGCGAGCGGCTGCGGAGTCGGGCGGGCCTGCTCTCGGGTGGCGAGCAACAGATGCTCGCGCTCGCCCGCGGGCTGATGGCGAGGCCGCGCCTGCTGCTCCTCGACGAGCCTTCGCTCGGGCTCGCGCCGGCGGTCATCAAGGACCTCTTCGCGGCGCTCGACCGCCTGCGGGGCGAGGAGGCCACGATCCTGCTCGTCGACCAGATGGCCGGGCTCGCGCTGACATTGGCCGATCGCGGCTATGTCATCGAGGGCGGGCGGATCGTCGTGGCGGGGAGTGCCGCGGAGATCGCCGCCGAGGGGACGCTCGAGCGGGCGTACTTGGGCGGCGGGGTCGGCGGGACTAGCTGAACCGCGGCCCCGCGCCCCGCGGCATTCCGGTCCAGTGCTCGGCATCGATTGCTGAAGGCTTGCCCCGAGTCACGGGCGCTTATATCTCGCCGCGCCTCTTGAAATAGCCCTGTCCCGGGCCTAGAATTAGCACTCGCCGGGATCGAGTGCTAGCAGAGGCCGAACCCCTTGAAATCCGCCGCCACCTGTCTGTGAGTGGCCACCAACCTGTCAAAACTGGAGGAAAACTCTATGAAAATCCGTCCTTTGCATGATCGCGTGATCGTCAAGCGGCTCGAAGAGGAACGCAAGAGCGCGGGCGGCATCGTGATCCCGGACAACGCTGCCGAGAAGCCGGATCAGGGCGAAGTCATCGCCGTCGGCCCGGGCAAGCGGAACGACGAGGGCAAGCGCGAAGTGCTCGACGTCAAGGTCGGCGACCGCATCCTCTTCGGCAAGTACTCCGGCACCACCGTCAAGATCGAAGGCACGGAGTACCTCGTCATGCGCGAGGAAGACATCATGGGTGTCGTCGCCTGACGCGCACCGTCCACTAGCCATTCCAGCAGGAGTCATCCCCAATGCCAGCGAAAGACGTACGTTTCTACGAGGACGCCCGCACCAAGATGCTCGAGGGCGTCAACGTCCTCGCCAACGCCGTGAAGGCGACCCTCGGCCCGAAGGGCCGCAACGTCGTGCTCGAGCGCTCGTTCGGCGCCCCGACCGTCACCAAGGACGGCGTGTCGGTGGCCAAAGAAATCGAGCTGAAGGACAAGTTCCAGAACATGGGCGCGCAGATGCTCAAGGAAGTCGCATCCAAGACGTCCGATGTCGCCGGTGACGGCACCACGACCGCAACGGTGCTCGCACAAGCGATCGTCCGCGAAGGCGCGAAGTATGTGGCGGCCGGCATGAACCCGATGGACCTGAAGCGCGGCATCGACAAGGGCGTCGAGGCAGTGGTCGAGGAGCTGAAGAAGCTCTCGAAGCCCACCACCACGTCCAAGGAGATCGCCCAGGTCGGCGCGATCTCGGCCAACGCCGACGATCAGATCGGCAAGATCATCTCCGACGCGATGGATAAGGTCGGCAAGGAAGGCGTGATCACGGTCGAGGACGGCAAGAGCCTGCAAAACGAGCTCGAGGTCGTCGAAGGCATGCAATTCGACCGCGGCTATCTCTCGCCCTACTTCATCAACAGCCCCGAGAAGCAGCTGTCGATCCTCGAGGACGCTTACATTCTCCTGCACGACAAGAAGATCTCGTCGATCCGCGACCTCCTGCCGCTGCTCGAGCAGGTGGCGAAGGCCGGGAAGCCCCTGCTGATCATCGCCGAGGACGTCGAAGGCGAGGCGCTCGCGACCCTGGTCGTGAACAATCTGCGCGGGATCCTGAAGACGAGCGCGGTGAAGGCCCCGGGCTTCGGCGACCGCCGCAAGGCGATGCTGGAAGACATCGCGATCCTCACCGGCGGCACAGTGATCGCAGAGGAACTCGGCCTCACGCTCGAGAAGACGACGCTGAAGGATCTCGGCCGGGCCAAGCGGGTCGAGGTGGGCAAGGAAGAGACCACCCTCATCGACGGGGCGGGCGACACCAAGGGCATCGAGGCTCGGGTTAAGAACATCCGGCAGCAGATCGAGGAAGCCACCAGCGACTACGACAAAGAAAAGCTCCAGGAGCGCGTGGCGAAGCTCGCCGGCGGCGTGGCGCTGATCAAAGTGGGCGCCGCGACCGAGATCGAGATGAAGGAGAAGAAGGCCCGCGTCGAGGACGCGCTGCACGCCACCCGGGCGGCGGTCGAGGAAGGCATCGTCGCCGGCGGCGGCGTCGCGCTGATCCGCGCCCGCAAGGCGCTCGAGAAGCTGAAGGGCGACAACCACGATCAGGACGCCGGCATCAAGATCCTGAGCCGCGCGCTCGAAGAGCCGCTCCGCGCCATCGTGCAGAACGCGGGTCACGAGCCCTCCGTCGTACTCAACAAGGTGCTCGAGGGCAAGGGCAACTTCGGCTTCAATGCCCAGACCGAGGAGTACGGCGATCTCGTCGACATGGGCGTGGTCGATCCGACCAAGGTCGCGCGGACCGCGCTGCAGAACGCGGCCTCGATTGCCGGACTTCTCCTCACCACCGACGTCGGCGTAGCCGAGCAGATGGAAGAGAAGAAGGGCGGCGGTGGCGGCGGTCATGGTCACGGCGGAATGGGCGGCATGGGAGGTATGGATATGGATATGTGACCGCGCGCGGTGCGCGCGGTCTGACTCCATACCCATTGGGGTAGGTTACGAACAGGAGGGAACCGAGGTTCCCTGCCTTTACCCACCTTCCTGGCATTCAAAGGCCCCGCGATACGGGGCCTTTTTCATCTTCCCTCTCGCCGCATGGGGGCATCCGGCCGGCCGTTTGCTACACTGCTTGCGAGAGCCTGCCAGGGAAGAGCGGGCGACCGTGTTGGAGGAAACGAGGATGCGCATCCTCATCGCCGAAGACGACGCCGTTCTTGCGGACGGTCTCACGCGCAGCCTGCGCCAGTCGGGTTATTCGGTCGACCGCGTCAAGGACGGGGCGGCCGCGGACGTCGCGCTCTCCACGGCGCAGTTCGACCTCCTGATCCTGGACGTGGGCCTGCCGCGCGTTTCGGGGTTCGAGATCCTCAAGCGGCTGCGGGGCCGCAACGCCAAATTGCCCGTGCTCATTCTCACCGCCCTCGACGGCGTGGACGATCGCGTCCGCGGGCTCGACCTCGGCGCTGACGACTATCTCGCGAAGCCGTTCCAGCTCGCCGAGCTCGAAGCGCGGGTGCGCGCGCTGACACGACGCGGCAACGCGGCGAGCTCGACGATGCTCAAGCACGGCGAGCTGACCTTCGACCAGGTCGGCAAGACCGCCGAGATCCGCGGCCAGACGGTCGACCTATCCGCCCGCGAGATCGCGCTGCTCGAGATCTTCATGCAGCGCCCGGGGCGCATGGTCAATAAGGAGCACATCGTCGACCTGCTGTGCCAGTGGGGCGAGGAGGTGAGCACGAACGCGGTGGAGGTGTACATCCATCGCTTGCGAAAGAAGCTGGAGCACGGCGGCGTGCGAATCGCGACCGTGCGCGGCCTCGGCTACTGCCTCGAGCGAGCGAATGCCCGACAGCCAACATAGGCACAAGTCGGTCTTTGGCGAGATCATCGACTGGACGCTCGCGCCGCTGATGATCCTGTGGCCGATCAGTATGGCCGTCCAGTACTTCCTCGCGTACTCGATCGCCAACGACGCCTACGACCGCGAGTTGGGCGACCGTGTCGTCGCCGTCTCCAAGCAGCTCGCCTACGAGAACGGCCGCCTCAAGCTCGATCTGCCGGCTGCCGCAGCCGCGACCCTCCGCGCCGAGGAGTCCGACGAGCTCATCTTCCAGGCGCGCGACCAAAAGAACGAGGTCGTGGGCGGGGACGGGGTGCTGCCGCTTGTGGAATTTCAGCCCGAGATGGCGCCGCGGACCGTCTACTACCGCGACGACTACGTGCCCGGCCATGAGGTGCGCGTGGCCTACGTGTTCGCGCAGGTGCCGGGCATGCCGGGCGCGGCGCTGGTGCAGGTCGCAGAAAGCGTGGAGAAGCGGGCGAGCCTCGCCAGCCAGATCATAGGCGACGTGCTGGCCGCGCAATTGCTGTTCGTGCCGATCGCGCTGCTGTTCGTCTGGCTCGGGCTGACGAAGGGCATTGCGCCCCTGAACGAGCTGTCGCAGGCGATCCGCGGCCGCAAGCCGAGCGACCTCTCGCCGATCGACGAGCAGGCGGCGCCGGAAGAGGTGCGAACGCTCATCGGTTCGTTCAACGACCTGATGGCCCGGCTCGACGTCAGCCTGCGCGCCCAGCAGCGCTTCGTCGTCGACGCCGCGCACCAGATGCGCACGCCGCTGGCCGGGCTGAAGACGCAGGCCGAGCTCGCGCTGCGCCAGCGCGATACGGTGAACATCCACCATGCGATGCGGCAGATCGTGACGAGTGCCGACCGTGCCTCGCACCTCATCCACCAGCTGCTTGCGCTCGCCCGTGCCGACACCGACACGCTGCCACCGCGCAAGACGCTCGACCTCGACGCTCTGGCGCGCGAGGTCACGCGCGACTGGGTGGCTCGCGCGCGCGCCCGGGACATCGACCTCGGATTCGAGGCCGCCGGGAAGCCCGCCTGGATCGAGGGCAATGAGGTCCTGTTGCAGGAGCTGCTCAATAACCTGCTCGACAACGCGCTCCGTTACACGCGGCCGGGCGGGCACGTCACGACGCGAGTGCTCGCGGGGAACCCGGTCGCGCTCGAGGTCGAGGACAACGGCATCGGCATCGAAGACGCGGAGCGCGACCTCGTCTTCGAGCGGTTCTATCGCGTGCTCGGCACCGAGACCGAGGGGTCGGGGCTCGGGCTGTCGATCGTCCGGAGCATCGCGCACCTGCACCGCGCCGAGGTGCTGCTCGTCCCCAATCCGCGGGAGCCCGGGACGATTGCGCGCGTCGTCGTGCCGCGTGCGGAGGCCTCGCAGGCGCTGCTGCGGCCGGCGGCCTGACGGAAGACGGCGGCCGATGGACAGGAGCGCAGTACTGGCAAAGACCGCCAAGGGCCTCGAAGAAGTAGGAACCCGCGCCCACGGACTGCAACAGCGACTCCGCTCGCTACTGATCATGGTGGACGGCACCGCGACCGCCGGCGAACTGATCGCCAAGTTCAGCGGCATTGCCGACGTGGAGGCGTCCCTCGAGGCGCTCGTCACGCAGGGCTTCGTGACGATCAAGACCACCCAGTCCGGGGCGCCGAAACAGTCGGGCCCTGCGTCGGTGACCGAAACGCGCGCGCAGGCGCTGGCGAAGCTGACCCGACTCCTTCACGATGCCATCGGCCCCGATGCGGACAGTCTGGCGCTGAGCCTGGAGAACGCGCGGAACCGGGCGGAGTTTCTCGCCGCCGCCGAGCGTTGCGCCGACACCCTTGCGGTGCTGGCGAATCCCGCCGGAGCCCAGCAGTTCCGCGATCGCGCGCAGGCCTACGCGCAGCTGTTGCCGGGGACCTGATTCCGGTGCCCGAGGGCGGCTGCGCTCTCTCGCGCGTTTGTTCGTGAGTCCAGCGTTACCTCTACGCGCCTGGCGCTTGATCGTCTCGCCGACCCGCGAGTGGGAGGTCGTGGCGGCCGAACGTTTGCCCCCCGCGGGGGTGCTCCTCGGCTACGTGGTCCCCCTGTCCGCCGTACCGGCCGTCGCATGGATGATCGGACTGGCGATGTTCGGAGCCGATCTCGGCTTCCGCGACTTGGGCTTCGCGCGGCTCTCACTCGGCCGCATCCTGGAAACGGGGGCGATCACGCTCGCAGGCTCGGTCCTCTCGGTCCTCGCGCTCGCGGCGGCGTTCTTCCTTGTCGCTCCGATGTACGGTGTTCCGCGCCACTGGGGACGAGCGTTCAAGGTTGCGGCGTACGGCACGACGCCGCTGTGGATCGCCGGGATCTTGCTCGTGATGCCCGGTCTCGTGATCGTCGAGCTGCTCGCGCTAGTGCACTGCTGCTGGCTCTACTACGCTGGTCTGCAGGCGGTCGCGGGGGTGAAGCAGGGTGATGCGGCGGAGTACTTCGCGATCTCGCTATTCCTGGTCACTGTCGCATCGATTCTCGCCGGGGGCGTTGTCGGGAGCTTGGGCTTGATCTAGCCGTGCCCAGCTCCCTAATGCTATGTCGTTCCGGACGTCGTGTGCCGCGGCGCAGCACGCGGCGACAGATCGTAAGGTTCACGTAAGGAACAGTCTCTAGAGTCGGTGACAAACTACACGAAATAGCACTGCAAGAACCCGGATCACCGGGCACCGATCGACAGGCGCGCTAGGAGGAATCCCATGGAATTGTCGGCACGGCACAAAGAGTATTGGCGGAAGAACCTCACCGTCACGACGATCCTGCTGGCGATCTGGGCGGTGGTCACGTTCCTGATCGGCTACTACGCACGCGATCTCTCGTTCAACTTCTTCGGCTGGCCGTTCGCGTTCTGGGTCGGCGGGCAGGGCGCGCTGATCGTCTACGTGGTGATCATCTGGTACTACGCGCGCTACATGAACCGGCTCGACAAGGCGTACGACGTGGACGAGGGAGACTGATCATGGCCACGAAAGCCCAGACGCAGCAGGAGTTCTTCCAGTTCCTGAAGAAGTCGTACACCTTCTACACCGGCGGCTTCATCGTCTTCATCGTCCTGCTGGCCATCCTCGAGCAGTTCGGACTGCCGAAGATCTGGATCGGCTACGCGTTCCTGTTCGCCACCGTCGGCCTGTACGCCGGGATCGGCATCATCAGCCGGACCGCGGACATCGCCGAGTACTACGTCGCCGGGCGGCGGGTGCCCGCGTTCTTCAACGGCATGGCGACCGGCGCCGACTGGATGAGCGCGGCCTCGTTCATCGGCATGGCCGGCACGTTGTACCTGACCGGGTATTTCGGCCTCGCGTTCATCATGGGTTGGACCGGCGGCTACTGCCTCGTGGCGCTGTTCCTCGCGCCGTACCTGCGCAAGTTCGGGCAGTTCACGATCCCGGACTTCCTCGGGGCGCGCTACGGCGGCCACATCCCGCGCTTCGTCGGCATCCTGTGCGCGATCCTGTGCTCCTTCACCTACGTGGTGGCGCAGATCTACGGCGTGGGCCTGGTGACGACGCGCCTCGTGGGCGTTCCGTTCGAGCTGGGCATCTTCCTCGGGCTGGGCGGCATCCTGGTGTGTTCGTTCCTCGGCGGGATGCGCGCGGTGACCTGGACGCAGGTGGCGCAGTACATCGTCCTGATCGTCGCGTACATGATCCCGGTCGTCTGGCTGTCGATCAAGCACACCAGCTTCCCAATCCCGCAGATGGTCTACGGCAAGGTGCTCGAGAAGGTGAGTGCGCGCGAGGCGGAGCTCGTCAAGGATCCGAAGGAGCTCGAGGTCCGGAAGATCTTCGCCGACCGCGCGGCCTCGGCGAACGCCAAACTGAAGGGGCTGCCCGGGTCGTACGAGTCCGAGAAGGCGGCGCTCGCCAAGTCCGTCGACGACCTCAAGGCGCAGAACGCGCCGGCGGAGCAGGTCGCGGCCGCGCAGCTTGCGCTCGAGAAATTCCCGAAGAGCATCGACGAGGCGAAGGGGGCATGGACCCGGGAGGCCGGTCTCGCGGCACGGGCGGGACCGCCGCTGTTCCACGCCCAGGCCTTCCCCGGCAAGGACGAGAAGGCGCAGGACATCAACCGGCGCAACTTCCTCGCGCTGATCCTCTGCCTCATGGTGGGCACCGCGGCGCTGCCGCACATCCTGATGCGCTACTACACGACGCCGAGCGTCAAGGAAGCGCGGGAATCGGTGACCTGGTCGCTGTTCTTCATCTTCCTCCTGTACTTCACTGCCCCCGCCCTGGCGGTGCTGGTGAAGTTCGACGTCTACACGTTGCTGGTCGGCTCGGAGTTCGCCAAGCTGCCGGCCTGGGTCGCGGCGTGGCAGAAGGTGGACCCGACGCTGCTCAACATCACCGACGTCAACCGGGACGGGCTGGTGCAGCTCGCGGAGATCGTGATCGGCGGCGACATCGTGGTGCTGGCGACGCCGGAGATCGCGGGGCTCCCGTACGTGATCTCGGGCCTGGTCGCCGCGGGCGGCCTCGCCGCGGCGCTCTCGACCGCGGACGGTCTCCTGCTCACGATCGCGAATGCGCTGTCGCACGACCTGTACTACAAGATGATCGACCCGCATGCTTCCACGCAGAAGCGCGTCACGATCTCCAAGATCCTGCTGCTCGTGGTGGCGCTGATCGCGGCGTTCGTGGCGAGCCAGAAACCGGCCGACATCCTGTTCCTGGTGAGCGCGGCGTTCTCGCTCGCGGCGGCGGCATTCTTCCCCGCGCTCGTGCTGGGGGTCTTCTGGAAGCGGGCGAACAAGTGGGGGGCGACGCTCGGCATGCTCGCCGGGGTCGGCATCACCTTCTACTACATGGCGACGACGCAGCCTTGGCTGCGGCGGCTGTTCAACGTGCAATCGTCGATCGCCGACAACACGTGGTGGGACATCAACCCGATCTCGGCGGGCATCTTCGGGATCCCGCTCGGATTCGCGGTGTTGATCATCGTGAGCCTGCTGACCCCCGCGCCGGACAAGGAGACGCAGGAGTTGGTGGACCACGTGCGCTACCCGCACCTTCGCGGCGATATCGACACCACAGGGACCTGATAGGAGCCAGTCTTGGGGAGGAGGGGCGACCCGCCCGGGCATGCGACCCGTGCGGTCTAAGGTACCTGGGCCCGCACATGCGGGCCCTGTTTTTTGATACGGAACGTCCGCGCT
Organism: uncultured beta proteobacterium; assembly: GCA_963754305.1. Classification (GTDB taxonomy): domain Bacteria; phylum Pseudomonadota; class Gammaproteobacteria; order Burkholderiales; family SG8-39; genus DATEDA01. Next base: position 10,076 of record CAVWFR010000020.1, on the reverse strand, counting down.
ATCCGGCCCATGCCCAACGATCTTCTGTTCGTCACGGTCGCCAAGGCCCTCGTCGAGCTTGCGGGCCTCTTCATCCTGGGGCAAGGCATGCTCTATCTGCTGGCGGGGCAGAAACGCGAGGGAAACTTCGCCTACGAGTTGCTCCAGGTGCTCACGCGGCCGGTCTACGCGGTCGTTCGCTTCCTCACGCCGAAGGTGATCGTCGACCGGCACGTGCCGATCGTCGCCTTCGTCGTCCTGTTCTGGCTCTGGGTGATCCTCACGTTCGCCAAGATCCAGATCTGCGCGGAGCGCGAGGACCGGTGTGTGCCGGCCCAGGATGCAAAGACGAGCCAAGCACCCGCTGCCACGGGCGCGCCGCTGCAGAGGGGCGCAGGCCTTTCCGCTATCGAGCGGGCGCCTCTCCTCCGGTCGGCTTAGCGTCGGCTCCGTTATCGACTAACCTTAGAGTTTCGAACCGCGCAACGGCCAGCTCGATTTGGCGCGGCGTCAAAAGGGGAAACAATGCTTAAGCAGCTTCCGCATCTCATTGTCCTAACGTCGTTCCTGTTGCTCGCCGGATGCGGCGCCGGCACCCACTCGCGCGGGCAGTTTCACGGTCACGTGGTCGGCGCCACTGAAGAGCAGATCGTTTCGAAGATGGGCAAGCCGGCCGACATCGACGCGAAGGACCCGAAGAGCCCACGCTGGGTCTACAAGAACAAGACTTTCGACCCCGACAACTTCAATAAGGTCGACGAGCGGACGATCATCATCCTCGAGCGCAATGCCGAGGGCAAGCTCGTCGGCAAGGACGTGCTGTTCGGCTAAAGGCAGTGGCCGCGCTCAGGCGCCGCCGGACTGCGGCGAAGGCTGGCCTGCCTGAGCTCCGCTGGAGGGAGTCTCGGCTCGCGGGCCGGGTTCTGGAACGCCGCGTCGGTCTGCTAGAATTCGCGCCCTTGGCCAAGTAGCTCAGTTGGTAGAGCAGAGGACTGAAAATCCTTGTGTCGGCGGTTCAATTCCGTCCTTGGCCACCACTACTTCAATTACTTACGCACGAGTCCCGCAAGTTGCTCATCGCCGCGCGTGAATTTCGCGTGACCTCAGGCCACGGAAAGCCGCCGCAAGACGACGAGCTCCGGCTGCCGACGGTCGGATTCGCACACGCGGTTCGCCGCTTCCAGGAGCTTTGAGAGCTCGGCAGCGGAGTAGTGCATGGTGATCCGGCCGGAGCGATGGCCGAGCAGGTCCTGCCGATCCTCGAAGCTCACGCCGGCGGCCCGCAAGCGCCGCCCGTAGGTGTGCTTCAAGTCGTGGACGCGGACTTGCGGCAGTCCTGCCCTCTCCCGGGCGCCCAGCCACGCGCTGTTCAACATCCGCGTGGTCGGCTTGCCTTGGTACGCGAAGACGTGCGTCGCATGCTGCCTTCGCTGCGCCTCGACGACCGACTGCGCCGTCCGATTGAGGACCACGAGCCGGTCGTCTGAGTTCTTCACGTACCGGCCGGGAATGATGAAGACGAACGTGCCGAGTTCCGGCACGCGCACCTCCCATTCCCAGCGGAGCCTGCAGACTTCTCGGTCTCGGGAACCGGTGTTCACCGCGAAGAGCGCCATCGCCGCGAGATGCCCGGGCAGTTCCTTGAACAATCGGCCCTGCTCGTCCCACGTCATCGGGTAGGGCTGGCGCTTCTCCGTGTCCGGCAGCAGGCGGATCTTCGGGGCTGCGTGAAGCCAGGTGAGCCCGTTCTCGTCGATCCACTCCTGCGCAGCCAGATTCAGGATGCGCCGCACTACCTTCAGTCCATGGTTGATGGTTCCCGCAGCGACGCCGTCCTTCCTGCGACCCGCGACCCACGGTTGCAGCGTGCCCGTGTGAAGCCTGTCGAGCGGCGCGCTCCCGATCGCTGGCACCAACGACTTCAGCCGGCTGACGTCGTCGCGGAGACTTCGCTTGTGCTCGTTCTCCAGCACGTACTTCGCGGCGGCCTGCTCGAAAGTTCGCGTCGGCCTCACTCCGTAGATTCGTGCGTTTCTGCTCTCCTCTGAAATACGGGCGAGGTAGCGTTCCGCTTCTTCGAGCCGAGTCGTTCCAGTGCTTTGGCAAACTCGCCGCCCGCCAATGTGCTTGTCGATTCGCCAGACCCCGTATCGGAAGACGAGGCCGGGCGTCCTTTTGCGTCCCATATCGAAGCTCCTTTCGCTCGACCGGGACGCCCGTTGCGGGACTTATGTTGCTCTGCCCACGCGTCCAGTTCAAGTCGGTCGAATGCCACGCCCTGGATGCCGATCGGAATCTCAGTGAGAGAACCGCGGACCTCGGCGTTGAAGCGGTTGCGGTCCATGCCGAGGTACGTCGGCGCGTCGCGGAATCGGATGAAGCGGGGGAGGATCTTCATGGCGGCGGCCCTCATCGCCCGAGGTAGATCGCGGTGATCTGCGCGCGCGAGTGCCCGAGCTCGAGCGAGATCTCCAGGCGCACGCGCTGATCGATCGAGCGCTGCTCAGGCGTGAGCTGCTTCACCGTCGGCCCGCCGCGGGCCGGGCACTCCCAGCCGGCCTTCTGGACATAACGGGTCTGCGCGTAGCGGTGCCGCAGGCCGTGCACGCCGTTGATCCCAACCCGCTGGCACTGCGCCCGGAAGGCCTTGAGCTGATCGCGGTAGTTGAGCTCGGCCGGGATCAGGCTCCGGCCGTCGGCGAGCCGCTTGGCCTCGTCCAGCACCGCGCGCTGGGCGTCGGAGCCGACGGGGACCTCCCGGTACCGCCCGCCCTTGGTCCAGGAGTCCTTGAGCCGCAGCGCGTTCCCCTGGTCGGCCCAGCCGGGTCGGATCTTGATCGACTCCTCCCGCCGCAGCCCGAAGGCTTCCTGCAGTTGGAGGGACATCCGCGTGTAGGGGCACGTAACCTGGTCCAGCTTCTCCTGGGCGAGCTCCTTGCCCTTGTCCTGGTTGGTGACGTACCGGCGCCGCTCGACGCCGTAGGCGTCGTTCTCGCGCGCGACGATATTGTCCTTGCCGATCTTCTCGGCCCACCACCGAAGCGCGGCGATCCGGTTTTTGATCGTGGCGATCGAGAGCCCCTGCTCCTTCCAGGCCGCAAGCAGCGCCTCGACGTGCTTCGGCTTGAGACTGTCGGCGCGCATGTGCCGATAGCCCATGGCCTGCAGCTGGTTGGCGAAGAGGGCGAGCACCCGCTCCCGGTCGGCCTGGGTAGCGAAGCTGCCGTCGCGGTTGCGATGGCAGAGCTGCTTCAGTTGATAGTTCAGGTCCCGCATAGCCCCTCCTGGCTGTTTTCCATCGGGGTCTTCGTGTCTCGCTGCGTGTCGTCGGTCGTCGGTGTGATCGCTTCGGTAAGTGTTTCTGTCCGTCCCGCCGGCCGTGGCCAGGCGAGAGATTCGAGGGACACGGGACACCACTCCCGGGTAAGTGCAGGTGCTCGGGTGAGCTCGAGCTGCCGCCGCTGCACGTCGGCATTGGCTACCGATGCGCGTCTCGAGGAACGAGACCGAATCGCATCGAGGACCATTGACCCAAGGTCCAAGGAGCGCCTGTTAGGGCGCGGAGCTTTGCCGTCCGAGTGGACGACGTGAAGGCGTTGCGCCTCCCTCCTGGGTGATGTGATGGGGCCGAGAGGCCCGGTCACTTCTCTACCCACGCTAAATCGCGCGCGCGAAGGCCTGAAACGCCAAGGCCTTAGACGCGTCGTCACTGGCAGACCAGTGACGACGCTCGCCGGTGACGCTGATGTGCGAGGCGTGGTCAGGCGAGCAGTGAGCTCGGCCGGATCACGCGCGCATCACACGTCATGGCTATCGCGCAGCGGTTCACGCATGGGGACGACGACCGATGCGGGGCTCGGTGGCCCTGCCAGTCGTCTCTCCGGGAGAGCCTATCCGGAATTTTGTGTGTGAGGCATACCATGGCAACCGAGAGGAGCCTACATGTCTCGCAGCAACAAGGGCAAGAACGCGCCGAGCGCGAGCGACGCGCGGATCCCGTTTGACCCGAAGGTGATGGAAGCGCTGGTGCCCGGGCCGATCACCCCGGCCGAGGCGAACGATCTCATCCACGGCTTCAAGAAGGCGCTGTTCGAGCGCGCGCTGGGGGCCGAGCTCACCCACCACCTGGGCTACGGCAAGGACGCGCCCAAGCCGGCCGGGCAGACCAACCACCGCAACGGCGTCTCGGCCAAGAGCGTGGCCACCGACACGGGCGAGGTGCAGGTCGAGATCCCGCGCGACCGCGAGGGCAGCTTCGAGCCGCTGCTGATCGGCAAGCACGAGCGGCGCTTCAGCGGCTTTGACGACAAGATCGTGGCGATGTACGCGCGCGGCATGACCGTGCGCGAGATCCAGGCGCACCTGGCCGAGCTCTACGCGGTAGAGGTCTCCCCGTCGCTGATCAGCGAGGTCACCGATGCGGTGATCGGCGAGGTCCAGGAGTGGCAGGGGCGGCCGCTGGAGCCGTTGTACCCGGTGGTGTTCTTCGACGCCCTGCGGGTGAAGATCCGCGACGAGGGCGTGGTGCGCAACAAAGCGGTCTACCTCGCACTGGGGGTCGATCGGGACGGTCGGCGCGACGTGCTGGGCCTGTGGATCGAGCAGACCGAAGGGGCGAAGTTCTGGATGAAGGTGGTGAGCGACCTGCGTAACCGCGGCGTGGAGGACATCCTGATCGCGGTGGTCGACGGGCTCAAGGGCTTCCCCGAGGCGATCGGGGCGGTGTTCCCCCAGACCACGATCCAGACCTGCATCGTGCACCTGATCCGCAACAGCCTCGCCTACGCGAGCTGGAAGGACCGTAAACCGGTCGCCGCGGCGCTGCGCCCGGTGTACACGGCCGCGACCGACACGGCGGCCGTGGCCGCCCTGGAGGCCTTCGCGGGCGGCCCCTGGGGGGCGAAGTACCCGACCATCGTGCAGAGCTGGCGGCGCGCCTGGTCGCAGGTCATCCCGTTCTTCGCCTTCGCCCCCGAGGTGCGGCGGATCATCTACACGACCAACGCGATCGAGAGCCTGCACATGCAGTTGCGCAAGATCATCAAGACGCGCGGTCACTTCCCCTCCGACGAGGCGGCGACCAAGCTCCTGTGGCTCGCGCTGCGTAACGTGATGAAGAACTGGAGCCGCAGCGCTCGCGAGTGGATCAGCGCGATGAATCAGTTCGCGCTCATGTATCCGGATCGGTTCACGACGCAGGGCGTCTAAACTCGCGTCTCGAGAGACGGGGGGCTTCGCCCCCCGCACCCCCGGACAGCGATTGAGATACGCCGGCAAGAGAACTTCAACAGCAACCAACGAGTCGTTTATCAACCGCCTCTGCACACAGAAATCTGGATACTTCCGGGTTCGACCACTCACCCTGTAGCGGTTTGTGAATCAGCAACTTACGAGGACGCCCGTTGGGTCTCTTGCAGGACCGTGCAGGGCTATGCGGCACTGACTCACGCAAAACTCACGCAAAGTTCGGCCGACCAGCGGCGTATCCTAGTTCTTCGAGCCAGTAACCAAACGGCGGCGGGTCTCCGCCAGCTGCTTCCCAAGTTCGGTGGCCACGCCGCCGCCGGACGACTTCGCGGGCGTACCGCCGAACTCGCGCACCAGCGTCTCGAACTCCGCCGACTCGCGCAGCAGCCGGCCGGCCACCTCGCGGAGCCGGTCCACCTCCTCGGGCCGCAGCACGAAGCTCGTCGGCAGATTCATGAAGTAGTCGCGCTCCTTCGGGTCGGGAAGCGCCTCGAAGCTGACGTCGAGCACGTGCAGGTCGAGCTTCGGCACGCTCGCCTCGGCCTGCGCCTCGGTCTCGCCGGCGAGGCGCTTGCGCGCGACCGCGAGCTCGCGCCGCCACTTGAAGATCTCGGCGCGATCTTTCATCAGCTCGACGGTCTCGAACGAATACCGGTCGATCGGCACGCCCGAGGCCTGCAGCAGCTGCACGACGACGCCCGGCGGCGTCTCGTTTCGGTCCCAGTCGCTCCTGGGTGCCGAGCGGGCGTTCACCACGATCAGCACGATCCGTCGAATGACGCCAAAGCCGACCTCGTCGCGGAACTTCGCGCTCGCCGCCAGCTCCTCGAAGGCCTCCAGGACGCCGCGCACGCCGATGTTGTCGGCGACCCCGCCGTCGACCAGGTGGATGTACGGGCGATCCTTGCTGTTCTGGAAGGCCTGCATCTCGCGGTAGCGCTGCAGCGCACGCGCCGCCGGCCGGACTCTGGTATCGGGGTTCTCGACGTCCTTCACCCAGGCCGGATACTGGAAGCCGCAATGCCGCCATAGTTGTTGAGCGTCACCGCCGACAGCACCACCGGCACCGCAGACGACGTAGCGGCCGCCCGCGACAGGCGGAACTTGTTCAGGTCGGAGCAGAGCAGATCGAAGTCGTTCTGGAAGAACGCGAGGCGCGATCCGGTCGAGATGTCGGTGCCGGTCGCGAGCGCGACCGGGCTCTGCTTGTCGAGCAGGTCGCCGAACGTCGCGCCCTCGAACAGGATCTCGTCGTAGTAGTCGGCGGCGAGCTCCGAGCGGCCGGCGCTGCCGCCGATGAATTTCGACCAGTTGATCGGGTTCAGGCCCCGCGCGAGCAGCGTCCCCTCCACGTCGCGCTTGAGGAACCGCTGCTCGTACTCGGCGAACAGCCGGTCGCCGTAGAGCGCGTACGCGAGCGCCGTGAAGCTCCCCCCCGACACGCCGGTGATCATGTCGACTTCGTCGATTAACCGGCGGCGCTTGCCATCGACGACGATCTCGGTGCGACGGAGCTCCTCCAGCACGCCGTACGAGAACGCCGCCGCCCGCGTGCCGCCGCCGGAGAACGACAGCACGAACAGCGTGTGCGGGTCGTTGTTCTGGCGCTTCGGAATCAGGAGGTGGGGCCGGTAGCCCGCCTGGGGTCGACCTGGGCGATCGGCTCGTTGATCGGCCGGCTGGCGCAGGCGGCGAAGCGGCCGCCGCGAGAAGGCAGATGATCAGACGATTAGCGCGCATGGATCGCTATCCTAATCTCCAACCCCCGATATGATGTGCGCGATCGCGTTGTCCGCCATCGCGGTGGTCAGGTTCCACTTCGGGTTTCCGACGTAGGGATAGATCGGGTCCGTGCCGCGGAAGAGGTTGGGCTCCCACCGGCTCGTGTCGTCGTGCTCATTTCCCTGGCGTGTACCAGATCGGCGACGTGTAGGCGCGCTCCTGCAGCGTCATGTCGTGCCCTGCGGCGGCTTCACACCGAAGCGCTTGGCGTCGTACGCGGTCCAGCGCGGCGTCGGAATCTCGAGCACGCGCGCGTAGTAGAACGCGCGCTGCTGCGGGTCGAACTCCGGGATCCTTCCACACCGTGATCAGCTCGGGATCGCCGATCGTGTTGGTCCACGTCGCGTTCGCGACATCGACGGTGTTGCCCACCGGCGGCAGCTTGCCGTCGGCGCCCGGCTTGCGCTTGTCGGCGTCGCCCCAGACGACGTCGTAGACCTTCTCGTGCAGCTTCGCCCTTGGCGTCGAGCCAGCCCTTGACGATCTGGATGCGGTCGAGATTGGCGCCGATCGGGTCCCTCAGCGCGGCGACGAGGAATGTCGGCGCCTTGCCGTTCGGCGCGCTGCGCAGCTCGCCGCCCATCGGCACGCCCTTGCCGTAGCCGACCGCGGCCGGCATGCGGTTCTGCGCGTCCGTCGGCCTCGAAGTCCCAGCCGCCGAAGAAGCGCACGACCATGCGCGGGCCCGTCGTCGCGTAGGTTTCGCGCCGCTCCATCGCGTCCAAGATCGCCTCGCGCGTGTTCTCGGTCGCCCACACCGCGGCGTAGCCGGACGCGGAGACTTCCCAGTCCATGATCTTCACGCCGGTCTTCGGGTTGTTCATGAAGGGCTGCGTCATGCGCTCCGGGCTCGGTTCCTGCGGCGTGGTCTTGCCGAAGAAATTCTCCTCCTCCATCGCGGCGAGCCCGGTGTGCGCGTCGGTGCTGCCGACCAGGCCGAACTTGTAGGGATTGGCGCCGAGCTTCTGCTCGAGCTTCGAGCCCGTTCTTCAACGCCGAGCGCGCATACTCGAACTCGAGCATGTCCTTCGTCTTCGCCACGCTGCACGTCGAGGTTGCCCTTGTCCCAGATCTCGAAGTTGGCGAACTCGTCGTTCGGCGACAGGAACGGATGCGCTTCGCCGGTCGCCCTTGGTCTGCGTCACCTCGTAGAGCCGCTCCCACTTCGCGCGCGTCTCGGCATACTCGCGGTCGACGCTTCTTGCCGAACGCCTCGACGAGCGGGAACATCCGGCCGTTGGACAAGTTGCCGTTGTGCGCGATCGCCAGCACGCTGCCGCCGGTCTTCTCCTCGTACGCGGCCATCCACTTCCACAGATCGCACGGGGTTGTCGCTGCCCAGCGGCTTGATCGTGGTGTACGGCTCGACCTGGCTCGCCTTGTCGCCGTTGTCGCGGAAGATCACGTTGCGGTGCAGGTTGTTGCCGCCGGTGTTCGACGTCCACTCGTAACCGATGAACGCGGTGAAGCGCCCCGGTTCGTTGGCCTCCTCGGCCGCCTCGATCGTCTCCTGCCAGGCGTCGCGGTAGGCCGCGGTGCCGGGCACCGGCATGATCGCCTTCGGAGATCGTGCCTTTGCCGAAGCTCTGGATGATGTCGATCGCGGCCTCGCGCCCTTGCCCGCCTGGATCATGTCGTACCACTTCCTGCCCTGCGGGTCGGCCATGACGCTCGGGATCGCCGGCGAACAGTTAGCGGGAAGAAGCCCATGCCGTCCGAGTGATCGGCGACCACGAGAAAGTCGAGCGGACGCGAGAGCTTCACCGGCTGGCCGGTCGACGCCTGACCTCCTCGCCGCTGCGCGAACCGATAAGCGTCGCGCGGCGTCAGCCGCGCGCCGAACGCGCCGGCATCCATCGAGAACGACGTGTGCAGGTGCGTGTCGCCGAACAACGGCCGCGTCGGGAACTTGCGCCCGGCGTAAGGCGAGTAGGTGGGTTTGCGGATGCACCTGCTCGGCCGTTTCCTTGGTCGAGCTCCCCGCATCTGCGCGCTGCGCCGGCGGCGCGAACCGCCGCAGAGGAAGACTAGCGGTACATTGCGCGCAACAGGAGTTTGGTCTTCATGTCGATCTCCATTCTGTTCGACTCGTCAACGGGACAGAATGCGGCGACGCGCTGGATGACCCAGAACATCGCCACGCTGCCGATGGCGTAGGGCGGCACGATCTCGACCCAGCGCGGAAACGGGACCGAATGCGCCGGAGCGACGCCAGCGCGCCAGCACCGCGGCGATGAACAGCAACTGACCGACCTCCACGCCCACATTGAAGAACAGCAGCGCGAGCGGAATGTGCCCCTCGGGCAGGCCCACTCGCGCGAGCGCGCCGGCGAAGCCGAAGCCGTGCAGCAGGCCGAAGGTGAACGCCACGATCCACGGCGCCCGCGCCGCGATCCCGTCGCGCCCGTTGCGGACGCGCACGATCTCGGCGGCGACGAACACGATGCTGAGCGCGATGACCGCCTCGACCGGCGCTTGCGGCACGTGCACGAAGCCGAGCGTGGCCAGCGCGAGCGTGATGCTGTGCGCGACCGTGAACGCGGTCACCGTCTTGACCAGCCGCCACGTCCCGCGGGTGATGAGCAGCAGCGCCAGCACGAACAGCAGATGGTCGATGCCGAGCAGGATGTGCTCGACGCCGAGGCTGAGGTACGTCCCGGCGACCGACCAGCCCGACTGCTGTCGCAGGGATTGTCGCGCGGGCGCCTGCGGCGTCAGCCGCTGGACCATGTCCTGCCGTCGGCGAACCGACACGCGCGAGCGCGTCGGTCATCGTGGCTTCGAGGCCCGGATGCGCAGCGACTGACCGCGCAGGGGTTCATCCGTCCTGCAGCGCCACGTCTGCACGGCCGCGGCGCCGGTCAGGCGCGTCGCGACCGGCGTCATGGCCTCGATCCGGCCGGAGAACTCGGGATCGAGCGCCAGGCGCAGCTCGCCGCGCATCGGCGTCTTCCACAGCACCGCGAATTCGCCGGGCTTGACCTCGCGCAACTCCAGATAGGCGGGCCGCACCTCGTGGCCCAGGGACGCGAGCGGGTGAGCAAAAGCGTCAGCAACAGGAGCTTACC
>CAVWFR010000019.1:0-36113 GCA_963754305.1 uncultured beta proteobacterium | reverse complement strand
GCACCGCGGCAGGGCGGTGGAAAACGTGCCGCCGGACGAGGCGAGAGAATCAACGCCGCGGCTTCGCCGCCGCCGCCGCTTGCGGCTCGGAAACCGGCCGCGGCCCTTCGCCGCACGCACTGCCTCGTGGAACGTGCGAACGAGCGCGCCCAGGGGCCTGGCCGGTTGATGCAAAAGGGGCCACGGCCCCTCTTGAATCCCCAACTCCAGTGACGCAAACCGTGGTACTCGCTGGGCCAGGACCGCGAGCGTGTCGAGTCGGGGGTGGTACTGCGTTTTGCATCACGCCGCCAGGTCGCTTCGTCAATCACGGATTGTCGATGCGGTCGAGGACGCGCCGTGGCCAGACATCGCATCGGTATCATCGGTCTCGTCTTTCGCCGCGCCGACCCGGTCGATGCGATCCTGTTCCGCATGAGGAGCAGGGTTGCGATCGTTGAACTTGCTGGGCATGCCCGATACTTGTTGCTCAACGCCCGCGCACTGCTCGGAATCTGAAAAGGAACCGAACCCATGCTCACGACTCCTCTGTCGCGCAAGCTCGGACTGACGACGCCGATCTTCCAGGCGCCCATGGCGGGAGTGACCACCCCCGAGCTGGTGCTCGCAGTGGGGCGCGCCGGCGGCTTGGGCGGATTCGGTTTCGCGTACACCGAACCGCCGCAGATCAAGGCGGCGGTGCAGGCCGTTCGTTCGGCCGCCGACGTGCCGATCCACATCAACCTCTTCGTCGAGCGGCCTGCGCCCGAGCCCTCGCCGGACGAAATCCGCGCGGCAGCGCAGGGGCTCGCCCCGGCTTTCGAGGCGCTCGGCCTCGCCATGCCCGGGACGCTGCCACCCCCGTACTGTCCAGACCTCACGGCGCAGATCGACACGGTCCTCGAGCTGCGCCCGGCGGTGCTCTCATTTCACCTGAATTCGTTCTCGGTCGAAGTGCTCAAGGCGGCGCAGCAACGCGGGATCCTGGTCGGCGGCGGCGCCACGACGCTCGAGGAGGCGCAGCAGATCGAGGCATTCGGCGCCGATTTCATCATCGCGCAGGGCAGCGAGGCGGGCGGGCACCGCGGCACCTTCTCCTCGAGCAGCGAGCTCGGAATGATCGGCACCCTCGCGCTCACCAGGCTCATCGTCTCGCGTTGCACACTTCCAGTGGTTGCCGCCGGCGGCATCATGGACGGCGCCGGCGTCGCGGCAGTGCTCGCGCTCGGCGCCCAGGCGGCGCAGATGGGCACCGCCTTTCTCGCCTGTCCCGAAAGCGGCGCGAGCGCCGTGCACAAGCGCGCCTTGCGCACGCACGACGCCAATGCCACGACGATCACGCACGCGTTCTCCGGCCGGCCTGCGCGTGGCATCCGCAACCGCTTCATCGCGCATGCCGAGTGCAATCCCGCCCCGATCCTGCGATTTCCCGCTCAGCACAAGCTCACTCTCCCGCTGCGCACCGAGTCGGCGCGCCAAGGCTCGCCGGAGTTCTGCGCGCTGTTCGCAGGGCAAGCCTACCCGCTCGCAACCGAAGAAAAGGCGGGGGAGCTCGTGGCCAGGGTCACTCGCGAAGCGCTCGAGACCGTCGCCGCGCTCGTCCGCTATACCTGACCGAGCCGCCATTCGACCTGTCGGTCGAGCGCGAGGCCCCAGCCCGGCGCCTCCGGCCGGCGCATGCGGCCGTCGTCGATCTGCGGTCGGTTCTCGATCAGCGAGTGGTATAGCGGAGCTCGGTCCGGCTGCAGGCGCGATCGCGCGCCACTACGCCGCGCTCCCCGGCTGACCAGCTACTGCTGCAGGATGTGGATGTCCGGCGGCAGGTCGGGCACGGTGATCTCGCGCACGACGGCGAGCTTCTCCAGGTCGACGACGGTCTGCGCGATCACTGTTCGGGTTTGACGCCGGCGGTGGTGATCACCTTCGACCACTTCGCGATCTCCTCGGCCAGGAGCTTCGCCGCCTATTGGGTCTTCGCGCCCTCTGCGAGCCACTTGCCGAGAAGCTGCCGCTCCTCGTCGGTCATCTGGGTGAGATTGCCGATCGGCATCGCCGGCGTCGCGATCGTCTGCTGGTGGATGCGCTGCGCCGCCGCCTTGATCTGGTCGGGCGTGTCCAGCATCAAGCCGCCCGGGGGCTGCACGAAGCCCGCGAAGGTCGGCTTCTCGGCGTGGCAGACCGTGCAGCGCTCCTTGATGATCGGTGCGACCTGCGCGAACCCGATCGCCTTGGTGGCTGCGACGGCAGCGCCTGTCGCCGCAGGCCGCGGCGCGATCGCGATCGCGAGGCCCAGCATGAGCACCGTCGCGACGGCCGGCAGCGCCACCAGGTTCTTGCCGACGTGCCGCAGCACGAAGTACTGCCGGATCAGGGCGCCGGCGAGCATGATCACGGCGAGGATCGCCCAGCCGTACTTGCTCCCGTAGGTCATCGGATAGTGGTTGCTGATCATGATGAACAGCACCGGCAGCGTGAAGTAAGTGTTGTGCACGCTGCGCTGCTTGCCGACGATGCCCGGCGTCGGATCGGGCTCGCGACCGGCGCGGATCGCGTTAACCATCTGCTTCTGACCGGGGATGATCTGGAAGAAGACGTTCCAGACCATGATTGTCCCGATCAACGCGCCGACGTGGACGTAGGCCGCGCGGGCGCCGAAGACTTGGCTGTACCCCCACGCGGCGGCGACGAGCAGGACGTAAACGATGATCGCGAGCGCGAGCTCGTTCTTGACGATCCGGCACAGCGCGTCGTAGACGAGCCAGCCGGCGACGAGCGAGCCGGCCGAGAGCGCGATCGCCGCCGGGACGGAGAGCGTCATCACCGAGCGATCGATGAGATAGGCGTTCGCGCCGTACCAGTAGATAATCGCGAGGAGCGCCATCCCCGAGAGCCAGGTCGTGTAGGCCTCCCACTTCGACCAGTGGAGATCCGCGCTCAGCGGCTCGCCTTTGGGCCCGGTCGGGAATTTCTGGCTCTGATAGAAGCCGCCGCCGTGGACCGCCCATAGCTCGCCGTACACGCCGCGTTTCGCGTCCTCCGGCTTTTTCGGCGCCTTGAGCGACATGTCGAGCATGACGAAGTACAGCGACGCACCGATCCAGGCGACGCCGGCGACAAAGTGCAGCCAGCGCAAGCCGAGGTTGAGCCAGTCGACGATATAGCTCTCCATCCCCTACCCCCGTGCGGCGCTTGCGTGCGTTGTCCGATCCGGGGGATCGGCAAGGGGGCCTGCCCCCTTGCAACTCTCCCGGATCAGAGCTTCGCGTTCGTTCCTGACGATGCTCCGAGCGTGACCTCGATCGGGTCACCGTCGCGAACGGTTGCCAGCGCGCGCGGGTCGCCCTCGAACTTTCCGAGCACGTTCACGCGTGTGACCAGCCGACATTCGGTGCCGCGCGACACCGGCGTCCGGCCATAGGGCAGGGCGAGCGCGGATCCCTGCACCCAGAAGCACACCGTGCCGGGCTCCACGACCTCGCACGCATCGGGCTCGAGCTTCGCGTCCACCTTCAACGCGAAATAGACCTCTTCGCCCCAGGTGTTGGCGCGCGAGCTCGCCGGGAGCGCGGCGACGAGCGCCTTCGCCGTCGGCGTGTCGGCGAGGTTCGCGACCAGCTCGCCTTTCGGCCACTTGACTCTGATTTTCGTGGTCATTTCTCGCCGAGCAGATCGAGGAAGGTCAGCGCTACGACCTCGGTCGCCTTGTACAAGTCGTCGAGCGCGAGGTTCTCGTCGGCGCGGTGGCCGTTCGCCTCTTCCAGCGTGTGCGGCCCGGCGCCGTAGAGCACGGTGGGAATGCCCGCTTCGCTGTAGTGACGCGCGTCGGTGTAGAGCGGGACGCCCATCGGCTTGACCTCGACCCCGAACACCTCGCGCGCATTCTTCTGGATCGCGTGCACCATGTGCTCCTGACCCGGTCGGCGCACGAACGGATTGGCGAGCAGGATCCGCCGGATGTCGACCTTGATACCCGGCATTTTGCGCACCGACTCCCTGATGAGTGCGGTGATGAAGCGTTCCGCCGCGCCCGCGATCTCGTCCGGGATGATGCGCCGGTCGAGCCGGAACACGACCTTGTCCGGCACGACGTTGGTGTTGATCCCGCCCTTGATCAGTCCGATCACCATGGTCGGGTGACCGATGCCCGGGATCTCCGACTCGAGCGCGGTGAGCGCCTTGCGATACGCGTAAAGGTCGTTGAGGATCAGCGCCGCCGCCTCGAGCGCGTCGTCGCCTTTGTCGGGTTCCGCTGCGTGTCCCGACTTCCCGGTGACTTCGACCTCGAGGTGCAGGCAGCCGTTGTGCGCCGTCGTCACGCCGTACGAAAACCCGGCGCAGATCGCGAAATCGGGCTTCGACAGACCCTGCTTCAGCAGCCAGGCCGGCCCGATCTCGCCGCCGGTCTCCTCGTCGTAGGTGAAGTGCAGCTCGATCGCGCCGTTCAGCTTCGCGCCCGAGCTCTTCAGCGCCAGCAACGCCCAGGCGTACGTCGCGAAGTCCGACTTGGACACCGCCACGCCGCGGCCGTACATGCGCCCGTCCGTGACCACCGCGCCGTAGGGATCGACCGACCAGCCCGAGCCCGGCGGCACCACGTCGCCATGCGCGTTGCACGCGATCGTCGGACCCCCTGCTTCGAACCGCTCCCGCACGATCAGGTTGGTGCACGAAACCATTCCTGCGGCCTTGAGCACCGCTTCCGGCACTTGATGCCGTTCGACCGCGAAGCCGAGTCCCTCGAGGAGCGCCGCGGCCTTCGCGGCGTGGGGTGCGCAGTCCCCGGGCGGATTGTCCGACGGCGTCTTCACCAGCGCCGCGAGAAAGCGCGTCTGCGCCGGCCGCTCCGCGGCGAGGAACGCGCGGATCGTGTCGCGGGTCGTCATGATCTCCGCGTCGGGTCGAAGCGCTCGATGAAGCGCAGGAACACGCGCGCGCCGGTCTCGACGTCGGCCAGCGTGATCGCCTCGGCCGGGTTGTGGCTGATGCCCTTTTCGCAGCGGATGAAGAGCATCCCAATATCCGCGAGCTCGATCATCGCCATGCCGTCGTGGCCGGCGCCGCTCGACAGCTTCCTCACCGGCAGTCCTTCGGCGGCGATCGCTGCGCCGATCTGCGCCTGGAGCCAGCCGGCGCAGGGCGCAGTCTTGCCTTCGTGCGTCTTCGCGATCTTCACCTGCACGCCGCGCCGGTCGCAGATCGCCTGCATCTCGCGCACGAGGTCTGCAGCGGCGGCGAATCGCGAGCCGTCGCGCGGCGAGCGGAGGTCGATCGTGAAGCTGACCTTGCCCGGTACCACATTGACGGCGCCCGGCAGGCACTCCAGCTTGCCGACGGTGCCGACCAGCTCGGGCTCGACGCCGCAGCGGCGCTCGACAGCGAGCACGCATTCCGCCGCCGCCGCCATCGCGTCCTGGCGGAGCGCCATCGGCACCGTGCCGGCGTGGCCGGCCATGCCGTCGATCTCGACGGCGTAACGGTTCGCGCCGTTGATCGCGGTGACGACGCCGGCCGGCAGGCCCTCGGCCTCGAGCACCGGGCCCTGCTCGATGTGCAGCTCGGCGTAAGCGAGCACGTCTTCCTTGCGCTTTGCAGCTTCGCCGATGCGCTCGGGGTCGAGACCGAAGCGGCGCAGCGCATCGCGCATGCTGACCCCGCCGCGGTCGACGGCGTCCAGGACCTCCGTGCGGAACGTGCCCGCCACCGCGCGGCTGCCGAGCAGGGTGGCGTTGAACCGGGTGCCCTCCTCGTCGGCAAAGCCGATGACCTCGGTCGCGAACGGCAGACGCCTGCCGGCGGCGTGCAGCGCGTGGACGCACTCGATGCCGGCGACGACGCCGAGCATCCCGTCGTACTTGCCCGCGTCACGCACGGTGTCCAGATGCGAGCCGAGGACGAGCGCCGGCAGACCCGGCCGCTCGCCCTCGTAGCGGCCGACGCAGTTCCCCGCCGCATCGAGGCGCGCGCTCATGCCCGCCTCGCGCATCCAGCCGAGCACCAGCTCGTTCGCGCGCCGCTGCTCGTCCGACAGGTAGACGCGGGTGAGGCCCCCGGCCAGCTCGGAGAGCGCCGCGAGCGACTCGCAGCGATCCCAGATCCGCTGTGCGGAAGGCCGTGCCGGTTCACTCATGCTGCGGTGTCTCTGCCAGACCGGATCAGGATGGCGCGAAAGTCGTTGACGTTGGTGCGTGTCGGCCCGGTCGTCACGAGATCGCCGAGCGCCGCGAAGAAACCGTGACCGTCGTTCGCGGCGAGCCGCTGCTTGGCGTCCATACGCTGCGCCGCGGCGCGCGCGAGCGAATCCGGGAGGACGAGGGCGCCGGCGTTGTCCTCCGAGCCGTCGATGCCGTCGGTGTCGGCGGCGATCGCCGCGATGCCGGGATAACCGTCGAGCGCGACCGCGAGCGCGAGCAGGAACTCGGCGTTGCGTCCGCCGCGCCCGCCGCCGCGCACCGTCACGGTCGTCTCCCCGCCGGAGAGCAGGACGCACGGCGGCGCGGCTGGCGACCCGAGCCCGCCGCCGTGCCGCGCGACCTGACGCGCGATGCCGGCATGTACCAACGCCACGTCGCGCGACTCACCTTCGATCGAATCCCCGAGAATCACTGGCGCCACCCCGGCGGCGTGCGCCACCGCCGCCGCGGCGCGGAGGGCTTCCTGAGCGGTGGCGATAACGATCACCTCGGCGCGCGCGAGACGCGGGTCGCCGGGCTTGGGCGTCTCGTCCCGGCCGCGCTTGAGGTGCTCGACTGCGGCGCGTGGCTCGGCGATTCCATACTTGGCAAGCACCGCGAGCGCGTCGGCGAACGTGGTGGGATCGGGCACGGTCGGGCCCGATGCGATCACCGACGGATCGTCGCCCGGCACGTCGGAGATCGCGAGCGTCACGACGCGGGCCGGCGCGGCGGCCGCAGCAAGGCGTCCGCCCTTGATCGCCGAGAGGTGCTTGCGCACGCAGTTCATCTCGGTGATGTTGGCGCCGGACTTGAGGAGGGCCTTGTTGATCGCCTGCTTGTCCTCGAGCGTGAGGCCGCCGGCAGGGGCCGCGAGCAACGCGGAGCCGCCGCCCGAGATGAGACACAGCACCAGGTCGTCCGCGGTCAGGCCCTTCACCGTCTCCAGGATGCGCAGAGCGGCCTTGCGCCCCGCCGCGTCGGGCACCGGGTGCGCCGCCTCGACCACCTCGATCCGCGCGCACGGGACGCCGTGGCCGTAGCGGGTGACGACGAGGCCGGCGAGCGGTGCGCGCCAGTGATCCTCGACCGCTTTCGCCATCGCCGCCGCCGCTTTGCCGGCACCGACCACGATCGTCCGCCCCGCCGGGGGCGGGGGGAGATGCGGCGGCAGGCACTTCGCCGGCGATACCGCGGCCACTGCGGTCGCGAAGAGCTCGCGGAGGAGCTCGCGATCCGGACGATTCATTTCGGCCCCGTGGCCTTCAGCTCTTGGCGCACGTATCAGCCGAGCTCCTCCGCACCGCTCTTCGCGCCGAGCTCGTGGTTCGCCATCCCCTCGAGCGCGCGGACGAGCGCCGAATGATCCCAGCTCCCGCCACCGCGCGCGGCGCACGCGTTCATCGTCTGCTGGCACAACGCCGTCATCGGCAGGCTCATCTGCAGCGTGCGCGCACCGGTGAGAGCGAGCGAGAGGTCCTTCAAGTGCAGCTCGATCCGGAACCCGGGGTCGAAGTTCCGCTTCAGCATCCGCTCCCCATGGTATTCGAGGACTCGCGAGTTGGCGAAGCCGCCCATGAGCGCCTGCCGCACCTTCGCCGGGTCGGCGCCCGCTTTCGATGCGAAGAGCAGCGCCTCGCCCACCGCTTCGATCGTGATCCCGACGATGATCTGGTTGGCGACCTTGCACGTCTGGCCGTCGCCGACGCCGCCGACCAGCGTGATGTTCTTGCCCATGAGCTGCAGGATCGGCCTCACCTTCTCGAACGCCTGCTCGGTGCCGCCGACCATGATCGTGAGCGAAGCGGCCTTGGCACCGGCTTCACCGCCGGAGACCGGCGCATCGAGATAATCGCAGCCGAGCTGGATGATCCGGCGCGCGAACTCCTTCGTCGCGAGCGGCGAGATCGAGCTCATGTCGATCACCGTCTTGCCCTTCGCCAGTCCGTTGGCGATCCCGAGCTCACCGAACAGCGCGCTCTCGACGTGCGGGGTGTCGGGCACCATGATGATGACGAAGTCCGCCTTCTCGGCGGCTTCCTTCGCACTCTTCGCCGGCTTGCCGCCCGCTTCGACGAGCGAGACCGGTACCGGCTTGATGTCGGAGAGCCAGACCTCGTGGCCGGCCTTGATGAGATGTCCCGCCATCGGTGCGCCCATGATGCCGAGCCCCACGAATGCGATCTTCATGACTTCCCCTTTTGGATTGCGCCGCGCGACTAGAGACGGCCGGCGAGCCAGCCGAGACCGTCGGTCGTCTTCGCCTTCGGCTTGTATTCGCACCCGATCCAACCCTGGTAGCCGAGGCGGTCGATCCAGTCGAACAGAAACGGATAGTTGATCTCGCCGGTGCCCGGCTCGTTGCGGCCGGGGTTGTCGGCGAGCTGCAGGTGGGCGATCCGCGATAGGTTCTCCTCGATCCCCCGTGCGAGGTCGCCCTCCATGATCTGCATGTGATAGATGTCGTACTGCACGAAGAGGTTGGGCGAGCCGACTTCCTGGATCAACGCGACCGCTTGCTTCGTGTGCGTGAGATAGAAGCCCGGGATGTCGCGGGTGTTGATCGGCTCGACCAGCAGCTTGATCCCGGCGTCCGCGAGCTTCGGCGCGGCGAAGCGCAGGTTGGCGGCGAAGGTCGCGCGGAGCTTGTCGTCGGTGACACCCGGCGGCGCGATGCCGGCGAGGCAGTTCACCTGCTTGCAGCCGAGCGCGGTCGCGTATTCGATCGCCTTCCCGACACCGTCTTGGAACTCTCCGATGCGGTCGGGATGGCATGCGATGCCGCGCTCGCCCTTCGCCCAGTCACCGGCGGGGAGGTTATGCAGCACCTGAACGAGCTGATGCCGGTCGAGCCGCTCGCGGAGCTGGGCCGCGGGATACGCGTAGGGGAACAGATACTCCACGCCCTTGAAGCCCGACTTCGCCGCCGCCTCGAAGCGGTCGAGGAAGTCGACTTCGTTGTAGAGCATCGTCACGTTCGCGCAGAACCGGGGCATTGAAAGTCTCCTTGATGCTGCAAGCTGACTTTGGGGGATCGACAAGGGGGCGTGCCGCCTTGTTGCCGCGAGGCGCAGAACCTGGGCATTGAACCTCGTGACGGACTCATGCGCGGGTTCGGCGAGGGGCGCCCTACCGGCCTCCCTATGCTGCAAGCTCCTCGAGGAACGCCTCCTCGTCCTCGAGGTCGACCGTATCCTCGAACTCGGTGATCTTGTCGATCTCCGGGCCCATCGCGACGTCGGTTACGCGCTCGGTGATCACTTCCACCACCACCGGCACCTGCAGCTCGTTCGTCATCTTGCGGGCGGCCTGGATCGCCTCCTGGATTGCCTCCGGATCGAACACCCGGATCGCTTTGCAGCCCATACCCTCGACCACCTTGACGAAGTCGACGCCGTACTCGCCGAGCTCCGGCGAGTTGATGTTGCGGAACGAGAGCTGCACCTCGTAGTCCATCTTGTAGCCCTTCTGCGCCTGGCGGATCAACCCGAGGTACGAATTGTTGATCAGGATCATCACGAACGGCACGTTGAACTGCGCCGCCACCGCCAGCTCCTCGATCATGAACTGGAAGTCGTAGTCGCCGCCGACGCCGACCACTTCCTTCGCGGGCGCCGCGAGCTTCACGCCGATGCAGGCCGGAATGATCCACCCGAGCGGGCCGGCCTGTCCGCAGATGATGTAATTGCGCGGCCGGAACACCTTCTGGAACTGGCCGGAGGCGATCTGGCCGAGGCCGATCGAGCTCACGAAGCAGGTCGACTCGCGGTCCCGATCGCTACCCCAGGCGCGGTTGATCTCGTGGAACACCCGCTGCGGCTTGATCGGAGTGTTCTTGAAATCGGTCCGGCGGAGCAGGGTGCGCTTGCGCCGCTGCACCTCGGCCACCCATCGGGTCCGGTCGGGCAGGAGCCCCTGACGCTTCCGCTCGCGCGCTACGGCAACGAACTGCTCGAGCGCCGCCTTGGCGTCGGAGACGATGCCGAGATCGGGGCCGAATACGCGGCCGATCTGCATCGGATCGACGTCGACGTGCACGAATTTGCGGCCCTTGGTGTAGACCTCGATCGAGCCGGTGTGGCGGTTCGCCCAGCGGTTGCCGAGGCCGAGCACGAAGTCGCTCTTGAGGAAGGAGGCGTTGCCGTAGCGGTGCTGGGTCTGCAGTCCGACCATGCCGGCCATCAGCGGATGGTCGTCGGGGATCGCGCCCCAGCCCATCAGCGTGGGGACGACCGGCGTGTTCGTGAGCTCCGCCAGCTGCACGAGTAGATCGCACGCATCGGCATTGATGACGCCGCCGCCGGCGACGATCAGCGGGCGCTTCGACTCGGCGAGCATGTCGAGGGCAGCTTCGATCTGCTTGCGCGGCGCGCGCGGCTTGGAGACCTCCAGCGCCGCGTCGAACCACGGGTTGTATTCGATCAACTCGCGCTGCACGTCGAGCGGCAGATCGATCAGCACCGGGCCGGGTCGGCCGGAGCGCATGATCTGGAACGCCTGCCGGAACGCCCACGGCACCTGTGCCGCTTCGAGCACCGTCACCGCCCACTTGGTGACCGGCCGCGCGATCGCGGCGATGTCGACCGCCTGGAAGTCTTCCTTGTGGAGCTTCGCTCTCGGCGCCTGGCCGGTGATGCAGAGGATCGGGATCGAGTCCGCCATCGCGGAGTAGAGGCAGGTGATCATGTCGGTGCCCGCCGGCCCCGACGTGCCGATGTTCACGCCGATGCGGCCGGCGCTTGCTCCCGCGGTGGCACGGGTGTAGCCCTCCGCCATGTGTCCGCCGCCTTCCTCGTGACGAACGAGGATGTGCCTGATCTTCGTCTGCCGCATCGCGTCGTAGAGCGGCAGGATCGCAGCGCCGGGGATGCCGAAGACGAGGTCGACGCCCTCGCTTTCCATTACGCGGACTGCGGCTTCGGCGGCGGTCATCTTGGGCATCGGGTCCTCCAGAATTCCGTATGGCGAAACGTGCTCTCAACCAATGGGAACATAATGCTGCTGCACACGGGGGCGTGTCAAACTGCGGGAGGTCATTCCGGAATATGAAACTTAGGACGAGGCGGGGCCGGCGCTCGTGTCAGCGCGCGCACTCGATCGCGACGCGGTTGCAACTCGCGACGACGTCGTGGCACTTGGGCGCGCGCGTCTTCGCTGTCGGCGAGCGTGGCGAGCTGGTTCATCAAGCCGCGGAAGCCGCGGGCTCTTGAGCGCTTGCTCGCCATCGTCGAAGCCGGCGCGGGCGGCCGCAGCGTTCAGGAGGAAAGTGAGGGTGCCAGCGGCGGACATGGTCCGCGCTGATTATTGCACCGCCGAGTGAACGTCGACGACGAAATCGCCGCGGAACCCGGTGTCCTCGCCGACGTAGCCGCGCGCGTTGCAGACGACGCGCGTCCCCCGGACGATGTAGTCGAACGCGCTGTGGGTGTGGCCATGGATCCAGAGCCTCGCCCGACCCATCAGGTCCTCCAGATTGCTCACGAAGGCGGGATTGAGCGGGTGGGTCGCGAACTTCGGTGCGATGCTGCCCGGATGCGGCGGGTGATGCGTGATGACCACCGTTGCGCCGGCGAACGGCTGCAGCAGCCGGTCCTGGAGCCAGCGACGGTGCGCGTGATGGAGCGCGATCGAGTCGTCCGCGGCGAATGCGCGATCGCCCCAGCGGATCGCGCGGTAGTCGACCAGCCATCCGGCGTACTTACCCAGCGCGCGGCTGCGCCCCACCTCGCCCCATAGGGCGAAATCGGTCCACAGCGTGCAGCCGAGGAAGCGCACGCCGTCGAGAACGGTCTCGTCGCAGTCCAGGAACCGGACTCGCGTGCCGCGCGCCGCATCCCGGAGCGCCGTCTGAGTGGCGTGGAACTCGCCGTCGTAGGGTTCGTGGTTGCCGGCAACGTACAGGACCGGCGCATCGAAGCGTGCGACGGCCCACGCGACGCCAGCAGGGCCGTTGTGGATGTCGCCCGCGAGCACGACGACGTCGGCGTCCGCCGCCGGCGGGTCGAACGGCCACGCCTCCAGATGAAGATCGGAGAGGACGCGGATCCGCACCGCTCTAGCGCGCGCGTGCGCCGCGCTTCTTCTTCGCGGCGAGCTGCGCGGCGATGCGCATCCGCAGGGCGTTCAGCCTGATGAATCCGCCCGCGTCCGCCTGGTCGTAGGCGCCGTGGTCCTCCTCGAAGGTCACGATCGCGGGATCGAACAGCGAGTCGGTCGCGGAGGCGCGGCCCACGGTCATGACCGTCCCCTTGTAGAGCTTGAGCCGCACCGTTCCGTTGACGGTCTGCTGGGAGGCGTCGATCAGCGTCTGCAGCAGCCGCCGCTCGGGGCTGAACCAGTAGCCGCTGTACACGAGGCGGGCGTAGCGCGGCATCAGATCGTCCTTGAGCGCGACGACCTCGCGGTCGAGGGTGATCGATTCCATCGCCCGGTGCGCCTTGAGCATGATCGTGCCGCCGGGCGTTTCGTAGCAGCCGCGCGATTTCATCCCGACGTAGCGGTTCTCGACCAGATCGAGCCGGCCGATGCCGTGCCGGCCGCCGCGGCGGTTCAGTTCAGCGAGGACTTCGGCCGCCGCCAGCGGCTGGCCGTCGATCGCGACGATGTCGCCCGTCGCGTAGGTGAGCTCGACGTACTCGGGTTTCGCCGGCGCCTTCTCCGGCGAAACGGTGATCCGCCACATCGACTCCTCGGGCTCGTAGCCCGGATCCTCGAGCACGCCGCCCTCGTAGGAGATGTGAAGCAGGTTCGCGTCCATGGAGTAGGGCGCGCCGCCGCCCTTCTTCTGCTTGAACTCGACCGGGATCCGGTGCTTCTCGGCGTAGGCGAGGAGCTTCGCGCGCGACGTGAGGTCCCATTCGCGCCATGGGGCGATGATCTTCACGTCCGGCATCAGTGCGTAGGCGCCGAGCTCGAAGCGCACCTGGTCGTTGCCCTTGCCGGTCGCGCCGTGCGAGATCGCGTCCGCCCCGGTCTTGCGCGCGGCCTCCACCAGATGCTTCGCGATCAGCGGGCGCGCGATCGAGGTGCCGAGCAGGTACTCGCCCTCGTAGAGCGCGTTGGCGCGGAACATCGGGAACACGAAGTCGCGCACGAACTCCTCGCGGAGATCCGCGATGAAGATCTCCTTCACCCCGAGGAGCTTCGCCTTCCGGCGCGCGGGCTCGAGCTCTTCCCCCTGGCCGATGTCGGCGGTGAACGTCACGACCTCGCAGCCGTAGGTGTCCACCAGCCACTTGAGGATGACCGAGGTGTCGAGCCCGCCGGAGTAGGCGAGCACCACCTTCTTCACTTTGCCTTTGCCCTTCACCCTTCCCCCGTCACGTTGACCCGCGGACCCTTCCCAGCACCAGATACTCCATCAGCGCCTTCTGCGCGTGCAGGCGGTTCTCCGCCTCGTCCCACACCACGCTCTGCGGACCGTCGATCACCTCGGCAGCGACTTCCTCCCCGCGGTGCGCCGGCAGGCAGTGCATGAAGAGCGCCTCCGGCTTCGCGCGCAGCATCATCTCGGCGTCGACCTGCCAGTCGGCGAACGCACGCTTGCGCTGCTCGAGTTCGTCCTCGAATCCCATGCTCGTCCAGACATCGGTCGTCACCACGTCGGCGCCGCGGACGGCGTCCATCGGGTCGGCGAACGCCTCGAACCGGGGCCCGAGGGCTTGCACTCGATCGGGCTCGACCTCGTAGCCGGACGGCGTCGACACTCGCACGTTGAAATCGAGCACCTCGGCCGCCTGCAGCCAGGTGTTGCACACGTTGTTCGAGTCGCCGATCCAGGCGACGGTCTTCCCCTGGATCGCGCCGCGGTGCTCGATGAAGGTATAGATGTCGGCGAGGATCTGGCAGGGGTGGTACTCGTCGGTGAGGCCGTTCACCACCGGCACGCGCGAGTGGCGCGCGAAGCGTTCGACGATCGCCTGTTCGAAGGTGCGGATCATCACGATGTCGCACATGCGCGAGATCACCTCGCCCGCGTCCTCGACCGGCTCCCCGCGGCCGAGCTGCGAGTCGCGCGTGGAGAGGAAGATCGCCGCACCGCCGAGCTGGTGCATGCCGGCCTCGAAGGACAGCCGGGTCCGCGTCGACTGCTTCTCGAAGATCATGACGAGCGTGCGGTCGACGAGCGGCCAGTACTGCTCGTACCGCTTGAATTTCGCCTTGATCCAGCGCGTGCGCTCGAAGACGTGCTCGAGCTCCTGGCGCGCGAGGTCCCTGAATTGCAGGAAATGCCTGGGCGTGGCCATCGTGGCGCGCCCGCTCAGGCGGGCTTGGAGCAGAACCGCCGGATGAGCGGCGCGAGCGTGTCGACCAGTGCACGGGCGTCGGCATCGGTAAACACAAGCGGCGGTAGAAGCCTGATCACGCGGTCCGCGGTCACGTTGATCAGGAGCCCGGCCGCCAACGCCTGCTTGACCAGCTCCCCGCAGGGCCGGTCGAGCTCGATGCCGATCATGAGGCCCAGGCCGCGGACGTCGGCCACGCCCGGCACGCCGGCGAGCGCATCGCGGAACCCGGCGCGGATGGCTTCACCGAGGCGGAACGCGCGCTCGAGCAACCCCTCGTCCGTGATTACCGCGAACGTCTCGAGCGCTGCGGCGCACGCGAGCGGCCCGCCGCCGAAGGTTGACCCGTGGGTCCCGGGTTTCAGGACCCCCGTGGCGCGCCGCGCCGCGACGCAAGCACCCAGCGGCACGCCGGAAGCGAGCCCTTTCGCGAGCGTCATCACGTCGGGCACCACGCCGGCATGCTGGAAGGCAAACCACTTGCCGGTGCGTCCAAGGCCGCTCTGCACCTCGTCGATCATGAGCAGCCAGTTACGCTCGTCGCACAAGCGCCGCAGGAATCGCACGTAGTCCGCGTCGGCGACGTAGATGCCGCCTTCGCCCTGGAGCACTTCGACTAGCACTGCGACGATGTTCCGATTCGCCTCGGCCGCCTGCCGCACCGCCTGCTCGTCGTTGTATGGGACGCGGATGAAGCCGGGGACCAGCGGCTCGAACCCCGCCTGGGCCTTGCGGCTGCCGGTGGCCGACAGCGTGGCGAGGGTGCGGCCGTGCCAGGCGTGCGCCATCACGATGATGGCCGCGGGTTGCACGCCGTGCTGATGTCCATAGAGGCGCGCGAGCTTGATCGCCGTCTCGTTCGCCTCGGCCCCCGAGTTGCAAAAGAACGCTTCGTCCATGCCGGCGAGATCGCAGATCCGGTCGGCGAGGGCGCTCTGGTGGGGGATCTCGTACAGGTTGGAAGTGTGGATCACCTTCGCGGCCTGGTCGGCGATCGCGCGCGCGAGGCGCGGATGCGCGTGGCCGAGGCCGGACACCGCGATGCCGGCGAGGGCGTCGAGATACTTCCGGCCCGCGTCGTCCCAGAGCCATGCCCCCTCGCCGCGCGAGAACGCGACCGGCAGCCGGGCGTACGTGTTCATGAGATGGGAGGCCATTGTCGGTGCCCCGAACGGAAAACGGCGGCTGGCGCCGCCGTAAGTGCGGAAGATGTTAGCACACGAGTTTATCGACTCCTACCTGGAGCGAAAGCGGGCGCGAGCCCACTTCGAATCCCCCATTCGCGACACTGGACCTTACTTACAATCGGCGGATGACGCGGCTCGCGGTGTTCAACCAGAAGGGCGGGGTCGGCAAGACGACGACGACGCTCAACCTGGCGGCCGCGCTGGCCCGGCGGCAGGTCGTGCCGCTTTTGGTCGATCTCGACGCGCAGGCCCACCTGTCCCAGATTCTGGCGCCCACCGAGAGCCCCGCCGACAGCGTGTTCGCGTACTACAGCGACGCGAAGCCCCTGCGCAGCTTGGTTCGGCCGGTTGAGCTCGCCGCGACAGCCGCGCGCGGCGAGCTGGTGCCGGCGCATTCGGAGCTCATGAAGGTCGACTCACTCTTTGGTCGAGGCCCGACGATCCTCAACCGTTTGAAGCAGGGGCTCGACGACGACTTCGGCGGGGATCCGCCGCGCGCGGTGTTCATCGACTGCTGCCCGATCCTCGGCGTGCTTTCGCTCTCGGGGGTATTCGCCGCCGAACGAGTGCTCGTCCCCGTGTCGGCGGATTTCCTCGCGATGAAGGGCGCGCTGGCGCTGGAGAGCACGCTCAAGGCGCTCGAGCACGTGCTGAAGAAGCGCGTCGAGCGGCGCTACGTGCTGACTCGGTTCGACTCCCGGCGCCGGATGGCCCACGACATCGAGGCGAGCCTGCGCGAGCGCTTCGGCGCGGAGCTCTGCACCACCCGGATCGCCGAAAGCGTGGGGCTCGCCGAGAGCCCCTACCACCGGCGGGACATCTTCGCGCACGATGCGAAGAGCCGCGGGGCGCGCGACTACGAGCAGCTCCTGGAAGAGCTGCTGACTACGGGGTTTTTGGAGGTCTGAGGACCGGTGCCCCCGGCGTTGCTGCGCGTACCGCGGTTGGGGCCGCGGCGGGCCCGGCTACCTCGCGACGAGGGCTATGACGTCCTCGAACGTCGGGACATCGGACTTGCGTGGACCGCCGACGGCGCGGCATTCGAGTACCTGGCAGTGGAGGTACATCTGCCGCAGCTTGCGCTCGGCGTCGGGCTCGTCCCGGCCGTGGATGGTGAGGTTGTCGACGACCATCCCGGTGCGCGTCCGGATCCGGAACCCGTACTTGACCGTCCCGCTAGTGGAAATCATACCTCCCCCCCGATCAACCAGTTAGAGGCGGTATAGCAGGTTTTCCTCAGATGGGCAACGCAACAGCCTCATTCAGCGGGATTTTCCGACCTTTCAACTGTGCACTTTGCCCAAATAATAGGCAGGCTCAGCCGAATCGCTGCAGACCTCGTTCCTCGGCAGGCTTGAGCACCCGCAGGCAGGGGATGTAGCCGTCGTGGAGGATCCCGTGCAGCTCCATCCGCTTCTGCGAGCGCAGCAGGCCCGCGAGATAGTCGACGACCTCGCGCGTGACGATCTGCCCGGGTACGAGCACCGGAATGCCGGGCGGGTAGGGCGTGATCTGGTCCGCGCAGACCCGGTCGACGAGCGCGGTATTGACGTTGTCCCGCTCGTCGAGGATCGGCAGCGCCTCGCCGCCGCAGTAGTAAGCGTCGCGCGGCAGGACCTTGAGCGCGGTGAACTCGGGGATATCCGGGGCCTGGTAGAGCCGGCGCGGTGCGCGGCCCTCCCTCGCGATCCGCATCATCGCGTCGTAGAGTCGCGACACCTTGCTCCGTGTCGTGCCGATCGTGAGGAGCAGGGTCAACGTGTTGAAGGTCGACTTCTCGACCTGGATGTTGAAGCGCGTGAAGAGCTCCCGCTGGAGATCCTCGACCGTGTAGCCGCAGGTGGAGATGTCCACCGTGACCTTGGTCGGGTCGAGGCTGATGCCGTCCGACTTCACCTCGTCCGGCAGCAGCTCCTCGAGATCGAGCACGCGGAACACGCCCGTGGAGTTGATCTGCTGGCGCAGCTCCTGGGCGAGCGCGAGCGTCCTGGAGAGCAGCTTGTAGCCCTCCATCACCATCTGCTTTCGCGCCACGTCGAGGCTCGCGATCATCGCGTACTGCGGCGAGGTCGACGTGTGCATGTTGAAATTCTCGCGGAAGAGGTGCTCGTTGAACGCCGGGTCGTTCACGTGAATCATGCTCGCCTGCGAGAAGGCGCTCATCACTTTGTGCGTCGACTGCGTCGCGTAGTCGGCGCCGGCCTCGATCGCGGTCGGCCGGAAGTCCGGGTGGAAGCGCGCAAAGCCGTACCACGCCTCGTCGATGATCACGCGGATGCTCCGCGCGTGCGCGGCATCGATGATCGGCTTCAGATCGTAGCGGAACCCGTCGTAGGTGCACGACGTGAGGATCAGGGCCTCGGCGTCCGGGTGCTCGTCCATCGCCGCGAGCAGGGTCTGCTTCGGTACCGGCCCGTAGATCCCGTAGGTACGATTGACCGAGGAGTTCAGGTAGATGGGGTAGGCGCCCGACAGCACGACGCCATGGTGCACCGACTTGTGGCAGTTGCGATCGAGCAGCAGCTTCTCGCCCGGGGCGAGGATGGTCTGGAAGATGACCTTGTTCGCGGTCGAGGTGCCGTTGGTGGCGAAGAACGTCTGGCGCGCGCCGAACGCCTTCGCCGCCATCGCCTGGCCCTCGGCGATCACCCCCTTCGGCTCCATCAGCGAATCGAGCATCGGCACCGATACCGATAGGTCGGCGTCGAAGATGTGCTCGCCCATGAAGTCGTAGAAGTCGTTGATCCATGGGCTGCCGCGCAGGCTCTCGCCGGAGGAGTGGCCGGGCGTGTGCCACGAGTCCTTCGCCATCCATACGTAGTTCTTGAGCTGATCGTAGAAGGGCGTCCGCGCGCGCTCCTGGATCTGCGCGTTGAGGATCCGGTACATCCCGCGATAGTCGCGCTCCTCGCGGTAGAAGTAACCGTCGACCGCCTCGGCGAAAAGCGTGTCGACGACTTCGTCCTCGTGCTGCTGCGCGACCAGGATGTAGACGTCGACCTCGGGCCGGAAGCGGGTGATCCGCTGCACCAGCTCGAGCGCCGACATCTGCAGCTTCCGCGAGTTCTTGCCGTTGAGGTTGTAGAGCTTGTCGTCGACGACGACCGCCTGGACGTCGCCGTCCTGCTCGAGCGCCGCGAGCGCTTCGCGGGCGGTCGTGACCCCGGTGAAAGCGAGGCCGAGCGGGTTCTCGAGGGAGCGGGCCGCGGCGTTGAGGCCCTTCACAAACTCGCGGAGGACGAGCGGCTCGTCGTTGATGACGAGCACGCGGCTGACGGGCTTACGCATCGCCCTGGCGAAGCTCGGCTACGCCCTCGCGCGCCCGGGGTGGCTGTCGGGGAGGCGGTCACCCCCGCCGGAGCGGGTACTCAGGCGGGCGCCTTTGCGGCGCTCTGGCCGAGCGCCTTGATCCGGGCCGCGAGACGGCTCTTGTTGCGCGCCGCCGTGTTCTTGTGGATCACTTTCTTGTCGGCGATGCGGTCGATGGCGCCGGAGGCTTCGCCGAGGAGGCGCGTCGCCCCCGCCCGGTCACCCGCGTCGATCGCCTTGCGGACCTTCCGGACGGCGCTGCGGAAAGCCGACCGCAAGCTGGCGTTGTGCTGGCGGCGCTTCTCGGATTGGCGCGCGCGCTTGCGTGCTTGTGCAGTGTTGGCCATTGTTGGATGGACTCGCGGAAAGTGGGCGGGAAACGGGCGCGAAAGATCGGAAAGGCGCGCGATTTTAGGCGCAAAGCGCCTGTGGCGCAAGGGAATACAAGGGCTTATCGCGGCGCCCCCGTATAATTCCGCGACCCGATGAACGCGCGCTCCGACACTGCCGGTTGAGCCTCTCCCGCGCCCTGGCCACGGTCAGCGGGATGACGTTCATCTCCCGCGTCCTCGGATTCGTTCGCGACGCCGTGATCGCCGCCATCTTCGGCGCCGGGCTCGCTACCGACGCCTTCTTCGTCGCCTTCCGGATCCCCAACCTGCTGCGGCGCCTGTTCGCCGAGGGCGCTTTCTCGCAGGCGTTCGTCCCGATTCTCGCCGAGTACAAGTCGCGGATCGGGGCGGAGGAGACGAAACGGCTCGTCGACCGCGTCGCGACCGCGCTCTTTCTCGCGCTCCTGGTCGCGACGGCGCTGGGGATTGCCGGCGCGGCGCTCGTGGTCTACGTGAGCGCGCCGGGCTTTGCCGCCGATTCGGACAAGTTCGCGCTGACCGTGACGATGCTCCGGATCACCTTCCCGTACATCCTCTTCATCTCGCTGGTTTCGCTCGCCGCCGGAATCCTGAATACGTGGAGCCGGTTCGCCGTCCCGGCGTTCACGCCGACGCTTCTCAACGTGGCGTTCATCGCCGGCGCGCTCCTGTTCGCCGGGCGCTTCGATCCGCCGGTCCTCGTCCTCGCGTGGGCGGTGTTCGCCGGCGGCGTCCTTCAGCTCGCGCTGCAGGTCCCGGCGCTGGCGCGGATCGGCATGCTGCCCCGTCCGCGGCTCGGGCTCGGTGATCCCGGCGTCCGTCGGGTCTTGCTGCTGATGGGCCCGGCGGTGCTCGGGGTCTCGGTGGCGCAGATCAGCCTGCTGATCAACACCATCTTTGCATCGTTCCTCCGGACCGGGAGCGTCTCGTGGCTGTACTACGCCGACCGGCTGATGGAGTTTCCGACCGGTCTGCTCGGGGTGGCGCTCGGCACGATCCTGCTGCCCAGCCTCGCCCGCGCGCACGCGGCGGACGCCCGCGACGAGTACTCGGCCCTGCTCGACTGGGGGCTGCGGCTCACTTTCCTCCTCGCGGTGCCCGCCGCGGCGGCACTGGCGGTGCTCGCAACGCCGTTGATCGCGACGCTCTTCCTGCACGGCCGGTTCGGTGCCGAGGATCTCGCGATGACCCGCCAGGCGCTCATCGCTTATAGCGTCGGCCTCCTCGGGCTCATCCTGGTGAAGGTCCTCGCGCCCGGCTTCTACGCGCAGCAGAACATCCGCACCCCGGTGAAGATCGCGGTCGTGACGCTCGCGGCCACTCAGGCGATGAACGCCGCCTTCATCGTGCCGCTGCAGCACGCGGGGCTCGCGCTCGCGATCGGCCTCGGCGCTTGCCTTAACGCCGGCCTCCTCTATCGCGGCCTGCGTCGGCGCGAGATCTTCCAGCCCCGACCGGGGTGGGGCGGTTTTCTCGCCAGGGTCGCAACGGCGGTCGTGCTGATGGCTCTCGCGCTTCGCTTCGCGATGGGACCCGAGGCGTGGTGGACCGGTGTCGACTGGCGCCTGCGCACGGGTGCGCTCGCCGGGCTGGTGGCGCTCGGCTCGCTGGTGTATTTTGCGGCGCTGTGGGCGCTCGGCTTCCGCGTCCGCGATTTCCTCCGGTCGTGACCGCCAGCCTCGAACGTTTCGCCGAGCTCGTGACGCGCGAGCAGTTCAGCCTTGCCGAAGCGTGCCTGCTCATCGCCGAAGATGCCTACCCGCGGCTCGATATCGCCGGCGCGATCGCCAGGCTGGATGCGATCGCGGCGACGGTGCGCGGCCGCCTCGCGGCCGATGCGGCGCCCGAGCAGCGGGTCGCGGCGCTGAACCACCATCTCTTCGCCGAGCTGCGGTTCGCGGGCAACACCGACGCCTACTACGATCCGCGGAACAGCTATCTCAACGAGGTGCTCGCGCGGCGCACCGGCATTCCGATCACGCTATCGGTCGTCTACCTGGAGGTTGGTCGGCGGGTAGGCCTCGCGCTCGAGGGCGTCCCGTTTCCCGGGCACTTCCTCGTCCGCCTCAGGCTGCGGCGCGGGGCGCTGCTCCTAGACCCGTTCGCGGGGGGCGAGCCGCGGTCGGAGACGGAGCTTCGGACCCGGCTCGCGCGGGTGCTTCCCGCGGGTACGGCCGGCCGGGTCGATCTCGGGCAGTACCTCGAGCCGGCGACGCCGCGCGAGATCGTCGCGCGGGTGCTGCGGAATCTGAAGGGGATCTATCTGAAGGCGACCGATCTGACGCCGGCACTGGCGGTGATGCACCGGCTCCTGCTCGTGGTGCCGGAGGCGGCCGAGGAACTGCGCGACCGAGGGCTCGTCTACGCCGGCCTCGAATGCTTCCGGCCCGCCGCGGCGGACCTGGAGAACTATCTGCGCCGCCGGCCGGATGCGGCGGACGCGAGCGAGATGCACGCCAAAGCGGTGGAGCTTCGCGCCGCCGCGGCGCGTTTGCAGTAGGGGCTAATCCGAGTCGCAGCGCCGCTTCTCGCCGCCGCACATGACGACGTCGCCGGCGAAGCACGTCACCCGCTCGGTGCCGCATTGCATCGGCACCTTCATATTGGGGTTCCGCCCGGACCGATCCGCGTGCGTGCTCTCGGATCCGATCATCGTCTGCCCGGGCCGGAGCATCGTCGCCGACCCGTCGCCCTTGGGCGGATCTTTCACCTCTTTCGCCATCGTGTAGCCGTAGGTGTTGCAGGCGCGTTCCATGTAAACGGTCTTGCCATCCTTGTCGGTGCAGCGGAACGCCGCGTTCGCGGTCGGCGCGGCGAGGACGAGTGCCAGCAGCAATAGCGGGGTCGTGGGCTTCATGGCGTCCGGAGTGGGTGATCGACCCGGAGGAGTGTCGCCCAGCCGGCGACCGCGTACCAGCCCGGGCGACATCCGGCGCGGCACTTTGCCGCGCCGGTAGGTGGCGCCGGCTTTTTCGTTGCAGCAAGGTAAACCCGCTAAAATTCAGCGCTTTTCCGGACCCCCCGCCGAATGCTAGTGACGCGTGCCGCAGCGCCGAAGCTGCTCGTCACCCGTGGCCTCGCGCCGCGCGGGCGGCCGCCTGCCGCGCTGACGATCGGCAACTTCGACGGTGTGCACCGCGGCCACCAGGCGATGCTGGCGCGGCTGATCCCCGCGGCGCGCGCCCGGGGCCTGAGCGCGAGCGTGCTGACCTTCGAGCCGCATCCGCGGGAGCTGTTTGCGCCCGAGTCCGCACCGACGCGGCTCACGTCGCTGCGCGAAAAGCTCGAGCTGCTCGCGGCGCACGGCGTGGACCACGTCCATGTCCAGCGCTTCTCGCGCGAGTTCGCCGCCCTTACGCCGGAGGCGTTCGTCGAGCATGCGCTCGTCCGGCTCCTCGACGCACGCTGGGTGCTCGTCGGTGAGGATTTCCGCTACGGTACGAAGCGCGCGGGCGACTTTGCCTCGCTCGCCGACGCCGCGCGCGCGCACGGCTTCGCGCTCGAAGCGATGCCCACCGTGAACGACGGCGGCGCACGGGTGTCGAGCTCACGCGTCAGGGAGGCGCTCGCCCGCGGCGATCTGGAGCGCGCTGCGGTCCTACTCGGGCGCCCCTACAGCATCAGCGGCCGCGTGGTGCGCGGGCAGCAGCTCGGCCGCGCCCTCGGCTTCGCGACCGCCAACGTTCAGCTCAAGCACAACCGCCCGCCGCTAGGCGGCATCTTCGCGGTGCGGGTGCACGGAATCGCGGACGTCGCCCGCGACGGCGTGGCGAGCCTCGGCGTGCGGCCGACGGTGCACGCCGACGGCCGGCCGGTGCTGGAAGTGCATCTGTTCGATTTCGCCGGCGACCTCTACGGCCGGCATCTGCGCGTGGCGTTCCTGGCGAAGATCCGCGACGAGGAGCGCTACGCGGACCTCGATACCCTGAAGGCGCAGATTGCGCGCGACTGCGACGCTGCCCGCGCGCTGCTCACGATCCACTAGATCCTGCCATGTCCGACTACAAGAACACGCTGAACCTCCTCGATACGCCGTTCCCGATGCGCGGCGACCTCGCGAAGCGCGAGCCCGGGTGGGTCAAGACGTGGCAGGAGACCGGGCTCTACCGGCGCCTGCGCGCCGCGTGCAAGGGCCGGCCGCGCTTCGTGCTGCACGACGGTCCGCCGTACGCCAACGGCGACATCCACATCGGCCACGCGGTCAATAAGATCCTCAAGGACATGATCGTGAAGTCGCGCACCCTGGCGGGCTTCGATGCGCCCTATGTGCCGGGCTGGGATTGTCATGGCATGCCGATCGAAGTGCAGATCGAAAAGAAGCACGGTCGGAACCTTCCCCCCGAGGAGACGCAGCGCCTGTCCCGCGCCTACGCCACCGAGCAGATCGTGCGCCAGAAGGCTGACTTCCAGCGGCTGGGGGTGCTCGGCGACTGGGAGGATCCGTATCTGACGATGGCCTACCGCAACGAGGCCGACGAGATCCGCACTCTCGGGCGCCTGCTCGCGGCCGGCTATCTGTACCGCGGGTTGAAGCCGGTGAATTGGTGTTTCGACTGCGGCTCGGCGCTCGCCGAGGCCGAGGTCGAATACGAGGACCGCAAGGATCCGGCGATCGACGTCGGCTTCCCGTTTGCGGACCGGGAGAAAATCGCGCGCGCCTTCGGGCTGGACGGTTCGCGCCGCGACGACTTCCTCCGCGACGCGAAGCCCGGGTTTGCGGTGATCTGGACGACGACCCCCTGGACGATCCCCGCCAACCAGGCGCTCAACGTGCATCCCGAGCACGTGTACCACCTCGTCGATACGCCGCGCGGCTACCTGATCCTCGCCGCCGATCTCCAGGCGGCATGCCTCGAGCGATTCGGGCTCACGGGCACGACGGTCGCTGCGGTCAAGGGCGCGGCGCTCGAAGGGCTCGCGTTCCGGCACCCGTTCTACGACCGGCTCTCGCCGGTGTACCTGGGCGAGTACGTGACCCTCGACACCGGTACCGGCATCGTCCACAGCGCACCCGCGTACGGCGTCGAGGACTTCGAGTCCTGCCGCCGCTACGGCATGCGCGACGACGACATCCTCAATCCCGTGCAGGGCGACGGGCGCTATGCCGCCGGCCTGCCGTTCTTCGGCGGCCTCTCGATCTGGAAGGCGAATCCGGAGATCGTCGCGAAGCTCCGCGAGGTCGGCGCGCTCTTTCACGAGCAGCCCTACGTCCATAGCTACATGCACTGCTGGCGCCACAAGACGCCCGTGATCCTGCGGGCGACGATGCAATGGTTCGCCGGGATGGACGAGGTGACCGGCCCGGGCGGCGCGAAGCCCGCGGAGACGCTGCGAACGACGGCGCTCCGCGGGATCGAGGCGACCGCGTTCTATCCCGCGTGGGGCAAGGCGCGCCTGCACGGGATGATCGCGAACCGGCCCGACTGGACGCTCTCGCGCCAGCGGCAGTGGGGCGTGCCGATGCCGTTCTTCATCGACCGGGAGACGGGCGCACTGCACCCGCGTTCGCTCGAGCTGCTCGAGACGGTCGCCGAGCGCGTCGAGCGCGAGGGCATCGAGGCGTGGCAGCGGATCGGCGCGGCGGAGCTGCTCGGCGACGAGGCGGCGCGGTACGTGAAGGTCAAGGACACCCTTGATGTCTGGTTCGATTCCGGTTCGACGCACCAGACCGTGATGGGTGGGCCCGAGGGGCGGAAGCGCCGCCTGGGATCGCATTACGCGGCGACGGAGTTCCCGGCCGATCTCTATCTCGAGGGCTCCGATCAGCACCGCGGCTGGTTCCACTCGTCGCTCCTCGTGTCGTGCATGCTGAACGGCGTGCCCCCCTACAAGGCGCTGCTGACGCACGGCTTCGCGGTCGACAGCCAGGGCCGCAAGATGTCGAAATCGCTCGGCACCGGGCTCGCGCCGCAGCAGGTCTCGGACTCGCTCGGCGCGGAGATCCTGCGGCTCTGGGTCGGCGCGACCGATTACTCGGGCGAGCTGTCGATCTCGAACGAGATCCTGAAGCGCGTCGTGGAGGCGTATCGCCGCATCCGCAACACGCTGCGTTTCCTGCTCGCGAACGTGTCCGACTTCGATCCGGCGCAGCACGCGATGCCGGTCGGCGAGTGGGTCGAGATCGACCGTTACGCCGTCGCGCTGGCGGCCGGATTCCAGGCGGAGCTCGCGACGCACTACGATCGCTACGAATTCCATCACATCGTCCAGAAGCTACAGACGTTCTGCTCGGAGGATCTCGGCGCGTTCTACCTCGACGTCCTGAAGGACCGGCTGTACACCTGCCGCGCCGATTCGCCGCCGCGACGCTCCGCGCAGAACGCGCTCTACCACATTACCCACAGCCTGCTGCGGCTGATGGCGCCGGTGCTCTCGTTCACCGCGGAGGAGGCGTGGCAGGTGCTTACCGGACGGCCTGAGGACAGCGTCTTCTTCCACACCTGGCATGCGTACCCGCAGGTGTCAGATGCACCGGCGCTCCTCGAGCGGTGGAGGGAGATTCGCGCCGCAAAAGCCGAGGTGCAAAGGGAGCTCGAGATGGTACGGACGGAGGGCCGAATCGGCGCGTCGCTCGCCGCGAAGGTCGATATCCGCGCGGCGGGCGAGCGGTATGACGCACTCGCGGGGTTAGCCGACGAGCTGCGCTTCGTGATGATCACCTCTCAGGCAGCGGTCGCGAAAGCCGAGGATGCGGGCGAGGGCGTCGTCGCAACGCCCAGCCCGCACGCCAAATGCGAGCGCTGCTGGCACTACCGCGCCGACGTCGGCGCAGACCCCGCCCAACCCGCGATCTGCGCCCGCTGCGTTTCGAACTTGACCGGGCCCGGCGAATCGCGCCGGTTCGCTTGAGCGCCGGGTAGATCGCGCGTGCCGAATCTCGTCCGCCCCCTCGTCCCCTGGCTCGCGGTCGCGGCGGCCATCGTCCTGCTCGACCAGATGACGAAGGCGCTGGTGCAGGCGTCGCTCGCGCCGGGTGAGCGGATCCCGGTGCTCCCGTTCGCCGACCTGGTGCTGGTGTTCAATGCCGGCGCCGCATTCAGCTTCCTCGCGGGCGCGTCGGGCTGGCAGCGCACCTTCTTCATCGTGATCGCGGTCGCCGCGATCGGGCTGATCGTGTGGCTCCTCGCGCGGCATCCGACCGAGCGGCTCTTCTGCGCCGGCCTCGCGCTGATACTGGGCGGCGCGGTGGGCAATCTCTGGGACCGGATCGAGCTCGGGCATGTAGTCGACTTCGTGCTGCTGCACGCGCGCGGGTGGCATTTTCCGGCGTTCAACGTCGCCGACTCGGCGATCACCGTCGGCGCCGCGCTGCTGATTTGGGACAGCTTGCGCAGCAGCCGGCGCGACGCGCGGCGCGCCGCTGATCCGGGCTAGAATCGAAGCCGCCTCATGGACGTTCTCCTCGCCAACCCCCGCGGCTTCTGCGCCGGCGTGGAGCGTGCGATCGGCATCGTCGAGCGCGCGCTCGAGCGCCACGGCCCGCCGATCTACGTCCGCCACGAGATCGTGCACAACAAGTTCGTCGTCGACGACCTGCGCCAGAAGGGCGCGGTCTTCGTCGAGGAGCTCGACCAGATCCCGGCGGGAAGCATCGTCATATTCTCCGCACACGGGGTGTCGAAGGACGTCCAGCGCGACGCCGAGGCACGCGGGCTCAAGGTGTTCGACGCCACCTGTCCGCTGGTCACGAAGGTGCACGTCGAGGTGGCCAAGATGCTCAAGGCGGGGCGCGAGGTGGTGATGATCGGCCACCGCGGTCACCCCGAGTCCGAGGGCACCATGGGGCAGTCGGCGACCGGCATGCATCTCGTCGAAACGGTCGCGGACGTCGCCGGCCTGGTGATCCGCGACCCGGCGCAGCTCGCCTACGTGACTCAGACGACGCTGTCGGTCGACGACGCCGCGACCATCGTGGAGGCGCTTCGGCGACGGTTTCCGGCGATCGTCGGTCCGAAGAAGGACGACATCTGCTACGCGACGCAGAACCGCCAGGACGCGGTGAAGTTCATGGCGCCGCGCTGCGACGTGGTGATCGTCGTCGGCTCGCCGAACAGCTCGAACTCGAACCGGCTGCGCGAGGTCGCCGAGCAACTCCGCGTCCCGGCGTACATGGTGGATAACGCGGCCGAGCTCGATCCGGCGTGGCTCGCAGGTCATCCCCGCGTCGGTGTAACCGCCGGGGCCTCTGCCCCCGAGGTCCTCGTGCAGGAGGTGATCGACCGGTTGAAGCAGCTGGGCGCCGGTAGCGTTCGCCAGCTCGAGGGCGTCGAAGAGAACGTCGTGTTCCCCATGCCGCGGGGGCTGAGCAGCTAGCGGCGGTCGAAAAAAAAGCCCGGCCGCGAGGCCGGGCTTGGGTTGGATCGCGCGCCGTCTAGCGCAGGATCTCGCGCCAGGTCTTCCGCTTGGCCGAGAAGGCCGTGGCGCGGCCGGGCTCGTCGGTGACCTTGGTGTAACCCGCGCTCGTCCGGACGAGGCCCTTGATGCCCGAGCCGACCCGGATCATGTTCACCCGGCTCGCCAGCGCGTCGCCGAGAAACTTCCCGGCGTAGGTGGCGCCCGGGACCACGGAGCCGGTCCGATAGTCGAATGCGTACAGCCAGCTCCTACCGCCGGGCAGGCACACATCGCTTCCGTCCGGGATGTTGGTCGTGATCGCAAGCACCCCCGCTGCCAGGGAGGGGTTGGTGATGACTCTTTCCCCGAGATCGGTGAGGTCGATGTACCAGCCCTTGGTGGCATTGAAGTCCACCGGATTGTTGGTGACGTTGGCGAAGCCGCCGGACTTGGTGGTGATCGACTGCGCGACCATGGCGGCCCGGCCGGCGATCAGCGGGTTTGTCGTCCTGTCGTCCTTGAGCGCGTAGATCGTCTGCGTGCCCTTCGCGCTGAAGAACTCAGGTGGCGTAGTCCCGGTGTTGTCCGGAATGTCTTTGTCGCCGTAGTAGCGGCCGGTACCGATGTAGACGACGCGGCTCGAGCCCACGACTCCGAGCTCGGGCTCGGAAGTGACCGGCTGCAGATTGCCGCCCGCGTCCTTCAGCGTCGCGAGCTTGGCCACCGTCCAGTCGCTCGTGTTGGCACCGGAGAGATCGAACCGCCACACGTTGCCGTACAGGTCGCCGCCGTAGACATAGTCGATCGACGCGTCGGTGTTCGGGCTGCCCGCGAAGGCCGAGATGTAGGCGAGGCCTCGTGCGTTCGCCAGGCGGTCGGCCGTGTTGATCGAGCCGTCCGCGCTGTCCAGCGTCTTGAGGTCGGCGAGGATCGCGCCGGTGAGCGGGTTGAGCACGTACAGGTGGCCGCGGCCGTCGCCGCCGGTCTCGTTGCCGTTCTCGTAGCCCGAGGTCACCAGCACCACCCATCCCGCGGCCTTGGTCTTCGCGATAACCGGACGACCGAACGTCCAACCGATGTTCACCAGGTCCGCAGCCGGCGTGTTGCTGTTCGGAAACTCCCACATGATCTTCGCCGCAGCGTCGGCTTCGTTGCCCGCGTCCGAGCTCGTAGCGTTGATCGCGTAGTAGCCCCGGAAGCCCTTGCCGCCGCCGCCGACCACCATCGTTGCCCAGTTCGACGAGCCGGTGCTCGTATTGCCCGCCTTGGCGAGATCGATGTCGCTTGTAACAGGGGTCGCGTCGACCAGGAAGCGGTGGACGAAGAACTCCTTGTCGGCGAGGTTGCGCAGGCCCGGCGTCGTGAACCCGGTCTGGGCCTGGAAGCCGAAGCTCGGGATGTAGGCCCATTTCTCGGCGCCATTGTTCGCATCGAAGACGTGGACCATGCCGTCGTTCCCCGCCACGTACAGCACACGCGTTCGGGTCGCATAGGCTGACTTGTAGGCCGCGTATCCTTCATCGAAGTAGTTCGTCCTGGGCTCGCGGACGTACAGCGGTTCAGCGTTCACCAAGTCCCCGAGGACGGAGACGTTGTTCGGTACGATGTTGTCCTTCCACAGGCCGGTGCTCGGATTCCTCCGCTCACCGCGGCTGCGCAAGACCTGGCCCTCGCGGCTGCGATCGCCGCGGATCCAGTCGAGCACCCAGCTTGGCTGCACCGCGGTCGGGCCGACGACCATGCCGCCGAGCGCGGCGAGCTGCGTCGAGCTGATCCCGGAGGTCGCCCGGAAGGGGACGCCCACGGGGTTGGGCGCTGCATTAGGGTCGTAGCTCACGATCAGGCGACCCGTCCAGTCGCGATCGGCGAGCTGCTTCTGGGCCGATTGCGCCCAGGCCGAGGTCGCGCTGATCGCGCCGCTGTTGAGATCGATCGTGAACGCCTCGAGATCGCCCGACCACGCCCCGGCGTTGTACTTCGTCTGATATGTGAAGTTGTCGCCGGCGGTCGGGATCGCGTTGGACACCGACACCGCGGCCGCCGCGCCGCCCTTGGCGACGACGTTGTTGACCACGTCGAGGACGGCGTTGCGAGTCTCCTCGGGCGAATCGGCTTTCAGCATCGCGCCGCGACCGTTGATCGTGGCGTGCCACAGCTCGTCGATCGCCGTCGGGCTGCGCTGCTGCGTGGTCGGGTCGACCGAGTTCCAGTTCGGGTTGTTGGTATACGGATTGTCGTTCAGGGCAGCGAGCGCAGGCGTCGAACGGTTCCCGAACATCAGTCCCGACAGGCCGAGCACCAGGCCGTAGGTATTCATGTGCAGGTTCGGGTTCTTGTCCGCCTCCGGCGCGAGATCGTTCATGTCGATGGCCACTCGGCCCGTATCGAGGATGTCTGGCCTCGGGTTCTCGGTGTAGAACTTGAGTGCCATGTCGGCCATCGTGTTCGACCAGTTGTCCTGGTACGGCGCGGTCAGGCCGCTCCCGGTCGGGTCCGGCAGGAACGATGCGGCGCCGAGCTGCTGCTTGAAGTAGCCGGCATCGCCCGCGCGCGAATTGAGTGGCAGACCCGTCACCGGGTCGTTGTAGCCGACGCCGATCGGACCCTTCGCGCCGGCCGCGCCGGCGTCGTAGTTGCCGTAGCCGCCCGGGCCGCCGCTGGTGGCGAAGCCGTCGGTGATGATGAAGCCGGCGTTGAACTGACACGCATGCGTGATCGGCTTGCCGGCGTTGGTGCGCTGATACTGCCGGCCCATCCAGTCGAGCGACTCCCGCGTCGGCGTGCCGCCGTTGCCCTTGGTGCTGTAGATCAGGCCGAGGAGCCGGCGCTCGTTCTTGGTGAAGTCGCCGATGGTGTCGAAGTCGTACATCGTGACGTTGACCCGGTTGTTGAACAGGAAGTAGCCCGCGCGCAGCGCGTTGAGGCCGTCGAGCGAGTTGCCGATCGCGCCGTTGAGGCTCATGTGGCGCTTGCGGTAGTACTGGAACCAGTTGGCGAAGTTCTGCATCTCCTCGGCGTAGGTACAGGTCGAGCCGGCGCAGTCGATGCGGCTCGCCGTCTTCGGGTAGGAGTTGGTCGAGGACTTGATCTCGATCAGCCGCATCGTCTGCCCGTTCGGTCCGGCGTTCGAGGCGGTCGGGAAGCTGCTGTATGTCGCCGGGTCCACGAACGTCGCGGTGGTGCTGATGAAGTAGCGCGCCGGGTAGTAATCGGTCGCCACGTCGACATGGTCGTAGTTGGTCCCGCTCACGACCATCGGGAGCGACGTTGTCGTAACGCCGCCGACCTCGCACGCGGCCTTCGCGTTGGCGTTGTTACCGCCGACGCAGAGGAGGCCGCTGCCATTGGTCTGCCAGGCCTTCGCATCCGGCGCCGTCGCCAGCGCCGGTGCAGCGGCGATAGCGCGCGTTCGCCAGGATGCGCATGCCGTCGTACAGGCGGAAGTACTGGCCGGCGCTCGTGTTGCCGATGATGTCGGTCGTCAGGTCGACGTGATCGTTGCTGGCGCCGTAGATCGGATGATTCCGCGCTTTCCGCGGG
The DNA here is from genome assembly GCA_963754305.1 of uncultured beta proteobacterium. Classification (GTDB taxonomy): domain Bacteria; phylum Pseudomonadota; class Gammaproteobacteria; order Burkholderiales; family SG8-39; genus DATEDA01. The sequence goes on along the minus strand of CAVWFR010000019.1, from coordinate 4,938 downwards.
TCCGCGTTTCCGGGTGTGCAGAGATAGGTTGAGCCGCTGCCGGTGGCCGTGCCCGACGGGCAGGTGCTGGTGCCGTCGTTATACGGTTTCCAGGGCTGGTAGACGATCGTCGGGTTGTAGTACTGCTTGTTGAACTCGGGGTTCCGGTACGAACCGAACTGTTGCGAGGGCGATATCGCGAAGTGGTCATTCTGGTCGTCCGCGTAGCTTCGCGTCGAGCAGTTCGTCCCGCAGACGCCCTGAGGAAAGAGGTAGGTGTACTTCTTCCAGGTGCCGTTGGCGTTGCCGGCGGTGTTGAAGTTCGGAGGGTTGTTGACCGTGTCCTGGACGTCGTTGTAAGCGAGGCCGAAGAAGCCCGGCGAAGCCTTGCCGGCGACAGTGGCGGAGCCGATGGTGAGGCCGGCCGTGTAGTACCACGCCGCGCCGTCGTTGGTATTGATCGCTATCTCGCCGTCCATCGAACCCGAGTCGTCGATCGAAAAGATCAGGTTCGGATTCGGTCGCTTCTTGGCCGGCAGCGGAACGTTCGAGTAGTCGTTCGACGTCAGATGGGCGTCGGGCACCTGCGCGAGCGCGGCGGGTGTACCTGGGCCGAAGGTCATCGCATAGGCGAGCCAGCCGACGAGGGCTTTCCTGAAGAAGATCCGGGTGGTAGTCATGTTCGCTGCTCCTAGCTCTATGCTCAATCAGCCGCCGACGCCTGGTAGGACAACGGAGCGGACCAGCCTCCTTGGTTCACTCGTCTACTTTGAGATGACTGCGGAGGCGAAGGTCTCGGTGTTGCGCGGGCCTTCCACCTTCACGGTGATGCGATAGTTGATCTTGCGGAACTCGCCGAGGTCGGCGGAGCCGAGCTTGTTCGACTGGAAGCCGGGGCTCTTCTGCTCCATGTTGCACCGACCTTCGGCGTCGAGGTCGTTCCCGATCGCCGCCCCGGCGAAGCACATCCGTTCGACGACGTAGCGGACCGTATAGCCCGTCAGACCGCCCGGATCCGTGATGCTGTAAGCGTTGTTCCAATTGATTCCGTCGGGAACGCCGTCGCCGTCGCCGTCGGCGAGCATGTATGCGTAGTACTTGCCTGCTACCGGGTTCCCGCTCAACATCAGGTCGGACTGGATGCCGGTGACCGCCGCCTCGACGCCGGCGTCCATCGCCTGTGACGCCGCCTGGCGGAACGACAGGTTGCCGGCGACCACGATGCCGGCATCGGCCGATCGCACCATCGACAGCCCGGCGAGCGTTAGCGCGACGAGCACGATGAGCGCGACCATGAGGACGACGCCCCGCTGGCGCTGCGGAGCGCCGGCCGTGATGCGTTGACGGTTGAACAAAGTCATGGACTTCTCCTCAGGAACCTTTGCTGCCCCACATGACGTTGCGCAGCGGGACGACCGTCTCGTAGACCTTGTAGCGGTAACGGTCCCAGTCGGCCATCCCCGTGAGGTCGACGCGGGGTGCAGGCGACGCGGTCCCGTCCGGGTTGGTTCCGTCGGCCCACGCGCAGACTCGCAGTGCGCCGGCGGCGCCGACCACATCGCCCCCGGCAGTGCACGTCGCTTTCGGCTCGATCGCGAGCCCGGCCCCATACAGCACGTCGCGCTCGAGGCTCTGGCTGCGGGCGACGACCGCGATCCTGGCCGCCTTGATGCGCATGATGTCGTGCAACCGCTGGTCCATGTTCGCAGGGACCGTGTTGAGCTTGCTCCAGTCGACGGTGTCGTAGTTGACCGCGTCGGTCCACGCCTTGATCCGCTGGCAGGCCGCATCGACGGCGGTGTTGCAGCCGAGCTCCGGTCCGCCGAAGGGGGGTGTCTTGGGACCGACGCCATATCGCACCTGAAGCGCCACGACGCCCTCTGCGATCGGGGTGCCGGCGGCGCCCGGTGAGCCGACCGTGAGCTGATTGTTGGCGTTGATCTTGTACTCGGTCACCGCGAGCGAGCTGCCGAGGTGCATGACGAAGCTCGGCGTGCCGGGGTCGACGGTGTAGCCGCCGGTCGGCATGAAGCCGGCCGCGCCGGCGGGCGGGTTCTCTTCCGCGGGCGGATCCGCTTTCAGCAGCGTGTCCGGCCGGAGCGGATCACCGACCGGCGTCACGGACGTGAGCTTGAGCCGCACGCAGTGTTTCTTCAGCCCGGGTTGCGCGACCATGATGATGTCGCCGACGTTGAACACGGCGTTCTTGTTGGTCGCCGTATCGTAAAAGGGCGCAGCTCCTACCCGGATGCCGCCGCCAAGACTCGCGGCATCGACCCCGTTGAGCAGCAGGTTGGGCGCCCCGGCCGCTGCCGAAGGCCCGTAGGTCACGATGAACGAGTCGCTGCCGGCACCGCCGTCGGTGACCTGGACGGGGACCGCGGGGATCCCACTCGCCTTGGCAACGCTCCCCGCTTTGGCGGAGTAGGTCGCGACGCCGCCGGGACAGGCGAGCTGGCCGTCGTACTTGTCGACGTCCCGGAACAGGAACATGAGGCCCAGCCCGGCGAGACGGACCTCGCGTTCCATGAGGTACATCGAGAGGTGTCCGGAGGCTTGGGCGTCGCCGCTGCCGACGCTGGTCCGGCGCTGACCCTCGAACGTCGCGAACACCTGATACATGATGATGACCGTGATCAGACCGAGCACGAGCCCGACCAGAATTTCGACGAGCGTGAAGCCGCGCACTAGCGCCGCAGCCATTCTCGATTGACGCATGTCGGCGGTCCCCTCGCTCACAGGTTGATCTGGGTGACGGTCTGGTAGCGGCGCCACGGGTCGGCAGGGTCCCCGGACGGCCAGCAGATCGAGATGGTCACCAGGTTGTTGACGCCGAAGACGACTTGCGCGGATGCGCCGGGCAGTGCCGCTTGAACATTGGTGGCCCATGCGTTGACCGCCGCGTTTCCGGCGCCGCCGGTGAACGCGCAATTCGCGCCAGCGGCGTTGTAGGCGTAACCGGCGATGTTCGAGAAATCCGTCCACATGCCGGCGACGAGCTGACTTGCCATGAACGACGCGTCCGCGCGGAGCTTTGCGTCGGTCGTCGCCCTGACCGAGGTCGCTTGCAACGCGACGAGCGCGAGAATCCCAACCGAGAAGATGAGGATGGCAATGAGGCTCTCGAGGAGAGACATGCCCTTCTGGCGCGTGCGAGGAGAAGTGGTCTTCATGTCTCGCTCCTCAGGGCAGGCAGAGGCGCGGATCGCCGACCGCCGAAACCGACGGATCGCATACCCGCACCATGCCGCCGGCCCGGACCTGCACCCGCAGGCACCGGATCTCGCCGCCGTCGGCGACGCACTTGTTGGCGCTGTCGACGTGGGTGACGTCCAGATCGACCGTGACGGACGGGTTGGTCATGCCGAGCGGGGTGTACGTGACCTCGGTCGTCGCGGGGTTCGGAGTTACAAGCGCGTTTTTCGCCAGGTCGAGCCCGCCGCCACGCTGGAGGATCGTGGCGGGGTCCGAGACCCGGAACACGCTCCATTCGTTGCCGGCGAGCGAGAACCGTACGCCCTGCGTGTCGTTGAGCCTGATTGCCTCGCTCCGCGCGTGCTGCAGGCCGGCGATCATCGATTCGGCGCTCGCCCGCATCTGGCTGTTCTGCAGCCAGGCCGAATAAGTGGGCATCCCTAGCACAGCCAGGAGCGCGACGATCACGATCGTGATCACGATCTCGATCAGGTTGAAGCCCCCCTGGGCGCGGCGGGGGGTCACGAGCAGCCTCCCCCTTTGCGGATCACCCAGCAGTCCAGCGGAGCGGTGCCCCAGCCGGTCTTCACGCCGGTGGTGCGGCGCAGGTTGGACTGGTTCACGGTGTACACGAAGCCGGTCGTGGTGCCGGTTCCGGTCGCTGTGATGGTGTAGGTCGTTGCGGTGGGGGCGCACGCGAACGTGAAATACTTCACCGCGGGCGCGGCCGGTGGGGTCGTGCAGATCGGGGCGCCGACGTAGGTGCGGTTGTCCTGGAAGTACTGCTCCATGCGCACGCGCATGTCGGCCGCAGTAGAGGTCCCTTCGGCGAGCTGGCCGCGGGTGATGTAGTCCTGGTAAGACGGGTACGCAACCGTCGTTAGGATCGCGACGATCGCCACGACCACCATTAATTCGATCAGGGTGAAACCGTGCTGTTTCCGCGCGTCCAGGTTCATGTCCATATCCCCTTGCAAGGTGCGTGAAGCTTAGGAAGGGCCGGCGCCGGGCGCAAAGGGCGACCGATGGTCGGGCAGTTCGCCGGGACGAACGGCGCGGCGCCGGGAGAAGAGCGGAACAAATTCACGCGTTTATGACGCAGGCATGCGGTTGCGACCGCGCTTCGGCGCCCCGCGCGCGCCGCCGGAGAGCGATGCGGGGAGCGCTGCGCCCCTTGAACACGAGCGCCGCCTTGGGTTACCATCAAAGGCATGCAATATCAGGGGATTACCGACGCAGCCCTCGGCGACCTCCTGCGGGCGCACGGCATTGCGCCGACGCGCCAGCGGATCGAGATCGCGCGCGTGCTCTTCGAGCGGCCGCAGCACCTATCGGCCGAGCAGATCCTCGCCGCGGTGAATGCCCAGCACGCAGAAACGTCGAAAGCCACCGTGTACAACACGCTGCGGCTCTTTCTCGAGCGCAAACTGGTGCGCGAGCTCGTGATCGATCCGACGCGGGTGTTCTACGATTCGAACACGGCGCCGCATCATCACTTCTACGATGTCGTAACCGGACAGATCACGGACATCCCCGCCGCCGCGGTGCGGATAGAGAATCTGCCGCCGCTCCCGCCCGGCACCGTCGCGGACGGCGTCGACGTCATCATCCGCACCCGTCCGGCCGCAGAGTAGGCCGCTGCCATAACCCGCCGCGCTTTACGCAAGACGCACGCTTGACGAAGACTCGCTGCTGTAGCTCAGTTGGTAGAGCGCTTGATTCGTAATCATGAGGTCGTAGGTTCGATTCCTACCAGCAGCACCA
>CAVWFR010000018.1:0-89531 GCA_963754305.1 uncultured beta proteobacterium | reverse complement strand
ATCTTTACCTAACTCTGTGACATCAGAACAGCTCAGCCTGCTGCCAGCACGAAGCGATAATGAGGCTGCGTCGCTGGGCCGATTTGAGCTTGCCACGGGTGGTGTGTTGCAGCTCGGCGAATGTGTCGGGACAGAAGTTCGCCAGCGCATGCCGCTTGAGCCAGCCCCAGAGGAATTCGACCGGATTGAGCTCCGGGGCATAGCCTGGCAGGAAGTGGAGCTGAATCCGGCCTGCAGTGGAAGCGACGTAGTCGCGCACCAAGTGGCTGCGATGCGGCCGGGAGTTGTCCCACAGGATGAGCAGCGGGCGGCGGAAGTGAGCGAGGAGCGCCTTGAGGAACTCGACGACTTGCTCTTTGGCAATGCTGCCTTCGTGCAGGCGAAAGCACATCCCGGTGAAGTGCATGCCGGCAATGAGCGAGAGCTGATGCCAGTTGAAGTGAAACTGCACCACGGGCGTTTCGCCTTTGACCGCCCAGGTGCGCACCCGCGTCGGCCGCTCCGAGACGCCGGACTCGTCGATGAAGAGGATCAGTCTTCCTTGGCGAGCGGCGTTTTTTTTAGCGCCGGCCAGGTGCGCTTGCGCCAGTGCTCGATGGCCGCGGCGTCGCGTTCCAAGGCACGTCGATCGGGCTTCTGGTTGGACAAGCCCAGCTGCCCGAGCAAGCGCCATACGTGGACCTCGCTGTACCGCACGCCGAATTCGCGTTCGATCAACAGCCGTACCCGCTTGAGCGTCCACAGCGGCGTGGCGAAGCCCTGTGCCGTGGCGCCCTCGAGCAGCGCCACATATAGCCGCGACAACTCCGCCGCGCCCAGCTGGGCTGGCCGCCCGCCCTTGCTCATATCGCGCAGCGCGTCGATGCCGCCAACGTTGAGGACATCGCGCCAGCGGTACACCGTTTGCCGCGGTGCACCTACCAAGCGGGCCACTTCCGGCGGGCTCTTGCCAGCGAGCAGCAGCCGACCCGCTCGCACCCGTCGCTTGACCGCCTCCTCCGGTTTGCTCTTTGCCATGCGTTCCCCTCGATATCGTAACGACATCGCAATAACGCATGACGAGCAAATCGGTTGTCACGAGGTTAGGTAATTCTCAATAAGCGCCTCTTCAAGGGGCTCTTCATGGATCCGGAGGGCTGGCCAGAGGATAGTCCCATGTGGAGCAGCACCATGAGTAGCTATCGCGTGCTTTGGCGGTGCCACCGCCGCCTGACACCTCGCTATAGGCAGCTCGTCGCTGATGCGGCCGCCTCGAAACGGGTTCACCACCTAAGGTCACCCGCCGGAATGAGCGCGTTCTTGGAGGCGGTGAAGCAAGAGCATCTGAGTCCGTAATGAGGCGGCGCCCAACAGGCTCCAGCCGACCAGACCGTGAGGCTCAATCTCGAAGACAACTTCGTAATACCGCAATGGGGAAACACGGCGAACGCGGCGTTCAAGGGGCGGAAGGTGATGGAGCTTGAAAGGGATCGTCAGATCGTGCGCTTGTGCTGGACGCCGCTTGCGGGAGAAAACGCCGAGGAGTTTCTCGCGGGCGAGTACATCTATACTCGCAAGCGCTAATACACCTCGACGGGCCTAGATGGCGAGCGGCATGACAACGCGTTGCAGAGCTGTTCGAGCACTACTTGCCTTGCGCGGAGGCCGTTGCGGCGGGAGAGATCGGGTGGCGTGGGACGGGACTGCATCATCCGCATTTTGTGGAGTCGAGCGCGACTACGGCAGACCCGACTCGTAAGGGCCATCGTCATCCGGCCAGATCACTCCAATGCCTTCGGACAATGCCATGAACCGCAAGGTCGACCTGTTCGACAGTACCTACAGCCATTTCGAAGCAGCGGTGCTCGCGCGCATTCGCCAGAAGACATTCGGAGAGGACTTCGGCCAGAACAGTTGGACGACGGCGGAGGAGTATCGACACTGGGCAGCGTGGCTCGACCTCCATGAGAGCTCGCACGTCTTGGAGGTAGCCAGTGGTTCAGGCGGCCCCGCAATCTTCCTCGCGGGCCTTTCCGGCGCCCGCGTCACTGGCATCGACATCAATGCACACGGCGTAGCAGCGGCGATCCAAAGTGCGCACGCGCACGATCTCGCCGATCGCGTCGCCTTCGAAGAGGTCGACGCGGGCGCGATACTTCCCTTTCCCGATCTTGCCTTTGACGCGCTCCTCTGCATCGACTCTGCGAACCACTTTGCGCATCGTCTGCATGTCTTGAAGGAGTGGCACCGCATTCTCAAACCGGGAGCGAAAGCGCTGTTTACAGACCCTGTTGTCCTCACCGGGTTGGTCTCAAACGAAGAATTCGCAGTACGGAGCTCGATCGGGTACTTTCTGTTCGCGCCGCCAGGCGTGAATGAACGCTTGATCCAGGAGGCCGGTTTCGAGCTTGCTCGGCAGGAAGACGTAACTGAGACTGCAGCAGCGGTCTCGAAGCGGTGGTACGACGCGCGGGCGGACGACTATGATGCCTTGGTACAGATCGAGGGTGAAGAGCGTTACGCGGGACTGCAACAGTTTTTCTCCGTCGTGCATCGTCTTACGAGCGAGCGCCGTCTTTCCCGGTTCGTGTACATGGTGCGGAAGCGAGAGGCGCATAACCCGTGATCCGAGCGGACGCCTGAACGGCATCGCTCAATTCCAACGTTCAGCGTCAAACCCTTGACGTGACCCGAAAGCAAACACCATGGTGCTCAAAGTATGTCTCGCGGGCGCAACCGGTTGGGCGGGTTCCGAGCTCGCACGCGGGATTGCGAGGACTGCGGACCTCAACCTTGTCGCTGCGGTCGCGCGAAAGCATGCCGGCCGTGTCCTGGGCGAAGTATTGGGCGAGCCGCGCCTTACCGGTCGCATTTACGCCTCGGCTGCAGAGGCGCTCGCGAATCCCTGCGACGTCTTTGTCGAATACACCAAACCGGATAGCGCCAAGCCCAACATCCTGACCGCGCTCGGGCACGGTGCGCATGTCGTGGTGGGGACCTCGGGTCTCACGGAGAGCGATTTCGCAGAGATCGACGGCCACGCGCGCAAGCAGAATCGTGGGGTACTCGCCTGCGGCAATTTTGCCCTGACGGTCGTGCTGCTCCAGAAGTTTGCCGAGGCCGCCGCCAGGCTCATCCCTCAATGGGAGATCATCGACTATGCGCACGACGACAAGGTCGACGCACCGAGCGGGACCGCCCGCGAGCTCGCGCTTCGCCTGTCGAAGGTGCGCAACCCCGAGCCGACGGTTCCTCTCGAGAAGACGGTCGGCCCTCGAGAAACCCGAGGCGCCACCGTTTCCGGCTCTCAGGTTCATTCCATTCGTCTGCCCGGTTACGTGATCAGCGCCGAGATCATCTTCGGAATGCCGGATCAAAAGCTGACGATCCGCCACGACTCGGGGAACAGTGCACGTCCCTACGTGGACGGGGCGCTGCTCGCCATCGAGAAGGTCTCTACGCTCGTCGGCGTGCATCGTGGGCTGGACACCGTCCTCGATCTGTGAGGAATAGGTTGGCTCCCGTCGACGTAATCGGCTACCGGAGAAATAGTCCGGCCCATTGTCGATGTCGGCCTTCTCCGACCGACTAAGCAACGGTGGCCCGCAAGGCCGACGAGCCAGGGAGTCGAGTCCATGAAGCTTTATGCCCACCCCTTTTCCTCTTACTGCCAGAAGGTGGTGATCGCGCTTTACGAGAACCACACCCCGTTCGATTTCCGCATGCTCGGGCCGGGGGACGAGCAGGCGGCCGCTGAGCACGCGGCCCTGTGGCCGCTCAAGCGCATGCCGGTGCTCCTGGACGGGGGTCGCACGGTGGTGGAAGCGACCATCATCATCGAACATCTCGGCCTCCATCATCCCGGGCCGGTACAGCTGCTCCCCGAGGATCGGCGCGCCGCGCTCGACGTCCGGATGATGGACCGTTTCTTCGACAACTACATCATGACGCCGATGCAGAAGATCGTGTTTGACAGCATCCGCGCAGCAGAGCATCGCGACTGCCAAGGTGTCGTCGAAGCACGGCAGATGCTCGACACTGCCTACCGCTGGCTCGACGACGCGATGGCCGAGCGCAAATGGGCGGCGGCCGACACCTTCAGCCTCGCCGATTGCGCCGCCGCGCCCGCGTTGTTCTACGCCGATTGGGCCCACCCGATCGGCAAGGCATTCGCGAGTGTCCATGCCTATCGCGGACGGTTGCTCGCGCGGCCCTCCTTTGCACGGGCAGTGAACGAGGCACGGCCGTATCGTCCGCTCTTTCCGCTCGGTGCGCCCGACCGCGACTGACAATGCTTGCTGTGGAAACGGACTTATGGACACCGACCTTGACCCGATGACCCGTGACGACCTCATTGCCGAAGTGAAGCGACTTCGGAACGGCATCCGCAAGCATCGCGACAGCAGCCGCCATGAACTTTGCTGGCACCATCCTTCGCTTTGGGGACTTCTGCCGGAAAAGACAGATCCTGTGCCGGTCGTGCCTGAATGGCCGGAGTTCATACGCGGCTGCCTCCGATATCGGGAGTCGCTCGATGAACAAGCGCCCAAAGCTGCGCGGACCAACGAGCCCTATGAGAAGTGACCGTGCGCCCCTTTGTAGGCCTATCGGGTGACCGGCGCAAAGCCTTCGACCCACGCACACGAGCGCGCGAGGACAACCGCAGCTAGAAGGAAACCATGAACAAGTATCTCGAGTATCGTTCCAACTCCGCTCGACACGGACGCGCGGAACAACCCGCCTGACCAAAGGAGAACCCCACCTTGCTGACCCTGTTCTACACCCCCGGCGCCTGCTCGATCGCAGCCCACGTCGTGCTCGAGGAGAGCGGAGAAAAGTACGCAGCCCAGAAAGTCGATCTCGCCAACGGCGAGCAGCGGACGGAGGCGTACCTGAAGATCAACCCGCAGGGTCGCGTCCCCGTCCTACGCCTCGACAGCGGCGAAGCGATCAGCGAGAACACCGCGATCCTGCCGTATCTGGGCAAGCGGTTCGGCCTGTGGCCGACCGATCCGCTGGCCGAAGCGCGCGCCCTGTCGCTGATCGGCTTGTTCGCCGGAAGCGTCCACGTCGCACACGCGCACATCGGCCGCCCGGAGCGGTACGCGGTCGACACGGCCGCGTTCCCGACCATCAAGGAAGCCGGACTGAAGTCGTTCCACGGTTATCTGAAGCAGATCGACGGCATGCTGAAGGGACGGGATTGGCTCTCCGAGCGCTACTCGGTACTCGATCCGTACGCCTTCGTCTTCTATACCTGGGGCGTGCGCCGGGAGCTGCCGATGGCCGAGCTCGCCGCATATGCCGCGTTCAAGGACCGCATGCTCGCGCGCCCCGCCGTGCAGCGCGTAGTCGAGGACGAGAAGATCAAGGTCTGAAGCCGGCGCGCGAGGGGCGCGATTGGTCACTTGGTCACATAAGCCCGCCAGCTCCCGAGGCGGGAGACATCCTCCGCGCCTGCCGCCGCATACGCCTCGCACAGAAACCCGCGCACGCGCGCGCCGTCTTCCAGCTCGACGGTGCCGATCCCGAGCGGCGGCGGGATGCCGTCGACGAATCCGCCGACCTCGGCCGCCGGCAGCGCCCAGACCTCGACCTCGATCGCATGCCCGCCGGTTTCGGCGCGCAGCATGCCGGGGCGCGGCGGCGAGAAACCACTCAGCGCGAAGAGCCGGTAGCGCGCCGCCGTGCGGCAGGTGCGAAGAAGGTGCGCCCCGCGATCCGTCAGCTGATGATTCAGCGGCAAGCCGGACATGTGCGCCCCGCAGACGGCGAGCTGCACGACGCCGGCGCTTGTGCGCGGCGCGATCTGCGCCCGACCCGGCGGCAGCGTCGCCGCAGTCGCGCCCAGCCGAGAGCCCGGTCGATGAATCTCGGCGGCGAGCGCGCACAGGGCGTCGTCGGTGAAGGCGGGCGCAGCCAGGGTGATGCCGAACGGTAGCCCGTTCGCCTGGAACCCGGCGGGGATCGCGATCCCCGCCATGTCGAGCAGGTTCATGAAGTTGGTGTAGTAGCCGAGGTTGCTGTTGAGCCGGATCGGATCGGCGTCGACCTCGGCGATGGTGTAGATCGTGCCCGCCGTCGGGAGGAGCAGCACGTCGATCGCGCCCCACACCGGCTCCACCGCGCGGCGGAGCCCCTGCAGCCGGTAGGCCGCGTCGAAAGCGTCGGCGGCGGAGATCTTCGTGCCGCCCGCGATGATCTCGCGCGTCACCGGGAAGATCGCGTCGGCCCGCCGGTCGAAGAACTCGCGGATCCCGGCGTAGCGCTCCGCGAGCCACGGCCCGCCGTAGAGCAGCCGCGCCGCCTCCAGGAACGGCTCGAGATCGACTTCGACCCGGCGCGCGCCGCGCGCTTCCATCCCGGCAACCGCCGCCGCGTACAACCGCGCGGCATCGCCGTTGCCGAAGAACTCGAGCTGGCCCGCGCGCGGGATGCCGATGCGGCAGCCGGCGATCGATCGCGTCAGCGGGCGCTGCTGATCGCGCCGTGCGAACGGATCCGCGGGATCGTAGCCGCGCACCAGCCCGAACACCTCGTCGGCGTCGCCGGCGGTGAGCGCGAATATCGACACGCAGTCCAGGGAGCGGCACGCGGGTACCGCGCCGCGGGTGCTGATCACGCCCCGGGTCGGCTTCAGCCCGACGATGTTGTTGAAAGCCGCCGGCACGCGACCCGAGCCCGCCGTGTCGCTGCCGAGCGCGAAGCTCACCAGTCCCGCTGCCACTGCGACGGCGGAGCCCGAGCTCGATCCGCCGGAGATGTAGCGCGGGTCGAAAGCGTTGCGGCATGCGCCGTAGGGCGAGCGGGTGCCGACGAGGCCGGCCGCGAACTGATCGAGGTTGGTCTTGCCGACGAGGATCGCGCCGGCGTCGAGCAGCCGCTGCACCACCGGCGCGGAGACAGCCGGGGTATACGCGAAATCCGGACATGCGGCGGTGGTCGGCAGGCCGGCGGCGTCGATGTTGTCCTTGACCGCAAACGGGACGCCGTAGAGCGGCAACCCGCTCGGGCCCGCGACGCTCGAGCTCGGCCGCGCGCTCGTCGAGCGCCGCACGCGGCACGCGCTCGATCCAGACCGCGTCGTCGCCGCGCGCCGCGATCCGCTCGCAGACTCCGGCGATCACGTCGCGCGGCCTCAGGCTGCCGCCGCGCAACCGCCCCGCGACGGTTTCCAGATCCAGGCTGTCGTTCGCACCGAGCATACGCACCGCACTCCGTTGCCGTCACCGCTCGATCTTGCCACACGGGAAATCGAACCGATCGGAGGCCATGCGAGAATCGCGCACCTTGCGCTGCCTCGCCCTGCTGCCGCGATGACCGTCGCCCGCCCGCTCGCCCGCCCCGCGGTCGAGGCGCTCCGCGCCTCGAAGATCCGCGAGGTCGCGAACATCGCCATGGGCGATCCGGACATCCTCGCGTTCTGGTTCGGCGAGCCCGACGAGGTGACGCCCGAGTTCATCCGCGCCGCGGCCATCGCCGCGATCGACGCCGGCGACACGTTCTACACCCAGAACCTTGGCCTCCCATCGCTCCGCGAGGCGATCGCCGCCTATCTCTCCAGGCTGCACGGATCCGTCGGCGCGGACCGGGTCGCGGTGACGAACTCCGGGATGTCGGCGCTCATGCTGGCGACGCAGGCGATCGTGGGTCCGGGCGATCGGGTCGTCGCGGTCACGCCGCTGTGGCCGAACCTGGTCGAGATCCCGAAGATCCTCGGCGCGACGGTCGACTGCGTGCCGCTCGACTTCGGTGTGCGGGGCTGGACGCTCGACGTCGATCGGCTACTCGCGCGGCTCGCGCCCGGCACGCGCGCGCTCTATATCAACTCGCCGAACAATCCGACCGGCTGGACCATCGACCGCACCGCCCAACGCGCGCTCCTCGAGCACTGCCGCCGGCACGGCATCTGGATCGTCGCCGACGATGCCTACGAGCGCCTCTTCTTCGGCACTGCGGAAGAACCCAGTGCGCCGTCGTTCCTGGATCTTTCCGAGCCGGAAGATCGGCTCATCGGCACCAACACGTTCTCCAAGAACTGGCTGATGACCGGCTGGCGGCTCGGCTGGCTGGTTGCGCCGCCCGCGCTGGTGCCGGCGCTCGGCAAGCTGATCGAGTACAACACCTGCTGCGCGCAAGGCTTCGTGCAGCGTGCGGGGCTCGCGGCCGTCACGCACGGCGAGGCGGTGGTCGTCCGCTTCCGCGCTCGGCTGCGCGCGGCCCGCGACTTCCTGGTGCCGCGGCTCTCCGCGCTGCCGGGAGTCGAAGTGCACTCGCCGCCGGGTGCGATGTACGCCTTCTTCCGCGTCGACGGCATCGCGGACAGCTTCGCCTTCTGCAAGCGGCTCGTCGTCGAGGCGCGACTTGGGCTCGCCCCGGGCGCGGCGTTCGGGCCGGAGGGCGAGGGCTTCGTCCGCTGGTGCTTCGCGGCGAGCGAGGCACGGCTCGCCGACGGCGTCGCCCGCCTCGCGCGCGCGCTCGAGCCCGCGCGAGCATGAGCGCTGGTGCGGTCGCGCTAGCAGCCGCTCCGCCGCCCGGCGGTCGCTAGCCCACCTTTCGTGCCACCAGCAGGACGTTCGCAAACGGCGTCCCGCGGCTCATCGGCTCGGGCCTCACCGTGAAACCTTGTCGCTCGATGGCCGCGATCCAGTCGGCAAGCGCGCGCCGGTGGTGACGGTGAATGCCCTCCCCGCGCGCCAGGGTAGCGAGGTGGTCGACGAACCCGCTCACCGCCGCCGCGAACTCCGACCCGATGTCGCCGACTCTCGCGAGCAGCAGCCCCCCTGGCGCGAGCGCGCCGGCGATGCGCTCGAGGAGCGCGTCCTGTGCGCACGGCTCCAGGTAGTGCAGCACGTCGAGGAGGACGACGACGTCGCTCGACGGTAGCGGCGCCGCGCGCAAGTCGCCCTGCTCGATCCCCGCCTCGTCGCCGAGCGCGACTCTTGCCCGCCGCACGTCCCGGGCCCGGGCTTCGATGCCGGCGAGCGCCAGTCGCGCCGGGGGCGGCGGCCACCCGGCGGGCCACCGGCCGCCGCGGTGCTCATCGCGCGCGGCGAGGAGCAGCGCCGGGAGCAGTGCCTGCCCGCATCCGAGGTCGAGGAGGCGCGCGCCGTCGGGCAACAACCCGCGCCGCAACAGCTCGCCGAACACCGGGTCGACACGGAGCTTGCTGCGGGCGAAGTGCAACGCGAACCGCCCGGCCGGTGCATACCGGCGTGCGGCGGCGTCGATCAGGCGCTCAACGGACGGATCCGTCACCGCAGGCGGCAGCGAGCGTGACCGGAGCGAGGCCGCGGCTGGCGGCGAGGTCGAGCAGGCCCGGCAACACCGCCAGCGCCGAGGTCGCGGCGCGCGCCTGCAGGCCCGCGACCGCGTCGTGGAGCAGCAGCACGTCGCCCGCGCAGAGCCCGTCGGCGAGCCGGCGCAGCACGCGCGCGGGATCGCGGTCCACGGTGTCGTAGCCGCGGCGCGTCCACGACACGTACGCGAGCCCGAGCCGCGCCAGCACCGGCTCGAGCAACGGGCTCCGCACGCCGAACGGGGCGCGGAAAAAAGCGGGGACGCGGCCGGCGAGCGCGGCGAGCGTCGCCTGCGCCGCGGCGATGTCGCGCGCGAGCCGCCCGGGTCCGTACCAGCCGAACGCCGTCGAATGGCCGTCGCTGTGGTTCTCGACCGCGTGCCCGCGGCGGACGATCTCGCGCAAGATCTCCGGAAACGCGCGGGCACGGTTGCCGACGCAGAAGAAGCTCGCCTTGGCACCCGCGCGGTCGAGGAGATCGAGCACGCGCGGCGTGCTGTCCGGGTCGGGCCCGTCGTCGAAGGTGATCGCGATCTCGGCGCGGCGCATCGCCGCCGTCGGGAGCCGCACCAGGTTCGGCCCGAGCAGGCGGCTCCGCGGCGCGAGGCTCGCGCCGAAGAGGAGCGCATGATTGGCGGCGAGCGCAGCCGCGACCGCCGGCCACATCTCGGGGATCGCGGCCAGGGCTGCAACGCCGCCCGCGTGGACCGCGGCGCTCGCTTTGATCGTCGCGGCCGGTCGCCACCGGCGCGCGGGCGGCGCGCTGAAGGCGTTGTGAAGCGGCGGGGACTCGATCGGCATGGCGGTGCGAACCGATTATTGCAGAGGCGCGGCGCCGATTCCACGCGAGTCGTGGTAGATTTCCCCGGGAGCGTGGCGCTCGGGCGCAGCATCGAGGTCAGCCCCCGCTTGTAAATCGATTGTTCAACGCCTTGTCCAGCGCATCATCCAACGCATCGTCCCCCTCGCCCGCTGCAGCCGGCCGCAGCTGCGACGTGCTGGTGATCGGCGGCGGTCCCGCCGGTTCGACGATCGCCGCGCTCCTGGCCGAGCGCGGGCGCGACGTCGCGGTGCTCGAGCGCGACCGCCACCCCCGCTTCCACATCGGCGAGTCGCTGCTGCCGCTCAACATGCCGCTCTTCGAGCGGCTCGGCGTCCGCGACGAGGTCGCGGCGATCGCGATGATCAAGCACGGCGCGCAGTTCTGCTCCGCCGAGCACGCGAAGACGATCACGTTCGATTTTTCCGAACAGCTGGACGGCTCGTGGCCCTACGCCTACCAGGTGCGCCGGTCCGAGTTCGACCACCTGCTCCTTCGGCACTGCGCGGCGCGCGGGGCGGAAGTGCGCGAAGGCACGCGCGTCACAGGCGTCGACTTCGGTGCGAACGAGGTGGCCGTCACCGCCGCCGCGGAGGACGGCGCGGCGCAGCACTGGCGCACCCGGTTCCTCGTCGATGCATCGGGCCGCGAGACGTTCCTCGCCGGCAAGCTCGGCATCAAGCGGCGCAACCCCAAGCACGCCAGCGCCGCGCTCTTCGGCCATTTCACCGGCGCCGAGCGGCTGCCCGGCCGCGAGGAAGGCAACATCAGCGTGTTCTGGTTTCCGCACGGCTGGATGTGGTTCATCCCGCTGCGCGACGGCACCACGAGCGTCGGCGCCGTGTGCTGGCCGTACTACCTCAAGTCGCGCGAGACCGATCCGACCAGCTTCTTCCTGGAGACGCTCGCGCTCTCGCCCGAGCTCTCCGCGCGCCTCCGCGATGCGAAGCTCACCGGCCCGGCGACCGCGACCGGCAACTACTCGTACGCGGCCGAGCGCATGGCCGGCGACCGCTACATCCTGGTCGGCGACGCCTACGGCTTCGTCGACCCGGTGTTCTCGAGCGGGGTATACCTCGCGATGAACAGCGCGTTCCGCGGCGCCGAAGTCGTCGACGGCGCGCTCCGGGATCCGCGCACGGCGCCGCGGCTCGCCCGCGAGTTCGATCGCGAAGTGCGGCGCGGCCTGCGGATGTTCTCGTGGATGATCTACCGCATGACGTCGCCCACGATGCGCAACCTGCTGATGGGCCCGCAGAACGTCCTCGGCGTGCAGCAGGCGGTCGTGTCGTTCCTGGCCGGAGACGTGTTCCGCAACGGCCCGGTCATGCCGCGTATCCTGCTTTTCCGCGCGCTCTACTATGCCTTCAGCCTCGCGGCGCTGCCGACGAGCGTGCGGGCCTATTTCCGGCGGCGCCGGGCCATCCGGCCCGCTGAAGCGGTCTAGCGCGCCGATGCCCAGTCGGGGCGCGGCGCGCTTCCTGCTCGTGCTCCTCGTCTGCCTCGCCGGCCCCGCCCCGGCCGAGCAGCGCCCACTCTGGGAGGCGGGCGTCGGCGCCACCGGTCTTTACCTGCCCGACTACCGCGGCGCCAACCAGAACCAGGGCTACGTGTTTCCGCTCCCCTATTTCGTCTATCGCGGCGAGCACCTCAGGGTCGACCGCGAAGGCATCCGCGGCATCTTCTTCCAGTCCGACCGGGTCGAGCTGGACGTCAGCCTGTTCGGCACGCCGCCGGTCGACAGCAGCGACAACACCGCCCGCACCGGGATGCCCGATCTCGACGCGACGCTCGAAGTGGGGCCGGTGCTCGTCTTCACGCTGGCGCGGGACCGCCGGGTCGACTACAACTACCGCCTGCAGCTCCGGCTGCCGGTGCGCACCGCGATCGCCACCGACTTCGCGCACTGGCACAACATCGGCTGGGTCGCGTACCCGCACCTCAATCTCGACGTCCGGCCCGAGTTCCTCGGCGGCCGCTGGAACATGGGTTTCAGCGCGGGGCCGCTGTACGCGACGCAGACGTTCCACCAGTATTTCTACGGCGTGGCCCCGCAGTTCGCCACGCCCGAGCGTCCCGCGTACGAGGCGCGCGGCGGCTATTCGGGGGCGACGTTCATCGCCGGGCTCAGCCGGCGCATCCAGAAGTTCTGGGTCGGCGCCTACGTCCGCTACGACGCGCTGAGCGGCGCGGTGTTCGATTCGAGCCCCCTCGTCAAGCAGAACTACGCGGTCGCGGCCGGAATCGCGTTCGCTTGGGTGTTCGCCGAGTCGGGAACGAAGGTCGAGACGCCGGACTAGCAAGGCGGCTCGCGCCGCCCGTCCCGAACGGGCTAGCCCGCCTCGTCCACCGTACGCGAGGCCTCGCGCTCGCGCCGGGCGAGGCTCCGCCACAGTCCCACCGGGTACATCCCGCGGCGCAGGAGCTGCCAGGCGACCATGCGCGTGATCCGCCAGATGTCGAGCACCGGACGGAAATGGCTCCGCCGAGCGTGCGCCGGATAGACCGCGGCGATCGGCACGCTCCGGCATCGCGCACCGAGCCGCGCCCCGGCAATCAGCGCCTCGCTCTCGAACACGAAGCCGCGATTCGGACCGTGCTTGACCGCGAGCCGCCGCAGCAGCGACGCGGGGTACACGCGGAAGCCGGACTGGCTGTCGTCGAGCGGCTGCCCGGCCGCCCAGCCGATCCAGAAGTCGGCGAAGCAATTGGCGAGTTGCCGTGCGCGCGGCGCATCCTCGCGCGCGCGGAGCCGCGCGCCGATCACGATGTCCTGCGGATGCGCGCGCGCGGCGCGCAGCAGGCGGGAAATGTCCTCGGGCGCATGCTGGCCGTCGCCGTCCAGCGTCACGACGCCTTCCGCGCCGAGCGCGAGCGCGTGCTGCATGCCGCGCCATAGGCTCGCCCCCTTGCCCAGGTTGTGCTCGTTGCGCAGCAGGGTAACCGGGAGACCCTCGAGCTCGCCGTGCGTGCCGTCGGTCGACCCGTCGTCCACCACGATCACCGTCGCGACGCCGGCGAGCGCGCCGGCGGCGACGCGCGCGATCGTCGCCGCTTCGTTGCGGGCCGGGATCACCGCGACGTATCGCGACTCGACGGCGGTCACCCGAGCCCCCCCGCGACGGTGACGATCTGCCCGGTGATATAGCCTGCACGCTCGGACACGAGGAAGCCGATGAGCGCGGCCACGTCATCCGGCGTCCCGGCGCGCTGCATCGGCACCAGCGCCTTGATGCGCTCCGGCGGGAAGACGCCGGCGGTCGCGGGCGACTCGATCACCCCCGGCGCGACGACGTTCACCGTCACGCCGCGCGAGGCGACCTCGAGCGCGAGCGATTTCGTCGCGCCGTGCAGGCCGGCCTTCGCCGCCGCGTAGTTGACCTGGCCGCGGTTCCCGATCACCGCCGCGACCGACGACACGTTCACGATCCGCCCCCAGCGCGTTGCGAGCATCGGCAGGAGCAGGGGCTGCGTGACGTTGAAAAACCCGTCCAGGCTGACCGCGATGACGCCGCTCCATTGGGCGCGGCTCATGCCGGGCAGCGGCGCGTCGCTGTGAGTGCCGGCGTTGTTGACGAGCACCTGGATCGGCCCGGCAGCGACGAGCCGCTCGATCGCCGCCCCCGCCGCATCGGGATCGGTGACGTCGAAGGCCACGCTCTCGGCCGCGCCCTCCGCGGCAGCGAGCTCGTGCGCGAGCCGGTCCGCCGCCTCGCCGCGGGTGTTCGCATGCACGATGACGTGCAGGCCGTCGGCGGCGAGCTGGCGGCAGATCGCGGGGCCGATCGCGCCGCTAGCCCCGGTGACGAGCGCGCGCTTCATCCGCCCGATGCGGTGGCGTGCACGCTGGCGACGAGCCGCCGCCCAGGCAGGTAGTCGAGCGTCACCGGACTCGCGCTCGCGGCCGCGAGCGCCGCGAGGATCGTCAGACCGCGCGCCGCGGGGTTCGCCTGCCGCAGCCGCTCGAGCGCGGCGTCGCCGAGGGTCGTCTCGTCTCCCGCCTCGGCCAGCGCCAGTTCGAGCGTCGCCAGTGTGGCCGCCCCGCGCGCGGGCGCGAGCAGCAGCGCGACGCCGCATGGTGCTGTGACCGGCACGACCGCCGCGAGCGGCGGCGGCGGTGGGATGTCATAGGCGACGAGCAGCACCGGGCGCGCCGCGGACATCGCCTGGACCACGCCCTCGAGAAGACCCGCCGCGAAGCTGCCGTCGTGCGCGCAGAGACTGGTCGAGGCGGTACGCGAGCCGGTGGCGATGCTCCAGTAGCCCGCCGGCGCGTTGTGCACGGAGTTGTGGAACCGCGTCGGCGACACGTCGCGCGCGGCGCCCGCGAGCGTTTCGCAGATCTGGTGCAGCACCTCGCCGTTGCCCGAGGAACAGGTGAAGACGGTCGCCACGTCCGGCGCCCGCGCGCCGCTCTCGGCGAGCGCCTCGGCGCCGACGTGAAGCGCGAGCTTGACCACGTCGCCGCAGCGCCGCCGCTCCGCCGGCGGCAGGATCTCGGCCGCGGGGCGCAGCATCGCTGCGTACTCGTAGCGCGCGTCGCCGGCGAGGACCGGACGCGCCGCGCGCCATCCGGCGAGCCCGGGCGCGAGCAGGCCGACGCCTTCGATATGGGCCTTCATGTGGCCCGCCATGTGCCCCGGCCTGTGCCCGCGCATGTTCCGTTCATGCACGCCCGAAGATCACGCTGCAGTTGTTGCCGCCGAAGCCGAACGAGTTCGACAGCACATAGCGGGGTCGCGCGGTCTCACCCTCCAGCAGCACGCGGGCGGCGCACTCGACGTCGAGGACGCGCGTGTTCGCGGTGCCGGGCAGCCACCCGCGCTCGAGGGCGAGCAGCGCGACGATCGCCTCGGTGATACCCGCGGCGCCGAGGAGATGGCCGTGCGCACCCTTGGTAGCGCTCGCCGGGGTGCGCGGACCGAAGACGTCGCGGACTGCGCGGCCCTCCGCGACGTCGTTGGTGCGCGTCGCCGTGCCGTGCAGGTTCACGTAGCCGATCGCCTCCGGGCGCAGGCCCGCGCCGGCGAGCGCGCGCTCCATTGCGAGCCGCGCGCCGAGACCCTCGGGATGCGGCGTGGACATGTGGTACGCGTCGCAGCTCTCGCCGACGCCGGCGAGCACCGCGCCATCGCCTTCGCGCTCGAGCAGGGCGAAGCCGGCCCCCTCGCCGATCGAGATGCCGTTGCGCTCGGGGTCGAACGGGCGACAGGGCGCGCCCGAGAGCAGCTCGAGCGAACGGAAACCATAGAGCGTCGTCAGGCACAGGCTGTCGGTGCCGCCGACGACCGCGGCGTCGGCGATGCCGGCGGCGATCATCCGCGCCGCGCCGCCAAAGACCTTCGCGCTGGACGAACAGGCGGTCGACACGACGTGCGCCGGTCCTTCGAGCCCGAGGAGGCTGCGCACGAACGCCGCGAGCGAGTGGGTGCTCTGCGTGCCGGCATACCGGAACGTAGCGGGCAGTGCCCCGCTCGCGGGATCGCGGTGCTGGTACGCGCGTTCGGTCGAGAGCACGCCCGAGGTACTCGTACCCAGAATGACGGCGATCCGCCGCGACCCGTAGCGCTCGCGCGCCGCAGCGACCGCATCGCCGAAGCCGTCTTGCGCGAGGCCGAGCTGCGCGAGGCGGTTGTTGCGGCAGTCGAAGGCCGCGAGCGCCTCGGGCAGCACCACGTCCTCCACGCCCGGCACGCGGCCGATGAACGTCTCGAGCGCGACGTCCTCGAAGTCGCAGGGCGCGAGTCCGGAGCGGCGCTCGCGCAGGGCGGCCCACCAGGGATCGACGCCTGCGCCGAGGCAGTTGACGCCGGTATAGCCGGTGACGATGGGAGGCGACAAGGCGCTAGTGGAAATCGCTGAGTGGGAGTCGGAGCGGGACCGGGATGTCCCAGCAGGAGCGCTCGATTCTATCAGCCCCGGCCACGCGCGATCAGCGTCGAGAACGCGACGCTGGCCGCGGCGCCGATCGCGGCGGTCGTGCCGATCATCTGCAGGACCGGCACCTGCGACCAGGCGAGAAGGCCGAACGCGAGCACCGTAGTGAGGGCGCAGAACGCGACCGCGAAGAGCGTGCGCCGTCGCTCGCCCTCGTCCGCGGGTTCTCGCTCGAAGAAAAGCGCGTAGTTCGAGCCCACGCCGGCGACGAGCAGCAGCGCGACGATGTGAAACAGCGTGAGCTTGGTTCCGGCCGCGAGGAGGCACGCGGCGGCGACCGCGACCGCGGCCGCGATCGGCGCGAGCACCTGCGTCACGCGCAGCACCGAGCGCAGGTGCAGCGCGAGGAGCACGACGATCGCCGCGAGCCCGAGCCCCCAGAAGCCGAGCGCCCGCTCGCGGTAGCTCGCGAGCATCGCCGTCGACTCGGCCCGGATGTCGAGGAGCGCGGCTCCGCCGGGCGCGCCGAGGCCGCTTGCGAGCGCACCCGGATCCGCGACGCCGCGGAGCGGGAGGAGCGCATACCAGCGGTCGTCGCGCCGCACGAGGAGCGATTCGACCTTGAGCCCGAACGCGGTACCGGCGAGGCGCGCGCGGTCGAGCGGCGGCGCGACTCTCGCGGCGCCGACGTCGCGGACGAACGGCTCGAAGAGATCGGGCTTGAAGCGCGACTCCGCCACCGCGGCACCGAGCGCCGCACGGAGCGCCGCCTCGTCGGGCAGCGCCGCGCGCCGGGCGAGCTGGGTCCGGACGCTCGGCAGGTAGCTCGCCGGCGAATCGAATCCGGCGATGATCTTCGCCTCGGCGAGCGCGGCGAGCGGGCCGGCGAGCGCCTCGGCGGCCTCGAGCGCGGCATCCTCGGTCGGGCCCGGGACGACGAGCAGCCAGCGCGCATCAGGCGCGCCGAGCGCCGCCCCGAGCCGCTGATAGAGGGCCTGCTCCGCAGCGCCGACCGGGTTGAGCCGCGCGGGATCGTCGTCCCAGATCGGCTGCCGGTACCCGATTACGAGCGCGGCGAGCGCGCAGACGAGCCCCAGCAGCCCGAGACGCCACCCGAGCGGCGATCGCCAACGGGGCACGAGGCGCAGGACCAGATCGACCCCGGCGGCCCGGGTCACCCCTCGCGCGAGATGCGGCAGCAGCCACCGCGTCGTCAGCGCCGCCACGACCAGCCCCGCCACCGCGAAGAGACCGAGCTGCGCGAGACCGGCGAATCCCGCGAAGAGCATCGCGCAGAAGCTCGCCGCGGAGACCGCCAGGCCGAGCCGCAAGGTCGGCCAGATCCGATCGAGGGAGCGCGCGGCGGTCTCGCTCGGCGTGCGCTGGGCGAAAAAGTAGATCGCGTAGTCGATCGCCTCGCCGATCAGCACCACGCCGAACCCGAGCGTGATGCCGTGCACGGTGCCGAAGGCGAGCGCGACCGCGGCCACGCCGGCAAGCGCACCGGTCGCCACCGGCAGGAACGCGAGCACGAGCACGCGCGGCGACCGGAATGCGAGGAGCAGGAGCAGCGCCACGACGACCGTCGCCACCGCCGAGAGACGCTCGACGTCGCGGCGGATCACCTCGCGCGAGCGCACGGCGAACACCGCGGGGCCGGTCACGACGAGCGTTGCCGCTCCGGCCTTCGTCTCGTCGCGCGCAGCCGCAAAGGCGTCCGCGATGACCGCGACGTTCGCCTGCTGCCGGTCGAGATCGAAACCCGGCGCCGCGGTCTGCACGAGCGCGAGCGCCGTGCGCTGGTCGGACGACATCCAGACGCCGAGATGCGTCGCCGGGCGCGCGGTGCCCTCGAGCGCGCCGAGGATGCGCAGCAGCTCGCCGGTCGGGTCCGCCGGCAGATAGCGCCGCACCAGCGCCCCCGCGGGCGACGCGAGCGCCTCGTAGCCGCGATCGAGTGCCGCCGCCAGAGCGTCGCGGTCGAAGCTTCCCGGCGCGACGCCCGGGCTGAGGACGTACCGGTGCGCGAGGAGGAAGTCGCGATCGGCCTGCCCGAGGGCGGCGTCGCCGTTGGCGACGTAGGCGAGTTCGGGTCGTCCTTGCAGCCGCTTCGCCAGCGCCCGGCTGAGCGCGGCGAGCTCGTCCGGCGTGCCGCTCTCGATCCCGATCAGCAGCAGGCGCGACGCGACGCCCTCGCGGAGCTCGCCGACCAGCAACCGCTGCGTCGGGGTCGCCGCCGCGGGCAGGAACGCCGACATGTCGGCGGTGAAGCGGGCGCGGGTCGCGACCCACGCGCACGCGGCGACGAAGACGAGCCAGACGATGAGCGCCCGGCGCGGCGCGCTCAACGGCTCTCCTTCGCGATCGTCATCACCGACCTGTCGCCGCTCGCCTCGAGGATCTCGATCCTGCGCACTTCGCCCCCGGTGCCGCCGATGAGCACCTTGTGCACGAGCTCCGCCATCTGGGGATCGCTCGGCAGGAGGTGGAGCCGCCAGTCCGACCACTCGCCCTCCAGCTCGACGCGGTAGTAGCGACGCAGCGACGCGAGATCGCCGGCGAGGGTGCCGCGAATGCTCTCGACAAACGCGCGGATCGCCGGGTAGTCGCCGACTCTCAGCTCGAGGCGCTGCTTGCGCGCCGGCAGCTCGACGAGCACCGCGTCGCCGTCCACGAGGAAGCGCTCCTCGCGCGGCGAGAGCGTGCGCTTCTCCAGCCGCGCCGGCGCGGCATAGGTGAGCGTGCCGTGCGACTCGATCGGCGCCTTGAGCAGCGCGCTCGATTTCACTTCGGTGAACCGGACCGTACCGGGGCCGTTCTTCGCGAGCGCGCTCATCAGCGCATCGAGCGCGAGCGGCGAATCGGCCGCGAGCGCCGGTGCCGCGAGGAGAAAAGCGCCGAGGAGGTGGAGGATGGTTTTGCGCATGGCGCCGAAGAATAGCAAGCCAGCGATCCGCAAGCGCTCCGATACATCGCGTTACACTCCGCGCCGAAACCGCAAGCCGATGCCGAACCAACCGACGAGCGACGCGCTCGACCGCCGCGCCGCGCTGATTCCCCCCGCGATCCTGTCGCTCTTCGACGACGCCTTCGCGCGCTCGTGCGGCTTCATCGAAGAGTACGTCGCGCGGCTCGCGCTCGGCGCGTTTCGCGCCACCGGGCTCGCCGAAGCGTGCCGCGAGCCCGCCACGGTCGACGAGGCGATTCGGCGGGCCGGCCTCGCGCCGCACGTCGCGCACATTCCGGCCGCCTGGCTCCTGGCCACGCTCGCTGCGCGCGGCTGGGTCGAGCGCGTGCCGGGTGCCGGTGACAGGTTTCGGGTCGCTCACCCGCTCCGCGCGCTCGACCCGGACGAAATCCTCGCCGCGCAAAGCGCAAACGACGAGCGCTGCCTCCCCTCCTTCCGTATCGCCGCGATGGCCGCCGCGCGCTATCCGGCGGTGCTGCGCGGCGAGATCGCCGGAGAGCAGGCGCTGTTCGACGCCGAGGGCATGGTCGCGTGGTCGAAGTACTTCTCGAACGGTAATCCGCTCTACGCGGTGAGCAATGCCATCGGCGCGGTTGCGGCCGAGCGGGCGCTGATCGAAACCGGCGGTACCGTGCTCGAGCTCGGCGGCGGACTGGGGAGCGGTGCGGAAGCGCTGCTCGAGCGGCTGCAGGCGGCCGGGCGGGCGAGCGCAATCGCCAACTACCGGTTCACCGAGATCTCACCGCTCTTCCTGCGGCGCGCGCAGCGCACGCTCGCGTCGCGCTTCCCGGCGCAGACGCTACAGCTCGGTACCCTGGACATCGACCGTCCGTTCGCAGATGCGGGCGTGGCACCCGGCACCTGTGCGCTCGTGTATGGCGTGAACGTCTTGCATGTCGCGCGCGATCTGGGGGCGACGCTCGCCGAAATCCGCACCGCGCTCGGGGACGGCGGCGCCCTCGTGATCTCGGAGTGCGTCCGGCCGTTCCCCGGCCAGCCGGTCTACGTCGAGCTGGCTTTCAACCTCCTCGCCTCGTTCCGCGACCCGGTGCTGGTGCCAGGCTGGCGGCCGAACGGCGGCTTCCTCGCACCCGAGCAATGGACGCAGGCGTTCGCGGCGAACGGGTTCACCGACATCACGGTGTATCCGGACATCGCGGCGATCCGCGAAGTGTTCCCGCAGTTCGTCGTCGCGGCGATCAGCGCGCGTCGGGCATGACCTTGGAGATCAAGGCCGCGATCGTGGTCCCCGCGGACGGGCCGTACTTCGCCGGCCACTTCCCGGGCCGCCCGATCCTGCCGGGTGTCCTCCAGCTCGCGCTCGCCGTCGAAACGCTCGCGCGGGAGACCGGGAGCTCGACCCCGCTCCGCGCGATACGCTTCGCCCGGCTGCGTCAGCTCGTGCTGCCGGGCGAGCGGCTCGAGCTCGCGGCGCGGGCTGGTGAAGGCGGCCGCTGGCGCATCGACCTCGAGCGCGATGGAACGCCGGTGGCGAACGCGGAGATCGAGCTCGGCCGCCCCGACGCTCCGCCGGTCGCGTCGGCGCCGGGCGACATCATTCCGCCTCCGCCCGATCTGCCGCCGCTCGACGCCCTGCTACCGCATCGTCCGCCGATGCGCTTCGTGATCTCGGTCAGCTACGAGCTTGCCGATGGCCTTGCATGCACTGCGCGGATTCCCGCGGCCTGCGCACTCGTTGCGGGCGGCAGCGCGCCCGCGCTGGCGGGGATCGAGGCGGCCGCGCAGACCGCCGCGGTCTGGGAGGCGGTGCGCCGCCGGCGCGAGGGCGGCGACCGGTCGCCCAGAGTCGGGCCCAGAGTCGGCTATCTCGTGAGCGTGCGCGAGGTGGTGTTCTTCGCCGAACGCATCGCCGCCGACGCACCGCTCGTAGCGTCGGTGCGACTCACCGCCGCCGCGCCGCCGCTCACGCACTACTCCGTGGAGGTTGCCCGGGACGCGGGGCTGATCCTGCGCGGGACGATTGCGACGTTTCTCACGAGCGAGCGAGCGGGTCTCTAAGCATTCAAGTGCTGCCGAGAGCAGCCCGCGCGGCTTGGCGGCGGACCGACCCGCCGCTGATATACTTTTGATATCATCCAGCGGTCCACTTTCGATCCGGGGGTCGTCATCCATGTCCACCAAGCCGCTGGCGCGTTCGAAGCGCAAACCTAGAGCCAAGCCGAGCATCCTGCTTCGATACCGCGACCTCGATACGGTAACGGGCGTCTCGCGAAACACCGCCACGCGATTGGCGGAGACGTTGGGCTTGAGCGAGACTCAGGTCATTCATTTCGCGCTCGCACAGCTCGCCAGGCAGACACTGCCGAGATACGGCGCGGACAGCGGCCCGCTCACCGAGGCGCAGCTCGCCCTGATCGACAAGCTCGTGCCCCAAAGCCAGTTCGTGGTCAGGAAGAGCCTGTTCTAGGACGGGCCTTCGTGGTCTCGCCCGCACGCTTCTTTGGGGAGCCCGAGCCGGGCGACATCGTTTGGTGCCGTTTCCCCGACAAGTTCCCGAGGCCTGGTCCCAAGCCCCGTCCTTGCCTCGTCGTGCAGACCCTGGCGGATCCGGCGGGGAATCCGGCGGTCAGAGTCGCCTTCGGCACATCGCAGAAAACCGACCAGCTCTTCGCCGGGGAGTTCGCCATCACGCCGGCCGATCAAAGTGCCTTCGAAGCTGCCGGCCTCGACCGGGCCACCAAGTTCAACATGAAGCAACTGAAGACCTTGCCGTACGACGACGACTGGTTCGACGTTGCGCCCGGGGCACCCTACGGACAAACGCCCAAGCTGGGACTTCTGCATCCAAGCCTGATGCGGCGAGCGCGGGCGGCGTTCGACGCCGCCTAGCGGGATACGCGAGGTCGTTCCGAGCCGGCCTACCGCGACGGCCACAACTCCCGAAACACGAACCACTGATGCGGCTCGCGCCGGATGGCGTCCTCGATGTCCAGCGCGACGCGGCGCATCGCGGCGTCGAGATCGGCGGCGCGGTCGGCGCTGCGCGCCACCTCGATGGGCTCCCGGAACACGAGGCGGAACCGCCGCCGGCCGGTCCGCAGCGCGAACACCGGCAGGATCGGCACGCGCGCGGTCCGCGCGAGCACCGCCGGGCCCGCCGGCAGTGGAAACGGTCGGCCGAAGAGCGTCGCGTCCACGACTTTGCTGCCGGCACGCGGCCGGTCGGCCTGGATCGCGACGATCTCGCCGCGCTCGAGCGCCTCGACGAGCGCCAGCGCCTCGAGCGGGTTGCCGGTCTGGAAGTGCATCGTGTAGTGCGCGCCCTGCACCGCCGACACGCTTTCCTCGATGAACGCCTGCGCGCGCGGGTCCATCTCCGGCTCGCGCACGAGGTGCACGCGACGCGCTTCCTTCGCCGCCGGCACCATCGCGCCCGCCTCGTAAAGCCCGAGGTGCGCGGTGACCATCACGAACCCGCGGCCGCTCTCCGCCACCGCGCGCCAGTGCTCCATCGCCTCGACCTCGACCGCGAACGGGCGGTCGGTGGCGAAACGCTCGTAGCGCTCGCTGAGGCACAGGGCGAACGTCTCGAGCGTGCGCAGCACTCGGCGCTGCCGCTCCGGAAAGCCGGCCGGCCCGAGCGCCGCGTCGAGGTTCGACGCGATCGCGCGCCGGAACCGGACCAGGATGACAAACGCGAGCGGCGCCGAGAGCGCCATCAGCGGCGCGATCGACCAGTCGGGGAACGTCTTGATCAGCCAGCGATGCGAGCGGTACCAGAAGACGCCGGTGGCATGCAGGCTGCCGAGGAGCCGGCGCGACCAGCCCGTCTCGGGCGCGTGCGGTGGCGGCGCGATGCCGTTCGCCGGCGTCATCGCCGCGGCGGGGCGCCTGCGAGCGCGCGCAGATCCTCGAGAGCGAGCTTCCCGGTCGCGTTGCGCGGCAGCCGTTCCACGAGCCGCAGCGGGCGCGGCAGGAACGCCGGATCGACGCGCAGCCGCAGCGCGTCGAGCAGCCGCCGCTGGGTCAGGCCGGGCGCGACGACGACCGCCGCGAGGCGCGTCACCGCGCCGCCCTCGCCCTCCGGCAGGTAGAACGCGCCGTCGACCACCCCGGGGATCGCGAGGAGCTGCGCGTTCAGGCCCGCGAGCGACGCGCGCTTGCCGGCCACGTTCACCAGGTCGGCGACGCGGCCGCGCACGACGAAGTGCTCGCAGTCGATGACCTCGACGAGGTCCGTGAACCGCGCCGGGGCGGGGATATGTCCGCCCTCGGCCCACCACGTGTCCGCTTCGGCGCGGATCGCGACGCCCGGAAGCAGCCGCCAGGTGTCGCCGTCGGTCGTGCGGCGGGCGGCGACCATGCCGGCCTCGGTGAACCCGAAGATTTCGAGCACGTGCGCGCCGTGGCGCCGCTCCGCCGCCGCGGCCAACTCGACGGGGAGCGGCGCGGTCGCGGAAATGATGCGCTCGAGCGGCGGCAGCACCGTCTTGTCGAGGTCGAGCGCGCGCAGGTGCACCGGCGTCGTGACGAGCACGCGCGGCGCCCGGACCTCGGCGAGCGCGGCGCGTACATCGCCCGGGTAGAACGGGCGGCTCGCGTGCATCGCGAGGCGGTTCTGCAGCACGAGCAGTACCGTCGATTCGAAGCCGTACATGTGCTGCGGCGGTACGGTGCCGACGATGGCGGCGCCCGGGAGGCGGTCCAGCCCGAGCGCGGGGGCTTCCGCAGCAGCGCCGCGGGCGAGCGCGCCCCACAGCTTGACGTGCGGCGTCGGCGCACCGGTGCTGCCGGAAGTAAACGCGATCGCGGCGACCTGCCGGGCCGGAAATGCCGGAACCGACTGCTCGCCGCGAAGCGGGGGGAGACCCTCGGGATAGGCCATGGCCTCGACCGGACACCCGTCGACCGCCTCGTCGGCGAGGCAGTAGAGTCCCGGATGACGCGCCGCGAGCTGCGCTAGGAAATCGGGCGTGCGTTGCGGCGGGAGGAGGCTCACCTGACCGCGGACGAGCGCGGCGGCAAACCCGACGGCGAACCGGTAGCGGTCGGTGCAGAGGTTCACCACGTGCGCGCGGTCCGGGAGCCGCGCGGCGAGCGCCGCCACGTCGGCCACGAACTCGGGGACCGTCACCTGTCGCCCGCCGCGCCAGGCGAACGTGTCCCCCGCCGGCCGCGGAGCGACCAGCGGGACGCGCGCGTCGTCGACCCGGGCGTTCACTTCGTCGGGGAGTCCGCCGCGCATTTTCCCGGCGCCGCGGCGGCGGAGATGCCGGCGCGCCCGAGCCGCTGCAGCACCGCGAGCGGCGACACGTGATCGTGCGCCGGAAAGCGCGCCCGGCGATAGGCGTACTCGGCGGCGAACATCGCCGCGACCAGCGGCAGGACCAGCACGTTCGCGAAAATCGACCACATGGCGATCGGCGCGAGCGCCGCGAGCAGCCCCGAGACCGCGAGCGCGGCGGCGAAGAAGCCGCACCAGGCCCACGTCACCTGCCGCGTGTAGCGCTCCATCTCGGGCGCGAGGACCGGGCTCGCGTGCACGATGCGCGCGATCGACGTGACGAACGGGACGCGGCCAGGCAGGAGCGTGCGGCCGAAGAACCAAAGGAACGCGAGGAGGATCGCCGCCGGCGGGAGGAACACCGCGTAGCGTGTCCCCGCGCCGAGATACCAAGCGAGCCCGAGGAGGCCGGCGACCAAGGCACTCTCCGCGACGCCCACGCCCGCCGCGCGTGCGAGCCCGATCGCGACCACCGCGGCCATCGCCCAGCCGTACGCGATGGCCAACGGACGCGCGCCCTCCACGACGCTGAGGAAGTGCGCGACGAACGGCGTTGCGGCGAGCGCAACCGCGGTGAGGATCGCGCCCGGACGCGGCATCGGCGGTGGCGCCCGTCGCGCCCGGTTATTTCCCGCGGCGCGTCCGGATGTGCGCGGCGAGGGTCCGGAGCGAGCGGAAGATCTTCTCGTTGTCGGGGTCGTCGGAGCGAAGCTGCACGCCGTAGGTCTTGGAGATCGCGAGCGACATCTCGAGGATGTCGATCGAGTCGAGCCCGAGTCCTTCGCCGTATAGTGGCGCTTCGGGGTCGATCTCCTCGGGTTTCGCGTCCTCGATATTCAGCGTTTCGACGATCAGCCGCGCGAGCTCGAGCTCGTCGGCGCTCAGGGCGCGCGGATCGTGCGCGCCGGTGGCGGCTTCCTTGAGGCTTTGCATGGTTTCGGCTTGTGAGTCCCTTTTGGTGCCCGCCTGCTGGCCCTCCCGCCCGCGGCCGGCCTGTTCCTGCCCCCGGTCTGGTGCACTCCCACGGCACTCGACCTCTCGTGGGCTATATATCACAACCCGCCGCAGCGCCGATCGGCGGGAGGCACCGACTCGGTGCCAATTGCCTCACGCCTGACGCCGCCGCCGCAGGCTGGGCAGGCCGGGCTTGCTCTTGGGCGCCGCATGCTCGACGATGAACCTCGCCAGCAGCTCGGGTTCGCCATCGGGCGCGCCGCCCGCCCGGGACACGAGTGCGATGGTCCGCGCAGGGACCTCGGTCGCAAACGGGCGCGCGACGAGCGACGTCCCGTTCAGCAGCCCGGCCTTCAGCGTCATTTCCGGCACGAGCGTCACGCCCAGCCCGCCCTCGACCATCTGCACCAGCGTCGCGAGGCTGGTCGCCTCGACCGCCGGCGCCTCGCCGGGCGTGCGTGCCCCGCAGGCGACGATCGCATGGTCGCGGAGGCAATGCCCCTCCTCGAGGAGGACGATCTCGCGCGGTGCGAGCCGCTCGACGGCCACCGCTTTCACGCGCGCCAGCGGATCGTCGCTACGCGCGACGAACCAGAACTCGTCGCGGAACAGCTCGCGCACCACGAGCTCCCCCGTATCGTAGGGCAGCGCGATCAGCGCGGCGTCGAGCTCCGCCGAGCGCAGACGGTCGAGCACCCGCTCGGTGACGTCCTCGCGCAGATAGAGCTTTAGGCGCGGGTAGGCCGCACGCAACTTGGGCCCGAGCCGTGGCAGCAGGAACGGTGCGATCGTCGGGATCACCCCGAGCCGGAACGGCCCGGACAGCGGCTCGGCGGACGCACGCGCGAGCTCGACCAGGTCCTGCGCCTGCGCGAGGAGCGCGCGCCCCTTCGCCACGACCGCTGCGCCGGTCCGTGTGAGTCGGACGTGGCGCTTGTCGCGCTCGACGAGCTCGGCCCCCAGCAGGCGCTCCAACTCCTTGATGCCCGCCGACAGCGTCGACTGCGTGACGAAGCAGCTCTCCGCCGCCGCACGGAAGTTGAGCCGGTCGGCGACGGCCATCAGGTAGCGGAGCTGGCGGAGCGAGGGCAGCGCGGTAGACATGCTCGATTGCGGCCTGATCGACTGCGGCGATCACTCTAACCGAAAAATACCGTTGGCTCGATCACTGGTCGGCCCGCAGACTGGCCCCACATCATCGATCGAACCCTTTTTCAGGAGACCTGCAATGCTGACCGTTGGCGACCGCATCCCCCAGTTCGACCTCCAGGCCGTCGTGTCGCTTGAACAGGACAAGACCTTCGCCCGCATCACCGACCAATCCGACCCCGGTAAGTGGAAAGTCCTCTTCTTCTGGCCGAAGGACTTTACCTTCGTCTGCCCGACCGAGATCGCGGCCTTCGGCAAGCTCAACCGCGAGTTCAACGACCGCGATGCCGTCGTCTACGGCGCCTCGACCGACAGCGAGTTCGTCCATCTCGCGTGGCGGCGCCAGCACCCGGACCTGAAAAACCTGCCGTTCCCGATGCTCGCCGATATCAAGCGCGAGCTATCGGCGGCGCTGGGGATCCTCGACAAGCAGGAAGGGGTCGCGCTGCGCGCCACTTTCATCGTCGACCCCGAGGGCGTCATCCGGTTCGCGTCGGTCCACGACCTGAGCGTCGGCCGCAACGTCGACGAAGTGCTGCGGACGCTGGATGCGCTGCAGTCCGACGAGCTCTGCCCCTGCAATTGGCAGAAGGGCGAGGAGTTCCTGAAGGCTGCCTGAGCGTCTTGATGCCGCATGGGGGATGCTCGGGCATTCCCCCTTTTTCCACCGCTTCGCGTTCCCTGAAAGGCTGCCATCATGAGCATCCAGACACTACGTGACCGCCTCCCCGAATACGCCAAGGACCTCAAGCTGAGCCTCGGCACGCTAGCGGGCGAGACGGTGCTCGACGATACCAAGAAGGCCGGAACGTTCGTCGCCGCCGCGATCGCCTCGCGCAACAACGCCGTGATCGAGGCGGTGATCGCCGAGTTCGGCCCGCGCCTCGACCCGGCCGCGTTCAACGCCGCCAAGGCAGCGGCCGCGATCATGGCGATGAACAACGTGTACTACCGCTTCTTGCACCTCGTCGAGGACGAGGAGTACGGAAAGCTGCGTGCGGGCCTGCGGATGAACGTCATCGGCAATCCCGGCACCGCGCGCGACAACTTCGAGCTGTGGTCGCTCGCGGTGTCGGCGGTGAACGGCTGCGGCAAGTGCATCACCGCGCACGAGAAGGTGTTGCGTGAGGCCGGCGTTACGCGCGAGCAGATCCAGGCCGCCGTACGCATCGCAGCGGTCATGCATGCGGTCGCGGTGACGCTGGAGACCGAGCCGGCCGCGGCGACGCAGCCGCTCGCGGCAGCCGCGTGACGATCGGGTGCGCGCGCGCCGGATCGCCGCTATTCGGCTAGCCCTGGCGAACGTGCGGGAAGAACATGTGATAGACGACGAGCATCGCCCCCGCACACGCAAGGGTCACCACGAGGCCGAACACCTCGAGGCCGGTCGATTCCGGTGTGCTGAGGGCGGTGAAGAGGCCGCCGCCGACGACCGCGCCGGCGATGCCGAGAGCGAGATCCCTCAAGAGACCTTCGCCCGACCTGATGACGAGCTTGCTGGCAACCAAGCCCGCAACCACCCCCACGATTACCCAGACTCCGATCGACATCGACATCTCCTGTGGCGTTAGGCGCCAGGAGCGCGGGCCATGGCCGCGGCCCGTTCTATGGCGCGCAACCGAGCAGCGTAGCTACAAAGCCGGTTGCACTCGGTGCGCCAGCGCACATAGCATCGAGCGGATGCACCTGGGGGATCGGTGTCTGTCGCCCGTTTCGTGGGCGACGAACGACGTCCGGCCGCGCCCGTCGCGCTGTGGCAGCACCAGCGTCGCCTTCCGGCGCCCGAGCGGCTACTGGCCGCCGATCGACACCGGGAAGTTGACCGTTTCCGCCTTGTACGGCGACGGGATGTAAGTCAGCTGGAGCCGGATCTCCTTCAGCTTCTTCGCCGGCAATGCCGCGGCGGGGAAATCCACCTCGACGGACTGCATCGCGTCCTGCCCGGGGTCGAGCCGCTCCGCGGCACCGTAGGTCTGGAACTTGATGCTCGGCTCGAACTTCTTCTCCTCGACCAGCATCGGCTTGCCGTCAGCATCGATGAACTGGATCTTCCCGCCGATAAGGCGGATGGTCTGGTCGGTAGAGCTGTTCAGGAGCTTGAGCTTGCCGGTGAGCTTGGCGGGAGAAACAACGACGCCCGAGCCCTTGTCGACCCGCTCGGTGATCTTCATCTCGGTGACCTCGCCGGTCATGACTCCCGCCTTCACCGCCATCGAGGGCGGCGTCACCGTGTAGACCTTCTCCTCGATTACCGCCGCGGGAGTCGACGAGGTCTGCCCGCAGCCCAGCGTCATCGCCGCCACCGCGGCGCTTACCGTCATCACACCCAGTCGCATCCACATCACTCGCCTCCTCGCGCAGCACGCCGCTTGAATCGGCGGTGCTCGCCGTAACGTCCGCTTGCTTCGAGCCCCGTTTGCTTCAACTCGTCTCAGATTCACCCGCGACCGGAGCGTGTCGACGCGCCGCCGGGCGGGTGAAACCCGGCGGCGTCCGAGGCTCGAGCGCCGCCGTCCGAACAGTATCGGCGCCGCCCTTGGCGCCCTCCGTGCGTTGGCGTACATACATCGAAAGATCGCGACGCCGTGGTTGGCGGCGGCTTCCGGCCGCCGCGAATTCGCCGGGGAAGCGCGCGCGAGCGCCGCGCTGTGTGCGTCAGCGCACCGACATGCCCCGTCCGGGCATGCAACAAGGGTGGGTAGTTCCGCAGCGCTTCCGCGCGAGCGGCTTCTCGACGCCTCCCCTGAGTGCGCCGTCAGCGCGAGAGGTTCGAGCCCGCGCGCGTCGCTCGCTCCGAGCGGCGTCGCGGGCGCTTTTTTCCGCCATTCGAGCGGCACCCGGATCCCGAACCAGCGCCGCGGGCCGGAGCGGCGGCCCATCGCGACGAAACCAGCGAACGACGACGCCGGTCACAAACCCGCATAATCGCCGGATCGCGTCCGGAGACGCATCCACTCGAGGAGCACTCTCATGCCCAAGGGCGAGCAGCGAAGCAATCGCGAAACCAAGAAGCCGAAGCAACAGAAGAAGCCGGGCGTTCCGGCCGCGCCTTTGGGCGGCGGGCCGTTCAAGATGCCCGCTCCCGTGCCCGGCAACAAGACGTGGAAGACCTGAGCTCGCAGGAGGCTGAACATCGGTCGGTAGTCCGATGTCGGACCGCGCTCTGTGCGCCAGCGTACAGACGGGCCCGGCGGAAATTTGGATCATCGACGTGGGTGTTCGATCCCCTCCCTTTTGAGCACCTGTAGTTCCCGGCCCGGAATCGGCTCCCCCCGTTCCGGGCCTTTCTTCGCCCGTCCTCGTCCGGCCACGATCCTTCGGTCATCGGCTCCTACCGGGACGACCGTTACGAGGTCTGCCGCGCCTTCCACATCGGCAGCGTGGCAGCGCCTGCGCGCGCTCGAGCGCTCGTCTCCCGACGGTGCGACTTGAAGAACGCCCACATGAGCGCGCTCGCGTCCGGTCCCTCGCTCGCATGGAACGGAAACGCGCTGTCGCCCCCGCTCCACGCATGCGCCAAGTCTGGTATTTCGCACACCCGCAGCATCAGTTTTCTTCCGGCGTAGTAATCG
Organism: uncultured beta proteobacterium; assembly: GCA_963754305.1. Taxonomy (GTDB): domain Bacteria; phylum Pseudomonadota; class Gammaproteobacteria; order Burkholderiales; family SG8-39; genus DATEDA01. Next base: position 59,669 of record CAVWFR010000018.1, on the reverse strand, counting down.
CGTTGCACATGGACGGTCTTCTCGCCGACGCGCTCCGGGAATGTCGCGAGCGCCGAGGGGACCGGTTCGGCGATCCGCTCCGTCGCGCCGTTCAGCGCTCTGAACTGCCTGGCCAGGTGGACGCCGTTGATCGGACTCACGACGCCGTCCCGACCGCCGTGGATGACGATCGCCGGCATCGCCGGAAAAGCTGCCGGATCATAGACGGCATCGCGCACTGCAGCCTCCGGCGACCCGGCGACCCCGCGCAGCATCGCCGTGAACGCGGCCGTCGCGGAACCGGCAGCGCCGAACGCCACGCCGGAATGCAGACCCACCGCCGCAATCAGGTCCGGACGGCGCAACCCCAGGATATGCGCCATCGAGGCGCCGGCCGACATGCCCGCCGCGTAGATGCGCGACCGGTCGATCCGGTATTTCGCAACGATGGTCTCGATCATGGCGGCGATCGATGCGGTATCGCCCGATCCGTCCTGCGTCGCCCGGTCGTACCAATGCCAGCATCGGTGGCGGTGGACGTTCACCGACTGCTGAGGATAGAGGACGACGAAGCCCTCCCGCGCGGCGAGCTGATTCATCCGCGTGCCCTGCGCGAGTTCCCCGGCCGTTTGTTCGCAGCCATGCAGCATCACCACTAGGGGCAACGCCGATCCGCGGGCGGCTCGCGGAAGATAAATCGAGTGCGCGAGCCGGGTTCGCGCGCCGTTGACGGGCGACAGGACCTGAGCGCTGACCCACGCGCCTCCGTCGGGAGCGAGCGCACTGTCGGGTCGCGGCGCGGCAGGCAGCGGCGAGACGGAGTCTTCCACACCGCCGACGGCGTGCCGCTCGCCCAGCCTCCTCGCCGCGGTGCGAACGTGCCGCTTGAGCGCCTTCCACCAGAAAGACTTCGCGCCGCGCATCAGTCCGGAGCCTGCATGACCACAGGGTACGGACCGGCCGCCGTGCGTTCCGTGCGGTAGCGCACAGAACCGGATGTCGCCCGCGAACGGTGGGCGCTCGCGGCTCCCCGGCGCGCCCAGGTCGAGGCGAATGCGGCGAGCACTCATTTTCTTTTCGTTGCGTGCGCTAGCGAACGTAATGGATCTCGATCCTCGTGTACCGTCCTCCGCTTGCGCTCTCCGCCTTGTCCGTTCCCCCTTGTCCGTTCCCTTGTAGACGTACCTCTCATGCCCTCTGACGGGTTCCCTCAAGCCTCCAGGAGAGTTCGATGTCCTCCACGCGGCGCCTCCCCGTTACGAACGCTCTGATCGCGGCGCTGCCCCGCGAGGATCGCGAGCACCTGCTTGCGCGCTGCGAGCGAGTCGAGCTCGCGTTCGCCGATGTGCTCTGCGAGCCGGGCGACCGGATCCGCCACGTGTACTTCCCCGCCGGCGGCTTCATCTCGTTGCTGACGCCGCGCGACGGCTGCACGAGCCTGGAGGTGGGACTGGTCGGCAGCGAAGGCATGTTCGGAATCACCCTCATGCTGGGGGTCGACGTCTCACCTCTGCGCGCGCTGGTGCAGGGCTCCGGCCCCGCGATGCGAATGGATGCTGCGTCGTTCCTCCGCGAGCTCAGTTTTAGCGCTGACCTCCAGCGCGAGTTGAACCGCTACCTTTACGTCTCGATGGCGCAGCTCGCGCAAACGGCAGCGTGCACGCGCTTCCACCTGTTGGAGGCACGGCTCGCTCGCTGGCTGCTCATGACCCACGACCGGGCGCACGGGGACGAGTTTCATCTGACCCACGAGCTTCTCGCCCACATGCTCGGTGTGCGCCGGGTCGGCGTGACCAAGGCGGCGGGAGGCCTGCAGCGTCGAAGGCTGATTCGCTACCGCCGCGGCAACATCACGATTCTCGGCCGCGGCGGCCTGGAAGCCGCCGCCTGCGGGTGTTACCGGTCGGGGCAGAAGATATACGACCGCACCCTCGGCTTGAGGCGCACGTGACCGTACTCGTGTCGGTCAAGATCAACGACGGTGTCGTCATGGCCGCGGACAGCGCCAGCTCCTTCGCGAGCGGCATGATCTATCACCACGCCCAGAAGATCGTGAACCTCAGGAAGGGGCTCCCCATCGGCGCGATGGTGACTGGCGCCGGCGGCATCGGCAACGAGTCGATCGACACCTTGCTGAAAGACCTGCGACGGCGGTTCAGCGGCGGGGGCGCCGATCACCCCGACTGGAGCCTGAACCCCGATCGCTATACCGTCGAGGAGGTCGCGATCCGGGTCAGGGAATTCCTGTTCGAGGAGAAGTCGCGGCCGCTCGGCGGCAGCGTCTGGACCAAGGTAAGAGTCTGCGGCTACTCCGCTAGCCGTCCTCTCGCAGAGGTCTGGGAAGTGCAGTTGATGGGAGCCGAGTGCCCTGCACCAACGCGGGTTCAAGCGGAGCACGAGTTCGGGCCACGATGGGATGGCGAATACGAAGCGCTGGACAGACTCATTTTCGGCCTCGGGACCAAATTCAACGAGGCCTCCATGAAGCACGGTCTGTCGGCGCAACAAGCGGCCGACGCGCGGACCCAGCTGGCGCCCGAGCTGTACGAGCTGCTGTTCCTCGAGGCGATGCCGATCCACGATGCGGTCGACCTGGCCCGCTTCCTGGTCCAGACGACCATCGGCTTCGTCAGGTTCTCCGTCAGCCGCCCCAAGACGGTGGGCGGCCCGATCGAGATCGCAACGATCACGAAGCACGAGGGCTTCAAGTGGATCGAGCGGCGGCATTTCTTTCCGCCGGAGCACAACGCGTCCGACTAAGATTCAAACCGACGCTGCAGGCGTCGCTTTCGTGGCGTCGGGGAGCACGAGGGGGCGTCGCGAAGCGGCTTTGCCCTCTCGTATCGTGACAACTGAGCGGAGGGTGACCCCCGCCCCCGATCACGTCGCGGGCGTATCGGGGAGCAGGCGATCGGACTCCGTCTTGACCACCTCGTAGCACTCGCACGCCCGCGCCTCCAATCCCGGCCGATCCAGCACCGTGATGCGGCCGCGGCTGTAATGAATCAGGCCGGCAGTCTGCAACTTCCCGGCCGCCTCCGTGACCCCTTCTCGGCGCACCCCGAGCATGTTGGCAATCAGTTCCTGCGTCATGGTCAGCTTGTTCGAGGGCAGTCGATCGAGACTCAGCAGCAGCCAGCGGCAGAGCTGCTGATCCACCGAATGATGCCGGTTGCAGACCGCCGTCTGCGCCATCTGCGTCAATAGCGATTGGGTGTAACGCAGCAACAGATGCTGCATCGCCCCGGCGCGAGTGAACTCGCGCTTCAGCAGGTGCCCCGATAGCCGGAATGCCAGGCCGGCGCTCTGCACGATTGCCCGGCTCGGCGTGGTTTCGCCCCCCATGAAGAGGGCAACACCCACCATTCCCTCATTGCCCACGACCGCAATCTCGGCGGACGCGCCGTCCTCCATGACGTAGAGCAGGGACACGATGGAGGTCGTTGGAAAGTAGACGTGCTCCAGCCGGCTGCCGGACTCGTAAACGACCTCGCCCAGCGCCATCGAGACCGGCTCGAGGTGGGAATACAAGCGGTCGCGCTCGGCTGCCGGGAGGACCGCTAGCAGCCTATTCGTTTCGGGAGTTTGCGGCGCAGCCGTTGCTGGCATATGCACTCGACGCTCGATACCGCCAGAGGCAGTCTAGCGCCCTTTGTGCGCCAGCGCACTGAACGAGTTGGCGAGAGGGTCACAATCGAATACTGCGATATTAGACCGGAAAAAACGATGTCAGGATCTCTTACACGTGAATGCCCGCGATGTCGCCGCGCCGGAGGGTCTGCTGGGCTCATCCGCGTCCAGCGCCGGTTCGTCGATCGACTGATAAGCCTGATTCGGCCGCGACGCCGCTACCGCTGCCCATCGTTGGGTTGCGGTTGGGAAGGGAGTCTGCCCGTCAGGCGCATTCCGATGCCGGGCGGGATCATCCGGCAATGACCGGCGCGATTCGCCGGCAAGGGTTGCCTGCTTAGGCGCGCGGTCGCGTTCCGACGCTGCGGCGGCGCAGCAATGCCCGGACTTTCCGGAGGGCAAGAATGGGAAGGAAGCCAGTAATCCGTGCACCGACCGCGAGCTCGGCCCGTTCATCTTCGTAGAGCCGCGCTACTTCATCGAGCGGCACCTCCGACTCCCGAGCCAGGAACTCGATCGCGTGCTGCTGGCGGGATTTCTCGCCCGGCTGAAGGTTCATGAGGCCATCCGTGCCTGCGCGTCGTGTTTTTTTGAGTGTCTCCACCGCCGGCTCCACCCTATGCGGCGGCTTCGTTGCGGACCGCGGCATGCCGCCCCGCCGCGCCGATCGAAACGAGCAATTTCTCGAGCGAATCGAAATCAACGGGCTTGGAAAGATGATGATCGAATCCCGCTTCGCGCGAGCGATCATGGTCGTCGGCATTTACGTAGCCCGTCACTGCGACCAGCACGGAATCTCTGGTTACTGGATGCTCGCGCAGTCGGCGCGCCACCTCGTAGCCGTTCACCCCGGGCATGCCGATGTCGTTCAACACGACGTGCGGCCGGCAGCGGAAGGCCGTCGCCAGCGCGGACTGTCCGTCGTATACGTTCCACACCGTGTGGCCGGCGAGGCGCAGCACCATGGCTAGGCTGTCGGCCGCATCCCGGTTGTCGTCGGCCACCAAGATCCGCAGGCTCGACGGAGGCGCGACGTCCGGCTGGCGGTGCGCGAGCTGCTGCGCCGGGGAGTCGTCTCGGCCCACGGTATCGATTGGAAGCCGCACGAGGAACTCGCTGCCCCTGTCGCGTCCCGCGCTATGCGCCTCCACCGTCCCACCGTGGCCGTTCACCAGGGTTCTGACCAACGTCAAACCGATCCCGAGGCCGCCATGGGAACGCCCCGCAGACGTGTCCACCTGGGAGAACAGCTCGAAGATCGAGGCGAGCTTGTCGGCTGCAATGCCGATTCCGTCATCCTGCACACGGACGACAACCTCGCTCCCCTCGATTGTCGCCAGCACCCGTATTTGGCCGCCCTCGTTCATGTACTTGGCGGCGTTGCCGAGCAGATTGGACAGAACCTGCGCCAGTCGTGCCAGGTCGGCGTCGAGGTAAACCGGCTCCGCGGGCAATGACACCGTGACTGCGTGGCGCGCGGCTTGAATCAGCGGGCGCGACATTTCCAGCGCGTTTCGCACCGCTGCCGACAGCTCGATGCGCTCCTTGCGCAGTTCGATTTTGCCGTTCGAGATGCGCGCGGCATCCAGCAGATCGTCGATCAGGCGGCTCATGTGCGCGAGTTGGCGCTGGATGACGCCCTTTGCCTCGTTCGCCCCGTGCTCGTCCGGACCGGCCTTGATCAGATACTGAATTGCGTTCTGCAGCGGGAACAGAGGATTTCGGAGTTCGTGTCCGAGCATGGCCAGGAACTCGTCCTTGCGCCGGTCTGCCGCTTCGACGGCCGCGACCCACGAGCTGGCCTGATAACAGGCCGAAGCGAACTTAGCCAGGTTCCTCAAGATCCTCTGGTCCTCGGCGTCGAACTTGAGACGCTCGTCGTGGCTGACCGCCCAGACCGTGCCGATGAGCTTCCCACCGATGTCGAATGGGACGAGCAGCGCCTCGACGATCGTGGGCTTGACTTCCGCGAAGTACGGGAAGTAGCGCTCCGGGTAGGACATCAACATCGTGCAGCGTCGGTCGAGCACGGTCCCGCAGGGACTGAATTCGCGGGGCGTGGTGTCCCAGCGACGTGGGCCAAGCTCGCCGGCGAGTCCGTGCCAGCGGAACACCGACTCGCTTTCCTCGAAGAGGCTGATTCCGGCCGAGCCGGCGTGACACAGCGCCAACGCCGTATCCGCCAGGTTCTGGAGGATGTTCTCGGGCGCATCCGACAGGTGCTGCGCGAGCGCGACCAGGGCCAGGTTTTCAGCTTCGAACTCGGGTGTCCGCGACGGCCGCAAATCCAGTTCGCGGGTGATGATCAACGGCTCCAGGCCGATCACGCCGCTCGGCGCCACTGATTCATTCATTTGCAGACCCTCTGGCTGACGCATTGCTACCGCGCCGGCGCCATGCTTACCGATGACATCCAACTCGCCGTTGATCGGCGAGACCGACGTTTTCTGCGGCATCGCTAGGACACCCCCCTTGAGCATCCCTCACGCAACTGCCTGACGTCTCTACGATAGATGCTGAGGGTCTCGATCTCCCGCGTCTGTGCGGTATCGAACACCGGCGGTCGCCCGGCGGAATCTCTGGTTTCCTTCCCTAGTCCTCACGACACGAGTGGGCGCGCGCCCCTCGGGCTCACCCAACTCAGGAGAATCGCCGTCAACGCGGCGATTCTTTCGTTGCTTTTTCGTGGTGAGTGCCAGGGACCGGCTTACAACCCGGGACCGGCGCGCTTAGCGACGCCGGGGAGACGCGGGTCGACCAGTCGGTTCACCAGTCAATCCGTCCGCCCTATGTACGTTAACGCACAGAGCGCCCGGCGAGCGCGGGAGAGAATGACTGTGGTTATCGTAACAGCTCCGCGGTGGAAGGATCTGCTGATGATCTCGTCGGGTATCTTCGATCTGCCGTGGTGGGCTCACCTGCTGGTCGCGCTCGTCCTGACGCATGTGACGATCGCAGCGGTCACGATTTATCTGCATCGGCACCAGACCCATCGCGCGCTGGATCTCCACCCGGCGGTCAGCCATTTTTTGCGGTTCTGGCTTTGGCTTACCACCGGCATGGTGACCAGGGAATGGGTGGCCGTCCACCGGAAGCATCACGCCAGAGTCGAGTCCGCCGCGGATCCGCACAGCCCGCAGATCCACGGCATCGGCCGGGTGCTGGGAGCCGGCGTGTTGCTTTACGTCAGGGAAGCGCGCAACCCCGACACGCTCGACCGCTTCGGCCATGGCACGCCGGATGACTGGCTCGAGAGGCGCATCTATGCAGGGTGCCCCATGTGCGGCATCGTCCTGATGGCGCTTTTCGACATCGTCGCCTTCGGCGTCGTTCCGGGCAGCCTGATCTTCGGCATCCAGATGATCTGGATCCCGTTCTGGGCCGCCGGGGTGATCAACGGGATCGGGCACTACTGGGGGTATCGCAACTTTCCCGTCGAGGACGCCAGCACCAACATCGTCCCCTGGGGCGTTCTCATCGGGGGCGAAGAGTTCCACAACAATCATCACGCCTACCCGACCTCGGCGAAGCTCTCGAGCGCGTGGTACGAGTTCGACATCGGCTGGATGTACATCCGCTGCCTCGAAACGCTCGGCCTCGCGCGGGTGAGAAGGATCGCCCCCGCGCCCCGGTTCAGCCGCGCGAAGACCGCGTGCGACGCTGACACCGTGAAGGCGATATTGACCAACCGCTACTACGTGCTTGCGCAATACACGCGCTCGGTTGGCGACTTGTGCCGGCAGGAGATCCGCAGGCTCAGACGGGACACCGCGACGACGCCGAGCGAGGGCGGTATCGACGCACTCTCGGCCAGGAACCTGCTGCGCTGGCTGCGCTTTCATACCTGGGATTGGCGAGTGCGGCGCCCGATGACGCTCGACTCGCAGGTGCGGAAGCACGAGTTGCTGCACACGGTCTACTCGATGCGGCGGGAGCTGAGCGAACTCTGGAGCCGATCCAGTGCGTCGAGCGACCAATTGGTGAAGCAGCTTTCCGACTGGCGCGAGCGAGCGGAAGCGAGCGGGATCGCCGCGCTGCGCGAGTTCGCGCGCCGGCTACCGCACTACGTTTGACCGCCGTGCCGCCGTAATCGGATGGCGCCGCGTTTCTCGAGTCGACGGGGGAAACGAGCGAGCGGAAACGACGGCAGATCAGGTCCGCATCGCGCTAGAGGACGGAATCCATGAAGAGAGGGACGGCGAGGGAAGTTCGGCATCCCGCCGCGGCGTCGGGTGCGCTCGTGCAGCGAGGGCCCGCGGGCCGCTCGACGCCGGCACCCACCGGACTGGAGCGAGCGCTGTCGGATGCGACGGAGCTAGAGCGAGCGCTCGAAGCGAGTCAGCGGCAGCTGCGAGTCGCTCAGGAGCGGGTCGAAACGCTCGTGAAGCGCGATTTGCGTCTCAAGGAGCGCTTTCTGCGACTCGCACGAAAGGAGGCGCAGGTGCGTCACGTGGCGTACCACGATGAGCTCACCGGTTTGCCCAATCGAAGCCTGCTGCTCGACCGGTTCAATCAGGCGGTGGCTCAGGGCGCGCGACAGGGCACGCAGGTCGCACTGCTGTTCCTCGACCTGGATGGATTCAAGCGCGTCAACGACGGACTCGGGCATGCAGCCGGAGACGCGCTCCTGCAGCAGGTGGCGGGGCGGTTGAGCACCTCTATCCGCGCCGGCGACACTGCCTGCCGGTATGGCGGAGACGAGTTCGTGATCATGCTGCCGGACGTCGATGGCCACGACGGCGCTGCTGCGGTGGCCGAGAAGATCCGTAGCCGGCTCTCGGCGCCTTATGCTGTCGACGGCGGCCCGGTGACGATAACGGCAAGCATCGGCACCGCCGTCTATCCCGTCGACGGGCAGGAATACGGTGCGCTGATGGAGCATTCGGACATCGGCATGTACCGCGCCAAGACGCGTTCGAGCGCGCCGCCGAACCCTGAACCGCTGACGACGCACGAGCCTGCGCCCGCTGGCGTCGAGCAAAGCCGGCCCGGCGAAGCGCAGAGCGACATGAAGCGGGCACCGTCATTATCGTGCAACGGAGGCGATCCACCCTGACCGCCGGGCCATCGCCGGCACGGGCGGTCACGCCCCGCTTGGTCGAGTCGCGCTAGAGATCGGCCCGCGGCTAGGAAGTTCATCGGGCGCTTAGCCGATGCGCGCGGGATCGACGAGCTGAGGCGCGAGGTCGACGAGCCGAGGCGTCAGGTCACGCCAGCCCGGGGAGGCGCGCCTCGCGCAGCCAGCGCAAGGCGGTGCTCGATCGCGGCTCGGCGCGGAAACCTCACCACCGCGCCTTCTCGCCGCCCTGCGTGACGACGGTCATCCGCTCGCCCTCGATGTCGAGCCGCTAGCCCGGCTCGTTCCCGCTCGCGCGGAAGGTCTTCGAAGAACTGTAGCACCGCCGGCCGGCGTGCCGTCCGCTGTGCGGTAACGCGCGAGAGGCATCCTACCGGCGGCTACCTCATCGGGTACACGGACAACCGCTAGGCACGCTTGACCATACGCACCAGGAACAGCACGACCACGGCGCCGATGGTCGCCACGATCAAGGCGCCGATCAAGCCGCCTCCGGCCGCGAGGCCCAGCTGGCGAAACAGAAACCCGCCGACCAGCGCGCCCATCACGCCGAGCGCGAGGTCGCCGAGAAGGCCGTAGCCGCCGCCCTTCATGAGTTGTCCCGCGAGCCAGCCCGCGGCCAAGCCAATCAGTACGAACCAGATGAATTCCATGGTGTCCCTTCCTTTCCCGGGTTAAGGGTCCGGCGTTGCCACCGGCCCGTGGCTCGCGTTCGCGTGCCAGTCCTGCTGCCGTGCGCGCAGGCGGCGAGAGCGCTCATTGGCACAGGCTACTCGCACCGCGCACCGCGGTCGGTGCGCTTGCGTACACAAGATGCGTCGGCGAGCGAAAACACACCGCTAAACGCCGCAACCGAGTTGACGCCGGGAGGGCCCTCGTACCCGGCGCGAGCAGGGCTCAGGTCCTGCCAAAGCGCGCCTTCGCCTGGTTCAGGCAGTAGTCCTTGGCGCCGCCCGCGTAGACGTCGCACTTCTCCTTCGCCACCGCGTAGTCGGCGTCACGCTTGTCTTCCGCCGCAACCTTGCGCGCATTGGCTCCCTTCTCATCCGCCTTCATCCGCGCTTCGCCCGACGTCTCGTTGGCGGTCTTGTTCGCCTGCGAGATCTTCAGCTGCGCTTTGGCATCCGCCTTGGCGCGGGTCTCGGCAGCCTTCCCCTCCTTCAGGCATACGTCCTTCTCGTTGCCCGCCTTGTCGTCGCACTTCTCCTTGGCCACCGAGTAATCGGCTTGCGCCTTGGCAACGCGCGCTTCGTAACGGGTCTTATCGGACGGCTTGTAGCGGGCTTCGAGCTCGGCCTTCGCGACCTTCTCTTTGCCGTTGGCTTCAGCCATGCACACGTCCTTCGCGTTAGCCGCCAGCGAGTTGCAACTCGCCTTGGCGGACTTGGACTCCGCCACGATGCTGTCCGTGCCGGACTTGTATTCGGCCTTTGACATGCTTTGTGCCGTCGCGCCGAAGCTGAACGCTAGGCCGATCGCAGCCGCGACCACGCTGATGTTGAATTTCTTCACTGTCGTTCCTTCATGTTGCAGATGAGAGACTGAAGCATTGGCGGCTTCGCGCCCGCCCCGGTGTCGTTCCATAGCCTACGGCCATGATCATCTCGGCGTTGATGCGCTTGAGATTCGGAGCCCGTGTTGCATTGATACGCCGAATACCTTCTCCGTTCCGTACGCTAGCGAACGTAATGGAGTCCGATGCTCCTTTACACGGCTCGGGTCGATTCACCACCTGTGAGACCGGCGATGACAGCGGGGGAAAGCGCCAGGGACCAGCTCGACGCAGTCATCGCGCACCTTGCCGCGAGGCGCGAGACGCTGTTGCAGCACTGGCGGGAGGCGGCCGACGCGGATCCGGAGCCCGACCCTATGCATTTCTTTCCGCCGGAGCACAACGCATGAGACTGAGCGGGTAGCGAGGGACAGGCCCCGGAGGGACTCGACGATGTCGGCAGCCGCGCTGATGCGGCTCCGCAACGCGATCACGGGATCACGGGATCACGTCGCAAGCGTATCGGGAAGCAGGCGATCGCATTCCCGCTTGACCACCTCGTAGCACTCGCATGCCCGGGCCTCCAGGCCCGGCCGATCCAGCACCGTGATCCGGCCGCGGCTGTAGCGGACGTCGCCGGAGAAAGTCCAGCCCTTCCGTATGCCAGCGTACAGAGCGTCCCGGTTGGAGGGGGACAATTGCAGCACCGATCAGTTGCTATGCGCAAAGGAAGTCGCCATGAACATTACGTTGAGCCTTGCTCCCCTGGTCTCGCTTCTCGCCGGTATTCTCATTCTGATCGTGCCCCGGTTGCTGAACTACATTGTCGCCGCTTACCTGATCGTCGTCGGGGTACTCGGACTGTTCGGGGACATTCGTCTGAAGTGACCCCGCCGCACGTCGTTGGCTCACGAAGACACGCCACGGGCGGCGTCGCGTCGACGCCGTCGTGCTGACCGCGAGCAGCTGCCCGACGAGCCGTTCGGGCGACTCGAGCGCATCGACTCCAATCCGATCGGACCGTTCTGAAAGGTCCGGAAAGATCTTCAGCCTTGGGTACGCCATCGCACAGAGGGTCTTACCGGGCGAGGGGACAATTGCCGTAACGATCCCCCATTCACCATGGTGTGGTGTGGCGGGGTCGTAAGCGGCAACACGAGGAGAAGCGAAATGACATTAGGAACGGTGCTCTTGATTGTCCTGGTACTCGTCCTGCTCGGTGTAATTCCGAGCTGGCCACACAGCAAAGGATGGGGCTACGCGCCGAGCGGTGTTGTCGGGCTCTTGGCGGTAGTGGTGGTCGTCATGCTGGCCACAGGCCACATTTGACCCGACCTCTAGACCGGAGATCCCGGTCGAGTCGCGCGTCCGTGTCGCAATAAGAAGGGTGTGAGAGCTGTCGAGGGTGACACGCGGCTCGAGTAAGCAACGTCACCAGGAGATCTCATGTCTAGCCTTTCGAATCCTCGCGGCGACGACGATATTGCTCGGCTCCTGGCTAGGGACGCTCAGCGGATGCGCGACCACCACCGAAGGCGGCGCAGTCGGCGCCGACCGCTCGCAACTGATGCTCGTGTCCTCGCAGCAGCTCGATGAGATGGCCGCGCAGAGCTACGCCAAGCTGAAATCAGACGCAGCACGCCAAGGCGCGTTGAATCGGGATCCCGCGATGCTCCAACGCGTGCGCGCGGTGGCCAGCCGCATCCAACCGCAGACCGCAACATTCCGCGCCGACGCGCCAGGCTGGAAGTGGGAAGTAAACGTGCTGAACAGTGATCAGCTCAACGCGTTCTGCATGCCCGGCGGGAAGATCATGTTTTATAGCGGGCTGATCAACCAGCTCCGTCTGACCGACGACGAGATCGCGATCGTGATGGGGCACGAGATCGCGCATGCGTTGCGCGAGCACTCGCGCGAACAGATGTCGCAAGCGATCGCCGCGCAGACCGCGATCGGCGTCGGTGCCGCACTGTTTGGCCTCGGCGAGGGCTCGGCCGGGCTGGCGAATGCCGGTTACGAGGCCTTGATCGCGACCGGGTTCAGCCGCACCGATGAGCGCGAAGCCGACCGCATCGGTCTGGAACTTGCGGCACGGGCGGGCTATGACCCGCGAGCCGGGGTTACGTTGTGGCAGAAAATGATCGCCGCCAACAAGGGCGGGCATCCGCCTGAGTTCCTGAGTAGCCACCCGGCAGACGCATCCCGCGTCCAGGAGATCGAGTCGCTGTTGCCGACCGTCATGCCGCTCTATCAAGCCGCAAACCGGCCTCGCTGACTGTGAGCTGCAAGGAGCCTGCTGCGGACTAAGGTACGTGGAGTGCGGGGGCGGCTCTAACGGGCGCTCAGCAGGCGGCTCAAGACGAATCCAATCGCTACCGCGATCCCAAGCGACGCCACGGGGTGCTCGCGTGACGTACCCGCAACCCGTGTCGCCTTTTGCTCCGAGCGGCGTTCGCCGCCTGAGCGGCTGCACCCGCGATCTTGTCAACGGCCTCGTGGGCGCCGGATGCAAGCCGGTCGACTGCCGGACGCGCGGCGTCGGAAACATTGTCGATCGCGCGATGTGCCCCGGCGCCTGCATCAATCGACGGTGCGCGTTAAGCGGGATTCTTCCATTGCTCTGTCTGTCATCGAAATCGTTTCACGCGCGATCGGGACGACTCTCGGTCGATCCCGCAAGACCGTGTACCTCGGCTGCGCCACACGCCGCTTACCGTGCGGTTCGGGATCGTCGAGTGGTGGTCTACATCGCCAGCGCAACGCCCGCGGTGGCCGCGACCTCCAGCCCATTCCCGTGCCGCCCAGGTGGGTAAACCACGGTCACCCGTCCCATCAGTGGCTGCGGGGCGTACCCGTCCGAGGTTGCTCTGCAACGCTTAGCGCAACCCGAAAAACGACAAGACAGCGACGACGATGACGATGAGGCCGACGATGTAGACGATGCTGGACATGAGCTGCTCCTTCGCGTGAGATAAAGGATGGGCTCGCGGTGTCCGTCCGGGAAAGACCATTTCCGGGCGGATGCTCACCTGCGAGTCACCATTTGCCTTCAGGTTCAGGGTACGGATGGGAGCGTGCGCTGTCTGTGCGCTAGCGCTCCGACTGCAAGAGAGCCCGCGCCCAGTTCTGCGATGTCGGCCCACCTCGTTCTTTCATCCCTTCTTTCTCTTTCTTTGTCTTGCGCGCCGCATGATGGAGGGGATCCTGGTCGTGGAAGAGGAACATGCCGACGAGCTGGCCGACCTGCTGGTGGCTGTCCCCGAAGCATCGGCAGGAAAGAGGCGATCCACGAAATCGAAGTGAGCGTACGCGCCACGAGCGTGCAGGAATGCGCTTACCGAAATCGTTCGTCCGTGCACCGTGAACCCCGCCGCCGTTCCGACCGCCATCGGCACAGCTGACTCGGCGCGTGTGGTGGAGCAACCCGGCTTGCCGTCGACGCGTCGCGCGTCGCCCTTCCCGCAATGCGGGTGCCGATTGACTCGCCGGGGCCTCGCGCTAGGAATTCTCACGGCGCTCGCGTCGGTTCTCGCCCTCACGCGCGTTGCTGCTATCGGAGCGCAGAATCTCATTACTGACAAACCACACTACATATCGCTCTTTCCGCGCCCGATAGCTGTCACCGACTTTTTCGACCAGCTGTCCGCCTTCTCACAGCTTTGTCAGTTTCTCTGTGCGTTCGACGAAGGTGCCGTAGGGAGACCACGCGCAGGCGAGAGAGAGCGACTCTACGATTAACGCCGTCTGGGATCTCGTACCGCGCAGGGACGATCTCGAACCGAGGCCAAGCCTTGCGGATTTAGGGAACCAGGAGCAGGAACGCTTCCTGTAGACGAGAACCGAGGATCGCTTCTGGCCCGATATAGCCACCGGGTCCGTGTAGGTGTATCCAGCGTCCATCCGCCGCGCCCGACGCGCGGAGCGGCCGAATGGAGTTACCGGCGGTGATGCGGCTACTTCCGCTTCAACACATCACGTTCGCGCGACTGGGGCGCGGCTACTTCTTGGCCTTTTCCTGAATCGACTGGCCACCGCGCTCGAGGTCCTGTCCAAATCCGCCCATCGTGTGGCAGCCAGCGAGCAGCGCGATCCACGCGACGACAGCTACGGTAAGAAACTTATGCATCATGATCATCTTCCTTAAGTTAAAGGCAAAATCGCGCCAGACCTCAAAGCGGCATCGCCGCCGATCACGACCGGAAACCCCAGACCGACACGTCGTTCCCGCGCCACCGTCAATTTCCTCCCTCGCACCGAGTCTGTCTGTGCGCTATCGCACCCGAGGCCGAGGGCTGCTGCTATCGCTGATGGATGAACTGCGGAACACGTCGTGGATCGCGCGGTTCGGGGCCAAGCGGCGCCTGGGAACGGCGCTGGTCGTCGCGGCCGTCGCGTTCTTCGTGCAGCCGGACTCGATCTCGTCGCACACGCGCTCCGTCGCCTACTCGACGGTCACGCCCGCGACCTTGACGACCCGCGCCCAGCGGGTGATTTCGCTCTTGACGTGTGCGTCGAGTTGCGCCGGCGTCGAGCCGACGACCTGGTAGCCGGAAGCCTCGATGCGCTCCTTGACCTCGGGCACGTTCATCGCCCGGATGATCTCGGCATTGAGTTTCTGAACGATCGGTTGCGGCGTGCCGGCGGCGGCGAAGACGCCGTACCACACCGACACGTCGAAGCCCGGCACCCCGGCCTCCTGAACGGTCGGCACGTCGGGCAGAACGGCGGCGCGCGCCGCGCTCGTCACCGCGATCGCGCGGAACTTGCCCGCCTGGATCTGCGGCAACGACGAGCCGATCGAGTCGAACATCAGGTCGACCTCGCGGCCGAGGATCGCCGTGATCGCCGGTCCGCTGCCCTTGTACGGCACGTGCGTCATGTCGACGCCGACGGTCATCTTGAAGAGCTCCACCGCGAGGTGGCTGGTATTGCCGGGGCCGGCGGACGCGTAGTTGAGCTTACCCTTGCTCGATTTTGCGGCGTCGATGAGCTCGCGCAGCGTCCTGATCGGCGACTGCGCGTTCACCTCGACGACCAGCGGCGCAACGGCGGCCAGCGTGATCGGCGCGAAGTCCCGGATCGTGTCGTAGGGCAACTTCGGCATGAGCGTCGCGTTGACCGCGTGCGCCGTCAGCAGCAGCACGATGGTGTAGCCGTCGGGCGGCGATTTCGCGGTGAAGTCGGCGCCGATGGTCGAGCCGGCGCCCGGCTTGTACTCGAGCAGCACCGGCTGCCCGAGGCCCTTCGACATCTCGTTGGCGATCGGCCGCGCGAGCACGTCCGAGCTCCCGCCCGGCGGGTAGGCCATGACGAAGCGGATCGGGCGCGAGGGATACTGCTGGGCATGGACGCTCGTGACGAGCAGGAGCGCAACGCTCGAGAGCAGGACGCGCAGCCTCATGGTGGTCTCCGTTTGTCTTTCAAGAGCGCAGGACCTGTCCGGCAGCGGCCCCGGTCAGTGCGCCGTCCTCCCAGGTCACTTCCCCGTTGACGACCGTGCACTCGATGCCGCGCGAGCGCATCACCATCCGCTTCGCGCCGCCTGGAAGGTCGTAGCGCCGCTCGGGGCGGCCGGCCGAGCCGACCGTAGCCGGGTCGAAGATCGCAATGTCCGCGGCGAGGCCCGGCTGCAGGCGCCCGCGGTCCCGGATGCCGTAGAAATCGGCGGGGTCCGAGGTCATGCGGCGCACCGCCTCTTCGAGCGTCAGCACCTTGCGCTCGCGCACCCAGGTGCCGAGCACGTAGGTGGGATAGCCCGAGTCGCACAGCATGTCGAGATGGGCGCCGCCGTCGCCGAGACCGAGCAGCACGCTCGGGTCGTTCAGCAGCTCGGCCATGCGGTCGACGCGCGTGTTGAACGACGCCATGGTGAACTCGTTCTCCAGGTCGTCGGCGAGCGTGATATCGAGGAAGGCGTCGACGCCGTCCTTGCCCTGCGCGGCCGCAATCTCGGCGACCGTCCGTCCTTCCAGGTTCTTCAGCGCTTCGGATTTCACCTCGTGCACCGTGATGCGCGCCCAGTTGCCGAAGGCCGCGGGGCGCTTGAGCTCCTCGCGGAACTGGTTGCGGAAGGAGGGATCGCGATACACCGCGGCTTGCGCCGCTTTCGACTTGTCCTCGAAGACGCGCTGCCACGACGGGAAGGCGGCGAACGAGAAGGGACTGCGCATGTTGATCTCGCGCGTGAGCGGCAGCGGCGAGGTCTGCGGCCGCGCGCCGCGCGCGATCATCGGCGCCGCCTTGCGCAGCGTCTCGCGCACCGCTTCGGGCAGGTCGTCGCGGTCGAACATGGCGATGAAGGTGACCGGGCGCGCGCTCTCGCCGAGCAGCAGATCGAGCAGCTCCAGCCCGTCGTCCTCCAGCACGGCGATCTGGCGCGTGAGCGCGATCTCGATCGCGCCCTTGCCCCGTTCCCGGAGCGCGTTGGCGTAGGCCCTCAATTCCCCGCGGCTCGCGTTGCGGCAGGCGAGCGGGCGGCCCTGGAAGCCCAGGTGCTGGTTGAGGATGGTGCTGGAAAAACCGAATGCGCCGGCGTCCACTGCCTCGCCGAGAAGCGCCTTGATCTCGGCCGTCTCTGCCGGCGATGCGGCCCGCTCCATCGAAGCCTCGCCCATGACGTAATGGCGGAAGGGCGTGAGCGGCGCGAGGAAGGCGAGGTTGAGCGAGGGCTTGCGTGCCGCGGCGGCGTCCAAATACTGCGGGAAGCTCTCCCAGTCCCAGGTGATGCCCCTGTCGAGCACCTCGAACGGGATCGCTTCCACGTTGACGAGGTCCCGCATCGTGATCTCGCGCGCTTCGGGGCGGCAGGGCGCGATGCCGACGCCGCAGTTGCCCATCACGACCGAGGTCACGCCGTGCCAGGACGACGGCGTCACCGCGCCGTCCCAGCAGATCTGCGCATCGTAATGCGTGTGCGGATCGATGAATCCGGGCGCGACCACCAGGCCGGCGGCGTCGATCACCCTGCTCGCATTTCCCGTGACATCGCCGATCTCGACGATGCGCCCGCCGGCGACGGCCACGTCCGCGCACCGCGCCGGCGCGCCCGTGCCGTCGATCAGCGTGCCGTTCCTGATGAGGAGATCGCAAGCCATCGGATGCGCCGGACTTTACCTCCGTTTTCCAGGTCATGCCCGGGGCGCGAGTCGCCGCGCTCTCCTTCTAGAAACGAAGCACTCCCGATAAGGATCACGGCGAGCCTCGGATCATCGGGACTCGAGGGGCGGCTGCGCCCGAACGGAGACTCGGGCTGACCAGGTCGACTACCCGAGGATCACGCGCACCTTGTGCGCTTGACCGTCGTCGACCAGCGGCACTCGCGTCGCGCCGGCCGGCAGCGTCGTGCCGTCCAGCTCGGCGTGAGCGACGCCACGGCAGACTCCGTTGGGGTTGTCGACCGCGATCTCGTAGCGCGCGGAGCGATACTTGAAGACGATCTCGAAATGCGGCCACGCTTTGGGTATGCAGGGCGCAAGCGACAGGAACGCCCCCTGCAAACGAAGGCCGAGGATCGCTTCGATCCCCAGCCGGTAAAGCCATCCGGCCGAGCCGGTGTACCACGTCCATCCGCCGCGCCCGACGTGCGGCGCGACCGAATAGACGTCGGCAGCGACGACGTAAGGCTCGACCTTGTAACGCTGCACGTCAGCCCGCGTGCTCGTGTGGTTGATCGGGTTCATGAGCGAGAACAGCTCGGCCGCCTTGTCGCCCTGGCCGAGCGCGGCGAAAGCGATCGCCGACCAGATGGCGGCATGGGTGTATTGGCCGCCGTTCTCGCGGACCCCGGGCGGATAGCCTTTGATGTACCCGGGATCGAGCGCCGTGCGGTCGAACGGTGGCGTGAATAGCAAGGCGAGACCCTCGCTGCGACGGATGAGCTGCTCGTCCACCGCAGCCATGGCACGCGCGGCGCGCGCCGGCTCCGCCGCCCCGGAGATCACGCTCCAGGATTGCGCGATCGAGTCGATCCGGCATTCGTCGTTCGTGGACGACCCGAGCGGCGTCCCGTCGTCGAAGTAGCCGCGCCGGTACCAGGCGCCATCCCAGCCGTCCTGCTCGAGCGCGGCGCGGAGCCGGGCGGCGTGCGCGAGCCACGCGGCAGCGCGCGCCGCTTCACCGCGCGCTTCCGCCAGCGGCGCGAACGCCACGAGCGTTGCATACAGGAACCAGCCGAGCCAGACGCTCTCCCCCAGGCCCCGCTCGCCGACCCGGTTCATGCCGTCGTTCCAGTCGCCGGTGCCGATCAGCGGCAGGCCATGCGCGCCGACGGCGAGACTGCGGTCGAGTCCGCGCGCGCAATGCTCGAAGAGCGATGCGTTCTCTTCCGCGAGCATGGGCTGGAAATAGGCATCGTGCTCCTCGGGCCCGAGCGGCTGGCCTTCGAGGAACGGCACGGGCTCGTCAAGCACCGCGATGTCGCCGGTCGTCCCGACATAGTGCTGAGCGGCGTAGCCAAGCCATATCGAATCGTCCGAGATGCGTGTCCGCACGCCCTGGCCGGACGGCGGCAACCACCAGTGCTGGACATCCCCTTCAACGAACTGCCGGGCCGCAGCGCGCAGGAGATGCTCGCGCGTCATCGCCGGACGCGAGAGCGCAAGCGCCATGCCGTCCTGGAGCTGATCGCGGAAACCGTAGGCGCCGCTCGCCTGGTAGAACGCCGAGCGCGCCCACACGCGGCACGCGAGCGTCTGGTAAAGCAGCCAGCGATTCAGCATCAGGTCCATCGAGCGATCCGGCGTTTTCACTTGCACCGCGCCGAGCACGTCGTCCCAATGCGCGACGACTTCGCGCAGGAGCGCATCGAGATCCGCCGCCCGGTAGCGGGCGATCAGCGCTTGCGCATCGGCGGCCGTCGCCGCCTGCCCGAGGAGGAAGACGAGCTCCACCTCGCCTCCGGGCTCGAGCTCGACTGGAGCCTGAAGGGCGCCGCACGGGTCGAGGCCGGCGCCGACCCGCGGCGAGAGGGGCGCGTCCCCGGCCAGCGCGGCGGGGTTGTCGAGCGTGCCGTTACGACCCAGAAACGCCCGCCGGTCGCCGGTCCAAGCGATCTGTCGTCCCCCGAGATCAGCGAAGGCGACGTGGGAACCGAACGCGATGCTCCACGGGTTGCGCGCGAACATCGCGCCCGTTTCCGGATCGATCTCGGTCACGACCGAGAGTGCCGAGGCGCCGCGGGACGGGCCGAGCACCCACTCGACATAGGCCGTGACCGAAAGCCGCCGGGCTCGCCCCGACGTGTTCCGGATCGTCAGCCGCGAGAGCTTGACGGAAGCGTCGAGCGGCACGAGCTGGAGGAGATCGAGGGCGATCCCGTGTTCCGCGTGCTCGAACCGGCTGTATCCCTGGCCGTGCCTCGCGACGTAGGGTGCGGCGGCGTCGCGGATCGGCAGCGCCGTCGGCCCCCACAGCTCGCCCGTATCCTCGTCGCGCAGATAGAGAACCTCGCCCGGGCGGTCGGTGACGGGATCGTTCGACCACGGCGTGAGCTGGTTCTCGCGACTGCTGCCCGACCAGGTGTAGCCGCTCCCCTCCGCCGCAACCTGGAAGCCGAACGCGGCATTGGCGACCACGTTGATCCACGGCGCCGGTGTCGACCGGCCCGCGCCGAGGATCGTCACGTACTCCCGTCCGTCCGCCGTGAACCCGCCGAGCCCGTTGAAGAACTCGAGGTTCGGCGGCGCCGGGACGACGGGCGAAGCGCCCGCGGAGGGCAAGCGCGGCGGAGGCACGCTCGTTGCCGGCGACGCGGTGTCCGCCTCCTGGAGCCGGGTCAACTGCTCCGATAACGTGCCCCGTCGCCCGATGAGCACGGCCCGGGCCATGGCGAGCAGGAGGGCGCGCGTCTCCACCGAAATGAGATCCGCCCGCAGCACGAACACGGCGCCGCGCGCGAGGTCCGCTCCGATCTGCGCTCGCGACTGGCTCGTCCGGACCTGCGTCTCCAGGGCGATCTGGAGATCCTGAACGTAGGACGAACCCCGTTCGTTCAGGATGACGAGATCGACCGCGAGCTGCTTCATCCGCCAGTACTCGTGCGCGCGCAGCAGTTGGCGGACGATGGCGATGTCCTCCACGTCGTCGATGCGCACGAGGACGATCGGGAGGTCGCCGGAGATGCCCTGCGCCCAGAGCGCCGCCGGGCCGCCGCCGCCGCGACGGATCGCTTCCGACGCCGGGCGGAGCGTGGGATCGGCGTAGAGCACGTGGCTGGCGAGGCGCTGAAAGAGGCCCGCCTGCTCCGCATCGACGCCGAGATGGCTCAACTGCACCTGCGCCTGGGTCCACGCCAACGTGCCCGCGCGGTCGAAGGCCGTCGCGTCCTGATGCTTGTCGATCAGGTCGAGCGCTTCGCCGCGAGACGACGCGACGACCGTCCAGAACGCGATGCGCGCCGTTCTCGCCGGCGGCACCCGCACGCGGCGGCGAAGCGCGAAGACGGGATCGAGCACGGTGCCGACGGTGTTGGAGAGGGGCCGGCCATCCATCACCGCGATCGGCGCGCGGGACTCGCGTCCCCGGCCGAGGAAGCGCGCGCGGTCGGTCTCGATCTCCGGCGCGCCCACCGCCTCGCCCTCGACGACGGCAAGATGCGCCGCCCAGATCTCGGGCTCGCCGGGCGATCGGCGCCGCCGCGTCGCAAGGATTGCGCCGTCCCTGGCGAGATACTCGGTTTGCACGAAGAGCTTGGAGAACGCCGGGTGCGCGGTGTCGGCGGCGGGCGGCGCCAGCACGAGCTCGGCGTACGACGTGAGCTCGATGTCCCGCGTACGGCTGCCGGCATTCGCGACCGAGATGCGGCGCACCTCGGCGTTGTCCTCCGGCGATACGACGACCTCGAGCGTCGTCGTGATCGCTCCGTCCCGCCGGACGAACTCGGCGCGATCTTCGGTGAACGTGACTTCGTAGCCGTCCGGTTCCACGCCGCTCGGCTGGTAGCCGGCGGACCAGACGTGGCCGCTCTGCACGTCGCGCAGAAAGACATAGCTGCCCCAGTCGTCGCGCGTGGCGTCTTCGCGCCAGCGCGTGATGGCGAGGTCGCCCCAGCGGCTGTACCCGGAACCGGCGCCCGTCAGCATCACCGCATACCGGCCGTTCGAGAGCAGATGCACCTGCGGCGTGGCGTCGTGCGCGGAGCGGAGCCGTCGCACCGCCGGCAGCTCCAGGTCGCGGATCGTCGCGGCGGTCGCGACCTCCTCCGCCCTGGGATGAGCCACCGCCACGTCGCGCGGCGTGCGTTCCTGCAGCAGCAGCTCCGTCGCCTGCACGACCGGCTCGGCGTGGAACCGGGCCCGCATCGCCCCGTCGAGGAGTGCGTTGGCGATCGCGACCACCGTCATGCCCTGGTGGTGCGCCATGAAGGCGCGAACGATCGCGACGTCTTTCCCGTCGGGCAGACGCGTGCGCGTGTAGTCCAGCGCCTCGTAGAAGCCGTAGCGGCCGCGCCCCCCCACCACGGCGAGGCGGGCGAAGTTGCGCGCCGCCGCTCCGGGATCGACCATGGCCGCAAGCGCCGTGGCGTAGGGGGCGACGACGGCGTTCTCGCCGAGACCGCGTTTCAGACCCAGCCCCGGCACGCCGAAGTTCGAGTACTGATAGGTGTGCTCCAGGTCGCGGACGTTGTACGCGGATTCCGAGATACCCCAGGGCACCCCGAGCTCGGCGCCATAGTCGACCTGACGGCGGACGACGCGGCGGCTCGTCTCTTCGAGCAGGCTGCCCGCCGGCGCGCGCATCACGAGCGACGGCATCAGGTACTCGAACATCGATCCCGACCAGGAGACGAGCGCCGCCCCGCGTCCGATCGGGGTGACGGTGCGCCCGAGCCGGAACCAGTGCCGGGTGGGGACATCGCCCTTGGCGATCGCCAGGAAGCTCGCCAGGCGCGCTTCGGAGGCGAGGAGATCGTAGCAGCTCGGGTCGAGACTGCCGTCCGCTACCCGGTAACCGATCGACAGGAGCTTGCGCTCCGGGTCGAGGAGAAAGCCGAACTCCATCGCGCCGGCCATCGCCCGCGCCGTTGTCTCGAGCGCGGCAAGGCGCAGCGGCAGTGAGCGGGTGCCGTCGTCGTTCGTTGCGATGTCCCGGCGGTGACTCTCGATCGATGCGCGCGTCGCCTCGGCCCAGAACAGCATCTCGGCGCCGGCATCGTCGCCGCGCTCGCTCGCGAGCGTACGGGCCATGTCGGCCATCGT
This sequence comes from uncultured beta proteobacterium, assembly GCA_963754305.1. Classification (GTDB taxonomy): domain Bacteria; phylum Pseudomonadota; class Gammaproteobacteria; order Burkholderiales; family SG8-39; genus DATEDA01. The sequence continues at coordinate 37,297 of CAVWFR010000018.1, read as the reverse complement.
TACGGCGTACGGCGCGGCTTCCGCCAGTCGCGTACCGATAGCCTCCAAAGGCATCGGCGCGCTGCGGAGCGTGGCGGCCAGCGCATCGAGGGCATCGCCGAGCTGCTGCCGCGTGATCGTCTGCGTCCGCCGGTCGTCGGGAAGTCCGTGGAGGGACTCGCGCGTGAGGTGCAGCGCATCTTCGATCCCGGCGACGAGTTCGAGGCCTGCCGCCGGGCGGCGACGCCATTCCCCACAGGCATTCACGAGCGCGATGAGATGTCCGGCCAGGTTTCCGCTATCCACCGACGAAACGTATTGCGGTTCGAGCGGTCGCAGATCCCGCGTGTCGTACCAGTTGTAGAAGTGGCCGCGGAACCGCTGCATTCCGCTCATCGTCGCGAGCGCCGCCTCCAGGCGATCGACCGTCTCGAGGGTCCCCGCCCAGCCGAAATCTCGGGCGCTTACGGCGGAGAGGAGATAAACGCCGAGATTGGTGGGCGAGGTGCGGTGCGCGACGACCGGCCTCGGGTCTTCCTGGAAATTGTCCGGCGGCAGCATATGGTCGGTCGGCGTCACGAACGTCTCGAAGAAGCGCCAGGTGCGGCGTGCGACCAGGCGCAATGCGCGGGCGTCCGCAACCGAGACCGGCAGGCGGCCGGCCACGAGCGGCGAGAGGCTCGTCCAGCGGGCGATGGCAGGCGAAGCGATCCAGGCGATCACGAACACCGCGGCCACCGGCCAGGCGTCGCTCCCCGCCCACCCGACGACGATCGCGGCGGCGATGCCGATCGCGACGCCGCCCTTCATCTGCCGATAGAACCCGGCGCGGTCGAGCCGGGGATTGACCTTCATTTGGCCTGCCGTGACCCAGTCGAGCAGATGCCGGTGACTCACGAAGAGCCGAAACAGCGTGCGTCCGATCGCATCGGTCATCAGCCATGCCTGATGCGCGAGAAACACGACCTGCAATAGGGTCAGGGACACCGCGAGCCGGACGTCCGCGGCGAGCGCCCGCAGGTGGCTCGCGGCCGTGACCCGGGGGCGTCGCGGCACGATCGCGGCGAGCAAGGGGAGCAGCGTCGACAACGCGATCGTCGCGAGGATGAAGCCCGTCCAGACGAGGGCCGCCTGCAGGGGCAGCGTCCAGGCCGCCACCAGCGCAGCGAGGCTCGCGGGCGCCGAGAGCGAGCGCCGCAGATTGTCCAGCATCTTCCAGCGACCGATCGGCGGCAGTGCGATCGGCGGCCGCCCATTGGCCGCGGCATCGACGCGACCGAAGATCCACGGCAGCAATTGCCAGTCGCCGCGGGCCCAGCGGTGCTGGCGTCCGGCCGCCACGTCGTAGCGCGACGGAAACTCCTCGACGACCTCGACGTCGGATGCGAGGCCGGCGCGGGCGAACGTCCCCTCGAAGAGATCGTGACTGAGCAGCGTGCTCTCGGGCACGCGGCCGTCGAGCGCGGCCTCGAAAGCATCTACGTCGTAGATCCCCTTCCCGGTGTAGGAGCCTTCGCCGAAGAGATCCTGATACACGTCGGACACCGCGGCGGCGTAAGGATCGATGCCGCTCATGCCGGAGAAGATGCGCTGGAAGAGCGATCCCTCGCGGCCGATCGGCAGCGACGGCGTCACCCGCGGCTGCATTACGCCGTAGCCCTCGACCACGCGCCGCGTGGTGGCGTCGAACCGCGGCCGGTTGAGCGCGTGCGCCATCTTGCCGACCAGGCGGCGCGCCGTTTCGCGCGGCATCCGTGTATCGGCGTCGAGCGTGATCACGTAACGGACGCCGGCAGGCGGCGCGGGAGGTGGGGTGAAAGGCGGTCCACCGACACCGATGAAGGTCGTATCGGCCGCGCCGCGGAGCAGCCGGTTCAATTCGTGGAGCTTGCCGCGCTTGCGTTCCCACCCGATCCACCGCCGCTGCCCTTCGTTCCACACCCGCCGGCGATGGAAGAGCAGGAAGCGGTCCCCTCCGGCGGCCGGTCCGTAGCGGCGATTCAGGCGGGCGATCCCCGCAGCGGCCGCCTCGAGGAGCGCGCCGTCGCCTTCGACGGTCTCGGTCGCGGCGTCGGTCCAGTCCGAAAGGAGCGCGAAATGAAGCTCCCCTTCCGGACTTGCAAGGTGGTGGATCTCCAGCCGCTCGATGCTCTCTTCCAGCTCGGCCGGCGTCGTGAGCAGGATCGGGACTGCGACCACGGTGCGCAAGTGCGCAGGCACGCCGTCGCGAAGCTCCAGACCCGGCAGGATCGTCGCGCCGAACGTTTCCGTGACGCCGCGGTCCACGAACGCCTTGGCCGCATCGATCGACGGGATGAGCCCGAGAACCGCGAGACCGGCGAGCCACCAGCCGCCGATCCCCGCTCCCGCCAACACGGCGAGCGGCAGGGCCAGCATGATCGCGGCGACCGCGATCACACTGCCGATGTAGCCGCGGATGCCGATCCTCGCGCCGAAGCGGCCGGGCCAGGTCCGCAGCGGCGCGCGGAAGCGGACCTTCGCTTCGAACGCGCGCCGGCCGCCGGCGATCAGGTGATACCCGGGATCGCGCTGGGGGCGATCAGGGTCGTCGCCCTCCTCCGGTTTCTGCAGCGCCGGGTCCCGTGCGGCTGCGAGTGCCGCGCGCGCGATCTCGAGCTCCGACAACCTGGAGCCGCGCGCCAGCTCTTCGATCGCGCTGCGGTAAAGGTTCCGGGTCGGGAAGTCCATGTCCGCGAACCCGCTGCCGGGCCGCAGCGTGTCGTCGATGAGGCTCGCGCTCTCGACGAGCGCCGCCCAGTCGACGTCCGAGATCAGTCGCATGCTCGTGATGACGTTGCGCACCGTCACGTTCGTCGCACCCTGTCGCTGGTGCTCGTCGTGTACGACCGCGTCGGCGGTCGTGCCTTGTGCCGCGAGGCGCTCCTCGAGCCACAGCAGCGCCGGCGTGATCTTGGGATCCTGGTCGCGCAGCCGCTGCACGAGCTGGACTGCGAAGGCCGCCGGCAGAGGCGCTTCTTCATAGCGTTGGAGGGTCGGGCCGATCGCGGCCGCCGGAGGCCCGTTGACGCCCAGGAGCCGGTCGGCCACGGTATCGGCTTCCTGGCGCGCGGCGCGGCCCGCCACGATGCGCCTCGCCCCGCGGCGGAGATTCTCCACGAGCACGATCCGCAGCGTGATCGCGACTGCCCACAGCTCCCCGATCGTCAGCGGCTGAACGCGCTGGTAGGCGCGCACGAACCGGCGCAGCATCTCAGGGTCGAAGCGGCTGTCCGTATGTGCGACGAAGGCCCAGGCGACGCCGAAGATCCGCGGATAGCCGGCGAAGGGTCCTTCGGTCAGCTTCGGCAGCTGCCGGTAGTAGCCGGGCGGCAGGTCGTCGCGGATCTCGCGGATCTGCTCTTCGACGATGTGATAGTTGTCGAGCACCCACTCGGCGGCCGGCGTGATCGCCCGGCCTTCCCCGACCGCGCCGGCGATGGTGCGATAAGCGTCGAGCAGGACCGATTCGTTCTCCTTCAGGCGAACGGCGAGCGATCGCCCGCGCGTCGGTCCCGCGGCGACGGGTTGGGCCGCAGCGAGGCTCTCCGCATGCTGCTCGAGACGCTCGATGCTGAAGAGTTCCTCGCGGATGGACTCTTCGTTGTCCCATGGCGCGGCCTGCGACTCGCGGCCGAAGGCGCGCAGCAGCGCCGCTTTCAATCCGAGTCTTCGGCCGCGGACGTTCCCGCCGGCAGGGTGCGCGGGACGAGACGGGCGGCTGGTGCGTCGGCGCCGGGGATGCGATGAAGGGCGGCTGGATGGTGGACGGTGCACGAATCAGGAGCCGACTGGGGGCCGGCGATCAGGCTGGCTCGCGACCGGCACGACCATCGCGAAAGACCGTGCCGGTAAGGACGTACCGTCGCGGTGGTGCCGGTGATTCTTCGACTGCTCGCATAGCGAACCCCGAGATGGTCGTCCGGCCCGGGATCGCCAATCGAGGGCGTGAGAGGTGGGAAGTGCAAGCGCCCCTGTGGAGGCATTGACTATACGCGCTCGGCCACGACAGCTGAGCCGGCCAGGATTCGTCGCCGCTCGCGGCGGTTCGCGGGAATCGTCGCGGCTGCTTGCCGAAGGGTGCGCGATCGCGCGGTCGACGGAGCGTCAGTGAGATAGGCTCCCGATACAGCGCTGCCCCGGCCGCCGACCGGTGGCGGAACAACGGACTCGATCGCAAACCCGGATAATCGCCGCAGCATGTCCGCACGCAGATCCTCACGGGAGGGCACCCATGCCCAAGGGCCAGCAACGCAGCAACCGCGAAGCGAAGAAACCGAAGCAGCAGAAAAAGCCGGCGGTACCGGCGGCACCCTTCGCGACACCGCAAACGAGAGTGCCGATCACCGTGCCCGGCAAGAAGACCTAGCGGGCGGAGCGTATCGAAAGGATATCCGCCGTCCGATCGTCGGCGCCGTGGATGACGCCCGATTCGCGATCCTGCGGGCGGTCGCCGACCGCACGCTGGCTCATTACGACCGGCATGCCGAGGAGTTCCGGCGCGGCACGCGCGATCACGACGTCAGCCAGAACGTCGCGGCGCTGCTGCGATTCATTCAGGGCGAGCCGCCGTTCACGATCCTCGACCTCGGCTGCGGGCCGGGGCGCGACCTCGTGACGTTTGCCGCGCTCGGGCACATCGCGATCGGTCTGGAAGGCGCCCCTCGCTTTGCTGCGATGGCCCGTGCGCATAGCGGGTGCGAGGTATGGCAGCAGGACTTTCTCGCGCTCGACCTGCCGGATGGCCGTTTCGACGGCGTCTACGCCAACGCCGCCCTGTTTCATGTCCCCAGAGAGGCGTTGCCGCGCGTGATGCTGGAATTGCGCGCAACGTTGAAGCCGGGTGGCGTCCTGTTCAGCTCGAACCCCCACGGCGATAACGAGGAAGGGTGGCGCGGCGGACGCTATGGCGCGTACCACGATCTCGAAACCTGGCGCCGCTACTTGTCGGCCGCCGGGTTCGTCGAGCTCGCCCACTACTACCGCCCGGCGGGTCTGCCGCGAGAGCGTCAGCCCTGGCTCGCGAGCGTCTGGCGGAGGCCGGCATCGTGATCGAATCGCTCCTGCTGGCCGTGACGCGAGTGACGACGATGTACGGGCAACAGCACCTGACCAACGCGACCGGCTTCTTCTTCGAGCGGGAGGATCGCTTGTTCCTGGTGACGAGCCGGCACGTGGTACTGGACGAAGCGAGCGATCATCGCCCGGACCGGCTGGAGATCGAGCTGCACGTGGCGCCGGATAACGTAGCGATGACGACGCAGTTCTCGATTCCGCTCTACCGGGACGGGAAGTCGGTCTGGCGGGACGCGCGCGACGCGGCCGGCGCGATCGACGTCGTCGCGCTCGAGCTCGAACGCGCGGCGCTGCCGGAGACCTTTCTTTTTCGGGCCTTCACACCCGCTCATCTGCTGCAGCAGCTCGACCACATCGAAGTTGGAACGTCGGTGCTCATCGCCGGATTTCCGCTCGGCTTCCATGACACGCTGCATCGCCTGCCGGTCGCGCGGCAGGCGGTCATCGCCTCGGCGTTCGGAATCCGGTTTCAGGGCAACGGCTACTTTCTGACCGATGCGCGGATGCACCGCGGCGCGAGCGGCGCACCGGTGGTCGCCCGCGAGCCGGGCGAGCGCGCGGGCCGGGCCGAGCTGCCGTGGCTGCTGCTCGGAATCCACGCGACGCGGATGGACGTCGCCAACCGCGACATCCTGCAGGACGAGCGCCTGGATCTGAATTGCGCCTGGTACGCCGACGTGCTGCTCACCCTGACGCAGGACGCCGCGATCGAACGCGCGAGCGATTAGACGCTTCACGCGACGCTCGTCCGGCAGCGGAGCTCGCCACGAGCGCCGGCCCACGAGCGCGCCGGGACGTGGTTTCATAGCGGCCATCTGCCGCCCATCCGCTCCGGAGCCCGCCATGCCCGCATTCAGAAAAGTCGTGCTGTACACCGATCGCGACGGCCGCGCGAAGTTTAGGGAAGAGGATGTGACGCTGCCCGAGGGCACGCCGCAGACCATGCTCTCGGCGGTCCTTCCCGCCTCCGGCTACCAGCTGCGCCACAGCCCGGTCGGCTTTCGCAGCCAATGGCACTGCACGCCCAAGGCGCAGTGGGTGTTCATCCTCGAGGGCGAGATGGAGATCGGGCTGCAGGACGGCAGCTCGCGCCTGTTCAAGCCGGGCGAGCACTTCTACGCCTCGGATACGCTCCCGGAGGGGGCGAGCTTCGACGACAAGGTGCATGGACATTGGAGCGCGCAGCGCGGCGGAAGCCCGCTGGTGACGCTGTTCGTCAAGACCTGACCGGATCGGCGCGATCCGGGACGAGACCACCATGCGCCAACCGACCCTTGCGCTGCATCAACCATAATCGCCGCCGTCCCACACTCGCCACGCCCCCGCATCGCCAAACCCGCATGAGCACGACCGCCATCGGCGTCTATCCCGAGGCCGTTCTGCCACGCGGCATCCGCTCGCGCTTCGTGCGTGACGTGAACGGCCTGCTCATGCACGTTCTGGAGGCCGGGTTCGAGACGAAGGGTCGCCCGTGCGTTCTGCTCCTCCACGGCTTTCCGGAGCTCGCCTATAGCTGGCGCAAGGTGATGCTGCCGATCGCGGCCGCCGGCTTTCACGTGATCGCGCCCGACCAGCGGGGCTACGGCCGCACCACGGGCTGGGACGGCGACTACGACGGCGACGTCGGCTCGTTCCGCATCCTCAATCTCATCCGGGACGCCCTCGCGCTCGTGTCGGCGTTCGGCTACCGCGAAGTGGCGGGCGTGGTGGGGCACGACTTCGGCTCGCCGGTCGCGGCCTACTGCGCGCTCGTACGACCGGACGTGTTCCGCGCGGTGGCGCTGATGAGCGCGCCGTTCGCGGGGCCGCCGCCGCTGCCGTTCGGCATCGTCGATGAGGTCGGAGCGCGAGCGCCCGCGACAACGATTCACGCGGAACTGGCCGCGCTCGCGCGGCCGCGCAAGCACTACCAGTGGTACTACTCGACGCGCGAGGCCGACCGCGACATGCGCGACTGCCCGCAGGGCGTGCACGCGTTCCTGCGCGCCTACTATCACCACAAGAGCGCCGACTGGTCGCAGAACAAGCCGTTCCGGCTCGCTGCGTGGAGCGCCGGCGACCTGGCGCAGCTGCCGACCTACTACGTGATGAACCTGGACCAGGGGATGGCGGAGACCGTGGCCGCGGAGATGCCGTCCGCATCCGAGATCGCCGCGTGCGCGTGGCTGCCGGAGGACGAGCTGCGCGTATACAGCGCCGAGTACGACCGCACCGGATTCCAGGGGGGTCTGCAGTGGTACCGGTGCGCTACGAGCATCCGCCACGCCGCCGAGCTGCAGCTCTTCGCCGGCCGTACGATCGACGTGCCGTCGTGCTTCATCGCCGGCAGGAGCGACTGGGGGACCTACCAGAAGCCGGGCGACTTCGAGCGGATGCAGGGGAGCGCCTGCACGCGGATGCTCGGCTGTCATCTGGTGGATGGCGCCGGGCACTGGGTGCAGCAGGAGCAGCCGGAGGTCGTGAGCGGGCTGCTCGTCGAGTTCCTTCAGCAGCACTCACGCCGAGTCGGGAGATCGCAATGACCGCTGCCGCCACGCCGCTTCGCGTCGGTCGCTGCGGCGAAGCAGCTCGGCTTGTAGCCGGCTGGCTGTCGCCTCGCCGGGCCTACTGAGCCGCCACCAGTACCACCACCGGGCGCCACACGAAGCTCGTCACCGTTGCCGCGAGCCGCTCCTTCGCGGCCACGCATAAACGCGTCCTCGCCTCCGGGGCGGTGGCGCCGATCGCTTCGATATCGGGTCCGGTCGTTTGCGCCGTCGCCACGGATCGAAGCGCGCGTTCCGGCTGACCCTGCCGCAGCAGATACGTGCTGGCGTGGGCAATGTAGCGGCCGCGTTCGTCGCGGGAGACCGTGCCCGTGAGCACGTAACGCCCGGCAGTGCCGGTGATTGTTTCGACCACGCGCATGGCGAGCCCCTCGGGATGGTCGTCGGCCCGGGGTCGCCAATCGGGGGCGTAGGAGGTGGGAAGCGACAGCGCCTCTGCAGACCGCTCAATATACGCCTTCGGCCGCGACCCCGCGGCGCCCGCGCCGGAGCGTCAACGGGCTCGTTGGGATCCGCCGCGGTCGATATTCGTCAGCGGAGACGCCGGCCCCCTTGCCGAACGCGTTCGCGCCCCCACCTTGCTCTGATCGAATGCGCTTGGGGTCCGTCCGCAGATCCCCCTACGGGCTTCACTTCCGGTCTTCTCCCGGCGGCAATTTGATGCCCCGCACGCTCCCGTGCGCGGCAATGCCAGACCAGGAGGCACTATGTCTACCGGCATCGTAAAGTTTTTCAATACCGACAAGGGATTCGGCTTCATCCGGCCCGACGACGGCTCCAAAGATGTCTTCGTGCACGTTTCGGCCGTGGAGCGTGCCGGCCTCGGCCGCATCAGCGAGAACCAGAAGCTGTCGTTCGACGTCGAGCAGGGCAACAACGGCAAGTCGTCCGCCGTGAATTTGAAGGCCGTCTGAACGCATTTCTCACCGGACCGGGCTTGTACTTTCACGCCGCCGCCTTATACGACGACGCCCGCGATCCGGCCGGCTCGGTCGAGGCGATCCGCCTGAACTGGAATCGAGCCAGCCAGCGGATCGTCCGGTATGCACAGGGAACGGTCGCTCGCGAGCGACCGGACGTCCTCCTCCCCCGTAGGTAGCGGCGCGCGCCGGGCCCGCATACGGCGCGGGCATCCAGACGTACCTCGCCCCGCGAATTGCCTCCTCGGTCTCGAGGTCGATCCGCGCGATCGGTGAATGGGTGATTGCGCCGGGCGTGGCCGCGCAGATCCCATGCGATCAGCCGAAAGCGAGCGAGCGTGGCGCTCGTCATCTGCCGCTGCCACGACAGGGCGCTCTGCGAAAAGCCGTGGATGAAGAGGATCTCCGGTCCCGCCGGGTCGCCCGCTTCGTAGACCGCGAGGGGGACGCCATCCGGCGTCGTCAGCGACGAGCGGTGCATCAGTGCGACCTCAGCAGTTCGCCGTAGCCCTCGAACCGGTCCGCCACGCCCGCCGCCCGCAACGCCGCCCAGAACGTCGCCTGGTTGCTGGTGACGACCGGTTTTCCGAGGTCGCGCTCGAGGCGAGGGATCGCCGCCAAAGTCGCGAGATCGGTGCAGCTGATCAGAAGTCCCTGCGCATCCGGCCGGTCCGCCGAGCGCGCGTGCGCGTAAACGTCCTCGGCCGGGACGCGTGCGATGCGCACGTACTCCTGCGGCCCTCCCGCGCCGATGCCGAGTCCCTTGATCGCCACCACCGCGATAGCGTTGTCGGCGAGGAACGCGCGCTCGTGCTCGTTCAGCGCATCGTGGTAGGGCGTGGCGAGCGCGACGCGCGCGAGTCCGAGCGCCCGGCACGCGTGCACGAGCGCCGACGCAGTCGCGACGCACGGTACGCCCGCGACGCCGGTCATGAAATCGGTCAGCTTCGCGAGCGGCATCACCATCGACCCGGCGGTGCAGCCGTAGGCGATGGCGTCGAGACTCGCGACCGCGAGATCGCCGGTCGCCTTCTCGATGTCGGCATAGAGCTGCCGTTCGCCCGCGGGGCTCGAGTTGTCGGCATGCAGCTCCATGCGCGTGACGTGGATCGTCACGCCCGCGGGCACCATGCGCGCCCACTCGGCCTCGTTGACGGTGTTGGTCGGCGGGACGATCAGGCCGATCTTCGCCCGCGTGCCATAGGGGCGATGGTGCGGCGTGGCGCTCAAGCGTCGTCCCCGCGGTACTTCGCGTCGAACTCGGCCACCCAGCCGAATCCCATCAGCGCGCTGAAGTCCTTGAACGGATAGAGCGGCACGTCGAGCCCGACGCTCGAGCCGTTCGCTTTGAGACCTTCGTAGGCGCGCGCGAGCGCGGCGCCGGCGGCGAGAAAACCGAGCGCGGGGAAGATCGCGAGCCGGTAACCGAGCCGTTGCAGGGTCGCCGCGTCGAGGATCGGCGTCCGGCCGCCTTCGACCATGTTCGCAACCAGCGGCACGTCGAACGTGCGCCCGATGCGCTCCATCTCCGCGACCGATTCCGGCGACTCGACAAACAGCAGGTCCGCTCCCGCTTTCAGGTAGGCCTCCGCCCGCCGCAGCGCCTCGTCGAGCCCGAGCGTGGTGCGCGAATCGGTGCGCGCGATGATCAGGAAGTCCCGGTCCGACCGCGAATCCGCCGCCACCCGGATCTTCGCCGCCATGTCCGCGGCGGGGACGACGCGGCGCCCGAGCATGTGTCCGCACTTCTTCGGAAACTCCTGGTCCTCGAGCTGGATCCCGACGGCGCCGGCCGCCTCGTAGCCGCGCACCGTATGCTGGACGTTGAGCAGGCCGCCGTAGCCGGTGTCGCCGTCGGCGACGAGCGGCGTCGAAGTCATCGCGGCGATCTGTTCGACCCGCCCCACCATGTCGTTATAGGTCGCGAGGCCGGCGTCGGGAAGCCCGAGATGCGAGGCCACGACACCGTAGCCGGTCATGTAAAGCGCGTCGAAGCCGAGCCGGTCGGCGAGCTTGGCGGAGATCAGGTCGTACACGCCGGGCGCGGAGACGAGCTCCGCGCGGCGGATCCGCTCGGCGAACCGCCGGCGCTTGGTTTCGGTCATGACGCCTCCACAGTTGGATTGACGCGCGCCGCGACGCGCTTCAGCCGCAGCTCGCGGACGACGAGCTACTGCTTCGGCACGCCCGCGCTCTCGATGATCGGCCCCCAGCGGCTGATCTCGGCTTCGGCGAGCGCTTTCAGCTCGTCCGGTCCGGCATACGCGGGGCCGAAGGTCAGATCCTCGAGCCGCTTGATCGTGGCCGGGTCGGACAGGGCCTCCTTGATCACCGCGGACATCCGCGCCACGATCGGCGGCGGCGTGCCCACCGGCGCGACGGCGATGAAGTACGACGTCAGCTCGATGTCCGGCACGCCCGCCTCGCTCAGCGTCGGCACGTCCGGGAGCGCCCGCAGCCGGCTCGGGCCCGGCACGCCCAGCGCGCGTGCGGCGCCGGCCTTGATCTGCCCGATCGCGGTGCCGAGCGATTCGAACGCGAAATCCGACTCGCCGCTCAGCAGCGCGGCCGCCGTGGCCGCCGTGGACTTGTAGGGCACGTGCACGACGTCGATACCGGCCTTCGACGCGAGCAGCACCGCACCGAGGTGCGACACGCTGCCCGCGCCGGTGGAGGCGTAGTTCAGCTTGCCCGGGTTCGCTTTCGCGAAGTCGACGAGCTCCCTGACCGAGCGGAACGGCGAGTCCTTGCGCACCCAGAGCACGGAGTCGAGCGACACGAGGCGCGCGACGAAGGTGAAATCCTTCAGCGCGTCGTACGGCGGCTTGACGAAGACGTAAGGCGTGATCCGCAGCACGCCGGTGTTGACGAGCCCGTAGCTGTAGCCGTCGGGCGCCGCCTTGGACGCGGCCACGGCGGCGATGCTGCTGCCCGCGCCGGGCCGGTAGTCGATGATCCACGGCTGGCCGGTCTGCTTGTGGAACTGCTCGCCGATGATGCGCAGCACGACGTCGCCGACGCTACCCGGCGTCGAGCCCGCGATGAAGCGGACCGGTTTCGCCGGCCAGTCCTGCTGAGCGAGCGCAGCCTGACTCGCGGCGAGTCCAGCGAGCATCGCGAGGACGGCGGGCACGCACTTCGTCATGGAACATTTCCTCCCGTACTTCCACTCCATCGAGCGAAGGCGAGACCCGTGCCGGTCAGTGCGGGGGTCCGATACCCCGGAGTGTAAGACACCCAGGTGAGCTCGAGATCGGTTGCGGCGGCCGCCACGACGATCCAGTTGCGGATCTCCGAGCTGCCGGCCTGCAGCCGCCGCGGATCGAGGCGGGCGAGGAACTCGAGGTCTTTCCGGCGCAGCGCGTCGATGATCGCGCGGTCCATCGCCTCCTCGACGACGAAATGGCTGAGGCCGCCCGAAGCGAGGAGGCCGATGCGAAGATCGCCCGGGAAGCCCTCGATCAACGCCTTGAGCGCGGTCCCGAGCCGCACGCAGCGCCGCGGATGCGGCTGGTTCGGCGCGTTGTACGTGTTGAGGAAGATCGGGACGATCGGCAGGCCGGCGTCCTTGAGATACCAGCGGTGCACGAAGGAATACGCATGCCCTTCGTACTGGCCGTCGACGAGACCGGCGATTGCGGAAACGTCGAACTCCCGCTCCACCAGTCCGCGGATGAGATGGAGCGCGAGCGGGCGGTGGCAGGGATAGTGCGCGTCGCTCGCCTCCTCCAGGCGGCGCATCTGCGCGCGCCGGTACCAATCGTCCGCCGCCACCGGCTCCCGCGCCGCGTTCCGGATCGTCTCGCCGTAGTAGACGCCGATCGACGGCATGTGCTGATCCTGGAAGAGCTCGTGCTGGTCGTCGCCGACGATCACCAGCGCATCGAGTCGCGCCGCGGCGATCTCGGTCTCGAGGCGCTGCATCGCCGCCTGCACCGCTTCGAACCGGGCGGTGATCGCGGCGGCGGTGATCAGCCCGCAGGCGTCGGCCGGCGCGCGCGCGAGCACCTCGGCGTACGCGCAGGGATTGCCCACGGCGTCGTAGTACGGCATGCGCGGATCGCTCTCGCGGAAACGCGTCAGCCAATCCTCCAGCCCGGCCGCGAGCATTACGCTGTGCGAGGAGCCGAACGCGGCGGCAAGACTCGCCATCAGGGGTGCGCCGTGATCCGGTCGATCTCCGCCAGCTCGTCGGCGGTCAGGCTCCAGCCGGCAGCGGCGACGTTCTGCGCGACCTGCTCGGGCTGCGTCACGCCGGCGATCACGCTTGCGACCGTCGGCCGCGCGGCGAGCCAGCTGAACGCGAGCTCGAGCGTCGAACGCCCGCGCGCCCGGGCGAAGGCCTCGAGCTGCTCGACGATCGCCCAGTTCGCGTCGGTGAGGAAACGGTCGGCGAGCTGCGGCATGGTGTCGAAGCGCAGTCCTTTCGGCACCGGCGCGCCGCGCTTGTACTTCCCGCTCAGCAAGCCGCTCGCCAGCGGGAAATAGGGCAGCAGCCCGAGGCCGTAGCCTCGCATCGCCGGCACGAGCTCGCGCTCGGGCTCGCGGACGAGCAGGCTATATTCGTTCTGGCACGAGACGAACGCGTTGAGCCCGTGGTGCCGCGACGTCCACTGCGCCTCGACCATCTGCCAGGCGGCGAAGTTGGAGCAGCCGATGTAGCGCACCTTCCCCTGGCGAACGACGTCGTCGAGCGCCCGCAGCGTCTCCTCGATCGGCGTGCCCGGATCGGGCCAGTGGATCTGGTAGAGATCGATCCAGTCGGTCTTGAGGCGCTTCAGGCTCGCGTCGAGCGCGCGCGGGATGTAGCTGCGCGACGCGCCTTTGAGCAGCCCCGCATCGTCCATCGGCACACCGAACTTGGTCGCGAGAACGATGTCCTTGCGGCGCGCGCCGAGAATCGCGCCGAGGGTGGTCTCCGAGCCGCCGCGGTTGCCATAGCCGTCGGCCGTATCGAAGAGCGTGATCCCGAGGTCGAGCGCCTTGTGGATCACCTTGCGCGCGGTGTCGTCGTCGATCCGGCCGCCGAAGTTGTTGCAGCCGATGCCGACCACCGAGACCTGGGGGCCGGAAATGCCGAGCGGGCGTGTGTTCATCGTCGTTCGAGGAAGCTCCGCGTTTTTGTCAGCGCCATTTTCGCCCACTCGCGCGGCGACGCTTGCGCGCGGTGCGTGTCGGGAATCTCGACGCTGAGCGGGAGCCCCGCGGGCAGCGCATCGAGCATCTCGCCGATCGGCAGCGAGCCTTCCCCCGGCATGCGGCGCTCGGCCGTGGCCGGCAGGCCGTCGGAGAACTGCGCGTACTCGAATAACGCCGGGGCGAGGCCCTTCAGGTCGGCGGGCTTGCCGCCCGAGCGCACCAGATGCATCGGATCGACGAGGATCGAAACATTGGGCCGCGCCACATCGTTCACGAGCCGCAGCGCGAGCGGGAGCGTCGCGAGCGGCCGCGCCGGCATGAACTCGATCGCCACGCCCAGCCCGACTCGCGCGGCGTCGTCGCAGAAGCGGCCGCAGTTCTCCCGCAGCCGCGACCAGTCAGCGTCGTCGCCCTGGATGACCGCGTACTTCAGGCCCAGCTCGGCGCCCAGCTCGAGCGCCGCGGTGCAGTCGCGGACGTCCGTTGCCGGCTGCAGGTAGAACGTGAAGATGTCCAGCAGCGCGAGCCCGGAGTCCGCGAGCGCCCGCTTGATCTCGCGGATCAGCGCGGTGTTTCCCACGACGGGGTGGAACGGCAGGTTCGGGGAGCGGTAGAGGCGCAGTCCGACGCCGTCGAATCCCGCTTCGGCCGCCGCCGCCAGGAAATCGATCGGCGGTGTGTCGAGAAGCGTGGTCGGAGCGAGGAAGAGCCTATTCATGCCGTGCTGTCCGCGAATGCAAACCCATACCACCCCGTGAGCTTCGCCGACACCCCTCCTCGTGGGAGCAGGGGGAGAAGCGGCGATGGGCTAGCGATTCCGCTCACCGTAATACGTCTCGAGAAACCGCTGCGTGTTCTCGAGCGTTACCTTCGCCCACTCGCGCGCGGAGTGCGGTGCCCCTTCCGGCGCCGGCAGCTCGACGCTGAGCGGCAGGCCGGCGGGAAGCGCATCGAGGATCGCGGCCATCGGCATCGTCCCTTCGCCGAGGAGGCGGCGCTGATTCGGCCCCATCCGACCGAGCAGGGCGAGATGGGGCTCGCCGGGGCCGAGGATGCCGTCGGAGATCTGCGCGTAGGGAAACAACGCCGGATCGAGGCTTCGGATCTCGGCAGCGGTGCCGCCGGACCGCACGAAGTTCACCGGATCGAGACAGATCGCCGCGTTCGCGCGGCCGCTCTCGGCCACCAGCCGCGCCGCCTGCGGCAGGCTGGCAAGGGGACGCATCACCGCGAATTCCACCGCGCATGTCAGGCCGAACCGCGCCGCCACATCGCAGAACCGGCCGAAGCTGTCCCGCAACCGCGCCCAATCCGGATCGTCGCCCATCGTCAGCGCGTACTTCGCGCCGAGCGCCGCACCGAGCTCGAGCGCCGGCATGAACTGCGTCGGATCGGTCGCGGGCCGAAGATAGAAGCTGTAGACGTCGACCACCGGCAGCCCCGAGCTCGCAACGGCCCGCCGCACGTCGCGCACGCGCGCCGCATCGCCGAGGACCGGGTGGAACGGCAGGCCCGGCGATGCGTTGAGGCGGAGCCCGATGCCGTCGTAGCCTGCTGCGGCGGCCGCATCGATGAACTCCAACGGCGTCGCGTCCGGCAGCGAAGTCGGCGCGAAGAGAAGCGTGTTCATCGGTCAGTTCGCCGACGCGCCGGCGGCCTTTGCGATCCGCGCCCACTTTTGGCGCTCGGTGGCCGCGAACGCCGCGAACTCCTCCGGCGTCCCGCCCTTCGGCACCAGGCCGAGCGATCTCATCCTCGCCTGGACCTCCGGCAACTGGAGGAGATCGTTCAGCCTCACGTTCAGGATGGTGACCACCTCTCGCGGCGTGCCCGCCGGCGCGACGACGCCGGTGAACGAGGTCGAGGTCACCGCCGGATACCCGCTCTCGGCCATCGTCGGCACGTCCGGGAGCTCCGCGTCTCTCGCCTCGCTCGTCAACGCGAGCGCCCGCACTTCACCGCTCCGTACGCGCGTGCGCACGAGATCGAACAGCACGTCGGCCTGGCCCGCCATCAGCGCCGTCGTCGCGGGCGCGCCGCCCGCGTAAGGCACGTGCACCGCGTCGATCCCCGCCTCCATCCTGAACAGCTCGTAGGTGAGATGCGGCAGCGACCCGATGCCGCCGGAGGCGAAGTTCAGCCGGCCAGGGTTGGCTTTCGCATACGCTACCAGCTCCTGCACCGATCTCGCCGGCAGCTGCGGGCTGGCGATCAAGAGCTGCGGCGAATTGGAAACGAACCCGATCGCAGTGAACGCGGTGGCCGTGTCATACGGCATCTTTGGCTGGAGTGCGGGGATCACCGCGAGCACGCTCGTGTTCGCATAGAGCAGCGTGTAGCCGTCGGGTTCCGCGCGCGCGACGGATTCGGCGCCTATGAGGCCGCCGGCGCCCATGCGGTTCTCGACCATGAACCGCTGTCCCGTCAGGTTGCTCAGGGCTTCGGCGACGATACGGGCGGGCACATCGGTCGGACCGCCCGCGGGCGCAGGCACGACGACTCTTACCGGGCGTTGCGGATAGGCCTGCGCTGCGCCGTCGCGGGTACCGCCCGTCAGGAGCGACAGCGCAGCGAGCACCGCACCGAGGCAACGCCGACCTGTCATCGTTGTTTCCTCCAAACCGCTACGATGTTGACAGCCCGGGGCGGGCGCGTCCAGATGTTCAACACCGTGTTCGACCGTGCTCGACACCGTTCGAACTGCTGTACGCTCTTTCCGTCCGCGCGCTACCAGGAGGAGATCGACACATGAGCGAGATGCTGCTGCGCACGACCGTCGTGGGAAGCTATCCGCAGCCCGACTGGCTCGTCGACCGCGAGGCGCTCAAGTCGCAGTCCGTCCCGCGGGTGCGGGTGCGCGACATCTGGCGCGTGCCGGAGCCGTTCCTCGAGCAGGCGCAGGACGACGCGACGCTGGTCGCGATCCGCGACATGGAGCGCGCCGGTGTCGACATCATCAGCGACGGCGAGATTCGGCGCGAGAGCTATTCGAACCGGCTGGCGACCGCGCTCGACGGGATCGACATCGACAACCCGGGCCAGGTGATCGGTCGCACCGGGCATCCCACCGTCGTCCCGCGCATCGTCGCGAAGATCCGCCGGCGGCATCCGGTCGAGGTCCGGGACGTCCAGTTCCTGCGCCGCAATACCGATCGCCCGATCAAGATCACCCTGCCCGGCCCGTTCACGCTGTCGCGCCAGGCGAAGAACGAGTTCTACACGGATGACGAAGAGCTGGCGATGGACTACGCGGCGGCTGTAAACGAAGAGGCCAAGGACCTCCACGCGGCGGGCGCCGACGTGATCCAGCTCGACGAGCCGTGGCTGCAGGCGTTTCCGGGTGAAGCGGGGCGTTACGGCGTGCGCGCCATCAACCGCGCGCTCGAGGGCGTCGCAGGGACGACTGCCGTGCACCTTTGCTTCGGCTACGCGCACCTCGTGCGGGACAAGAAACCCGGCGGCTATTCCTTCCTGCCGCAGCTCGCCGGCACGATCGCGCAGCAGATTTCGATCGAGGCCGCGCAGCCGAACCTCGACCTCGCCGTGCTCGAGGACCTGTCGGGCAAGGACATCATCCTCGGCGTCGTGGATCTCGGCAGTCCCGTCGTCGAGACCCCGGACGAGGTCGCGGGCCGCATCCGACGCGGCCTGGAGCACATCCCGGCGAACCGCCTCGTTCTCGCGCCGGACTGCGGGATGAAATATCTCTCGCGGCAGGCCGCGTTCGGGAAGCTCAAGGCGCTCGCCGACGGCGCCGCGATCGTCCGTCGGGAGCTAACGGCGAGATAGCGACGGTCGTTCGCGGGGCGCGCGGTGTCGTCATGAAGCCTCCACCGGCGGATTGCCGCGCGCCGCGACCCGCCTGAGCTGCAGCTCGCGGGCGACGAGCGCCGCGGCGAGCGCGAGGCCCGCCGCATGCGCATAGAGCGCGCCGGACAAACCGCCCGCCGGGACGAGCATCATGGCCGCCGCGGCGCCGGCGAGCATGCGCTTGGCGGGTCCGAGCCGTTCCACGAGCCGGCCATCGATGGCGCTGCACATCAGCCAGGTTCCCGCGAACGCCATCACGATCGAGCCGGCGATGTCGAGCGGCTTGCCGATGAGGAGCAGCTCGGGCGACCAGGCGAACAGGAACGGCAGCACGAACAGCGGCCATCCGAGCCGGCACGCGATCCAGCCGACGCGCATGTGGTCCGCGCCCGCGATGTGCGCGGCCGCGTAGGCCGCAAGCGCGATCGGCGGGCTGATCATCGACAGGCAGCCGTGGAAAAGGACGAACATGTGCGCGGCCATCGGCGGCACGCCGACCTGGATCAGGGACGGCGCGGCGAGGATCGCGACCAGCAGGTAGACGCCGGTCGTCGGCAGCCCGGTACCGAGGATGAAGCACACGAAGGCGACCGCGATCAGGAGCAGGAAGAGGTTTCCCTCGCCGATCTTGACCAGTGCGAGACCCATGCTGAGCGCGAGCCCGGTGATGTTCAGCAGCCCGATCGTCATCGCCGCGACAGCGCAGATGACCAGCAGGTCGAACGCGTCCCGCCCGGATGCGAACACCGCGTCGAAGAACCCTCTGGCGGTGAGCTTGCTTCCGCCGTAGCCGATGAGCGCGCCGAACGGGATCGTCGCCGCGATCGCGTAGAGCACCGCCTCCTCCGCCTGCATGTTCAGGCTGAACATGAGGTAGAACACGACCACGAACGGCACCAGGAAGAACCATCCGTCGCGCAGGACCCGGCCCGCGCGCGGCAGCCGGTCCGCCGGGATGCCGCCGATCCCGCGCCGCGCCGCCTCGTAATCGACCTGGATGAACACCGAGAAGAAATACAGCACCGCCGGCACGATCGCCGCGATCGCCACGTCGGCATAGCGCACGCCGAGGTTCTCCGCCATCAGGAACGCCGCCGCCCCCATCACCGGCGGCACGATCTGCCCGCCGGTCGACGAGACGGCTTCCACGGCAGCGGCCGTCTCGGCCGTGTAGCCGGCGCGCTTCATGTTGGGGATCGTGATGATGCCGGTCGACATCACGTTCGCCATCGCGCTGCCGGAGATGCTGCCGAAGAGCGCCGAGGCGACGACCTCGACCTTGCCGGTGCCGCCGCGATAGCGGCCGAAGAGCGCGCTCGAGATGTCGGTGAAGAAGTCGCCGCCGCCGCACGCCTGCAGCACGCGGCCGAAGATCATGAACGCGAGCACGGTGGTGCTGACGATGATCATCGTCGAGCCGAGCAGGCTCGAGGTGTCGAGGGCGAGGTAGGACACCAGGCGCGGCACGCTCACCGCTTTGGTCTGCAGCCAGCCCGAGAGGTGATGACCGGCGAGCGCGTAGATGAAGAATGTGCCGAAGACGATCGGCATCGCCCAGCCGGTGCCGCGCCGACAGCCTTCGACGAGCAGCGCGATCACGACGACGCCGATGACCGTCGCCTCGCGCAGGTTGCCGAGCATGTCGCCCTGCAGGACGGGATAGCGCCACGCGATCCACGCGCCGACGGCGAGCCCCGCGAATGCGAATACGACGGCGAGCGGGGAAGGCGCCACGCCCTCGGCCGAACGGAGGAACTGACCGCAGAGCCCGAGCCCGATCATGACGGCGATGAACTGCTCGGCGTACACGAGCACGCCGAGACGCACCGGCAGGTCAGCACTCCAGACGATGGCGAGGATTGCGATCAGCGCGCCTGCGATGTAGCGTGCGCGGGCGGTCCACCTCGCGCGGGCGGCCGACCTCGCGCGAGCGGCCCCTTGCGAGCTCATGGGTGGGACTCGCGCCCGCCTACTTCGCCGGCCAGATGCCCTTCGACTGGAAGTACTTGATGGCGCCGGGATGGTAGGCGATGCCGAGATCCTTGGCCATCAGCCGGGGCTCGAACTCCTTGAAGAGCGGCGAGCCGGCCTTCAGCTCGGCGGGATGGTCGTGGAGCGCCGCGAGCACTTTGCCGATTACCTCGTCCGGGACTTTCGGATTGGTGAAGATCACGTAGTCGTACACGAGCATCCTGGTGGGTGCGGGGATGCCGACGACGCCGGGCTCCGGCCTCACCTCGGCGACGTAGGCGCCGGGGATGAACTGCTGGAGCGCGGCCAGCGGCTGCGGCGAGTCGTCGAAATTCAGGAACCGCAGCGGGCCCACCGCCGCCTCCCACTCCTTCAGCACCGGCGAGCCGATCGTCGCGATGCTGGTGGCGAGCTGCCCCTGCTTGAACATGTCGAACATGCGCGGGAACGCCGGCACCAGCACCTGCCGCGTCTCGGCGATCTTCAGCCCTGCGTTGGCGAGATAGCCGTCCATCAGGACGCGCCCGAGCGGGTTGCCGGTGAAGCCGGACGGCGTCGGCTGTCCGCGGAGATCTTTCAAGGTGCGGATCGGGCTGTCCACCTTGACGATGAGGCCGTTGTACCAGGGGACGATCCGGGCGGCGAGCCGCAGCTCCGGGTTCGGCCGCTCGACGATCTCCTTGCCCTGCACGAGATAGCGCGCCTCCACGATGTTCGACACGCCGAACTCGATCTCTCCGGCGTTGACGAGCGGCGCGTACTGCGCCACCCCGGCCATCGGTTGCGGGCGGAGCTGCACGCCGCCCTTCTCCGACACCACCTTGGCGATGATGGTGGAGAGCTGGTTGGTCGCACCGGCCTGGGTGGTGCCCATGCCCACGACCTGGGCAGCGGCGGGCGCTCCGATACCCAGCGCAATCGCGGACGCGGCCAGGGCCGTTACGAATCTGGTCATGCATGTCTCCCGGTGTGGAACGTCGTTACTGGATTTTCTCCGACGCCCGCAGCGCATCGAGCATCGAGGTCTTGCGCAGAAAGGCGCGCGCGGCCGTAGCGTCGTCGGCCGTGCGGCGCAACTCGTCCCGGCTGCGCCCGCGGGCGGCGGGGTCGCGCTCCTCCATCATTTTCTTGTTGCGGGCGGTGCTCGCGTTGATGTACTCGATCGCGATTGGCCGTCGCTGGCGCTCGTAGGCGTCGAGGATCGCATCGCTCGCCTCCCCGTGCAGCACCGCGACGAGCTTGCCGGCGAGATTGAGGCTGTCGTGCACGCCGCCGTTCATGCCCATCCCGCCCAGCGGATTATTGACAGCGCCGGCGCAAGGGTCGGGTCGACGGCGTCGAGCATGTCGAGCGTCGGCGGATGCCAGGTCGAGGCGCGCAGGTCCTCGGCGAGGTCGCCATTGCGCTCGAGGACCGTCACGGGCACGCCGGCATGGACGAGTTTCAGCGCGGCGGCCAGACCGACCGGACCGGCGCCGGCGATGAGGACGCGGTGATCGTCGAGGCCTGCTCCTGGCATTCGCGAAGAGTCCTTTTCGAAGATACGGACTCGGTGCACACGGACGATGATCGATTCTACACACAGGGTCTCGCGCAGACCTCGACCGCAACGCCGCGCGGTGCTGCTATCCTCCGCGGTAAACCCGAATCGCGGAGGCCACGACCATGAACCGTTCCTGCAGCGCCGCCCTTTCGATCCTCTTCCTTGCGTACGGGGCCGCGTACGCACAAGGCAACATGAGCTTCCTCACCGACAGCCCGATCGAAAAGATGACCAAGGAAGACATCGCGCTCCTCGTCAAGCACTCGAACGAGGCGCTGTCGACGAACGAGAACGGCCATACGAGCGGCTGGACGAACCCCAAGACCGGCGCCTCGGGCACGATCACGCCGCTCACGACCTTCACTCAGCGCGGCACGACGTGCCGTCGCACCGAGTACACGAACGCCGCCGGGGGCTTCAAGGGGCGCAGCGAATACACGCTCTGCCGAGCGCCGACCGGGCAGTGGAAGATCTCGAGCTGAGCCCGCCCTCGTCGCCCGGCGAAAGCCGGGGCCCAGGAGCGCCGGCTGGATCCCGGCGTGCGCCGGGATGACGGCGCACCTTGCGCCCCCTCAGTGCTCCGCGAGGAGCGACCCCCAGCCGTAGACCCTGTCCTTGATGCCGTTTGGTAACCCCGTCGTCGCGGACGTGGATGTTCCGGGCGAGGGTCCGTGGCGGACGCTAGGTGCGATCGCGCTTGGGGACGTGCCCCGCCGTCACGATCGACGCGGCGCGGACCCAAGCACAGCGGCTGCGCGACGAAGCGCGCGAGGGTGGCGACTTCCAAACGCGGCTCGTCTATGAGCGTGTGGAGCGCGGCGCGGCCGCCATGACTTTCGCGATGCTCCGGGACAAGTACCTCGCGAACAACGAGGACCGGGTGAAGTCCGGCGAGATCCGCCAACCCGACCGCCCGGACGTATCGGTGGTTGCTCAACTCGAACTACGTCGCCATTCGAGCGCCGGGTCATCGGAACCATCAAGCGCGGCGATATTCGCGCTCTCTACACCAAGACCGCCGGCCTAGGCCACCGGACAACCGCCGGGGGGCTTGTGCGGTCGCTGCGAGCGCTGATGGCGTACGCCCACGAACAAGGCTGGCTCAATGAGAATCCGGCGACGAAGTTGGGGCTTGAGGGCGCCGCGACCGATGCCGCGCCCCTCGTGCGGCCCAAGGAAGGCGAGCCGCTCGACTTCCGCGAGTTCGTCGCCACTCTCGATGCGATCGACCGGCTCGAGGAAGCGCGGCCGCTGAGCCCTTGGCCGAGCATCTATCGGCTGTGCGCCCTGACCGGCATGCGGCCGACCGTGATCGAGGGCCTCGCGTGGGAAGAACTCGACCTTGGCCAACGGCCAATGCTCAACCTGCCCG
Organism: uncultured beta proteobacterium; assembly: GCA_963754305.1. Lineage (GTDB taxonomy): Bacteria > Pseudomonadota > Gammaproteobacteria > Burkholderiales > SG8-39 > DATEDA01. The sequence goes on along the minus strand of CAVWFR010000018.1, from coordinate 14,923 downwards.
CCTCGCGCTCGAAGCTGAAGACCACGTCGGGGATCCCTCTCTCGAACGAACGACTGCGTCCGATTCGAATGCATTGGTCCTCGACATGCTTCCGGGCAGCGTCCCCTGTCCTTGCGCTTGTGCTCGACGTGCGCCTTCGGCTCCGCCGCGAGCCGCATCGCTTGCTGCGCGGTGCGTTGCTCTCTCCTGTTTCAGCCACTGGCCGAACTCTGCGTGCCGTAGCGCCGCCTTCCCGTCGAGCAGGATCTGGCCGGCGGCGCGGTAGCTCGTGCGCGAGGCGGTCGCGAACAATCGCGCTGGAAATAGCCGAGCGAGGGCTCGTCGCGAACGGCGCAGACCGGCCACAACCGGAAGTTGAAAGGCGTGCCGTAAAGCGGACTGTCAACGGTGCTATCGACCCATAGGCGACGCCGGCGCTTTTCTGATCGACTGACCGGTGTACCTTGTCACCGGCCGTTCGTTGCGCTCGTCGCGAAAATCAGAATTCAGTGAGAACGGTCATTCGCGACTGCTCACCGGCTACGTCGGCGAAAACGGAACGAGCGGTCGTTCAGAGACCGATTGGAGGTACGGCGACGACCCTGAGCTGACATTCAGGAGGTTCGGCCATTGGTGTGGCAGCGCTCTCGACTGCGTTGGCCCTTGACATTAATCGGACTGGTTTGGGGCATAGGTTGACAAAGCGAGATCGCGCGCGGAGAATTTTTTCCGTGAGCGGGCCGCCTCGCGGCAGCTCAGCCGGGTCATCCGCAGGCACCCGGTCTGAAAGGGCGTCTCCGTCCCAAGCACTGCTCCTACTCCGAGAATGGAGGGAGTGTGTATGGGCACCGGAATCGCTTCGAGTACCCCCGTAGCATCGTTGATCGCTTTTGAGCGCGGCGTGCCAACGCGTGTGGAGCCCCCATGCCAGGCCGCATCGCGGGCTCGCTCAACGGATGCGGCGCCGGCGCCGCGGAGCCGCGTATGAGCGCAGACTATTCAGAGCGGCCCCGGAGCGTCGATCCGACGACCCTTGACGGGCTTTCCGAGAGGCTGATCACCAGCCATCACGCTAACAATTATGGCGGCGCGGTAAAGCGACTGAACGAGATCCTCACCGAGCGCCAGGCACCGGGGTTCGTCGTGGAAGCTCTCAAGCGCGAAGAGCGGATCGCCGCCAACCCGGCGTTCCTTCACGTTGAGGCGTTCATGCGAAACGTCGACTGGAAAAAAGCGAATGCGCGCTACGCCCGCGCTGCGGAGTAGGCGGGCACGAATCTGAAGGCAACCAAATCATGACCACTGTCGAACAGAACACCCTCAAACGCCGAGGCGTCGGCTTGAGGGCGTGCGACCCAGCTCGTGTCTTTCCGGGATACACCCTGTTTGCCCCCCTCTTCGTGGAAAGCAGGACCGCGTATCTCATCGACGTGCAAGGCAAGATCGTCCACACGTGGACTTTGCCCTACTCGCCGGGTCTGTCCGGCTACCTGACCGAACGAGGGACGCTGTACTACAACGGACGCTCTCCCGAGGACAACTGGCTCAGCCGCTTTCCGTTTAAAGGCGGCGTGGCTCTGGAAGCGGACTGGAACGGCAAGGTGCTCTGGGAAGTGCGCCATTCCGACCATCACCACGACGGCATTCTGCTCCGCAATGGAAACGTGCTGCTGGATTGCATGGGCCAGGTGCCCGACGACATCGCGCGGCGCGTCAAAGGAGGGATGGAGGAAGCCGAGATGCGATCGGGCCAGTATCTATCCCGCCCGGAAGCCGAAGCCGGCAAGATGTACTCGTCCTACTTCGCCGAAGTAACGCCTGCAGGCAAGACCGTGTGGGAGTGGCATACCTGGCAGTATCTCGACCCCGTTGCAGACGGCATCGCCGAGATCCAGGCGCCGCGAACGATGTGGCACCAGGGCAATGGCGTCAAGGAGTTGCCCGACGGCGACATCCTCGCGAGTTTCCGTCCGACCTCCACCGTCGTTCGCATCTCGCGTGAGACCGGGAAGATCACCTGGAAGCTCGGTCCGCCCACGGTTTCCGGCCAGCATGGGCCGAACCTCTTGGCGAACGGCAACATCCTCATATTTGACAACGGAACGCATCGTCTCGATGACTCGATGCCGTACTCAAGGGCGATCGAGGTGAATCCGGCTACCAATGAGATCGTGTGGAAATACCAGGACAGCCCAGCCTGGAATTTCTTCTCGCCCCGTATGGGCTATGCGCAGCGGCTGCCGAACGGAAATACGCTGATCACGGAGGCGTCCTTCGGCCGTTTCTTTGAGGTCACCAAAGAAGGGGAAATTGTGTGGGAGTACGTCAATCCGTTCTTTGGCAAGCCGCTCTTTGGCGGCCGCGAAGGCTCCGAGAGCAACCAGGTGTTCCGCGCCTACCGGTATAGCGAGGACGAGATTGCCCGGTTCGGTCGAAGCGCCTGATTGCCGCGTGCCAAGGAGTGAGCCCCAAACCCGAACGTCTGGCGGATCGCACGCGGGAACGCCGGCTATTGGCCGGTTGCGTGAGTTCGCAACTAAGCCCGTAAGCTGCCCTTCGCGGCAAGAGCCTGATTCTTCGAAAAGCCGCTTTCGGCGGAACCGCTGTCGGCCGAGGATCGCGGTAGGGATGTCCGTTACCGGGCACCCCCCGCACAGAACCGAACGTGCCCGATTCGAGCATTCGGCTCCCACCTTGGGTGATTGACGGCAAAGCGTTGCTCGGGCCACGGATGAAGGATTCTGGGTTTCGGGAGCCAGGCGTCGGCAAGCTGCGTGAGCCGTTCCCAAGTCATACCGTCCTTCTGGCTGCGTCGCCGGAGCGTTCGACGCCAGTGGTCGGTGACGTAGTGACGGAACGTACTCAGAGCCCGAGAGTTCGTGGGCACCGCGTGGTACGCGAAGAAGCCTGTGACCACCTGCTTGAGCCATCTCCCCTGTTCGGGGATGGGTTCATGCATGCGCCGTCGTAGCTCTTCCTTGATCTCCCCAAGCTTCGCTCGCATGCGGTCCCGGCGGGTCTTCCGCTGAAGCTGGAAGGCACCGCGGCGGGATTTCCCACAGATGAATACGAAACCCAAGAAGGTGAAGGTGTCCGGTTTGCCGAGACCCCGCTGCGTACGATTCACCGCTGCGTAGCGGCCAAACTCCAGCAGCCGGGTCTTGTCCGGGTGCAGCGCAAGCGAGAACTGCTCAAACCTTGAGCGCATCGCCTCCCAGAAGTGCCGTGCGTCGACTTCATGCTCAAAGCCCACAACGATGTCATCCGCGTAGCGCAGGATGATCACGTTGCCACGGGCTTCCCGCCGTCGCCAGCGCTCGGCCCAGAGATCGAAGACGTAGTGCAGGTAAACGTTGGCGAGCAGTGGTGATGCGACTGCCCCTTGAGGCGTACCTTCATCACTAACGCTCCATTCCCCGTCCTCCAGAACACCCGCCTTGAGCCACTTACGCACGAGGCGGACGATGCGTTCGTCGCCGATCCGATGCTCCAGGAAACGAACCAGCCATTCCTGACTGACCGAATCGAAGAAGCTCCGGATGTCGACCTCGAGAATCCAGTTCACCGGGGTGTTGCATATCCCTACCGCCAGGGCATCCAGCGCATCGTGCTGACTGCGCCCGGGCCGAAAGCCGTACGAGAACCCGAGGAAGTCCTTCTCGTAAATCGCGTTCAGCACCTCGACCACCGCGCGTTGGACGATCTTGTCTTCCAGGGCGGCGATCCCCAGCGGGCGCTGTTTCCCGCCCGGCTTCGGTATGTACCGTCGTCGGACAGGCAGTGCCCGGTACGCTCCACGGTGGACCCGTGCGTGCAAGTCCCGGAGGTTGTCCTCCAGTCCTGCCTCGTAGTCCTGCCACCTCAGGCCATCTACTCCAGGTGCGGCCTTGCGCTTGAGCGCATAGAACGCCTCCCGCAGGAGCTCGACCGTGACGTGGTGTAGAAGCGCGGTGAACCTCTCCTTCTTCCGCTGCCTTGCTGCTTGCCGTACACGTTCCAGCCCCGGTGACACGCCACTCCGGTTCTGCGCCCAGCGCGTGCGTGGTTGGCCCGTGTTCCCCTTGGTCCCCGCCCTTTGCTCCACCCACTCCGCAGCCGGTCGCCCAGCCTTGTTCGCAGGCTTCATCGCTCGTATGGCGGAGTCTGACTTCTCGGGTCCGTTCATCATCGGCTACGGCTCTTCGCCTTCCCGATGCGGGCCAGCCCGGTACAGCGGCTGGTCAGACTCGAGATCTCCCGGTTCCCGTACAAGGAGCGTGCGTGCATGCCAGGTTCTCCGACCACGCCGGGTCGCCCGAGTGCTTGCGCTGGCGCACTCAGACGTCTTGCCTTCCGCTACACAGACAGCGTCGGCACCCAGAACCAGTTTTCTATCGCGGCTCAATGGCTGGCCTGCACGTATCCCTGCCGACGCTTCGCCGACACCCTCACGGATGCCTGCGCACGGCTCGGGGCCGATGTGGTTCGCTATTCCTTCATCGCGGGGGACTCGCACCCCTTACTCCTTGCCGGTCTCCCGGCGCACCTGTGTAAAAACTCGGGAAAACGATGGGCTCAGATTTTTTTCCCCACCGAAGCACTAGTTTTCCCTCGTTGCAGATTCACTCGCGCATGGAGGAGCGCCTGTTCGAGGCGATTCTTCCCACGTTCGAAAAGCGTGCTCTTGTTTTTACACAGTCTCGGCCAGTTCCGGACGTTCGTGCTCACATCTCAACTTGCCAGGAAGCAGCCATTGCCGAGAGGCGAGCGGCGCTTAGCGATCCCCCGCCGCAGCCAGTTACTGTCAACTTGCCCCAGCTCCACGACCGGATCCCGGCAGCCAATGCTCGCCGGCACCCGAGCACGCGTTCGATCAACGCCTAGCTTGGTAACCCCCACCGACCACCACCATCCGCGTGCGACGCCGGGCAGGCGCATGCCTGCCGCCGCCGGCGCGCGCCCCTAACTCCTTGACGCTCGCGCAACAGGTCGTGTCCCCTGACGTGGTGTACGAGTCGTGGTTCTCGTAAGGTCGGGATCTGTGCTCAGCTCATTACTGCGGAGAGCCTCGCAGGTTGATTGTCGCCGAGCGCCTGCAAGCCTTCAAGCTGCAGGTAACGACGCTGCAACTGCCACTCGTCGTTCTGCTCGAGCAACAGCGCCCCGACCAGACGCACGATCGCCGCTTCGTTCGGGAAGATGCCCACGACGTCGGTCCTGCGCTTGACCTCGGCGTTCAGCCGCTCGAGCGGGTTCGTACTGTGAATCTGCAGCCGATGCGCCTTGGGGAAGCTCAAGTGCGCCAGGACGTCGGCCTCGGATTTGTCCATCAACGCGCCGATCTTCGGGAAGCGCTCGCGCAGCTGATCGGCGACCGCACGCCACTGTCGACGCGCTTCGGCCTCGGTGTCTTGGGCGAAGACGGTGCGGATGAGCGCGGCGACCATCTGGCGCTGGCCCTTGGGGACGTGGGCCAGGGCGTTTCGCATGAAGTGCACCCGGCAACGCTGAGCAGTGGCCTTCAGGACCTTGGCGACGGCGGCCTTCAGACCCTCGTGAGCGTCGGCGATGACCAGCTTCACCCCGCGCAAGCCCCGGCGCGTCAGCGAGCGCAGGAAGCTCGTCCAGAACGGCTCGGCCTCCGAGGCCCCGACGCTCATGCCCAGCACCTCACGCTGCCCGTCGGTATTGACGGCGACGGCGATTATTACGGCCACCGAGACGATCCTCCCGGCCTCCCGCACCTTCACGTAGGTCGCATCGATCCACAGGTAGGGCCAGTCGCCTTCGATCGGGCGGTTCAGGAACGCACCCACCCGCTCGTCGATCTCGGCGCACAGCCGCGACACCTGGCTCTTGGAGATCCCGCTCATCCCCATCGCCTTCACCAGCTCGTCGACCGAGCGGGTGGAGACGCCCTGGACGTAGGCCTCCTGGATCACCGCGGCAAGCGCCTTCTCGGCGGTCCTGCGCGGCTCGAGGAACCCGGGGAAGTAGCTCCCCGTCGCAGCTTCGGGATCTTCAAGTCGACCGAGCCGGCGCGGGTCTCCCAGAGCCGCTCACGGTAGCCGTTGCGGCTGTTGGCCCGCTCGGGGCTTCGCTCGCCGAAGGCGGCAGCGCAACGCCCCTCGACGTCCATCTCCATCATGCGCTGGGCGACGTACTGGATCATCTCGCGCAGCAGGTCGGCGTCGGGCCCCTTTTCAGCGAGCTCGGCCAGTGCCATAGTTGGCTTGGTCATCGTGTTTCTCCTCATCAAGGTTGAAGGTGTCGCAACCCAACCTTAATCGAGAACACGATGGCCCCCTTCGGGGCCCCCGCCGGGATCAGCGCTTCGCTTCGCCTACGGCTCCGCTACGCGCCGATCCCGGCCAGCCTTCGTACACCACGTCCTGGGACGTAAGCCGCGCAACACCCGCCACTGCGGCTGCCCGCGCCCCGCGGGGACTCCTGCTCACCCCAACTTCCCGTCGGTGCGAGCGAGGCAAGACGGCTCCGCTGCTCCCGACCACACGTCCGGGGGCATTGGATTTACTATCCCTCGGTGACCCACGACACGACTTGGCGGGTGATTCGGGGGCGGTTTTCAGGCTTCATCAGCACGCAGTTCCCGCGTGACGACTGCTGACGCCGTCCTGTAACGATCCAGAATACCCGCAATACTTGCGGAAGGGGCGTTGGATCTCCTATCCTCAGACTAACCGTTAGTCACGCCTATCCTCACGTCGCGCCACGCCAGCTACGCTCACTGGCGTGAGTGGGCGCCCGACCACGGCTTCGGCCGTCGGGATCACACTGTGAACCCCGGGGATCGCCAACCGCTCGCCGATCTCGGATCCGCCAACGACGATGATTCCGACAATTACGAAGAAAGCGAGTCGTTTCAACATGATCATTTGGATTCTCCAATCTTAAAATGCGCGGGCAAGTCACCTGTGCCCTCAAGCTTCCCTAGCTCGACCTTTTTCGCCTTGGTTCTGTTCTTGAAGCTGAAATCAGTGGCTGCAACCTCATTTCCAGTTTTCCAATCCCTGATCTGAATGATGTATTGAGGTTGGCCGGCAAGGTCCTTCGTGGCGATGCTATACCGACAAGGATAGGGACGTTTCCCTTGTGCGATCCAGATCTGCCAATCAACTTCCTTTTTTCGAAGAGCCAGGTAATCGCACTCAACGCCGCCGATGACGCCACTGCCAAGGTCCTTTACGTCGACGACATCACGCATCAGCGCGTCGTAGGAATTCGACAACAGCAGGTTCGCGGCAGGGAGGTGCCGGTGATATGTCGTCCGCAACACATCGATCAGGTGATCAATCGTGCCCGGTATATCCTGTTGTGCGTAGATGTTCAGGTTCTTGCCCAGCAAGGTCAGTGTTTTCCCGTCAAAAGAAGTCTCGACATCGGCAAACCCGCCGGCACGCACGGCACGGATCTTATCAGGCCGGTTAAGTGTCACGGCCCCTGAACTCACCAGTGCGAGTTTTTGTTCATCTTTGGTGACGACCTCGAGGGTGGCGTCGTATTTGAACGAGATCGCCTTCTGCGCCGCCAGATAATCGGACATGGCCTTGAGCATCTTCTTGGCATCTGCCTCATCGGCTCTCACGTCCACGGACGTCCCCAACATAACCGTCAAGGACAATGCCAACGCGGACATGCCGCGCAAAGCATTTTTCACTGCTTTTCCTGCCGTCTTCTTCATCTAGGCGTACCCCCGTGAAATGGAGCGCCGAACTCGGCCCTCCGGAATGCTTGAACTTGGCGCAACATCCACTGACGTAGCTTGGACAGTGGCGTGCGGAACCGCACGACGAACTCTCGCTCCCCTGGAAGAGGACTCCAAATTGTCATGGGCAATTCGTCTAGTTCGCTATTAACCTTACCATCACATGACAACCCAATCCGAGCATAGGACCTTCAAACGCCCCCGGCAAGGCTCAGGACTGGGCCCCGGACCGGCTCGCGGCGGCCTGAAGTCCTTGGACTTGGCGCCTCAATCGCCCTTTGTGCCGCCTACCTGTGTGTGCCCACTGCTGCGGGGCCTCCTTCGGGGGCCCAGGTACGGATCCGACCGGCCGCTTCGGGGCGACGAGTTCGAGGCCGCCGATGCCGCTGATGGGTCGATCGCGCTACTTCAATCCTTTGAGCAGCGGCCGGTCGACAGTTTTTTCGCGTCGGCCGGCATCGCCGATGCTCGAACGTCGGCTTCAGAGATTTCGGCGCGGCGCGCACGACGTTGTGTTACGTCTGCTGTACCTTGGAACCAGTCGTTCCGAATGTGGCGTTACGAGCGGCGGATGAACGGCTGTTCATGGCCGAACAGCGAAGTCCCCGAATGTCCGCTCTACCAGAGAGCGAGAGGCAGCAACGGGTCGAGGCTGTGTGAAAACTCCGAAAAACGATGAACAGACCAATTCTTTTCCCACTGACGCGCCGGCTTCTTCTTTCTACGCATTCAGTTTGAATGCAAGAGATCTCACTCGAATGCGTTTTTCCCACTTTCGAAAAACGCGTTCGCGTTTTCACACAGCCTCGGTCGAGAGCGACCGTTGAATGTAATGCGAGTCCGCGAGACTCAACCACTCAACCAAACAAGCGGTGGAGTGGTCGAATTTGCTACTGTCGCTCCAGTTCTGCGAGGAATTTTTCTAGAGTCTCCCCAGTCATACCCTGACGGACCTTCTTAAGATCCCGGATGAGTGTTCTGAGCTCTCCTCGATTTTCATAGAGCGAGACGATGCGGTCGTAGTATTTGTAGTATGCGAGATCGTGGCTGATCTTGGCTTCTAGCGCGCGATCCGCGTCTTGGTGCTCGAGATGGAACTTAAACCAGCGCGCATAACTAGGCGAAGATCGAACAAGCGCAAATACTTTTTCCCTCGACTCGGATAGCGCTTCAATCCTAAAGAGCTGGTCTGCCATCCGCGCGATTCCAACGAGCTCTCTCGAAAGGGTTCTCTCCATTTCGATCCCCTCTAATGCGCTCTTGGCATTTGCCTGATCGGCCTTGTGCTTGAAGAATTCCAGGGCTGCCAGCGCACCAAGAGGCGTGATGATCGACTCCTCGTCCTCCCATGGAAGATCAAAGTTCTTGTCGTCGTGCAGGTCCTCGTGCAGTACTGTCTTGACTTTGATCAACATCGAATCGCGCGCGAAATCGATTGTGGCGACAGAACGCGGGTCGCCGAACTGATTCCCCTGCCGGCGATAGACGCTGTAACTGCCGACAAGATAAAGCTGCTCCAGTGGCAACTCTTCCTTAGTGGCTGAAAAATGTATCTCGAGCCTGAGATCCAGGGGAGTGCGAAGCGCGATCGTGCCAAGTCTCTGGAGCCAGAGCCACAACATCGAACGGGCAGGCTTTTCTCGGCTGCTGTGGCTCAGGGCGTCGGTCGGCTCGATTCCGAGCGTTCGGCCGAACGCCTTGACTTCTTGAAGCAGCACAAGGGTCTCTCGCAGAACCTTCTCTTCGTCGTCTCCTGCGCCCTGCGCGAGGCTGCAAAAGGAAAGAGCAAAAAGCAGAAGGGGCGCCTGGAGAAATCCGCGCATCAAAACAGTCCCAATCTCGCTCCGCTGCCAGAAAGCTTCATTAGCGACAACAGAATATCAACGAACGCGCTTCAGGGCATAACGCGCGAGAGTCTCTGCCACAAATACGTGTGTCCTTTGCGGACGTCGTCTTCTTAGCATGGCGCCAACGCGATCACGGTCGGGGCCAAGATCGAAAAGGGAAGTCCCCATACAAACCGCACGCGCCCCCCTTGCCGGCACCGGCGACGGAGAATCGCTGCCACTCGCCAAGGGCTGCAGCCGTATGCAATCCCAACGCGATGTGCATCGCCTCCGTTAGCCCGCCGCGTCGCGCGTTTTTTGTCCCGGTCGAGAGCACGTGCGAACGACGTGGCCCAGAGCCGTCATTAGCCTCGGCAGGACCACCATAGAATCCGGTCAGACAGTCCGGCGGCAAGCCTACGTCGGCTGTTGCCAACTAGCGGCCTAAGACCGCATCGCCAACGGCCGCTTCTCTGAAGCACGACAGGCAGCAACGGGTCGACTTGAGCCCTTCGGCTGACTGTCGCTGAACGGGCCAAGAGCACCTGTACAGCCAAGTCGCCGAAGGCAGTCGTTCGACGGCGCAATCGGCCCTAAGGAGACGCTCGGCGATTGCAGAGAACAGCCGAGAGAGCCAACCGCGAGCAAGCGATAGAACCTGACAGGGATTCACAAGCGGCACGCCTCCGCCCGCAAGGTGCGTGACATCTGACCCAGACCGCGGTCACTTTAGCGGCGTGTCGCGACTGTTTGCCCCAATGTCACGCTGATAAACGGTACCGCTGGCTCAAGACATGCGCGGGCGTTCCTTGCACAATCGTCGCCATTGAAGTCGTTGAATCGCTGTCTCGACGCGAGGAGGGGCCAATGAAGCAGATGCTTGGTGTGATGCTTGCCGTGTCAGCAATAGTGACCGTGGCCGATGCGACCGAGCAAACGGCTTACCCCGAAAAACCGATCCGCATCGTCGTCGGTTTCCCGCCCGGCAGTGGGCTGGACATCGTCGCGCGCCAGATCGGCCAAAAACTTTCCGGGTCGCTGGGAACGCCGGTCGTGGTCGACAACGTTGCCGGCGCCGGCGGCAATATCGCGACAGAGCGCGTGGCGAAGGCGGCGCCCGACGGCTATACGCTGGCACTCGCCGGAAACGCGCAGATCGTCGTTAATCCGAGCCTGTATAAGCTGGCGTATGACCCGGTGAAAGATTTCGTGCCGGTCACGCAGGTCACTGCGTGGTCGACCATCTTGGTCGTGCACAACGTGGTGCCGGCGAAGAGCGTCCAGGAGTTGGTCGCCCTGGCCAAAACGCAGCCTGGCGGGCTGACGTTCGCTTCCGGCGGCAGCGGCAGTGCCCCTCACCTAGCCGCAGAGTTGTTCAAGTCCACGGCAAGCCTCGACATTCGGCATATTCCCTACAAAGGCGCCGTCTCGGCGATGCCGGACCTACTTGCCGGGCGCGTCACGATGATGTTCGGTCCCCCGTCGGTGGTCTTGCCCGCGGTGCGAGAAGGGAAGTTGCGCGCGCTCGCGGTGACCTCGCCGAGGCGCTCGTCGACGGTCGCCGAGCTACCGACCATTGCCGAATCGGGCTTTCCGAGCTTCGAGGTTACGTCGTGGAACGGCTTGTTCGCCCCGGCCGGAACCCCTGCGGCGATCGTCCGCAAACTCCATCTCGAAACCGTCAAGGTGCTCGCGTTGGCCGAGGTGAGCGCCAGATTTGCCGAGCTTGGCTTAGCGACCATCGGCAACTCGCCCGACGAGTTCGCCACGATCATCAAAACCGAGATACCAAAGTGGGCGAAGCTCATTGACGAGTCGGGCATCAAACCGGATTGATTGCGGTGAAATTCGTAACCGAGACTTAGGCGTGCCAACACGATGGAGGAGCAAGTTGGATCGGCCGCGTGCCCTGGTGATTGGCGGATCGGTGAGCGGGTTGTTTGTGGCGAACCTGCTGCGCACCATCGGGTGGGAGGTCACCGTATTCGAACGCGCCCGTGGCGATCTGGCAGGTCGGGGAGCCGGCCTCGGCATCCATGAAGAGCTTTTCGCGGTCATGCGGCGGATCGGTATCTGCGCCGACGACTCGATCGGGGTCGAGGTGCGCTCGCGCATCGCTCTCGACCGCAGCGGCAACGTCGCTTGCGAGGTGCCGCTGCGCGGAATCGCCAGCGCTTGGGACCGCATCTATCGGGCGCTGAAGAACTCGCTCCCCGCGCAATGCCACCGCTCGGGAGTGCAGCTCGAGCGATTCGAGCAGGAGGCGCGGAGCGTCACCGCCGTATTCGCCGACGGCTCGCGCGCCGAGGGAGACTTGCTGATCGGTGCGGATGGCGTTCGTTCCACCGTCCGCCGGTTGCTCATGCCGGAGCTCGAGCCTCGCTATGCCGGTTACGTCCACTGGCGCGGCATGGTGGAGGAAGGCGACGCGCCAGCCGCGCTGCACGACCTGATCTTCCATCACATGGCCTTCTGCTTCCTGGACGGCGAGGTGGCGTTCTCAGTTCCGAGCGCGCCTGAGGACGACACCCGTCGGTGCGGTCGCCGCTGTCAATTCGTCTGGGTCCGGCCGGTCGACTACAAGAGCACGTTGCCCCAGCTGTGCACCGACGCGAGCGGGCGCCGCCACGGCATCTCGATCCCCCCGCCGCTGATCCGGCCCGAGCTCATCAGCGATTTGAAGGAGCAGGCCGAGGCCCGGCTTGCGCCGCAGATCGCCGCGCTGGTCGCGCAGGCACCACAACCCATTCTTCAGGCCATCTTCGATCTCGATTCGCCGCGGATCGTGTTCGGCAGGGTCGTGCTACTGGGGGACGCCGCCTTCGTCGCGCGGCCGCACGTCGGCATGGGGGTCACCAAGGCGGCTCTCGACGCACAGGGGCTCACCGATGCGCTCGCGGCGTCAGCCGGCGACGTCGCGGCGGCGCTCGAGCGGTATGACCGCGAGCGGCGGCGAGTCGGCAGCCTGCTCGTCGCGCGCGGACGCCGTCTCGGCGCCTATCTCGATGCGCAACGCAGACCGCCCGGCGGGCTGCAAACCATCCTGCGCGAGTGGGGCGCTGCCGGCGTGATCGACGGAAAGTCGATCAGCGCCGCCGTCGCTTAGCGCATCGACGCGAGCGCTCGTTACATACCCTCCGTGTGTCAGCGATTCCCATCCGCTATGATTGTGCGCAGACTCCTGACCGGATCTCATGTCCCAACCTGGGCAACAGATACGCTTCTGCGCGAGCCGCGACGGCACGCGGATCGCGTATGCGACCAGCGGCGCCGGTCCGCCGCTAGTTTGGGCCGCGTTTTGGGTGCACCACCTCAAGCTCGACTGGGACAGCCCCGTCTGGCGTCCTTGGCTCTCCATGCTGACGCGACGCCACACGCTCGTCCGCTACGATTTGCGCGGCTGCGGCCTGTCGGACCGGGAGGCGGTCGAATTCTCCTTTGAGAAGCTCGTCGAAGATTTCGAGGCGGTGATCGAGGCGACCGGCTTCGATCAGTTCGTTTTATTCGGAATGGCGGCCGGTTCGGCGATCGGCATGACGTACGCGGTGCGCCGCCCGGAGCAGGTGAGCCATCTCGTCCTCTACGGGTCGCAGACTCACGGGCGGCTGACGCGCGGCGCGAGCCCAGAGCAGGTCGAGGAGGCCGAGACCCGGCTCAAGGTGATCCAGCTCGGCTGGCCCAACGACACCCCGGCGTTCGGCCAGTTCTTCACGTCGCTGCACATGCCGGACGCGTCCGCCGAGCAATTTCGATCGTTCAATGATCTGGTGCGCCGGACGACGTCCCCGGCCGACGCCGTCGCGTTGCTGCGGACTTTCTTCCAGATCGACGTGCGGGAGATCTTGTCGAAAATCCACTGCCCGACGCTCGTGCTGCACGCGCGAGAGGACTCGATCATCCCGTTCGAGAAGGGCCGGTCGGTCGCGGGCCTCATTCCCGGCGCCCGTTTCGTTCCGCTCGAGAGCCGCAACCATTTGCTCCTAGATACCGAGCCGGCGTGGCAGCAACTCGTCGAGGCGATCGATGATTTCCTGCCGTCGCCGCCGACCAAGCCCGCTGCCGGGTCGCAATTTCCGCTCGACGTGCTCACTCCGCGCGAGTGCGAAGTCCTGGAACTGGTTGCGCAGGGTCTCGACAATGGCACGATCGGGGCGCGGCTTGGCATCAGCGAGCGAACCGCCCGTAACCACCTGTCAACCATTCTCAGCAAGCTCGGGATCAAGAGCCGCGCCCAAGCGATTGTGCAGGCTCGCGAGGCCGGTTTCGGCCGCAGGACTTCCGGCTGAGCCACGTCCCAAGCCCCATTTCTTTGTAGGCAAGTGTGTGGGAAGCGCCATCGCCCGTTGCCGTGGATGACCTCACGCCGATACGAGGTCGAACGCTCAAGCTGCAAGTTGACTACGAGGCACTGACGTCACCGCCTGATCAAAATCGGCGGACGGTATGCGCAGCGGCACGCTTGATCGCCTGAACGTCCGCGTCTGGCCGCGCAGCGAAGTCCGCCAAGGTCCGCTTCTTTCGAGCCCGACGGCAGCAACGGGTCGACTTGAGCCCTTCGGCTGACCGTCGCTGACCGGTAGAGTCGAGATGTGGCGCGGTGGCAGTAGGGTCCAGTTTGTCTGTTGCCGCCCCTTTCGTCTGGCAGTGCCCGAGTAACCTCACCGTAGCTCCGTTTCCACATCCCGCTCATCGAACCGGACGTGCAGATCTCCCGCATCCGGCTCTCGGACAAGACCCACATACTTTCGCCCACGAAAGGTCGCGTTCTGCCTTGACCGAGCAACAGTAGGGCCGTGTGTCCCTGGCTGCAATTCTCACGAGCCGAGCAGTCACAACCGCCGATGCGACCCCCTGGGCCGACATCCGCTCCCCGGACCAAGGGCCCGAGTCCTTCCTTCGCTTCAGCATGTGACGCCGGCCGCGGCTCTCGTGCCTTGGCGGAGTTTGCTTGGGTTGCCCCAATCTCCAGCACTTCGCCACTTTCAACGTCAGCCTTGAACTGAGGTCCCTTCCCTCCGCCGGCGTTACCCGGCTTCGTCGGTACTGCGGACCTCTCCGCCACCCGATAGCGCCCTCTCTGACCGTCACCGGTCTCAGGTTGGTCGTCACGACCGACCACGCCATGGGGCTTCCCGTGTTGCGTGCGCTTTCCTGGTGTGCATGCTGTCGCCACTACCCCGGCGCAGCCACTGGGAGTGCTGCTTTGCTCAAATCCCCCAGCCGTGTCAGCCTTCCCCGATAGGGTAGTCGGGTCGGCCTGCAGTCGCCGGGTGGGGCTAGCCCCCACTGGAAAAGCGCCGCCTTATCACGGCGCACGCCATCAGCGGCCGTTTCGGCGTCACGCAAGAATTGCGCGCCGGTCCGCGGACGTTCAAAGGCAAGTGCCCTTATCGAGTTACGAGCACCGGGATCT
>CAVWFR010000017.1:0-30328 GCA_963754305.1 uncultured beta proteobacterium | reverse complement strand
GGCGCCGGCGTGAGCGCGCCGGGCCGCCCCAAGCGCGAACCCCGAGCGCCTTTCGCGAGGGTAGTCCAATGAGCGAGCCCGCCGACCTCGAGCGCACCCCGCTGTACGAGCTGCATCGCGAACTCGGCGCGCGGATGGTCCCGTTCGCCGGCTACGGGATGCCGGTCCAGTATCCGTCCGGGATCATCAAGGAGCACACGCACACGCGCACTGCGGCCGGGCTGTTCGACGTCTCCCACATGGGCCAGGTGCGGCTCTCGGGTCCCGGCGCGGCGGCGGCGCTCGAATCGCTCGTCCCGGTCGACGTCGCCGGTCTGGCGTCGGGCCGGCAGCGCTACGCGCTGTTCACGAACGAGCAAGGCGGAATCCTCGACGATTTGATGGTCGCGAACTACGGCGATCATCTCGTCCTCGTCGTCAACGCCGCCTGCAAGGCCCAGGACCTCCGGCACCTCCGGGTGCATCTCGCGGACCGCTGCACGATCGAGCCGCTCGGCGAGCGCGCGCTGCTCGCGTTGCAAGGCCCGCAGGCGGGTCAGGTGATGGCGCGGCTCGCTCCGGCCGCGGCGCGCATGGTCTTCATGACCGTCGCCCGGATCGAGATCGCGGGCGCGCCCTGCTTCGTCAGCCGGTCGGGCTATACCGGCGAAGACGGATTCGAGATCTCGGCGCCAGCCGAGCAGGCGGTCGCGCTGGCACGGCGACTGCTCGCGCAGCCGGAGGTCGCGCCCGTCGGCCTGGGCGCGCGCGACTCGCTGCGCCTCGAGGCCGGCCTGTGCCTGCACGGCCACGACATCGACGCCGGGACCACGCCGGTCGAAGCCGATCTCGTCTGGGCGCTCTCCAAAGCGCGGCGCGCCGATGGCGCGCGCGCCGGCGGCTACCCCGGCGCGGCGGTGATCGCGCGCGAGCTCGCCCATGGCGTCGCGCGCCGGCGGGTCGGCCTGCGTCCCGAAGACCGCGTCCCGGTGCGCGAGGGTGCGGACCTCGTCGACGGTACGGGCCGCACTGTCGGCCGAGTGACGAGCGGCGGGTTCGGCCCCACCGTCGGCGGTCCGATCGCGATGGGCTACGTCGAGACCGCTTCCGCTCGTCCCGGGACGAAGCTCCAGGCGACGGTGCGCGGACGGCCGATCGCGGTCGAGGTCGTCGAGCTGCCGTTCGTCCGGCAACGCTACTACCGCGGATGAAGGTCTTCGACCGCGGTCGCAGATCATCGAGCGATCCGCGTCGAGACGATCGCCCACTACCTGCAGCGCTACGCCGCCGAGATCATCGCGCGCAGAAGCGGCGTCTGCCGGGCGCCCGCTTGCAGGGACGCACGTCACGGCCGAGGAAGACGTCCTTGACTGCACCACCCCGAGTTGAGGTGGCCGCGGTAGGCGAAGAACGGCGAAAGGCGCTGCGGATCTCGCGGCGTTCATGACGACGAGGCGTTTGGCGGAATCGCTCCGGCGGGCAGCTTCCCGGGCGGCCGACAACCGGCCCACTACATCCGTTAGACATATTGCCTGTGCGCTAGCGGGGGGCGCAGACTCGCGCTCGCATAACAACACGGGGGGGTCTCCTCATGCGAGCGCTGGCACGAATTGCGATCCTCCTCGCGGCCCTCGCAGCCCTGCCTGCCCAGTCGGCGGAGCTCATCACGCGCGAGAACGCGATCCCGGACCGCTACATCGTGGTGTTCAAGGACGGCGAGGTGCGCTCGCGCGACCTCGGAGCACGCGCGGCCCGCATAGCCGGGATGGCGGATGACATGACCGCACGTTACGGCGGGGCGCAGCACCGGATCTATCGCCGGGTGCTGAACGGCTTCGTCGCCCGCATGTCGGCGCGCCAGGCGCGCGCGATGCTCCGCGATCCGCGCGTGCGCTACATCGAGCAGGACAGCCTCATGTCGATCGCCGTCCGGCAGGATTCGCCGACCTGGGGGCTCGACCGGATCGATCAGCGGGATCTGTCCCTGGACGGCTATTACACGTACGCGGCCAGCGGCGCGGGCGTGCATGCCTACGTGATCGACACCGGCATCCGCTCCACGCACGCCGAGTTCGCGGGTCGAGTCGCCAGCGGTTTCGGCGCGATCGCCGACGGCTGGGGCACCGAGGACTGCCACGGGCACGGCACCCACGTGTCCGGAACCCTCGGCGGCGCGACCTGGGGCGTCGCCAAGCAGGTGATGCTCCACCCGGTGCGCGTGCTCGGGTGCAACGGCTCGGGCGCCACCTCGGGCGTCATCGCCGGCGTCGAGTGGATCACCCTCAATCACGTGAAGCCGGCGGTCGCGAACATGAGCCTTGGCGGCAGTCCCTCGAGCGCCCTCGACGAGGCGGTGCGCGCGTCGATCGCCGCAGGGGTGAGCTACGCGATCGCCGCGGGCAACGCGAACGCCGATGCGTGCGCCACCTCTCCCTCGCGCGTAACGCAAGCGCTCACCGTCGGCGCCTCCACGGAAAGCGATGGGCGCGCGTCCTTCTCCAACTACGGCGCGTGCCTCGACGTATTCGCTCCCGGCGCCCAGATCAGCTCCGCCTGGTACACGAGCGACACGGCGGCCGCGAGCCTCTCGGGCACGTCGATGGCCGCGCCGCATGTCGCCGGGGTAGCCGCGCTATACCTGGAAACCGCTCCGCAGGCGGCGCCGGCCGACGTGGCCGATGCGCTGTTGAACGGCGCGAGCCCCGACCGGCTCGCCTCCGTGGGCGCCGGCTCGCCGAACCGGCTGCTCTATTCGCTGGTCCCCGGACCGGCGCCGGATCCGGTTCCGGTGGCCGCCTATACCTTCACGTGCTCCGAGCTGATCTGCGCGTTCGACGGCTCGGGCTCCACCGACAACGCCGGGATCACCTCCTATAGCTGGACGTTCGGCGACGGCGGCACCGCGTCGGGGCCGATCGTCGCGCACACTTTCGCGAGCGCCGGCAACTACACCGTCGTGCTCGCGGTCGCGGACACGGCGAATCAGGCCGACACCGAATCACAGGCGGTGACGGTGACCGGCGGCAGCCCGGCCGCGCCCTGCACCGCATGCGAGCAGCTAAGCGGCGCGCTGAGCGGCCCCGCCATGCAGCAGTTCCAGCCGAACGGCAGTTACTACTTCGCAGCCGCAGGGACCCATCGTGCCTGGCTCCGCGGCCCGGCGGATGCCGAGTTCAACCTGCATCTGTGGCGCTGGAGCGGCTTCCGCTGGACGATCGTCGCGCAGGCCGAGGCCGCCGGTGCGAAGGAGGAGATCACCTACAACGGCAGCACGGGCTACTACGCGTGGCGGGTGCACTCGGTCGCGGGCGCCGGCAGCTACGACTTCTGGCTGCAACGGCCCTGATTCAGGACGCCAAAGGCACTCCCTGGCCGTCCGCGCGCGAGGTCACACGTATCCATCGGCCTGCCGCGGACAGCCACGCCTGCGGTAGCACGTCAGCCGGGGAGCCCGGCGTAGTGGCGCGCGATCGCGCCGGCGGTCGTGAGCCAGACCGCGTCGCGTCGCTCGACGATATGCGCGAGCGCGCGGCGCAGATGCCGCAGCCGGAACGGCTGGCCGACGATATACGGGTGCAGTGCGACGCCCATCACCAGCGCTTCGCCCGACGCTTGGGCGAGCATCTCGTCGAACTGATCCACGATCATGCCGGCGAACGCCTCCGCGTCTACGCGCCGGCCGATGATCGCGGTCGAGTCGTTCAGCTCCTGGGGGTAAGGCACCGCGAGGATGCGCCCGACGCGCGTGGCGAGCCACAGCGGCTGGTCGTCGGCGCACCAGTCGAGGAGATACGCGTAGCCCGCCTCCTGGAGAAGATCGGGAGTGAGCGCGGATTCGGCGATCCACGGCCCGAGCCAGCCCGCCGGCCGCCGTCCTTCGTGCGCCGCGATCGTCTCGGTCGCCTCGGCGATCAGCCGGCGCTCGCCGGCGTCGTCGAGGTCGCTTTGGCGCTCGGAGTTCGTGCGGCCGTGGGCGGCGATCTCGTCGCCGCGCGCCCGGAACGCCGCGACGAGCTCGGGACAATGTGCATAAAGATCGGAGTTGACGAGCACGGTGGCGGGCAGCCGGAGTTCGTCGAAGAGCTGCGCCAGCCGCCAGGCGCCGACTCTATTGCCGTAGTCGCGCCAGGAGAAGTTCAGCACGTCGGGTTCCGGCCCGCCCGGCACCAGCGCTTCGGTAAGACCTTCGCCGAAAGCGTAGTGCTCGAGGTTGAGCGCCACATACACGGCGAGCCGCTTGCCGCCGGGCCAATCGAACGGCGGGCGCCCGGTGATCCCCGAGTAGGTGTAACGGCCGTGGCTGCGCAGCAGCCGCGGCGCGCTCGTGGTCACTTGCCGGCGTCCTCGAAGCGCCGCGCGATGGCCGGATCGACCGCCACCAGCTCGCGCCCCGCGGGCGCGGCGTAGCTGCCCGCGCGGGGCTTTGGCAGCGCGAGCCGAACCAGGAGCTCGGCCTGCTGGACGCCGCATACGATGCAGTCCACCAGCGGCACCGGCACCTCGCCCTGCAGCCGCGCCGGCACGCCGGCCATGACCGCGCCGGTGAGGATCACCGTCTCGGCGTGATCTCGCTCCACGAGATCGTTCGCGGCGGCGACGATCTCGCGGTCGAGCTCGGGATGCGCGCCGGGCCGGTAGGCAGCCGCGCTCTCGAGCACCCGCCAGCCGGCGATGCGTTCGGCCAGCCCGTAGCTCGCGACCAGCTCGCGATAGAGCGGCAGCACGCGCCGGCCGAAGGTGACGATGCCGATCCGCCCGCCGAGCATGCACGCGGTGAGGAGACCAGCCTCGGTCATCCCCACGACCGGAATATCGAGCAGCTCCCGCGCCCCGCGCAGGCCGGTGTCGTAGGACACCGCGATAACCACCGCGTCGCAGCCGGCCGCATGCTGCGCGACCAGCGCGATCGTCGAGTGCTCGGCGATCGCGTGCTCGGCCCGGGTGCCGATCACGCGGGCGCCGAACGTTCCGGTGACCGGGACGACCTCGCTGCCGGGCGACGCCGCCGCACGCGCGGCGGCCGCGACCTTCCCGGTGACGATGTCGGACGTGTTCGAATTGACGAGGAGAAGCCGCATGGCTCAGGCGAACGCCGCTTCGAGATCGACGTCGCGCGCCGCCTCCTCGTGCACATCGAGGGCCGCCTCGACGTGATCGAGGTGCTCGACCATCCGTCGCGCCGCCCCGTCGGTGTCGTGGCGCTCGATCGCAGCGATGAGGTCGCTGTGCTCGTCGTACGGACACGCCGGCACGTGCGGCGAGTCGTAAAGGATGATCACCAGGCAGGTGAGCGACTCCAGCTCGCGCATCGTGCGCGCGAGGAGCGAGTTGCCCACCATGTCCGCGATCATCTGGTGGAACTCTCCGGAGAGCGGGATGATCCTCCGCCAGTCGCCTGCCGCTCGGGCCTCCGACTCGAGCGCGACGTGGCTCCGCAGCCGCTTCACCTGCGCCGGCGTCCCGGTCGCGGCGAGCTTGCGGATGAGCCACGGCTCGATCAGCCGGCGCGCGTCGAACACCTCGCGCGCCTCCTCGATCGTCGGGCTCGATACGAACGCGCCGCGATTGGGGTAGACGGTGACGATGCCGTCGTGCGCGAGACGCGTGATCGCGTGCCGGATCTGGGTGCGGCTCACGCCGAAGATCGACGCGAGCTTTTCCTCGACGAGCTGGGTCCCGGGCCGCAGCCGCCGCTCGTGGATCGCGTTGAGGATCCGGTCGTGGATCTTCGCCGCCGACGACGGTTTCGTGCGCGCCGCGCGGCGCCGAATCACGCCGTCCGCGGCAACCGCTGGCTGCTTGCTCGGCATGCGCTCCTCCATGCTTCGGCCCGGTGCGTTCCGGGGCCGGCCTGAATCAATTTGGTGCGCCGATTGTACACGATCGATAGCCGACAGGTTCGCGTCTAAGTAACTGAAAGAGCTATATTACTGATTCGCGTGGAATTTAATAACGCTTGATATCTGTCAATGCACCTGGCACATTGGATGCAATATGTTTGCCACCTTGTGCAAACCAGCCGGTACGCCATCGGACGCGGTCGGCGTCCGCTTTCTCAGGAGGGAAGCTCCATGACTATCCGTCCCGCACGCGCTCTCGCCGCCGCCCTCCTCGCCGCCGGCCTCGCCGGCATGGCGCAGGCCCAGGACAAGATCCGGTTCGCCGGCAACTTCGAGCTCCAGCACCCGAGCAGCGTGGCGATGGAGAAGGTGTTCAAGCCGGAGCTCGCGAAGCTCACCAGCAACCAGCTCCAGGTCGACCTCTTCCCGGCCATGCAGCTCGGCGGTGCCAAGGAGAACGTCGACGGCGTCCGCGCGGGCACGCTGCTCATGACCTGGGTCGGTGCCGCCTATCTGTCGCGCATCGTGCCCGAGCTCGAGGCGGTCAGCCTCCCGTTCGTGTTCCCGAACCGCGAGATCGCGTTCAAGGTCATGGACGGCGAAGTGGGCGTGCTGCTCGACAAGAAGCTCGCCGAAAAAAACTTCATTTCGCTCGGCTGGATGGATCTCGGCGCGCGGCAGTTCACCAACAGCAAGCGGCCGATCAAGACGATCGACGACTTCAAGGGGCTCAAGGTCCGTCTCCAGCCCAACGAGACGCACCTCGCGACGTTCCGGGCGCTGGGGGCGAACGCGGTGGCGATGGACGTCAAAGAGCTCTATTCGGCGCTCGAGCAGCGGGTGATGGACGGGCAGGAGAACCCCTACACGATCATCCGCGCCGCGCGCTATACCGAGGTCCAGAAATACCTCTCGAACACCGGGCACTTCTACGACTTCATCGCGATCATCGCCAACCGCAAGCAGTTCGAGGCGCTGAAGCCCGAATACCAGAAAGCGATCCGCGAAGCGATCGGTGCGGCGGTCGCCTACCAGCGCAAGCTCGCCGTCGACACCGATCGCGAGGCGTTCGACGAGATCCGCAAGAAGATGCAGTACGACGAGGTCCCCGCGCAGGTGCGCGAGCAGATGCGCACCGCGACGGCGCCAGTGATCGAGCAGGTGAAGAAGCGCGCCGGCGCCGACCTGGTCGATCGAGTCGTCGCGGAAGCCGCCAAGGCGCCGAAGTAGCGTCCGGTCTGCCCGGGCGAGGGGGAAGGGATGGCGACGAACAGCGAGGCGACCGCCGCGCGGGCCCTCGCTGCGCTCGACCGAGGCGCCTTCTGGGCCGTCACCTTAGTGATGGGCGCGATGGTGGGCCTGGTTTCGATCCAGGTGCTGCTCCGGTACGCGTTTCAGAACTCGATCGACTGGGCCGATGACGTGAGCCGGCTGCTCTTCGTCGCGTCGATCTTCCTCGCCGTCCCGCTGGGCGTCAAAGAAGGCGCGCATATCGGTATCGATGCGCTGGTCGAGAAGCTGCCGGCGCTCTGGCAGCGGTGGCTGGCGCGGATCGCGGCGGCGCTGACGATCTTGCTGATGACGGTCGTCTGCTACCAGGCGGCGATTCTCGTCGTCGACCAGTGGGACGAGAACCTGCCGACGATCGACGTCTCGTCGGCGCTGTTCCTCGTGCCGGTGTGCTGGGGCGCGTTCCACAGCATCCTGCACCTCGTGCCGTTCCTCTTTTCCGGCCGGCCGCTGAGCGCGGGGCGGATCGAGTGAGCGCGCCGGGCCGCCCCAAGCGCGAATCCCGAGCCCCTTCGGCGAGGGTAAGCCGATGAGCCTCGGCATCGTCATCGGCTTCTTCGTCCTCGCCGCCATCGGCATGCCGATCGCTTTTGCCCTCGGAGTCGTTGCGCTGGGAGCCGTCGCGATCAGCGGGATCGAGTACAACATGCTGCCGCAGCGGATGATGCACGCGGTCAATTCCTTCCCCCTGATCTCGATTCCGTTCTTCATGCTCGCCGGCGAGATCATGATCAAGGCCAACATGATGGAGCGGCTGATCGATCTCGCGAACGCGGTGGTCGGCCGCGTGCGCGGGGGGCTCGCGCACGTCACGATGCTCTCGGCGGCCGGGCTCTCAACCGTCTCGGGGTCGGCCGTCTCCGACGCGAGCGCGCTCGCGAGCATCCTCGTGCCGCCCATGCGCAGGGTGTACGAGCCCGGCTTCGCCGCCGCGGTCGTCGCCGCCGCCGGCAACCTCGGCCCGATCATCCCGCCCTCGGGCGCGATGATCGTCTATGCGTTCATGGCCGGCCCGAGCGTTTCGGTCGCGGGGCTCTTCATGGCCGGCGTGGTGCCGGGCCTCATCATGACGTTCGGGATGATGGGGATGTGCAGCTACTTCGCCCACCGCCGCGGCTATCCCTACACCGGCGACGCCTTCCGCTTTGCGAAGGTGTGGCAGGAGCTGCGGCGCTCCTGGATCATCTTCCTGATGCCGGTCGTCGTCATCGGCGGGATCGTCGGCGGCGTCTTCACCGCGACCGAAGGTGCGGCGATTGCAGTGGTCTACGCGCTCGCGATCGGGTTCTTCGTGACGCGCACGCTCACGCTGAAGGATCTACCCGGGGCGCTTGTACGAGCCGCGATCACCTCGGCGATGGTCGGCGCGATGATCGCCTTCGCGTCGGCGGTGAGCTATCTCGTCACGATCGACCTCCTGCCGCAGAAGCTGGCCACGCTGGTCCAGTCGATCACCTCCAGCCCGATCGTCTTCCTGCTGCTCGTCGCGGGCGTGCTGATCGTCGCGGACATGTTCCTCGAGTCGAACGCGGCCTACATCATGCTGGTGCCGCTGCTCCATCCGATCGCCCTCCAGTACGGCATCGACCCGCTCCACTTCGCGTTCCTGTTCGTGTTCAACCTCGTGATCGGCATGCTCACCCCGCCCGTCGGCGTGGTGCTGTTCGTCGTGGTGGGCATCACCGGCATCCACATGAACGACGTGATCAAGCACATCTGGCCGTTCATCATCTTCATGTACGGCCTGCTGCTGTTGTGCATGTTCGTCCCGGCTATCGTCACCTGGTTCCCGCGAATGCTGGGCTATTGACGCCATGGATCGGCCCGCCTCGATTCGAGCCGGCCCGCGCGAGCTGCTCGCCGCGCACCGCGTCGCCATCGGCACGATCACGCCGTCGGCGAACACCGTGGTCGAGCGGGTCACCCTCGGCATCCTGCGCGACTTCCCCGAGGTCTCGGCACACTTCGCCCGCACCGAGGTCGTGGGAGACAAGGACCCGTTTCCGGCGAGTTACGACTGGGACAGCATGCTCGGCGCGGCCCGGCTGCTGGCCCATGCGCAGCCCGATGTTCTCTCGTGGAACGGCAGCAAGGCCGGCGGGATCGACTTCGGGCTGGACCGCGAGCTCGTGCGGCGGATCGGCGGACTGACGGGCGCAAAGTCGACCACCTCCACCCTTGCGATCGATGAAGTGCTGCGCGAGGACGGCGTGAAGCGCTTCGGCCTGGTGTCCCCTTATCTCGGCGAGTACAACCGCGGCATCGCCGCGACCTTCGCCCGCGAGGGCTACGAGTGCGTCGCCGAGGCGCATAGCGGCCTCGCCGACAACTTCTCGTTCTCGCGCGTGGGCGCGGACGCGATCGCCGGCATGTTGCGCGCGGTGGCGAAGGCGAGACCTGCGGCCATCCTCACCTTCTGCACCAACTTCCCGGCGGCGCCGCTGGTCGCGGAGATGGAGGACGAGCTGGGCATCCCGATCTACGACACCACCACGATGGCGGTGTGGAAATCGCTCAGGCTCGCCGGCGTCGATACCCGCCGCGGACGCGACTGGGGTCGCGTGTTCGAGCGGTGAGCGGGAATGGCCGCCACGTCCGCCGCGCATGCTCCGCGTTCCCCTCGGCGGGCGGTCGGTCGAGCGACCATGGACAGCGCGGCTGAGCGGGCGGCCGAGCTGGTCGCCGCCGCCGAGGTGCCCGGCATCCAGCTCGCGCTCGTCGCGGGCGGCGAGCCGGTTTCCGGTCACGCTTTCGGCGTCACGGACCGCGAGCGACTCACCCCTCTCTCCGTTGCCGACCTCTTCCAGGCCGCCTCGCTCGCGAAGTGCCTCACGGCGTGGGCGGTGATGCGGCTCGCAGAGCAAGGCCGGATCGACCTCGACTCTCCGGTCCAACGCTATTTCACGCGGTGGCGGCTGCCGCCGAGCGGCTTCGACCATGCGGCCGTCACGGTGCGCCGGGTCTTGTGCCACACCGCGGGTCTATCGCTCTCCGACTATCCGGGATTCGAGCCCGGCCCGCACACTGCCGGGACTCGAGGCTTCGCTGTCCGGCGACACGAACGGCGGCGGCGACCTGCGCGCGATCGAACCGGCCGGGCGCTCGTTCCGGTACTCGGGCGGCGGCTACACCCTGCTCGCGCTCGCGATCGAGGAGATCACCGGCGAGCGGTTCGCCGCGCACATGGCGCGCAACGTGCTCGAGCCGCTCGGCATGAGCGCCAGCACGTTCGACCAAGGTTCCGGGCTCGTCGAGCGCTCGGCCGCGGGGCACGACGCAAACGGCCGGACGCTTCCGTTCTACCGTTTCGACGGCGCGGCGGCAGCAGGTCTTTTCACCACTGCGGACGATCTCGCGCGTTTTGCGGCCGCCCACCTGGCCGGACCGCGCGGAGAGGCGCCGGGGCGTGGCGTGCTGAGCCCGCGCACCATCGCGACGATGACCGCACCGCTCGTGGGCACCGGGCGGGTGGACGGGCTCTGGCCCGAGTACGGCCTGGGCTACGAAGTCGAGCGGCGACCGGACGGCCGGACGCTCGTCGGCCACCACGGTGCGAACCGCGGGTGGCGCGCGCTGCTCGCGATCGAGCCGGCACGGTCCCGGGCGCTCGCCGCACTCGCCAATTCGGACCTCGCGCAGCCGGCGCTCGAGTCGCTCGCCGCAGCGTGGCTCGACGCAAAATGAGCGGCTCGCTCCTGATCCGCGATGCGCGCGTCCTCACGCTGGACGACCAGGACCGCGAATGGCCGCGTGCGGACGTCGTGATCGACTCGGGAGAAATCAAGGCGATCGGCCCGGATGCCGGAAAAGGCTGGCCCCGCCCCTTCGAACGGACGATCGAAGGCGACGGGCTGCTCGCGATGCCCGGCCTGATCAACGCGCATTTCCATTCCCCCGGCAACCTGATGAAGGGCTGTCTGCCCGGAATGCCACTGGAAGTCTTCATGCTTCACGAGGTGCCGCCGCTCGCGGCCGCGGGCGACGCCGATCGTCTCGCCTACGTCCGCACGATGCTCGGCGCGCTGGAGATGCTGACCCGCGGGATCACGGCGGTGCACGATGATGCCTATCACGTACCGACCGCGACTCGCGAGTCGATCGACGCGATCATGCAGGCGTACCGGGACGCGGGCATCCGTGCGACGGTCGCGATCGACCAGCCGAACGTCGTCGAGTACGCCAAGTATCCCTTCCTCGCCGAGCTGCTGCCGGATGCCGAGCGCCGAGCGATGGACCGTGCACCCCGGCAGTCGGCTGAAGCGCTGCTCGCGCTGTACGACCACCTGATCGAGCGCTGGCACGGCGCCGCAGACGGGCGACTCGCCGCGGCGGTGTCGTGCTCGGCGCCGCAACGGGTGACGTCGGAGTACTTCCGGGGACTTTCGGATCTCTCCCGGCGCCACGATCTGCCGTTCAACGTTCACGTGCTGGAAACCAAGCTCCAGCGCGTGCTCGGCGAAGAGAAGTACGGCAAATCCCTCGTTCGGTACGTGCACGACCTCGGGCTGCTCGACGAGCGGATGATGGTGATCCACGCGATCTGGATCGACGAGCGGGACGTCGAGCTGCTCGCGTCGAGCGGCTGCGTCGTCGCGCACAACCCGGTGTGCAACCTCCGGCTCGGCAGCGGCGTGATGCCCTATTACGCGTTGCGCGCGGCGGGCGTGCCGATCTGCCTCGGCAGCGACGAGATGAACACCGACGACACGCCGAACATGTGGCTCGTCGCGAAGACCGCCGCGCTGCTGCAGACGCTCGCCACCGACGAGTATCGCGACTGGCCCGCCGCGCCGGAGATGCTGGCCGCGCTGACCCGCGGCGGCGCCCGGGCGGTGCGGCGCGCGGATCGGCTCGGACAGCTCGCGCCCGGATTCGACGCCGATCTCGTCCTGCTGGAGCTGGACACCCCGGCGTTCACGCCGCTGAACGACCTGCGGCGCCAGCTGGTTTTCTGCGAGGACGGCAGCTCGGTGCGCTACACCGTGGTCGCCGGACGCGTCGTCTGCGAGAACGGTCGAGTCCTGACCGTGGATGCCAAGGCGCTCCGCGCCGAGGCTCGGGCGCTGATGGGCGCCTACCGGGAAATGCTCGCGCGCACCGGGCGCGACGCCGCGCGACTCGAGCCCTACTACCGCGAGATGTATTTGAAAGCCGTCGCGCGGGATGTGGGCCTGCGCCGGCGTCTCCACTGAATCCGCCGCCTTTCACGCCACCAGGAGAATCCCAATGAACCCTCCCGTCACCGCCGTGCTTACCGCGGCCGCGATCGCGCTCGCCGTCCCGTTCGCACCCGCCGGGGCGCAGTCGCCAACGACGATGCGCATCGCCGGCAACTTCTCGTCCAACACCAAGCACGTCGACTCGATCGAGAAGCCGTTCTTCATCGCGCTGCCGAAGCTCGTCGACACGCCGCTCGCGATCAACTACAACCCGATGGACGTGGTGGGCGTGCAGGCCGCGGACGCGCTGCGGCTTCTCCGTTCCGGCACCTTCGACGTCATGAGCGTGCAGATCGGCATGGCGTCGCGGGACGACCCGTTCTTCGAGGGCATCGACCTCATCGGCGTCTCGACCAACATGCAGGATCTGCGCAAGGCGGTCGACGCTTATCGCCTGGTCTTCGACGAGCGGCTGCAGCGGCGCTTCAACGCCAAGGTCATGACCTTGTGGCCGTTCGGGCCGCAGGTCTTCTATTGCAACAAGCCGATCAAGTCCCTCGACGACATCAAGGGGCTGAAGGTGCGCAGCTTCACGCCGTCGATGGCGGCGCTCATCCAGCACCTGGGCGGGACGCCGGTGACGATGCAGTTCTCCGAGGTCTACCCGTCGCTCCAGCGCGGGGTCGCCGACTGCGGGGTCACCTCGCCGACCTCCGGCAACACCGGCAAGTGGCCCGAGGTGACGACCCACTTCCTGCCGGTGTCGGTGTCCGGCTCGGTGCAGGGCCACTTCATGAACAACGACTACTGGAAGCGGTTCACGCCGGCCCACCAGCAGAAGATCCAGTCCGCCTTCAAGCAGATGGAAGACCAGATGTGGGGCCTCGCCGAGCGGGTCAACGACGACGCGGCGAACTGCAACGTCGGGCGCGAGCCGTGCAAGGAGGGCGTGAAGTTCAAGATGACCCTGGTCGACGTGACGCCGCAGGATCAGCAGAAGATCAAGACCGCGGTCACCACCGCCGTGCTGCCGCTGTGGAAGAACACCTGCAACAAGGTCGACCCGAAGTGCACCGAGGTCTGGAACGGCACGGTCGGCAAGACCCGCGGCTACAAGATCGACTAGCGAGAGAACCGATGCCGAAGGCAGCGCTTCTTCTGAATCTTGGGGAGCACGAGGGGATGTGGCCCCTCGTGTCGTGACGGCTAGCGCCGTGCCGGACAACCTCTTCACGCGCTCGCTCGGCAAGGCGGTCGACCTCGGGGTCATCGCCTGCGGCTGGTGGCTGATCGCGCTGTCGCTCTTCACCTGCGTGGAGATGATCGGCCGCAAGTTCTTCCGCTTCAGCCTCCAGGGCGTGGACGAGGTCGGCGCCTACACCCTGGCGGTGACGAGTGCGCTCGGGTTCTCGTACACGCTGCTCACCCGCGGCCACACGCGGATCGACTTCCTGCTTACGCGGTTGCCCGAGGGCCTGCGCGCGGTGCTCAACGCCGCGGCGATGGTCACGCTTGCCGGACTGACGCTGTTCGCGGTTTACCGCGGCTACTTCGTGCTGAGCGAAAGCATCGAGTTCCAGAGCACGTCGACGACGCCGCTCCAGACGCCGCTCTGGATCCCGCAATCGCTGTGGTTCCTCGGCTGGATCCTCTTCGCGCTCGCCGCCTGCTACCTCGCCGTGCATGCGTGCCTGCTGTTAGCGCGCGACCGGCAGAAGGTGAACAAGCTCTACGGCCCCCAGACGCTGGAGGAAGAAATCGAAAGCGAGACCGCAGGCGTCGTGCTCGACGGCCCTGCGACGGAGCGGCGGCCATGATCAACGCCGCCGAGATCGTCATCGGCTTCACCGTGATGCTCGGGCTGATGTTCCTCGGGCTCCACGTCGCCACCGCGATGTTCATCACCGCGATGCTCGGCGCCGCGATGTATCTCGGGCTGCCGGCGGTGTACCAGTTCGGCGGCCAGCTCTGGGCGGCCACCGAGGACTACGTGCTGCTCTCGATCCCGCTCTACATCCTGCTCGGCGAGATCCTCGTCCGCGGCGGCGCGACCGACAAGATGTACCGCTCGCTCGCCGACTGGCTCAATCCGTTGCCGGGCGGTCTGCTCCACACCAACATCGGGGCCTCGGCGCTGTTCTCGGCGGTGTCGGGTTCTTCGGTCGCTACGGCCGCTACGATCTCCACGATCGCGCTGCCCGCCTTCCGCCATCGGAAGTACGATCAGCGGCTGGTGCTCGGTTCGATCGCTGCCGGCGCGAGTCTCGGCAACCTGATCCCGCCGGGGATCGCATTCCTCGTCTACGGCGCGATGACCAATACCTCCGCGGGCAGGCTCTATGCCGCCGGGGTCATCCCTGGCCTGATCATGGTGCTGCTGTTCATGGCGGCGATCATGCTGATCGCGCTCGCGCGCCCCGGCCTGATGGGCGCGAAGGAGCCGGCGGCGCCGCTGCGCGAGCGGCTCGGCCGCCTCGTCCATCTCCTGGCGCCGCTCACCGTGTTCGCGGTGGTCATGGGGAGCATCTACACCGGCTGGGCGACGGTGACCGAGAGTGCCGCGCTCGGCGTGATGGTCGCGCTGCCGATCGCATGGCTGTACGGGAAGCTCTCGATCCCGATGCTGCACGAATGCTTCCGCGCGACGATGCGGCTCACCGCGATGAGCATCCTCATCCTCGCCATCGCGTTCTATCTCAACTTCGTGCTCGGCCTTCTCGGGGTTACGCAGTCGCTCGCGGGGCTGGTGAAAGCGATCGACGCATCGCCGACGCAGCTCCTGTGGGTGCTTGCCATCTTCTACTTCATCCTCGGCATCTTCTTCGAGACGCTGCCGATGCTGGTCGGCACCGTCCCGATCGTGTTTCCGTTCATCGTCGCCGCCGGCATCGACCCGGTGTTCTTCGGCGTCTTCATCGTGCTGATGTGCGAGATCTCGCTGATCAGCCCGCCGATCGGCATGACGCTCTACGTGATCCAGGGCGTGCGCCGCGAAGGGTCGATCAACGAGGTGTTCCAGGGAACGATCCCGTTCTTCCTCACGATGATCGTCATGACGGCGATCCTCATCCATTTTCCGGAGATCGCGCTGTGGCTGCCGCGCATCTCGTTCGGCCAGTGAAGACGAGGCGGCCGCAACCCAACAGGGGGTATCTCGATGGCAAGGCTTTCGATGCACATGCTCGACACGGTGATCGGCGAAGGCGCAGCGGGGATCCGGGTCGATCTCTCGCGGCTTGAAGGCGGGACGTACAAGCTGGTGCGCACCATCACCGCGGACGCGGTGGGTCGCGCGCCGCAACCGATCTTCGAGGGCGACACCATCCCCACCGGGAGCTACGAGCTCGCGCCGTATGTCGGCGAGTACTACGCGAAGCGCGGAGTGAAGACCGGGGACGGGCCGGTCTTCGACAAGATCCCGGTGCGGTTCTCGATCTTCGACGGCACGCAGAACTACCACATCCCGGTGATCTTCTGGCCCACCGGCTACACCACTTACCGCGGTCAGTGAGGGGCGGACTGTCATGAGCAACATCGATCGCGACATCGATCCGGGCATCGATCTCAATCGCCGCGAGTTCGTCTCCGGCGGGCTCCTCGACGAAGCGGTGAGCCGGCGCGACTTTCTCGCCGCCGGGCTCGCGTTGGGCGCGTTGGCGGCGCTGCCGATGCCGGCCGATGCGCAGGCGCCCGCCGACGGCCGAATCACCGTCCACGTGCTCGACACCTATGCCGGTCGTCCGGGCGGCGGCATGCGCGTCGACCTCTCGGTTCAGGACGGCAGCGGGTGGAAGCTGGTCAAGAGCGCGATGACGGTGGCGTCGGGGCGGACCGCCGACCCCTTGATGAGCGGCGCGAGCATGCTGACCGGCAACTTCATGCTCGAGTTCTTCCACGCGGAGTATTTCCGGCGCGGCGCCTTCCTGCCGCAGCCGCCGTTCTACGATCGCGTGACGCACTACTTCCCGGTGCCCACGCTCAAAACCAATTACCACATCACGATCGTGACGGCGCCCTGGGGGTATACGACCGGCCGCTGGAAGGAGTAAGCGCTGCGGTGACCGACCGGCTGCTGCTGGGGATGCTCACGCCGTCCTCCAACACCGTGCTGGAGCCGATCACCACGGCGATGATCGCGGGGATACCGGAGGCGAGCGCGCATTTCGGCCGCTTCCGGGTCACCGAGATCGCGCTGTCCGAGGGCGCCCTCGCCCAGTTCGATATCGCCGAGATCCTGCGCGCCGCCGAGTTGCTCGCTCATGCCAGGGTGCATACCATCGGCTGGAGCGGCACCTCGGCGGGCTGGCTCGGATTCGAGTCGGACGAGCGGCTGTGCAGCGAGATCAAGCGTGTCACCGGTATCCCCGCGTGCACTTCGGTGCTGGCGCTGAACGAGGCCTTCGCCGCGAGCGGGGTAAAGCGCTTCGGCCTTGTCACGCCCTACACCGAGGACGTGCAACAGCGGATCATCGCGAGCTACGCGCGCGCCGGCTTCCAGTGCGTCGCCGAGCAACATCTCGGCTGGCAGGACAACTGGTCTTTCTCGACCGCGACGTCCGAGCGGCTCGGCGCCATGGTCCGCGCGGTGGCCGAGGCGAAGCCGGACGCCATCACGGTCCTGTGCACCGGATTGCGTGCGGCGCCGCTCGTCGAACCGCTCGAGCGGGAGCTGGGGATCCCGATCTACGACACCATCGCGACGGTCGTCTGGAAGTCGCTCAAGCTCGCCGGCGCCGATCCACGCCGGATCGCCGGCTGGGGCCGGCTGTTCCGCGACGTCGGCTGACCATGCCGATGCTCGCGCCCCGCGACCTCGCGCACCTTCGCGCCGCGATCGCAGCCTCCCGCGAGGCGAGCGCTCGTGGCGACGAGCCATACGGCGCAACGCTCGCGGACGGGCGGGGGGAGCTCGTCCTTACCGCCGCAAATACTCAGGCGACCGGGCACGATTGCACCGGACACGCCGAGATCAATCTGCTGCGCGAAGCCGGTCGCCGGTTCGATTCGGACGCGCTCGCGCAGTGCACCGTGTACGCGAGCGGCGAGCCGTGCGCGATGTGCGCCGGCGCGATCTACTGGTCCAACGTCCGGCGCGTGGTCTACGCGCTGCCCATCGCGCGCATGCGGGAGCTCGCGGGCCCCGGTGCCGACGAGCTGATGCTGTCGTGCCGCGAAGTTCTGGCGCGCGGCGAGCACCCGGTGGAAGTCCTGGGGCCGGCGCTCGAAGACGAGGCGGCTATAGTTCTGGTTGGGCACTATTCGAAACGCTCGAGGAGACCCGGCCATGGGTGAGTTCGACCTGGTGATCCGCGACGCCCGGATCGCCACTGCCGCCGACGTCTTCGACGCGGACATCGGCGTGAAGGACGGCACGATCGCCGCGCTCGCGCGCGGGCTGCCGCGGGCAGCGCGGGAGATCGACGCCGCGGGCCGCTGGGTCCTGCCCGGCGGCATCGACGGCCATTGCCACTTCGACCAGCCGATGACCGACGGCTCGAAGATGGCGGACGACTTCCACACCGGCACCCTGTCCGCGGCGTGCGGCGGTACGACCACGGTCATCCCGTTCGCCTGCCAGTTCAAGGGTCAGTCGCTGCAAGCGGCGGTGGACGACTACCACGCGCGCGCGGAGGGGAAGGCGGTGATCGACTACGCCTTCCACCTGATCGTCAGCGACCCCACCGAGCAGGTGCTGAAGGAAGAGCTGCCGCGGCTGATCGCGAACGGCTACACGTCGTTCAAGATCTACATGACCTACGACGACCTCAAGCTGAACGACCGGCAGATCCTCGAGACGCTCGCGGTGGCGCGCCGCGAGGGCGCGATGGCCATGATCCACGCCGAGAACACCGACTGCATCGCGTGGCTCACCGAGCAGCTGCTCGCCGCCGGCCACACCGCCCCGAAGTTCCACGCCAGCTCGCGCCCGATGCTCGTCGAGCGGGAGGCAACGCACCGCGCGATCGCGTTGTCGGAGCTGGTCGACGTCCCGGTCCTCATCGTGCACGTTTCCGGGCGCGAGGCGGTCGAGCAGATCCGGTGGGCGCAAGGCGCGGGCCTGCGCATCTACGGCGAGACCTGCCCGCAATATCTCTTCCTCACCGGCGATCATCTCGAGGCCGAGGGCTTCCAGGGTGCGAAGTGCATCTGCAGCCCGCCGCCGCGCGACAAGGCGAACCAGTCGGTGATCTGGGACGGGCTCGAGAACGGGGTGTTCCAGGTGTTCTCCTCGGACCACGCACCGTTCCGCTACGACGATCCCGAGGGCAAGCGAATCGCGGGGCGAAATGCGCCCTTCAGCAGGGTGCCGAACGGTATCCCCGGGGTCGAAACCCGCCTCGCCCTGCTCTTCTCCGAAGGCGTCGTGGCAGGGCGGATCGACATCAATTCCTTCGTCGCGCTCACCTCGACGAACGTCGCCAAGATCTACGGCCTCTATCCGCGCAAAGGGACGCTCGCGATCGGCGCCGATGCCGACATCGTCATCTGGAACGACAAGCTCGAGCTCAAGCTCGACAACTCGCTGCTCCATCACAACGTCGACTACACGCCCTACGAAGGGATCGAGCTCTGCGCCTGGCCCGAGATCACGATCTCGCGCGGCGAGGTGGTATGGAGCCGGCCCGACGTGAAGGCAACGAAAGGGCGCGGCAGGTTCCTGCGCTGCGCGCGGCCGTCGCCGGCGAAGCCGCGGGTGCGCCGATGAAGCTCCTCGTCATCAACCCGAACATCTCGGACAGCGTTTCGCAGCTGATCGGCGACGAAGCGCGGCGCGCCGCCTCGCCGGGGACCGAGATCACGATGCTGACGGCGCCGTTCGGCGTGGCGTACATCGAGACGCGCTTCGAGGCGGTGATCGGCGCGTACGCGGCGGCGAACCTCGTCGCCGAGCATGCCGCCGGGCACGATGCGGTGGTCATCGCCGCGTTCGGCGACCCCGGCGTCCGCGGAATCCGCGAGGTCCTCGACGTCCCCGTCATCGGGATCACCGAAGCGGCGCTGGCGAGCGCCTGCCTGCTCGGCAACCGCTTCTCGATCATCGCGATCTCGCAACGGATCACCGCGTGGTATCGGGAGTCGGTGGTCGAGAACGGATTGATCGGGCGGCTCGCGAGCATCCGCTCGCTCGAAGGCCCGCTCGCGGACATCGGGCGCGTACAGGCCGATCACCGGCCGCGGCTGAAGGCGCTGTGCACGTCCGCGGTCGAGTACGACGGCGCCGACGTGATCATTCTCGCCGGCGCGCCGCTCGCCGGCCTGGCGCGCGCGATGAAAGGCGAGATCGCGGTACCGGTGGTCGACGGCGTTTCGAGCGCCGTGCGCCAGGCGGAGACGCTCGTCGGCTTGACGCCGGGCATCGCGCGAGCAGGCAGCTTCGCGCCGCCCCCGGGGAAACCCAACACGGGCCTGCCCGAGCCGCTCGCGAACCTCCTGCGCCGCTCACACGGCAGCCGCTAGCGGCCGGGCTAGAGCCGGCTCAGGCTTTCTTTCGATTCGCTTCGAGCCAGCCGTCGACCAGCGCGACGGTCTGATCGACCGCTGCGGACCGCATGCTTTTCTGCGCAGCGATGGTTTGCACCAGACGGTCCACGCGCTCGATGTTGGTCGCGCCGGCAGCCAGCGCACGCGCCGCGGAGGACGGGCTTGCGAGCGATCGCGCCGCGTTGGCGTACTTCTCGAACGGCACGAGATCCTTCCGATCCGCGCCGAGCGACGTGCACAGCGTGACCACCCATTCGTAGACCGCCCGCGTCGCCTCGATATCGCTGTGCACGGCGTCCCTGATGGACCGCATGCCGTCCTTCTGCACGCAGCGATAGTTTCCCGCGAGCAGCATGGCCCATTTCGCCAGCGGCACGAACACGGAGTCGTGCACCTTGAGCTTGACCGGCAGCTCGATTTTCCCGCCGGGCGTGTCGAGCCGGGCTGCTTCGATGTCCGACTGCAGCCGCCGCAGCACGGCCGTGTGCGCATCCGAATCGAACCGCGCCGACTTGAAGTTGGTCGGCAGCCTCACCTGCAGCACGTTTACCTTCTCCTCGGGCGGGCGGAACGCCTGCGGGTCCGGACTGCACAGCGTCATCAGCGCCGGGTCGAAAGCGTCCCAGACGGTCGGATCGGTGTAGCAGCCGCGACATGCAGTCGCATCGACCCCGGGAATACGCTTCAGGTAGGCGAGCGGCGGCATGTTCATGATCGACATGCAGGGCACTTTCGCTTTCGCGACCGCGTCCATGAGCTCCCTGACGCCCTGCGCACGGTACTGGGGCTCCTGCATGGCCAATGCGACGAGATCGTATTCGGCCGGGTTGACGCCTTCCGGTCCGCCGGCGGACACCTTGCCCGGCAGCTTGCGCGAATCGATCTCGACGAGCCCGTCCGTGCCCTTGACGGGCATGCGCACCCGGAAGCCCTCGCTGTTGATCAAGTCCGCCTCGGCGGGAAGGCATACCAGTCTCGCCGTATGCCCCGCCATGAGGAGCTTGCTCGCCAGTAACGATCCATACGACGCGCCCAGAAGGAGGATCTTGTGAGGAGCGGGCATAAGAGAAGCCTCTATCGCACTGAAAGGGTTCTGAAACGATAGGCGCGTCTCCGGTGCGTGTCACGCCGCGGAGCAAAATTCCGGAATCCGGAAAAAACGACCGCTAGCGCTTCAGCGCCTCGAGCGCCCTGAAATCGAGCGCGACGCCGTGGCCGGGCCGCTCGGGCGCGATGGCGACGCCCTCCGTGACACGCGCCGGCTCGGCCATGAAGCGGTCGAGCCCGAACCCATGGATCTCGAGATACGAGCGGTTGGGCACGGCGGCGAGGAGATGCACGGTGAGGTCGTGCACGCCGTGCGAGGTGACCGGAAGGTTGAACGCCTCGGCGAGATGCGCGATCTTCATGAAGACGGTGACGCCGCCGCAGTTCGAGACGTCGGGTTCGGGGAACGTGACGCCGCCGGCCTCGATCATCTGCCGGAACTCCCAGAGCGTGCGCATGTTCTCGCCGGTGGCGATCGGCACGCCGCCCTCGCGCACGATGCGCGCGTGGCCGGCGACGTCGTCGGGGATCGTCGGCTCCTCCAGCCACACCAGCTCGAGCTCGCGCAGTAGCCGCGCGGCCCGGATCGCTGAATCGACCGACCAGCGCATGTTGGCATCGGCCATCAGCGGGAAGTCGGTGCCGAGGTGCTTGCGCATCTCGCGGACGCGCTCGACGTCCTCGGACAGGCGCTCGCGGCCGACCTTCATCTTGATCGCGCGAAAGCCCTGCGCCCGGAAGTCATCGGCCTGCCGGAGCAGCCGGTCGATCGGAAACTGGAGGTCGATCCCGCCCGCGTAGCAGGGCACGCGCGGGTCGAACCCCCCAAGCATGCGCCACAGCGGCCGGTTCGCGCGCTTCGCGGCGAGGTCCCACAACGCGATGTCGATCGCGGAGATCGCGAGCACCACCGGCCCGCCGCGGCCGCCGTAGTGGAGCGCCCACCACATCTTCTGCCACAGCGGCTCGATGCGATCCGCCTCCTCGCCGGCGAGGAGCGGTGCGAGGTAACGCTCGATCAGCACGTGGATCGCCGCGCCGCCGGTGCCGACGGTGTACGTGTACCCGAGCCCCTCGGCGCCGTCGGAATCGCGCACGCGCGCGGTGACGAGCTCGAAGTGGGTCATCTCGCCGTGCGTGCTGTCCGAAAGCACGACCGGCAGCGGCACGCGGTAGCAGCCGCCCTCGATGGAGGTGATCTTCGGCATTCAGGTTAGACGGCGGCGGAGGCGTAGACGGCCCGCGCCGCATCGACCGCCGCGCCGCGCGGCAGCTCGAACCGTTCCCCTGCCAGCACCGCCTCCAGCGCACCGAGGGTGACGAGGACCGCGTCCTTGCGCGCGTTGACCCCCATCGTGCCGATGCGCCAGATCTTCCCGTGCAGCGGGCCGAACGAAGTGCCGATCTCGATGTTGAAGTCGTTCAGCAGCGCCGCCCGCGCGCGATCGCCGGCGACGCCCTCGGGGATCCAGACGCCGGTGACGTTGGGCATCTTGTGCGTCTTGTCGCCGAACACCTTCAGGCCCATTGCCTCTACGCCGGCCACCAGCGCCTGTCCCGCGAGCGCGTGGCGGCGGAACGCCCGCTTGTGGCCTTCCTTGACGAAGATCCGCGCGCACTCGCGCGCGGCGTAGAGCATCGAGGTCGCCTCGGTGTGATGGTTGAGCGCGAGGTCGCTCCAGTAGTCCATCAGCATCGCTAGATCAAAGTAGTTGGAGGCGACGATCCGCCCTTCGCCCGGGGCGTAGTCCTTCGGTCGCAACCCTTCCTCGACGTGCCGGCGCCGGTAGACCACTTCCGCCATCCGCTCGCTGATGGTGATCGGCCCGGTGCCCGACGGCCCGCCGAGGCATTTCTGCAGGCCGCCGGTCACGCAGTCGATCTCCCAGGCGTCCACCGGCAGCGGCATGCCGCCGAGGGTGGCGGTCGCGTCGACCTGGATCATCGCGCCGTAGCGCTGGCAAAGCTTGCCCAGTTCCGCGAGCGGCTGCGCCATCGTGGTCGACGTGTCGCCCTGGCAGACGGCGACGAGCTTCGGCGAGAAGCGCTTGAGCGCGGTCTCCACCCGCTCGGGCTCGAAAACGCTGCCCCACTCCGTTTCGAGCACGTGCACGTCCGCGCCGGCCCGGCGCGCGATCTCGGTCATGAGCTGGCCAAAGCGTCCGAACGAAAGGACGAGCACCCGCTCGCCCGGCTCGACCGCCGACACCATCACGCACTCGATCGCCGCGCGCGCAGTGCCGTCGACGACGAGCGTCCACCGGTTGCGCGTTTCGAACACGCGGCGATACAGCTCCATCGTCTCTTTCATGTAGACGCGGAACTGCGGGTCGAACTGACCGATGAGCGGCGTTGCGAGCGCTCTCAGCACCCGC
Organism: uncultured beta proteobacterium; assembly: GCA_963754305.1. Classification (GTDB taxonomy): domain Bacteria; phylum Pseudomonadota; class Gammaproteobacteria; order Burkholderiales; family SG8-39; genus DATEDA01. The sequence goes on along the minus strand of CAVWFR010000017.1, from coordinate 7,156 downwards.
GGGTCGGCGTTGATCGGCCCCGGGCCCATCAGCAGGCGCGGCGCCGGGTTCAGGTCGTCGAAGATCCGCGCTTCGTCTTCGAGTTCGGCGAGTGAGGGCAGGTCGGAATTCATGCTGCGGAATGGTAGCAGGCCGACACACGCCGACGCTCGGAGTTCCGCGTGGGACTTCGCGGCGGGGACCGTCTGCGACTCCGCAAGGCGTGTCGGGAGTAGACTGCTTCGCCGCCGAGCTGCCACGCACTCGCGCCCTCACCGCGCGGAAGTTTCGGTGCGTGCGTCTGCGCGAACCGGATTGCGGAGTCGAGCGACATCCTGGTTCAGTTGGCGCGCAAGGCGGCGGGTGGTCCTCGGCTACGCGAGCGCCAGATTCGCGCGGCACTGGCTGGAGCCGCCGGGGTCCGAGTCCGCTGAGCTCGGCGCGTTCGCCGATGATCTTGTCGTACTCGCCATGCATGCCGATCGCGAGCACCGGACAGTAGGTCGCTGCCCGGCTCCGACGGCCGACGAGCGCCGGTAGTGCATCCCGACATGCGCAGACCACGAACCGACGGACCTGGTCGATTGACAGTGGAGCGACGGGTGTCGCGAATCGGTCTTGAAGAAGGCCGAGAAGCGACTTGGGTCAGCGCAGCCTCCTGAACCGCCTCAGCGCGGTAGGCGCTCGATAGGCAGCCGACCACGAAGTCGGCGTTGAGGTCGCCCATCGTGATTCAAAGTGTCCTGTAGATCGCGACCTGCAGCGTGAGAAATCCGCGAACTGCGCGGCTTGCTCGCCGGCGAGCGCATCCGAGCTTTCGGCTGCGGGTGCATGAGCGTCGACGATTACCGAACCCTGCGGCGCATCCACGCGCACGAGATCGCGCGTCAAACTCGGCGTACCAGTGCCGGAACGCTGATGCAGGAGCTCCTGGCGCGGATAGCTGCTGGATCTGCTCCTCGAGATTCTCAACTTTTCTCGTGAGGCAGCACTCGATGCCGAATCGAGGCGAGCTTCTCCGCGAGCGCTTTCGCCATGCGGCGGTCCCAGTTCGACGATGCCGACGACGTCCGAGTCCTCAACCTCCACGTAGCCGGCCAGCCGCGCGGCGTCCTCGTTCGCGTGGTGCGCGTTGAAGCCGATGACCGTGAGCGTGCCGCTCCCGGACGCCGTGGCGTGCGGAAGCCCGTCGAACGAGGCGAACTGCAGCGCGAACACCGGCAACCCGAAAGCGAGCAGAACCCGGACGTCTTTTCTCGCCCGCATCGCCGCGGCGACGAGGAGCGCCCCCGCTGCGGCCGCGGCATAGCCGTACTGGAAGTGACCGACGACCTCGACGTACCACGGGAGCGTCAGGCCGGACCAGGCGATGAGGAGGCTCGCCGCGGAGGCCGCGATGCCGAGGAGGGCGAGGCGGGTGGTGAGGAGGAACGTCTTCATGCGATTCATGGCGAGCAAGATAGCGGAGGCGAGCCCGCGTGCGCGTGCTCGCCACGGCGCGGCTGCGCCATCCATCACGGTGGCGTCGCGGGAGGCCGGAAGGAGATTCGCGCGCTCGCAGAGAAGCCGGGCGTCGGTTTCATCGACGACTCAACGCGCCGGCGCATCCATTGGGTCCGCCGGCGTCGTCAGGCGGGCCGGCGCTCACTCGACTTCGAACTCGAAGACGACCGGCGGTGCGTCCTCGACGGTCACCTTGATGACGTGGCGGCCCTTCGGATCCCCGGGCGAGATGATCCACGAGTTGGACAGGAATCCCCCCTCCGGCGTTACCTCCCGTTCGAGGATCGAGACCTTCCGGTCCGCCGAGATCTCGTGCTTGCCTACCGTCGGGCCCCAGGTCTCCGGCGGCGTGGGCACCGTGAACTCCTCGCGCCACTTGACCGTGGGCTTCGCCGTCGCCACGCCGATAACCCAGCCGAATTCCAGGTTCGGCGTCAACGGGACGGTGTTCGTGGGCTTGAAGTCGACCCTCCCGTCCGCCGTCAGATTGAACACACCGAAAGCGGCCTGCTCGATCTGGACCGCGGCCGCGGCGCGCGCCGCGGGCTCGGGACGCGCTGCGGACTCCGGACGCGCCGGAGGTTCCGGCGGTTTCGCCTGCTCGCACGCGCAGAGCGCGAGGACGAGTGGCGCGAGCAGTAGCGGGAAGAGGCGGCGCATATCAGGCGAAGGATACCGAAAGGGTTGCGACCCCGGCCGGGATCTTCGGGGCTCAGGGCGCCGCAGGACGGCCGCCTTCAAGTGCGCGAGGCCGGTAGGTCGAGCGCACCCGTCAGGTCGATCGCGCTCGGGCGCTCGCGTGGGACCACCAGCCGCCCCTCGATCGCCGTCAGGTGCTCGGTCATGAGCGCGACCGCACGCTCGACGTCGCCGGCCGCGAGCGCCTCGACGACCTGCTCGTGCTCGGTCGGCGCGCAGTGCGACAACGACGCCGGCTCGTAGAGCGACACGAGGAGCTGCGTCGACAGCAGCAGCAGCTCGAGCGACCCGGCGATCTCCGGGTTGCCGACGAGCTGCGCGAGCAACGGTCCGCGGCAGGAAACCCCTCTACCGGTCGCCACCACCCTGATCAAGAACGTCAGCTCGGCCTTCGAGCCGCACTGGCGCGACCTGCTGCACGCGTGGCACATCAAGTGCTTCCAGGCGCGGCGCAAAGCGCCGAGCGGCGCGTGGCACGGACGATGCTAATGCCCATCGCGTGGCCCGCCGCATTCGGCGCGGCCGTTCCCGCGCCAGACGATCGAGGGTTTCCGTGATGAGCTCTGCCTCCGCAAGCCGCAATGCTCAGGACGAGGCGATGGACGTCGTGCTCGCCGCCGTGTACGCCCAATGCCTCCCCGCTGTGGACGGAGAGGTCGCGAGCTACATCCCCGAGCTCGCGCGCGTCGAGCCGGAGCAGTTCGGGATCGCGGTGGCGACCGTCGATGGCAGGCTCTGGTCCCAGGGCGATGTCGCGGCGGAGTTCACCATCCAGTCGGTTTCGAAGGCGTTCACCTACTGCCTCGCGCTCGAATTGTGCGGTCGCGAGGCGGTGCTCGAGCGCATCGGCGTGGAGCCGAGCGGCGACGCCTTCAATGCCATTGTCCTCGATCCGCGCACGAACCGCCCTTTCAACCCGATGGTGAACGCGGGCGCGATCACCGTTGCCGCCCTGCTCCGCGAGGTGTTGGGCGACACCGCGCTCGAGGTCATGCTCGATCGCTTCTCGCGCGCCGCCGGGCGGGCGCTGCGCATCTCCGATGCGGTGTTTCGATCCGAAGCGGAGACCGGGCATCGCAATCGCGCGATCGGCTACCTCCTCGTTAACGCCGGTGCCGCCAAGGCGCCGGTCGAACCCGCACTGGATCTCTACTTCCAGCAGTGTTCGATCCTCGTGGACGCCGCGGACCTCGCACGCATGGGGGCGAGCCTCGCGAACCTCGGCGAGAACCCCGCCTCCGGCGACCAGGTATTCGACCCGGGCGCGGTGCGCGACACCTTGTCGGTGATGTTCACCTGCGGGATGTACGACCACGCGGGGCATTGGGCCCTCGACATGGGCATCCCGGCGAAGAGCGGCGTCGGCGGCGGCGTGGTCGGCGTCGTCAACCGCCAGCTCGGGATCGGCACGTTTTCGCCACGCGTCGACGCGAAGGGCAATTCCGTCCGCGGGCTGCTCGCGTTCAGGCGGCTCGCGGACGAGCTCGGCCTGCACGCCTTCGAGTGCACCAACTACGGCTCGGAGTTCGTGCGCAGCCTCGCGCGGTGATCGAGCGCGCGTCCGCGTCGCGTCAAGCCGTCCCGCCGGCGCTCGACATCGCTTGGGCGAGCGAGCTCGCAATGGTCAGCGTGCCGAACAAGCCGCTCAGCTCGAGCACCCGGCGAACCACCGGCTGCGGGTTGCACAAGACGAACGTGCCGGAGCGCTGCTTCAGCCGCTTCGCCGAAATCACGATCACCCGAACGCCGGCGCTCGAGAGATAGTCGAGCTCGCTCAAGTCGAGAACCACGCGGGGAGAGTGCGTCGAGACCGCGGCAATCTCTTTCTCGATCGAGGCCGCGGTAATGCTGTCGAGCCGTCCCGAAGGTCTCAGCACGGATACGTCGCCGGCATGTTCGATCCTGCTCGTCATGATTCACCTCCCTCTACCCGGCGCCGCCTCGCGGTAGAAGGCGATTCGCCGGCGCGTCGCTGGCCCTCACCTTTCGGCGAACCGTATGCCAACAGCAAGTTTCGTTCCGCCGCGAATGACGAGCACACGCGACGGACAGGTCAGCGGTCCCGCATTGTGCTGGGGCGCGAGCGCGTCTGGGCGCACGTTTTGGGTGCGTGCCGAGCGGCGTTGGTTCCGATGTCGATCGGTTTCGCGGCCGTTCGCTATCGACAGAGGAGAAACACGCCTTCGGGGCAGAAATCTGTCAGGCATGTCCCCGGACTCTTTTGTCAACTATGTCCCCGACCGCTCAAAGCACGACCCTAGCTTGCAAGCGCCGGCGCCCACCTGCCGTCGCGGCTCGACGAGCGCACCCCACACCGATCAAACGTCGCCCGCGCGATCGGAACCACCCACACCATCACTCAACCTCGGGCGGATGTTCTGGTTGTGGTGGAAGACGTTGTCGGGGTCGTACGTGGTCTTCACGTCTACCAGCCGGTCGTAGACGGAGTCGCCGTACGCCTCGCGGACCCGGTCGGGGTCTTCGTCGCCGCCGAGGAAGTTGACGTAGACGCCTTCGCGGAAGCGGCCGAGGGCGGCGAAGAACCCCCTCGTCCAAGCGGTGTCCCGGTCGCCGAAGTGCTCGCCGGGCCGCCACACACCATCGAGGGTGATCGCGTGCGACGCCTGCCGGTTCCCGAACGCCGTCCCGCCCTCGGCCACTCGGCTCACCGCCCCCTTCAGATGGAACATCGCCACGTACGACCGTGGCGACGAGCAGGAGAACGCGTGCTCGACGATCACGTCGATGAGATCGTCGCGCAGCTCTGGGAGGTGGGTGGACTTCCAGTAGTAGTTCCAACCGTGGACGACGGTCGAGTCGAGCGCGCTCTGGAATCCCACGTACGGCGCGGGCCCGACCAGGTCGAGGAGGGGAGTCCGCGATGCGCGGAGCGGGCCGAGCCGCTGCTCACCGTCCTCGATCGGCCCGGCGTAGCAGGTACCGACCATCACCACCGGGCGCCAGTGCAGATCCTCGGGGATAACCGGTAGCGGTGGCGCGGCGCCGAACCTCACGACCGTGCCGAGCTCGTCGGGAGCGTCGCGGACGAAGTCGCGGTAGAAGCGGAGGACCTCCCGGGCGTCGCTCGCGTCCCAGAGGATGGGCCCGGCCAGGACGGTGGGCCCGACGGAGTGGAGGCGGAACTCGAACGAGGTGACCACGCCGAAGTTGCCGCCGCCGCCTCGCAACGCCCAGAACAGGTCGGGGTGCTCATCCTCGGACGCGCGCAGCAGCTCGCCGTCGGCCGTCACGACGTCGACGGCAAGGAGGTTGTCGACCGTGAGGCCGTGCTTGCGCATCAGCCAACCGACGCCACCGCCGAGGGTGAGCCCGGCGACGCCGGTGTGGCTCACGATTCCGCCGGTGGTGGCCAGACCGTGCGCCTGCGTCTCGTGATCGACGTCGCCCCACAGCGCACCACCCTGCACCCAGGCCCTGCGGTCGGCAGGATCGACCCGCACGGCCCGCATCGCCGAGAGGTCGATGACGATCCCGTCATCGCAAACGGCGGTGCCCGCCACGTTGTGGCCTCCACCCCGTATGGCGATCTCCAGATCGTGGTCGCGGGCGAAACGCACGGCCGCGACCACGTCGGCGGCCCCGATGCATCGGGCGATCAGGCGCGGGCGCCGGTCGATGGCACCGTTCCACACTGCACGGGCGATGTCGTAGTCGGGGTGGTCGGCACTGATCAGCCGGCCTCGGAACCCGTCGATCTCCACGACGGTTGGCTTCTTGCTCCGGTGGCCGACTTCCGCGGTCGTCGTCGTCATCGTGTCCTCCGCTCTCGATGGCCACATCAGACCACCGCGGACCGCGGCTGTGAAGTCAAAAATCTGGACTTCACAACCGAAGGCGGGTGCGCAACACTGGCGTCATGAGGACGTACGGCCAGTACTGCCCCATCGCCCGTGGCGCCGAGATCTTCGCCGAGCGCTGGACACCGCTGATCATCCGCAACCTGCACCTTGGCTGCGGAAGCTTCAGTGAGATCCTGGAGGGCGCGCCCGGACTCTCCCGTACCCTGCTCTCACAGCGGCTCAAGCAGCTCGAACGGCTCGGCATCGTCGAGTCGGCACCCAAGCCCGACGGGCGCGGGCACCACCACGAGCTCACTTCCGCGGGCCACGACCTCTTCACGGTCTGCCAGTCGCTCGGCGAGTGGGGTGCGCGTTGGCTCGAGATCGCCCCCGAGAACCTCGACCCCTTTGTGGCCCTTTGGTCGATGTGCAACGCGCTCCGCCGAGACCGGCTCCCGGCTCGACGCGTCGTCATCCGCTTCGACTTCACCGGCCGCCCGCGCCGTGAGCGCTATTGGCTACTCATCGAGCTCGGAGACACCGAGATCTGCAAGACGTACCCCGGCCTCGACGAGGACCTCTACATCACGGCGGAAGCCGAAGCCTTCGTCAAATGGCACGCCGGCCACCTCACCTGGGCCCAAGCCACCCGCGAGGGCCGCATCCAACTCGACGGCGCCCCGTCGCTGGTAAGAGCCTTCCCAACCTGGAACGCCCGCAGCATGTTCGCCCACATCAGGCCGGTCTCCCGCACCGCCACGAGCCCCGCAGGCTGACATCCTCGACGCGGCCTCCCACTGCGGCACCGCACCGCCGCCGGACTGTGACGTGAACAGTCTCCCACATCTCACAACCATCCAACCTCACCAGCCGGCTCCCCGGCATCAAGACCGACTCACCCGGCTCACCCACAGCAAGCGCAGCGCAACCAACCCCTCATCCATCACGCCCCTCCCACCACGACACCCAACAAAGGCGACGAGCGGTCTGGCTAACGTCAACTAGACCGCGAGGAAGATTGGCAACAGTAGCCGGGGATTGCCATGGGCAGGCAGAAATTGGCACGATTGCCTATCCATATATGGCAATCCGAATGCGACGCTCGCGGTGGCTCCCTGCCTTGGGCGCGCCGCGCTCAACGCCCAGCCGGAACCCTCTTCCAGTGCTTCGCAATA
>CAVWFR010000016.1:0-21596 GCA_963754305.1 uncultured beta proteobacterium | reverse complement strand
GCGCCGCTCGGCCGACCATCGCGCCAGACCACCGCGCCGTTGACGACCACCGCTTCGATGCCGCGCGCCGGCTGGATCGGCTGCGCGAACGTCGCCGCCTCGCCGACCGTGCCGGCGTCGAAGACCGTCAGGTCGGCGTAGGCACCTTCCCGCACCGACGCCTCGGTTTCCGAGACCGGAAGGTCTGCGGCGGTAAGGCCGGTCATCTTGTGCACGGCGGTCTCCAACGGGAACAGTCCCAGCTCGCGCGAGTAGTGGCCGAGCACGCGCGGGAAGGTCCCCACAGGCGCGGATGCGGCGCCGCGTCGTGCGGCAATCCGTCCGAGCCGACCATCGTCCGCTCGAGGCGAGAATGCGCTGCACGTCGGCCTCGTCCATCGAAAGTAGATCGCGCCGGCGGGGCGCAGGCGCTCGATCGCTTCGTCCTGCGAAACGCCCATCGCTCGCGCCACCTCGGCGAGGTCCCGCCCCGAATACTCGGGGGCGTCTTCGACCAGGTGACCAGCACCCGCGACGCGATTCGCGCGCGCGAGGCGCTCAGGATCGTCGAAGAAGCGCAGTACGGATAGCAGTCGAGGCCGATCGTCTGGTGCTTCATCCGCTCGGCGATTACCGGCAGCGTCTCGCGCGACCGGCCGTGGTTCGGCAGCCCGACGACCTTGTGGTGTGAAACGACCACCGGCACGCCGACCTCGCGACCGACGCGGAACGTCTCCTCCAGCGAGTCGAGCACCCGGTCGCCTTCGTCGCGCATGTGCGTGCAGTAGAGGCCGCCCGATTCCGCGAGCGGGCGGCAGATCTCGATCACCTCCTCGGTGGTCGCCGCGGCGGCGGGCTCGTAGTAGAGCCCGGTGGAGACGCCGATCGCGCCCGCGGCGAGCGCCTCGCGCACCATCTCCCGCATGCGCCGGATCTCGTCGCCGCGCGCGGGCCGCTCGACGTCTTCCATGGTTGCGACCCGCAGGGTGGTGTGACCTACCAGCAGCGCGGCGTTGGTCGCGGCGGGCGCATCGCGCAGCGCCGCGACATACGCGGCGAAGGTCCCGAACCGGAACCACGCCCCCTGATCATCCAGAAGGTCGAGCGGCGGCGTGACCGGTTGCGGCGCGCCCGCGGGCATCGGCGCGAGCGAATTGCCGCAGTTGCCGGCGACGACCGTCGTCACGCCCTGGCTGACCTTCGGGGCCATCGCGGGCGCCGACAGCATCAGGCGATCGTCGTGAGTATGAGCATCGATGAACCCGGGCGCGACGATCTTGCCCGCGGCGTCGATCTCGAGCTCGCCGCGCGCCCCGCCGAGCGAGCCGATGCGGGCGATGCGGTCGCCCGAAACCGCGACGTCGGCAGCGTACCGCGGCGCGCGCGTCCCGTCGACGACGATGCCGTTCCGGATCACGAGGTCGAACCGCTCGGTCACTTCAGTCGACCTTCGCGCCCGAGCGCTTGACGACGTCCGCCCACTTGACCGTCTCGCGCTTGGCGAGCGCGAGGAATTCCTCAGGCGAGCCGCCGTCGATCTCGGTGTCGAGCTGCTTGTAGCGCTCCTGCACCGCGGGCGAGGCGAGCGCCTTCTTGATCTCGGCGTTCAGCCTGGCGACGACGTCGCGCGGCATGTTCGCCTGCCCGATCACGCCGCCCCACGCGACCGTCTCGTAGCCGGGCACGAGCTCGCCGATCGCCGGCAGGTCCGGGAACACCGGCGAGCGGCGGGGCCCGACACGGCTAGCCCGCGCACTCTCCCCGCCTTCACGTGAGGCGTGATCGACGACAAGTTGTCGAACATCATGTTGGCCTCGCCGGCGATGAGATCGTTGATCGCCTGCGGGCTGCCGCGGTAGGGGACGTGGAGGATATAGGTTCCAGTCATGGTCTTGAACAGTTCGCCGCCGAGATGCCCGGTCGTCCCGTTGCCGCCGGAAGCCATGACGAGCTTGCCGGGATGCTTCTTCGCGTAAGCGACGAGCTCCTGGACCGAGTTGACGGGCAGGTTCTTGTTCACCGCGAGCAGGTTGAACACGCGGACGCAGTTCGAGATCAGGGTGAGATCCTTCTCGATGTCGTAGGGCACGCTCGCAAGCAGCGAGCGGTTGATCGCCAGCGACACGATGTTGCCGTAGCCGAGCGTGTAGCCGTCCGGCGGCGCGCGGACGACCTCCATCGTGCCGATCACGAACGACGCCCCGGGCTTGTTCTCGATGACTACGGCGACGCCGAGTTGCGACGAGAGCTGCTGGGCCAGGATTCGCATCAGGACGTCGGGCGACCCGCCGGCGGCCGAGGGGATGACGAGGCGAATCGTCTTCTCGGGATACGCGGCGCCGGCGCCCGATGCAAGACAGAGCGCGGCAAGCGCCGCAAGGATGACCCGGTTCACTGGGAGGCTCCAGTCGGTTGGTTCGCGGTGAGTCGAGTCTAGTGCGGCTCCGGGTCGCGCGCCAGCGCGATCCCGCTTATCGACCGCGGTAGCCGGCCTCGCGTTGATGTCGTACTGCGGCGATGCGGACTAAATTGGTGATCGGCGAGTGCTCGTAGAGCGCGAGGTAACCGCTCTTGCCGTGCGAGATGACAAGCTCCCGCATCGTCGAGCCGCCGCCGACCGGCCGGCCGATCTCCGGATGGGTATCGAGGATCAGGACGGCGGTACGTATCTTGTCGATGTGATCCAGCGCGGTCGCAGGGTCGCGCTCGGCATTGAACTCGAAGATCCGCTCGAGGTCGTCGAGCGCCTCCGAGTCGAAGACGATCACGGCGTCTTGCGGGGTTTCGGGCGCACCGCAGGCTTCCCTTTCGCCCGGCGCTCGAGATACGCGAACACTTCCTCCGCGGGGATGCCCACGCCCGCTCTCTTCATCCGTGCCAACCTTCGCTCCGCTTCGGCGTAGAACGCCGTTCGCGCCTCCTCCGCCTGGAGCTTCTCGCGGATGGCCTCGAGCATGAAGGCGTGCGCGGTCATGTCCTGGGCCTTGGCGAGCCGTGTGATCCGCTTCTTCACGTCCTCGGGGACTCTCAGCGAAACCGCCATTGCCGCCTCCGGTATCACAAATGAGATACGTCGATCGTAATCAGGTCGCCAAGCGCCGTCAAGGCATGGACGCGAAGCCGTCCTGGCGTTGGTGTCGGGCGTTGGGGAAAGCGTATGCCGCGTCGGTGCCGGAGATGGAGGGCCGGTTTCCGTTCCGACGCGCGCCGTCGAGTTTGAAAGCAACCGCCGGATGGCGCCCAGCATCCCGGGCGAACTAGACTCGGGCTCGAGAACGGGCAATGGCTTGCCCGTCTAAACATAGGAGCAACCCATGCTTTCCTTCGCGAACGACAACGCGCCGGCTGCGGCGCTCGATTTCACCCTCGGCGAATGCTCGCTGGGTGCTCTCCTGGTCGCCGCCTCCGACAAGGGCGTGTGCACGATTCTGCTCGGCGATGACGCCGATCAACTCGTGCGCGATTTCCAGGAGCGATTCCCGGCGATACGCGGGGTCCGCGACGACTCTCGCCTCGAACGAATCCTGGCTGCGGTCGCGGCGTTCGTCGATCGCCCAGCCCATGGGCTGGCGCTGCCCCTCGACGCGCGCGGAACCGCCTTCCAGCGGCGGGTGTGGCAGGCGCTGCAGGAGATCCCCGCGGGTTCGACTGCCAGTTATGGCGCGGTCGCGGAGCGCATCGGCTCACCTAATGCCGTGCGCGCGGTGGCGCAGGCCTGCGCCGCAAATCCGATCGCCGTCGCGATTCCCTGCCACCGGGTCGTGCGCAGCGACGGCGGGTTGTCCGGCTTTCGCTGGGGCGTGGAGCGCAAGCGTGCGCTTCTCCGTCTGGAGTCTGCCTCGTGATCGCTGCCGCGCCACGAACAGCAGATCCCTCGGCACCTGCGCTCTCCGCGCGGGTCGCGGGCCTCGACTGGGAGCGCATCGCGGCCGAGCTCGACGCCCAGGGCTGCGCCGTCGTCCCGTCGATGCTGACGCAGCGGGAGTGCGCGGTGCTCGCCGGCAGCTATGCGGTCGAAGAGCGGTTTCGCAGCCGCGTCGTCATGGCACGCCACGGCTTCGGCCGCGGCGAGTACAAGTACTTCGACTATCCGCTTCCGGAGATCGTCGCGGAGCTCCGCGGCGCGCTCTATCCGCCACTGGCGGGAGTCGCGAACCGGTGGAATGAACGGCTGGGGACGGGGATGCGCTTCCCCGCGGACCACACCGCGTTTCTCGATCGTTGCCATCGCGCGGGCCAGTGCCGGCCGACGCCGCTCCTCCTCTGCTACGGGGCGGGCGACTACAACTGCCTGCATCAGGATCTCTACGGCGAGCACGTATTCCCGCTGCAGGCGACCTTCCTGTTGTCGGCGCCGGGGCGGGATTTCACCGGCGGCGAGTTCGTCCTGACCGAGCAGCGTCCGCGCATGCAATCGCGCGCCGAAGTCGTCGGGCTCGGGCCGGGCGATGGTGTGATCTTTCCCGTCCGTCACCGTCCGGTAAAAGGGACGCGCGGCGACTATCGCGTCAATCTACGGCACGGCGTGAGCCGGGTGCGGTCGGGGTCGCGCCATACGCTCGGGATCATCTTTCATGATGCGACGTGAGGGCCGCGAAAGTGATCGTCCGCCCGGGGACGTACGTCAATCAAAGCTCACGATCTCGACCCAGTTGGAACCCTTCCCGGTCGGATATTGCTTGAGTAGCCGGAGCATGCCGCCCGCCTGGTCGATCGCATAGACCGAGATCGTCGGCGACTTCTCGCCGGTGGCGATCAGGAATCGCCCCTTGGGATCGATCGCGAATCCTCGCGGCTGCTTCTCGGTCGGCGTGCTCCCGAGATAGGTGAGGTTCCCGGTCGCCCCATCGACGCTGAACGCCCCCAGTGTGCTGCTGGTGCGCTCCGAGGCGTACAGGAATCTGCCGTTCGGGGTCATGTGGATGTCCGCAGCCCAGACGTCGTTGTCGGTGTTGCGCGGCGGCGCCCCCGGCACACCGACCGCCCCGCGCGGGGCACCCGGCGCGAGCTTCGTATCGGGCGGCAGCGCGGACGCCGAGCTCCCTTCGGTCAGCAGTCCGCTCTTCCCATCGAGCGAGAGGGTGGTGACCGTCGCCGTCAACTCGTTGAGGAGATAGACGAACCGGTTGTCCGGCGAAACGATGAAATGGCGCGGGCCCGTCATCGGCTTCATCTGGACGACCGCCGGCGTGTTGGAGGCGAGCCGCCCCGACTTCTCGTCGAAAACGAACTGGAAGATCTGGTCGGTGCCCAAGTGGGGGACATACACGAACCGGTTGGTGTTGTCGGTGTAGATCGAGTGGGCGTTCCGGCCCGTCGGAATCACCTGCAGGGGCTCGGAAGCGACACGCCCGTCGCTGCCAACCGCATTGACGCTCACGAGATGGCCGCCATACGACGCGCTCAGCAGAAAGCGCCCCGTCCGGTCGAGCGCGATGTAGGGAAAGCTTTCCGCCAGCGGCGAGGTCGACAAGGGCTTCAACGCGCCCGTGCCTGCGTCGATCGCATAGACATGCACCGAGAACGGCTTGGAGCGGGACGCGGCGTAGAGCAATCGCCGATCGGGGCTCACCGCCATCGGCATCACGACGCTCGCCGCCTTGAAGCGCTCGCCCGGCCGCAATTCGCCGGAATCGAGCAACCGATACATTCCGATGTCGCCGTCCTCGGCATTCGACACGTAGACGAACGTCGCCGCCACCGCGGGCGCCCCGCCGCCAAGCGAAATCACTGCGGACACGGTCACCCCCTTGGTCCAGTTTGCGAAAGTCGTCACCGATTGCCTCCTTGTCATCGTCGTCCGGGCGCTTGATCGGCCCGCCAAGCTTGTGGCCGCCCGCCGGCGCGAAGGATAAGCCGCGTCGCCGGTCCCTGCTCACTGGGCGCCGCCGGCCGCCCCGTTGCGGGGCAGGACGGCGACGCGAAGTATGATGCTCTTACGTGCTTGCGACCCGGCGCTTTCCGGGCGCGCCGCGTCCAATCATCGGAGTCGAACACTCATGAAGGCCGACAGCATTCTCGCCACCATCGGCAACACACCGCACATCCGCATCAACCGTCTGTTCGGCTCGACACACGAAATCTGGATCAAGTCCGAGCGTGACAACCCCGGCGGATCGATCAAGGACCGCATCGCGCTCTCGATGGTGGAAGACGCGGAGGCGAGCGGCAAGCTCGGGAAGGACGGCACGATCGTCGAGCCGACCTCGGGCAACACCGGCGTGGGGCTCGCGATGGTCGGCGCGGTCAAGGGTTACAAGGTGGTGCTCGTGATGCCGGACAGCTTTTCGGTCGAGCGGCGTCGGCTGATGCTAGCGTACGGCGCCACGCTCGTGCTTACGCCCCGCGCCCAGGGCATCAAGGGATCGATCGCGAAAGCGGAGGAGATCGTGGCAGCGACGCCGGGCGCCTGGATGCCGCAACAGTTCGAGAACCCGGCCAACATCGACGTGCACATGCGTACGACCGCGCGCGAGATCCTCGCCGACTTTCCCGGCGGTCTCGATTGCCTGATCACCGGCGTCGGCACGGGCGGCCACATCACGGGTTGCGCGCGCGTCCTCAAGGAGAGCTGGCCGAAGCTCAAGGTGTTCGCGGTCGAGCCGACCGCGTCGCCGGTGATCTCCGGCGGGAGCCATACGCCGCACCCGATCCAGGGCATCGGTGCCGGCTTCATCCCGAAGAACCTCGACATCTCGGTGCTCGACGGCGCGATCCAGGTGGAGGCCGAGGCCGCGAAGGAGATGGCGCGCCGTGCGGCGCGGGAGGAAGGCATGCTGGTGGGCGTGTCGTCAGGCGCGACGCTCGCCGCGATCGCGCAGAAACTCCCCGACCTCCCGCAAGGCAGCCGCGTGATCGGCTTCAACTACGATACCGGCGAGCGGTATCTGTCGGTCGAGGGGTTTCTGCCGGCGGAGTAGGGAACGCTGGCTGCGGCGGTGTGCGACGGCGGCTGGCACGTTCAACAGGGCACGCCGCGATGGGCTGATCGGATCCATGTCGCATGCGCGCCTTAGTTCCTCGCGTTCGCCGTCGCGACCGGCCGCAAGGCGGTGCTGACCAGCGGTGTGGCACGCTGCTCCGAGGACGCTGAGGCTGCGCAGTGGTGTGAACCGCGCCGATCGCTCGGCGTTCAGCGCGCGAGTTGGAAGCGTTCGAAGCGGTGCAACGCTTCTTCGATCCGTTTCTTGCGCAGCCGGCGCGAGCTATTGCCGACCCAGGTCCATCGCTGCACCAGCAGCTTCTGCCGCTCGCGATCGGTCTTGAGATCGACGGCGGCGACGATGGCGTCGTCGACGAGCACCGGCTGAGCAAAGTAGCCGAATAGCCGCTTGTCCTTGGGAACGTACGCCTCGAAGCGGTGCTCGTAGTCGAAGAAAAGATGCAGCCGCCTGCGCTGATGGATGAGCGGGTCGAAGGGTGACAGGACATGGACGATCTCATTGGCGGGATCGAAGGTGGCCTCGAGCGCCTCCGGCCGCGACCAGTGCTCCAACTGCCCTGCCCCCTCGAGCTCGACGGGCACCAGCTCTTTGCGGCGCACTCTTGTCTCGATCAATCGGCGCATGCCCGGCTTGCGCCGGGGGTCGAGATAGCAGACCGAATCGAGGCTCACGATACCCTGCGATCGCAGTGCACGGTCGAGCAGATAGTTCAGGATCTCTTTCTCCGGCGCGGGCTTTGGCGGCCGTTCCCACCCAAAGTGCCGGCTCATCAGCTCATAGGTTTTCAGCATGCCGGTCCGCTGGCTGACGGCCACGAGGCCCCTGTAGAAGGCAAGCTGCAGCGCCCGCTTTGATGGCTTCCGGCTCGCCCAAGCATGGTCTTTTTCCACCAGCACGTCATCGTCGATATCCCGGATCGTCAGGGCGCCATGTTCTTTGATCCGGGCCAGCACTTTGCGCAGGTCCTCCTTCTGCACCGCGCTGAACCAGGTGCTCCGGCGTTGCCAGTCCTGCTTCATTGCGCCGATGTAGAACCGCATGTCCTTGGTCGGCAGGTATGACAGCGCATGCGTCCAGTATTCGAAGACCGTCTTGTCGACGGTCTGCGCCTGGCGCAGATGGTCGCGTTGGTATCCTGGAATGCGCGTATAGAGGATTTGGTGGTGGGAGCGTTCGATCACATTGATGGTGTCGATCTGCACATAGCCCAGGTGCTCGACCACTGCGCACGTCGCCTCCGGGCCGTGACCGAACGGCGCGTATTCGTCGAGCCTTTGGGCGCGTAGCCAGATGCGTTTGGCGTAGGACTTGGCGAGCCCGAAGGATTTTCTGGCCGTGCGGGACATGAAGCGGGCGGGAGTGTAGCCGGACTCGGGGCAAGGATGCGTGAAAGCAACTGCCATGGGCACCGAGGTTTCGACGCTTCCGGCATCGCGCGAACCGATGATCAACATCGGGCGGCCGTGGAGGTCATGTGTTCGAGCGAGCCACTCCAGCGGAGTCGGCGATCGGCTGCGAAAGCTCGCGGTCAGATCCGTGGACGCTACTGAAGGAGCCTCGCTGCTCTTCGCAGCGAAAGCACCCGCTGCTGCGCCCTCATCGCCAATCAACGCCCGTCAGGCGCGCAGGCATCCGATCGTCCCGGAACCTGCCTGACCGCGCAGAGCTTCATGCGGTCGGGGTACCCGCGATTGAAGAGAAGGCCGCCCGCACCGGCCCGACCAAGAGGGGAGGAGGAGGGGGAGGTAGGGCTCCGGACTGCATCGCGGGCGGCCTTGCAAACCGTTCGTGGCGGACACTACTGGTCGAGGGGGCTATCCTTCTCATCGCACTGGTCGACGAAAGGGACGCTACCCGAAGCCACTGTCTAGCTTTCGACTGGGTTCTACCCAGACTACGGGCCCGTAGTTTCGGGATTATTTCGAGGTCGGTGGGCGCCGATGACTCCTGTAACCGTGCTTCGATATCCGACATCGACCGCTTAGGGCGTCCGCGTGACCGCGTACTCCACCGGGGACGAGCACGCCTTGTACCCGTCGGACACTCCGACCGTGCCGCGCGCACGTCTTAGCGCCACATCGCAGCCGGCGGGGTTTCCCCCAGATGTTGTCCGACGAGGTGCGCCGTGATCGTTCCGGCTTGAGAGCGCCAGCGGTGTCACGGCTGCCCCCCGTCCGTGAGCTTGAGCCCCACGCCGAGCAGGATAAGCGCGACCCCGACTGCAATTCCCGGCGGGAACCAGGAGTTCACGCTTGCGAGCAGCGTGGCCAGTCCGATTAGCGCGACGAACATCGGGACGGCCCTCTTTGCCTGGCAGGATGAGCGAAGTCTCGGCGTACCCCCGCGGCAAGGTTGTCGCGGGTGCTGGTAAACCGTTTCGACCGGAACGCTGAAGGCGTAGTCGACGCCCCTCTCAGTGCGGATGCACCGGGGATCCGTACGCAGCGCCGCGCGAATCCGTTTTGCATCTAGCCCTGCTCCGCTCTACGTTGGCCTGCCGGGAGATCGGCCGGCGCATGTCGGCCGCCCGGGCCGGAGCCAACGTCCAGCGCCGAGTTGTCCGGGGTCAGGCCGGGCGTCAGCTCGACGCAATCGGAGATGAACGAGGGGATCTCATGGATGCCGACGATCTCCTGCCCGCTCACGAACCGCGTGCTCTGGTCGGCGATCGCCGCGACCGACGCGGCAATGAGCGCCGCGACGCCCACGACGTAAAGTGTCAGGATGGGTCTCAGCGTAACCGCGTCCATCGCGTGTCACCCCAAAGCCAGTCGAGCCGATCGGCGATCGGCTCGACCCGGCGTGAAAAGCGAGCGTCCCTCGTGCGGGCCATACGCCTACGGGTTGAAAGGGTAGCTGGGGGCGTTGTCGTTATGCGTCGCCCAGTAGTCGTCGAGCCGCTTCTGCTCCGACTGCTTCCGCGCGTCCGACGTCGGCTGCTGCTGCACGTTGCGGTCGGGAGCGGGTATCGCGGGCGAACGCAAGTCCTGCGCAAGGACAGCATGGGACGCGACGGCGAGGCCGAGGAAAGTTGCCATCATGGTGCGTTTGATCATCTTCCATCTCCAGTCAGTTGAACAAGGATCGTGCTTGTCGACCACCTGGAAACCCGCAGCCGACAGCGTGCAGTCTCGGCTGACCCGGCTGCCGAAGGATGTCAGGAATGCGCGCGCGGATTACGGATGGAACGACTGACCTTGGCCGGCGTAACTGGCGCGTTTCATCCGTAATGCGCCGGCGCCGGCCGGACACCGCGGCGCAGCCGGCCTAGACGATCGTCAGGCCATGCGCATGGTCGACCTGCGACGAGGAAGGATCCTCCGCCTGCCTGATGGCCGCGGTACCACTGTCGCCGCCTGCGCTGGCGCGGTGTGGATCACCGAGCAGGGCAGCCGGCGCGACGTGCTCTTGACGCCCGGCCAGACCTTCACGCTCGCGCGCGCCGGGCTCGCGCTCGTCCAAGCGGTCCGCGACGCCTCGGTTCTCGTTGACCGGCGCGCGACGACCGACGAACCGCAAAGTGCGACCCCATGCGGCATGACATCACCGAATGCGAAAGGAAATCTGGATGGACTTCGAACTGCAACAAGCGCTAATCCGATGACTCGAGCTCACGTTGTCGCGGTGACCTTCGGCGTGCTGATCGCGCTCGCGGCGGGCGCACTCTACCTGCGCTCCTCGAGCGCCGACACCCCGCCCGCTCCGTCGCAACCGGTCGCCACGGCGGTACCGGTCGCCACCGTCGAGCGGCGCGAGGTGACCCTCTGGGACGAGTTCTCTGGCCGCCTCGAGGCGGTGGAGCGAGTCGACGTCCGCTCGCGGGTCGCGGGCGCGGTCCAGTCGGTGCACTTCGCCGAGGGTGCGCTGGTGAAGCGCGGCGACCTGCTGGTGACGATCGATCCCGCGCCCTATGCGGCGGAGGCCGAGCGCGCGCAAGCCCAGGTGGTCGCGGCGCAGGCGCGGCTCACCTACGCGAAGATCGAACGCGAGCGCGCGCAGCGGCTGTGGGAGGAGCGCTTCGTCGCGCGGAGCCGGGTTGACGAACGCGTGAACGCCGAGCAGGAAGCCGACGCGAACCTGCGCGCCGCGCAGGCCGCGCTGCAGTCCACCCGCCTCAACCTCGACTACACCAGGGTGCTGGCACCCGTGGCGGGCCGCGTCGGCAAGCTCGAGATCACCGTCGGCAACCTCGTCGCCGCCGGCCCGGGAGCGCCGGTGCTGACCACGCTCGTCTCGGTCGATCCGATCTACGCCAGCTTCGAGGCGGACGAGCTCGTGGTCGCGCGTGCGTTGAAGGACCTGCCGCGCCCACGCCTCGCCGAGATCCCGGTGGAGATCGAGACCGTCGCCAACGGCGGCACGCACGCGCGCGGCCGCCTGCAGCTCATCGACAACCAGGTCAACACCCGCAGCGGCACGGTGCGCATGCGCGCGACGTTCGACAACCGCGACGGCGCCCTGATTCCTGGCCAGTTCGTGAAAGTGCGCATGAGCCGGGCGAAGGCCGAGCCCGCGCTCCTGGTGAGCGAGCGTGCGGTGGGCACCGACCAGAGCAAGCGCTTCGTGATCGTCGTCGGGCCGGACGACAAGGCCGTCTGGCGCGAGGTGACGCTCGGCGGCACGGCGAACGGCCAGCGGATCGTCACCTCGGGCCTGGAGGCCGGCGAGCGCATCGTGGTGAACGGCCTGCAGCGCGTGCGCCCTGGTTCACTGATTGCGCCGCAGCCCGCAGAGGCCGCAGCGGCCCGGCCCGCGGCAGCGTCATGAACCTGTCCCGGTTCTTCATCGACCGCCCGATCTTCGCGGGCGTGCTGTCGCTGCTCATCTTCCTCGCCGGGCTGATCGCGCTGCGCTTCCTGCCGATCTCCGAGTACCCCGAGGTGGTGCCGGCCTCGGTGGTGGTGCGCGCCGACTATCCGGGCGCGAGCCCCAAAGTCATCGCCGAGACGGTGGCGACGCCGCTCGAGGAGGCGATCAACGGCGTCGAGGGCATGATCTACATGTCGAGCCAGGCCACGACCGACGGCCGCATGACGCTCACCGTCACGTTCAAGCTCGGCACCGATCCGGATCTCGCGCAGCAGAAGGTGCAGAACCGGGTGGCCCAGGCGGAGCCGCGGCTGCCGGAGGAAGTGCGCCGGCTCGGCGTCACCACGGTCAAGAGCGCGGTCGATTTCACGATGGTGGTGCATCTCGTGTCGCCGAGCGAGCGTTACGACATGACGTACCTGCGCAACTACGCCGTGCTCAACGTCAGGGACCGCCTGGCGCGCGTCGAGGGTGTGGGCCAGGTGCTGATGTGGGGAAGCGGCGACTACGCGATGCGCGTGTGGCTCGATCCGCGCAAGGTCGCCGAGCGCGGGCTCTCGGCGAGCGACGTGGTGCGCGCCATCCGCCAGGAGAACGTCCAGGCCGCGGCAGGCGTGGTCGGCGGCTCGCCCACCACGGACAAGGTCGACCTGCAGCTCTCGATCAACGCCCAGGGGCGCCTGCAGAGCGAAGAGGAGTTCGGCGAAATCATCGTGAAGAGCGAGCCGGGGGGCGCGGTGACGCGCCTGCGCGACATCGCGCGTATCGAGCTCGGCGCCTCGGAGTACGCGCTGCGCTCGCTGCTGGACAACAAGCCGGCGGTGGCGATCGGCATCTTCGCGGCGCCCGGTGCCAACGCGCTGCAGATCGCGGATAACGTCCGCCGCACCATGGGCGAGATCAAGAAGAGCATGCCCGAGGGCGTGGACTACGACATCGTCTACGACACGACGCAGTTCGTGCGCGCCTCGATCAAGTCGGTGGTGAGGACGCTGTTCGAGTCGGTGGCGCTCGTGGTGCTGGTGGTGATCCTGTTCCTGCAGACCTGGCGCGCCTCGATCATCCCGCTGGTCGCGGTGCCGGTGTCGATCGTCGGCACCTTCTCGCTCCTGTACCTCTTCGGCTTCTCGATCAACGCGCTGTCCCTGTTCGGGCTGGTGCTCGCCATTGGCATCGTGGTCGACGACGCGATCGTGGTGGTGGAGAACGTCGAGCGCAACATCGCGGCCGGCCTCTCCGCGCGCGAAGCGACCTACCGCGCGATGCACGAAGTCACCAACCCGATCATCGCCATCGCGGCGGTGCTGGTGGCGGTGTTCGTGCCGCTCGCTTTCATCACCGGCCTGTCGGGCCAGTTCTACCGACAATTCGCGCTGACCATCGCGATCTCGACCGTCATTTCGGCGATCAACTCGCTCACCCTCTCGCCCGCGCTCGCCGCGCTCCTGCTCAAGTCGCACGCCGCACCGAAAGACGCGCTAACGCGGTGGATCGAAAGGATCTTCGGCTGGCTATTCCGCGGCTTCAACGCGGTCTTCGGCCGCGGCATTCGCGTCTATGGCGGAGCCGTAACCGGCGTGCTGTCGCGCAAGGCGCTGATGTTGGGCATCTACCTCGCCCTGGTCGCGGCGACCACGGGGCTGTTCAAGGCGGTGCCGGGCGGTTTCGTGCCGACCCAGGACAAGCAGTACCTGATCGGCTTCGCGCAGCTCCCCGACGGCGCCACGCTCGACCGCACCGAGGAGGTGATCCGCCGCATGGGC
The DNA here is from genome assembly GCA_963754305.1 of uncultured beta proteobacterium. Classification (GTDB taxonomy): domain Bacteria; phylum Pseudomonadota; class Gammaproteobacteria; order Burkholderiales; family SG8-39; genus DATEDA01. The sequence continues at coordinate 8,101 of CAVWFR010000016.1, read as the reverse complement.
GAGGTCATGCTGAAGCATCCCGGGGTGGAGAACGCGGTGTCGTTTCCCGGGCTGTCGATCAACGGCTTCACCAACAGCTCGAACTCCGGCATCGCCTTCGCCGTGCTCAAGTCGTTCGATCAGCGCAAGAGCCGCGAGCTCTCCGGCGGCGCGATCGCCGCGCAGCTCAACCGCGAGTTCGCCGCGATCCCGGACGCTTTCATCGCCATCTTCCCCCCGCCGCCGGTGAACGGCCTGGGCACCACCGGCGGCTTCAAGCTCTACCTCGAGGACCGAGGCTCTCGCGGCTACGAGGCGCTCGACGCCGCGACCAAGGCGTTCCTCGCGAAGGCGTACCAGACGCCCGAGCTCGCCGGTCTCTTCTCGAGCTACCAGGTGAACGTTCCGCAGCTCTACGCCGACGTCGATCGCACCAAGGCGCGCCAGCTCGGCGTGGCCGTCACCGATGTCTTCGACACCATGCAGATCTACCTGGGCAGTCTGTACGTCAACGACTTCAACAAGTTCGGCCGCACCTACTCGGTGCGCGTACAGGCCGATGGGCCTTACCGGGCGCGCGCAGAGGACGTAGGGCTCCTAAAGGTGCGCTCCAACGCGGGCGAGATGGTGCCGCTCTCGGCGCTGATGGAGGTGAAACCGAGCTCCGGACCGGAACGCGCGATGCGCTACAACGGCTTCCTCGCCTCCGACATCAGCGGCCGCAATGCGCCGGGATTCTCCTCCGGGCAGGCGCAGGACGCGATCGAGCGCGTCGCCGCCGAAACGCTACCGCCGGGCATGGAGCTCGACTGGACCGACATCACGTACCAGGAGATCCTCGCCGGCAACTCGGCGGTGTGGGTGTACCCGATCGCCATCCTGCTCGTGTTCCTGGTCCTCGCTGCTCTCTACGAGAGCTTGGCGCTGCCGCTCGCCATCATCCTCATCGTGCCGATGGGCCTGCTCGCTGCGCTGACCGGGGTGTGGCTCACCCACGGCGACAACAACATCTTCACGCAGATCGGCTTCATGGTCCTCGTGGGACTTTCGGCGAAGAACGCGATCCTGATCGTGGAATTCGCGCGCGAGCTCGAGTTCGCCGGCCGCACTCCGGTGCAGGCGGCGATCGAAGCGAGCCGATTGCGGCTCCGACCGATCCTGATGACCTCGTTCGCCTTCATCATGGGCGTGCTGCCGCTCGCCTTCTCCGTCGGCGCGGGCGCCGAAATGCGCCAGGCGATGGGGGTGGCGGTGTTCGCCGGGATGATCGGCGTCACCGCATTCGGGATCTTCCTCACGCCGCTCTTCTACGTGCTGCTGCGGGCACTGAGCGGCAACCGACCGCTCAAGCGCCATGGCGAGATTCCGCACGACGGCGAGGCGTTCTCAGGCGGCGGTGGGGTCAAGCCGGTTCTCGCCGCCCCGATCCGGAAAGACGTGCCGTGACGTCGCCGGCTGCCAGGACGGGGTCAGTACACGGTTTCGACGGGGACCCCGAACACGTATCCCGCGCCGCGCTCGGTGACGATATAGCGCGGTTGCGTTGGATCCTGCTCGATCTTCCGGCGCAGCCGCATGATCTGCACATCGACGGAGCGGTTGTAGACCTCGTCGTTGTGAAGGCGGGACAGATCGAGGAGCTGGTCGCGCGTGAGGATGCGCTGCGCGGCGCCGAGCAGGACGACGAGCAGGCTGAATTCGCCGTTGCTGAGGACGACCATGCGCCGGTCGGGCGCCGTGAGGCGCCGCGTGTTCAGGTTGAGCTCCCAGCCGTCGAAGCGGTAGGCGCGGACGCCTTCGGGCCGCCCCTGGTGGACCTCGACGCGGCGGCGGCGCAGCACGGTGCGGATGCGGGCGAGCAGCTCGCGCGGGCTGAAGGGCTTGGTGAGGTAATCGTCCGCGCCGAGCTCGAGACCCATGATCCGATCGGCCTCCTCGCGCCGCCCGGTGAGCATGATGATCGGGATCGCCGACTCGTCCCGCAGGTTACGCGCCAGCATCATGCCGTCCTCGACCTGCAGCTTCAGGTCGAGGACGATCAGATCGACCACCTGCTCCGCCAGCACCGTGCGCATCGCGCGCCCGTCCGCGACGGCGGTGACGCGGAACTCGTTCTGCCCGAGGTAATCGGAGATCAGCTCGCGGATGACCGGATCGTCGTCAACCGCGAGCACGTGCGGCGGCGCCGCCTGCTGGAACGTTTGCGCCCGGGCCATCGTGGTCGTGAAATCGCTCACGGTGGCGCACAGTCTAGCCACCGCCTTCCGCGCACGGTTACAGGTGTAACCTTACGGGGTCGGGGTAGGTAAGTTACACGCAATAGCATTGCCGAGGAATGGGCGCTTGAGCAAGGAACGCGAGGGCGACACCCCGGTCGAGATCCTCGTCGTCGACGATGACGCGATTCTGCGCGACCTGGTGGCCGACTGGCTGGAGGGCGCCGGCTACCGGGTGCAGAAGGCCGAGAACTGCAGTTGCGCGGTGGGCGCCATGGCGCGTCACTCCCCGGCGCTCATCGTGACGGACATGTTCATGCCGGGCGCCTGCGGCGCCGAAGCGATCGCCGAGCTGAAGCGGACGCATCCCGGCATCGCGCTCATCGCGCTCTCCGGCCACTTCGCCTCCGGGCAGGGCCTCAGCGCGCAGGCGGCGGTTTCGGCCGGCGCCGATCGCGCCTTCGCCAAGCCCGTCAAGCGGGCGGACCTCTTGCGGGCGGTCGCGGAGCTGCTCGGCGCCCCGGACCCGTAGCGGCCGATGGCGGGGGCCCGCGCTCGCTCCGCACTCGATCGAATCCCGCTCGGCCGCACGCTTGTCGCGGTCGGCGTGGTCCTCGTCGTCATCAACGTCGCCTCGGCCGTGTGGGACGTGCGCACGGCGTACGACCGCGTCGAGCGGCGCGCGCAGCGCGATCTGTCCAACATCACGCGAGTGCTCGCCGAGCAGACCGCCGCCTCGCTCGAAGCGGTCGACGTGGTCCTGCGGGACATGGCGCGCAGCGGCACCGCAAGAGCGGTGGCGGAGAGGGTGCCGCGGCTGCGCGACGAGCTCGCCGACGTGCCGACGATTGCCGCCTTGCTGGTGATCGATGCGCAGGGTCAGGTGCTCGCGCGGACCGGCGACATCCCGGCGATCGACGCCGACCCGGTCGGGCAAGCGTTCTTCGCCGCGCACCGCGACGCCGGGACCGATGGGCTGCACCTGAGCGAGCCCTATCGCGAGGGCGCCGAGGACGGGCAGTGGCGCTTCCTGCTGTCGCGCCGCCTGAGCGACCGCGGCGGGAGGTTCGGGGGCGTGGTGGCGGCGGCGATCGAGGTCGAAAGCTTCGACCGGCTCTATCGCACCATCGATCTCGGCGAAGGGAGCTTCATCGCGTTGCTGTCCGAGGGGGGGACGTTCATGAGCCGCGTCCCCGCGCCCGCCGGAATCCGCGGGCGACAGATCTCCGGGGCGCGCGGGATCGCCGGCGTCCGCGAGCAGGGCCGCTTCGAGGGCTGGTCGACGAGCCCGGTCACGAACGAACCCGTCCTCCTGTCGGCGCTGGCGGTACGCGGCTTTCCGCTGCTCGTGGCGAGCGGCAGCAGCGAGCGCGCCGTGCTGGCGCCCTGGCGGGACGAGGCCTGGGAGGTCTTCGACCGCACCCTGCTCACGTCGACCGCGATGCTCGCGCTGATTGCGTTTGCCGCGTGGGGTCTCGCGCGGCGCGAGCGCGCGCTCGCGAGCAGCTGGCGGCGCTACCAGGCCATGATCGAGCACAGCTCGGATCCGCTGATCCTCACCCGGCCGACCACGGACGGCATCCTGTACGCGAGCCCGGCGATCGGAAGAGTGCTCGGCTACACCCTGGACGACCTGCGGGGCCGGGAAGTCGTCGACCTCATCCACCCGGAGTACCGCGACGCGGCGCTCAAGCTGCGCGCCGAGCTGATGCGCTCGCCGGGCAAGGTGTCGGTGGACGAGGCGAAAGTGCTGCACAAGGACGGCTCCTGGCGCTGGATCGAGCTCACCCGCAGCAACCTGCTGGATGAGCCGAGCGTGCGGGCGGTGGTCATGAACTTCCGCGACGTCACCGAGCGGAAGCAAGCCGAGGCCGAGCGGCTGCGGCTGGAGCAGCGGCTGCGCCAGGCCGAGAAGATGGAGGCCGTAGGGCGCCTCGCCGGCGGCATCGCCCACGACTTCAACAACATCCTCGGCGGCATCCTCGGCTACGCGGAGCTCCTCGCCGAAAACGCGCCGGCCGGCTCGCCGCTGAAGCGCTACGCGGAGAACGTGCTCACCGGCGCCAACCGTGCCGGCAGCCTCGTCGAGCAGATCCTCTCGTACAGCCGCAGCCAGCGCGGCAAGCGGGTGGCGGTCGACTTGACCGGGATCGTGGCGGAGACCGTCGAGCTCGTGCGCGGCTCGCTTCCCCAGGGCATCCGGCTCGTGACCAACCTGCCGCCCGCGCCGCTCCACGTCGTCGGCGACCCGACCCAGCTCCACCAGGTCGTGATGAACCTGTGCACCAATGCCATTCACGCGATGGGCGACGAGCGGGACCCTGCGCGTGCGCCTCGAGCCAGTGGAAGAGCCGGTCGAGCGCGTGCTCGCTCACACCACGCTGCAAGCGGGAGCGTACACCTGCCTGACGGTCGAGGACAGCGGCAGCGGCATGGATGATGCGACGCTCGCGCGCGTCTTCGAGCCGTTCTTCACCACCAAGCAGGTCGGCAAGGGCACCGGCCTCGGCCTGTCGCTCGTTTACGGCATCGTCACCGACTCCGGCGGCGGGATCGACGTGGCGAGCGCCCCGGGGGTGGGCAGCCGCTTTGCGATCTACCTGCCGCGCGTCGACGCGCCCGCCATCGCCGCTGACGATACCGCTACGCCGATCGTGCGCGGCAACGGTGAGCGCGTGCTGGTCGTCGACGACGAGGAAGCGCTCGTGGCGGTCGCGTCAGAGGTCCTGACGCGCATCGGCTACGATCCAGTGGGCTGTGCTGACGGCGCCGCCGCCCTCGCGGTCTTCGAGGACTCGACCGAACGCATCGACGCCGTCATCGCCGACGAGGTGATGCCCGGACTCACCGGGACGCAGCTTGCCACGGCGCTGCGCAAGCGCTCCCCCGACCTCCCGATCGTTCTCATGAGCGGCTATACCGGCCCGATGCTGACCGAGCGCGCGCTCGGCGCAGGGATCACCGAGATCCTCAAGAAGCCAGTGCAGTCGCGCGAGATCGCCGGCGTGCTCGCGCGCGTGCTGAGGCGCACCTGACGTTCCGCCTGTGATGTAGGCTTCCCGCGGCGGCGATCGAGCGGCCGGCTTCGCGTCCCCGGTTCGTAGGCAGCCGGGCGATTCGCGATTTCGTCTTACGGCTCAGCTAGATGCGAAACAGCGTCTGTATCATTCACTAGCTAACTCAGTTCGCGCAAGTGCCTGACCGGGAGGGAACCGGCGGGCGCGAATGATACAGGCGCAGCGCTCACCCGAACGCAACCGACACACGCCCCACCGCCCGACTACGAGGCTTCGGTGTGACCACGATCTTCACGTCGCACCCCAAACGGTTGAGAAGCCCGATTAACCGCTCCTGCGAGTACCCCTGGAAATGCCCGTTGAGCAGCGCCGAAACCTTCGGCTGGCTCAATCCGAGCACCTTCGCCGCCGCCGTTTGCGTCAACCTTCGCGCCCGGATGATCCGTACGATCTCCGCCACGATGCGCGCTCTGGCGAGCATTGCTTCGGCATTCTTGAACCCGAGATCCCGGTAGACGTTGCCACTACCCATCTCGATCTCCAGCCCGGAAGCCGGCTTGACCTTCCGTACCCTTGCCATCGTTAAGTTTCCTTCTCCATCTGCTCAGCGAGCTTGAGCCGCGCGCGAATCAGTTCCATGTCCGGCTTTGGCGTCTGCGCACCTCGAGTCGACTTCTTCTTGAAGCAGTGAAGCACGTAGATCGCCCGCTTGAACCGAACCGTGTACACGGCTCGATAGGTATCGCTCTGATAGTCCTCGACGACTTCCAGCACGCCTGCCGACCCAAACCCCTTTAGCGGTTTCGTCGCCGGATGCTTCTCGCCGATCTGGGCGAGATAAAGCGCAAACCCCGCCGTCCGCTGCACCGCCCGCGGCATCGCCACGAGATCCTTCCTCGCTGAGGCGACCCAACGGAGAGGCTTCGGCGGTTGTTTGGGCGCCTCCATAGGCGAGACGCATAGCGCCGGCCACTCCGGCGCCGCTTCGCGTCCCGGTCCTCGCCAAGTCCTCACCCTACCCCGCCCGTGCGGCGCCCCGAAGTCCACGATCGGCCCCCGCGGCACGACTCCGCTCGGATTCACCCGCAGGTGGCTCTCGAAGTAGTGCCGCTTGATGTGCTCGAAGTCCACCGTCTCGGCGATGCCAGGGTGCTGGTAGAGATCGCGCGTATAGGCCCACAGGTTCGGATAGTCGGTGAGCCGCCGCAGGTTGCACTTGAAGTGATAGTGATAGACCGGATCGAAACGCAGGAGCGTCGTGAAGAGCCGCCAGTCTGCCTCCGTCAGGCGATCGCCGCACAGGTAGCGCTGCGTCGCGAGCCGCTCTTCGAGCCAGGCGAGCGTCTCGAACAGCGGGATGACCGCCTCGTCGTAGGCCTCCTGGCTAGTCGCGAAGCCGCAGCGGTACACGCCGTTGTTGAGCGTCTCGTAGACGCGGGCGTTGACTTCGTCGATCTCGGCGCGCAGATCCGCCGGGTAGTAATCGCCGGGCGCGGCACCAAGACCGTCGAACGCCGAGTTGAACATCCGGATGATCTCCGACGACTCGTTGTTGACGATGGTGCGGCGCTCGCGGTCCCATAGGACCGGCACGGTCACGCGGCCCGAATAGCTCGGGCTTGCCGCGGTGTAGACCTGGTGCAGATAGCGGGCGCCGTTCACCTGGTCCACGATCACGCCCGGCCCTGGGTCGAACGTCCAGCCGTGCTCGCGGCTCAGCCAGTGCACGACGGACAGTCCGACGAGATCCTCCAGCCCCTTCAGTTTGCGGAAGATCAGCGTGCGGTGCGCCCAGGGACACGAGAGCGAGACATAGAGGTGATAGCGGTCGGGTCCCGCGCGAAAGCCGCCCTCGCCTGAGGCGCCCGCCGCGCCGTCGGCGGTGACCCAGTTCCTGAACGCCGCCTCGCGGCGTACGAACCGCCCGCCTGCGCCGGCACCCTGCTCGCGGTCTTGCCAGATGCCGTCGACGAGCGCGCCCATGCGGGAATCCTTTCAGCGGAAAGTGATCGCGAGCCCCGGGAGCTCGATGCCGTCGAGCCGCGTGCTCCAGGTCTCGCCGCACCGCACCGGATACGCGTCGGTGAGCGTTCCCGTGGTCACCATTTCGCCCGCGCCCACCGGCGCGAACTGCGGCAGCCGCGCGAGCACGCCGGCGAAGTGCGCGAACGCGAGCAGCGGCGAATCGAGCACGTTCGCGCCGGTCCCTTCGGCATGAGGCGCGCCGTCTTGCAGCAGCGTCAGCCGGAACTCGCGGAGCTTGCGGACACAATCGGCGATGCCCGCAACCGGCACCGGCGGGCCGATCACGAGCGCACCGTGCAGGCCGTTCGCCGCAACGGTGTCCGCGAGCTTGAACTTCCAGTCGCGAAACGGACTCTGCACGATCTCGAACCCGTGCGCGATCCAGTCGATGCACGCGAGGATCTCGGTCTCGTCGCGCGTCACCGGCGGTGCGTTCGCAAAATGCAGGACGATCTCCGGCTCGATCCGCGGCTCGGGGAGCGGGCCGATCGGGACCTCGGCACGACCGTCCTGCGCGCGGATCACGGTCGTATCGTAGACATGGCCCCAGATCGGCTCTTGGACGCCGTAGAGCGGCCAGATCGTCCGATTGGTGAACCCGATCTTGCGGCCGACCGCGCGCTCGCCGCGCGCGAGCCGTGCCCGGTGCAGCGCATCCGCCACCGCGTACGCCTGCGTCACCTCGAATGCCGGATCGCGCGACGTAAAGGCCGGGATCGACCGCCCAGTCGCAGCGGCGTCGAGCAGCTCCGCAGCAGCGTCGGCGGGCGTCATTTCCTGATCCACGCCTGAATCCCGTTCATCCGGTAGCGAACGATATCCAGCCGCTCGACGGCGAGCGAGTCGGCGGGCGGACACGCCTCC
>CAVWFR010000015.1:0-66340 GCA_963754305.1 uncultured beta proteobacterium | reverse complement strand
CGCGAACACGCCGCCGGCCTGCGGCTGCGCCGCGAGCGCATCGCCCGCGAGGTCCATGCGCGCGCTCGTCACGTACAGCGTGGCGAGGTCGGGCCCGCCGAACATGCAGGTCGTCGGACGCTGAACCGGCATGCGGATCGCGCGATCGAGCCTGCCGTCGGGTGCGTAGCGATGGACGGCCCAACGGTCGAACTGCGCGCTCCAGACGAAGCCCTCCGCGTCGACGGTCATGCCGTCCGGGCCGCCGTGACCGATGTCGACTTCGGTGAACACGCGCCGGTTCGCGATTCCGCCGGTCGCGGCGTCGAAGTCATAGCGGTAGATGCGGCCCGACGGGGTGTCGGTGAAGTACATCGTTCGATCGTCGGGGCTCCAGCCGATGCCGTTCGAGATCGTGAAGCCGCGATCCATCGCCGTGACGCGGAATCCGGGCTCGACCCGATAGAGCTGCCCGATCGCCGCGGCAAGCTTGCGGTCGAGCGTGCCGGCCCAGAGCCGGCCCGCGCGATCGACCTTGCCGTCGTTGAAACGCTCGTCGCCAAGCTCCAATCCCGGGAGATCCAGCCAGCCCAGTTCGCCGCCTGGCTCGGCGAGCGTCGCGAAACCGTTGCGAAACGCGATCAGGAAGCCGCCGTCTTCTCGCAGCGCGAAACAACCGGGCGGCTTCGGCAGCGGCCAGTGATCCACGGCGCCCGAGCGCGGAGCGAACCGCCAGAGCGATGGGCTCGCCACGTCGATCCACCAGAGCAGCTCGTCGCGCGCACACCACACCGCGCCTTCGCCGAGCACGTTCCTGCAGTCGACCACGCAGCGCGCCGGGACAGACGTCACGCCTCCTCCGTTTGGCGCCGCCCGTCCGATGTCGCGCGGCCTTGCCTTGTTGGCTATGATGCTAACGCCTTATCGACGGGCCGACAATGCAACGCATGGCGACGGATAGCGCGATGAGCGCCCGACCGACTCCCGCAGAAGATCTCACCGAACCCGCCGCCATGGCGCGCTCGATCGCGCGCTGGATCCGGGAAGTGGACGCAGCGACGCTCGCAGCGAACGCCGCGGACAAGGCGAAGGTGTGCCTGCTCGACATGATCGGGATCGCGGCGGAAGCGAGCGATCTCCCGTGGAGCCGGCAGGCGGCCGGGTACGCCACGGCGATGGGCGGCGACCAGGCGACGCTGATCGGATCGCGGGCGCGGGCGAGCGTCGCGGAGGCCGCGTTCGCGAACGCGACCGCGGGACACGGGCTTGTGCAAGAAGACATGCACGCCCCCAGCATGTCGCACATCGGCGTCGTGGTCTGGCCGACGCTCCTCGCGCTCGCCGAAGCCGAGCATCCGACCGGCCGCGAGCTCGTGGTTGCCGGACTCATCGGGTATCAGGTCATGGGCCGGCTCGGCCAGGCGCTGATCACGAAGGAGGTGGCGCGGCGCTTCCGCCCGACCGGGTTGATCGGCGCCGTGGGCGCAGCCGCGGCGGGCGCGCGCCTGCTCCGGCTGTCGGAAGACGAGACGGCGAACGCGCTCGCGCTCGCCGCGAACACCGCCGGCGGCCTGAACGAATGGCCGCATGCCGGCGGCGGCGAGATGTTCTTTCATCCGGGATTCGCCGCACGCAACGCAGTCACCTCGGTATTGCTCGCCCGCGCGGGCGCCGAGGCGTCCCCGTCGGCCCTCGACGGGCGTGCCGGGCTCTTCGCTTCGTTCGGCGGCGCGCCCCGCGCGACGCTCGAGCTTGGTGGCGACTGGGAGATCCTCGCCGTCTATCACAAGCCGGCGCCGGCCTGCAATTTCGCGCAGACGCCGGCGCAAGCGGCGCTCGCCGTGCGCGGCGCGAACGCGATTGCGCCGGGAGACATCGAGCAGGTGCTGGTGCGGAGCTTCCCGGAAGCGATCCTCTATCCGGGGTGCGATCACGCCGGACCGTATCGCTCGCAGCTCCAGGCGAAGATGAGCATCCAGTTCACCGTCGCGGCGGTGCTGGTGCACGGCCGGCTCGACGACGCCGTATTCCGGGCGTTCGCGCCCGACGGTGCCGTGGCCGGCCTCGCCCGGCGCGTCCGGCTCGAAGAAGATCCCGAGTTTGCGCATGCGTTTCCGCAGCGGCAAGGTGCGGAGGTGGTGGTGACGCTCAAGGACGGACGGAGCGTGAATCGGCGCCTCGCCGAGCTCGAGCCGCTCGCGCCCGCCGGCGTCCGCAGCCGCACTCGTGCCGCGCTTGCCCGTCTCCTCGACGGGACGCGCGCCCAGCGCATCGAGCAGGAGATCGACGCGATCGTCGATTGCCCGGACGCGGCGCGCATCGTGCGGCTCCTCGCCCGCGACGGTTGAGAGGGGCGCCGGCGATGGCAACGATGCCGGTGAGCCGGACCGTCCCGGACCTGATCGACGAGCTCGCTCGACGCCGCCCCGATCGCGAAGCGCTGGTCGGGTCCGGCCACCGCTACACCTACCGCCAGCTTCAGTTCGAGGTGCGCCGAACTGCCCGCGCGCTGCACGCGCTGGGCGTCCGCCGCGGCGACAAGGTCGCGATCCTGATGGGCAACCGCCCCGCGTGGCTAATCGCCGACTTCGCCATCACGCTACTCGGTGGGGTCATGGTCGGGGTCAACACCTGGGCGACCGCGCGCGAGCTGGAATACATCCTCGGGCACTCGGACACCCGGGTCCTCATCACGGCCGATCGCTTCCTGAAGTACGACTACCGCGCGCTGCTCCAGGCGCTGGAGCCCCACCGCGAGCGGCTGCCCCAGCTCGAGCGGATCGTCGGTATCGGCGATGCAGTGCCGGACGGCTGGTTCCCTTACGCGGATCTTGCGTCGCTCGCGGAGAGTGTGACCGAGGCGGTCATCGCTGCCGCGCAGCGCGCCGTCGCACCCGAGGACGTCGCCTACCTCCTCTACACCTCGGGCTCGACGTCGTTGCCGAAGGGCGTCCAGCTCCAGCACTACGCCCTGATCGAGAACATGTGGCAGATCGGCGAGCGGCAGCGGGTGACGGAGCGCGATCGGCTGTGGCTCGCCGTGTCGCTCTTCTGGGGGCTCGGCTGCGAAAACGCGCTGTTCAACGTCCTCACCCATGGCGGCTGCGTGGTGCTCCAGGAGCATTTCGAGCCCGGCGAGGCGCTGGCGCTGATCGAGCGCGAACGCTGCACCCTGTTCTACGGCACGCCGAACATGGCGCAGGCGCTCCACGAGCATCCCGACCGGCCGCAGCGCGACCTCTCGAGCCTGCGCGGCGGCGCGACCATCGGCACGCCCGAGCAGATCATGCGCGTCGTCCAGCTCGGCGCGCGCGAGGTCTGCAACATCTACGGGCTCACCGAGACGTACGGCAACTGCAACGTGGCGGACGCCGCCGATCCGCTCGAGCGGCGGCTCGCGAGCGTCGGGCGGCCGCTGGCGGGCGTCGACCAGCGGATCGTCGACCCTCAGACCGGCAGAGTGCTTCCTCCGGGCGAGGTCGGCGAGATCCGGGTGAAAGGCTATGTGACGACCGGCTATTTCAAGGATCCCGTGCGGACCGCCGAGTCATTCGACGAGCAAGGCTACTTCAAGACCGGCGACCTCGGCTGCGCCGACGCCGACGGCTATTTGCAGTTCCGCGGGCGGATCAAAGAGATGGTAAAGACCGGCGGGATCAACGTCGCGCCGGTCGAGGTGGAGGAGGTGTTGATGTCGCACCCGGAGGTGCACGCAGCATTCGTCACCGGCGTTCCCGACGCGCTACGCGACGAGGTGCTGGCGGCGGTGATCGTGCGGAAGCCGGGCGCGACGCTGTCGGAGGAGGCGGTCTGCGCGTTCTGCCGGAAGGCGCTCGCGGCCTACAAGGTGCCGCGTCTCGTCCGGTTCGCGACGGAGGACGAGCTGCCGCTCACGACGACGGGAAAGCTGCAGAAGAACCGACTGGCGGGCACATTCTTCGCCGATCATGTGAAGAACGGTTGAGCAGGCTCCGCTCCTAGCCCCCGTGAACCTACGGGCGCGGAACGCGCCCGGATCGAACCAAGCCCCGTCTGAATGCCGGCATTCGCCGGCATGACGGTGCGCCGGCTCAGTTGTCGATTTTCGCCCCGGAAACCTTCACCGCCTGGGCGTACTTCTCGCTCGCGGAACGGATGCGGGCGGCGTATTCCTGCGGCGAGCTGCCGATCGGCTCGATGTCGAGCTGCGCGAAGCGCTGCGCGACATCCGGGCTCTTCACCGCTTTGGCGACCTCCTGCGACATGCGGGCGATGATCGCGGGCGGCGTACCGGCGGGGGCGAGCAAGCCGATCTCGGGCGCGAAGTCGTAGCCGGCCACGCCCAGCTCGGCGACCGTCGGCACCTCGGGCGCGCTCGTCGAGCGCTTGATCGTGCTCACCGCGAGCAGCTTCACGCGCCCCGCCTTCACGTGCGCGGCGATCGAGGGCAGCGACGAGTAGACGAGCGCCACTTGGCCGGAGACCATCGCCGGCACCGACTCGCCGGTCCCCTTGTACGGCACATGCACGATGTCCACACCGAGTGCGGACTTCAGCGACTCCGTGGCGAGGTGATGAATGCTGCCGATGCCCGAGGAACCGTAGTTCAACCTGCCCGGCTGTGCTTTCGCCAGCGCTACGACCTCGCCGAAGTCCTTTGCCGGCACTGCGGCGTTCGCGACCAGGAAGAGATTCGCAGTGGCGATCAGGCCGACGGGGACAAAATCCTTCGCCGGGTCGTACGAGAGCTTGGTGTACAGGAAAGGGTTTATCGCGACCTGCCCGACATCCGCGACGAGGAAGGTGTAGCCGTCGGGCGTGGCGCGCGCCACCGCTTCGCTGCCCGTAATCCCGCCGGCGCCGCCCCGGTTCTCGACGTTGACCTGCTGACCCAGGCTTTCGGCGACCTTCTGCGCGGTGATCCGCGCGATCGTGTCGGGCAGCCCGCCGGGTGAGTACGGCACGATCCAGCGGATCGGCCGCGATGGATAGGCTTCCTGCGCGCCGGCCGGTGCGGGTGCGGCGAACACGATGGCGAGCGCGGCCGCGAGGGCGGCGGCGAGCGCGAGTGCTCGCGCGAAGGCGTTCGGCAGACGATCCATGACTCTTCCTCCTGGGCAGGCCGGAATATAGCCCGCCCGGGCCGGGGACGGCAGCCATTCGCAGGGCTAGAATCGGCCATGCCCGTGTCGTTCGACGGCAAGCTCGTCGTCGCCATCTCCTCCCGCGCGCTGTTCGATCTCGAAGCTTCGAACCGCGTGTTCGAGGAGGAGGGCGTCGAGGCCTACCAGCGCTACCAGCTCGCGCACGAGGGCGAAGTGCTCGCGGCGGGGATCGCGCTGCCGCTGGTGAAGAAGCTCCTCGCCCTGAACGTGCTCGCGCCCGCGCGGCCGCGAGTCGAAGTGATCCTGCTCTCGCGCAACACTGCCGAGACCGGCTTGCGCATCATGAACTCGATCGCGCACTACGCGCTCGACATCACGCGCGCCGCCTTCACCGGCGGCGAGAGCACTTTCCCGTACGTACCCGCGTTCGACGCGCATCTCTTCCTCTCCGCGAACGGGGATGACGTGCGCCGCGCGCTCGACGCCGGTCACGCCGCCGCGCAGATCTTGCCCTCGAACTTCGGCCAGAACGTCGAGTTGACCGAGGAGCTCCGCATCGCCTTCGACGGCGACGCGGTGCTGTTTTCGGACCAGGCCGAGCGCGTCTACAAGACAGGCGGCCTCGATGCGTTCACCGCATCCGAGGTCGAGGCGGCGAAGGAGCCGCTCTCCGGCGGGCCGTTCAAGAACTTCCTCGCCGCGCTGCACCGCATCCAGTCGGAATACCCGGCCGACCGCGCGCCGATCCGCACGGCGCTCGTCACGGCGCGCAGCGCCCCGGCGCACGAGCGGGTGGTGCGCACGCTCCGCGCCTGGGGCATCCGCATCGACGAGGCGCTGTTCCTCGGCGGGCTGGACAAGGGGCCGTTCCTCAAGGCCTTCGGCGCCGACATCTTCTTCGACGACCAGCGCGGACATGTCGAGTCGGCGCGCAAGTTCGTCACCGCGGGGCACGTCCCGTATGGCATCGCGAACGAATGACCGCGCGCGACCACGATCGCGGGCGCGGGCTACAGACTAGATGCATTGCTTCAGGAGCTTTGGATGAAGGCACTCAAGTGGATGGCATGGATCGCGGGCGGGCTCGTCTTGCTCGCGATCGTCGTCGTGGCGATCGTCGCCGCGACCTTCGACCCCAACCAGTACAAGCCGCAGATCGTCGACCTGGTTAAGCAGCAGACCGGCCGAACGCTGACGATCGACGGCCGGATCGGGCTGATGTTCTTTCCGAAGATCGGCGCCGAGGTCGAGAAAATCGCGCTCTCGGAGCCGAAGGGCACGAAGGTCTTCGCCAAGGTCGAGGAAGCCCGGGTCGCCCTCGCGCTCCTGCCGCTGCTCTCGAAACAGGTGATCGTCGACCAAGTCACGCTCTCAGGCCTCGCGGTGGACCTCGTGCGCGAGAAGGACGGCCGCACGAACTTCGACGACCTGCTCGGGGACAAGAAGTCGGAGACACCCGCCGCCAAACCGGAGGCGCCCGCGGGCCCGCCCCTCGCGATCGATATCGGCGGCATCTCGCTCAAGAACGCGAACATCGGCTGGCGGGACGAGCGCGACGGCACCGATGTGCGTCTCGCGAACGTGAACCTGAAGACCGGCCGCATCGCGAGCGGTGTTCCTGGCACCCTCGAGCTCGCGGCGAAGATCGAGGGCCGCCAGCCGCAGGCCAACCTCCAGGTGAACCTCGACACCGGGTACAAGATCGATTTCGCGACGCAGGCGATCGCGCTCGCGTCGCTGGATCTCAAAGCCGTGGGCGATGCGCCCGGGCTCGCCGGCCTCGACGCCAGGGTCAAGGGTGACACGGTCGACTACGACCCGGCGGCGAGCCGGATCGATCTGGCCGGTGTCGAGCTCGCCGCGAAGTCGAAGGACGGGCTCGACGCCAAGTTCTCGATCCCGAAGCTGCGGCTCGCGCCGGACCGCGCCGAGAGCAAGGCGATCACCGGCGAGGTGAAGCTCGTCAAGCCGCAATCCCGGATCGACGCGAAGCTCGCGTTGTCGGCGCTCGAGGCGAAGGGCAAGGAGATCCAGTTCTCGCGCCTGGATGTCGATCTCGACACCAAGCAGGGCGAGCTCGCGGTGCAGGGCAAGCTCGGGACGCCGGTCACGCTGAACTTGGAAAGTCGCCAGGCGCAGATGCCCGGCATCGCCGGCGACCTGGCGCTCAGCGGCCCGAACATCCCGGGCAAATCGCTCAAGGCGGCGGTGAAGGGCGGGGCGCGCGCGGACTGGGGGAAGCAGAACGCGAACGCCGAGCTGGCGGTGCGGCTCGACGAGTCGAATATCCAGGCGAAACTCGCGATCGCCAACTGGTCGCAACCGGCGGTCAACTTCGACGTGGTCGCCGACCGGCTAAACGTCGACCGCTACTTCCCGCCGGCGAAGCCGGAGCAGAAGGGAGCAAGCGGCGGCGCGGCAGCGGGCGGCGGTGTAGCAGGCGGCGGTGGTGGCGGTGTAGCAGGCGGCGGGACGCCGCCCGAAAAGCCGATCGATCTCGCGGCACTGAAGACGCTGAACGCGACCGGCACGGTGAAGATCGGCGCCCTCCAGGCGCAGAACATCAAGGCCGAGAGCGTCAACGTCGGCGTCAAGTCGGCGGGCGGGCGGCTGGACGTGAACCCGCTGTCGGCGAATCTCTATCAAGGTACCTTGGCGGGCACCGCGGCGGTCAACGCGAACAACAACAGCTTCGCGGTGAAGCAGACCCTCGCCGGGGTGAGCGTCGGGCCGCTGCTGCGGGATGCCACCGGCAAGGACCTGCTCGATGGACGCGGCAACGTCGCCTTGGACGTGACCACCGCCGGTGCTACGGTCGCCGCGCTCAAGAAGGCGCTCGGGGGGACCGCGAACGTCGTGCTGAAGGACGGCGCCCTCAAGGGCATCGACATTCCGGGCGCGATCCGGTCCGCGCAGGCGATGCTCGGCTCGAAACGAGCGCTCGAGGAGCAGGCGCAAGGCGGCAAGAAAACCGACTTCAGCGAGCTCACCGCGAGCTTCGCGATCAAGAACGGAATCGCGCACAACGAGGATCTGAAGGCCGCCTCGCCGCTCCTGCGCGTCGCGGGCGCCGGGGACATCGATATCGCCGCCGGACGGCTAGATTACAACCTCAAGGCGACGATCGTTGCAACCTCGACCGGTCAGGGCGGCAAGGATCGCTCGCAGGTTGCGGGGGTGACGGTGCCGGTCACGATCAGCGGCCCGTTCGATGGCCTGAAATACACCGTCGATGTCGCCGCGCTCGCGACGGAAGCGGCCAAGGACGCGCTCCAGCGCGAGCTCGAGCGTCGCCTCGGCGGCGGCAAGCCAGGCCAGGCGCAAGGCAGCGGCGGCGTCGAGGACGCGCTCCGCGGGCTGTTCGGCCGCAAGAAGTGAGTGCGTTCGCCGCGGCGATCGTCCGCTGGCAGCGCCGCCACGGGCGCCACGACCTGCCCTGGCAGGGCACCCGCGATCCGTACGCCGTCTGGTTGGCGGAGGTGATGCTGCAGCAGACGCAGGTCGCGACGGTCGTTCCCTACTACCGCCGCTTTCGAGAGCGATTCCCGGACCTGGCGAGCCTCGCAGCCGCAGAGGAGGACGAGGTCCTGCAGCTCTGGAGCGGGCTCGGCTACTACTCGCGCGCGCGCAATCTCCACCGCGCCGCGCAGCATGTGGTCGAGCGACATCAGGGCGAGTTCCCGCGCACGCCGGCGGAGATCGGCGACCTGCCGGGAATCGGGCGCTCGACCGCGGCCGCGATCGCCGGCTTCGCATTCGGCGCGCGTGCAGCGATTCTGGACGGGAACGTGAAGCGCGTGCTCGCACGGCACTTCGTCGTCCAGGGCTTCCCCGGCGAGCGCGCGGTCGAGCAGAAGCTGTGGGCGCTCGCCGAATCGCTTGTCCCGCCGCGGGACAACGACGCCTATATCCAGGGGCTCATGGACCTCGGCGCGACCGTCTGCACGACGCGCGATCCGCAGTGCGTCCGCTGCCCGGTGCGCGCGAGCTGTGGCGCGCACGCCGCCAACCGCATCGCCGAGCTGCCCTTCCCGCGGCCGCGGAAGCGCGTGCCCACCCGTCGCACCGCCATGCTCGTGCTGCGCCATGGCGGCGAGGTGATGCTCGAGAAGCGCCCCCCGGTGGGGGTGTGGGGCGGGTTGTGGAGCTTTCCGGAGCTCGCGAGAGGAGCGGACGAAGTAACGGAAGAGAAGGCGGGCGCCGATGCAGCGGTGAAAGGTGCGCGGCGCTACGGGTGCGAACCGGGCAGCATCGAGCGGCTGGGAGTGCTGCGGCACGGCTTTACCCATTTCACGCTCCACATCACGCCGCTCCTCGCCGAGGTGCGGCGCATCGTGCCGCGTGCCGCGCAGCCGGGCGTCGTGTGGCTGCCGATCGCCGAGGCGATCGGCGCCGCGGTGCCGGTGCCGGTGCGGAAGCTCCTGCGGGCGTTGGCCGGCCCGGCGGCCGGGCAGCGCGAGCTGTTCGGCTGACTTCGCGGTCGAAAGGGGGAGCCCCCCGTCAACCGGCGCTTTTCTTGCCGACGAGCCCGCGTTGCTCGAGGAAGCGGTAGAGGATCTGCAGCCGGGTGACCGCGCCGCTCAGCTCGAGCAGCTTCTGTTTGGCGGCGAGCGGCACCGGCAGGATCTCCGAGAGGCGGTAGCCGACCCAGGACGCGCTGCCGAGCGCATGCGGCTCCGCGAACACCGCCGCGCTCTTGTCGGCGATGACGAGCCGCAGCAGGTCGGCGAGCGCCGTGAATTCCTCCGGCAGTTCGGCGTCCGTCTCGTCGGCGATCGGCTCGACGCGGGCGCGGATCAGGCCCTGCGTAGCCACGCTCGACTCGAGGATCCGGAAGCGCCCGCCGCCGAGCGTGCGCAGCTGCAGGAGGCCGAGCTGCTGCATGTCCCAGTGGGTGATCGCCGCGAGGGTGCCGACCGGCTCGGGGTTCGCCGGCGTGCCGACTTCCTTGCCGTCCTTGATCAGGCAGACGCCGAACGGCTGCTCCGCCTTGAGGCATTCGCGCGTCATGTCCATGTAGCGGGCCTCGAAGACGCGCAACGGCAGCAGCCCGCCGGGAAAGAGGACGGTGTTGAGCGGGAAGAGCGGCAGGCTGGCGAGGTCGGGCGGGGACATGGCGAGTCCGGTGCCGAGTCTAGCCGCTGCCGCCGCGTCCCCAGCGTGCAGAAATCTCGTTTCCGACGCCGAGCTGGTCGAGCACCCGGGCGACGACGAAATCGACGAGATCTTCCACACGTTCGGGGCGGTGGTAAAAGCCTGGATTGGCGGGGAGGCACACCGCGCCGGCGCGCGTGAGTCGCAGCATGTTTTCGAGGTGGATGGCGGACAGCGGTGTTTCCCGCGCGACGAGCACGAGGGGGCGGCGCTCCTTGAGCGCGACGTCGGCGGCGCGCTCGATCAGGTTGTCGGCGAGGCCGCCGGCGACCGCGGCAAGCGTGCCCATCGAGCAGGGGCAGATCACCATCGCGTCGGTCGGGCTCGATCCCGAGGCGATCGGCGCGTACCAGTCCTCGCGTCCGTAGACCTGGAGCAGCTCGGCCGGCACCCCGAAACGCTCGCGGAGGACGCCCGCGGCGTCCTGCGGCCGCGCCGGTAACGCGAGGTCGAGCTCCTGCTTGGCGACGATCTGCGCCGCCTGCGAGTAGATGAGCGCGACCCGCACGCGGGCGCCGAGCAGGCACTCGAGGAGCCGCAGCCCGTAAGCCATGCCGGAGGCCCCGGTCAGCGCGAGCGTTACGCTGCGTGGCGCCGCGGTGCCGCTCATCGCGCCGCTCCGAGCTGCCGATGACGCACGAGCACCTGCGTCGTCGTGCGGAAGCGGCGCGCGAGCTGCTCGGCGAAATACACCGACCGGTGCTGACCCCCGGTGCACCCGAGCGCGACCGTCAAGTACGCGCGGTTGTCGCGCACGAACGACGGCAGCCAACGCTCGACGAAGTCGCCGATGTCGGCGAGCAGCGCCCGCGCTTCGGGCAGCGCGTCGAGGAACGCCGCGACCTCCGCGTCGAGACCGGAGAGCGGCCGGAGCCTGGGATCGTAGAACGGGTTAGGCAGGCAGCGCACGTCGAAAACGAGATCGGCGTCGAGCGGGAGGCCTTGCTTGAACCCGAACGACTCGAAGGCGAGCGTCAGCCCCGAGCGATCCACTGCGACGAGATCCTTGATCCACGCCCGCAGCGTGTTCGGCGCGAGGTCGCTCGTATCGAGCCGCTGGCCGAGCTCGCCGACCTCCTCCAGCAGCTCGCGTTCGCGCGCGATCGCCTCGGCGATCGTCGCGTTGCCGTCACCGAGCGGATGCGGGCGGCGGGTTTCCGAGAAGCGCTTGATGAGCGTCTCGTCGCCGGCGTCGAGAAAGAGCAGCCGTGCATCAACGCCGTGCGCTTTCAGGGCGCGCAGCGAGCCCGGCAGCTCGGCGAGCGCCGCACCGCTGCGGGCGTCGATCGTGACGGCGACGCGCTCGTAGCCGGTGTTGGCGAGGAAGTCGATCGTCGCGGACAGCAGCGTCGCGGGGAGGTTGTCGACGCAGTAGAAGCTCGCGTCCTCGAGCACGTTCAGGGCGACGCTCTTCCCCGAGCCGGAGAGGCCGCTGATGACGACGAGCTGCATGGCGGGACGAGGATAGCGCGTTTCCTCGCCCCCTTTGAAGCGCGGGGAGAACCCCCGCCGCGCAATCCCGCCGCGGCGCTCAGCCGCTGAGGCAGGTGCTCATGAACTTCTTGCGATCGTCGCCCTTCATGCCGTTGTCGCCGGCCTGCTTGTTGCAAGCCTTCATCTTGTCCTGCTGCGTCATGGCTTGCTCGCCTTTCAGGCAGGCGCTCATGAAACTCTTGCGATCGTCGCCCTTCACGCCCTTCTCGCCCGCCCACTTGTTGCAGTCGGCCATCCGCTGCTGCTGTTCGGTGGGCTCTTTCTTCTCGGCCGCTTTTTTGTCCTGGGCAGCCGCGGGCGTGGCCCAGAGCGTAGCGGCGAAGGCCGCGGCAATCAGCGATTTCATGCTTCCTCCTCGGGTGTCTCGTTGGGGAGCGCCTGAGTCCCTCCCGACAAAGCCCTCAACGCCCGCCGTCCGGCCCGTTGACACCGCCCGAGCAGCGCTCCGCTTCGCGCGGGGGGCGCGCAAGGCGAAGCGCGCTCGCGGCACGCCGATCATGCTTGCTTCGGTACCGGCGGCGCGGACCGCGCGGCGTCCTTCTCGATCTCGACCCGCTGGCGCTGCATGAACTCGTCGGTCGAGTTGTAGCCGCGCAGCTGCAGGATGTGGTTGCGCACGGCCGCCTCGACGAGCACCGCCAGGTTACGGCCCACCGCCACGGGAATGACGACCTTGGCCACCGTCGTGTCGAGGATATCCTCGGACAGTGCGTGGAGCGGCAGCCGCTCGGCCGGCGGCGCCGCTGCGGGTGCCGGGCGCTCGAGATGTACCACGAGGCGCAGGTTCATCTTCGGTCGCACCGCCGTCTCGCCGAAGATCGTGCGGATATTGAGCACCCCGAGCCCGCGCACCTCGAGGAAGTCCTTGAGGAGCGGCGGGCACCGGCCTTCGAGCGATTCCGGCCCGACGCGCGAGATCTCGACCACGTCGTCGGCGACCAGTCCGTGGCCGCGGCTGATCAGCTCGAGGCCGAGCTCGCTCTTGCCCACGCCGGAGTCGCCGGTGATGAGCACGCCCAAGCCGAGGACGTCCATGAACACCCCGTGGCGCGTCGTCGTCTCGGCGAGCGTCTTGGCGAGGTGGCGGCGCAGCTTGTCGATCAGCTGCGCGGCCGGCAGCGGCGAGGCGAAGAGCGCGATCCCGCGCGCTTCCGCGACCTGGGCAAGACGCGGATGGCCCACTACGCCGTCGGCGAGGAGCACCGCGGCCGGGGCACCCTGAAGACCAAGCTCTATGAGCCGTTCGAGGCGCGGACCTTCGAGCGCCGCGATGTGCGCCTGCTCGTGGCACCCCAGCACCTGGATGCGGTTGGGATGGATGAGGTTGAGGTGGCCGACGAACGCGGCCGACTCGGTTGCGTCCTGGCGGATCAGCGCTCCGCCACCTGCCGTGCCGCCTATCCAGGCGAGCTGGAGCTTGGCGCCCGTCTGCTCATAGAGCTGCGCGACGCTGGTCTGCAACATACGGCTGCCAGGCGCTGATCGCCTGGTGAAGTGCGGCGGCGTCCGCGAGGGTGGCGAGGCTCTGGCGCAGCTCGCGATCGCTGAACATCTGGGCGAGCTCCGAGAGGATCTCGAGATGCTGCTCGGTTGCCTGTTCCGGGACGAGCAGTACGAAGATGAGGGTCACCGGGCGGCCGTCCGGGGAGTCGAACGCGACCGGCGTCTTCAGCCGCAGAAACGCGCCGACCGGGTCGCGCAGGCCCTTGATCCGGCCGTGAGGGATGGCGACGCCCTGGCCGAGCCCGGTCGAGCCGAGCCGCTCGCGCGCGAACAAGCTGTCGAAAACGAGGCCGCGGCCGATGCTCTGGTTGCTTTCGAACAGCAGTCCGACCTGCTCGAACATCCGTTTCTTGCTGCTCGCCTCGACGTCGAGGACGATATTCGACGGCGGGAGCAGCTTGGCGATCAGGTTCATGCGGCGGTTCCGGCTTCTCGGTCGTCGGCCTGCGCGCGCGCCCGGCCCCGGCCGGCAGCGTTCGCGGGCGCGCTATTGTACTGCGCTGCCGCAGCGCGACCCAAGAATCGCAACACCGGAGTTCACAATGGGAATACCGGGGAATAACGGCTGGGGATGACGGCGGGGGACACCGGCCATACGGGAGAAACGTCGCGGGGAAGGAATGGTTGACCGCCCAATCCGCCCGGCGACCGGGCACGACACTGCTTTCAAAGCGGCATCGCTCCGCTCGCCGCGCGCGCCTGGCAGGGCTCGATCAAAGGCTCCCGAAAGGAGCGCTGTTCGAATGGGGTCGCGAGAGCATGCTCACGACGCGTTTCTCAGCCGCGCTAGCTTTCGCCGTGGTGCTTGAGCGCGTCGTGCGGCTTCGCGTAGGCCCGATGCTTGTACTTGATCAGCTTGCGGTCGAGCTTGTCGGCGAGCGCGTCGATGGCGGCGTAGAGGTCGCCGTCGACGTGCTCGACGAAGATGTCTTGGCCCGGGAGATGGACATTGGCCTCGGCCTTCTGGTCGAGCTTTTCGACCGTGAGGATCACGCTGACCGCTGTCGCATGGTCGCAGTGGCGCATCACCCGGTCGAGCTTCGACTCGACATAGCTGCGGATCGCTGCGGTGACGGCGACATGGTGCCCGGTAACGGTCAGGTTCATCGGCAGAGTCTCCTAGAGGGACTTGCGGAGATTGACGGGCGGGATGTGCATCGACTCGCGGTACTTGGCGATCGTGCGCCGCGCGACGACGATACCCTGCTGGCCGAGGATCTGCGAGATCTTCGAGTCGGACAGCGGCTTCTTGGCGTCCTCCGCCGCGACCAGCTGCTTGATGAGTGCGCGAATCGCGGTCGCCGAGCAGGCACCACCCGCCTCGGTGGCGACGTGGCTGCCGAAGAAGTACTTCAGCTCGAAGATGCCGCGCGGCGTGGCCATGAACTTCTGCGTCGTCACGCGCGATACGGTCGATTCGTGCAGCCCGAGCGCGTCGGCGATCTCGCGCAGCACGAGGGGCCGCATCGCGACCTCGCCATGGTCGAAGAAATGCCGCTGGCGGTCGACGATCGATTGCGAGACGCGCTGGATGGTCTCGAAGCGCTGCTGGACATTCTTGATCAGCCAGCGCGCCTCCTGGAGTTGCGAGGTCATCTGCCCCCCCTGCTGGCCGCGGTTCGCCTGCAGGATGTCCGCGTAGATGCGATTGATCCGCAGTTTCGGCATTGCATCGGGGTTGAGGCTCGCGGTCCAGATGCCCTTCAACTTGCGCACGATCACGTCCGCGACGACGTAGCGCGTCTCGAGCGCCGCGAACGCGCTCCCCGGACGAGGATTGAGGCTCTGGATCAGGCGGTGCGCCGTGCGCAGGCTCGCATCGTCGCAGCCGAAGAGTTTCTTCAGCTTTGCGAAGTCCCGCGTGGCGAGCAGCGGGAGCTGCTCGCGCACGATCCGCAGCGCGATCTGAAGTCCTGGCGCGGCCTGGGGCAGCAGGAGGAGCTGCAGCTCGAGGCACTCGGCGGGCGAGCGCGCGCCCACGCCGGTCGGATCCAGATTCTGCAGGTGCTTGAGCGCGATCGCGAGCTCGTCGGGCTCGACCGCGAGCTCCGCCGGTAACATCGCAGCGATCTCCTCGAGCGGCTGCGTGAGATAGCCGTCCTCATCGAGCGCATCGACGAGCAGCGCGACCAGCCTGCGGTCGCGGTTGGGGAGCGGCGTGAGCGAAAGCTGCTGCAGCAGATGATCGCGCAGCGACGGCGATTCGGCGGCGAGCTGCGGGTAGTCGGAGTCGTCGCTGTCGTCGCGCGACGAACCGGTGCCGCCGCTCTCGAACGACCAGTCGGCGTCCGGTGAGCGCGTGTCTTCGTCGGCGGCCGGGGCATCGGGCTTCTCCTGCGTCTCGGCCGGCTGGGGTGTGGTCGGCGAGGTACCGTTCAGGCGCAACCCCTGCGACGACTCCTCCTCGCCTTCGTCGCGCTCGAGCAGCGGGTTGTCGGCGAGAAAGCGCTCAAGCTCCTGGTTCAGCTCGAGCGTCGAGAGCTGCAAGAGCCGGATCGATTGCTGCAGCTGCGGCGTCAGCGTGAGGTGCTGCGTCAGCTTGAGCTGCAGAGTCTGTTTCATGCCTGGCTGGGTGGGGCGACGGGTGTGGTCTCGCGGGGATTGGCGTCTCGGTCGTCGGGGGGCGCCGGCGGCGCCGGAACGTGCCGGTGCGGAAACACCGCGCCGGTCGCCCGCAACCACGAAGCCGACAACTAGCCAAAAAACTAGCCAAAATCCAGCCGGCTCACGGCGCTAGAGGCGGAAGTGCTCGCCCAGATAAACACGCCTGACATTTTCATTATAAACAATCTCCTCCGGCTTGCCGGAAGCGAGCACCGAACCTTCGTTAATTATGTACGCCCGGTCGCAAATTCCCAGCGTTTCCCGCACATTATGATCGGTGATCAGCACCCCGATCCCGCGCGCCTTGAGGAACCGGATGATCCGCTGGATGTCCAGCACGGCGATCGGATCGACCCCGGCGAACGGTTCGTCGAGGAGGATGAACGCCGGCCGGGTCGCGAGCGCCCGGCAGATCTCCACCCGCCGGCGCTCGCCGCCCGAGAGCGACAGGGCGGCTGCATCGCGCAGGTGTGCGATGTGGAGCTCGCCGAGGAGCTCGTCGAGCCGCGCCTCGAGCTCGTCGGGTGCGATCGCCATCAGCTCGAGCACCGCGCGGACATTTTCCTGGACGGTGAGCCGGCGGAACACCGATGCTTCCTGCGGCAGGTATGACAATCCGAGCCGGGCGCGGCGGTGGATCGGGAGCCGCGTAATGTCGCGCTCGTCCACGAAGATGCGGCCGCCGTCGGCAGCGACCAGCCCGACGATCATGTAGAAGCAGGTCGTCTTGCCCGCGCCGTTCGGTCCCAGAAGACCCACGACCTCGCCGCTCATCACTTCGAGCGAGACGTCGCGCACGACGGTGCGCTTCTTGTAGCGCTTGTTGAGCGCGGCGGTGCGCAAGCGGCCTGGCTCCGCGTGGGGCGGCACCGCGAGCGCGGCGCGGGCGAGGGGTTCGTTCATCGCCGGGTCATCAGCGCGCTACTGGCGAGAGGTCTCGAGGCTGGGCGCAGGCTTCAGCTCGAGCGCCGGCGGTTGTTCGCGCCGCGCTCCGGGCTCGTCCTTTTTCTTGGGCTGGATTACCGCACGCACGCGCCCGTCGCGGGTGGCCGGCGCCGCCTGGAGCTCTTTGGCCCCCTGCACGCGGTACACCTCGCCACGCGAGTCGTAGGAAATGTAGTTGCCGCGCACCTCGTCCTTGTCTCGCGTGACGCGCGCCTTATCGAAGAGCTCCACGCGCTCGGCTTTGCCGTCGTACTCGATGCGCAGCGCCTCGCCCTCGATCCACTCGTCGGCGCCGTCGCGCTTCTGCCGGAAGGTCGCCGGAGCGCCGACCGCGATCCCGGTCTGGAACCCTTCCTTGTCCTGGCGGACGGTGATGCGGTCCGCGCGCAGCACGAAAGTTCCCTGCGTCAGCACGACGCGGCCCTCGAACAGCACCGTCTGCTTGCCGTCGTCGGCGAGCATCCGGTCGGCCTCGATGTTCACCGGCTTGTCGCGGTCATTCCGCTCGCCGCGCACCGGCGCGGCCGCTAGCGCGGCGAGCAGAGCGACCAGAATGGCGCAGCGCATCGGTCAGCCGGTGCGGCGCACGAAGGTGCCGTTGACACGCGCCTTCAGCTCGAGCTGGCGCGTCCGGTTGTTGAAATCGAGTCCGACGCCGGTGAGGCGGGACGCCCCTTCGGTGATCACCACGGCTTCCGGCGTGCGCGCGACATCTTCCCTCGGAAATACCTGGAGATACGTCGTCTCCATCCGGAGCTCGGGCCGCGCGTGGGTTCCGTCGCGCACCACCACGACGTTGCCGTACAGGCGCACCTCGTCGCCGTCCTTCGTCACGGTGCCCCGCTCGGCGGAGATTCTGACCGGCGGCTCCTCGGCGCGGAACTGCGTGAGGCGTGGCTCCTCGAGCTCTGTCGTCTGGTCGTCGGGGTAGTGGACCATGCGGGTCGCGGTGAGCCTCGAGTCCGGACGCCCGGCCTTGTCGAGGTTGGTCGCGGTGAAGCGCTCGACGACGAAATCGGGGTCGTGCTCGAGTGCGTTGGGCTGGCTGCCAGCGGGCGCTTGCACCGCACGCTCCAGCCACAGAGTCAGCGCGGCGAGACCCGCGGCGAGCCCAAGCGAGAAGAGCGTATTGGTACGGGCTTTCACTGGAGGTACCTGTCGACGACTCCCTCTAGCGCACCCTGCGCAGCGAGGATCAACTCGCACACTTCGCGCACGGCGCCGTGCCCCGCGGGCCGCCGAGTGACGTAGTGCGCCCGAGCGCGGATCACTTCCGGCGCATCGGGCACCGTTGCCGCGAAGCCACAGCGAACGAGCAGCGGCAGATCCGGGAGATCGTCACCCATGTAGCCGCAGGCGCCGAGCGCGAGCCCGAGCCGCGCGCGCAAGTCTTCGAGGACCGCAAGCTTGTCTTCGACACCCTGGTAGACGTGCCTGATCCCCAGCTCCGCCGCGCGCGCTGCGACGAGCCGCGAGGTGCGCCCGGTGATGATCGCGAGTTCGACGCCCGTGCCCGCGAGAAGCTTCGTTCCCAGGCCGTCGAGCGAGTTAAAGCGCTTCATCTCCTCGCCGCGGTCGGTGAGATACAGCGCGCCGTCGGTGAGTACGCCGTCGACGTCGAACGCCATCAGTCGCAGCGACCGCGCACGCTCGGTGGCGTCGCTCACAGGACCTTCGCGCGGAAGAGATCGTGGATGTTCAGTGCGCCGACGAGCCGGCCTTCAGCGTCGACCACCGGCAGCTGCGTGGTCTTGTGCTTCTCCATCAGCTCGACTGCCTCCGCCGCGAGCGCCTCCGGCCGGATCGTGCGCGGGTTGTGCGTCATCGCGGCGTCGATGCGGGTCGCGTGCACGTCGATGCCGCGGCCGAGGCTCCGCCGCAGATCGCCGTCGGTGAAGATACCCACCAGCCGTCGGTCGTCGTCGACCACCGCGGTCATGCCCATGCGTTTCTTCGAGATCTCGAGCACCGCATCGGCGAACGCGGCGCCAGCAGCGACGACCGGCACCTCCTCGCCCGTACGCATTACGTCGCGCACGTGCGTGAGGAGGCGTCGTCCGAGCGTGCCGCCGGGGTGGGAGCGCGCGAAGTCCTCGTGCCCGAAACCGCGGGCGTCGAGAAGCGCCACCGCGAGCGCATCGCCGAGCGCAAGCGCCGCTGTCGTGCTCGCGGTCGGCGCCAGGTTGAGCGGGCAGGCCTCTTTCTCGACGCCGGCGTCGAGCACGACATCGGCGAGCTTGGCGAGCGCGGATTCAGGCGCTCCGGTCATGGCGATCAGCCGTGCGCCGAGGCGCTTCACTAGCGGGAGGACCATGATCAGCTCGTCGCTCTCGCCCGAGTGCGACAGCGCGAGCACCACGTCGTCGTGGGTGATCATGCCGAGGTCGCCGTGGCTCGCTTCGCCCGGGTGAACGAAGAACGCCGGCGTCCCGGTGCTCGCCAGCGTGGAAGCGATCTTGCGCCCGACCTGCCCCGACTTGCCGACGCCGGTGACCACGACTCGGCCGCGGCACGCGAGGATCATCCGCAGCGCGTCGAGGAAGCGTTCGTCGAGGCGCGAGGCGAGGGCGGCGACGGCCTGCGCCTCGATCTCCAGTACCTCGCGCGCGAGCCGGAGGGCGCCATCCGACACGGCCGGTTGATCGGCATGTCGGTCGCCATTCGGGGCAGTCGCTATCATCCGGAAAAGTATAGCAAACGCCTCCGCCGGCCCGACCGCGGCGGGTGTGCCCAGCCCCGGCCCGCCGACATGAACCACGCGCTTGAACTGGTCCTCGTTCTGCTCGCGAGCGCGGTGCTGGTGGTGGTCGTGTTTCGCACCCTGCACCTCCCGCCGCTCCTCGGCTATCTCATCGTCGGCGTCGCGATCGGGCCGCACGCTCTCGGCTGGATCGACGAGAACCGCAATACCGCCTATCTCGGCGAGTTCGGCGTCGTGTTTCTGATGTTCAGCCTCGGGCTGGAGTTCAGCCTGCCGCGGCTGATGCAGATGCGGCGGCTCGTGCTCGGCCTGGGCGGGCTGCAGGTGGTGCTGACCACGGTGGTCTTCACGGCGCTGATCGCCGCCAGTGGTGCGGCCTGGCAGTCGGCGTTCACCGTCGGCGCGGCGCTCGCCATGTCCTCCACCGCGATCGTCGTGCGCATGCTGGCAGAGCGGATGCAAACCGAGACCCCGCACGGGCGCGAAACCATCGGCGTGCTGCTCGCGCAGGATCTCGCGGTCGTGCCGCTGCTCGTCGTGCTGCCGGCGCTTACCCGCCCGTCCTCAGACCTGGTCGATGCGCTCGCCGTTGCGGCGCTCAAGGCCGCGGTGATCCTCGCGGTCGTGCTGTGGCTCGGGCACAAGCTCATGCGTCCCTGGTTTCACCTGGTCGCGAAGCGCCGCTCGCACGAGCTCTTCATCATCAACGTCCTCCTGATCACGCTCGCATCGGCCTATCTCACCGAGCTGGCCGGCCTGTCGCTCGCTCTCGGCGCGTTCGTGGCCGGGATGCTGATCTCGGAAACCCAGTACCGCCATCAGGTCGAAGAGGACATCAAGCCGTTCCGAGAGGTGCTGCTCGGCCTCTTCTTCATCACCGTGGGCATGCAGCTCGATCTCCACGTCGTAGGGCAGCACTACTGGCTCGTGGCGGCGATGTTCGTCGTGCCGCTGGTGGCGAAGCTCGCGATCGTCGCCGGCCTGTCGCGCCTGCTCGGTGCGTCCCCGGGGACGGCGCTGCGCAGCGCGTTGACCCTCGCTCAGGCCGGCGAGTTCGGGCTGGTCCTCGTCGCGCGCGGCTCCGAGCTGTCCCTAGTCGAGCCCACTCTCGTTCAGGCCGCGATCGCCGGGATGGTGCTCTCGATGCTCGCGGCGCCGTTCCTGATCCAGTACAGCGACCGGATCGTGCTGCGGTTCGCGCGCTCGGAATGGATGCTGCGCTCCCTGGCGCTGCACCAGATCGCGGTGCGCAGCATCGCCACCGAGCGCCATGTAGTCGTGTGCGGTTATGGCCGCACCGGCCAGAGCCTGGCGCGCTTCCTCGGACGGGAGGACGTGCCCTATGTCGCGCTCGACCTCGACCCGGAGCGGGTGCGCGACTCGGCTGCGGCGGGGGACACCGTGGTATTCGGCGATGCGTCGCGCCGCGAGACGCTGATTGCGGCGGGGGCGGGCCGCGCCGCGGCGTTGGTGATCACCTACATCGATCTGCCGTCGGCGCTGAAGGTGCTCGGTCACGCGCACGAGATCAACCCTGGGCTGCCGGTGATCGTGCGCACGCGCGACGACAGCGGGCTCGAGCAGCTCGAGCAGGCGGGCGCGGCGGAGGTTGTCCCGGACACGTTCGAGTCGAGCCTCATGCTGGCCTCCCACGCGATGCTAATGGTAGGGGTACCCGTGCGTCGCGTCGTACGCGAGATCCGCAGCGTGCGCGAGCAGCGCTATCGGCTGTTGCGCGGCTTCTATCACGGCGCATCCGACGATGCGGTCGACATCGATGAGGCGAGCCAGCCGCGGCTGCGCTCGGTGAGCCTCGAACCGGGTGCGCACGCAGTCGCGCGGACGCTCGCGGAGCTCGACCTCGGCCGGCTGGGCGTCGAGGTCACCGCGGTGCGTCGGCGCGGGATCCGCGCCGACGAGCCGGGGCTGGAGACGCGCCTGCAGGGGGGTGATGTCGTGATCCTGCTCGGGCGGCCCGATGCGATCGAGAAGGCGGAGACGAGGCTCCTGCAGGGGTAGCGGCGAGCGCGCCCGCTCTATTCGAGGCGCCGGCAGAGCACGTATTGGTCGTCGGCCACTTCGGTGAAGTTGTTGACGACGCTGGCCGTGGCGAGCGACTCGTTGGACACCTTCTGGCGCCGGGCCCGTAGGTCGCCGCGCGTGGGATTGAGGTCGTCGAGCTGCGCCTCCACGCTGATCGCGATCGCGCCGGGCAGGTTTGCCTGGCATACCGCAGGGGCGGCGAATCCGGTCGCATTCTGTTCCACGCCGATGACGCCACCAAAGATGTCGAGCGGCTGCGCGACGATCGGGACGACAGGCGGGGGTAACGCCATCAGATCCGCGGCCGCAGGTGCCACCAGTAATTGAGCGTCTCGCCGCCGGCTGCATTCACGGTCAGCGCGGTCATAGGATCGCCCGCGGGGGGCGGCTCGTTGCACGCGCCGCCCAGGACCCCGTCACCGGTTCCGTCCTTCGCGCGCCCACCCAGCGTCCCCCTGCCCTGGCATCGTCCCCCGGGAGCGCGGCATAGCGGTCGGGGTAGAGAGGTGCGCTGCGTAGGCGCTGTTGAAGTCGTGGCCAGCCTGCTTGTGACGCATTCCCGCAAGGCGATGGGTGGCGAGTGAGGGTCTGCACAGTTTCTCGTTCGCGGGGGCCGCGCGAACGTGACAGAGTTGAGCGAAGCTGTTGTCGCGTCGTCGACGCGTGCAGGCTTCGACGCATCGCAGCAGCGTCAGCTGTCGGCCGCGCTAGCTCGAGTAGCTGGTCGTTCTCTCCCTGCGGAGCGGAGCGCTACGGATTTCAAGGTGCCTACCCGTAGCGTGTCGTTGGTCGACACATTGGCGACAGCGTTGTCAGCCAACCTCGGGCGCGCTCTGGGAGGTCGGAAAAGGACAAGCCCACCATCGCGGTGGGCTTGTCCGAAAGGAGAATCGCCGCACTAGCGCGATCGTCCGGAGTTCGGGAGCACTAGGGGGTATTCTCCCTCGCATCAAGACGCTGCGCGCGATCGGCCCTTAGACGCCTCGGCAGAGGAGGTACTGCCTCGTACCGTCCTCGGCGTAAGGCGTACCCGGGTTGGCCGCACCGGTTGGCGGGTTCGGCCCGGGAGGCACCGCCAACGCCTGATCCAACCCGCGAAGCGTGCCCGAATTGGACCGCTGATCGTCGAGCTGCGTGTCCACGGCACCGGCGATCTTGTCGGGAATGTTCGCAGAGCAAACGATCAGGCCGTTGAGCCCCATGCCCCCGTTTTGCACGCCGACTTGGCCGCCGACGGCATTCGTCGGCTGCGTCGTCGCCCCGAGGCCCTGCGAGGGGCCCGCCACGAACCCGGAGATCCGCATGTGCTGCCAGAAGTTCGTGTTCTCGTCGGCCGCGGCGACCGTGGCCGCCGGGGCGCCCGGTGCCGCTGGTGCGACCGGCGGGCGGTTGTAGTTCAAGTTGGCGATCCCGACCACGCCGTCCTGATCTCCGTTCTGCGCGCCGTAGGCGGTGCCCCACCGTTGCCACGCACCTTGGTCGTCGCCGGGCGCTGCCCGGTACCGGTCCTGGTACGAGAAGTAGGCGGCCGTGATGCCGTTGAAGTCGTTCACGACGTTCTTGATGCGGGCCTGGGTGATCATCTCCTGGCCCTTCAGAATCCCGCCGAGCAGTAACCCGATGATGACCAGCACGATCGCGATCTCGACCAGGGTGAAGCCCGTCTGCAAGCGTTTGGATGGCATTGTTCGTCTCCTTGACTCGTCCGGCCTAGATACCGGTGTGGTAGTGCCGAGCTAGGAGCAAGGTCGATGCCAGCGCTTGGCCCTGTTCTGTGATGGAAATCACCGCCTTTTTTAGGGATTGATGTCGGCCCGCCGTCAGGTGCGACGGATCGCCGTCATTTCGTCGCAAAAGCGGCCGCCGAACGGCGCCAGAGCCGCGGATCACTTCGACTTCAGCCGCTCCTCGAGCAGCTTGAGGCGCCGGTCGAGGAGCTCGAAGTCGCGGCGATCCTTCACCTGACCGCTGGCCAACAGTCCCCCGATCATGATCCTCGCGGCCTCCAGCTCGTTCATGTCCTCGAGAATGAACGGCTCCATCTGGCGGACCCAGGTCGGCGCGTCGGGGGTAGTGGTGTGCTGCTCCAGTGCAACCGCGTACTGTCGGGCCAGCGGGAGGTCTTTGAGACGGTGCTTGGCGAGGTAGGTCGCGTGAGCGAGCCACGGCCAGCGTCGGTTCGGATCCTTCAGATACTCCTGGTAGATGAAATCGAGCATCTTGCGCTGCTTCACCGGGTCCGGGACCTCGGCGTAGAGTCGGCTCGCGGTAAACAGCGGGTACTGTCCGCTGGGATCGAGCTCGACGATGCGGGCGAGCCACTCGATGAGCCGGTCGTAGTCGAGGTCGCGGTACGGTACGCGGCTCCCGGCCTGGTAATCGAAGGCCTGCAGGTAGAGCATCAAGAGCTTCGCCGCTGCGACCGGTTCGCCGAGCGCGGCAAGGCGCAACGCTCGCGCGCCCGGTGCCGGCCCCAGGTCTTCGGCGCGTGCGGAAGGTCGCGGCTCGAGCAGCGCGAGCACGATCTGCGATGCCAGCGCGAGGGCGAGGAGGCGCGCCACCCAGCGCGGTACGTCGGCGAGGGAGCGCTCGCGCATGCGCTCAGAGATTCTGCCGGTGGAGGTCGAACTGGGCGGCCGTCACGAGCAGCAGCGTGTAGA
Organism: uncultured beta proteobacterium; assembly: GCA_963754305.1. Lineage (GTDB taxonomy): Bacteria > Pseudomonadota > Gammaproteobacteria > Burkholderiales > SG8-39 > DATEDA01. Next base: position 42,173 of record CAVWFR010000015.1, on the reverse strand, counting down.
CCGCGGCCTGCGCGAGCACCATGCCGATCGCGGCCGGCGATGCAGGCGCGTCGACGAGCCAACTGGTCTGCGTCATCAGGTCGAAACGGGGGAGGATCGCCGCGATCGCCTGCACCAACCCGTTGGCAAGGCGATCGGTCCAGGCGACCGAGCCCTCGTTTGCCTGGGCGATCACCTCGATCGCGGCCATCGACCGCCCCAGCACGTAGAACCCGAGCACGGCAGCGAGCGCGGGCACCACGTGAGTAAGCGTGATCACGCAGAACAGGCTCATCGAAGCGAGGACGACGAGCTCACAGGCGAGTGACAGGGTCCACGCCGGCAGGTGCGCCATCGGGACGAGGAACGCGAGCGGCACGCTCAAGATAACCGCCAGCGCGGCGGCGGCTGACGAGAATCCCACGAACTTGCCGAAAAGGTAGACCGCCCGGGGCCAGGGCTGCGCGAGCATGAGCTCGAGGACCTTATCGTTGTATTCGCGCACCATGCTCATCACCACGAACGCTGCGACGAGGAAGCCGGCACATGCTCGAAGCAACGCTGCGATAATCGACGCCTGGATCGCCGCGGTCTCGATGATGGCCACCTGGTGCACGAACGCGGCCACCGCGACGGCGAGGGCGAGCAGCACGCCGACGAGCCAAAGCATCCGGCTCCGCACCGCCTCGAGAAGCGTGGCGCGGGCGATCGAAAGGACGACTTTGGTCATCTCGGGCTTACGTTCCGGCGGGCGTTTGGCACGGAATCCGTGCGATTGCGATTGCGCGGCGGCGGGCTAAGCCTAAGGTTCCCGGAACGGGGAGGCAAGTGGGGGACAAGTGGACGGCGTCCGGTCTGTAAGTGACGACGAGCTCGACCAGGCGACGCAGCGGGCGGGGCGCTGGCGCTGGCTCATGCTCGCCATGCTCGTCTGCCTGCACGTCGCGGCGATGCGGGGGGTCGAGGATATCTGGGCCCGCGGGCTGATGGTGGCCCATCTCGGCCTATTCCTCGTCTGGCAGCCCTTTATCCGGTCCGGCCAGCGCCTCAAGGTGAGCGAGGTGCTGCTGATCGCGCTCATCACGGTCGGAATCCTCGCGTTCCTCAACTGGTGGATGCTCGGGCTTTGGGTCGCGGTGCTGTCCGGGATCGTCGGCGGCAAGGTCTTCCTCTTCCAGACGCGCTGGCTCCGCGTGTTCTACCTGACGGTGTTCTCGTACCTGGTCGCGCTGCTCCTGCTGTGGGTGGTGCCCAACGGGTTCCCGAACACGCGGCTCGAGGCGGAGATGCGCATCGTCGGGCAGTACGGGCTCCCGCTCCTGTTCGTCGCCATGGCGGCGATCCCGGTCGAATCGGACACCGCCGAGCCCCAGGTCGTCGACTTCTTCTACGCCAGCATGATCTTCCTGCTGCTGGTCACGCTGGTGCTCGGCAGTTTCACGTTCATGACGGTGGGACAGAAGAACTACGTCCTGTCGCTCATGTTCAGCCTGTTCGTGATCGCCGGGGTGCTGCTGTTCCTCAGCTTTGCCTGGAATCCGCGGGCGGGCTTCTCGGGCCTGCAGATGGTGTTCTCGCGCTACCTGCTCTCGATCGGCCTGCCGTTCGAGCAGTGGCTCCACTTCCTCGCCGAGCTGTCCCACAGCGAGCCCCGCCCGGAGCACTTCCTGAAGGACGCATGCGCAGGCCTGGGGAAGCTACCCTGGGTGACCGGCGGCACCTGGATGACCGCGAGCGACTCGGGCGAGTTCGGGGTGCCGTCGAAGCATACCGTCGATTACGCCGGCCGGGAGGTCAGCATCCGGCTCTACAGCCGCCACCGGCCGAGCCCGTCGCTCGTGTGGCACTTCAACCTCCTCGGCCAGCTGGTCGGGCAGTTCTACGTCGCGAAGCAGCGCGAGCTGAAGCTCCAGCAACAGACCTATGTGCAGGCGCTGCATGAGACCGGTGCGCGCATGACCCACGACGTCAAGAACCTGTTGCAGACGCTGAACGTACTCTGCTCGGCGGCCGAGCGCGACCCCGGGGACGATCCGGGTGCGCTCCAGTCGCTCATGCGGCGACATCTCCCGACCGTGCTGCAGCGGCTGCAGCAGACCCTCGACAAGCTCCAGCGCCCGCAGATCGACAGCGGACGATTCATCACCACGGAGGCGTGGTGGGAATCCCTGCAGAAGGCCTACCAGCTGCGCGACGTGCGATTCGACGCGCCGGGGATCGACGCCGGGATCCTGCTGCCGAAGGATCTCTTCGACAGCGCCTCCGAGAACCTGCTCCAGAACGCGCTGGAGAAGCGCAAGGTCGACCCGGGCGTCGAGGTGAAAGTCTCGCTCGACTGCGGCGATGAGATCGTCCTGCGCGTCTGCGACACCGGCAGGCCGGTCGCGCGAAACGTGCTGGGGGGGTTGCTCAGGGGCCCGGTGCCCTCCGATACCGGCTATGGGATCGGGCTCTACCAGGTCGGGCGGCAGGCCGAGCTGTCGGGGTTCACCTTCCGGCTCGTGCGCAACGAACCGGGCGAGGTCTGCTTCGAGCTGCGCGGCGAGGTGCGCCGGGGCGGGCCGGCGCTGCGCGCCACGGCGCGGCCGGCGGCGAGCGAAAACGCCTAGGCGCGGTGGGGGCGCTTACGCCGCCGCCTCCTGGACGGCCGCGGTCTTGCGGCCCTTCAGCGTGTATACCGTCGTGTCGCCCTTGCCCTTGAGGTAGATCGTCTTCGGAGGCTCGAACTCGAACCGGTTGCGGAGCCGCCGGTAGGTCGTCACGTCGACCTGAATCATCCCCGGCACGCTCTCGGCGGTGATGCGGCTCGCGAGGTTGACCGTGTCACCCCAGAGATCGTAGATGAACTTCTTCTTGCCCACGACGCCGGCGACGACCGGGCCGGTGCCGATCCCCATGCGGATCTCGAGGCGATGGTCGTGGATCGCGATCTCCCGCGCGAGGAGATCGCGCATCTCCAGCGCCATCTGGGCGATCGACTCCGAGTAGTTGACGGCCGAGTCGTCGTTGATCCCGCCGGCGACCATGTACGCGTCGCCGATCGTCTTGATCTTCTCCAGCCCGTATTTCTCCGCCAGCGCGTCGAACGACGAGAACACCTTGTTCAGCATCGCGAAGATCTGGTTCGGCGACAATCCTTCAGCGAGCGTCGTGAAGTTGACGATGTCCGCGAACATCACCGTGACGTCGGCGAAACCGTCGGCGATCGTGCCGTCCTCCATCTTGAGGCGCTCGGCAACCGGGCCGGGCAGGATATTGAGCAGGAGCCGCTCCGAGCGTTCCTGCTCGGCCTGCAACAGCCGATGCGCCTCCTCGAGCCGGACCTTCGATTTCTCGCGCTCGACCGCCGCGTAGCGCAGCAGCAGGTACACGATGCTCGAGATGGCGACGAAGTTGAGGGCGAAGAAGACGACGATGGTGCGCGGCGGTACCGGCGGCGGGGTCACGCCCGCGGAAAAGAGGTAAAAGTCGTTCGCCGCAGCGGCGATGACGAGCAGAACGTAGGCGGCGAACCAGGGGATCGACTCGCGCGGGTTGTAGAGCAGGATCGCGCCGACCGGCGCGAGCAGTCCCCAGAGCACGAAGCCGCTCGCCGTGATGAAGTCGCCGAGCGTCGACTGGAGAACGAACGGGAACGCGAGGTAAAGCGAAAGCTGCATCACGCGGAACCAGTCGAAATTCCGCGTGACGAGGTAGATGAGCAGCGTGCCGAGCGAGACGAGCTGGTATCCGACCGGCACCGTCGACGAGAGGTTCAGACCCATCGCCTGATACAGCACGAGCCAGAGCACCGGTGCCGCCGTCGTGAGCCCCATGGCGAACATCAGGAGCGACTTCTTGAGCTTGAGCTCGTCGGCGTCGCCCGGCTCGATGCCGGCCGTCTTCAACCGCCTCCACAGGTCCGACAGGTAGCTCATTCGAGTGTTGTTGGGGGCGGTTGGCTCGCCGCGAGCGGCGCCAGCCAGCAAGCGCCATTCCGATGGCATATGCAAACGATTGTACGATGAGTCACCGCCTTGCCGGCGGCGAACGTCGTCACGATGCGCAAGACTACGCGCGGGCGCTCGTTGTCACCCCGGCGGGGAGCGGAACAAATTCCTCCCTCAGAGCGCGCCAGCGGCGACCATCCGGTTGACGAGGATGTTCACGGACAGCCAGGTCACGATGTCGTCGAACTCGCCACCACCCCCTCCGACGGGTCGCGGCTCGTGACTCACGAAATCGTTGTTGCCGTCGTAGTTCGCGAGCTCGTCCACGCCGGTCGGTGCCGAGCGCCCGTTCTTCCCGGCGGAGAAGATCACCGCCGGCACAGTGTTGGGGCTTGTGAGCACTTGGCCTGCGGCGCAGGCCGCGGCGCTGCAGACCCGGAATGCCGGATTGAGCGCGGTGATCCCGGCGCCCGCAATACCACCGCTCTTGGTGAAGGCGTTCGAGTTCCAGGGGGTCACCGAGTAGAACACCGGCACATCCCAGGCGTCGAGGAGAAAGCCCTGGGCATCGGTCGAACCGAGTCCTAGCGTGAGGGCGGGTAGGAGGCCATGCGACGCAAAGCACTGACCCGTGGCGGCACCCTGCCCCGAAACAAACCCTTCCTCGCCCGTGCCGTCGACGCGCAGGGTCGTGCCGTCGCGGTATGCCAAGGGACCCCCCGCCCTGCCCGCCGGGCACGGCAGCCTGCCGTTCCGGAGGGCGAAGCCGATGAGCGCTTCCTGGGCCAGCTCGAGCCGCGCGCGCGCCTCGACGAACTGTCGTGCTTCGTACTGCGCCGACACCGTGACCAGGAGGCCGCCGATAAGGAGCCCGACGATCGTGAGCACTACCGCGAGCTCGGTGAGCGTGAAGCCGCGCGCGAGCGCCGCGGAACGCGCCGGGACGTTACGGGGAAAGGATGGCGATGTTGTCATTGCGCGGGGCGGGCGGGGGTTTGCGCGGCGGGCCGGTCTCGAACATCCGGTCTCCGGTGGTCAGGTTCGCGCCTTCGACGTAGTCATCCAGCACCGGCGACGGCCGGGTCGAGCCGTTCAGCGGGCGCCCGGCCAGCAGCAGCAGGGCGCGCGCGTTGTTCGTCGGCGTGGGAACGGCGCCGACCTCGAGACAGTTGACCCCGGGCGTGCACGTTCCGCTGCCGCCGAACGCGACCTCCGGTGAAATCGCGTAGTAAACCTGCCGGTGCCAGCCGTTCTTGACGAACCAGATCGCGTCGCAGGTACGCGGCCACGCGTAGCTCAGGTCGTCCGCGGGCGGATTGCACGGGCTCGGTTGGGAGCTCCACGGATGAGCGTTGTCGGCCCAGTAGGCGAGATCGATCTTGAGCCACACCGTCAATACCCCTGAGCCGGGGGCGGCAGGTGTCGTCGCCGTGAACCGGACGTTCGCGTTTCCCGACGCGTCGGGCCCGGTCGCGAGCCAGTTCGAGGACACCAGCGTCGTGAGCGCAGTCGCGTAGTCCGCCTTCCAGCCGACGTCGGTGAAACTCAGACCCGCTTCGAGTGCCACGGCGTCGATGTTGAACGAGATCGCGTCGGTATGAGTGATGTCGCACTTCAGCCACTTCGGATCGGCCTGGACGGTGCACACGGCGGCGTCTAGGGTGCCCGGACCCGAGGCTAGACTCACCGCCGGGCCACTCTGCCACCGGGTCGCGCCGGTACCCGCGTAGGCCCACGGCAGCGAGCCCTCGTTGGTCGCGGGCACACCCTTCGCTCCGATTCCGAGGGGGTCGAAGGGCATCGCGAACGGATACCTCGTCCACTTCGCCGCAAGTGCCTGCATCTTCGGTACTAAGGTCTTGCGCATGCGGCTGAACACCGCTTGGTCGACAACGGTGAATAGATTCGCGTGCGAGATTGGGAGGACGACGTCGTTCGAGGGGTCCAGGCGCCGGTACCGATACACGTTCTTCACGAACGGGCTCGTACCCACGTCGACGGCCGGCGGATTCGTCGTCAGCAGCTCCAGGTACTGGTCTGGGGCGGCGCTCGGCCGAGTCTGTCCGGATTGGACGCGTCCGGGGGCGATCACCAGGGCGACGACGTTCGACGCGATGCTTGCGTCAGTCGCCGATCGCAACTCGATGTCGCCGTGGGTGTCGCTCTCGCTGTTCCCGTCCACATCAGCTGCGGTGTCGCTGTTAAGTCCGGTCGTGTTCGTGGCGCGGACGTTGTTCGAAACGACGTACCAGAGGAGCTCCCCGCTGCCGTCGCGCAGCTCCGGCAGGCCGAGCGTGCGCCACGGCAGGCGGCCGATCCGCGTCCCCGACGCGCTGGTGCAGTTGTACGGGATCCCCGGAGGATCCATCGGCGTCCCGTCCGGCACCGGCTTCGGATCCGGACAAGGCAGGCTTCCCGGACGGTTTTCGTCCCGCGCGGCATAGCCGATCAGCGCCGCCTTAGCGCGCGCCAGCGCCTGTTCCGTGACCTTGTCACGCGCGACGCTTTGCTGTGCGCTCTCCAGGCTGCTCACCAGCAGGGCTGCGCCCCCGAGAGTGAGCAACACGAGCAACAGCAGCACCGCGTAGCCCGCTTGCGGCGCCCGCGAGGTGGTGGAGTCTTGTCGCATTCGTGGGCTGAGGACGCGATACCGGCGCGGCGCGGCCACGCGCGCCTAGCGCGATGCGCCGTCCGCTGGACGGTTCACCTTGACTTCGCCACCGCCCAGCTGATCGTGTACCTCGCCCCGCGCCCGATCGAGGGTCTGGCCGATCTTGACCGTGGCGGTATCGAGATGTACGCGCCCCGGATCGCGGCTCGAATAGCTGTCGTATTGCGGTACGCCGTTCACCCATGTCGTAGTCTTGCCGCTCGAGCGCGCGACATGGCCGTTCACCGTCACCGAGCTCTCGACGACCGGCGGCTCGCTTTCCCGGATATTGCTCTGCCGCCGGCGATCCAGATCCTGCCGCTGTTGCGGCGTAAAGAACAGGCGACCGAGCTCGTCCCCGCGCACCGCAGTCGGCTGGAACAGGCTCACCGTCGCCGCAGCGAATGCCGCAGCGATCAAGCGTGTAAAGCGCACGTTCATGCCGGTCCGATCTTGCGGTCGCGAATGGTGACGAGATCTATGTCGCAGTTCGCCTGCAGCCGTGGCGCGAGCCCGCGCTCCGTCGCCGTCCGGTCGATACGCTGTAGCTTGCACGACTTCACCACGACATGCGCGCTCAACGCACGGCGCAGATCGTCGATGAAGCGAAAGAGGTCCTCTTCGTGCAGCAGCGACATCTCGAGCCGCATGGGGCTCGCCAGAAACTCGACGTCGCCCGCACCTGCGATCCCGGGGTAGTCCACGGGCTTCTGCGGCTCGATCGAGTAGCGCACGTCGAACAGTTTCCGCGCCGTCTTGATCGCGCCGATCTTCTCCACCCAGTCGAGACGCTGTTCGTCGCCGATCACGCCCCGGTCGATGAGTCTCCGGTAATCGAGGAGGCGATCCCGGATTTCGCGCTCCTCTTCGGTCGCGCGCTCGAGCCGACTTTGCGCCGTCTGCCGCTCCGTTGCGGCGGCCTGTTGCTCCCCGCCCGCCTTCCGGACGAGCTGCTGCGTGACCAGCACCGCCGCAACGCCTCCGGCGACCAGCGCGACGGCGAGAATGCCCGGCGCCGCGAGGCGCTGGCCCGCACCGGGCGGGAGCTTCATTGCTGGATCCTCCGCGCTACTACCGCCGAGAACTGCGGCACCGTCGAAGCCGCTTCCGTCCCGATATCACCGCTCAGCCGCGTCTGCGAGCCGATCTCGAACGGCATCTTCGCCTGCAGCACTTCGACGCCGGGACGCTTCCGGAGCGTGTCGAGAAACTCGTTGACGGTCAGCGTGATGCTCCGGTAGTCGGACGTCTTGACCCCCATCACCCTGCCGCCGATCTCCACCACCTCGTACAAGATCGCGCCACCCGGCGCCGGCTTGCCCGTTGCAGGCTGGGTGGGGGCCGCGCCTCCCGGCGCGCGGGCGGCGCCGGCGTCTTTCAGCTTTTCCTTGGGGTTCACGCTCAGCGACCAATGGATCCGGTCGATGTCGATCTTCGGCGAGACGTCGACGGCGCGCGAGACCTCGGCGATCAGCCGATCCGGCGATGACGACTGCTTGGTGAGCACGCCCCACTTCTGCATGGTCACGCGGAGGTTGTCGATCGTCGTCGGCAGCTTCGGAAACCGTGCAGTGACGCGCCAATACGCATCTGCGGCGCCCTGCACGCGCTGGCGATCCTGGCCTGCCTGCTCCTCGAGCCGGAAATACTGCGCAAGCTGCAGTCCGGCGTACGCGAGCAAGCCCAGGCACACGACCGCGCCGCCGGTGACCAGACAGGCGCGCAGCTGGCGGAGCCGGTAGAACTGCCGGAGATTTCCGCCCGCGTACTGGTCGACCGGCGCATGCTGCGCGAGGAGATGCAGATAGAGCACCTCGGCGCCGGAGCCCTCCGGAAACTCCTTAAGTCCGATCGCTCTGGCGGCTTCGCCGAGCTCGATCACCGCGATGCGAACCTGCGGCATGCTCGGCGCCGCAGCCTGCACGCGCCGCTTCTCGCCCGGCGGCGCAACAAGCACCGCGTCGATCGTGCCGCCTTCGCGCGCGACCACCCGCATCGCCGTGAGGTACTGGTAGACGCGCGTCGTTTCGCGATCAAACGTCTCGGCTACGCGGTTCGGATCGGCGGCATCCGCGGCGTCCATCGGACCGAGCCGGCTGAAGCGGATCTGCCCGCCCTCGACAAAGCTCTGGCGCAAGCCCGCCTGCTGCAGCGTGACGAGCAGTGCCGGGGCCTTTTTCGGCCCGATCTTGAGCGCGAGGCGGGGCGCGACCAGTGCGACCGAGTACACGCCCGCGACCGCCGCTTCCTTCTCGCGCAGCACCCCGAGCCAGGGCTGAAACTGGGCGTTGTTCGTGAACGAACTGAGGAGGAGCCGCTCGTCGCGCCGCTGGGTCTTCTCGTACCCGAGGGAGAGCGCGAGGGAAAGGCTCGTGTCACGGTAGCGCTGGGCGAGTTTGCGTCCGATCACGGTGCGGCGATCGGTGCCGCGAACGAACGGGATCGTCTCCTGGTGGAAATCCTCCTCCACGATGTCTACCAGGACATAGAAGAGCCCGCCCGGCGTCGCCGGGAAATGGGCGGCGAAGGCCTGCGCGCCCTCTTCGCTGTTGGCGAACGAGGACTCCGCTACGAGGCGGCCGTGCTGCGAGCGGTAGAGCACGACCCGCGTCGAGGAAAAGTAGAGGAGGCGCTTCTCGGCCATCGGTCAGAACTTGAGCTTGCTGATGAGATCGTAGATCGGTCCGAGGACCGACAGCATCACCCAGCCGAGCAGAACGCCCATCACCACCGTAAGCGTCGGTTCGATCATCACCTGGATCTTCTGGATGCCTTCGCGAACCTCGCGGTTGTAGAAGTAGCTTACGTTGGTCAGTGCGGTGTCGAGAGCGCCCGTACTTTCGCCGACGCGCAGCATCCGGACCACGAGCGGCGGGAACATTCCGACGTCGTGGAACGCCGCGGTGACGTTCTTGCCCTCGGCGATCTCCTGTCCGACCGCGTGCAGGGCTTCCTGGACGACCACGTTCCCCGCCGTCTCCTCCGAGCTGCGAATCGCATCGAGGATGGTGATGCCCGACGAGTACATCAGCGCAAAAACGCTCGCGAAGCGCGACAGGATGATCTTGCGCAGGATAGGGCCGATGACCGGCAGCCGCAGCTTGAGCGCATCGAGGCGGTATCTCATAACGGGGTTGTTCTGAGCGGCGAACTTGATCCCGAAGAAGATCGCGAACGGGGCGAGCAGCACCAACCACCAGTAGCCCACCATGAAGTTGGAGACGGCGATCAGCATCCGGCTGTGAAGCGGGAGCTCTCCGCCCATGTTCTTGATGAGGCTGACCATCTGCGGCACGAGATAGATCATCAGGAAGAACGTGACCGCGAGGACGATCACGCCCACGAAGAGCGGGTACATCACGAGCTTTTTGGTCTGCGCCTTCAGCTCGTCCTCCCATTTGAGGTTCTCGGTCAGGCTGCGCAGGACCTCCGGCAGCCGCCCCGTGTCCTCGCCGGCCTTGATGAGGGCGCGAAACACCGGGCCGAAGACCTCGGGGTAGCCGGCGAGCGCGCCCGAGAGGTTCTGGCCGCCCTGGATCCCCTCGATCAAACCGGACATGACCTCCCGGAAACGGGGGTTTTCCACGCTATCCCGCAGGTCGGTGAGCCCCTCCACGAGCGGAACGCCCGAGGAGCTGAGCTGCTCGAGGTGGAAGCAGAAGTTGATCAGTTCGGACCGATTGACCCCACGGCCGAAGCCCGTCGCGCGCTTGGTCGGCCCTCCCACGACCATGTCGAGCCCCATCCGTTTGAGGCGCAACTCGAGGTCGACGACGTTCAACGCATCGATCTGGCCGAGAATGGCCTTGCCGCGTGCATCGATCGCCTTGTAGTTGAAGAGCGCCATAGCCGGGTAACACACTCCGCCGAAAATGGAGGATAACGCTTTGGCCCGCCGAGGAAAACTGACCTGCCGCGCGAGCGTGACGCGGGTCACGAGCAAGGTCGGCCGGGCCATGCCCCCCGCCCGCTACATACGGTCGGTCAGGTCGACGACCCGCATAAGCTCGTCAATGGAGGTCGAGCCGTCGAGCACCCGCCGGGCGCCGTCGTCGGCCAGCGTCCGGAACCCCCTGGCGAGGGCCGACTTGAGCAGCTCGCGAGCGGTCGCGCCACCCGCCATCAGCTCGTCGATCTCCCCATCGACCTTGAGCAGCTCCATGATCGCGAGCCGCCCGCGGTAACCCTGGTAGTCGCAGTGGTCGCAGCCGACCGCCCGGTAAAGCGTCGGCGGCTTCGAATCGGGTTTCACGCCGAGCAGCTTGCAGTCGGCGGCATTCGCGACATAAGGCTGCCGGCAGTGGCGGCAAAGCTTGCGGACCAGCCGTTGCGCGATCACGCCGATGATGTTGCCGGCCATGATCTCGGCCGACAGGCCGATGTCGACCAGGCGGGGAATGGCGCCAAGGGCCGAGTTGGTGTGTAGCGTGGAGTAAACCTGGTGCCCTGTCATCGCGGCGCGGAATGCCATCTGCGCGGTGTCCTCGTCGCGCACCTCGCCGACGAGGATCACGTCCGGGTCCTGGCGCATCAGCGACCGGATACCGTTCGCGAAATCGAGCTTCGCCGCCTCGTTCACCGAGGTCTGGCGGATCAGCGTCATCGGATACTCGACCGGATCCTCCAGGGTCATCACGTTGATGCCGTCGTGATTGATATGGTTCAGGATCGAGTACAGCGTGGTGGTCTTGCCGCTGCCGGTCGGTCCGGTCACCAGGATGATCCCTTCCGGCCGCTGGATCATCTTCTTCAGCATCGCGAGCTGCTCGGGCTGGAGCCCCAGCTGGTCGAGGGGCACAATCCCCTTCTGGCGGTCGAGAATCCGCAGGACGATGTTTTCGCCGTGGGTCGTAATCTGCGAAGCAACCCGGAAATCGACCTGGCGACCGGTCAGCGAGAGCGAGATGCGGCCGTCCTGCGGCGCGCGCGTCTCCGCGATGTTCATCTTCGCCATCACCTTGATCCGCACCGCCATCGCCGGCCAGTAGGTCTTGTGCAGGCTCCTGATCTGGCGCAGCACGCCGTCGATCCGGTAGCGGATGCGGAGAAAGTTCTGCTCCGGCTCGAAGTGGATGTCCGAGGCGGCGCGTTCCACTGCATCGGCGAGGAGCGCGGAGATGAGCCTGACGACCGGCTGCGAGTATTCGTCGCCGCTCGCCTGCAGGCTCTGGTAGTCGATCTCGCCGGTCTCGATCTCGTGCAGGATGCCGTCGATCGAGAGCTCGTGGCCGTAGAACTGCTCGATCGCGCGCGCGATCTCGGACTCGCCCGCGAGGCGGAGCTCGACCTCGAACTCCCCGCGGAGCTGAGCCCGGACCTGGTCGAGCGCGACGATGTTGTTGGTGTCGGAGATCGCCAGGATGAGGCGCTTGCGCTCCTTGTCGAGGGCGACGGGGAACAGGTTGTGCCGCTTGGCGAACTCCCGCGGCACGATCCGGATCGACCCGGGGTCGACTACGATTTGCGACAGGTCCACCGACTGCAGACCGAGCTTCTCGGATAGCGCATCGCGAAGCGTTGCCTCCGAGACGAAGCCGAGCTGAACCAGCAGCTTCCCTACGGGCTGCCTGGATTTCAGTTGCTCGAGCAGCGCGATCCGCAGCTGATCCTCGGTGAGGATCCCCTGCGATATCAGAATCTGCCCGATGTGCCGCTTGGCCTGCGGAGATGCCGGAGAATTCATTGAACGGGTGGTGCCCGTCAGCGCGTCAGTTCGCGGATTCTCGCTTCGACTTGGACGCCATTGAATCCCACCGCGCGGTTCCCGGCAAGCGCGAGAGCCCGGCGGTAGTACTCGAGCGCCAGCTTCTCCTGGCGGAGATGGTCGAGGCTGACCGCCAGGTTGTAGGCGTAGTCGGCGTTCTCCGGATCGCTGGAGAAGGCCTTGAAATAGGCCCCCTGGGCATCCGGCCACCGCCCCTGAGCAGCGTACTGGTTGCCGAGCGAGTAGTTGAGGAACGTCGCGTCCGGCTGGTGCGCCAGCAGGTTCTTCAGGCGGCTCTCGGATTGCACCGGATCGCTCAGTCCCCGGAGCGCGAGAAGTCCGGCTTGCGCATAGGCGTCACGCGGATCGAGTTCCAGCACCCGCAAATAGTGCGACTCCGCACCCTCGTAGTCCTGGGTGCGCGCCTCGACCGCGGCGAGCCCCAGCAGCGCATCGCGGTTGCGCGGGTTCGCGCGGAGCACGCGCTGGTAGCTTTCCCCGGCGCGCGCGAGGTCGCCTGCCTGAAGGGCAAGCCATGCGCTCTCGAGGGTCGGATCGACGCGCGGGCCGCCAGGGGTGATGCTAACCGGCGCGCGCGTGGGCGATGCGCGCGGCTCTGCGGGCTCGGCAGCGGCGCTGTGCGTGCCGGAGGGTTCCGCTCGAGTCTGAGTGATGCCCGGGCGGGCCGCCGCGGGCTTTATCGTCGACCGAGTTCCGCCGGGGATGGCTGGCTGCGGGGTCGCGGGAACCGCCGAGGGACCTTCGGCGGTCACAGTGGCGACCGGCGCGACCGCCGCAGCAGCAGGGGGCGGCGCCGGGGGTTCGGGTGCAGCCGAAGGCTGAGGCGCAACGCGTTGCGCCGGCGGCGTCACGGCTGCAGCGACTACCGACTTTCCGCCCGCCGGCGCGGCGTAGTACGACGGCCGTGGCCCGAAGAGTTCGAAGGCAAAATAACCGAGCACACCCAGGATGCCGACGCCGAGCACCCCGAGGATCACGAAGAACGGACGCCGGGGGTCGTAGTCCGGTGCTTTTGCCTCGAAGAGGTGACGCGCCGAGGCGCGCTCCTCTTCCTCGGTAGCGCTCGCGGACGACATTCCGGCCGACGGGGTGCTCGCAGCGCTGGCGAGCGGGGCCTCGCGGCGGATGCCGGCGGACGGCAGGTCCTCGGAGAGGATCTCGAGCGGCTGGGTGATATCCGGCAGTCGGTCGCGAGTGATCAATGGCCGCGCGTGCGGGTCGACCGTCGTGGGCTCGAGGCTCAGTGGGCCGTCCGCAGGATTCGACGGGGCGGCGGCGCCCTCGGCCTGCGGCCCCGAGGCGTTCTGCTTGGCGAGCTCCGCCTTTTTCAGGGCCTCGAGCAGCAGGCTCACTGCGGGCACCCCGGATCGACGCGGAAGTCGCAGGGCCGCTTGCCGGGGTTTGGCTGCGTAAGGAAGTCCTCGCCCGGGAGGTACACGCGGTAGCCGCGGTAGTCGCCGCCGTCCACGCTCGGGTCGCGGATCACGATCGGCCGCAGGAAGATCACGAGCTCGGTCTTCGCATTCTGGATGGTGCGATTGGACAATGCGTCGCCGAGGAAAGGGATGCGATTGATGAACGGGATCGAGTCGGTGTTGTCGTTCAATTCGTCCTGGATCAGCCCACCCATCACCGCCATTTGCCCGCTCGCGAGCCGGATCACGGACTCCATCTCCCGGATCACGATCTGCGGGATCTTGTTGGGGATGGTCAACACCGGATTGGGGTCGTTCACGAAATTCGTGATCCGCGAAATGCTCGGCTTCACGCTAAGCAGCACCGAGTCGGTCTCGCTGACTTGGGGTGTCACATTCATCACGATGCCGACCGGCACCGTCTGCGCCACCGTCGAGACCGTCGTGAGCGCTCCGACATTCGCCGCCTGGTTCGTTTGCGAGGTGACATTGAAATAGACGACGTTCTCGACCACCTTGAGGATGGCGGTCTGGTTGTTGATCGCGCTGATCCGCGGGCTCGACAACACCCTGGCGTTGCCGAACGTCTCGAGCAGGGTCAAGGTCGCCTTGAAGTCGCGCGAGTTGAATTGCGCCGCGAACAGGTTGCCGGTGGGTGTGGCGGTCAGGATGCCGGCCGCCGGGACGGGCGGCGTCCCCGAATGACCGGTACAGCCCGCCGCCGAAGAGCTGCCAGCCCGCGAGCCCGCTGAAGACGCCCCAATCGATGCCCTGCTGGTAGCTGTTGTTGAGGCGGACCTCGACGATCGTCGCCTCGATCAGGACCTGCCGCCGCGCGCTCGTCAGCACCTGGTCCAGAAACTCCTGGAGCTTCTCGTGCTGGCGTGCGGTGGCGCGTATGGTGAGGACGCCGGCTTCCGGGTTGGCGATGACGGACGCCGCTTCCCGGAACGATGCCCCCGGAGCGGCGCTTGCGACCGGCGCCAGCGCGCTGCCGCCGGCGCCCGGTGCACCCGCACCGGGTTGCGCTTGGCCGGCGGGTACTGCAGGCGGGGCGGCCACCGATGCAATCGCGCTCGTGCCGGTCGGCAGGACCTTGTCGGTCTCGCGCAGGATCTCTTCGATGTTCTTGACCAGCGTCTCCCAAAACCGATTGGCGCCGCGATTCTGGATCTGCACGCGGGACGTGTTCTGCCCCGCGCCGCCGCCACCGGAAGAGGCGCCGCCGGCGCCGCCACCGCCCGCCGGTTGCTGCCCGATGATCTCCGACGAAACGCTCACGGTGCCCTGGGTCTCGCGCTGCATGTTTACGTAGTCGATCCGGTAGATTCGCAAATACGGCGAATCCGGCATCACGACGAGGTTTGGACC
Organism: uncultured beta proteobacterium; assembly: GCA_963754305.1. Lineage (GTDB taxonomy): Bacteria > Pseudomonadota > Gammaproteobacteria > Burkholderiales > SG8-39 > DATEDA01. Next base: position 27,104 of record CAVWFR010000015.1, on the reverse strand, counting down.
GTCGAGCTCGTAGCGCATGTCGGCCTGCTTCGAGATGCGGTTGAGCAACTGCGGCAGCGTCTGGTCGATCGCGTTGAGCGTTACAGTGCCCGTGATGCCGCTATGTATGTCGACGTTAACCTTCGCGTCGCGCGCGAGCGCGAACAGCAGTTCGCGCACGCTTACGTTGTTGACGACGACGCTGTAGGTTTCCGCGCGCGCGGTCGGCTTCGGTCGCGGCGGTGTGGGAACGGTCTGGATCGGCGGTGGGATGGTCGCCGCGGGTGTGCCCGCCGTTCCTTCGCCGAGGTGGCCGGTCGAGGGCTTCATCGGCTGGAAGCATGCGACCAAGGTCATGCCCAGACTACAGACGAGCAGCTGCTTGACCATGCGTCCCCCACTCCCTTGCGCGCCGAGCCCCCTTAGGACTCGAAGAGGCAGTATAACAAAGCACCGTAAGAAACTGTTTTAGCGGCGCAAACCCTTTGTGGCCTAGTGCCGGATCCCGCTGCGCACTTATTCCTGATTCTGGCGGCGCATGACATTGATGCTGCGATGGAACGGGCCGCGGGTCTTGAACGAGGTCGGCAGGTCTCCCATAGCCGTGATCGTGTCCTCGAGGCTCGGGAAGTTGCCGTAGGTAACGCCGTAGAGCTGTCGGCCGTTCATTTTCACGCCGTAGACGTAGAGGTCGTTAAGCTCGACCTCCTGCGCTGCTTCCTCCAGAAACCGCTCGATCAACTGAGCGTCGCCGACGGTCATCACCTGGATCGTCCAGGACGCATTGGGCGCGCCCTTCAACCACTTCTGCGTCGACGCAAACCGTTCTTGCGCGAGTTTCCCGGACAAGGGCGGCCTTGGCCCGGCCAGCAGGACTACCGGTGGCTGCGAAGCGGCGACCTCCAGCGGGGACTGCAATATCGGGGTGGCGGCAGGGGGCGCAGGAAATGCCGGCGCGGCGGTTCGGGGCGCCGTCTGCGATAGCTCCGGACGCTCGCTCGACGGCAGGGCGACCTGGACCGGCCAATCCTGGTTTGCGATGCCACCAGCCTGAGGGGAAGGGGCGGGCGCAGCGGTCATCGGATCCGCGACCGGCGCCGCGCCGTGTGACAGGCGCAACTGGTTCGCAAAGTGCAGGCTGACGCCGACGAGGAGCCCCGCGACCAGGCCGGCGCCGACGAACCACCAGGCGTTCGGGACGCTCACAGGCCGCGCGCCGAACTCCGAGTCGCGCACCGCCGCGCGCGCGTGCTTCGCCGTCACCTGGTGCGTGCCGTTGGCGAATGCGGCGAGCAGCGACTTATCGGCGAGGATGTTGATCCGGCGCGTGAGTCCCTCGGATGCCTTCGCGACCAGCTTCATCGCCTGCGGAGCGAACACGCTTGGCCCGCGGTAGCCCGCGGCGCGCATCCGGAAATCCACATAGCTGTTTACGTCCGACCGCACCAGCGGTTCAAGCTTGAAGCTGTGGGTGATGCGCTCTTTTAGTTGGCGCATGTTGGGCAGGCCGAGGTGCTGGTCGAGCTCCGGCTGACCGAAGAGCACGATTTGCAGTAACTTGTGCCGGTTCGATTCGAGGTTGGAGAGCAGTCGGATCTCCTCCAGCGTCTCGATCGGCATCGCATGCGCTTCATCGATGAGCACTACCACGCGCCGGCCGGCACCGTACAGCTTGATGAGCCGCTCCTGGAGCGAGCGGAGGAGGATCGTCACCCGCTCCCCGCGCGAGTCGACGTGGAGGTCGGCGGCAATGACATGGAGGATCTCGTCGCGCGAGAGCGACGGGTTCGCAAGGTAGATCGTTTCGACGTTTTTCGGCAGCCGCTCGACCAGCACGCGGCAGAGCATCGTCTTGCCGCTGCCGACCTCGCCGGTAACCTTGACGATCCCCTCGTCGTGCGTGATCGCGTAGAGGAGTGCCTCGAGTGTGGCCCCCCGATTCGCCCCCGAGAAAAAGAACTCGGTATGGGGCGTGATGCGGAACGGCGCCTCGTTTAGGCCGAAATGGCTGAGATACATGGGCGTGCGCTCGTTATGTCACCCGCATATTGAGCGCGAAACGGGGGGTTTTACAAGGGGGGGCTGCCGGGGCAGCTACCAGGGGCTACTACCCGGGGGGCTGGCCGGGCTTCCCCGTCTCGTTCCAACGTGGGAGAGATCCATAGGCGAGCCCCCTTGTTCGTACGCTAGCCTCGGTAGCCAGAGGCAGGCAGCTACTGCTTCTGCAAAGACTCCATGCGGCTGTAGAGGGTCGTGCGGTTGATGCCGAGCAGCTTGGCCGCTTGGCTCACGTTGCCACGGGTGAGCTTCATTGCCGCCTCGATGTAGCCCTGCTCCCACGCCTTCAGCATGCTGTCGAGGTTGAAGCTGCGCTCGCGCTGGAGATGCGCCTGCGCCTGCTCTATCAGGGTATCCGGGTCGTTCGGCGGCCCGAACTCGCCGGACGGGGCGGCGGTGACGTCGAGCTCCGGCTCGAGCTCCTCGGCCGAGAGCTTCTGCCCCGCGTACTTCGTCGTCAACCGGATCACGATGTTGCGCAGCTCGCGCACGTTCCCTGGGAAGTGATAGTCGCGCCATAGGCGGGTCGCGCTCTCGGCGAGCGAGAACGGCGAGAGCTTCGCTTGAGCGGCATAGAAATTGCTAAAGTGCTCGAGCAGCAGCACCCGGTCCTCGTCCATGTCGCGCAGCGGCGGCACGTTGATCGTGAAGACGCTGAGCCGGTGGTAGAGGTCGGCGCGGAAATTTCCCTTCTTGATCTCCTGCCGCAGATCGCGGTTGGTGGCCGCGATCACGCGCGCACGGCTGAACCGCCGCTGCGTTTCCCCGACCCGTTGGAACTCGCCGTTCTCGAGCACCCGCAGGAGCTTCGCCTGCAGCTCGAGCGGCAGCTCGCCGATCTCGTCGAGGAAGAGGGTACCGTCGGCGGCGTCCTCGAAGTAGCCGGACTTGTTCGTCATCGCTCCGGTAAAGGCACCCTTCACGTAGCCGAAGAGCGTCGGCTCGACGAGCGTCGGGGCGATTGCGGCGCAGTTGAGCGCGAGCGAAGGCTTGTCCTTGCGACTCGAGAGGCGGTGAAGCGCGTTCGCGACCATCTCCTTGCCGCTTCCCGACTCGCCCTCGATCAGCACCGGGAAGGGCGAGTCGGCGCACTGCGAGGTCTGATTGCGGAGCTTCTGCATTGCAGGGCTGCGCCCGATCAGCATCCCCTCCTCGACCGAGCTCGAGCCCGAGATCTCCGCCGCGCGGAACTGCAGGGCGTGCAGCAGGATGCGCTTCAGGTTGATCGGGTCAGCCGGCTTCGCGACGAACTCGGCCGCGCCGAGCGCGCGTGCGTGGCGCGCGTTCGAGGCGTCGTTCTGTCCGGAGAGCACCAGGATCTTCATGCTCGGCGCGTGCGCGAGCAGATCGCCGATCAATGCGAAACCCTCGTCGGGGCGGTGCGGCACCGGGGGCAGTCCGAGATCGACCAGTGCAAGGTGCGGCGGATGGTCGAGCTGCCGCAGCAGGCTCACGGCGTGACCGCGAGAGTCGCTGACGAGGACCTCGAAGTCCTTGCCGAGCGCATACGCGAGCGTATCGGTGATCAGCGGATCGTCGTCGACGATCAGCAGGGTGGACTTGGTGTTGGGGTCAGACATTGGCGAGCGTCCCCGATGCAGCGGAGAAAAGCGGTCTCCGTCGAAATCTCGCCATAATGTTCGCACAGGGCTCGGGGCGCTCCTGAGAAATACGGCACACCTCGGTGCAGGACGACCATCCGGTCGCAAATTTCCTCGATATCGACCAGCGCATGGGACGTGAAAAGCAAGGTTCGCCCCGCCGCGCGCAGCTGCGCGAGGATTGCTTTCACGCATGCGCGGGCTTTCGGGTCGAGGCCGCTCGTGGGCTCGTCCAGGATGTAAAGCTCGCGCTCCGCGAGGAAGCAAGCCGCGAGACCCAGCTTCTGGGTCATGCCCTTAGAGTAGGCGCGAACCGGCTTCGCAAGCGCGCCCGGGTCGAGATCGAGCGCCGCGAGCATCCCGGCCACCGCCGACTCGTCGTACCGACGTCGCTGCAACCGCAGCATGAACGACAGGAAGTCGCGCCCGGTCAGGTAGTAAGGCGGCACGAACCGTTCTGGCAGGAACGCGAGCTGCTCGCGCGAGCGCGGGTCGGTGTGCCGGAGCCCGAAGAGCTCGATCCGCCCGGCATCGACCGCGCAGAAGTCGAGCAGGCACTTTAGGAGGGTCGTCTTGCCGGCGCCGTTTACGCCGGCAAGACCGAGGAACTCGCCACGCTCGAGCTTGAGATCGACCCCGTGCAGCACCTCGGACTTTCCGAAGCGCTTCGTGAGCCCGCTGATGCGAATGACCGGGTCGGACATGCTCGAAGCGTGCGGAGTCGGACGCGGGGTGCGGTTACATGTGCCGCGCGCATCATATCGCACGCGCGCCGCCCCGCCCGCAGGGCGCGCCGAAAGTGGCTATGGCGACGCCTTTCCTTTAGTATTCAGCATTTTGTTGTCGACCTCGCCCGCCCTTGCTCAGCCCGAGCGCCGCTCAGAACCTCGTCGAGATCGAGAACGTTACGTTCTCTTACGGCGGCCCTCGCGTCCTCGACGGCGTGTCGCTCGCGATCCCGCGCGGGGCCGTGGTCGCCATCATGGGCGGCAGCGGCAGCGGCAAGACGACCTTGCTGCGGCTGATCGGGGGCGCACTGCGACCAGCGGCGGGCGAAGTCCGGGTGTTCGGCCGCGCGATCAACCGCGCGCGGACGCGCGAGCTCTACGAATTGCGACGCAAGATGGGGATGCTGTTCCAGTTCGGCGCACTCTTTACCGATCTATCGGCGTTCGACAACGTCGCGTTCCCGATGCGCGAGCGCACCGATTTGCCCGAACCGATCATCCGCGACCTCGTGCTGATGAAGCTCCAGGCGGTGGGTTTGCGCGGCGCGGCCGACCTGATGCCGCAGCAGCTCTCGGGCGGGATGCAGCGGCGGGTTGCGCTAGCGCGCGCGATCGCGCTCGATCCGGCGCTCATCATGTACGACGAGCCCTTCACCGGTCTCGACCCGATTTCGCTAGCGGTGACCGGAAAGCTCATCCGCGACCTGAACGATGCGCTCGGCGCGGCCTCCATCGTGGTCACCCACGACGTCCAGGAGTCGCTCGCGATCGTCGATTACATCTTCTTCCTCGCCGACGGGCGCGTCGTCGCCAAAGGGACGCCGGACGAGGTGCGCTCGTCCACCGCGCCGTTCGTGCACCAGTTCGTCCACGGCGAGGCTGACGGGCCGGTGCCGTTCCATTACCCGGCGCCCGATTACGCCGCGACGCTCCTAGCGGTGCGCTGATGCTCGAGCGCGTGCTGTCCCTACTCGAGACGCTAGGCGCCCGCGTGAACGCGATGGTGGCGCGCCTCGGGCTGGCGAGCCGGTTCTTCTGGGTCATGCTGCGGCTCTCGGGGACGAGCTTCCGCCGCCTCCCGCTCACGATCCGTGAGATCTACTTCGCGGGCGTGCTGTCGCTAATCATCATCGCGGTTTCCGCGCTCTTCGTCGGGATGGTGCTCGGGCTGCAGGGCTATGACACGCTCGTCCGCTACGGCTCGGCCGAGGCTGTTGGTACGCTGGTCGCGCTCTCGCTCACTCGAGAGCTCGGCCCGGTCGTCTCGGCGCTGCTCTTCGCGAGCCGGGCGGGCTCGGCGATCACCGCCGAGATCGGGCTGATGAAAGCGACCGAGCAGCTCTCGGCGATGGAGATGATGGCTGTCGATCCGATCGCACGTGTCGTCGGCCCGCGCTTCTGGGGGGGCGTCGTCTCGATGCCGCTGCTCGCCGCGCTCTTCTCGGCAATCGGAATCTTCGGCGGCTACCTCGTCACGGTCCAGCTGATCGGCGTGGACGAGGGCGCGTTCTGGTCGCAGATGAAGGGCTCGGTCGACCTGCAGGAGGACGTGGTGAACGGGATCATCAAGAGCGCCGTATTCGGTGTCGCGGTGACCTGGATCGCCGTGTTCGAAGGTTACGATGCCGCGCCGACCGCGGAGGGCGTATCGCGCGCCACGACGCGCACGGTGGTGACCTCGTCGCTCGCGATCCTCGCGCTCGATTTCGTGTTGACCGCATTCATGTTTCGCGGCGCTTAGCGGAAAGCCGCTGCGCCGACCCACCACCCCGATCAACGCCGAAAGGGCAGAGAGCCAAATGATGAACCGCAGAGCGCTGGATATCTGGGTCGGCCTGTTCGTCGCCCTCGGCTTCGCGGCGATCCTGTTTCTCGCGTTGCGGGTCGCGAGCTCGGCGACGCTCGCCGCGGCCGACGGCTACGAAGTAAAGGCCAAGTTTGATAACATCGGCGGCCTCAAGGTCCGCGCGCCGGTCAAAAGCGCGGGCGTAGTGGTCGGGCGCGTCGTCGATATCCGGTTCGACAATCAGAGCTTCGAGGCGGTGGTCACGATGAATGTCGACAGGCGCTACGAGTTTCCCCAGGACACCGCCGCCAAGATCCTGACCTCCGGTCTTCTCGGCGAGCAGTACCTCGGGCTCACCGCCGGTGGCGACACCGTGAGCCTCAAGAACGGCGACACGTTGAAAATTACCCAATCGGCGCTGGTGCTGGAGAGCCTCATCGCGCAGTTCCTGTACAGTAAGGCGGCCGAGGGCGGCGAGAAAAAACAGTAGCACATGAGAACAGCGTTTCGACTTGGCCTGGCGGCGGTCGCCGCAGCCGCGCTCGCCGGCTGCGCGACGGTAGCGAGCCCCGACCCGCGCGATCCGTGGGAGCGCGTGAACCGCGCGACCTTCGAGTTCAACGAGGGCGTCGACAAGGCGTTTTTCAAGCCGGTGGCCGAAGGCTACCGCTTCGTGCTGCCGGAGCCCGCGCGCGCCGGGGTGACCAATTTCTTCGCCAACCTCCAAGACCCCTGGATCGCGCTCAACCAGCTCATGCAGGGGAAAGTGCGATTCGCGATAGACGACCTCGCGCGCTTCGTCTGGAACAGCACGTTCGGGCTCGTCGGCCTGATCGACGTCGCGAGCGACATGGGCCTCCCGAAGCACAACGAGGACTTCGGGCAGACGCTCGCGGTGTGGGGTGTGGACTTCGGCCCGTACTTCGTGATCCCGCTGCTCGGGCCGAGCAGCGTCCGCGACGCCACCGGCACTGCGGTCGGAACCCTCGGGTACCTGCCCTGGCAAATTCCGAAGTGGGCCGATTTCGACCACCGGGTCGCGTGGCAGAACTCGCTGCTCGCACTCGACTACGTCCAGACGCGAGCGGACCTGCTCGATGCGACCAGTCTGCTCGAGGACGCGGCATTGGATCGCTACGCGTTCCTGCGGGATGCCTACTTCCAGCGTCGCCGCAACCTGATCTACGACGGCAACCCGTCGCCGCTGCCGGCGGACAAGCAATCGCTTGCGCCGGTGCCGCCGACCGGGGCTGAGGCGACGCTACAGCACGGCGAGCCGACGGCAGACGCAGCCCAACCGGCGGGGGAGCCAGTCGAGACGGTGGTGCAGTCAGGCGAGCCGTCCGTACAGCCGGCAGAGGCGACAGTCGAGCCGGTGGAGCCTCTGGTGCAAACCATCGTGCCAAGCATCCCCTTGAACTACCCTGCGGTCCCGGCCGTGGACGCTTCCCATCTCGTCGCGGCGCAGTAATCGGCGGCAGCGAACCCGCTGTGACCTCGGTGTAAGCTCCGTGCAGCCTCGCGTGCAACCTCCGAATCGGATCACTATGACGCGCGTCATCCTTGTCTTCATTCTTGCTCTGCTCGCCCCGGCCGCGGCGGCGCAGGAGACCGCCCCCGATGCGCTCGTCAAGGGCGTGACCCAGGACGTGATCGCCGTCATCAAGCAGGACCAGGACATCCAGGCCGGCAACCAGAAAAAAACTGTCGCGCTGGTCGAGGAGAAGGTGCTGCCGCACTTCAACTTCACCCGCATGACGGCGCTCGCGGTGGGACAAAGCTGGCGCAAGGCGACGCCCGAGCAGCAGCAGGCACTCGTCGAACAGTTCCGTACGCTGCTCGTACGCACCTACTCGTCCGCGCTGTCGTCCTACCGCAACCAGGTCATCGACTTCAAGCCGCTCCGCGCGCAACCCTCCGATTCCGATGTGCTGGTGCGCTCGGAAGTGAAGCAGACCGGCGGCGAGCCGGTGACGATCGACTACAGCATGGAGAAGACGGCAGGCGGGTGGAAGGTGTACGACGTGGTGGTCGGCGGTGTGAGCCTCGTCACGACCTATCGCGACACGTTCAACAGTGAAATCCGCAATACCGGCGTCGACGGGCTGATAAAGGCGCTCGCGGACAAGAATCGCCAGCTTGCGGCGCGGGGCGGTTGAGGCGTGTCGCAGCACCGCGGCGCTGACGGCGAAGCGCGACTTTTGCTCGAAGGCGCGGTGACGGCAGACACCGTTGCCCGCATCCTCGCCGAAGCGGGTCCGCGCGCGCGCGGTGCCGAGATCGTCGACTTCGCCGCGGTCACCGAGGCCGACTCTGCGGCGGTCGCGCTGGCGCTCGCCTGGGTGCGCGAGGCCCGCGCGGCGGGGCGCACGCTCCAGTTTGCCAACCTCCCGCCGGCGATGACAAAGCTCGCCCGGCTCTACGCCGTCGCCGACCTCGTTGCTGTTGCGCCCGCGCTGACCGCGTAGCCGGCGGCCCCGCTCGGCGCGAGCATGGTCGCCGCCATCGACATCCGGGGGCTCGAGAAGCGCTACGGCGCGGTTCAGGCGCTTGCGGGCGTTGATCTCGAGATCCCGCGCGGCGAGTTCTTCGGCCTCCTCGGCCCCAACGGCGCCGGCAAGACCACGCTCATCAGCATCCTCGCCGGGCTCGCGCGGGCCGACGCGGGCACTGCCTGCGTGCTCGGCCACGACGTCGTGGCCGCCTATCGCACGGCGCGGCGGCTTCTCGGCGTCGTCCCGCAGGAGCTCGTCTTCGACCCGTTCTTCACCGTGCGCGAGGCGCTCGCGATCCAGTCGGGCTACTACGGCCTGCGCGACAACCGCGCCTGGATCGACGAGGTCATGCATCACCTCGACCTCACGTCCAAGGCCGACGCGAACATGCGCACGCTCTCGGGCGGCATGAAGCGCCGGGTGCTCGTGGCGCAGGCGCTCGTGCATCGGCCGCCGGTGATCGTCCTCGACGAGCCGACCGCCGGCGTCGATGTCGAGCTGCGGCAGGGATTATGGGAGTTCATCCGCCGGCTCAACCGCGAAGGCCAGACGGTCGTGCTTACGACGCACTACATCGAAGAGGCAGAGCTACTTTGCGACCGCATCGCGATGCTGAAGGGCGGCCGGATCGTTGCGCTGGATGCCACCGAGAACCTGATCCGTCGCTTCCACGCACTGTATCTGCGCGTGCGGCTCGACGGGCACGTGCCCGAGGCCCTTACGAGGCGTGCGGCCGGCGGGGCGGCCGGGGAGGGCGGGCGGCACACCTTCAAGCTCACCGACTACGCCGAGGTCGAGACAGTGCTCGCCGCGCTGCGCGAGGCGGGCACGCGCATCCTCGAGATGGAGCTCGTCCAGCCCGACCTCGAAGAGGTGTTCGTCCACATCATGCGGGGGGAAGAATGAACGCGGCCCCGGCGCCATGGGCCGGCTTCGCGACGCTCCTCTACAAGGAGCTGTTGCGGTTCTGGCGGGTGAGCTTCCAGACCGTCGCGGCGCCGGTCCTGACGGCGCTCCTGTATCTCCTCATTTTCGGCCACGTTCTGGAGGACCGCGTACAGGTCTACGGGCATATTCCCTACACCGCGTTCCTGGTGCCCGGAATCGCGATGATGTCGATGCTGCAGAACGCCTTCGCCAACAGCTCGTCGAGCCTGATCCAGTCGAAGGTCACCGGCAATATCGTATTCGTCTTGCTGCCGCCGATCTCGTACGTGGAATTCTTCGTCGCGTACGTGGCCGCCGCGATCGTGCGTGGCCTCACTGTCGGCACGGGCGTGCTCGCGGTCACGCTGCCGTTCGTCGCCGTACAGATCGCGCATCCGCTTTGGGCTGCGGGGTTCGCGCTCGCCGGGTGCGCCATCCTGGGGACGATGGGCGTGATCGCCGGCATCTGGGCCGAGAAATTCGATCAGCTCGCCGGGTTCCAGAACTTCGTCGTCATGCCGCTCACTTTTCTCGCCGGTGTCTTCTACTCGGTCCACTCGCTCCCCGCGTTCTGGCAGCGCGTATCGCACCTCAATCCGTTCTTCTACATGATCGACGGCTTCCGCTACGGGTTCTTCGGCGCTTCCGATGTCGACCCGGCGACGAGCCTCGCCGTCGTCGGGGTGTTCCTCGCAAGCCTCACGGCGATTACACTCGCGATGCTCAAGGCGGGCTACCGCCTGCGGCACTAGCGGCGCGCAAAGGAAACCAGATGGTTCGTCCGGACGACGTCAAGACATATATCGAGCAGGGTCTCGCCTGCGACCACGTGCAGGTCGAGGGCGACGGGCATCACTTCGAGGCGGTGATCGTCAGCCCGGAGTTCCGGGACAAGACCCGCGTGCAGCGGCACCAGCTCGTCTACCGCGCGCTCGGCGACCGCATGCGCGAGGAGATCCACGCACTGTCGATGCAGACGTTCACGCCCGAGGATTGGGCGGCGGCGCGCGAGTAAACCCTCGCGGTGCCTCCTTTTCGCCAGATTCGCGGCGGATACTGCCAGCGGTGTCGGCAATCAGACCGCAGATGGACAAACTAGCGATCGAAGGCGGCGTGCCGCTGCGAGGAGAGGTTCGCGTATCGGGCGCCAAGAATGCGGCGCTGCCGCTCATGTGCGCGGCGCTGCTCTCGCCCGCGCCGTTGCGGCTCACGAACGTTCCACGCCTGCGAGACGTGCGCACGATGCTTGAGTTGCTCGCTCAGATGGGCGTCGCGGTGGAGCGCGATGGCGATGCGGTAATGCTAGCCGCTAAGCGCCTCGACCGCCCGGTCGCCCCCTACGAGCAGGTCAAGACGATGCGCGCTTCGATCCTCGTCCTCGGGCCGCTCGTCGCGCGCGGCGGGGAAGCGCGCGTATCGCTCCCCGGGGGCTGCGCGATCGGCCTGCGCCCGGTAGACCAGCACGTCAAGGGGCTCGAGGCGCTCGGCGCGGAGATCGCCGTCGAGCAGGGATACATCACGGCGCGCGCGACGCGGCTGAAGGGTGCGCGGCACGCGATGGACCTCGTCACGGTGACGGGGACCGAGAACCTGATGATGGCGGCAACGCTGGCGGAGGGGACGACCGTGCTGGAAAACGCCGCGCGCGAGCCCGAGGTGGTCGATCTCGCCAACTGCCTGAACGCGATGGGCGCGCGGGTGACCGGCGCGGGTTCGGACGTCATCACGATCGAAGGCGTCGAGCGCCTCGGCGGCGCTGTCCACCGCATCATGCCCGACCGGATCGAGACCGGCACCTTTCTCGCCGCCGCCGCGGCGACTGGCGGCGCCGTGACGCTTCGCGATGCCGACGCCGGGCTGCTCGACGCGGTGATCGCGAAGCTGCGCGAGGCGGGCGCCGTGATCGAGGCCGGGGACGGGACGATTCACATCGAGATGCGGGGCCTACCGCGCTGCGTGGACATCAACACCGCGCCGCATCCCGGCTTCCCGACGGACATGCAGGCTCAGCTCATGGCGCTCGACGCCATCGCCGAAGGGACCGCGACGATCACCGAGACGATCTTCGAGAACCGGTTTATGCACGCACTCGAGCTGGCGCGCCTGGGCGCGAACATCGAGACCTCCGGCAACACCGCGATCGTGCGTGGGGTCGAGCGGCTGCAGGGTGCGACGGTAATGGCGACCGATCTGCGCGCATCGGCCAGCCTCGTCGTCGCCGGGCTCGTGGCTGGCGGCGAGACCGTCGTCGACCGGATCTACCACCTCGATCGCGGCTACGAGGCGATCGAGGCGAAGCTTGCCGCGCTCGGTGCTCGCATCCGCCGCGTAACGTCGGCCGACGTCAAGTAAACGCGTAATTGACGGCGGGTTTCCTTTAGAATCGTGGCTTTGCATCGCAAGGCCCGGCCGTGCCCGGCATTACTCTCGCGCTGTCCCTAGGCCGGATCTACGACGAAACGCTCCCGTTGCTCGAGGCCGCGGGCATTGCGCCCGCCGAGGATCCGGACACCTCGCGCAGACTCATCGTTCCCACCCGACGCGCCGACGTACGACTCGTGCTCGTGCGCGCCGCGGACACGCCGACCTACGTGCAGTACGGCGCCGCCGATCTCGGCATCGCCGGCAAGGACGTACTGTACGAGCACGGCGGCGCCGGTCTCTACCAGCCGCTCGACCTCGGGATCGCCGCCTGCCGGATGATGGTCGCGGTGCCGGATGGATTCGACTACGCCAACGCGGTGCGGCAGGGCGCGCGCCTACGCGTCGCGACGAAATATCTGCGCGCGGCGCGCGAGCACTTCGCGGCGAAAGGCGTGCATGTCGATCTCATCCGGCTCTACGGCTCGATGGAGCTCGCGCCGCTCGCCGGGCTCGCCGATGCGATCGTCGACCTCGTCGCGACCGGCAACACGCTGCGCGCGAATGCGCTGCGCGCGGTCGAGGAGATCATGCCGGTGTCGAGCCGTCTCATCGTCAACCAGGCGGCGCTCAAGCTGAAGCGTGATCGCGTGCAACCCCTCATCGAGGCGTTCGAGGCTGCGGTGGCCGCCCATGCCTGAGATCGCACGGCTTTCCACGCGCGAGGCCGATTTCGACCGCCGGCTCGGCGCGCTCACGCGCTTCGAGGCAGCGCAGGACGAGGCGGTCGAGCGGGCGGCCGCAGGAATCGTCGCGGACGTCCGCGCGCGTGGCGACGCGGCGGTGCTCGAACACACGCGGCGGTTCGACCGCGTGAACGCCACGAGCGTGCGCGAGCTCGAGATTCCGCGCGACGAGCTCGCGCGCGCGCACGGCGGCCTCGAGCCGGCCATACGCGATGCGCTCGGCGCGGCGGCCGAGCGCATCCGCGGCTATCACGAGCGACAGCGCGCCGGGTCGTGGAGCTACGCCGAGGCCGACGGCACGGTGCTCGGGCAGCGCGTGACGCCGCTCGATCGGGCCGGGTTGTACGTGCCCGGGGGCAAGGCCGCCTATCCGTCCTCGGTGCTGATGAACGCGGTGCCGGCGAAGGTCGCCGGCGTCGGCGCGCTCGTTATGTGCGTACCTACGCCCGACGGCGAGCGCAACCCGCTCGTCCTTGCTGCTGCGCACCTGGCGGGCGTGGATCGGGTGTTCGCGATCGGCGGTGCGCAGGCCATCGCGGCGCTCGCCTACGGTACCGAGACCGTTCCCGCGGTGGACAAGATCGTCGGTCCCGGCAACGCGTACGTCGCCGCGGCGAAGCGCCGCGTGTTCGGGGCCGTCGGCATCGACATGATCGCCGGACCGTCCGAGATCCTGGTGATCTGCGACGGTACGACCGATCCCGACTGGGTCGCGATGGATCTCTTCTCACAGGCCGAGCACGACGAGGCGGCGCAGGCGATCCTGCTCTCACCCGATGCCGCGTTCATCGATCGCGTCGCCGCCAGCATCGACCGCCAGCTCGGTGGGATGCCGCGCCGCGAGGTGATCCGCGCGTCACTCGCACATCGCGGCGCGCTCGTGCTGGTACGCGACCTCGACGAGGCGTGCGAGATCGCGAACCGCATCGCGCCGGAACATCTCGAGCTATCAGTGAGCTCGCCCGAGCGCCTGGTCGATCGCATCCGCCACGCCGGGGCGATCTTCATCGGCCGGTACAGCTCCGAAGCGCTCGGCGACTATTGCGCCGGCCCCAACCACGTGCTGCCAACTTCCCGCACCGCGCGGTTCTCCTCGCCGCTCGGCGTGTACGACTTCCAGAAGCGCTCGAGCATTGTGAACGTTTCGCGCGAAGGCGCGCGGTCGCTCGGTAAGATCGCGGCCGCGCTCGCTTATGGGGAAGGCCTGCCCGCGCACGCGCGGTCGGCGGAGCTGCGCCTCGAAGCCGAAACCCTCGAGGCCGACGGATGAAGCGCGACCCGGTGAAGCTCGGACCAGGCGCCCTAGTGCGCGAGGAGATCCTCTCGCTCCAGGCTTATCACGTCGCGCCCGCTGCCGGGATGATCAAGCTCGACGCGATGGAGAACCCGTACCGGCTCCCCGAGCCGCTGCGTTCGGAGATCGGTCAGCTCGTCGCGACGCTCCAGCTCAACCGCTATCCGGATCCTGCCGCGCCGCAGCTCACCGCGCGCCTGCGGACGACGTTCGGGATCGGCAACGAGCACGGCCTCATGATCGGCAACGGCTCGGACGAGATCATCCAGATCGTCGCCCACGCCCTCGCGCGTCCCGAGGCTGCGCTCGTCGCCCCCGAGCCCTCATTCGCGATGTACCGGATGAACGCGATGTTCGCGCGCATGCGCTACGTGGGCGTGCCGCTCAATGCGGACTTCACGCTCGATCTCGGACGGTTTCTGGCCGCGATCGAGGCGCATCGTCCGGCGGTGATCTTCCTCGCGTACCCGAACAATCCGACCGGGAACCTGTTTCCGCAACCCGCGGTGGAAGCGATCCTCGCCGCGGCGTCGGGGCTGGTCGTTCTCGACGAGGCCTATCACGTCTTCGCGGGCGAGACGTTCATGAGCCGCCTCGGCGAGTATCCGAACCTGATGGTGATGCGCACGGTCTCTAAGCTCGGGCTGGCCGGCGTGCGGCTCGGCTACGCCGCGGCGCGCCCCGAGTGGATTCACGAGCTGGACAAGGTCCGGCCGCCTTACAACGTGAGCATCCTCGCGCAGCACGTCGCCGAGCGGATGCTCGCGCACATCGACGTGCTGCACGGCCAGGCGGAGCGAATCAAGGTCGAGCGGAACGCGATGTTCGATTGGCTCGCGGGGCTGAAGGGAGTGACCGCGTTTCCCAGCGAGGCGAATTTCATTCTCGCGCGCGTGCCCGATGCCGATGCGATGGACGCGGCGCTCAAGGCGCGCAAGATCCTGGTCCGGAACCTCCACGGCAGCCACCCGCTGCTCGCCAACTGCCTCCGGCTCACCGTCGGCACACCGGGCGAGAACGAGCTCATGCTCGCGGCGCTGGCGGAGAATCTGTGATGAGGACTGCAACGGTCACCCGCAAGACCGCCGAGACGCAGATCAAGATCTCGGTCAACCTCGACGGTGCCGGGGCCGCGAAGCTCGCGACCGGCGTGCCGTTCCTCGACCATATGCTCGACCAGGTCGCGCGGCATGGCCTGCTCGATCTCGAGGTCGACGCGAAAGGCGACCTTCACATCGACGCGCACCACACCGTCGAGGACGTCGGCATTGCGTTCGGACAGGCGGTCGCGAAGGCGGTCGGCGACAAGAAGGGCATACGTCGCTTCGGTCACGCCTACGTTCCGCTCGACGAAGCGCTCTCGCGCGTCGTAATCGATTTCTCCGGCCGGCCGGGGCTCGAGTTCCACGTGCCGTTCGTCCGCGCGTGGATCGGCGAGTTCGACGTCGATCTCGTGCACGAGTTCTTCCAGGGCTTCGTCAATCACGCCCAGGTGACGCTGCACGTCGAGAATCTGCGCGGCGGGAACGCGCACCATCAGGCCGAAACGGCATTCAAGGCGTTCGCGCGGGCGCTGCGGATGGCGGTGGAGCTGGACCCGCGAGCCGGCGCCAGCGTGCCGTCGACCAAGGGGACGCTGTAATCGAGGATCCCGGATCCTCCATGTCCCACATCGCCGTCGTCGACTACGGCATGGGCAACCTCCGCTCGGTCTCCAAGGCGATCGAGCATGTCGCCCCGGGCCGGCGGGTGCTCGTGACTTCGGACGCCGTCGCGGTCGACTCGGCCGAGCGGGTGGTGTTCCCGGGCCAGGGCGCGATGCCCGATTGCATGCGCGAGCTCGAGCGCGCGGGATTGCGCGCTGCCGTAGTGCGTGCCGCGCGTGCGAAGCCCTTGCTCGGCATCTGCATCGGCGCCCAGATGCTCTTCGAATGGAGCGCCGAGGGCGACACACCTGGGCTAGGCATCTTTCGCGGCAAGGTGGAGCGCTTCCCGCCCGAGCGGCTGCGCGCAGCACCGGGAGGCCCGCTCAAGGTGCCGCACATGGGTTGGAACCGCGTGCATCAGGCCGGGGCGCACCCGCTTTGGGAGGGCATCCCCGACGCCGCGCGCTTCTACTTCTGTCACAGTTACTTTTTCACGCCGGCCGAGAGCGGCCTGGAAAGCGGCGGGGCGGAGTACGGGCTCCCCTTTACCTGTGCAGTGGCGCGGAATAACATTTTCGCGGTACAGTTCCACCCGGAGAAGAGTCACACGGCGGGATTGCGGCTGCTCGCGAACTTTGTTTCCTGGAAGACCTGACGCTCCCGACCCGCGGCGCCGGCGCGCCGCCCGCGCTGCCGACCTCCCTGCTGCCGCCCTCCCCGCTGCCACCCTCCGCGCTGCCAACCTCGGTTTCCGCCACCGGCCCGCGATGGTCATCATCCCGGCGATCGACCTGAAAGACGGACACTGTGTCCGCCTCAAGCAGGGCGACATGAAAGACGCCACGGTCTATTCCGAAGATCCGGCGGCCATGGCGATGCACTGGGTCGCGCAAGGCGCGCGGCGGCTGCATGTGGTGGATCTGAACGGCGCGGCGGCGGGCCGCCCCAAGAACGAGAGCGTGATTCGCGACATCGTGAAGGCCGTCGGCGGTGCGATCCCGGTGCAGCTCGGCGGCGGGCTCCGGGACCTCGACACCATCGAGCGGTACCTCGATTTCGGCGTCGCACAGGTGGTCGTCGGCACCGCGGCGGTGAAGAACCCCGGGTTCCTGTCCGATGCGTGTACTGCCTTCCAGGGGCACGTGATGGTCGCCCTGGATGCCAAGGACGGAAAGGTCGCGGTCGAGGGCTGGTCGAAGCTCACCGGGCACGATGTCATCGATCTCGCGCGGAAGTTCGAGGATTACGGCGTCGAGGCGGTGATCTACACCGACATCGGCCGCGACGGCATGCTGAGCGGAGTGAACGTCGATGCGACGGTGCGTCTCGCGCGGGAGCTGCGGACGCCGGTAATCGCGAGCGGCGGGCTCACCGACCTCGCCGGCGTGAAGGCGCTGTGCGAGATCGAGTCCGAAGGCATCATGGGGGTCATCAGCGGTCGCGCGATCTACCAGGGGACGCTCGATTTCAAGCAGGCGCAGGCGCTGGCCGACCAGCTGGGTGAAGAAGGAATAGGAAAGCGGGAAGCTTAGGCGGGTCGCTCGTCCCTCCCGCCGTCGTTCGCCGCTTCCGCCGTCCGATGCCGCTCGCCAAACGCATCATCCCCTGCCTCGACGTCGCTGCCGGCCGGGTCGTGAAGGGCGTCAACTTCGTCAACCTCCGCGATGCGGGCGACCCGGTCGAGATCGCGCGCCGCTACGACGAGCAGGGTGCCGATGAGCTCACGTTCCTCGACATCACCGCGAGCGCCGACGAACGCGACACGATCGTGCATGTCGTCGAGGCGGTTGCGGCCCAGGTCTTCATCCCGCTCACGGTCGGCGGCGGGGTGCGGAGCGCGCAGGACGTGCGCCGGCTGCTCAACGCCGGCGCCGACAAGGTGTCGATCAACACCGCTGCGGTGCAAGACCCGGCGGTTGTCGAAGACGCGGCGGGACGGTTCGGCGCACAGTGCATCGTCGTCGCAATCGACGCGAAGCGCGCGCGATCCGGGTGGGAGGTGTTCACCCACGGCGGGCGCAAACCCACCGGTCTCGATGCGATCGACTGGGCGCGCCGGATGCAAGCGGCGGGGGCGGGCGAGATCCTGCTGACGAGCATGGACCGCGACGGCACCCGCGAGGGCTTCGACCTCGCACTCACTCGCGCGGTCGCCGAAGCGGTGGATGTTCCGGTCATCGCGAGCGGTGGGGTCGGCAACCTCGAGCATCTCGCCGACGGCGTGATCGACGGCAAGGCCGACGCGGTGCTAGCCGCGAGCATCTTCCACTACGGCGAGTACACGGTGCGCCAGGCGAAAGAGGCGATGGCGGCGCGCGGCATCGAGGTCAGGCTGTGAGCCACGAAACCGGTCAAGCGCGGTGGCTCGACGAGGTGAAATGGGACGAGCGCGGCCTGGTGCCGGTGGTCGCCCAGGAGGCGCTCACGGGACGGGTGCTCATGTTCGCCTGGATGGATCGGGACGCGCTCGCGAACACCGCCGAGACCGGCGACGCCGTGTATTACTCCCGCTCCCGCAAGCGGTTGTGGCGCAAAGGCGAGGAATCCGGTCACATCCAGCGCGTGCGCGAGATCCGTATGGACTGCGACAATGACGTCGTCCTGCTCAAGGTCGAGCAGGTAGGCGGCATCGCTTGCCACACCGGACGACCGAGCTGCTTCTTCCAGAAGCTCGTGGACGGCCGCTGGGTCACGGTCGAGGCCGCGCTGAAGGACCCGACCGACATCTACAAACGATGAGCGACATCCTCGACCGTCTGGCCGAAGTGATCGAGCGCCGCAAGGGCGGCGATCAAGAGAACTCGTACGTTGCGCGGCTGCTCGCGCGCGGCGAGGATGCGGTGCTGAAGAAGCTCGGCGAAGAGGCCACCGAGACGGTGATGGCCGGGAAGGAGGGCGACCGGTTGCGGATCGTCGGTGAGATGGCCGACCTTTGGTTCCACTGTCTCGTGGCGCTGGCCTACTACGGTCTCAAGCCGGGCGATGTGCTCGCGGAACTGCGGCGGCGCGAGGGCATCTCGGGCATCGACGAGAAGGCCGCGCGCCCGGCGAAGGAGTGACTCGAATGGCAGCCGCCAACACGCCCGAGAACTGCCTGTTCTGCAAGATCGTCCGCGGCGAGATTCCGGCGCGAAGGGCGTATGAAGACGACGAGGTCCTGGGCTTCCACGACATCCGCCCGGTTGCCCCCGTTCACGTGTTGCTCATCCCGAAACTGCACATTGCCTCGCTGTACGACGCCGAGCTTGCCCAGGCGCCGCTGCTCGGCCGCCTGCTCGCGCTCGCCGGCCGGATCGCGCGGGAGCAGGGCGCGACTGACGGCTTCCGGACGATCGTCAACACCGGACGAGTGGGTCGGCAGGAGGTGTATCATCTTCATATCCACGTGATCGGCGGCCCCGACGTGCTCGGGCCCATGATCATCAGACCGTAAGGAAATCGATATGGGATCGTTCAGCATCTGGCACTGGCTGATCGTGTTGCTCATCATCGTCCTCGTGTTCGGCACGAAGAAGCTGCGCAACATCGGTTCGGACCTCGGCAACGCCGTCAAAGGCTTCAAGGACGGCATCAAGGGCGGCGCGGCCGAAGGCGCGCCGAACGGCGGCGGCACGCCGCCCCAGGTGAGCGGCCAGACCATCGAGGGCGAGGTCAAGAAGGAGTCGAGCACCAAGGCCTGAGGCGGCGCCGCGTCGGCAGACCAGGATGCCGGGGCCGCCCGGCGTCCTTTTTTTGGCCCGTCCCGCGTCGGGCGGCCGTCTCGGGTGCTTCCTTTCACGCTATGTTCGATATCGGCTTCTCCGAGCTCCTCGTCATCGCGGTCGTCGCGCTGCTCGTGATCGGGCCCGAGCGGCTGCCGAAGGTGGCACGCACCGCCGGCCACCTCTTCGGCCGGCTGCAACGCTACGTGAACGACGTCAAGGCCGACATCCAGCGCGAGGTGGAGCTCGACGAGCTGAGGAAGCTGCGCTCGCAGTTCGAGGACGCCGCGCGATCGGTCGAGCAGTCGGTGGGCGAGGTCGACAAGCAGGTCCGCGCGGTCGGCGACGATCTGAACAAATCGATTGCCGATTCGACCCCCGCCGGCGCTGCCGGCACGGCGCCCGGCGCCGAATCGGGCGCGCTACCCGCGCCAGCCGCCGAGTCGGCCGCGAAACCAGCCGCGCCGAGCGAAGCGAAGGTCTGATCGTGGCGAGCGCGTGGTAGCGCTGCGGCTCGATCACTGGCGGTTCCACCATCCCCTGTTCGATCACCGATCACCTCATGGGCGAGCAGCAGGACACATTCATCTCCCATCTCGTCGAGCTTCGCGACCGGCTGCTCCGGACCCTGCTCGCGGTCGGCGCGGTGTTCGTCGTGCTCTTCTTCTACCCCGGCTCGGGTCCGATCTACGACTACCTGGCCGCGCCGCTCTTGCAGGCGCTCCCCGAGGGTACGAAGATGATCGCCACCGGCGTTATCACCCCGTTTCTCGTCCCGGTGAAGGTCACGGCATGGCTGGCGCTGATCGTCGCGCTGCCATATGTGCTCTACCAGGCCTGGGCGTTCGTCGCGCCGGGCCTCTACTCGCACGAAAAGAGGCTCGTGCTGCCGCTGGTGGTCGCGAGCACGGTGCTCTTCATCGCCGGGGTGGCGTTCTGCTATTACTTCGTGTTCGGCAAGATCTTCACGTTCATCAACAGCTTCGCGCCGCAGAGCATCACGCCGGCACCGGACATCGACGCCTACTTCGGGTTCGTGCTCACGATGTTCCTCGCGTTCGGCGTAACCTTCGAGATCCCGGTCGTGGTGGTGGTGCTCGCGCGCGCGGGCATCGTCAGCATCGATCAGCTCAAACAGGCCCGGCCCTACGTGATCGTCGGCTCCTTCGTGGTGGCGGCGATCGTCACGCCGCCCGACGTGCTGTCGCAGCTGCTACTCGCGATCCCGATGTGCGTGCTGTACGAAGTGGGCCTGTTCCTCGCGCGGTTCATGGTGAAGCCGGTCGGCGAGTCCGACTGGAAGTCGCCGTCGGAGACCGAGATGGAGCGCGAGCTCGATCGCGCCGAGGCCGACAGCAAGGAGCAAAAGTGACCCCGGCGCAAGCCCGGACCCAGTACGGTCAGGCTAGATTCCCGCGCTCGCGGGAATGACGGACTCTACTCCCGCACCGCTCGCCGCCGCTGGACCTGCGGCCGCTTGACCACCGTGACCTGCACCTCGACCTCCGTCTGATCGCGGCGCAGCCGGAGGTTCGCCTGGCTGCCCGGTTTGAGCTCGGCGACCGCGTCCAGCATCGCGCCGGTATCCGGGGTCGGTATCGCGTTCACCGCCAGCAGAACGTCGCCCGCCTTCACGCCGGCCTTCTCGGCCGGGCCGTTGCGCTCGACCCCAGCGATCGGTACCCCGGTGATCTTCGGCTTCGGGAAGGGGGCGCCCGTTTCGGCCGCCGAGGCCTCGGTCTGCACACCGATGTAACCACGCGTGACGCTGCCCTCGGCGACGATCTGCTCCATCACGATGCGCGCCGTCGACGCCGGGATCGCGAAGCCGATCCCCACCGAGCCGCCGGTGCGCGAGAAGATGGCGGTGTTGATGCCGATCAGATTCCCGGATGCATCGACCAGTGCACCGCCCGAATTGCCGACGTTGATCGACGCATCGGTCTGGATGAAGTTCTCGTAGGTATTGAGGTTGAGCCCGCGGCGCCCGAGCGCGGACACGATGCCCATCGTGACCGACTGCCCAAAGTCGAAGGGGTTGCCGATCGCGAGGACCACGTCGCCGATGCGCACGGTCTCGACCGCGCCGAACGTGATCGCCGGGAGCCGCTCCGCCTCGACCTTGAGCACCGCGAGGTCGGTGTCCGGATCGGTGCCGACCAGCCGCGCCTTCAACCGGGTCTTCCCGTCGGCGAGCTGCACCTCGATCTCGTCCATGCCCTCGACCACGTGGTTGTTGGTGAGCACGTAGCCCCTGGAGCTCGCGATGACCCCCGAGCCAAGCCCCGATGCACGCCGCTCGCCATCGAGCGACTCGCCGAAGAACCGGCGGAAGACGGGGTCGTCGGTCAACGGATGACGCTGGCCGCGCGCCGCGCCCGAGGTCTGGATCTTCACGACTGCGGGCGCGGCCTTGCCGACGGCGTCGCTGTAGGAAGTGGCCTTCGCCCCTCCGTCGGACGCGGGCGCCGCCTGCTGCACGACTACCGCCGCGGCCGATCCCTCGCGCGAGGCGAGCCATTCCGGCTTTAGCGTCGTCACCACGAACAGCGCCGCGACCGCGACGGTCGCGGCTTGCGCGAAGACGAGCCACAGTTTCTTTAGGGTCATGGGGCCGCGCGGCTAGAATCCGGTGAACGACGGGATCGGAGCAGGGTGGATGGGGATGGGCGATGGATCGTGACGAGCTCGCGCGCTACCTCGGCGAGCTACTCGAGGTGTCGCGCATTCGCGATTATTGCCCAAACGGTTTGCAGGTGGAAGGTCGGCCGGAGGTGCGCCGTCTAGTCTCGGGCGTCACGGCCAGCGCTGCGCTGATCGACCGCGCGGCGGACGGCGGGGCCGACGCGCTGCTGGTCCACCACGGCTATTTCTGGAAAGGCGAGGACCCGCGCCTGGTCGGAACGCGCAAGCGCCGCATCGAGCGACTCTTCGCCGCCGGTCTTAGCCTGTTCGCCTACCACTTGCCTCTCGACCTGCATCCGGTGCTCGGCAACAACGCCCAGCTCGCCGCGCGTCTTGGGCTCGTCATCGAGGGACGGACCGGTGAACAGGATCTCGTGGCCCATGGGGCGGTCGACGAGCCGACCGACCTCGCCGGGTTCAAGGCCCGCGTGGCGGAGCGGCTGGGTCGCGCGCCGCTCGTCGTTGGTGAGGCATCGCATCGCGTTGAGCGGGCCGCGTGGTGCACCGGCGCGGCGCAAGGTTTCTTCGAGACCGCGATCGAACTCGGCGTCGACGTCTATCTGACCGGCGAGATCTCGGAGCAGCACGTCCACCTCGCGCGCGAATCGGGCGTCGCGTTCGTCGCCGCCGGTCATCACGCCACCGAGCGGTTCGGCGTCCAGGCGCTCGGGGAGCATCTCGCCGGACGGTTCGGGGTCGCGCATCAGTTCATCGACATCGATAATCCGGTCTGAGGCGCCGGTGGACATCTGGTTTTCCTTCGTCTAGTCAAAGGCTTACGCGCATAAACTTTCATTTAGCTCGCGCGTTCGGCTATAATCGCGCGGCCTTTTGCGTCGCCTCCTCCCGACCTTTCAGAAACCGCACAGGATCCTCATGAGCAGCGCTTCGGATGCAACCGTGCCGCACGGTGATGCCGGCGGCGACGTCGACGGCACGCGTCGCAACCTGATCGTCGCGAGCTGCGTCGCCGGCGGTGCAGCGGGTGCCGCCGTCGCGTGGCCGTTCCTTGCCAGCATGCAGCCCTCCGAACGGGCGCGGGCGCTCGGCGCACCGGTGGAGGCCGACATCTCGAATCTCGAGTCGGGCCAGATGATGATCGTCGAATGGCAGGGCAAGCCGGTGTGGATCGTCCGCCGCAACAAGGAGATGATGCAGAGCATCGAGAAGGACGCGGCGCAGCTCGCGGACCCGCTCTCGAACCGGTCGTTGCAGCCCGAGTACGCCAAGAACCAATGGCGTGCGCGCGACGAGCACAAAGACGTGCTGGTCGTCGTCGGCATCTGCACCCACCTCGGTTGCTCGCCGATCTCGAAGTTCACCCCCGGGGACCAGAGCATGGGACCGGGCTGGGCGGGCGGCTTCCTCTGCCCGTGCCACGGCTCGCGCTTCGACATGTCGGCCCGCGTCTACGCCAACTTCCCCGCGCCCGACAACCTGCCGGTGCCCAGATACAAGTACCTTTCGGCGGCGAAGGTGCTGATCGGCGACGACTCGAAGGGGGCGTAGAGCGATGGCGAACGGCTCAAGCACCAGGAACGCCTGGGCGCAGCAGCTCTTCGAGTGGGTCGACGCGCGCTTCCCGCTGTCGGAGCTGTGGAAGTCGCAGGTGTCGGAGTACTACGCGCCCAAGAACTTCAACTTCTGGTACTTCTTCGGCGCCCTCTCGCTCCTGGTGCTGGTGCTGCAGATCGTCACCGGCATCTTCCTCACGATGAACTACAAGCCCGATGCGACCCTCGCGTTCGCCTCGGTGGAATACATCATGCGCGAGGTGCCGTGGGGTTGGCTGATCCGCTACCTTCACTCGACCGGCGCGTCGGCGTTCTTCATCTGCGTGTATCTCCACATGTTCCGCGCGCTGCTCTACGGTTCGTACCGCCGGCCCCGCGAGCTCACCTGGCTGTTCGGCGTCTTCATCTTCCTGGCGCTCATGGCGGAGGCGTTCTTCGGCTATCTCCTGCCGTGGGGCCAGATGTCCTACTGGGGAGCGCAGGTGATCGTGAATCTCTTCGCCGCGATCCCGCTGGTAGGCGAGGACCTCGCGATCTGGATCCGCGGCGACTTCGTCGTCGGCGACGCGACGCTCAACCGGTTTTTCGCCTTCCACGTCATCGCGATCCCGCTGGTGCTGCTCGGACTGGTGGCGGCGCACCTCATGGCGCTGCACGAGACCGGGTCGAACAACCCGGACGGCATCGAGATCAAGCAGCACATCGATCCCCGCACCGGTCATCCGGCCGACGGCATCCCGTTCCACCCGTACTACACCGTGAAGGACCTGTTCGGGGCGACGGTGTTCCTGCTCGTGTTCTCGGTGATCGTGTTCTATGCCCCGGAGTTCGGCGGGTACTTCCTAGAGCACAACAACTTCATCCCCGCCGATCCGCTAAAGACCCCGTCGCACATCGCGCCCGTCTGGTACTTCACGCCGTACTACTCGGTGCTGCGGGCGACCACCGATGACCTGAAGTGGGTGATCGGCATCGCGGTGGCGCTGTTCATGGTGTGGGCGCTTCTCCGCCGCCTGCCGAATCTGGTGCGGATCGGCTCGCTTGCGGCGGGTGCGGCCGTCCTGGTGCTCCTCTACCTGCTCGAGGCGAAAGTGTGGGGCGTGATCCTAATGGGTGTTTCGGTGCTCATCTTCGCGGCTCTGCCCTGGCTCGACCGCTCCGCGGTCAAGTCGATTCGCTACAAAGGCTGGATCTACAAGCTCGCGCTGGCGCTCTTCGTCGTGTCGTTCGTGGTCCTCGGGTACCTCGGCATGCAGACGCCGACCGATACGCTGACGCGCATCGCGCAGGTATGCACGATCATCTACTTCGGCTTCTTCCTGCTGATGCCCTGGTACACCTCGGTCGACAAGACGACGACTCCGCCGGAGAGAGTGACGTGAACGCGAAGGAGCTCCTCGGCGCTGTGCTCGCCGCGCTCGCACTCGGCCTCGCCGCGGGTCCCGCCGTGCCGGCGGAGGGCGTGAAGCTCGACGACATCGACTCGAACGTGCTCGACGTCGCGAGCCTGCAATCGGGCGCGCGCACCTTCGTCAACTACTGCCTCAACTGCCACAGCGCGTCGCTGATGCGTTACAACGCGCTGCGCGGGATCGGCCTTACCGACGACCAGATCAGGGACAACCTGATGTTCACGGCGGAGAAGGTCGGGTTGCCGATGTCGATCGCGATGGCGCCGAGAGACGCGAAGGAGTGGTTCGGCGCGACGCCGCCCGACCTCTCGGTGATCGCGCGCTCGCGCGGGGCCGACTGGCTGTACACGTATCTGCGCAGCTTCTATCGCGACCCGGGCACCGCCACCGGTTGGAACAACCTCGCCTACCCGAACGTGGGGATGCCGCACGTGCTGTGGACGCTGCAGGGCGTGCGCACGGCGAAGGAGGAGGAGGCGAAATGGGACGGCCGTCCGCTCCGCGGCGAAGACGGGAAGCCGGTGAAGATCGTGAAGCTCGAGGAGCTCGCGCCGGGCTCGCAGTCGACCGTCGAGTACGACAAGACCGTCTTCGATCTGGTGAACTTCCTCGTCTGGATGGGTGAGCCGAACCAGATGGCCCGCAAGCGCCTCGGCGTGTGGGTGCTGATCGGCCTCACCATTCTCATCTTCCTCACGTACTTCCTGAAGCAGGCGTACTGGAAAGACGTGCACTGAGTCCCAACCTGTGAAGGTGCGGCGCCAGACGCCGGCGCGTGCCTCTCTCCTTTAAGCCCCGGCCGACCCGGGCAAGGGTAGTCCAATGATGAACCTCTACTCCGGAACGACCTGCCCGTTCTCGCAGCGCTGCCGCATCGTGCTGTACGAGAAAGGGATGGATTTCCAGATCATCGACGTCGACATGTACAACAAGCCGGAAGACATCGCGGTGATGAACCCGTACGGCCGTCTTCCCGTGCTCGTGGAACGCGATCTCATCCTCTACGAGGCGAATATCATCAACGAGTACATCGACGAGCGCTTCCCTCATCCTCAGCTGATGCCCGCTGACCCGGTGATGCGGGCGCGCGCGCGGCTCTTCCTCTTCAACTTCGAGGTCGAGCTCTTCAGCCAGATCGACTCCCTCGAGCAGGGCAATGCGAAGCAGCAGGACAAGTCGCGGCAGCACGTCTCCGACCGGCTGACCGAGCTCGCGCCGGTGTTCACGAAGCAGAAGTACATGCTCGGCGACGAGTTCTCGATGCTCGACGTGGCGATCTCGCCGCTCTTGTGGCGACTCGACTACTACGGCATCTCGCTGCCCAAGTCGGCAGCGCCGCTCGCGAAGTACGCCGAGCGCCTCTTCAGCCGGCCGGCTTTCATCGACGCGCTCACGCCGTCGGAGAAGGTCATGCGCAAGTGACGTCGCCGGCGGGCGTTACGCGAACGCGCGCGAGGTCATCCTGACGTACGCCGGAATCCAGTCAGGGCAGCCGTCTTTCGGACGCCGGCGTTCGCCGGCGTGATGAGACCGGGGTAAACTCACCCCGCATGCCCGAACCGATCTCGACCAAACCGTATCTCATCCGCGCGCTGTACGAATGGTGCGTGGACAACGGCTACACCCCGTACATCTCGGTGATCGTCGACGCGGAGACGCGGGTGCCGGTGGAGTACGTCCGTAACGGGGAGATCGTGCTCAACATCGGGCCGCTCGCGGCGAACCGGCTGAAGATGGGGAACGAGCTCGTCGAATTCGCGGCGCGGTTCGGCGGCGTGCCGCGCGAGCTCGCGATCCCGATCTCGCAGGTGGCGGCGATCTACGCGCGCGAAAACGGGCACGGCATGTCGTTCGAGATCGGGCGGAAGGAAACGGCCTGGGAGGCGAGCGGCGAAGCGCTCGCCAAGGAAGGGGCGAGCTCGCCCGAGCCCCCGGCCGGCCCGGGTGGGGGCAAGCCCAACCTCCGCGTCATCAAATGAGTCCGACGGGCGCGAACGCGGCTTGAGCATTCGCGGTCATCCCGGCAAGTGCCGGGAACCGGGCTGCATCTCCCGGACTGTGGTGTCCAGCCGGGGTGACGGATAATCGCCGGACCGTGCCGGCTTAGCTCAGGGGTAGAGCAACCGCCTTGTAAGCGGTAGGTCCCGGGTTCGATTCCTGGAGCCGGCACC
>CAVWFR010000014.1:0-184572 GCA_963754305.1 uncultured beta proteobacterium | reverse complement strand
GTCTCCAGCCTGTGGGCTGCGCTCGAAAGCAGACGCTCACCGGAATGTCTGCTGACGGGGATCGTCATCGGCAGGAATCGGCCGAGGCTGTGTAAATACAAAGCACGCTTTTCGAACATGGGAAGAATCGCGTCGAACAGGCGCTCCTCCATGCGCGAGTGAAACTGCAACGAGAGGGAACTGATGCTTCGGTGGGGTAAAAAAACTGACCCCATCGCTTTCTCGAGTTTTCACGCAGCCTCGGTTCGGTTCCGGACGAGCGCCTTAATCACCGTGTGTAAGAGTCGGCCGCGTCGGGGCTTTCCTCTGTCCTGTCCGGTCCGGGCTCTCTCTGTTACGCCGGGCAGTCGAACCGCTCCGGCGCACCACGCACCGCGAGGGCCATTACCGCACCGCGTCTCCTATCGAACGCGCCCGCTGCGGTACACGGCCTCGATCTCCGGCGCCATCCGCTCGTAGCGGTCCGGGTCCGTCTCCATCAACTTCAGAATCTCGGAGCGGCGATAGACGCCGTTGCTCCGCTCAGTCACGGGGATGGATTCGCCCCCGTTGGTCTGCGACTGCGCAGCGCGCTTCCCGCGCAGTTCCTTCCAGGTCGAGAAAACCTCGTCCGCAGTGGGAGTGGTGCGCGGCCCGGGCGACGACTCGTTAAGCGAACACCACTCCCGCGGGCCGCCCGGTCGAGCTCGCCCTGACGACGTTGCGCGAGCGCGCCGCCGCTCACGACAACACCGAAACTCCTGCTGACGGCATTGCCCGAGCGGCTACGGACGCCGTCGACGGCCCGATAGGAGACGCCCCGTCTAGCCGGCGAACGCTTCCGACCGCTCGAAACCCCGTGCCCCACCCGTGTCCTGGCCACCTTCCGCTCATAGTGAACTCGACCGAATCGGTCATTCGTTCTCCCTGAGTGCCGCGATGATCCGGTCGCGCTCCAGCACGTCGGCGTATTTCTGCTCCATGTCGAAGAGGTTCGCCTCGTGCGGCGCGATGGCGCGGTCGCCCACGCAGTCGCGCGCGACGACCGGCCGGAAATTCCAGCTGAGCGCGTCGACGACGCTAGCGCGGACGCAGCCCGACGTGGTGCAGCCGGTGACGACGACCGTGTCCGCCCCCTGCTGGACGAGCCACGGCGCGAGACCGGTGCTGAAGAACGCCGAGGCCTGGGTCTTGCGCACCATCAGCTCGCCGGGGCGGGGCTCGAGCTCCGGCACCACCTGCCCCGCCGGATGGCCCTCGGTCAGCATCAGGAGCCGCGGCTGCTTGATCGCGAAGACGCCGCCGTCGGAGCCGTCGTCCGCGTAGACCACTCGCGTGAAGGCGACCGGCAGCTTGCGCTCCCGGAAGAACGCGAGGAGGCCTGCCGTGCGCTTGACCGCCGCGTCGATGTTGCCGCCGCCGAACAGCGCCGGGTCGTTGAACCCGACGGTGAAATCGACGACGAGCAGCGCGCACTTGCGCCCGAACCCGATCGGATTGCCGAACCGCTGCTGGCGGTAGATCTCGAGGTCCGAGGTCACGCGATGTGCGAGGCGTGGTTGGCGAGATACCAGGTCGCGATCTCGTCGCTCATGTGCGATTCCCTTCGGGTGCCGATGGCGCGCGAGTATAGGCTAGGATGCGGGACCGTACGCCACCCCAAGGACGCAAAAACACACATGGCCGCCCCCGCCGACACCAGCATGGCGCTCTACTGCGACTTCGAGAACATCGCCCTCGGCGTACGCGACGCGAAGTTCGAGAAGTTCGACATCAAGAAAGTGCTGGAGAAGCTGCTGCTCAAGGGGACGATCACGGTCAAGAAGGCGTACTGCGACTGGGACCGCTACAAGGAGTGGAAGCGCGAGATGCACGAGGCGGCGTTCGAGCTGATCGAGATCCCGCACGTGCGCCAATCGGGCAAGAACTCGGCCGACATCCGCATGGTGGTCGATGCGCTGGACCTCTGCTACACGAAGAGCCACGTCGACACGTTCGTGCTGATCACCGGCGATTCCGATTTCTCGCCGCTCGTGTCCAAGCTCCGCGAGAACGACAAGACGGTGATCGGCGTCGGGGTCAAGAACTCGACCTCCGATCTCCTCATCGCCAACTGCGACGAGTTCATCTACTACGACGACCTCGTGCGCGAGGCGCGGAAGGCAAAGCCGCGGCGCAGGACCGAGAAACGCTCGCCCGAGGAGCGGCCCGCGGGCGCGGTCGCGACCGACGACGCCAAGAAGCAGGAGGCACTCGACCTCGTGATGGAGACGATCGAGGCGCTCGCCACCGAGCGCGTCGCCGGGGAGAAGGTCTGGGGCTCGATGGTCAAGCAGGCGTTGAAGCGTCGCAACCCGGGCTTCAACGAGACCTATTACGGCTTCCGTTCGTTCGGGAAGCTCCTAGAGGAGGCGGCGGCGCGCCGGCTGATCGAGATCGAGGAGGACGAGAAGTCGGGCGGCGTGATCGTGAAGGCGTTCAATCCCGAGTGGTGACGCGGCTCGCCTGACTCTTCGCCCCGCGGCGGCGGTTCTCTCTTCAAAGCTCGCGCGCCCGCTCCCGCAGCACGTACTTCTGGATCTTCCCGGTCGCGGTGGTCGGCAGCGCGCCGAACACGATCTTCCGCGGGATCTTGAACCGGGCCAGGCTCTCGCGGCAGTGCCGGATCATCGCCTCCTCGGTCACGCTCGCACCCGGCTTGAGCTGCACGAACGCGCACGGCGTCTCGCCCCATTTCTCGTCGGGGCGCGCCACGACCGCGGCGAGCGCGACATCGGCGTGCCGGTAGAGCGCGATCTCCACTTCGACGCTCGAGATGTTCTCGCCGCCGGAGATGATGATGTCCTTCTTGCGATCCTTGACCTCGACGTAGTGGTCGGAGTACCAGACCGCGAGGTCGCCGGTGTGCATCCAGCCGCCGCCGAACGCTTCCGCGGTCGCGCTCGCATCCTTCAGATAGCCGAGCATCACGGTGTTGCCCTTGACGAGGATCTCGCCGACGGCGATGCCGTCCCGCGGCACCGGCCGGCAGGTTTTCGGATCGCCGACGATGTGGCCTTCGACGACCGGGTAGCGGACGCCCTGCCGCGCCATTCGCACCGCCCGCTCCTCGATCGGCATGCGCTGCCACGCGCTTTGCGGTTCGCACAGCGTCGAGGGCCCCTGCAGCTCGGTCATGCCGTAGATGTGTGTGACGCGGAAGCCGAGCTCCTCCATGCTCTTTATGACCTTGGCGGGCGGTGGCGAGCCGCCGGTCTGGATGTCGACGACCTGCGCGAATCTCTGCTGCTGGTCGGCGGGCGCGTTGATGAGCATCGAGAGCACCGTCGGCGCGCCGCACATATGGGTGACGCCGTGCTCGACGATCATCGGGAACACCAGCGCCGGGTCGACCTGGCGCAGGCACACCTGCGTGCCGCCCATGGCGACTACGGACCAGCCGAAGCACCAGCCGTTGCAGTGAAAGAGCGGCAGCGTCCACAGGTACACCGGCTGCGGCGGTAGCGGCCACGCCATGATGTTGCCCACCGTCTCGAGGAAGGTGCCGCGGTGATGATAGACAACGCCCTTCGGCCGCCCGGTGGTGCCGGAGGTGTAGTTGAGCGCGATCGGCGCCGACTCGTCCGCGGGCGGCGACCACGCGAACGCCGGGTCGCCCTGCGCGAGAAACGCCTCGTACTCGATCTCCCCGAGCCGCTCGCCGGGTCCGGTGTAGAGCGGATCATCGTTGTCGATGACGAGGAGCTTGCGCTTCGACTGCTTGAGCGCCGGCCCGACCGCGGCGGCGAGCGCACGGTCGGTGATGATCGCCTTCGCCTCACCATGCTCGAGGATGTAGTGGACGGTGTCGGCATCCAGACGTGTGTTGATCGTGTTCAGCACCGCGCCGAGCATCGGGACCCCGAAGTGCGCTTCGATCATCGCCGGCACGTTCGGCAGCATCGCCGACACCGTGTCGCCCTTGCCGATGCCCCGCTTCTCGAGCGCCGACGCGAGCCGCCGGGCGCGCGCGTAGAGCTCCGAGTACGTGAACCGCCGCCTCCCGTGCACCACCGCGATGCGGTCGGGATGGATCTCCGCCGAGCGCGGAAGGAACGAGATCGGGGTGAGCGGCGCGAAGTTGGCGGGGCCCGGCTTCAGGTTCGCCCAGAGGCTCGCTCGCGCTTTCGCCGCGGGACGCCGGCGGGCGCTGAGCCGTGCGCGCCCGACCGGCTTCGCCAGCCGGCGCTTTGCTCTCGCCGCAGTCTTGCGCTGCGCTGCCGCAGCGCGACGAGCTTTGGTCGCCATGCCTGCCTCCTTTGGCCAAGAGTGAGCCGGGGGATCCGCTGCAGGGGCGCCCTCGTCGCGCCCTGATCCGCCGACCCTGATTCACCGGCGTCGATCCTCCGGCTTCGATCCTCCGGCTTCGATCCTCCGAGTCGCTCGTTGACACCCCCGGGCGCGGGCAACTAGACTGCCCCGAGGACTGCTTCGAGTTCTTTCGGGCGGCGTTTCGGTCGCGCCTTCCGTCATCAGAATATAGCCGATCCACGAAGGAGGAACGCATGAAGACCATCGCTCTCGCGGTCACTGCCGCGCTTTCCGCACTCGCGCTCGGCTTCGCTTCCGGGGCGGCAGCCCAGGAGCGCACCGTCAAGATCGCCGGCATGGGCGCGAAGTCCGGCGTCGTCCGGTCGTTCGGCGTCAACAGCGAGGCCGCGATGCTCGCCGCGGCCGACGAGATCAACAAGGCCGGCGGCATCAAGCTCGGTGACGGCACGCGCGGCAAGATGGTGGTCGAGTTCTTCGACGATCGCTGCACCGCCGAAGAAGGCATCTCGGTCACCCGCCGCATCGCCTCGGCCGACTTTCTCGTCATCGTCGGCCCGACCTGCTCGAACGTCGCCGAGCCGCAGTTCGGCATCCTGCAGAAGAAGGCGGGCGATGCGAGCGACTCCGGGCTGCAGATGCCGATCTTCACCGACGTCGCGATCAAGGGCGGGCTCGCCAAGATCTCCGAGTGGGCGTTCCGCAACGTGCCGAGCGAGGCGACGATGTACTCCTCGCTCTTCAACTACGTCCGTACCGAGTACCCGGACGTCAAGACAGTCTACGGCGGCGTGGAGGAGGACTTCGCCCATTCGCGCGCCACGTGGTACGCGGTGATGAAGGACCGGGCGAATGCGAACGGCTTCAAGGTGCTCGGCGAGTCGAAGTGGCTCCTGAACGACACCAACTTCGCCACCCAGGTGCGCGAAATCAAGAAGGCGAATCCGGACGCGATCGCGATCTCGGCGCATCCGTTCACGACCTGCGGCGTGCTGAAGGAGATGCAGCGCCAGGGCGTGAAGCCGAAGCTCTTGATCGGGCTCACGAGCAGCTCGAGCCTCGAGACGCTCGAGGGCTGCGCGAAGCAGGCCGAAGGGATGATCATCCCGACGAGCTTCGCGCCGGTGAACCCGAAAGCGCTCGCGGCGGCCAAGTCGACCGCGAAGTTCAAGGGCAATGCGGATCTGCACAGCATGGCCGCGTGGGAGAACATATTCATTCTCAAGGACGTCATCGAGAGCGAGAAGGTTCTCGCCAAGCCCGACTCTCTCCAGGCCGACCGCCGCAGGATCCGCGACGGGCTGGCGAAGCTCAAGACCACCGAGGGCCTGCTCGGGACGACCAAGCGCGACGAACGCGAGGCGGAGAAGCCCTACGTGTTCGTGCGGGCGAAGAACGGGCAGTGGGCGGTCTACCATAACCCCTTGTAGGGCGAGCCAAACAAGACAACGCCGTCTGCGGGCGTGAGCCCGTAGGCGGCGTTGGCGTCTATGCTCGACCTGCTCCAAGCGATCTTGGATGGCGTGCTGTTCGGCGCGACCTACGCGCTGATCGGGGTCGGCTTCACGCTGGTGTTCGGCGTGATGCACAAGCTCAACATGGCCTACGCCGCCGCATCGGTGGGTGGCGCGTACTGCGGGCTGCTCGTCACCGGGTTCCTCGCGGGCGCGGCGCCGGCCTGGGCGGTGTTCCTCGCGTCATTCCTCGCCGGCGGCGCGCTCGGCTACCTCGTGTACCTGACCTGCTTCCACTTCATCCCGCTCGCGAACCCGCTCGCGACGCTGATGGCGACGGTCGGGCATGCTGCTGCTGATCGACGAGATCATCGTCCACGCGACCGACGGCATGCCGAAGAGCTACCCCGCGGTGTTCGAGGACGAGATGCTCCGCGCCGGGGAGCTCACGCTCCGCGGCG
The DNA here is from genome assembly GCA_963754305.1 of uncultured beta proteobacterium. Lineage (GTDB taxonomy): Bacteria > Pseudomonadota > Gammaproteobacteria > Burkholderiales > SG8-39 > DATEDA01. The sequence goes on along the minus strand of CAVWFR010000014.1, from coordinate 178,370 downwards.
ACCTGCTCCTGGTGTTCGTCGTCAGCATCGTCTGCATGGCAGGGCTGCTCGTATTGCTCTACCGGACGCGGCTCGGGCTCGCGACGCGCGCGGTCTCCCAGCAGCCGGTCGCCGCCGAGCTCTGCGGCATCCGCGTCACGCGAGTCAACGCGGCTACGTTCGTCATCACCGGCCTCGTCGGCGGCATCGCCGGCGCGCTGATCGGCGCCTCGGTGGGCACACTCTCGCCGCTCCTCACCATGCCGCTCACGGTGAAGGGGCTCATCGTGACCGTGATCGGCGGCCTCGGCTCGATCCCCGGCGCGATCGTCGCCGGCCTGCTGGTCGGCGGCTGCGAGAACCTGTTCCAGATGTTCCGGGGCGTCACCGAGCGCGACCTGTACGTGATGCTGCTGCTGTTCGTGTTCCTGGTGTTCCGTCCCGGCGGGATCTTCGCGCCGCGCAGCGGCCGCGACTAGCGCGATGGACTTCTACTACGGCCTCGCGCAGATCATCGGCGTCCACACCCTGCTGGGGCTGTCGGCGTACATCGTGCTGCTCACCGGCCAGGTGAGCCTGGCGCAGGCGGGTTTCTTCGCGATCGGGGCGTACGTCGCCGCGATGCTCACGGTGCTCGCCGGCTGGTCGCTTGCGGCCGCCCTCGCGGTGGGCGGGTTCGTCGGGGCGGTCGTCGCCTGCGCTGTCGGTTTCCCGGCGCTGCGCGTCCACGGGCTGATGCTCGTCATCGCGACGCTCGCTTTCGGCGAAGGCGTGCGGCTCTTCTTCTTCAACTTCGACTACCAGATCGCGCGCGGCGATCTCAAGGTCGGCCCGCTCGGCGGCGAAGGCTTCCGGCAGATCCGCTACTTCCCGGAGAACGGCTGGACGACGCTCGAGGTGATGCTCTTCATCTGGGCGATCGTCGCCGCGGTGATGGCGCTGCTGTGGTGGTTCGACCGGTCGCGCTACGGCGCGGTGCTGCGGGCGGTCGGCGAGGACGAGCTCGCCGCGCAGTCGGTCGGCATCAACCTCACCGCGGTGAAGGTGAGCGCGATGACCGTCGGCGGCGCCATCGCCGGGATCGGCGGCGGCCTGTTTGCGCACTACACGACCCACATCGAGCATACGAGCTTCAATATCCTGGTGGCCACGTTCGCGATCGCCTACCCGATCCTCGGCGGGCTCGCGAGCGTGTTCGGCACCCTCGCGGCGGTGGTGTTCGTCCAGGGCTTCCTCATCGAAGGCCTGCGCTTCCTCGGCGACTGGCGGAACCTGCTTTTCGGCGCGTTGATCGTGCTGGCAATGAATCTCCGGCCGCGCGGACTGCTCGACTCGCAGACGCTCGTTCACCTCAAGCGCGCGCTCTTCAGATGACGATGCTCGAGCTGAAAGCCGCGTCGCGGTACTTCGGCGGCGTGCGGGCAGTCGACGGCCTCGACCTGGCGGTCGCCGAGGGGGAGATCTTCGGGCTGATCGGCCCCAACGGCTCGGGCAAGAGCACCACCGTGAACCTCGTCAGCGGGCTCTTCCCGCTGACCGCGGGGGCGATCCTCTTCCGCGGCACGAACCTCAGCGGCGTGCCGGTGCACAAGCGGCTCGGCCTCGGCATCGCCCGCACCTTCCAGAACATCCGCCTCTTCGGCCACCTCACCGTCTGGCAGAACCTGTGGGTCGCGCAGAACTCGCCAGAGAACCATGCGCGGAAGGGGTTCTTCACGCGCTGGCTGGGCGGCTCGTCCGGCGCGCGCGCCGAGATCGGCGAGGTGCTCGAGTTCGCCGGGCTCGCGCACAAGCAGGACGAGCTCGCGGCGAATCTCGCTTTCGGGGAGCAGCGGCGGCTAGAGCTCGCACGCGCGCTGGCCGCGCGGCCGAAGCTGCTCCTGCTCGACGAGCCGGCGGCCGGCATGAACGCCGAGGAGATCGCCCAGCTCCGCAGCCGCATCCTGGACCTTCGCGGCCGCGGCGTCACCATCCTGCTCGTCGAGCACGTGATGGAGCTGGTGATGGGCGTGACCGACCGGATTGCGGTGCTCAACTTCGGGCAGAAGATCGCCGAAGGCACGCCGTCGGCGATTCAGGGCGATCTGGCGGTGCGAAAGGCGTACCTCGGCGGAGACGCGGCATGAGCGCGCCGGTGCTCGAGATCGGCGATCTCGTCACCGCCTACGGCAAGATCGAAGCGCTGAAGGGGGTCAGCCTCACGGTCGCGCAGGGCTCGATCACCTGCCTGCTGGGGCCGAACGGCGCCGGGAAAACAACGCTCATGATGACGGCGAGCGGCATCCTGCGGCCGCGGCGCGGCTCGATCAGGTTCGCCGGCGAAGAGATCGCCGCGCGACCGCCGCACGAGATCGTCGCGCGCGGTGTCGCGCTGGTGCCGGAGAACCGGCTCGTGTTCCCGCATATGAGCGTGAGCGACAACCTCGCCGCCGGGGCTTACCAGCGCAACGACAAAGCGGATATCGCCGCGGATATCGAACGCCTCTACACGCGCTTCCCGCGGTTGAAGGAGCGCTCTGCGCAAGCGGCAGGGACGCTCTCCGGCGGCGAACAGCAGATGCTCGCGGTCGCTCGCGCGCTGATGTCGCGGCCGAAACTGCTGCTGATGGACGAGCCTTCGCTCGGCCTCGCGCCGCTCATCGTGGAAGAGATCTTCCGCATCATCGCGGAGCTCAACCGCGACGGCACCACGATCTTCCTCGTCGAGCAGAACGCGCACATGGCGCTCAAGCTCGCGCACCACTTCTACCTGATGGAGCAAGGGCGCGTGACGTTCAGCGGCTCACCCGGCGCGCTCGCCGAGGACGAGGTGATCCGGCGCGCCTATCTCGGCGCGGCCCGGCACTAGTCCACCCCCCCCCGTACGATCGTCACTTCATGGCGACTGCTCGGAATCCCATCTGTTGCAGTGCCCTGCGTCAGCTTCGTCTTCTGCACAGGCGCTACTGCGGCTCGATCTTGGCGAGCCGCACATAGCCGCCCCAGCGCTCGACGTCGGCCTTCAGCAGTGCCGCCATCGACTCCGGGCTGCCCGGGAAGGCGTCGGCCGCCTGCCGCGCGAGGAACTGCTTCGTCTCCGGCATGGCGCTGATCTGGTTGAACCAGCCGGCCAGCCGGTCGACGACCGGCCGCGGCGTGCCGGCCGGCACCACCACCCCCCACCACGGCGTGATGTCGAAGTCCTTCAGGCCGAGCTCGGCGAGCGTCGGCACGTCGGGCAGGCTGCTGTTGCGCTTCGCCGAGGTGACCGCCAGGATGCGCACCTTCCCCGGTGCAGGTTGGCCGACCAGGTCGAGTCGACCGACATGAAGTCGATGTTGCCGCCGAGGAGGTTGGTGAACGCGTCGCCAGTCGCCTTGAAGGGCACGAAGGTGGTCTTCAGGCCGAGCTTCTCCTTGAACAGCTCGGCCGAGATCTGGCCGCTGTTCGACTGCGTGCCGTAGAAGCCGTTGCCGGGCTTCGCCCTGAGCCGCGCCACCAGGTCGTCCACCGTCCGCAGCGGGCCCGAGGCGTCGACCGCGATCGTGAACGAGAGCGTGAGCAGCGTGGTCACCGTCTCGAAATCCTTCAGCGGGTCGAACGGCATCTTCCTGAAGAGATGCGGCGCGGCGGCGAGGGTCGAGCTCGCCGGCGTGATCAGGATCGTGTAGCCGTCGGGCCGGCTCTTCGCCACGAAGTCGGTCGCGAGCAGGCCCTGCGCGCCGGGCTTGTTCTCCACGATCACCGGCCTGCCGGTGAGCTTCGCCAGCGCGTCGCTGTAGTAGCGCACCAGGATGTCGGCGCCGGAGCCGGCGGCGAAGTTGCAGACCGAGCGGATCTCCCGCGCCGGATAGTCCTGCGCCAGCGCGCCCGTCGCCGCGAAGATCAGCGCGAGCAGAAGCTTCGGCATGTCGGCGGTCCTCCTCGCGGGTAGTGTAGCCAAACCGCCGGCTGGCCTGGCTGCGCTACCCTATCGCCTGCCAGTATCGGACGAAGGAGCCACCATGACCTACGAGCTCGAGGATTTCTGCAGGGATTGCCACGACGCGCTCGCCCGCGGCGGCGGTCCGGAGGAGCTCGAGGCAGTGCGCCGATCGCTCGCGCGGCTCCTCGCCAACGAGGCGTTCGTCGGACGGACTTGCGGCGCCGACGCGAAACCCGGGCTCAATCTCCTATACGAGGACGACGAGCTCGGCTTCCAAGTGCTCGCGCACGTGAACGAGAAGCCGCGCGTCTCGCCGCCTCACAACCACGGAGAGTCGTGGGCGGTCTACGGCCAGGCGACCGGCTACACCGACATGACCGAGTTCCGGCGCGTCGACGACGGAGGCGACCCCGCTCACGCCAAGCTTGAGGTGACGCGGAAATACCGCCTCAACCCCGGCGAAGTCGGGATCTACGCGAGCAGCGCGATCCATTCGATCGATTACCCCGAGAAGTCGCGCTTCATCCGCGTCACAGGCACCAACCTCGACCGCATCTACCGCGACTCTTTCGACCCCGCGACCGGCGCGATCAAGCGGATGGCGCCGCAGCAGGCGTCGTAGTTCCGGCGCGCCGTCGCTCGAGGGTGGGGGCAACGGCATGCTCGCGGATCTCGCCCAGAGCACCCTCGACGGGCTGATGCTCGGGAGCGCGTACGCGCTCCTCGCGCTCGGCTTCACCCTCATCTTCGGTGTTCTGCGCCGCGCGAACCTCGCCTACGGACCGGCGATCATGCTCGGCGCGTATGCGGCCACCTGGGTCAACCTTAGCTTCCGGCCCGGGCTCGTCGTGCTCGCGCTCGTCACGATCGCGGGCGCGGCGCTCGCCGGCGCGTACGTCGAGCGCCTTTGCTTCGCGCCGCACGGCCGTCGCACGCTGCCGCGCGATGCCGCCGTCGTCGCGTCGATGGTCGGCAGCTTCGCGCTGTGGATGCAGCTCGAGGAGATCGCCACGCTCTGGCTGCCGAAGCATCTCTACAGCTTCCCGTCGCTGTACGACGGTCCGCTGCTGATCCTCGGGCCGCTCAACCTGCCCGCGGAGTACGTCGCGATGGTCGTCTGCGCCGCCGCGGCCTGCTTCGGGCTCCACCGGCTCCTGACGCGCACTCGGTTCGGGCTTGCGGTGCGCGCGGTCGTCGACCAACCAGACGCCGCCCGCCTGGTCGGGATCGACGTGCCGCGGGTGTTTCTCAAGGTGTTCGCGCTCGCCTCCGCGCTCGGCGGCCTCGCCGGCTTCCTGATCATCGCAGCGCACGGCCAGGTCACGCCGATGCTCGGGATGTGGTCGACGCTCAAGGGCATGGTGGCGATGATGCTCGGGGGCTTGGGCTCGCTGCCCGGAGCGGTGGCCGGCGGGCTCGCGCTCGGGCTCATCGAGGCGTTCGGCCAGTGGCTCTTCGGCCCGCAGTACCGCGATCTCATCGTCTACCTGGTACTCTTCGCGCTCCTCGCCGCGCGGCCGCAGGGGCTGTGGGCGATGCTCGCGCGCCGGTTCGGGCACGCGTGACGATGGACGAATACGCGCTAGGCGTCATCACCAACATCGGGCTGTTCTCGTTTCTCGCGCTCTCCGCATACCTGCTGCTGATCGCCGGCGAGATGTCGTTCGGCCAGCAGGCGTTCTTCGGCGTCGGCGCCTATGTGGCGGGCATCGCCACCGCGATGTGGGGCCTACCGCTCCCACTGGCGCTGATCGGCGCGATGGTCGCCGGCGCTGCGGCGGCCTCGCTCGTCGGCCTGCCGACCCTGCGACTGCGGGGTCTCTATTTCGCGATGGCCACACTCGCGGCGGCCGAGATGTTCAGGATCCTGTTCGAGCTCGTCCACTGGCAGCGCACCGTCGACGGGGAGGCGGTCGGGCCCGACGGCACGCAAGGCTTCCGCGGCATCCGCTGGGTGCTCGAGCAGGGTATCGAGCAGGCGGGCTTCGCGGCGCTCGTCTACGGGCTTCTAATCGCAGTGCTCGCGGCCTTCGTAGTCGTCGAGCGCACGCGCCTGGGCGCGACCTTGCGCATGGTCGGTGAGGATCCCGAACTCGCAGCGGTGTTCGGCGTCGACGTCACGCGCGTGAAGCTTGCCGTCGCAGCGGCGGCCGGAGCGCTCGCCGCGCTTGGCGGTGCCCTCTACGCGCACCACAACACGTACATCGAGCCGCGCAATTTCGACATCATGCTCGGCGTGCACAGCCTCGCGTACGCGCTGATAGGGGGGCTCGGGACAGCGCTCGGGCCCCTTCTCGGCGTCGCGCTCGACATCGGGCTGCTCGAGTCGACGCGCGTATTCCAGAGCTACCGGATGATCGTCTTCGGGGGACTGGTGGCGCTGCTGCTCGTCGTACGCCCGCGGGGGCTGCTCGACGAGCCGACGGTGAATCGCATCGCACGCACGCTAAAGGGTGGAGGCCGGTCGTGATCCGAGTCCTGGCGGCGGGAGCGGTAATCGCCCTCGCCCCCGCGGCGGCGCTCGCGCAGCGCCTCGCCGCCGACGTCGACTTGCAAGCCGACGCAGCACGATCTCGTCTACGACTGCCGCATCGCGCTCAAGCGAGGCCCGCTCGGGGAAGCCGGTGGCGGGCGCCGAGATCTCGGTCGGCGCGGACATGCCCTCGATGCCGATGGCGCACAACGTGAAACCGGTGAAGGCCACCCCCGGACGGTCACGCCCGGGGAGTACAGCCGCGCGGATCGAGCTGGAGATGTACGGCGAGTGGGCGCTAAAGCTGTACGTCCGCGGGCCGGTGCGGGACGTGGTGGTCAGGAAGCTCGAGTTTCGCGAGCCCGCGCGCTGACCGTCCGGCCGACGCCAACACGTCCCTCGCTTACAAGACCCCGAATACGTACAGCGCGATGATGACGATGACGGGGACGCCGAGCAGCCAGAGACCGATACCTTTCATTTGAACTCTCCTGAAGTGTTATGGAACTCGCGCGCGGGAGCGATATCCGCGCGTCCTGGGTCGGGCGTGATCCGAAGCCGACGCGCCGGCGATGACACCGTCGGCGCCCGACCGACTGCATCGCTTCGCAATTGACATGCCCGAAGTAGCCGTTTATTCCCGACCGCCGCGTGTTTGCGCGCTTGGGGTTCGGCCGCGACGGGCCCGAGCGTTGCTCGGACACGAGGAACGTGGACCGAAATCAGAAGCGCCTGTGGCTAGGGCGCCGCGCATGGGTTCTGACCGACGACGGAGTAAAGCGGCGCGGCACTATCTGCTCGGTCGATCACAGAGTCTTTTCCCTCGCAAAGATCATGATCCGGCTCGACGACAGGCGGGGCGCGATATTGCTCGACGAGGCGGGGCGCGGAGTGACGTGGGACTTCGCTGAGGGAGAGCGCTAGCGCGCGAGGCGTGGCGAACTTCGTCCAGTCGCGCCGTAGAAGAAATTACCGGCTTTTCAGACGCGTTGCCCCCTCTACTACAGGTCGCCTGAACTGCCGGATCCCGGTTGCACGCGGCAACACGAGATTATCCCGGTCCTGGGAGGGTTCGCGCCCGAGTGGGCAGCCGGCGTTGGCCCTCCGCGGCGCCCAAGGATGCAAGCTTCTTCCGGATCAACCCGACTCCCGGTCGCCCGCGATCAGCCGCGCGACCTCGACCCTGCGCTCGGGCTGCTTGTCAGGATCGAGGGGCACGCCCTCCGCGGCGCTCGCCTCCGCGGCGCATCCTCCGCGCCGGCGTAGAACAGCGCCATCAGACCCGAGAGTTTCCCGAGCGCCGGCGGCGCGACGAACAGCGTCTTCGCCGCGTCGCCGCCAGCGCCCGCCTGGCTCCTCAGCACGGTCCACAGACCGGATCCTGACGCTCGGGGTGCGATTGACACTTCCGGCAAGGGGCGAGCAGAATCCCCGCAGCCTATGACACCCTCCCGCGCACCCAGCGCAGCCGGGTCGGGCAACGTTGCCGTGCCCACCAAGGCTGCCGACGGCACCGTTCGCTACACCAAGGCGCAGGAGCTGCGCAGCTTCCTGTTCCTGACGGTCGTCATGGCCCCCGTGCTCACGCTGCTGATCGTCGCGGGCTACGGCTTCCTGGTGTGGATGTACCAGCTCATCAGCGGTCCGCCGACCGGCGGGTGACGATTCGAGCGAGCGAGCTCCGATGAGCGAAGAGCTGCACGTCGCGGGGATCGTAGTGCACGCCTATCCGGAGCAGGTCGAACGCGTCGCGCGGGCGATCACGCGCCTCGCCGGCGCCCAGGTTCACGCGACGGCCCCCGACGGCAAGCTGATCGTCACGCTAGAAGCCCCGAGCGCGCGCGAGATTGCGGCCCAGCTCGAAGCGCTCCAGCGAGCTCGAAGGGGTGCTGTCGGCATCCCTCGTCTACCAGCACAACGAACCCCTCGCGGCGATGATGGAAGAGGTCTCCGATGAAGCTCACACGCCGGGAATTCATTAGACAGTCCGCCGCCGCGACCGCGGCCGCCGTCGCCGGTGTACCGCTGCCCGGCATGAGCGCGAACGTGGTCACCGACTCCGAGTACACCCGGATGAAGTGGTCGAAGGCCCCCTGCCGGTTCTGCGGCACCGGCTGCGGCGTGAACGTCGCTGTCAAGGACGGACGGGTGGTGGCGACCCACGGCGACATCAACAGCGAGGTCAACCGCGGGCTGAACTGCGTCAAGGGCTACTTCCTGTCGAAGATCATGTACGGCGCCGACCGGTTGACGACGCCGCTCCTGCGGATGAAGGACGGCAAGTACGACAAGAACGGCGAGTTCGCGCCGGTGTCGTGGGACCGGGCCTTCGACGAGATGGCCGCGCAGTTCAAGCGCGTGCTGAAGGAAAAGGGTCCGACCGCGGTCGGCATGTTCGGGTCGGGGCAATGGACGATCTTCGAGGGCTACGCCGCGCTCAAGCTGATGAAGGCCGGCTTCCGCTCCAACAATATCGACCCCAATGCGCGCCACTGCATGGCCTCCGCCGTGCAGGGGTTCATGCGCACCTTCGGGGCGGACGAGCCGATGGGCTGCTACGACGATATCGAGCAGGCCGACGCGTTCGTGCTCTGGGGCGCGAACATGGCCGAGATGCACCCGATCCTCTGGACACGCGTGACCGACCGGCGCCTGAGCGCGCCGAAGACGAAGGTCGCGGTGCTGTCGGTGTTCGAGCATCGCTCGTTCGAGCTCGCCGACATCCCGATCATCTTCACGCCCCAGACCGACCTGGCAATCCTCAACTACATCGCGCACTACATCATCCGGACGAACCGGGTCAATCGCGACTTCGTCGACAAGCACACCACCTTCAAGCTCGGCAACGACGATATCGGCTACGGGTTGCGCCCGGAGCACGCGCTGCAGCAGAAGGCGAAAAACGCGGGCGACGCCGGTGGCGGCAAGCCGATGAGCTTCGACGATTACGCGAAGTATGTCGCCCGTTATGACGCGGCGACGGTGTCGAAGCTCTCGGGCGTTCCCGGGACGGCGCTCGACAAGCTCGCCGAGCTGTACGCCGATCCGAAGCTCAAGGTGATGTCGTTCTGGACGATGGGGTTCAACCAGCACACGCGCGGCGTCTGGTGCAACAACCTCGTCTACAACCTGCATCTCCTGACCGGGAAGATCGCGACACCGGGCAACAGCCCGTTCTCGCTGACCGGGCAGCCGTCGGCGTGCGGCACCGCCCGCGAGGTCGGCACCTTCTCGCATCGCCTGCCGGCCGACCTGGTCGTGACGAACCCGAAGCACCGCGAAACCGCGGAGAAGATCTGGAAGCTTCCGGCCGGCACCATCCCCGACAAGCCCGGGTATCACGCCGTCCTGCAGAACCGCATGCTGAAGGACGGCAAGCTCAACGCCTACTGGGTGATGGTCAACAACAACATGCAGGCCGCCGCGAACCTGATGCAGGAAGGCCTGCCCGGCTACCGCAACCCCGCGAATTTCATCGTGGTCTCGGACGCCTATCCGACCGTCACGACGCTCGCCGCCGATCTCGTCCTGCCGGCGGCGATGTGGGTGGAGAAGGAAGGCGCATATGGCAACGCGGAGCGCCGCACCCAGTTCTGGCATCAGCTCGTCGACGCCCCCGGCGAAGCGCGGTCCGACCTGTGGCAGCTCGTGGAGTTCTCCCGGCGGTTCAAGGTCGAGGAAGTCTGGCCGCAGGAGCTGATCGACAAGAAGCCCGAGTACCGCGGCAAGACCCTCTACGACGTGCTCTACCGGAACGGCAGCGTCGACAAGTTCCCCGGGGCGCAGATCGACCCTGAGTACGCGAACACGGAAGCCAAGGCGTTCGGGTTCTACCTTCAGAAAGGCCTCTTCGAGGAATACGCCGAGTTCGGCCGCGGACACGGCCACGACCTCGCGCCGTTCGACGCCTATCACGCGGCGCGCGGCCTGCGCTGGCCGGTGGTCGACGGCAAGGAGACGCGCTGGCGCTATCGCGAGGGCGCGGATCCGTACGTGAAGTCCGGCAAGGGGTTCGAGTTCTACGGCAACCCCGACGGCAAGGCGGTGATCTGGGCCCTGCCCTACGAGCCGGCGCCGGAGGCGCCCGACAAGGAGTACCCGTTCTGGCTCTCGACCGGCCGGGTGCTCGAGCACTGGCACTCCGGATCGATGACGCGCCGTGTACCCGAGCTCTACCGGGCATTCCCGGATGCCGTCGTGTACATGCACCCCGAAGATGCGCGCCGCCTCGAGCTGCGCCGTGGCAGCGAAGTCAAGATCGTCTCGCGCCGCGGCGAGATGCTCACCCGCGTCGAGACGCGCGGCCGCAACCAAGTCCCCCGCGGACTCGTGTTCGTGCCGTGGTTCGACGCGAGCCAGCTGATCAACAAGGTCACGCTCGACGCCACCGATCCGATCTCGTTTCAGACCGATTTCAAGAAATGCGCCGTCAACATCGTCAAGGCTTAGTGCCGGGGATGCTCGTGCGCGCCGCGCTGTGTGCCGTCCTCCTCCTCGTCGCCGCCGGCACGCCCGCGCAGACTGCGCTCATCGACAGCATGCGCGGCCCGACGGCGATCGCCGACGAGCCCAAGCCGCCGCCGCTCGGCAATCCGGAAAACAAGGACGTTCGCCGCGAGCGGTCTTATTCGATGCAGCCGCCGACGATCCCGCACAAGATCGACAACTACCAGGTCGATCTGAACGTGAACGCGTGTCTCGCCTGTCATCGACGGGGGCGCGTGGCGGCGACCCAGGCGGTCGCGGTGAGCGTCAGCCATTACATGGATCGCGACGGCAACTTCCTCGCCGAGATCTCCCCGCGCCGCTACTTCTGCGAGCAGTGCCATGTCGTCCAGTTCGACGCGCGGCCGCTCGTCGACAACCGGTTCGAGGACGTGGACGAGATCGTCAAACGCATGGCCACCAAGGGCGCGGCGAAGGCCCCGGCGAAGAAGTAGATGCGCCGCGCCTTGATCGCGCTCGCCGGACGTTACTGGGCCATCATCAGCCGTCCGAGCGCGCACTTCAGCCTCGGCTTCCTCGTCGTGGGCGCGTTCATAGCCGGCATCGTGTTCTGGGGCGGCTTCAACACCGCGATGGAGCTCACCAACACCGAAGCGTTCTGCACCGGCTGCCACGAGATGCACGACAACGTCTACCAGGAGCTCCAGCGGACGATCCACTTCACCAACCGCAGCGGCGTGCGCGCCAAGTGCTCCGATTGCCATGTCCCGCACAACTGGACGCACAAGATGGCGCGCAAGATGCAGGCGTCGAAAGAAGTCTGGGGCAAGGTCTTCGGCACGATCGGTACGCGCGAGAAGTTCGTCGAGAAGCGCCTCGAGCTCGCCCAGCACGAGTGGGCGCGGATGAAGGCGAACGACTCGCTCGAGTGCCGCAACTGCCACGGCCAGGACTACATGGACTTCACGCGGCAGAGTCCGCGCGCCGCACACATGCACTCGACGTTCCTCGTCACCGGCGAGCGAACCTGCATCGACTGCCACAAGGGCATCGCGCACCGGCTGCCCGACGTGGGCACGGCGTCGGCTTCGCGCTGACGCGCGCCGCCCCGGAGCGGCGCGCGCGACCCGCACCGCTCACGCCACCGCGCGATACTCGGAGAAGATCCCGAGCTGCACTTCGCGCTCGACGCGGCCGAACCCCGCCGAAGCGATGGTCGCGAGCACCTGCGCCGGCGGCGCGCACGACTCGATCGTGTCCCAGTAGTAGCGGTAGAGGCGCGGCGTGTCGCGGCTTCGCGCAACCAGGCGTGCGAGGAGCGGCACGGCCGCGTGCATGTAGCCCTTGAGCACTGCGGTCGCGAGCCGGCCCTCGGGCCGGGTGATCTCGAGGAGGAGCAGCCGCCCACCCGGCTTGAGTACGCGGCGGAACTCGCGCAGCACCGCCTGGACGTCCTCGAGGTGGCGCAGCGCGAACCCGAGCGAGAGGAAGTCGAACGCGCCGGCCGCGAACGGCAGCGCCTCGGCGCGGCCGCGAACGAGCGCGAGGTCGGCCGCCGTCGACGCCGCCATCATGCCGGCGCTCGGATCGATGCCGACGACGCCGCCGGCATCGCCCAGGATCCGCACCGCCTCGCGGGCGACGAGCCCGGTCCCGACGGCGACGTCGAGCATCCGCATCCCGGGCGCGAGACCGGCGCGCGACAGCGCCTGTCGCCGATACCACGTGCCCGAGCCGAACGCGAGCAGCCGGTCGACGCGGTCGTAGTCGACCGCCGAAGAGTCGAAAGCGTGCGCGACGAAGCTCCGCTTTCCCTCGGCGCGCGCGTAGTACTCGGGAAGAACCGGATGCGGCTCGCGGATCGGTCCGGGCATCGGTTGCGCGTCGCTAATCGACCCGCGCGCCGGAGTCCTTCACGACTCGCGCGTATTTCGCCGCCTCGCTCCGGACGAACGCGGCGAAGCGCTCGGGGGTGTTGTTCTCCGGCGGCACGGTACCCATCGCCGCGAGGCGCTCGGCGAGGTCCTTCGCCGACAGCGCCTTCGCGATCTCGGCGTTGAGCTTCGCCACGACCTCGGGCGGCGTGCCGGCGGGCGCAAAGATGCCGAACCACGTCGTGAGGTCGAAGCCCGGCAGACCGGACTCGGCGATCGTCGGGAGCTCGGGAACGGACGGCGCGCGCGCGACCGTCGTGACCGCGATCGCCCGCAGCTTCCCCGCCTTCACCTGCGGCAGCGCGTTGGCGAGGTTGTCGAACATGAGCTGGGTCTGGCCGGCGAGCAGATCCTGCATCGCCGGCGCGCCGCCCTTGTACGGAATGTGGACCATGTCCACGCCGGCCATCGTCTTGAACAGCTCGCCCGCGAGATGCCCGGTCGAGCCGGTGGAGCCCGAGCCGAACGAGAGGGAGCCCGGGTTCGCCTTGGCGTACGCAATGAGCTCCTTCACCGACTGCACCGGGAGCGCTGGATTGACGACGAGGACGTTGGGAACCTGCGCGACCAGCGCCACCGGCACGAAGTCCTTCTGCGGGTCGTAGGGGATCTTCGCGTACAGGCTGGGGTTGATCGCATGGGTGCTGACCGCGCCCATGAGCAAGGTGTAGCCGTCGCCCGGCGACTTGGCGACGAGGTCGGCGCCGATCCCGCCGCCGGCGCCCGGCCGGTTGTCGATCACCACCGGCTGGCTCCAGGCCTCCTGCAGCTTCTGCGCGATGCCGCGGCCCATGATGTCGAGCGGGCCACCGGGGGGAAACGGCACGACGAGCCGCATCGGCTTGGCCGGGTAGCTCTGGGCGTGCACCGGCGCGGCCAGCGCGAGCAGGCACGATGCGAGCATGAGGGCGAAGATGGCGAGCAGTCTGTTCATGGACAGTCCTGAAAAAAAACGAAGGACGCAAATCGCTTTGCGTCCTTCGTGTTCCCGACGAGGTTGCGGTGGAGGTGCTCAAGCCTCCTGGAACGCCTCCTCGCGCTTCTTCTTGATCGACGGTGCGAGCACGATCAGCAGCAGGAGCAGCGCCACGCCGAGCAACACGGCCGAGATCGGCTTGGTGACGAACACGCTCGGGTCGCCGCGCGACAGCAGCATCGCCCGCCGGAGGTTCTCCTCCATCATCGGCCCGAGGATGAAGCCGAGGATCAGCGGCGCCGGCTCGCACTCCAGCTTCACCCACACGTAGCCGAGCACCGCGAAGACCGCCATCATGTAGATGTCGAACGAGCTGTTGTTGACGCTGTACACGCCGATGCAGCAGAACGTGAGGATCGCCGGGTAGAGCAGGCGATAGGGCACGGTCAGCAGCTTGATCCACATGCCGATCAGCGGCAGGTTGAGGATCACCAGCATCAGGTTCCCCACCCACATCGAGGCGATCATTCCCCAGAAGAGCTGCGGCCGCTCGGTCATCACCTGCGGCCCGGGCGCGATGCCCTGGATCATCATCGCGCCGATCATCAGCGCCATCACCGGGTTCGACGGGATGCCGAGCGTGAGGAGCGGGATGAAGCTCGTCTGCGCGCCGGCGTTGTTCGCCGACTCCGGTGCCGCGACGCCGCGGATGTCGCCCTTGCCGAAGTTCTTCGGCGGCTTCGCGATCTTCTTCTCCAGCGTGTAGGCGGCGAACGACGCGAGCAGCGCGCCGCCGCCGGGCAAAATCCCGAGCGACGATCCGAGCACCGTACCGCGGAGGATCGACGGGATGCACTTCTTGATGTCCGCCATGCTCGGCAGCAGCCGGTCGATCTTCGCCACGAAGATGTCGCGCGTATCCTTGTGCTGCAGGTTCGCCATGATCTCCGCGATCCCGAATACGCCCATGGCCACGGTCACGAACCCGATGCCGTCGGAGAGCTCCGAGATGCCGAAGCTGTAGCGGGCGACGCCCGAGTTCACGTCGGTGCCGACGAGGCCGAGCAGCAGTCCGAGGATCACCATCGCGATCGCCTTCATCAGCGAGCCGTGCGCGAGCACGACCGCGGCGATGAGGCCGAGCACCATCAGCGAGAAGTACTCGGTCGGGCCGAACTTCAGCGCGACCTCCGCCAGCGGCGGCGCGAACAGCGCGATCAAGATCGTCGCCACGCTCCCGGCGAAGAACGAGCCGATCGCCGCCATGCCGAGCGCCGGCCCGGCGCGCCCCTGCCGCGCCATCTGATAACCGTCGAGCGCGGTCACCACCGAGGAGGATTCGCCCGGCAGGTTGACCAGAATGGCCGTCGTGGAGCCGCCGTACTGCGCGCCGTAGTAGATGCCCGCGAGCATGATCAGCGCCGAGACCGGCGGCAGCGTGAACGTGACCGGCAGCAGCATCGCGATCGTCGCGACCGGGCCGATGCCCGGCAGGACGCCGACCAGCGTGCCCAGCACCACGCCGAGAAAGCACCACAGCAGATTCTGCAGCGAGAGCGCGACGCCGAAGCCAAGGCTGAGGTTGGAGATCAGTTCCATCTGGGTCGCCTCCTACTCGCCGGGCCAGATGGGAATCGGCAGCCCGAGTCCCTTGACGAACACCATCACCGAGAAGATCGCGAGGACGACGTACAGGATGACGACTTCCTTCGCCTTGAACTCGAACCCGCCGAACGCGCCGACGCCGACCAGGATGGCGAGCGAGAGGACCAGACCGAGCGGCTTGAGGAGCACGCCGAACACCACGACCGCCGCGACGATGAGGATGAGCGGCCGGAAGTAGAACCTCGGCACCTTCTCGCCCACCACGACGAACGACTGGAGGAAGATCACCAGACCGAGCACGGCGAGGATGGCCCCGAGCACGGTCGGAAAGTAGGCCGGGCCCATCCGCACCGAGGTGCCCATCTGGTAGTTCCTGGCGATCAGCGCAAACCCGATGCCGAACGCGATGAACATCAGGCCGGCCCAGAAATTCTTCGGTGCCGTTATTTTCATCGGGACCCTCCTCCTCAGTCGGGGTGGCGACTATTCTGCCACACCGCGCGGCAAGTCAAGCCGTTCCCGGGCGGGGATACGCTCCGACGTCGGAGCCTGACAGTTCCCTGACGAGGTCCCGCCCGCCGCCGCCGGGTCCTCCTCCCGTGCGCTAAACGAACGTCGGCCCCTGGATCTGCTCGTTCAGCTCCCGCTGGCGGTCGAGGTACTCGACCAGCCGGGAGCTGGTGTGGCGCAGCCGCTGCGAGAGCATGAGCGCGAGCTGCATCAGGATCTTGGCGCCGAGAATGGGCTGCTCGAGGATGATGCGCGCCAGGTGATCGGCGGTGAGGACCGCGACCAGCGTCGGCTCGACCGCGACGCACGTGGCGAACCGCGGCTCGCCGTCGATCATCGACATCTCGCCGAGCGTCTTCCCCTCGTCGACGACCGCGATCAGGCGGGGGGCGTTCCAGCGATCCTGCTTGAACACTTCGATCCGGCCCTCCACCACGGCCATCATGAAGTCGCCCGCCTCGCCCTCCCGGATGATCTCCTGGCCTGCCGTCGCGCGGTACACCTGCATGAAGTGGCCCATCAGCCGGGTCTCGGCCAGGCTGAACTGCTCGAAGAGCGGCGACCCGCCGACCATTGCGTGCATCTTCGTCGCGAACGGAGTCGCGTCACCGACGTGCTCGAGCTGCGGCAGGCGTTGGGTGTCGACTGAGTCCATCGTCGGGACCCCCGGGGTATGAGACGGCTGGGTCCCGGGGATTATGCGCTACGACGGGGCGCGCGCCGGCCGACGGCCGGTTCACGCCAACAAGTAGACGGTCGCTGCGAGCCACCCGGCGGCTGCGCCCGCCAGATGGCGGTCGTGCAGCAGATCCCAGGCCGGGTCGCCGCCGCCGCCGCGCCGGTGCAGCAGGTAGATGTAGCGGAACACTCCGTAGAGCACGAACGGCAACGTCCACAGCAGCTTGTCGGTGCCGTGCAGCCGCACGGTCGCGTCGTCGACGGTGTACAGCGCGTACGCGGCGATCACGCTCGCGGCGCTGATCGAGATCATCTTGTCGAGGAGCTCGGGGGTGTACTCGTCGAGCACCGGCCGGTGCCCCCCGCCGGCCCCGTCGAGCGCGATCAGCTCGGCACGCCGCTTCGTGAACCCGAGAAACACCGTCACCATCAGGCCGCACACGAGCAGCCAATGCGACGGCGCGATGCCGATCCCGAGGGTGCCGGCGAGGATTCGCAACATGAACCCGGCGGCGATCAGGAACACGTCGAGGATCGGAACGTGCTTCAGGCCGAGGCTGTAGGCGATGTTGAGCGCGATATAGCCGCCGGCGATCGCCGCCGCGGTGCTCGAGACGCGCGCGGCGAGCGCGAGGCCCGCCACCGCGAGCACGGCGGCGAACGCGAGTGCGGGGCCGGCGCCGATCGCGCCGCTCGCCACCGGCCGGTTGCGCTTGCGCGGGTGAGTCCGATCGGCATCGCGATCGATCACGTCGTTCAGCGCGTACACCGCGCTCGACACGAGACAGAACGCGGCGAAGACGAGGGCCGCCTGCAGGGTCAGGGCGGGATCGGTCCAGCCGTGACCGAAGAGCCAGCCGACGAGCACGAAGCCGTTCTTGACCCATTGGTGCGGCCGCCCGAGTCGAACCCAATGGGCTAGCGTGCCGGACATGGGGCGTTCGGCCAGTAGCGCTCGCAGAAGTAGCAGCCACCCAAGGGCAGGTGGGCCGGTATCCGATAGTAACGGTCGCGCGCGCCCGCGAGGACGCCGTCGCGGTAGGCCGCATAGTCGAAGTCCTCGCCGAGCACGAGATAGAACGGCGCGCCGCGGACTTCGATCTCGCGGAACGCGAGTGCCCGGAAGTATGGACGGTACTCCGCCTCGTCCGCCGGGCTCTTCCGCACGATCAGGATATCCTGCCCGTCGAGCCGCCGGAAGTCGGTGAGAATGTCGTCGTGGCGCGCGTGCGCCGACGCCGGGCCGAACACGTGGAAATAGTGCGTGCGCCACGCCTCGCGCGGGTGACCCGCCGCGCCCCGCTGCGCGACGAAGCCCGCCTCGGCGGCAGCGTACGAGAGCAACACCGCCGGCGAATAGCCGTTGGCGGCAAAGACGTACTTCCCTTCGAACGGCTTGAGCGCCGCGAGCAGCTCGTCGCCCCGGAACGCCATCACTACGCTGTCGTACTTGCGCAACCGCTGAAAGGTTTCGAGCGGAAGCGACGCGGCGACGATCACGACCACGAGATGCAGCGCCGAGAACGCCGCGACGAACTTCGCCGATTGCGCGAGCGGTCGTGGTCCGAGCGAGAGCCCGGCAGCCATGAAGAGCGGCGGCATGAACGCGAACAGCCAGTGCAGCCCCACGCTCCTTACCGCCGAGAGGACGAAGAAGGCGGCGATCGGCACGGCGGCGCACGCGACGAGCAGCGCCACCGCGGGATCGCGCGCCGCGCCGCGCACCAGTTCGCGGTAGCGCACCACGTCGAACAGCAGCAGCGGGCCCGCGACGTACGCGAGCACCGCGAGAAACACGAACGGTCGGTACCAGACGAATCCGGCCCCTTCGTGCCGGTTGTAGACGTTGAACATCAAGTTGGCCCAGCAGTGCTCGTAGTTCCAGGCGAGATTGAGCAGCCCGAACGGCAGCGCGGCGGCGACCACGACCGCGAGCTCCACCCAGCCGCGGGTCCCGCGGCGCGCCGCGACGACATAAACGAGGTACGCGAGGCCGAGGAGCACCGCAAAGTACTTCGACAGAAAGGCGAGGCCGAGCGCCATCCCGGCCGCGGCACACAGCGTGATCGACCGGCGCTCGACCGCGACGGCGTACGCGACGATCGAGAGGAACGCGAAGAAGACGAGCGGCGTGTCGGTCGTGATCGCGATGTTGAACACCTGGACCGGCACGAGGAGCCACGCGAGGCCAGCCAGGTACCCGAGCGCCTCGGCATCCGGCCGGCGGCGAGCGAGCACGCGCACCGTCGCCGACATCGCGACCGCGATCACCGCCGGCAGCAGGATCGCCGGCAGACGTAGCCAGACTTGCGAGTGCGAGACCCGAAGCAGTGCGGCGAGCAGCCAGCCGACCATCGGGGGATGGTCGTAGAAGCCGAAATCGGGCGCTTCCCCCCAGTAGATGAAGTACGCCTCGTCGCCGGTGATCGGCACCCACCACGCAAGCCACCACCGCAGGCCGAGCGTTGCGGCGACGGCCGCCCAGAACCAGCGCCGGGCGTCCGACGCCGTCGCGATCAACGGCGGCGCTCCGCGGTCTCCGCGCGCTCGCCCGGCCGGCGGCGATCACCCGCGCGCCGCCGGCGCACGCCGTCGGCGAGGGTCTCGAGCAGCGGCACCGACGCCTCCCAGCCGATGCACGCGTCGGTGATGCTCTGGCCGTACGCGATCGGCTGGTCCGGTACGAGATCCTGCCGGCCTTCCTTCAAGTGCGACTCGATCATCACTCCGGCGATGCGCCGCTCGCCGGTCGCGAGCTGGGCGGCGATATCGGCGCCGACCTCGATCTGCCGCCGGTAGTCCTTGCGGCTGTTGGCGTGCGAGCAGTCGACCATCAGGCGCTCGTTGACTCCCGCTTGCGCGAGCGCGTTGCAGGCCTCTGCGACCGACGCGGCGTCGTAGTTGGGCTCTCTCCCGCCGCGGAGGATGATGTGGCAGTCGGGGTTGCCGCGGGTTTCGACGATCGCCACCTGGCCGTTCTTGTGCACCGATAGGAAATGGTGGCGCTGCTGCGCCGCCAGGATAGCGTCGACGGCGATTCTGACGTTGCCGTCGGTGCCGTTCTTGAAGCCGACCGGTGCCGACAGCCCCGATGCGAGCTCGCGGTGCACCTGGCTCTCCGTGGTGCGCGCGCCGATCGCGCCCCAGCTGATGAGGTCGCCGATGTACTGCGGCGAGATCACGTCGAGGAATTCGGAGCCCGCCGGCACGCCGGCCTGATTGATGCGCACGAGCAGGTCGCGAGCGACGCGCAGCCCCTCATTGATGCGGAAGCTGCCGTTCAGGTACGGATCGTTGATCAGCCCCTTCCAGCCGACCGTCGTGCGCGGCTTCTCGAAGTACACTCGCATCACGATCTCGAGGTCGTCGGCGAGGAGCCGGCGCACGTTGGCGAGCCGGCCGGCGTACTCGACCGCGGCCGCTGGATCGTGGATCGAGCACGGCCCGATGATGACCAGGAGGCGGTCGGAGCGCCCGTGCAGGATCTCTTTGATGCTCCGGCGCGTGTCGGCGATCAGCTTCTCGATCGGCGTTCCCTGGATGGGGAAGAACCGGATCAGGTGCTCGGGTGGCGGCAGCGGAACGATGTTGCCAATGCGCTCGTCGTCGGTGAGCGAGGTGCGGTCGGCAGGCACGCGGGCGGGGAAAGGGTCGGCGGTCGTATCGGCGTTCGCGGTCATTGCAGTAACTCCCAGAAACAAAAAACCGCCAGGCCCTGCGGCGCTGGCGGTTCGGATCGTGTCGGTAGAGCTAACCGATTCCCTCCGCCAGCGGTCGGGAAAAGAAGAAAAAGAACCGGTAAGCGAAAACGCGGTGCATCGTGGGATCCGTCCGGTACGGATTCAAGCATGACCGCCCCGGGCGTGGCAAGCCCGCGGCTGGCAGACGAGCTTCCCGGCTGCCAGCGCGTTAGAGCGCGAACTTTGTCATGCCGAAGGCGGCGGTCGCCGAAAAGAGGGATCGTTCCAGTGCACGCCGAACGGCCTAGGCGCGTTTCATGCTTATTGGGGATTGATCGGCGCAGAGGGCGCATGCTAGTTTGGGCACGAAGCGCGTGAACGAAACGCTTCCTTAACCGCGGAGGTGCACGACATGCCGGCGACGACCAACCTGCCCGCGGTGACGCGGCCAGCCGTGAGCATCCCGATCGGGGGGTTCAAGGAGATTTACGACGTGGACGTCGTCGACCGCACGCTCGCGGAGCTCCCTGCCGGCACGAGCGACGCGCTGAAAGCGACCTACGAGAAGATGCTCAAGGCCGGGGGCACGCGGCTCACCGTCAAGCCCGCCGGCGTGCCCGCGATGGCGCACCTCTACGACGAGCTGCCGAACTTCGCCGCGGTGCTCGACGACGTGAAGAAGCAGATCGCGCTCTGCGCCTCCTCCTCCGATCCCCTGGAGCTCGCACCGATGCTGCTCCTCGGCGCACCGGGAATAGGCAAGACGCACTTCGCGCGCCGGATCTCGGGGCTCCTCTCCACCGGGTTCGGCTTCGTGTCGATGAGCTCGCTCACCGCCGGCTGGATCCTGTCGGGCTCGTCGTCGCAATGGAAGAACGCCAAGCCGGGCAAGGTCTTCGAGACCTTTCTCAACGGCCAGTACGCCAACCCGCTCCTGTGCGTGGACGAGATCGACAAGGCGACCGGCGACTCGCAATACGACCCCCTCGGGGCGCTCTACTCGCTGCTCGAGATCGACACCGCGCGCGAGTTCATCGACGAGTTCGTCGAGCTTCCGATCGACGCCTCCAGCGTGTTCTGGGTCGCCACCGCGAACGACGCGGCGCGCATCCCGGACCCGATCCTGAACCGGCTGAACGTCTACGAGATCGAGCCGCCGGATCACGCCGGCGCGCTGAAGATCGCGCAGGCGATCTACGCCGAGATCCGCAACGCCCACGACTGGGGCCGGCAGTTCCCGGAGCAAGCCGCGCCCGACGTGCTCGAGAAGCTCGCGGCAGGTGGCCCGCGCGAGATGCGCCGGACGATCCTCGCCGCGTTCGGCAACGCCAAGCTCGCAGGACGCGACGAGATCGAGGTCGCCGACCTGCCGGAGGGCCGGAGCGCGCGCAAGTCCCGGATCGGGTTCTAGGGCGCCGAGAAACCCTTCGGCTCGAAGAGCGCGCGCGCTTCGGCGCTCGTGAGGTAAGCGACCAGCGCACGCGCGGCTTCCGGCGACTTCGCGCCCGGCATCGCGACCGCGGTATAGGTCGTCCACTTCTGCAGCGCGGGCGGCAGCGGGCCGACCAGCTTCACGCCCGGCACCGGCAGAATCTCGGTGATCTGGTGCACGCCGAGCTCGATCTCGCCGCGGCCGACCGGCTCGACGACGTAGCCGCCCGAGCCGAGCTTCGCCTTCGCGTTCACCTCCTGCGCGATCCCGAGCTGTTCGAGCACGCCCGCGAAATGCTTGCCGCTCGTGCCGCGAGCGGGATCGATATAGACGACCGACTTCGCCGCGAGCAGCGCCCGCTTGAGGGCCTCCGGCGTCGAGACATCCGGCGCCGGCGCACGCTCGTTGACCGCGACACCGATTCCGACCTTGCCGAGTGGCGCGCGGCTACCGGGGACGACCTTGCCCTGCTTTTCGTAAGCCTCGACGTTCTCCGCCGGCATGATCAAGAGGTCGAAGACCTCGCCCGACGCGACTCTTTTCGCGATCTCGCCTGCGGGCGCGAACGCGATGACGACGCGGTGGCCGGAGCTGCTCTCGAACGCCGGCAGGGCCGCCTTGAGCGGGGACTGCGCCGCGCCCCCGCTCAGGATGAGGATGTCGGCCGCGGCGACGGGCGCGGCGACGGCGAACAGCGCGAGCAGGACGACGATCGGCTTTAACACGCTATCTCCTTCTAGACCCGGCGCGCCCTATTTCGCCGGCGCGGCAGGCGCAACCGCCGGGGGCGGGGTCGGCGTCGGCACGACGATGCCCGGCGCGAGCGGAATCTCCTCGACCCGCAGGACGCCGGTGACGAAATGGCGCGTCTCGCCGAAGCACGAGGTCGGCAACCCCACTTTCTCCGCGTAGTGCAGCGACACGCGTTTCCCCATCACCTGGTTGATCTGGTCGGCGACCGCGTCGTCCCACACCGTGAACAAAAACTTCTCCGCCGAGGTGCCGGGCATCGATACCATCGCCATCTCGCCTTCCCAGGTCTTGCACAGCCAGCCCTTCTTCGAGAACTTCTGCACCCAGCCGGCGCGCTCGCCGGTCGAATAGTTCCAGCTCAGCGCGACCCAGAAGTAGCCGGCGACGAGGACGAGCACGCCGAGGACGATAGCGACGACTCGCATGACGTGGGCGCCCCGCCGTCAGCGTCCTTTACCGCTGAGGCTGCCGCGGTTGTACTCCTTGTCGCCGGGCATGACGCAGCGTCCGATATAGAAGAGATGGCCTTGCGCTTCGGGCGGGCAGCGGCCCGCGGCGGCAGCGGCGATCGGGTTCGCGGCCGCACTCCCGGTCGCCGCGGCGGCGGCCGGCGCGACGGGCTGCGGCGAGTCGGCACGCTTGGCAGGATCGGCGTACTCCCAGCGCCCGTCGGGATAGAGCAGGATCTTCTCGCCGGCCGGCGTCGTCGCCTCGATCGGCTTCGCGACTTGCGCGTGCGCCGCGCCGGCAGCGATTGCCGCCGTCGCCGCGAGGAAGATGCGGAAGGCAAGACCAGCGTTCGTCACGGTGATTTCTCCAGTTCCGGGCGCCGCGCATTCGCGACGCGCGGACTATACCAGCGTGCTCGGCCTGCCGCGAACGGCGCGCGCCGCGGCGCACGCTATCATCGGCGCCGCCGCATCGACCCCGGTCCAATCGCCTTGCTGCAATTTCTCTACGCCCGCGCCGCCCGCCTGCCGCTCGCCGCGGCGCACGCGTTCGGTGCCGCGATCGGCGCGCTCGTCTGGCTGGTGCCGAACAAGTTCACGCGCCGCACGCGCTTGCACATTGCGCGCTGCCTGCCCGAGCTCGGGACGGTGGCGCGCGAACGGCTCGTGTGGCGCGCAACGATCGAATCCGGCAAGACGCTCGCCGAGCTCCCCATCCTCTGGTCGGGACCGGCGTCGCGGGTCGAGCGGCTGGTGGCCGAGGTGCGCGGCGAGGACGCGCTGAAGCGGGCGCTCGCGGCGGGAAAGGGCGTGATCATCGCCTCGCCGCATCTCGGCTCGTGGGAGCTCGCCGGGCTCGAGTATTCGCGGCGGCATGCGTGCACGTCGATGTACCGACTGCAGAAGAACGAGTGGGATGCCGTGATGAAGTCCGGGCGCGAGCGCTTCGGCGCGACGCTGGTCCCGAGCGATCGCGGCGGCGTACGCATCCTGCTCGAGACGCTCCGGCGCGGCGAGACAGTGGGCATGCTGCCCGACCAGGATCCGCCGGAGGGCAGCGGCGTGTTCGCCCCTTTCTTCGGCGTCGTCGCGCACACTCCGGTGCTCGCCTCGCGGCTCGCGCGCCGCACCGGCGCGCGGCTCTTCTACGTGTTCATCGAGCGGCTCGGCTGGGCCCGCGGCTTCATCCTCCACATCGTCGCAGCGCCGGCCGAGATCGCCGACGCCGACGAGACGCGGGCGGCGACGGCGCTCAACCGCGGGCTGGAGGCGTGCATCCGAATGTTCCCGGCGCAGTACTGGTGGGGCTACGCGCGCTTCCGCCGCCGGCCGCCGGGTGAGCCGGCGCTGGATCCGTGACCGCTCTGGACGCGCTCGCTACTGAAGCACGCCCCCCAGGCGCTGTTCGAATTCGGGAGAATCGCCGCTAAAGCGGCCGCCATTCTCAATGGCCCGCCGGCGCGCGCTGCCGCCCTGCGACGCCGGCGGCCGCGAGCACCTCGGCGAGCGCCGCGTGATCGCGCGGCGCCATCACGTGCGCACCCGCGATCCCGGGGATGGCGGCCAGCTCGCGGATGACCTCCACGCAGATCTCACGGCCCTCGCGGCGCGGATCACCCGCGCGCTCGAGGCGCTCGACGATCGCATCCGGTATCAGCGTGCCGTAGAGCTTCTCCCGCATCCACCGCGCCGAGCGCGCCGATGGGATCGGCGCCACGCCGATGAGGATCGGCAGGCGCTGCGCGACGCCGAGCTCGAGGAGCCGCGCCGCGTAGCGCCGGGCGACGCCGGGGTCCATGCAGAACTGCGTCTGGACGAAGTCCGCGCCGGCGTCCGCCTTCGCGATCAGCCCGTCGGGATGCCAGCCCCTAGGTGGTTCGATCGGAGTGTCCGCGGCGCCGAGCAAAAGGGGCACCGCGCCTTCGATCGCGACACCTGACGGGAGCCGGCGCTCGGTCCGCATCCGGTGCGCCATGGACAGCACCGCGGTCGTGCCGACGTCGAACACCGGCTTCGCCTCCGGCTGATCGCCGGCCGACGGATCGTCGCCGCGGAGGACGAGGACGTTGCGGATGCCGAGCGCGACCGCGCCAAGGAGATCGCCCTGCAGCGCGATCCGGTTTCGGTCCCGGCAGGTCATCTGGAGGATCGGCTCGACCCCTTCGCGCGCCAGGAAGTGCGCTGCGGCGAGGCTGGAGAGATGCGCCTTTGCGGCTGCGCCGTCGGTGACGTTGACCGCGGTGGCGAGGCCGCGGAGGGTTTGCGCGGCGGCGATGAACGCGGATGGATCGGTCGAAACCGGCGGCGAAAGCTCGGCGGTCAGGACGAAACGGTCGCTGCGGAGCTCGCGCTCGAGCTCGCTCACCGCCTCGAGCTTGCCCGAGCAGGGACGGGCGAGGTCCGTCAACCCGGTCGGCGCGCGGTGAGCCCGCGCCCTTTCATTGCAGCCGCTGCGCGACCCAGTCGGTGACGGAGCCGAGCGCCGCGGGCAGCTTGGAAGAGTCGGTCCCCCCGGCCTGTGCCATGTCGGCACGCCCGCCGCCCTTGCCGCCCACCTGCTGGGCGACGAAGTTGACGAGATCGCCCGCCTTCACCTTGGCGGTGAGATCGCTGGTCACGCCGGCGACCAGGCTCACCTTCGACCCGTCGGCCGCTGCGAGCACGATCGCCGCCGAGCGCAGCCGGTCCTTGAGCTTGTCGAGCGTCTCGCGGAGCGTCTTCGCGTCCGCCCCGTCGAGCGAGGCGGCGAGCACTTTGACGCCCTTCACCTCCTGCGCGCGGTCGGCGAGCTCGTCGCCTTGCGACGAGGCGACCTTCGACTTGAGCCGGCCGAGCTCGCGCTCGAGCGCGCGCACCGAGTCCTGCATCTGCGCGATCTTCTGCGCGACCTCGTCCGGATTCGTCCTGAGGGCGGCCGCGGCCTCGGCAAGCTTGGCCTCGCGGTCCTGCACCCACGCGAGCGCGCCGTCGCCGGTCACCGCCTCCACGCGCCGAATGCCGGCGGCGACGCCCGACTCGGCGACGATCTTGAAGAGCCCGATGTCGCCGGTGCGCCGGACGTGCGTGCCGCCGCAGAGCTCGGTCGAGAACTCGCCCATGCCGAGGACTCGCACCTCGTCGCCGTACTTCTCGCCGAAGAGCGCCATCGCGCCGGCCTTGATCGCGTCGTCGTACTTCAGGATGCGCGCGCTCACCTCGTGGTTGCGGCGGATCTCGCGGTTGACCAGCGACTCGACCTCGCGAATCTGGCCGTCGGTCATCGGCTCGTTGTGCGAGAAATCGAAGCGGGTTCTGGACGGATCGACGAGCGAGCCCCGCTGCTGGACGTGGGGACCCAGCACGCGCCGCAGCGCCGAGTGCATCAAGTGGGTCGCCGAGTGGTTCCACGCTGCGCGCGCGCGCGCGATGCCGTCCACTCCCGCGAGCACCCTGTCGCCGACACGGAGTTTCCCGGTCTTGAGCGTGCCCTTATGGCCCACCACCTCGGGCTGGATCGATTGCGTATCGTCGACCGCGAACGTGCCGGTCGCGCCGGCGAGCTCGCCCTTGTCGCCCACCTGGCCGCCCGACTCGGCGTAGAACGGCGTGCGGTCGAGCACCACCACCGCCGCGTCGCCGGCGCCGATCTCGCCGACCGGCGTGCCCTCCACGTAGATCGCCTCGACCGTGCCTTCGAGCGCGAGCGTGTCGTAGCCGTGGAACTCGGTCGCCTTGCCCGCGTAGTCGACGCCGGCGTCCATCTTGAACCGCGACGCGGCGCGCGCACGCGCGCGCTGCCGCTCCATCGCCGCCTCGAATCCTGCGTAGTCGACGCGGACGCCGCGCTCGCGCGCGATATCGGCGGTGAGGTCGACCGGGAAACCGAACGTGTCGTAGAGCTGGAACACCGTCTCGCCGTCGAGCATCTTGTCTTCGCGGGTGAGGGCGACCTCCAGCACTTTCATGCCGTTCTCGAGCGTTTCGGCGAAGCGGTCCTCCTCGGTCTTCAGCACCTGCCGCACCCTGTCGACCATCCGCGGCAGCTCGGGGTACGCATCGCCCATCACTTGCGCCAGGTCGTCGACGAGGCGATGGAAGAACGGATGCTTCTGCCCGAGCTTGTAGCCGTGACGGATCGCGCGGCGGATGATCCGGCGCAGCACGTAGCCGCGCCCCTCGTTCCCCGGGATCACCCCGTCGACGATCAGGAACGAGCACGCGCGGATGTGATCGGCGATCACCTTCAACGAGTTCGACGACAGGTAATCGGTGCCGGTCTCGCGCGCCGCCGCCTTGATGAGGTGCTGGAAGAGATCGATCTCGTAGTTGGAGTGAACCCCCTGCAGCACCGCAGCGATCCGCTCGAGCCCCATGCCGGTGTCGACCGACGGTTTGGGCAGCGGGTTCAGCTTGCCGTGCTCGTCGCGATTGAACTGCATGAACACGAGATTCCAGATCTCGATGTAGCGATCGCCGTCGGCCTCCTGCGTCCCCGGCGGCCCGCCGGGCACTTCCGGGCCGTGGTCGTAGAAGATCTCGGAGCACGGGCCGCACGGCCCGGTGTCGCCCATCTGCCAGAAGTTGTCGCTCTGGAACGGCGTACCCCCGGGCTTGTCGCCGATGCGCGCGATGCGGTTTTCGGGGACGCCGATTTCCTTCGCCCAGACGCGGTGTGCCTCGTCGTCGGTGTGATAGACGGTGACCCACAGCCGTTCGGCCGGCAGCTTGTAGACCTCGGTGAGCAGCGCCCACGCGAAGTGGATCGCGTCGCGCTTGAAATAGTCGCCGAAGCTGAAGTTGCCGAGCATCTCGAAGAACGTGTGATGGCGCGCGGTGTAGCCCACGTTCTCGAGGTCGTTGTGCTTTCCGCCGGCGCGCACGCAGCGCTGCGAGGTGGTCGCGCGCTTGTAGGGGCGCGCCTCCTTGCCGAGGAAGGTGTCCTTGAACTGCACCATTCCCGAGTTCGTGAAGAGCAACGTCGGGTCGTTCGCCGGCACGAGCGAGGACGAGGCGACGATGACGTGGCCGCGCTCTTCGAAGAACTTCAGGAAACGGGTCCGGATCTCGTTTGACTTCATGGCGGGCAAATAGTTGAACAATCAGGATTTTCGCCGGAATCCTCCGGCGAAGCAAACGCCCACCGGGCCTACGCGGCCGCGCGCACCGCCGCCGGCTCGAGCGCGCGCCCCCACGCCGCAAGCGCCGCTCCGCTCGCGCCCCCGAGCCGAAGCTGGCGGAGCGCGATGCGCGCGGCCTGCCGCGCGATGCGAGTCGTCGGCGCGTGCCCGGGCGGATCGCCGCGTTCGATGGCCCGGATCACGGCCGCCTTCGCCGCGCAGGCCTCCGGATCGCCGAAGCGCGCGAGCAGCGACTCGAACGCCACGTGCTCCGCGTGCGCGAACGGTTTCGCGACGCCCCCCTCGTCCTTGGCTGGGTGCGGCGGGTAGAGGGTGAGACCGGGCACCCGACCTGCGGGTACGCGGATGTTCGCCGAGTGCGCGAGTTGCGGGCGGAGCAGGCGCGGCAGCACGTGCGTGTGCGGTCCGGACGGGGTTGCGCCGCCCTCGGGCGCGATCCGCTGGTACACCTCGATCCGAGCCAGGCGCGAGAACGCGACGCGGTGCGGGCTCGCCGCGACGATCGCGCCGGCGGCATCCTGCCCCGCGCCGAGCAGCGGCTTGCCCGCGGCGCGACGAAGGCAGGCGAGCAGACCGGGCTCCGCCGTGCGCACGCAGAACGCGAACGCCGCCGCGCCGAAGCCCAGATCGAAGAGCGCCGCGCCGCGGTCGTCGCCGCGGATCGCATCGCGGTCGGTTCCGAGCTCGGTGATTACGCGCCGCGCGGGCATTGCCGCCTCCGGCAGGGTGAACAGCACGCCGTGATGCCAGGACATCGGCGCCGCGCTCAGCACCTCGTAGGCGAGCGCGCTCGTCGCCGGGTCGGCCGCGACGCGGATCGCGCCGCGCGCAGTGACGATCTGCAGCTCGCTCCGCTCGCACGGCTCGCCGGGCACGCGCGCGAACTCGGCGAGCACGCCATAGGTGCCGATGCTCCAGCCGCTCGCCGGGTCGGCGAGGTGCTCGGCGACGAGATCCAGCGCCTCCGACATGGCTTCAGTAGATCACGCCGACCACACTGCCGGCAATCAGCGTGGCAAGCGTGCCCGAGACGAGCGTCCGGGTTCCCAGCCGCACGATTTCTCCCCGCCGCTCCGGCGCCATCGTCGCGAGACCGCCGATCATGATCCCGAGGCTGCCGAGGTTGGCAAAGCCGCAGAGCGCGTAGGTCATGACGAGCCGGCTGCGCGGTGACAGCGCGCCCTCCGGCAATGCGGCGAGATCCAGGTACGCGATGAACTCGTTGAGGACCGTCTTGGTGCCGAGGAGCTGGCCCGCGAGCGGCGCCTCAGGCCACGGGATGCCGGTGAGCCAGGCGAGCGGCGCCATCAGCAGTCCGAGCAGCCGTTGCAGCGTGACGGCCGAGCCCGCGACATCGGGCAGGAGCGAGAGCACGGCGTTGGCGAGATTCGCGAGCGCCACGAACACGAGCAGCATGGCGACGATGTTGATCAGGAGCTGCACGCCGTCGAGCGTCCCGCGGGTGATCGCGTCCATGCTCCCGGTCGCCTCCGACGGCACGAGCTTCGCGTCGGTGCCGCCGGCGGCCTCGCCGGGCTCCGGCGGGACCATCAGCAGCGCCACCGCGATCGCCGCGGGCGTGGCAATGATCGAAGCGATCAGGATGTGCGCGAGGGCATCGGGCACCGTCCGCGCGAGGAACGTGGCGTAGAGCACCATGACCGTGCCCGCGATCGTCGCCATGCCGCAGGTCATGGTCACGAACAGCTCCGAGCGGCTCATCGCCGCGATGTAGGGCCGCACGACGAGCGGCGCTTCCACCATGCCCACGAAAACGTTGGCCGCGGCCGACAAACCCACCGCGCCGCCCAGCCGCATCGCGCGCACCAAAACCCACGAGAAGCCGCGCACGAGCCAGGGCAGCACGCGCCAGTAGTAGAAGAGCGCCGAGAGCGCGCTGATCACCAGCACCAGCGGGAGCGCACGGAAGGCCAGGATGAAGGAGGAGACCTGCGGCTTCTCCTCGAACGGCAGGGGCCCGCCGCCGAGATAACCGAACACGAACGAAGTGCCGGCCTGCGTCGCGCCGTCGATCGCGCCGACCGCGCGGTTGAGCCACAGAAAGACGTCGGAGAACAGCGGCAGCTTGAGGAAAACGACCGCGAGGGCGACGGTGAGCACCATGCCCGCGATCACCGGCCGCCAGGCGACCGCGCCGCGGCGCTCGGACACGAGCCACGCGAGTGCGTGGAGCGCGAAGAAGCCGAAGAGGCTTTGGAGCGCCAGCATGTTGAGGCTCGCCGCCCGCGGCTTCTAGGCGAGGCCGACGCCGAGCAGCCGGCCGATCGCATAAGTGGCTGCGCCCGCTCCGCCGCCGATGCACAGCATGCGCAACCCGTCGTAGACGGCGCTCCGTCCGGTGAACAGGCTGATCGTCGCGCCGACCGCGAACAGCGCACAGGCGGCGAGCGCGATCGACGCCATCAGCGCGGTATTGCCCTTCGCAACGAGGAACGGCGCGACCGGTACGAGCGCGCCGGCCGCGAACGAGAAGAACGACGACAGCGCCGCGCCCCATGGCGAGCCGAGCTCGTCGGGGTTCAAGCCCAGCTTGTCGCGCGCGAGGAGGTCGAGCGCGCGCGCCTCGTCAGGGACGGTGCTCGCCGCGATCGCCGCAGCCTCGTCCGGCTCGAGGCCGCGCCCTTCGAAGATGCGCGCCAGCTCCTGGACCGTCTCGGCCGGGTAGGCGAGGAGCTCGGCGCGCTGGCGCGCGATCTGATGCTCGAACATCTCGCGCTGCGAGGTCACCGACACGTACTCCCCCGCGGCCATGGAGAACGCGCCGGCGAGGAGACCTGCCGCGCCCGCGAGAAGGACGGCCGAGCTGTCGTCGGACGCGCCCGCCACCCCGAGCATCAGGCTCGCGTTGGAGACGAGCCCGTCGTTCACGCCGAACACCGCCGCACGGAGGTTGCCACCGGTGCCGACACCGCGCCGGCGCTCGGCCATCCCTTCCAGCGTGGCCGGCTGCGGCGGCTGGAGATCGGGCTGGTCGTAGACCGAGAGTCCCCGCAGGTTCATCGTGGCGAGGATGCCGCGCGTGGCGCGCGGGCCGAAGCGGCGGATGAGCCGCTCGACCAAGCGCGTACGCAGGTCGGGGGCGAAACGGCGCGAGCGCGGCCGTGCCGCCGCGCTTCGCGGCGCGGGCGTCGGCGTCGGCGGCAAGGCCGCGGAAGAGCGGCTCGCGCGGCGTCCCGGCTTCGGCGTTCGCTATGGCGCGATAGAGATGCGCCGCGCGCATCTCCTCGCGCCAGGCCTCGACCGCGCCCTCCCCGGCCACCGGCCGTGCCCCGTCGAGCGCGTCAGCCGTGTGGTCGCCGTCGCGCGCTTTGCCGCTTGCCAGCGGTCGAGCTTGGCGCGCGCCCCGTTCGCCGCCGGATCCATCTCTCGATCGTGCCCGGGGCGCTTCGCCGTGAGCTCGATCACGTAGCCGTTGGGATCGCGGAAGTAGATCGAGTCGATGAAGGCGTGATCCGCGATCCCGCGCACCTCGATGCCGAGCGCGCGACCCTTCGCCATCATCGGCTCGAGCACCGGCCGCTCGACCTCGAGCGCGATGTGCAGGTCGAAATCGTGCTGCGGCTTGAACTCGAACGGCATGTCCGGGGTCTCGAAGAACGCGAGATACGAGCCGTCGTCCAGCTCGTAGAACGTATGCAGGGCCGAGGTCCGGCGGCCCGATTTCGTTTCGCCGATCTCGAGCGTCCCGGCCAGCCGCAGGCCGAGGAAGTCTTCGTAGAACCTGCGCGTCTCCTCCGAGTCGCGGCAGCGGTAGGCGTTGTGGTGCAGTCCCTTGATCATGACCGGACCTATATCGCGACGAACGGCGTGTCCTTGAGCGAACCCGCGAAGCCGTAGAAGACCTCGTTCACCTTGGGCCAGCTCTTGAGCGCTTTGATGTTCCGCATCCAGCGCTCGACGTTGGGGTAGGCCGAGTAGTTGCAGCGGATCAGCTCGCCCAGCCCGACCATCTCCCCGCCGAGGTAGTCGGCAACGGTGATCGCATCGCCCAGCAGATAGGTCTTCCTCGGCCCGATCAGGTGCTCGTCCAGGACCTTGAACCACGCCTTCGACCTCTCCTTGGCCCAGTCGAGCGTCGCGGCCTGCGCTTCGTCGCTCCGCCGCTTGTGCGCCGGAAACGCCTGCGGGTAGACGAGCCCGTACGCGAAGTCGCGATAGAGGTTGGTGTTGAACCAGTCCATCATCTCGTTGACGCGCGCGCGCGGATGGAGGTCCTTCGGGTAGGATGGGGAGCCGGCTTTCTCGGCCAGATACTTGACGATCGTCGAGCTCTCGGTCAGGCGGAAGTCGCCGTCTTCGAGCAGCGGCACCAGGCAGCTCGGGTTCAGCGCGGAGTAAGGCGGCTTCGTGTGCTCGCCAGTGAAGAGGTCGACGGTCTGAAGCTCGACGTCGAGCTTCTCCTCGGCGGCGCACAGCATGACGATCCGGCTGGTGGTCGACGCGGGGTGGCAGTAGAGCTTCACGGGTGTCCTCCTGCGGGTGGGTACGACGCGCGCGAGTCTACGCCACGGCGGTGCGGCGTGCCGCCCCGAAGCGTGCCCCCCTGAAGGGGTGCGAGCGATGAGCGGGCGGTTGGGAGCGCGGCAAAACCCCCCGTCGCTTCGTTCCGATTCGCTCCCCCTTATCAGGCGGGCGGAAGGCGGAGCGCAAGCACCACCGAGACCTCGATCTGCCGCTCGGCGATCGTCCAGTACTCGCGCAGCAGCCGGTCCTTCTCGGCCGGCGAGACGAGCCGGAACCCGTGCCGTTCGTAGAACCGGACCGCCCATGTCGCAGCGGCCCAGGTGCCGACCAGCACCGGCCGGATGGTCTGCGCGAGCAGGTGGACGAGCAACCTTCCACCTATACCCGCCCCGCGTTTGGCGGTGGCGACGTAGGCGTGACGGATCAGCGCGACGTCGCGCACGTCCTGCAGCCCCATCACGCCGAGCAGCCGGCCTTCGTCCTCCCAACCCCAGAACGTCACACCAGCCCCGAGCTCGCGTTCGAGCTCGTCCGCCGGCATGTACGGCTCGTGCCAGCGGTCGGCCGGGATGTGGCCGCGATAGGCCTCCGCCGCGTCGTTGATGACGGCGAGGAGCTGCGGGAGATCGGCCGAAACGCAGCGGCGCAGGCTCACGAACTGACTCAGGATTTGGGTGCCGGCTTGCGGCGGCTCTCGGCGAGCCGCGGGGCGAGCCCCTTATCGCGGGGGGGCTGGCTGACGATTCCGGTGACGAGGAGCTGCTGCCCGCGCGTCGGCAGCGACTCCTGCGGCACGACGACCAGCTCGGCGGCGCCTTCCTTCAGCGTGTACGAGCGCGATCCCGCCCCCGTCGCGAGCCGGATGTCGCTCGTCGAGGTGACGACGCCCTTCACCGTCACCTGCTTGCCGTCGTAGCGCGCGGGCGCGGCGACGACGGCGGGAATGGGGGTGAGCTCGGGGGCTGGCGCGAACGAGCGCAGGATCTCGTCCTGGAAATACCAGACCGCCCCCGCCGCCGCGAGGAGGAACACGACGACCGGCAGCAGTCCGCCGCGCTGCATCTCAATCCTCCTCCGGCGCGCCGACGACCTGCCGGATCACGTCGAACGAGAACCCGCGTGCGCGGAGAAAGCGCATCTGCTTCGCCTTCTCGAGCGCGTCTCCCGGCGGCGCACCGAACTTTCGCCGCCGCGCCTCGCGCGCGCGCGCGAGCTCGGTCGCGCGCGCGTCCCGCGTCGCCTGCGCGACCGCGGCCCCGCCCACACCCTTGGATCGAAGCTCGTGCTCGATCCGCGCGACGCCGAACTTCCGCGCGAGCGCGTGCGTGCGAACCTCGGCGTATCGCGCTTCGGAAAGGAGCTTCGCGCGCACGAGAGAGTCGAGGAGCGGCGGGATCTCGCCAGGATCCTCGGCGTAACGGGCGAGCTTGCGCGCGAGCTCGCTGCGGGTGTGTTCGCGCCGCGCAAGGTAGGCGACGGCGCGTTCGCGGAGGGAAGGCTTGCCGCGGTTCACCGCCAGCCGGTTTCGCTAGGCCTCCGCCGCCGCCGTCGCCGGCGCCGCGGCCGGGGTCGCGATGCCGACCTTCTCGCGGATCTTCGCCTCGATCTCGGCCGCGAGCTCGGGATGCTCCTTCAGGTACTCGCGGGAGTTGTCCTTGCCCTGGCCGATGCGATCCTTCTTGTAGGCGAACCACGCGCCCGACTTGTCGACGATGCCGTGCGTCACGCCGAGCTCGAGGATCTCGCCTTCGCGGGAGATGCCCTCGCCGTAGAGGATGTCGAAGATCGCCTCGCGGAACGGCGGCGCGACCTTGTTCTTGACCACCTTGACCCGGGTCTCGTTGCCGACCGCTTCCTCGGCCTTTTTGATCGTGCCGATGCGACGGATGTCGAGCCGCACCGAAGCGTAGAACTTGAGCGCGTTACCGCCGGTCGTGGTCTCGGGGTTGCCGAACATGACCCCGATCTTCATCCGGATCTGGTTGATGAAGATGACGAGCGTGTTGGTGCGCTTGATGTTGCCGGTGAGCTTGCGCAGCGCCTGGCTCATGAGCCGCGCCTGCAGACCGGGGAGTTGATCGCCCATCTCGCCCTCGATCTCGGCCTTGGGCACGAGCGCGGCGACCGAGTCGATGACGATCAGGTCGACCGAGCCCGAGCGCACCAGCATGTCGGCGATCTCGAGCGCCTGCTCGCCGGTGTCGGGCTGGGAGATGAGGAGGTCCTCGATGCGCACGCCGAGCTTCGCCGCGTACTGCGGGTCCAGCGCGTTCTCGGCGTCGATGAAGGCGGCCGTGCCGCCCGCCTTCTGGATCTCGGCGACCACCTGCAGCGTGAGCGTCGTCTTGCCCGAGGACTCGGGGCCGTAGACCTCGACCACGCGCCCGCGCGGCAGGCCGCCGACGCCGAGCGCGAGATCGAGCCCGAGCGAGCCGGTCGAGACGACCTGCACGTCGGGCACCGCCTGCTGGTCCATGCGCATGATCGAGCCCTTGCCGAACTGCTTCTCGATCTGGGCGAGCGCGGCGCTGAGGGCTTTGGACTTGTTGTCTTCCATGATGGAGATGATGTTGGTTTCGGAGGCCATGGCTATTCTCCCATAAAGGATCGAAGGATCGGCAGTTCGAGCACTCGGCAGTTCGCACTCGGCAGTTCGGCAGGACGCGCGCTCGAACGGCCATGCACCGGTAGATTATGGGCAGGGCGGTGGCTCACCACGCGAGCCACGCCATCGGCGCGTGATGCGGTTTCTCCGCCGGGGCGCACGATGACGAGCGGCTCCCGCCTGCCGGCGGCGAGGACCGCAAACACGCGCCGGCGCGTAGGGGACGGCGACGCGGTCAGCTTCCCCTCTGCAGCGCGCACCAGACGCGCAGCGGCGTCGCGGGCAGGTCGAGGTGCGTCACGCCGCGCTCGGCGAGCGCGTCGAGAATCGCGTTCATCCCCGCGGGGAGCGATCCGGCGACGCCGGATTCCCCGGCGCCTTTCACGCCGAGCGGATTGGTGGTGCACGGCACGACGTGGTGGCCGACCCGCAAGCCGGGCAGGTCGTCCGCGCGCGGCACCGCGTAGTCCATGAACGACGCGGTGAGGAGTTGCCCGTCCTCGCCGTACACGATCCGCTCGCCGAGCACCTGCCCGAGCCCCTGCGCCACGCCGCCGTGGATCTGCCCTTCCACGATTGTCGCATGCACGATGCGCCCGACATCGTCGACGGCCGCATAGCCGACCACCGCGACGGTGCCGGTCTCCGGGTCGATCTCGACCTCGCAGACGTGGCAGCCGTTCGGGAAGCTCATCTGCGGCGACTGGAAGGTCGCGACCGTGTCGAGCCCGCCGGCGAGATCTTCCGGAAGGCCGGGGATACCGCGCGCACGCGCGGCGAGCTCGAGGATCGGAATCGCGCGGTCGGTGCCGCTCACGCGAAACTGCCCACCCGCGAACTCGATGTCGGCGGACGATGCCTCGAAGAGTTGGCTCGCGATCCGCCGCCCCTTGTCGATCGCCTGGTCGCAGGCAGTCACCGTCGAGCCGCCGGCCATCATCATCGACCGCGATGCGACCGTGGGCAGGCCGCCGGGCACCTCGTCGCTGTCGCCCTGCACGAGCCGGACCGCGCTCACCGGGATGCCGAGCCGCTGCGCGAGCACCGGAGGAAAGGTCGTGAGATGCCCCTGCCCCATCGCCTGCGCGCCGAGCCGGAGCGCGACCTTGCCGTCCGCTTCGAAGCGCAGGTCCGCGGTGTCCTGCAGCGGGCTGCCGCCTGACACCTCGAGGAAGCAGCAGACTCCGAGCCCCCGCAGCTTGCCCGCGCGCGCGGACGCGGCGCGCCGCCCTGCGAAGCCGTTCCAGTCGGAAAGCGCGAGTGCCTTATCGAGCACGGCCTCGAACTCGCCGCTGTCGTAGATCGGGCTGTTCGGCGCCTTGTAAGGCATCGCCGCCGGCGGGATCAGATTCCGCCGCCGCAACGTCACGCGGTCGATGCCGGTCGCGCGCGACGCGACCTCGATGAGACGTTCGATGAGGTAGATCGCTTCCGGCCGGCCGGCGCCGCGGTACGGCCCGAGCGGCATCGCGTTCGTGAGCACCATCTTTACGCCGATGTGGATCGCCGGAATCACGTAGACGCTGGACAGACAGTTCTTGGTGTTGTTGGTGGCGATCACGGCCGAGAAGGCCGAGGCGTAGGCGCCGATGCCGACGGCGATCCGCACCCGCAGCGCGAGGAACTTCCCGTCGGCGCCGAGCGCGAGCTCGCCTTCGAGCAGGCCATCGCGGCCGGCCGTGTCGGCGAGGAAGCTCTCGAGGCGCGAGGCGCGCCACTTCACCGGCCGCTCGACCCGGCGTGCCGCGTAGAGGACGGCGGCGTACTCCGGGTACACCTGCACCTTCATGCCGAAGCCGCCGCCGACGTCGTGCGTCAGGACGCGGATCTCGCGCGGCGGGACCTTGAACACCGACTCGGCCAGCATCTTCCGCACCAGCGCAACGCCCTGCGTGCCGGCGGTGAGCGTGTAGCGCCCCGACGCGGCATCCCAGGCGCCGATCGCGGCGCGCGGCTCCATCGCGGCGACCGCCACCCGGGTGTCGACGAGCCGCACCCGCGCGACGTGCGCGGCACTGGCGAACGCGGCCTCCACCGCCTGCGCGTCGCCGTCCTCCCAGTCAAGGCAGACGTTGCCCGGCGCCTCGTCCCAGATCGCCGGCGCACCGGCCGCGGCCGCGCGCTCGACGTCCGACACGGCGGCGAGCTCGTCGAGCTCGAGCGCGACGGCCTCCGCCGCGTCCTGCGCCTGCGCTGCCGTCCCGGCGACGACGATCGCGACCGGCTCGCCGACGTAGCGGACGCGCTTGGTCGCGAGAACCGGCATCGACGCGCCGAACATCTGCTTGCCGTCGCGACCCGGGAGGAGCACCGCAGGCGGGATCGCGCCGATCCCGTCGCGCTCGAGATCGGCACCGGTGAAGATCGCGACGACGCCTGGCATCTTCGCAGCGGCCGCGATATCGACCGACTTGAGAACGCCATGGGCGATCGGCGCCCGCACGAAGGCGGCCTGCGCCGCGCCCGCCGGCGCGAGGTCGTCGGTGAAGCGCCCGCGTCCCGCGAGCAGGGGTTCGTCCTCGCTGCGCAGCGCGTCGCCGCCCGCGCCGAATCGCAAGTTTTCGTCCATCGTCCTCGTCCGTGAAACGGCGTCGGTCGGTGCGCGCCGGCATCCAGCAGCGGACGGAAAGTATAGGATGTGATCAAAGCTGATGATAGCGGCCGCGCTTCCAGCGCGCGCCGCGACGAGCCCACCAAAGGAGGAAGCGTCATGCCGAGGAGTCCCCACGCCATCCGCACGTCCGTGCGTTCGCTCGCCGTCTTTGCCGCCGCGGCTGGCCTCGTCGCAGCGGCTCCCGCGCAGGCGCAGAGCGGCCCGATCCGGATCGGGCTGCTGCCGCCGATCACCGGCCCGCTCGCCTCACCGGGCAAGGACATGGTGGACGGCTTCACGCTCTACTGGGACCAGGCGCAGCACACTGCCGGCGGGCGCAAGGTCGAGGTCATCGTCGGCGATACCACCTGCAACCCCGACCAGGCGCTCAACCAGGCGCGCCGTCTCGTCCTCCAGGAGAAGGTGCACTTCCTCGTCGGCCCGCTCTGCGGGCACGAAGGCCCGGCGGTGTCGCAGGTGAGCAAGGAGACGGGCATCCCGCTCGTCATGGACCCGGCCGGCGCGGACACCGTGACCAAGTGGGACCGCGTGCCGACCGTCGTGCGCACCAACATCTCGGCCAGCCAGATCGGACACCCCTGGGGCGAGTACCTTTACAAGGAGCTGGGCTTGCGCAACGTGACGTTCATCGGCCAGGACTACACGTTCGGCCACGAGGTGACGCTCGG
This sequence comes from uncultured beta proteobacterium, assembly GCA_963754305.1. GTDB lineage: Bacteria > Pseudomonadota > Gammaproteobacteria > Burkholderiales > SG8-39 > DATEDA01. Next base: position 140,122 of record CAVWFR010000014.1, on the reverse strand, counting down.
CGCGGTGAAGACGTACACCGCGCTCGGCGGCAAGGTCGCGAAGATCATCTGGAACCCGGTCGGCACCAAGGACTACGGCCCGACGATCGCCGGCATCCCCGCCGGCTCGGACGGCGTCTCGGCGGTCGTCGTCGGCGCCGACCGCGTGCGGCTCTTCGAGGCGTGGTTCAACTTCGGGATGGACAAGAAGCAGAAGATCTTCGGCGGCTACTGGATGCAGCAGGACGTGCTGCCGCAGCTCGACGATCGTGCGGTTGGCATGATCGGCAACTCGCTCACCTACGCCGCGGGCATCGACACGCCCGAGAACAAGGCGTTCACCGAGGCGTTCGCGCGCAAGTACAAACGGCTGCCGTCGTGGTTCGCCGAGTCCGCGTTCACGTCCGGCCTGTGGACGAAGACCGCGATCGACTCGATCAACGGCAACGTCGAGGACCGCGCCGCGTTCCTCAAGGCGATGCGCACCGTGCAGGTGAAGGCGCCGCGCGGACCGCTAAAGCTCGACGCGTACGACAACCCGATCCAGAACGTGTACGTCTCGAAGATCCAGAAGGTCAAGGACCCGGTGCTCGGCGAGGTGCTGACAAACGTGCCGGTCAAGACCTATCCGGCGGTCTCGCAGTTCTGGACCTGGGCGCCGGAAGAGTTCCTCAAAGCCGGCCCGTACAAGCGCTAGCGGCTCGCGGGCGGCAAACCGGCGCGGCCGAACGCGGCTAAAGCGCGGCCGCGCCGTTCGTTTGCGCCTCCGCCAGCGGCTTGCGCCGACCCCGATGACCGGCGCCATCCTCCAGGCGATCAACGGCGTATCGCTCGCCGCGCTGCTCTTCCTGCTCGCGAGCGGCTTCACGCTGTCGTTCGGGCTGATGCGCGTCGTGAACATGGCGCACGGCGCGTACTACCTGCTCGGCGGTTACGTCGGCCTCTCGGTCGCCCGGGCGACCGGCAGCTTCGCGCTCGCGCTCCTCGGCGGCGGGCTCGCGGTGGTCGTTCTCGGCTACCTCGTCGACCGGTTCCTCCTCCGCCGCACCGGCGAGAACCATCTCGCCCAGGTGCTGCTCACGGTCGGCGTCGCGTTCGTCATCGGCGACGTGGCGCTCAGGATCTGGGGCGGCGACTTCCTCAAGGTGCCGGTGCCGGTGCCCTTGCGCGGCGCGATGGAGCTCCCCGGCGGGCTCGTCTATCCGACCTATCGCTTCGTGCTGATCCTGCTCGGCGCTGCGGTCGGCGCACTGCTGTGGGTGCTCTACAAGAAGACCCAGATCGGCGCGGTCGTGCGGGCCGGCGTGGACGACCGCGAGCAGGTGGCCGCCACCGGCATCAACGTCGACCGACTGTTCGTGATGGTCTCGGCGCTCGCGTCGTTCCTCGCCGGCGTGGCGGGTGTCGCGGGCGGCGCCTTCCTCACGCTCTACCCCGGCGCGGAGTGGGAGATCCTGGTCTACGCGCTCGTCGTCGTGATCGTCGGCGGCCTCGGCAGCCTCGGCGGGGCGATGATCGGGGCGCTCGTCGTCGGCCTGCTCGACGCTTACGGGCGCTGGCTGCTGCCCGAGTTCTCGTACTTCGTGCTGTTCGCCCCGATGGCGCTCTTGCTCCTCGTCCGGCCGCGCGGCATCGCCGGCAAGGACGCGTGATGGACCGCACCCGCGCGGTCGCGGTGCTCGTCGCGCTCGCCGCCGTGCTCGTCCTGCCGTACGCGGCCGGGCCGTTCTGGACGGGGCTCGCCACGCAGATGCTGATCTTCGGCCTGCTCGCGCTCTCGACCGATCTCCTGCTCGGCCACGCCGGGCTCTTCTCGCTGTGTCACGCATCGTTCTTCGCCGTGGCCGCGTACACGGTCGCGATCCTGCAGGTGCGCTACGGCGCGCCCACCGCGCTCGCGGCGCCGGCGGGACTTCTCGCCGGAAGCCTGCTCGCGGTCGTCTTCGGTATCGCGGTGCGCACGCGCGGCGTGTACTTCATCCTCGTCACGCTCGCCCTCGGCTACGTCGTCTGGGGCGTGGCGCACCGCTGGTCCTCGTTCACCGGCGGCGACAACGGCGTCACCAACGTGCCCTTCCCCGCCATCGGGCCGCTCGCGATCGCCTCGCACACCCAGTACTACTACTTCGTGCTTACGGTGATCGTGGTCTGCGCACTCGGCTACCGAGTGCTCGTGCGCTCGCCGTTCGGCCTCGGCCTGCGCGGGATCAAGGCGAGCGAATCGCGCATGAAGAGCCTCGGCTACGGCACCGGGCTGCACCTCTACGCCGCGTTCGTCCTCTCCGGCGTGATCGCGAGCCTCGCCGGCGTGCTCTACGTCTACTACAACCGCTTCGTCAACCCGGTCGCCGCCTCCTTCCCGATCTCGGTCGAGGCAGTCCTGATGGCGATCGTCGGCGGCAGCGGCACCATCATCGGGCCGTTCCTCGGTTCGGGGCTGATCCTCGGCCTGCGCAACTGGGTGAGCAGCTTCTTCGAGCTGTACGCGGCGGTGATGGGAATCGTGTTCATCGCGACCGTGCTGTGGGCACCCGCGGGGCTCATGGGGCTCGCCGGCCGGGTGCGCGCCCGCCTCGCCCGCGCTCGGGTCGAGCCCGCATGACCGAGGCCGCGATCCGGGTCGGCGGCCTGTCGAAGGATTTCGGCGGCCTGCGCGCGGTCGACGGCGTGAGCTTCGCCGTCGCGGCGGGCGAGCGCCGCGTGCTGATCGGCCCCAACGGCGCCGGCAAGACGACGCTCTTCCACTGCATCACCGGCACGCTGCGGCCGAGCTCGGGGCGCGTCGCGCTCTTCGGCCGCGAGATCACCCGGCTCGCCGAGCCGCGCCGCACCGCGCTCGGGATGAGCCGCACGTTCCAGATCTCGAACGTCTTCGCCGACCTCGCCGTGATCGAGAACATGATCCTCGCGGCTCTCGGCACCGACCGCCGCAAGTGGGTGCTGCACCGCCCGGTCGGCGCGTTCGGCGCGGTCCGGGCGCACGCGATGGAGGGGCTGGCGCGCGTCGGCCTCGATCACCGCGCGGACGCGCCGGCGCGGACGCTCTCCTACGGCGAGCGCCGCCAGCTCGAGCTCGCGCTCGCGCTCAACTCGAATCCGCGCGTGCTCCTGCTCGACGAGCCCTGCGCCGGCCTCTCGCCGAGCGAGCGGCAGCGGATCTCGCAGACGATCGGGCGGCTGCCGCGCGAGATCACGCTCGTGATGATCGAGCACGACATGGACGTCGCGCTCGGCCTCGCCGACCGCGTAACGGTGCTGCATCGGGGCAAGGTCATCCTCGAAGGATCGCCGGACGAGGTGCAGGGCGACCCCGAGGTGCGCGAGGTGTACTTCGGTCATGTTTGAATCCATCACTGCTGAGCCCCTGCTCGCGGTGCGGGGGATCCACACCTACTACGGCGACAGCTACGTGCTGCAAGGCATCGACCTCGACCTGCACGAGGGGAGCATCGTGGCGATCCTGGGCCGCAACGGCATGGGCAAGACCACGCTGATCCGGTCGGTGGCCGGCCTCACGCCGCCGCGCGACGGCGACGTGACGTTCAAGGGACGCTCGCTCCGCGGCCGGCCGGCTTACGCGGTCGCGCAGGACGGCATGGCGATCGTGCCGCAGGGACGGCGGATCTTCCGCTCGCTCACCGTGCGGGAGAACCTGCTGCTGCCGACGAGCGCGCTCGCCGGGCGGCGCGGCGCGCGCGCGGTGCGCGACGGCCAGCGGCGCTGGGATCTGGCGGGAGTGCTCGCCGAGTTCCCGCAGCTCGGCGAGCGCATCGAGCATCTCGGGGGAGCGCTCTCCGGCGGCGAGCAGCAGATGCTCGCGATCGGCCGGGCGCTGATGGCGAATCCCGACCTGATCCTGATGGACGAGCCCTCGGAGGGCCTCGCGCCGCGCCTCGTGCAGCAGGTCGGCGAAATCATGAAGAGCCTCCGGGCGCAGGGGCACGCTATCCTCCTGGTCGAGCAGAATCTCGCGCTCGCGCTCGAGGTGGCGGACTACCTCTACGTCATCTCGTCCGGGCAGTTCGTGTTCCGGGGAACGCCGGCAGAGCTCGGGCGCGAGACCGAGATCCTCGACCGCCATCTCGGCGTCGCGGCCGGGCATGCCTGCCGTGGCGCTTGACTCGGTCGATGAACCCGCAACACCGCCCTGGATGGTCGTAAGCGCCGGCGTCGTCGTCACTATGGCTGCTTGTCCGAGGTGCACCCGGGAGAACCGCGCCGAAGCGTCGTTCTGCGACGCTTGCGGTGCGCCGCTTCGCCCGGCCGCCGGGGAGTCCGTGCGGCCCCCTGGCCCCGCGGCGAGGGGAAGCGAAGTGTTCGTCGGCCGCGAACGCGAGCTCGCGGCGCTCGGCGCGGCCCTGGAGCAGACGCTCGGCGGCGAAGGGCAGATCGTGGTGCTCGCCGGCGAACCCGGCATCGGCAAGACGCGCACCGCGCAGGTCATCGCGCGCTACGCGGAGCAACGTGATACGCGCGTGCTGTGGGGCCGCTGCTACGAAGAGCCCGGGGCACCGCCGTACTGGCCCTGGGTGCAGGTGATCCGCACCTGCGCCGAGGCGCATGACGACGCCAGCCTGCGGACGCTCGTCGGCGGGGGCGGCGGCGACCTCGCGGAGATCGTCCCCGAGCTCGCGCGCCGCGTACCGGATCTCCCACCGGTGCCGCGCTCGGCCGACGCCACGCAGGCGCGCTTCCGCCTGTTCGACGCCATCGCCGGATTCTGGAAGCGGGCGGCCGCCGCGGCGCCGCATCTCCTGATCCTCGACAACTTGCACTGGGCGGACACGCCGTCGCTCCGCCTGCTCGAGTTCCTCGCGCCGGAGGTCGGTGCGAGCCGGCTGCTGGTGCTCGGCACCTATCGCGACATCGAGCTGTCGCGTCAGCATCCGCTGTCCAACACACTCGGGGCGCTCGCGCGCGCCCCGCGATTCCAGCGCCTGCGCCTGACCGGCCTGAGCCTCGGCGAATCGAGCCGGTTCATGGCGGTCGCCACCGGCCGGCCGCTGCCGCCCGAGCTACTGGCGTCGGTGCACAGCCAGACCGAAGGCAACCCGCTGTTCCTCGCGGAGATCACGCGCTTCCTGGTCCAGGAAGGCGTCCTCGACCCGGCCTCGCCGGCAGCTCGCGCGAGGGTGCGCGAAGGCATGGCGCTGCGCCGCATCCCCGAGGGGGTCAAGGAAGTGATCGGCACGCGGCTTAACCGCCTGTCGAACCAGTGCAACGCGGTGCTCGCCAACGCGGCCGCGGTCGGGCGCACTTTCAGCGTGGAAGTGCTCGGCGGCCTGCTTGACGGTGTGTCCGAGGATCAGCTCCTCAGCGTCGCTCGAGGAGGCGCTCGCGGCGGCCGTGCTCGAGCAGGCGGCCGAGCCCGGGAGCTACCAGTTCAGCCATGCGCTCATCCGCGAGACGCTTTACGACGAGATCCCGGCGATTCGGCGTCGCGCGGCTCCATCTCCGGATCGGCGCCACGCTGGAGGCGCTTCACCGGGCGCGAGCTCGATGTCGCACCTCTCCGCCCTCGCGCACCACTACTGCGCCGCGCTGCCGGGTGGCGATGCGGGGAAAGCGATGGAATACGCGCAGCCGCGCCGCGGAGCGCGCCGATGCGCTGTTCGCCTACGAGGAGGCGGCGCGCTACTACCAGCTCGCCCTGCAGGCGCTCGAAGCCAGCGGGCGCGCCGGAGACGCGACGCTGCGCTGCCGGCTGCTCATCGCGCTGGGCGAAGCGCAAGACCAAGGCAGGTGAGAGCCTGCAAGCGGCAGAGATCCTCCTTCAGGCCGCCGCCAGCGCCAAGGCGCACGGTGTCGCGCTCGGACTCTCGCCCGCGCCGCGGTGGCGTTTCGAGGAGGCGACCTGGCGCCCGGGTATGCCCGGCGACGCGGCCGCGCGCCTCTTGCGGGACGCGCTCGCCGGCCTCGGCGAGGAGGACAGCATCCTCGGGCGCAAGTGCTGAGCTCGCTGACGCGGGCGCTGATCTTCAGCGGCGGGGCTCGACGAAGCGAAGCGGGTGCACGAGCGGGCGGTGGCCATGGCGCGCCGGCTCGGCGACCCCGCCACGCTCGCCGCCGGGCTACGGGCCGTGGATCTCGGCGCGGCTGGCTGCCGGCGCAGTTCGCGGCGCAGGTTCGCCACCACGCTCGAGGTCGACCCGGCTCGCCCGAGCAGATCGGAGACCGGGAGCGGTTCCTCGAGGCGCAGAGCTGGCGTCTGTTCGACCTGATGGAGGCTGGGCGACCTGAAAGCGAGGGCGGTGGAGTTCGAGACGTACATGCGGCGGGTCGACGAGCTGCGGCAGCCGTTCTATCAGTACATCGGCGTCTCGTCGCGCGCCATGCTGGCGTTGTTCGAGGGCCGGTTCGAGGAGTGCGAGCAGCTTCGCGCAAGCAGGCGCTCGAGGTCGGTCAGCGGATGCCGGGTCTGGATGCCGCGGGGGTCTTCGGAATGCAGATGTTCAGCCGTGCGGCGCGAGCAGGGGCGTATGAAGGAACTGGCGCCGCTCGTTGCCTATTTCGTTCAGACCACGTCGAAGGCGGTGACTTGGCGGCCGGGGTTGGCGGTCATCTACAGCGAGCTCGGCTTTGCAGCAACAGGCGCGGACCGAGTTCGAGGTGCTCGCGGCGGACGACTTCGCCGCCGTCCCGCAGGATGGCCTCTGGGTGACGTGCATCGCCTATCTCGCCGAGGTGTGCGTATTCCTGGAGGATGCCGACCGCGCAGCTGACGTTGTACTCGGCGCTCGAGCCGTGTGACGGTCGGAACATCGTTGCGCCGCCCAACGTTGCCTGCTTCGGTGCGGCAGCACGCTATCTCGGCATGCTCGCGGCGACGATGAAGCGCTGGCCGGCCGCCGAGCGTCATTTCGAGGCCGCGCATCGAAATGAACGCCCGGCAGGGCGGGCGGCCGTGGCTCGCGCACACCCGGTATCAGTACGCGGCGATGCTGCTCGACGCGAAAGGGCCCGGACGACCACGATCGCGCCATCGGGCTGCTCGAGGAAGCGGCTAGCGGCTGAGCCGGGAGACTAGGCATGCAGACGCTCTGCAGAGCGCGCTGCGGCGCTGCAGCGGGAGGCCGAGTCTACGCCGGGCAAGGTCCACTATCCGGCCGGGCTGAGCCGCCGCGAGGTGGAAGTCCTGCGGCTCGTCGCCGCGGGTAAGGGCAACCGCGAGATCGCCGAGCGGCTCTTCGTCAGCCACAACACGGTGGCCAACCACGTGCGGAGCATTCTCACCAAGACCAACACCGCGAACCGCACGGAAGCGGCCGCGTTCGCCGTCCAGCACGCGCTGCTCGATAACTGACTCGTCATCCCGGCGAAAACCGGCATCCAGTGACGGAGTCAGCGCAGCTGCTGGCCCGGCTTCCGCCGGGGCGACGATCAAGGGAACGCCCGGCTAGGCGAATGCCTCCGGCCTGATCTCGCTCACCTCGACGACCACGTCCGCCGGGAGGTTCGCGCGCCGCGCCGACTCGCGGATCGCCTCGGCGCTGGGCGCCTCGTACAGGCAGTAGGTCTTCTTCTTGTCCGCGCTCAGGAACGAGAACAGCCAGTTCACGCCCACGTCGTCGTTGATCAGCTTCACCGCGGCGGCGGCTTCGCGCGTGAGATCGAGCTGCTCGGCGAAGTGACGTTCGATCACGAACAGGGGCATTGCAACCTCCCTCGGGTTGGTCGAGCGGCGATTCCTGCTCCGCAATGTCCTACCGAATCGCGGTGGCGGTCAATAGTCAGTCCTGACTAGGCCACGCCGGATCCGGCCGGCGAGCGGAAATGGTCAGCCCTGTCGATGTTTTCCCGCGCCGGTGTTTCTACACTGGATTCGCAATGCTCGGCCGGCGGCCGCATACCGGCGAGAAAGGCAAGCCAAGTTGACACTCGACGAGAGGACTCCACGATGAACCGCAAAACGTTCGTTCTGTCTCTGTTGCTCGCGGGCGCGCTGCTCGCCGCACCCGCCGTCTGGGCGCAGCACGGCGCCCATCAGATGATCACCCCCGGGCAACTCAAGTGGGCCGACGTGCCCTCGCTGCCGCCAGGCGCCAAGATCGCCGTCATCGAAGGCCCGCTGAACGAGGCCGTGCCCTTCACGTTCCGCCTCCGGTTTCCCGCCAACTATCGGATCCCCGCGCACTGGCATCCCGCGGTCGAGCGCGTCACGGTGCTCTCCGGGGTGTTCAACATGGGCACCGGCGACAAGCTGGATCCACAGCAGACGACGGCCCTGGGCGCGGGCAGCATCGCCATCATGCAGCCGAAGACGAACCATTTCGCCTGGACGGGCGAGGAAACCGTCGTTCAGCTCAACGGCGTCGGGCCCTGGGGCATCACCTACGTGAACCCCGCCGACGACCCGCGAAAGAACTGACCGTGCCCACCGAGCAAGCAATTCAATCCTTCAGGGCGTGCCTCCGCGGCAAACTCATCCGGCCCAGCGACGCCGAGGACGACACCGCGCGCAAGTCCGACAACCCGATGGAGGGTGTCATGAAGCTGATCTTTGGCGGCGGACCCGCTCGCAAGGCGGCCGTCGCGGGGGCGGTCCTCGCGGTTGCCGCCTGTGCGACCAACAGCCCGTCGACTATGCAGGCCGGTCCGGTCGAGCCCCGCGCCGGCGCATGGAAGCCCTGGGTAGTGACCGCCGCGACCGAGCCCCGCGTGCCCGCGCCGCCGGGCGCATCGGCAACGGCGGCGGAGCTCACCACGGTGCAGTCGCTCGCCGCTCGCCGCGATGCCGCCGCGCTCGACCGTATCCGCTACTGGGACGCCGGCTCCCCGGCTTATCGCTGGAACGAGATCGCGATCGAGACGAGCGCCCGCAACAACACCACCAGCGTTCCGGGTGCACGTGCGTTCACGCTCATGAGCGTGGCGATCGACGACGCGCTCGTGGTGGCCTGGAAGGCCAAATACGCCTACAACCGCGCACGCCCCGGCGAGGCCGAACCGGGCGTGACGACGGCGGTGGCGACCCCGCGCAGCCCGTCCTACCCGGCCGAGCATGCGGTCGCCGCCGGGCGCGGCGTCCGCGGTGCTCGCTTACATCTGGCCGCAGGACGCGCAGCGGTTCGCCGAGCTCGCCGAACAGGCGGCGCAGTCGCGCGTGGCGGCCGGCGTGCAATATCCGAGCGACGCGGCCGCGGGCCTCGAACTCGGGCGCGCCGTGGCGGCCCGAGTGATCGAGTACGCGAAGAACGACGGCTACGGGAAGAAATGGGCCGGCACGATCCCGACCGGGCCGGGGCTCTGGAAGGGGACGAACCCCGGCTTCGTGGAGGAGGCGACCTTCAAGACCTGGGTGCTCGCGTCGCCGAGCGAGCTCCGACCGGGCCCGCCCCCGGCGTACGACTCGTCCGAACGGGCCGCCGAGCTCGCCGAAGTGAAGAACTTCAAGCGCACGCCGCAGACCACCGGCCTCGTGAACTACTGGAACTTCGGGGCATACGGGATGCCGGGCACGCATATCGTCTGGAGTCGGGAGGTGAGCCGCAAGGTCTTCGAGCAGCGCCTCGATGCCAACCCGCCGCGCGCGGCACGCATCTACAGCCTGGTCCAGGTCGCGCACTATGACGCCACGATCGCGAGCCAGGACGCGAAGTACGCGTACTGGACCGCGCGGCCGATCCAGTTCGACCCGACGATCACCACCGTCATCGCGACGCCGAACTTCCCGAGCTATCCGTCCAACGCGGCGGCTTTCATGATGGCGCCGGCGCAGGTGATGGCCTATCTGTTCCCGCAGGACGCGGCGTACTACCAACGGGTGGGCGAGGAGTTCGGCGCGACCCGGCTGTGGGCCGGGATCCATTTCAAGAGCGACATCGATGCGGGCTTCGCCATCGGCCGCGGGGTCGGGCAGAAAGTGATCGAGCGCGCCAAGCCCGATCTCGCGCAATGAATCCAAATGACCAAGGGGACACCATGGCCATCGAGCAAGCGATCCAGTCTTTCGCAGACCAAGCCTCCGCGGCAAGCTCGTCCAGCCCGGCGACGCCGACTACGACGCCGTCCGCGCGCTCTACAACGGCATGATCGACAAACGGCCGCGCCTCATCGCGCGCTGCGTGGACGCCGCCGACGTCATCGCCGCAGTGAACTTCGGCCGCGACGAGGGTCTCCTCATTGCGATCCGGGGCGGTGGCCACAATGGCCCCGGGCTAGGCAGCTGCAACGACGGCCTGGTGATCGACCTCTCGATGATGAAAGGTGTTCGCGTGGATCCGGCGACTCGTACGGTAAGAGTCGATGCCGGCTGCACGTCGGGCGACGTGGACCACGCCACTCACGCGTTCGGACTGGCGGTGCCCTTCGGCATCGTCTCGACCACCGGCGTCGCGGGCCTCACCCTCGGCGGCGGCACCGGGTACCTCACGCGCAAGTACGGCCTCACGATCGACAACCTGCTCGAAGCGGATGTCGTTCTGGCCGACGGCAGTTTCGTGACGGCCAGCAAGAGCCAGCACCCCGATCTCTTCTGGGCGCTGCGCGGCGGCGGCGGCAACTTTGGCGTCGTGACGAGCTTCCTGTTCCAGGCGCATCCGGTCGGCAACGTCTACGCGGGCCCGATCTTCTGGGAGGCCAAGCACGCCAAGGCCGTGATGCGCGCGTATCGCGATTTCCTGCCGGGCGCGCCCGAGGAGCTCGGTACCTTCGTCGGCCTCAAGACAGTGCCGCCCACGGACCCATTCCCGAAGGACTACTGGGGCAAGCGCGCGTGCGCCGTCATCTCCGCCTACGCCGGTCCCGCGGCCGAGGGCGAGAAGGCGATGGCGCGACTGCTGGAGCCCTTGCCGCCGCCGATCTTCAACTGGATGGGGGCGATGCCGTTCCCGGCCATGCAGGCGCTGTTCGACCCGTTCTTTCCGAAAGGTCTGCAGTGGTACTGGAAGGGCGACTTCGTGAAGTCCCTGCCGGACGAGGCGATCGACACGCACATCGCGCAGGCCGCCGAGGCGCCGAGCGATTTCTCGCTCATGCACCTCTACCCGATCGACGGCGCGGTCCGCCGCGTCCCGTCGGACGCGACTGCGTGGAATACACGCGACGCGACCTGGTCGATGGTCATCGCCGCGATCGACTCCGACCCCAAGCAGGCCGACGCCTTGAAGCGGTGGGGGCGCGCCTACTGGAAGGCTGTCCATCCGTTCAACCTGGAGGGGGTCTACGTCAACTTCATGATGGACGACGAGGCCGACGGTCGCGTGCAGGCGGCCTACGGCGACAACTACGCGCGGCTCGCATCGATCAAGCGCAAGTACGACCCCGACAACCGCTTCCGGGTGAACCAGAACGTGCGCCCGGCGGCGTGAGCGGGACGACGCCGTGACGACGGCCGCGCTGGCGCCGCCCGACCTCGATGCCGTGAAGGCGCGCCACCGGGCAGCCTGGTCGGCCGGCGATTACGCGGTGATCGGGACGCGGCTCCAGATCGTCGGCGAAGCGCTGTGCGAGGCGGTCGATCTGCGAGCCGGGAGCCGCGTGCTCGACGTCGCGGCGGGCAACGGCAACGCGTCGCTCGCCGCGGCGCGTCGCTGGTGCGAGGTGGTCGCCACGGACTACGTGCCGGCGCTGCTCGACCGCGCGCGCGAGCGTGCGGCTGCGGATCGGCTCCAGATCGAGTTCCGCGAAGCCGATGCCGAGCACCTCCCTTTCCCCGACGCCTCCTTTGACGTCGTGCTCTCCAGCTTCGGCGTGATGTTCACGCCGAACCAGGAGCGTGCGGCAGCCGAGCTGGTGAGGGTGTGCCGCCCCGGCGGGAGGATCGGGCTCGCGAACTGGACGCCGGAGAGCTTCATCGGCCAGGTGTTCCGGGCGATCGGCGAGTATCTGCCCCCACCGCCCGGGCTCAAGTCGCCTGCGCTGTGGGGGTCGCAGGTGCGGCTGGCCGAGCTGTTCGCCGCGTCGTCCGAAGAGATCGACGCGCAGTGTCGGGAGTTTGTCTTTCGCTATCGCTCGGCTGCGCACTGGCTCGAGGTGTTCAGGACGTATTACGGGCCGCTCAATAAGGCGTTCGCCGCGCTAAACGCAGCCAGCCAGGACGCGCTCGCGCGCGAGCTCGGGGCGCTCATGGGGCGGTTCAACCGCGCCCGCGATGAAACGCTCGTGATCCCGAGCGAGTATCTCGAGGTGGTGATCCGCAAGCGGGGCGGCGGCACGAGCGGCTGGGGCGCGGGAGGCACCCACGGAAGCGAGACGAGGATGAACGCCTGCGCAATGGATCCTCGGGCAGTCCTTCCGACGCGCGCTAGAGAACCCTCACCGCTGCGCGGCGGCTCGGGCGAGCGTTCCTGAACCACTCCTCGAGTTCCTCGCTCTTGAGCGGCGGGCTGATGAAGTAGCCTTGTGCGCGGTCACAGCCAAGTCGCCGGAGCGTCGCCAACACCGCTTCGTCTTCAACGCCTTCGGCGGTGACACTGAGACCCATGACGTGCGCGAGGTCGATGGTGGCGCGAACGATCGCTGCATCGTCGCCGTCGCCCCCCAGGCCCCTCACGAAAGATTTGTCGATCTTGAGCTCGTCCACCGGCAGGCGTTTCAGATAAGCGAGGGATGAGTATCCGGTGCCGAAATCGTCGATCGCCAGCTGGAAGCCTAGCTCGTGGAGCCGGTGAAGCACTTCCAGAGCGTGCGACGGATCCTCCATTACGGCGCTTTCGGTGACCTCCAGACAGATCCGCGTCGCGTCGACCGCATGCCGTTTCAGGAGGTCGGTCACGCCGCGCAGGAAATCCGCGGTGTGCAGATCGCGCACCGAGACGTTCACGGACACCCCGATTTCCAGACCGCGGGCGCGCCACTCGGCGCATTGCCGGAACGCGCCGTCCAACACCCAGCGCGTGAGGACCTTGATGTAGCCTGTTTGCTCCGCAAAGGGCACGAACTTGTCCGGGGAGATCAGTCCCCGCTCCGGGTGGTTCCATCGAAGCAACGCTTCGGCGGCCCGTTCGGATGCGCCCGAGAGCGCGAGCTTGGGTTGGTAGACCAGCGCCAGCTGGCCCTGGTCAACGGCCTGGCGTAGCTCGCCCAGCAGCGACAGCCGCCCGGGGTTGTTTTGGTCCTGTCGTGCATGGTAGGCCTCGTGGCCCGTGCCGGCGCGCTTTGCGGCATACATGGCGATGTCGGCGTGTCGCATCAGCCTGTCGGCGTCCTCCCCATGCTCCGGATATACGGCGATTCCCGTGCTCGCGCCGAGGTCGATGAGATGGCCCTCGATCGTGAGTGACTCGGACAGGACGTCGGAGACTTTGCGCGCCGCGACTTGTGCCCCGGCGAGCGCTTGCAGCGGAATCAGGACCGCAAACTCGTCGCCGCCCAGACGCGCCACCGTATCGGTCCCGCGCTCGAGCGCGCGCCGGAGCCGGGCGGCTACCTCACGCAGCAGCAGATCCCCCATGGGATGACCCAGCGTATCGTTGACGTCCTTGAACCGGTCCAGGTCGATGGCGAGAACCGCAAGCCGGCCGTGGGTGCGCCGGGCCGTCCTCACCGCTTGACCGAGCCGGTCCATGAAAAGGGCCCGGTTGGGTAGGCCGGTGAGCGCATCGGTGTACGCGAGATCGCTGATCCGGCGCTCCCGCGCCGCAATTGCATCGCGCATATGGTCGAGCGCCGCCCCAAGCTCGCCCACCTCATCCCCCCTAGGAACCATGACGGTGTGCCGATAGTCGCCGTGTTCGATCCTACGCGCTGCGGCGACGAGCTCCCGCAGCGGCCGGGTGACGCGTTGCGCGATCAAGACGCTCCCAATTCCCGACAGGACCAGGCCGACGACGGTGATTGCGAGAAGCGTGTCTTGCAACCCGTTGAAGGGCGCCGTCGCTCTCGCTACCGATCGCTCCAGCATGAATGCGATTTCCGGCGCCGGATCACGCCGAAGCACGACGACCTGGCTCTCCCATTCGCCGTTGGTCGGCGCGACGGGGTCCCAAAGGGGTGATGACGCCGAGCCTGCGCCCGCTGCCGGACGCGCGCGGCGCACGTGTGCGTCCCCGGACGCATCGAGGACCCGCCAGTGGCTGTCCGATGCTCGGGTGCCCAGCGAGACTTCGAGCGAGGTCAGTGCCGAAAGATGTGCGAGGAGGCGCGCATCCAAGCGAGCTCCGAGGACGACCCAGGCGCCCGGTGCGTTGGAGCGGACCGGGCTCGCGACGAACTGAACCGCCGACTCGCCCACAACTCCGACTCCCGGGACGGGGTCGCCGCGTGTCGATGTGGGGACCCGGTGCGTCGTCCACCCGGCCGGTCGACCGGCCGCCGGGGTCGCGTCGGCGAGCACCTGTCCGCCCGGACCCACGAGCATCGCCACCTCGGCACCCGTCCGCTCGCGGTGCCGTCGCAGGGCGCCGATCATCGAGGCGGGGTCGCGAGTTGCCAAGGCTTCGCGCAGCAGATAGTCGTTGGCCGCCCTCTCAGCCGCGCCGGTGAGGCGCATTCCGCCGTCCTCGAGGAGCTGGTTGAGCACTCGTTCTCCGACCACCAGCTCCTCCCGGCCGTGGTGGCGCGCATTGCGGTCGATCGCGTTTCGTACGACGGCGTAGCCCGCAATCTGCATTGAAACGATGAGCAGCAAAAAAACGCCGGCAATCCGCGCCTGCAATGTGCCCGTTCGTGGAAGACGCGGCGGCATCGCAGCGCTCTCTCAAGACCCAGCGAGCGACAGATGGTGCTCCGCGACGACCCAGGCGCCATCTCGCTTTATGCAAACCATGACGAATCGCACCGGCGTAGCGGTCTGTCCGCCGTTGCTCCCCTTGCCATGCAAGACGTACGTTCCGGCCGTCACGGCCGTGTCCCCGTACCGCCGCGCGCTCGTATCTCGCAACGCAACGCGCGTACCGGGGACGCCTGCCAAGAGCAGCCCGTAGTAGTCGCGGATCGCCCGGACGCCTTTGCGCATGCTTGAGGCCGAAGTGCCCCATAAAATGGCATCGGAGTCGTAGACGCTCACGAGGGCGTTGAGGTCGCCCTTCGTAAACGCGACGGCCCAACGGTCCGCGAGGATTGCAGGATCCTCGCGATCGATTTGCGATACCGACCACTGCGCGCAGCTCACGGGGGTAAGGAATGCGACCACGAGCAGCGCGCGACGGAAACGGGATAAAGCTCCTTGCATCGGCTACGACCTCCTGCGATGAGTGCGCCGTCCTGCGCTGAGGCGCTCGACTATCGTAGCCAGGACCGCGCCTCCGGCGGGCCGCATTCCGCTCGGGCTGTGCCGAATCGCACGGCCTCAGTTCTGCTCTTCAGAGACGACCACACGCCGACGGATATGTCGATTCCGCGTCGGTGCAAGCGCACCGCGCGGGCGAAGTGGCTGTCCTTGTCGTATTCTCGGAGTAGTCGGCTCGAGCTGAGCCCCGAGGCGCTGTCCCTTCCGGAGACGCCCAATGACGAAGGTTGGTGCTGAGATTGCACTCGCGCTGCTGATTTATGCCGGCAGCGGAGCGCTCATCGTGAACGCGACGTCGGTACATCGGTCGAGCGCCGCCACGGCCGCGCTGCCGCTGCTCGCGCAGGCACCTCCAACCGCCAGCCCCGCCCCGGCTGCCGCGACGCCGGCCGCGAACACGGGTAAAGCGGCCTACTACGGCAAGAAGTTCCAAGGCCGCAAGACCGCGAGCGGCGAACCCTTCGACATGAATAAGCTCACCGCGGCGAGCAATGACCATCCCTTCGGGACGAACCTCAGGGTCACCAACGTCGCGAACGGTAAGTCGGTCGAGGTTCGTGTCAACGATCGGCTCTCGGGTGGGGATCGGATCATCGACCTCTCCCATGCTGCCGCGCAGCAGATCGGCATGGTCAAAGCGGGGCTCGCTGAGGTGAAGGTCGAGGTGAGTGCCCCGGCGCCGCAGAAAAAGAATCGCTGACTTCCGCACGTAGCGCCGCTCGCTTGCGGTGAGCGACGAGCGGCAACTGTAGTCCGGCTTTCGGCTCCGTCATCATCGCGGCACTCTCGACGCATCGCGGACAAAGAGACGGTGCGGCCACCTCTTGGCGGCTACGCGGTGAACGCACGCCGGGCCGGGGCTGTAGCTCTTACACGTGCGTAGGATCAATTCGGGCGCGAGATAGTCGCTCGCGGGCTTGCGAATCGCGCAAAGGACGTTCATCGTACGGGTTACAGCGACCGCGGCCTTCCCATCAAGCGGCTCGCCGAGCATAGGGACGCTGATCATATGGCAGACGTATCGCTTGCTTTCTCTCCTTGGCTCTCCGGCGCGATCGTGCCCGTCATCGTTCTCGTGGCGCTCGTCCTGTTCGCCGCGGACGCGGGAAAGCGGCGGCGGGAGACCAATAAGCTGCGCGAAGAGCTGGAATCGATGCGGGCGATGGAGGAAGGACGACAGCACGACCTCCTGCTACTGCGCGGATCGCAGCTGGATCGTCGCCGCGCGCGCATTTCATTGCGCTTCCTGGCAGCGTGCGCGCTGCTCGTCTCGGGCGTCGCGTGGTCCGTGGCGTCTCACCACGGTCTCATCACCCTCCTCGCCTCGCAGGATGAAGCAATCGACGGGGCGTATTCGCTCCTCCGGAGTGCGGAGCGGCAGATCAATCAGCTCGCGGAGCAGAATCGAACGATGAACCTGCAACTCATCAGCGTCGATCGGAACGAGCGCCCGGCGGCCACATCGCTTTTGCCGCCCGACGTGCGTAGCGCGGCGCCGCGGCCGAAGCAGGCGGGGTCTAGGGCAAGCGTTCGTTCGCGCGAAACGGCGCAGCCGTCCCAAGCGACGACCGGCGGCGGGGCCAACGGCGAGACAGTTGCCCCTGATCTGGAGAAACCGCCCTCGAGTCCGACGACAAACATGGCGTCCACCGCCGAACCCCCCGCGCCGCGTCCAGTTAACCCTCCCCCCCGCCGACACCCAGCCGTCGACCGGCATTCACCACCCCGCATCTGCTCGAAGATTCGTCGAGAAACACGAGCCCGTAACGATGATGCTTGAGCGGGCCCGGGATGATTGACCCGACCGGCGGCCGCTCAGGCGTGGAAGTTCGCGAGCCGTACGGGAAGGCGTCGCGCCCCGAACGGCGCCTTGAACGCCTCGAATCGCCCGGCGAACGCCGCGCCGCACGCCTCGCATCGCCCGTCCGCGGTGACGCGGTAGTTCAGGATGCGGTGCCAGTCGCGCACGATCACCGCGTTGCCGCAGCCCGGGCAGAAAGTCGTGCCGCCATCGGTGTCGTGCACGTTGCCGGTGTAGACATAGCGCAATCCCTTCCGCAGCGCGATCGCGCGTGCGCGCGTCAGCGTCGCGGACGGTGTGCGCGGCAGATCGGTCATCTTGTAGTCCGGATGAAACGCGGTGAAGTGGATGGGGACATCCGGCCCGAGCTCCCGCATGAGCCAATCGCACTCGGCCCCGATTTCCTCCGCGGAGTCGTTCTTGCCGGGTATGAGCAAGGTCGTGATCTCGAGCCAGACGTCGGTCTCGTGCTTGAGATACACCAGCGTGTCGAGGACCGGCTGCAGGTGCGCGCCGCAGAGCTTGAAGTAGAACTCGTCCGTGAATGCCTTGAGGTCGACGTTCGCCGCGTCCATCTTCGCGTAGAACGCCTCGCGCGCGCCCGGCGAGATGTAACCGGCGGTCACCGCCACCGTCTGTACGCCGCGGGCATGGCAGGCATCGGACACGTCCATCGCGTACTCGGCGAAGATCACCGGGTCGTTGTAGGTGAACGCGACCGACTTGCAGCCGAGCTTCTCCGCAGCGCGGGCGATGGTTTCGGGAGAGGCCTGGTCGGCAAGCGTGTCCATCTCGCGCGACTTCGAAATGTCGTGGTTCTGGCAGAACTTGCAAGCGAGGTTGCAGCCCGCGGTGCCGAACGAGAGGATCGCGCTGCCGGGGTAGAAGTGGTTCAGCGGTTTCTTCTCGACCGGGTCGACGCAAAAGCCCGACGAGCGGCCGTAGGTGGTCAGGATCATCCGGTCGCCCTCGCGCATCCGGACGAAGCAGGCGCCGCGCTGGCCGTCGTGCAACCGGCAGTCGCGCGGGCAGAGGTCGCACTGGATGCGGCCGTCGTCGAGCGCGTGCCACCAGCGGCCGAAATAGGTACTGTCGGCGGGGGCGTTCATATCGTCACTCCGGCGAACGACGGCGCCCAGGCCGGCGCCGCCCGGATCGCGGCGTGCGCCGGCATGACGGCTAGCGCAACTCGCTCTCTTTCCATTGCCTGACCTGGTACCGCCAAACCTGGCAGCCCCCGAGTCGCGTGTCCGCGGCGAGACCCGTTTTCTGCATCAGGCTCGCGAGAAACTGGCGCGGGTTCGGGATCTGCTCCCACACCTGCGGCAGATACGTGCCGCGGTTGCCGCCGCTCGCCAGGATCACGCCGTCGACGCCGGGACGCAACGCGGCGACGAGCTCGCCCTCGTCGGCGAAGTGCACCGCCGTCGGCGCCGACAGCAGCGACACCTCCACCTCGATCTTGGCGAGCTCCTCGCGCGCGAGCGGCGAGAAGCGGCGGTCGGCGAGCGCGGCAGCGGCGGCGTTCGCGACGACGTCGTCGCCGAGCGGCCGCGCCGGCTGGAGGCTGCCGATGCAGCCACGGAGCTTCGCGCCCTCGAGGAGCGTCACGAACGTCGCACGGCGCTCTTTGAGCCACGGCGAGTCGGGCGGTTCGACCGTCGGCGCCGCACGCAGCGCGTTTTCCACGCTTGCGCGCGCGAGGCCGACGAGCGTCCGGCCGTGCTCCTCGCCGTACTCGCCGCGCTGCTCGCGAAAGGCGAACGACGCGTACCCGACCACGCGATCGCGGCCGCCGGCAGTATCGCCCGAGTTGCGCGCATCGAGCAGCTCGGGCTGCATCCCCCGCCGCTTCGCGACCTGCAGGAATCCGGTCACCGGCGTGGCGCCGCACGCCTGGACATGGTCGATGTCGGCGCGAAACCCCATGATCGCCTGCACCGTTCGGCGGTCGATCGAGCGTGCCTCGTCGTAGGGGTGATAGTGGGAGAGATCCGAGCTGATCACGACCAGCGTCTCCGGCCCTCCCCACAGGCGGTCGAGCACCTCCGCGACCTGCGCGTGGGTCGCCGAGCCGACCACGAGCGGCACCAGCTTGAAGTCCTTGAGCACCTGTTGCAGGAAGGGCACCTGCACCTCGAGTGAATGCTCGTGCGCGTGCGTGGCCGCGTTCACGCCGACCTGCGCGAGGCCGTTCAGCTCGCGCATGGCATCGGCGTCGACCTCGACCGGCCCCAGCGGCGTTTCGAACACGCCCGCCTCCGGCAGCGCGAGGCCGCGCACGGCGACCCGATGGCAGGGGCCGAGCAGCACGACGCGCTTGACGATCCCCGCGGCGGGGCGGAGCAGCGCGTAGGCCTGAGCGGCGACGTGGCCCGAGTAGATGTAGCCGGCATGCGGGACGATCAGCGCCTTCGGAAAACCCGGTGCGAGCGGTGCGTCGCGGGTCTCTTCCAGCATCGCGAGCACGTCGCGCGCGAGCGTCATCTGTTCGCCAGGGTAGAACGTGCCGGCGACGGCCGGGGGACGGACTGCGCTCGCCACGGTCACCTTCGAGAGTCTGCTGGCCCAGACAGCTGTTGCCACGGGTTGCGGAAGGCGCGCGCCTCCCGCGAACGGGACGGCCGCTCGGGGGCGAAAGCGGCTGTGAACACGCTGCCGAATCTACTCCCCTTCGGTCCGCCCGTGCAGTGGCGGAGTCCACGTCCGCACGCGAGCCTTAGCGCTAGCCCAAAGGAGACCCTATGCTGGACCAGGGATTGGGGCCGGCGCCCGTCGTTCCGCTCGCGAGTCCGGCGAGCCCGGACCGGTCCCCGGGCCCTTCAACTTCAGCAAGACGATATTGCCCGCGCCAGCCAAGCAGGGCGCGCCGAAAACGCCCGCCGCGATGGCGACACGCCGCTAGCGCGACCCGGTCCGGGTGGCGCGCCAGGGGGCCGCGCCGCCGGGCAGCGCGACCGTGCCCTCGATCGAATCGCCGCGCGCCTTGCCGGCGAACTGCAGCGGCTTGCGGCCGGCACCGATGGCGGCGATGACGAAACTGACGTCCTCGCCGCGCACCGCGAGCTTGTCGAGCGAGTGGGTCGCGCCGCCCAAGGTTGCCGTGCCGCTCGCGCGGAACGGCTCCTGCACGATCTGCAGCCGGCCGGGTTTCGCGCCCATCGCCGCGGGCAGCTCCAGCGTCCAGTGGCCGCCGATGCGCGCCGGCACGGTGTAGAGGTAGAGCACCGTGCGCGTCGTGCCGCTGATCTCCACCTTCTCGGCGACGTCGAACTGGACGTGCCGGTCGTGCTGCCACGGCCCGAGCGGATAGTCGTGCGAAACGACGCGCGCGCCGGGCTTCATCTCGGCGAGGATGCGCGGGACGAGCTGGGTCACCGTGTGCGGCAGGAGGTACAGCGTGAGCACGGTCGCATCCCCGAGCGAGGTCTCGAATAGATCGCGCTTCTCGAACTTGACGCGGTCGGCTACCCCCGCTTTCGCCGCGTTCCGGTTCGCGAGCTCGACCAGCTTCGGGTCGATGTCGACGCCGTAGCCGCGCGAGCCGAACCGCTCGGCGGCCGTGATCACGAGCCGGCCGTCGCCGGAGCCGAGATCCATGACGTAGTCGTCCTGGCGGACATCGGCGAGCTTCAGCATGTCGTCGACGATCTTCCACGGCGTCGGCACGTATGGACCGGCGTTCTGCTGGGCGCGCGCGGCGAGCGGCGCGGCGGCGGCGACGGCGAGGACGGCAAGGACGGCGAGCGCGCGCCGCCGCGACTGATCCGGCGTGTTCATCGCTTCATTCTCCGCTTCCGACGCGTTCGAGCAATCCTTCCATGGCGAAGATCACCGACCGTCGGCGGATCTCCGTGCGATCGCCCTCGAAATGCCGCGTCGTCGTGTCCGCACCGCCGTCGGCGAGCGCCCAGCCGAAGCAGACCATACCGACCGGTTTCTCCGGGGTGCCGCCCGCCGGGCCGGCGACGCCGGTGATCGACACCGCGACCTGGGCCCGGCTCTCGCTAAGGGCGCCGCGCGCCATCTCGCCGGCGGTCGCCTCGCTCACTGCACCTTCTTGCTCGAGCGTAGCGGCGCGCACGCCGAGCAGCTCGCGCTTGGCGTCGTTCGAGTAGGTGACGAACCCGCGCTCGAACCACTCCGAGCTGCCCGCGATCGACGTCACCGCCTGCGCGACCCAGCCCCCGGTGCACGACTCGGCGGTGGCGAGTTTGAACCCGCGCGCGGCGAGCCGCGCACCGAGCGCGGTTGCGAGCGCGGTCAGCTGGTCCGTGGTCATGCGGTGCGTCATCCTACCAGCCGGTTCGCGACCGCGATCGCCAAGAGCGTGTAGAACGCCGCGAAGACGTCGTCCAGCATCACGCCGAAGCCGCCTTTCACGCGCTGGTCGATCTGACGGATCGGCGGGGGCTTCACCACGTCGAAGAAGCGGAACGCGAAGAACGCGAACGCCTGCCAGCCGAGCCCCGGCGGGGTGAACACGAGCACCGCCAGGAACGCGACCACCTCGTCCCAGTTCATGCCGCTGTGATCGGCGATCCCGAGATCGCGCCCGGTACGATCGCATGCCCACACGCCGAGGGCAAAGAACGCCGCAATCGCGGCCGCGACCCACGCGAGCGGCAGCCAGTAGGCGAGGACCGCGTAGAGCGGGAATGCGAGCAGCGTTCCCACGGTGCCCGGCGCGAACGGCGAGAGGCCGGTGCCGAAGCCGAGCGCGACGAAGTGCGCCGGGTGCGCGAGCAGGAACCCGACGCGCGGGCGGAGGATCGCGCTCACGCTAGGCGCCCCCGAAGTGATCGAACCCGCGCCGCGTGACATCGACCAGCTTGCCGCCGGAGAGGACGCGGACCCCGGGCGCACCGGCGACCATGCGGCCGATCCGCGTCACCGCAATGCGTGCCGCACGGCCCGCGTCCTCCACCGCAGTGCGCTGGGGCGCCGCCGCGGTGAACAAGAGCTCGTAATCGTCGCCGCCCGCGAGCACAGCGTCGTCGGCGACCCGCCGGTCGGGGCACGTGCGTAGGGCCGCCGAGCGCGGCAGCGCGTCGTAGTCGATCTCCGCCGCGAGCTTCGACTGCGCGGCAATGTGGCCCAGGTCCGCCAGCAGCCCGTCGGAGACGTCGATCGCGGCCGCGGCGAGCCCGCGCAGCTTCAGCCCGAGCGCGACGCGCGGCTCCGGCGCTTCGAGCCGCGCGATGCAGTGCGCGGCGGCCTCGGCATCCAGCGCGACTCGCCCCTCGAGATGCGCCAGGCCGAGCGCCGCGTCGCCGGTCGAACCGGTGAGCCAAATGTCTTCGCCGGCGGCCGCGGCGTCACGCCGCAGCGCGTGGCCGGGCGGGAGCGTGCCGATCGCGGTGATCGCGATCGTGCGCGGGCCGCGCGTCGTGTCGCCGCCGACGAGCTCGATCCGGTGCGCGTCGGCAGTCGCGAACATCCCGCCGGCGAAGGCGGCGAGCCAGGTCTCGTCCACCTCCGGCAGCGCGAGCGCGAGCAGAAACCAGCGGGGGTCCGCCCCCATCGCCGCGAGATCGGAGAGATTCACCGCGAGGGACTTGTGGCCGAGCCGGCGCGCATTGGTGCCGGCGAGAAAATGCCTGCCCTCGGCGAGGAGATCGGTCGTGATCGCGAGCACGAGCCCGGCCGGCGCCTTGACGAGCGCGCAGTCGTCCCCGACCCCCAGGCCCGCGCTGCGCGCGGGGCGGGTGAAGTAGCGCCGGATCAGCTCGAACTCGGAAGGCACACGCGGTCGTCGATACGCGGCGGGAGCCGCGCTTTCAGCGGCTCTTCTCCCGCGGCCGCAGCGCGGCAACGAGCTTGTCGAGCACGCCGTTCACGTACTTGTAGCCGTCGGTCCCGCCGTAGGACTTGGCCAACTCGACCGCCTCGTTGATCACCACCCGGAACGGGACTTCGGGCGCGTGCTTCAGCTCCCACGCCGCGAGCAGGAGGATGCCGCGCTCCACCGGCGAGAGCAGCTCGACTCTGCGGTCGAGCGCCGGCGCGATCTCTGCGGTCAGCGCCTCGGCATCGGCGATCGTGCCGTCCAGCGCGGCCTGGAGGTACTCGGCGTCGGCCTTGCCGAAATGCTCGTCCTCGGCGAGCTGCCTGCGGATGTCGGCGGCGGGGTGGCCGGCGAGCTGCCACTGATAGAGGCCTTGCAGCGCGTACTCGCGCGCTCGGCGGCGGGCGGATTTCATGTCCGGGACGCGCTTACTGGCGATGGCCTTGGAGCGCGTCGAGGAGGCACGCCATCTCGACCGCAACCTCGGCGCAATCGCGCCCCTTCGGCGCGGCGCGCGCCTCGGCCTGCGCCTCGGTATCGGTGGTGAGGATGCCGTTCGCCACCGGCACGCCGGTGTCGAGCTGGACCTGCATCAGGCCCGAGGCCGATTCGTTCGCCACCACCTCGAAGTGATAGGTCTCCCCGCGGATCACCGCACCGAGCGCGACCAGAGCGTCGTAGTGCTCGGTGCCGGCGAGCCGCTGCAGCGCGAGCGGGGCTTCCAGCGCCCCGGCGACGCTCACCACCGTGATGTCGACCCCGGCCACTCCGAGCTCGCCGAGCCGCGCCACGCAGGACTCGAGCTCGACCTTGCCGATCGGCTCGTTGAAGCGGCAGCGGACGATGCCGATCTTCAGCCCCGTACCGTCGAGGCCCGGTCTGATCTCGATCACTCGGTGAGCCCTACTTCGCCGCCGCGCGCACTGGCGACTCGTAGCCGGTGACTTCCAGCCCCCACCCGGCCATGCTGGGCATCTTCCGGGGTGCGGCCATGAGGCGCATCTTCCCGACCTTGAGGTCGCGCAGGATCTGCGCGCCGATGCCGTAGGTCAGCAGCTCGCGCCGCGCCGGATGCGGCGCCGCGTGTCCGGCGACGCGCTCGATGACCTGCCCGGCGCTCTCAGTGCAGTTGAGGAGGACGACGACGCCGTGGCCGGCGCGCTCGACTGCGGCGAGCGCTTCGTGCACCGTCCACGAATGCCCACCCGGCGAGGTCTCGAGCAGATCGACGAGCGACAGCGGCTCGTGCACTCGCACGAGCGTCTCGGTCCCCGGCTCGATCTCGCCGCGCACGAGCGCGAGGTGCGTCTCGCCGAGCAGCTTCTCGAGATAGGCGATCATCCGGAAGCGCCCGAACGGCGTCGCGACCTCGCGCTCGACGACGCGCTTGATCAGGCTCTCGGTCCGGCTGCGGAAAGTGATCAGGTCGGCGATGGTGCCGAGCTTCAGGCCGTGCGCGCGGGCGAACTCGACGAGATCCGGCAGCCGCGCCATGGTGCCGTCGTCATTCATGATCTCGCACAGCACGGCGGCGGGATTCAGGCCCGCGAGCCCGGCGAGATCGCAGCATGCCTCGGTGTGTCCGGCGCGCGCGAGCACGCCGCCGGGCTGCGCCACGAGCGGGAAGACGTGGCCGGGCTGGACGACATCGTCGGCGCGCGCGGCCGGAGCGGCGGCGACGCGGATCGTGTGTGCGCGGTCGGCGGCCGAGATGCCGGTGGTCACGCCCCTCGCCGCCTCGATCGACACGGTGAAGTTCGTGCCGTGCACGGAGCGGTTGTTCGGGACCATCGGCGCGAGGTTGAGCCGCTCGGCGTGCCCTTCGGTGATCGGCATGCAGATGAGGCCGCGCCCGTGCCTCGCCATGAAGTTGATCTTCTCCGCCGTCACGAACTCGGCGGCGAAAATCAGATCGCCCTCGTTTTCGCGGTCCTCGTCGTCGACGAGGATCACCATCCGGCCGACCCTGATCTCGGCGATGATCTCGGGGACTGATGCGATGGTCATGGCCGCGATTCTAGCGCGGGTCGGCGTCGCTCCGTCATCCCGGCGGAAGCCGGATCCGGTACTGCGCTCCCTGGACCCGGGCGTTCGCCGGCGCGACGAAGCTATCGCTTCGTCGCCCTGAAGTCGAACGCGTACGTGCGCTCGTCCGCGCGCGGTGTATAGACGAGGTTCGAGCGCGCCGCCCATACGTTGACCTGGTGATAGAGCGGGATGATCCCACGCTCGCGCATCGCGACCGCGGTGGCCTCCTGCAGCAGCTTCTCGCGCTTCGCATCGTCGACGGTGGCGAGCCCTAGGGCGAGCAGCCTGTCGAGTTGCGCGTTCGAGTAGCGCCCGCGGTTGACCGTGCCGAGACCCTTGTCCCGGTCGTAGGTCGCCAGCAGCGCCTTGAGCGGCGACGACACTTCGCCGGTGTCGCTGCCCCACCCGAGGAACATCAGGCTGAATTCGAGCCGGTTCGCGCGCCCGAAGTAGACGGAGGCCGGCATCGTGACGACCGTCGTCTGGACGCCGATGCGCTGGAGCATCTGCGCGATCGCCTGCGCGACCTTCTCGTCGTTCACGTAGCGGTCGTTCGGCCCGTGCAGCGTGAGGCCGAACCCGTCAGCAAAGCCGGCCTCGGCGAGGAGCTTGCGCGCGGCTTCCGGGTCGTAGCGGTCGGGCTTCATCGGCTCGGCGTGGCCGAACATCCCCTTCGGCATCAGCTGGCCGGTGGGCACCGCCGCGCCCTCCATCACCCGATCGACGATCGCGTCGCGGTAGATAGCCATCGACAGCGCCTCGCGCACCCGCGCGTCCTTGAGCGGATTGCGGTCGAGCGGCTTGCCCGCCTTGTCGGTCGCCATCGGCGTCTGGTCGCGGTTCGAGTCGAGGTGCAGATAGATCAACCGGTTCGAGACCGCGCGGAAGAGCTTGAGCTGTGGATCTTTCGCGAGCTTCGCGATATCCGGGGTCGGCACCGCCTCGATCGCCTGGACGTCGCCCGAGAGCAGCGCCGCGACGCGCGCCGGGTCGTTGGTGATCAGCCGGAAGGTCACCTTCTCCCACGGCGCCCTCGGACCCCAGTAGGCGTCGTTCCGGGCAAGCTCGATGCGGTCGCCTTTCGCCCAACGCACGAACTTGTAGGGCCCGGTGCCGATCGCCGCTTTGCCGCTGTTGAAGTCGTCGGTCGTCGCGTTCTGCGCCGCTCGCTTCGACACGATCATCACCGCGCCGATCTCGTTCGGCACCAGCGGATAGGGCGTCGCCGTCTTCAGACGCACCGTGTGCTTGTCGACGACGATCTTGTCGGTGACCGCCTTGGTGTAGACGGTGTACGAGCCCGGGCTGTTCTTGATCGTCGCCGGCCGGTCGATCGAGAACACGACGTCCTCTGCGGTGAACTCCGAGCCGTCGTGGAACTTGACGCCCTCGCGCAGTTTGAACTCCCAGGTGAGCTCGTCGATCGCCCGCCACGATACCGCGAGCCCCGGCTTGAATCGCTGGTTCTCGTCCTTGTAGACGAGGAGATCGAACACGTGCTCGCCGACGCTCGCGTTCGGCGTGAGGAGGTGAAAATGCGGGTCGATCGACGTGACGTCGGCCGCGAGCCCGATCGTGATCGATTGCGCATGCGCGGCCGGGCCGGGAGAAGCGCTGCCGATGCGACGAGAAGCGCGGCGAAAATGGTCTTCATGCGGTCTCCCTGGTTGTTTGGATCACCGGGTTGGATCACCGGGCTCGATCACGCGCCCGAGCCGCACGGCGGTGAGCCCCGGCCGGACATAGCGAAGCGGCGCCGGCATCACGAGCAGGCAGTCGTCGTAGGGCGTCGTCACCGGCTCGCCGCCGTCGTGGGCGATCACCGTGCCCGCCCGCGCGACCGTCTCCATGCCGGTGTAGCGCCTTACGAACTCGAAGCACCCGGTCTTGATAAGCACCGCGTGCGTGACCTGGACGAAGCGCTGCGCGACCGGCGGGGGCGGGGGATGTGCCGCGAAGAACGCCGCCGGCAGCACCCCGGACTCGCGCAGGAACGCGAGCGATGCACCGACCGCGATCTTCGCCGCGGCCGCCTCGCCGTGCTGGCCGCATTCGACCAGCAGCGCGTTTTTCGCGCTCGTCGGATCGCCGAACCCTCCGTAATCGCGCATCCGCGCCCCGCTCGCGTGCCCCGTGTCGCTGATGACGTCGGCTGGAATCCCGAGCGCACGCGCCAACCTCCGGCCTTTTGCATGCGGGCCGGCGATCAGCACCGGCGGCGCCGGCAGGTGCATCGAATGCAGATCAAGAAGGAGATCGGCGGCGGCGACCACCGGGCGCAGCTCGCGCGCGCGACGAAGCTCCGAGCTCGAGCGCGAGGCATCGAGCCGATCGTCGCTCCAGACGCGATTGAAATCCTCGTCGACCCAGCGCGTGTCGGCCGGGCGCTCGACCGAGAAGCGCGAGAACGCGTCGATGTTCGAGAACGAGAGTGTGAGCTTGCCGCTCGCCGGGCGTGCCTCCCAGCCGAAGAGCTGATCGAGCGCGTAGGCGCCGCACACCTCGTTGCCGTGCGTGAGCGCATTGAGCATCACGTGCGGCCCGGGGCGGCCCGAATCGAACGTGTGCACGTAGTCGATGCCCGTGTTGCCGCGCCGGTACGGGGCGAGATCGGGAACGGGAAACTCGGTCGCGTAGTGCTCTTCGTCCATGACGCCGTCCGTCCGTACATCCTCGCCGCTTGCGTCCAGGGATATCGCGTGGACGGAGCGGATTTTCGCACGGACGTGCGGCCCTGGCCGCGGTTTGCGTGACGCCTGCTACGTTCCCGCAGCGCGACACGAGCAGTCTGGAGCGGCTCGTGCTTTACCTGGAGGGTGCCACATCAGGGAGGCGGTACCGACATGGAAACCGCGATCGATACCCCAATCGCCAAGCAGTACACGCTCATCTTCGTCCAGCCCGGGAAGGATTACGGCTGGATGGTCGCCCTCGCCGGGAGCGGCCACTCGCACTTCTTCGCCGATCGGAGCCTCGCGCTCACCTACGCGAAAGCGTGGGCATCGGCCAACCGCCCGAGCAAGGTGTGCGTCAACGGGGGCGGCGAAGGCCTCGAGCACGAGTGGGTGTTCCGCTAAGGCGAGGCTCGCCGCCTTTCGTAGCGTGAAGACCGCTGGCGCTGACGCCTGGCGTCAGCGATTACCCGGGCGCGTCAGCGCCGGGATTCCCGGGGCTTGCGCAGCAGTGCGAGCTTCGGGCGGCTCGACGCGCGGAACTGCTCGTAGAGGCTCGGCTCCTCGATGGCGAGCTGCGCCGGCTCGACGCCGCGCCGCGCGAGCCACGCGGTGAACCGCGCGAGCTCGATCTCCGTCCGCAGGTTGTCGGCAGCCCACTGCGCGACTTCCGGATCGTCGTCGCCCGCCAGCTCGACGAGCTGCGGGATGAGCTCCTGCGAGAAGTCGAGCTGAATGCGGCGCGTGAAGGTGTCGGACATGGCCTGGTGCGGAAGTGGGCGGTGGTGGCGACGTTCTCATGGCGTCGCTGGCCAGTCCAGATCGTTGACAAATGTTTGCGATCGCGCCGCCAGCGCGGAGAGCGCTGGTTGAGCGCCCCGCGCGCCTTCCTCGGCAGCGGCGAAGGGTCCGCCTACCACTTCCTCCAACCGCCCTTGCGCTGACTGTTCTGGCTGTTGCCGTCCTGAGCGTGCGCGGCGGGAATCAGACTCTCCGCCAGCCATTCGCCGAGCGAAACGCGCGGTGCCGGCGGGGCGACGGTAGTGGCGGTCCGCTGACCGCGCAGCTCGTGGGCTTCGTAGATGAGGTTGTTCGTACCCCAGCCGCTGGTGAACAGGATCACGGCGACGATCGGTGCGAGAAACACCGACTCGCGGGCCGGACGCCGCTGGGCGATCGCGACCTGGTAAATCGCGAGACCGAGCGCGAACACGAGCGCGGTGACGCGGCAGCCGTGGCCTTCGATGCCGAATTGCGCGGCCATCTGCCCGGACATGGTCACCACGCCGGCCAGCACCCCCACCGAGGCCGGGTTGCTCTTCAGGAAGGCGTCGAAGTGGCTCGGCTCCGCGGCGATCTGACGCGGCGTGACGGTTGTCGACAGAAGCTCTTGCATGATCCTTCTCCTTTCGCCGCGTAAACCGGTGAGACACGAACGTGCGGCGGTGCGTGATGCTTTGCGCTCGGTGTCGCGCGGCCGCTCTTAGCGCGACCACGGATCCAGCGTAGCCAACGCACGACGTGAGAGGTCGTGATTCCTCACCGTGGCGCTGTGCTCTAGTGGCCGCGTCTCGACCGAGCGTGAAATTCGACCCCCATCGAGTGAGGACAATGTCCTGATCGGTGGCGCGACCGTGCATATGTCGCGAGACTCGTCGCCCCGGCGAAGCGGAGCCTCAGTACGGCTTCGCTCCTGGATCCCGGCGTGCGCCGGGATGACGCGAGACTATTCGAAGGTCACATTCGGCATCGGCCGCGACCGCTCGAGCGCCGCGCGCACGAGCGCGGCGACGCGATACACCGCGTGCACGAACTTGCCGTAAGGCAGCGTGAGGAACAGGCCGAGCACGACGCCGAGGTGCACCGCGAGCAGCGTGCCCATCGCTGCCGTTTCCCGGAATCCGAGCAGCGCGAGACCCGTCAGACTCGTGAGCAACAGCAAGACGAGAAACCCCGCATCCATCCCGGTCTGCGCCGGCTCGTCGGTGTCGGGATCGCGCTTCGATCTGAGCCACAGCAGCCCCGCGGGGCCGAACAACAGTCCGAGTCCGCCCACCGTGCCGAGTACCACCGGCAGGCTCGTGAAGGCATATGGCGCGACCCAGCCAAGCGCGTAGTGATAGATCGTCCCCACGCACGTCGCGGCGAAGCAGAGCATGAAGCCGTAGAACGTCAGATGATGGAATGCCCGCCGCTGGTGTGACGGACGCTCGTCCGGGTAGGGACAGCCGTCGCCGCCGCCCTTGAGGTTCTTCAGGCGCAACGCATCGAGCAACCCGTGCCCGAGCGCCACCGGCTGCACGAGCTCGTGGATCGGCTCACCCGTCTCGCGCCAGAACCGGACGAAACCGATCGCGAGCGCCAGCAGCACGTACAGTGAGACGAGCCCGAACGTCCAGGCCATCACGCCATGCGGGATGACCTTGTAGAAGTCGCCGCCCGGATGCGCCGCGAACAGCACCGCCGGCGCCTGGTAGTAGAAGGTCACGAGCAGGAAGAGCGCGAGGCCGAGGGCGGTGGCGAGCGACACGACGACGCCGTTACGCTCGAAGAGTACGGCGAGGAAGCCCGGCCAGGCGTAGCGCTTGTAGGTTTGCGCCCGGATCTGCGCGAAGTTGCGCGGGATGTTCACGTCGAACTCGTGCGGCGGGGCGTATTGGCAGGCGTAGTAGCAGGCGCTGCAGCCGTGGCAGAGGTTGGCGAGGTAGCGCAGGTCGGCCGCGGCGAACGTCAGCCGGCGCTCCATCGCCGGAAACACCGCGCAGAACCCTTCGCAGTAGCGGCAGGCATTGCACACCTGCATGTTGAATTCGGCCTTATCGAACAACGTGGCTCCGGCACGAGATGACACCGCTCCCTGGTTCTCCCCGTCGTCGGGAAAACCGCTGCTTTCCCTGGCGATTGGCGCTCTAGTTCCCGGCATTGCGCGCCGCCCCCTCGCCGGCGATCCGTCCGAACACCGTTCCGATCGTCATCCCGAACCCGGCGAGATACCCCTTGCCCAGGATATTGCCGGCCATGATCTCGCCCGCGGCGAAGATGTTCACCGCGGGTTTCCCGTCCTGCATGAGCATATTCGCGGTTTCGTTTACCCCGACGCCGAGATAGGTGAAGGTGATGCCGGGCCGCAGCGGGTAGCCGAAGAATGGGGGTGTGTCGATCGGGCGCGCCCAGTGCGTCTTCGGCGGCTCTATCCCCTCGGTCGCGCAGTCGTCGAGCGCGGCGTGGTTGAAAGTGCCCGGCCGTACCGCGGCGTTGAACCGATCGACCGTAGCCTCGAGCGCCGCCGGGTCGAGCTCGAGCGAGCGCCCGAGCTCGCGGATCGAGGCCGCCTTCACCGGCGCGAACACCGGCGGCATGAACTTTCCGACGGCCTTTGAATCGATGATCGAGTACCCGATCTGATCGGGCTGGCCGGCGACGAGCCGTCCCCAGATCGCGTAGCGCTTCGGCCAGAAATCCTCGCCTTCGTCGTAGAAGCGCTGCGCGTGCCGGTTGACGACGATCCCCAGTGACACGCAGTCGACGCGGGTACAGATGCCGCCGTCGAACTTCGGCGAACGCGCGTCGATCGCCACCGCGTGGCACTGCGTCGGGTCGCCGATCGATTTCGCGCCCCGGTCGAGGAGCACCCGCAGAACCTTCCCCAGGTTGTACGGCGTGCCGCGAATGAGGAAGTTCTCGGCCGCGGGTCCCCAGGCGTCCTTCAGCCAGGGGATGTTCGACTCGAAGCCGCCGGAGGCGGCCACCATGACCTTCGCCCTTATCTCGCGTTGCGCGCCACCGGCGAGGACCATTGCCGAATGGAACCGGCCGTCGCGGATGTCGAGGTCGCACACCTCGGTGTCGTAGGCGACCTCGATGCCGATCGAGGCGGCGGTGCGGTAGTACGCGTTGACGAGCGCCTTGCCGCCGCCGAGGAAGAACGCGTTCGTGCGCGAAAGATGCAGCGTGCCGCCGAGGGACGGCTGGAAGCGGACGCCGTTTGCCACCATCCACGGCGCGCAGGTGGCGGAAGCGCGGATCGTATGGCGGGCGAGCTGTTCGTTGGTCTGCCCGCCGGTGACCTTCAGGAGGTCCTGCCAGTACTCTTCCTCCGGATACGCTTCGGTGAGCACGTCGGTGGGAGAGTCGTGCATGCTGCGGAAGTTGCGCGTGTGCCGGCTGTTGCCGCCGCGGAAGGCTTTCGGGGCCGATTCGACGATCAGCACCGAAGCGCCCAGCCGGCGCGCGGTGAGCGCAGCGCAGAGAGCGGCGTTGCCGCCGCCGACGACGAGGACGTCGTAGTTTCGGCCTAGATCGGTCATCGGGTCCAACATTGCCGCTGCGTCCGGCGGTCGGGGAGACGGGCGAATATATATGCAAACGGCTCCATCACGGCGGTCGCGAAGCTGAACGCCGGGGCGTCGTCGTGGGACGCGGCATGCCGCTTGCCTGCCATATGATGCCGATCCGCTATCCTCGCGCCGCCGCTGCCCGTCCCGGCATTCGCGGTCGGTGCCGACAAGGAATCGCCCTCACTAATGGTTGCTCGCGCAAGACCGCACCGCTCCGCTACCGCCAAGGTGCTCGCGCACCCGGGCGCATTCGCGCTCAGCGTGCTAAAGGCCTTCCGCGCGAACCAGGGGTTGCTGCTCGCCGGCGCGGTGGCGTACTACACGCTGCTCTCGCTCGTACCGTTCCTGATACTCGCCATGATCGTGCTCTCGCACGCCATCGACGCCGAGCGGCTGCTCGTCGTGTTGCGCGAATACCTCGGGTTCGTCGTCCCCGGCCGCTCGGACGCACTCGTCGACGAGCTACGGACCTTCCTCGAGCACCGCCACGTGATCGGCGGCGTGCTGATCGTCACGCTGGTCTTCTTCAGCGCGCTCGCCTTCACCGTCCTGCAGAACGCGATGTCGGTGATCTTCTTCCACCGCGTTGCGATACGCCGCCGGCACTTCCTCGTCTCGGCGCTCATCCCGTATTTTTTCATCGTGTTGCTCGGGATCGGCTTTCTCGTCGCCACCCTCGTCTCCGGTGCGCTGCACTCGCTTGGCACTCGCAGCATCGAGGTGCTCGGGCAGTCCCGGTCGCTCGAGGGCGTGTCGGCAACGCTGCTCTATGCCACCGGCGTCGCGGGGGAGATCCTCATGCTGACGTCGATCTACCTGGTGATGCCGGTGGGCCGGCTGTCGCTGCGGCACGCGCTGGTCGGCGGCGTCACCGCCGGCCTGCTGTGGGAGGCCACCCGGCACGTCCTCGTCTGGTACTACGCGAAGATGTCGCAAATCCAGGTGGTCTACGGCTCGCTCACCACGTCGATCGTGGTGCTGCTGAGCGTCGAGCTGGCCGCAATCGTCCTGCTGCTCGGCGCCCAGGTCATCGCCGAGTACGAACGGGTCGGTCACGAGCCGATCGATGCGCCGCCCGCGCCAATGCGGACCGGAGCGCCGACCTGACGCCGACCCCCGCGCGCCCCGTGTATTTCTTACCCGTGCGTTGTACCGATTAGTCGCGGCTCGGGCGTCGCACTCGCCGCCGAGCCACCGGCCACGGGCGAGCTACGGCTTGGCTACTCGCAACAGCGACCGCTCTCGCGATGGCACGGGTATTGCAGACTGTGGGATCGCCCGCTTGGGTTCAACCGCACAAGGAGGAGTCATGTTGTATTGGGCAGCAGTATTCTTGGTCATCGCGCTGGTAGCCGCGGTCCTGGGATTCGGCGGGATCGCCGGCATGTCGGCGAACATCGCGTGGATTCTCTTTATCGTCGGCCTCATCCTCGCCGTCGTGTTTTTCATATTCGGCCGACGGGGGAGGCTCTGAGGAACCGGGCCGCGCGGCCCGGGCTACCGGCGCCGCGCGGCCTGCGGAAGGATGGGCGTCGCCAGGAAGCTGTATAGCGCGCCGAGCCCGACCCAGTATGGCGCGATCAGGGTTTGGATGGAGGTCGTCCATTCGGCCATCCCGAAGTCCCTGACGAGCGCCATCAGCACCACCGGCAGAATCGCCAACGCGATGAACGATGCGAGCGTGTTCAGCGGATAGCTGAGGGCGCGTGCGCATGCGTAGCACCTGAACTCGAGTCGCAGGCCGCTCATGGAGCGAATTCGCGGGTCCCAGAGGTCGCCGAGCGCGAAGGTCGTACGCAGGCCGAGTCGCGCTCGGCAATGTGGACAGGCAGCGGTAGTGGCGGGCATGACGCCTCCGAATTTCCCCTGGATCGTCGCACGGGAAGTGCGGTGTCCGCCACGGATGACGACGGTCCCGCGAGAGAAAATCCGCGAACCATCCTTCCGTTTGGGCCTTTTCCCGCCGGGGATCTGAGACTGCCGGGTCGGGCGCGCCGCGTCATGTGCCCGAAACCTCGGTGGGCTAGCCTCCGGGCCTGGACCGACCCCGTCGAGCAGCCAGGAAGCAGAAATGAGCGGAAGCAAAGACAGCGAGGGCAGCGCCGTTTCCCGCCGGGCGCAGGAGGAATTCCTCGACGGCCTGGACGAAGAGCTCGAGATGGAGCTCGACGATGACCGCCTGGCGCACCTTCTGCCCGAGACCTCCGCCGAGGCCGACAACGGGTCGCTGGATCGGCGGCGCTATTTCGGCGAGCTCTTCCGTCTCCAGGGCGAGCTCGTGAAGCTGCAGGACTGGGTGGTCCACCAGAAGCTCAAGATCGTCGTCATCTTCGAAGGACGCGACGCCGCCGGCAAGGGCGGCGCGATCAAGCGGATCACGCAGCGCCTGAACCCGCGCGTGTGCCGGGTGGCCGCCCTGCCCGCGCCGAACGAGCGCGAGCGTACCCAGTGGTACTTTCAGCGCTACGTGTCGCACCTGCCCGCCGGTGGCGAGATCGTGCTTTTCGACCGCAGCTGGTACAACCGCGCCGGCGTGGAGCGGGTAATGGGCTTCTGCAGCGACGCGGAGTACGAGGAGTTTTTCCGCAGCGTTCCGGAGTTCGAGAAGATGCTGGTTCGCTCCGGGATCGTGCTGGTCAAGTATTGGTTCTCGATCACCGACGACGCGCAGGACCTGCGGTTCAGGATGCGTATCCGCGATCCGTTGAAGCAGTGGAAGCTCAGTCCGATGGACCTCGAATCCCGCCGCCGCTGGGAGGCGTACACCAAAGCCAAGGAAGTAATGCTGGCGCGCACCCACATCCCCGAGGCGCCGTGGTGGATCGTCGACGCCGTCGACAAGAAGCGCGCCCGCCTGAACTGCATCCATCACCTGCTCGCGCAGATTCCGTACCGTGAGGTGCCCCACGAGCCGGTGATGCTGCCCGCGCGGGTCCACAGCCCCGACTACGCGCGCAGTCCCCTGCCGGAGGAGATTTACGTCCCGGACGTGTATTGAGACGCCAGCCGCGGCTACGCGCTATCCGGCGCCCGGCCCGCCACCTGGACGGCGCGCGATGCGCGCGGCGTGCACTGCCGGGTCGCAATAGAACCCCACGACAGCGGCGTCCGGACGAGCCCAGGGCTCACCGCGTTGGCGCGCACGCCGCGCGGCCCCCGCTCGGCAGCGAGCTGCCGCGTCAGCGAAAAGATGTCCCGGATCCGCCCGCGCGTGGGTGCAGGAGCCAGCCCGGCGTCCCCCGTTGTCCCTCTCCCCTGAGAGTCGATGCGAACCACCTTGGGGCGTCCCGGCTTGCGTCCATCCCTGCCCGGCGCCGCACCGCGCGACGTCTATTCCCGTTTGCAAAGATGGGCAAGCTGCCCGATCGGCCCCTCTATAATCGCGGCTTGATCGCCATCCTCGGGGGACCGCACCATGACGAGCCTTTTCCGCCGTGCCCTGGTCGCCTTCGCAGCGACGCTTGCGTTCGGCGCCGACGCCCAGGAGCTGCGCATCGGCATGGGCGCCGACGTCACCTCGATGGACCCGCACTACGTAAACCTCTTTCCCAACAACAACATCGCCGAGCATGTCTACGAGAAGCTGATCACGCTCGATGCCGATTCGCGTCTCATCCCGGGGCTCGCCGAGACGTGGAAGGCGATCAACCCGACCACCTGGGAGTTCAAGCTGCGGAAGGGCGCGAAATTTCACGACGGGTCGGACTTCACCGCCGAGGACGTCGCGTTCTCGATCGACCGGGTCGGCAAGATTCCCGATTCGCCGGGGCCGTTCACGACTTACACCAAGGCGATCAAGGAGGTCCACATCGTCGACCCGCAGACGATCCGGTTCATCACCGCCGCGCCGCATCCGCAGCTCCAGAACGACATCAACACGATCTACATCGTGTCCAAGAAGACGGCGTCCGGGGCGTCAACGTCGGACTTCAACTCCGGCAAGGCGATGAACGGCACCGGGCCATTCAAGTTCGCGTCGTTCAAGCGCGGCGACCGAGTCGAGCTGGCGCGGAACGACGCTTACTGGGGCGAGAAGCCCGCCTGGGCGAAGGTCACGTTCCGCATCATTCCCAGCGACCCTACTCGCGTCGCGGCACTGCTCGCGGGCGACGTCGACGCGATCGAGAACATTCCGACCGCGGACTTCGCGAAGATCAAGGCGAACCCCGCCTATCAGACCTCCACCAAGACTTCGCACCGCATCATCTTCTATCACGTCGACCAGTTCCGCGATCAGTCGCCGTTCGTGTTCGACAAGTCCGGCAAGCCGCTCGCCAAGAACCCGCTCAAGGATCTGCGCGTGCGGCAGGCGATCTCGAAGGCGATCGACCGCAACGCGATCAAGGATCGCGTGATGGAAGGCCTCGCGGTGCCGTCTGCGAATCTCGTGCCCGCACCGATGTTCGGCCACAACGCGACGCTGAAACCCGACAGCTATGACTTGAACGCCGCAAAGAAGCTGCTCGCCGATGCCGGCTATCCGAACGGCTTCGCGATGACGATCCACGGCCCGAACAACCGCTACGTCAACGACGACCAGATCATGCAGACGGTCGCGCAGATGCTCACGCGCGCCGGCATCCAGACCAAGGTCGAGACGATGCCGATGGGGGTCTATCTCGGACGCGCGCGGAAGCTCGAGTTCAGCTTCGCGATGCTCGGCTGGGGGGCGTCCACCGCCGAAGCGTCGTCGCCGCTGCGAGCGCACCTCGTGACCTACATCCCAGAGAAGGGCTGGGGCGAGTTCGCGTGGGGCCGCTACGGCAACCAGAAAGTGAACGATCTGCTCGACCGCGCGCTCGCCACGATCGACGACAAGAGCCGGGAGAAGCAAATCCAGGAAGCAGTCGGGATCGCGATGACCGAGCTCGGGATCATCCCGCTCCATCACCAGATCAATACCTGGGCGACGCGCAAGGGCGTCACGTACACGCCGCGGATCGACGAGTACACGCTCGCGTTCCAGTTCCGGCCGCAGTTGTAGACGGGCGCGAGCCCAAGTCGCACCGGCGGCGGAAACGCCCGGTCGGGCGGCGGGGTACTCGGGCCGTTACCCCGCCCTAGACCGGCGGTTACAATCGGCGGGCGCGTTCCGCGAGCCACCCATGCCCCGCCGATGAGCTTCGATCATCTCCGCCTCGCCCTCTGCGCCGCCCTGCTCGCGCTCGGGCCCGCGCGCGCGGCGGATCTCCGCATCGGGATGTCCGCCGATGTCACGTCGATCGACCCGCACTTCGTCAACATCACGCCGAACAACAACGTCGCCTGGCACATCTTCGAGGCGCTCACGCACGTCGACGAGAACGCGCGCCTCATCCCCGGCCTGGCCGAATCGTGGCGCGCGGTCGATCCCACGACTTGGGAGTTCAAGCTCCGCAAAGGCGTGCGATTTCACGACGGCGCCGAGCTGACCGCGGAAGACGTGGCGTTCTCGATCGAGCGCCCCGCGACCCTGACCACGAGCCCGGGCCCGTTCACGACCTTCACCCGGCCGATCGTAGCCAAGCAGGTCGTCGACTCGCACACGATCCGGCTGAAGACCGCGACGCCGTACGCGATGGTGCCGTACGATATGAACTCCGTGTTCGTCGTGTCGAAGAAGGCGGCGGCGGGCGCGAGCACCGAGGATTTCAACAGTGGCAAGGCGGCGGTCGGCACGGGGCCGTACCGGCTCGCTCGCTTCGCCCGCGGCGATCGCGTCGAGCTCGTCCGCCACGACGCCTACCGCGGGGCGAAGCCCGCCTGGGACAAGGTGATCTTCCGGATCGTCCCGAACGACGGCGCGCGGGTGACGGCGCTCCTCGCGGACGACCTCGACGTGATCGAGTACGTGCCGACGGCGGATCTCAAGCGGGTGCGCTCGACGCCGCGGTACCGCCTCGAGCAGAAGGTGTCCTGGCGCACGATCTTCTTCACGCTCGACCAGCGTCCCGAGGTCCCCCCCGGCGTGACCGACAAGGGCGGGCGTCCACTCGCGCGCAACCCCTTCGCCGATCCGCGCGTGCGCCAGGCGATCGCGAAGAGCATCAACCGGCAGGCGATCGTCGATCGCGTCATGGACGGCGCGGCGGTCCCGGCGTCCAACCTCGTGGCGCCGCCGGTGTTCGGCCACGCCGCGGATCTCAAGCCCGACGCCTACGACGTCGAGGGCGCGCGCAAGCTGCTTGCGGAAGCCGGATTCTCCGGCGGCTTCACGACCGTTCTCGCCGCGCCGAACAACCGCTATCTGAACGACGACCAGATCGCGCAGACGGTCGCGCAGCTCCTCGCGCGCGTGGGCATCGAAGCGAAGCTCCAGACGATGCCGCTCGCGGCCTACTTTCCGAAGGCGCGCAACCTCGAGTTCCCGGTGGCGATGCTCGGCTGGGGTTCGTTCTCGGGCGATCTCGCGCTGCGCTCGCTCGCGCTGACCTATGACGCCGAGCGCGGCGCCGGCGCCTGGAACTGGGGGCGCTACTCCAACCCGAAGGTCGACCAGCTCGTCACGCAGGCCTTCGCGACCGTGGACGAGCGCAAGCGGGAAGCGATCGCACAGGAGGCGATGCGGCTCGCGATGGCCGACCGGCCGGTCGTCCTCCTGCATCACCAGGTCGCGACCTGGGCGATGCGGCGCGACCTCGCCTACGCCGCGCGCACGGACGAATACACTTTCGCGTTCCACTTCCGCGTCAACCAATGACCGCTTCCGCCTAGCGCGTCCGCGATGCTCGTCTACATCATCCGCCGCCTGCTGCAGAGCGTCGCCGTGCTCTTCGTCATGTCGCTGCTGGTGTTCGTCGGCGTGTTCGCGATCGGCAATCCGGTCGACATCCTCATCAATCCCGCCGCCGACCAGGAGGACATCGAGCGGGCGATCAAGGGGCTCGGCCTGGACAAGCCGCTGTGGGAGCAGTACCTCGTGTTCCTCAAGCAGGCGGCGGTCGGCGACCTCGGCAAGTCGTTCGCGTTCAACGTGCCGGCGCTCCAGCTCATCCTCGAGCGCATGCCGGCGACGCTCGAGCTCGCCGGCACCGCGATGCTGATCGCGATCGTGCTCGGGCTCCCGCTCGGGCTGTGGGCCGGCCTCAAGCCCGACTCGATCGCCGGCAAGACCATCATGACCGGCTCGATCCTCGGCTTCTCGCTGCCGACGTTCTGGGTCGGCCTCATGCTGATCATGGTGTTCTCGGTGTACCTCGGCTGGCTGCCGTCGAACGGCCGCGGGCCGACGACCGATCTTTTCGGCATCCCGGTGAGCTTTCTCTCCTGGGACGGCATCAAGCACCTGATCATGCCGGCCACCAACCTCGCGCTGTTCAAACTCGCGTTGATCATCAGGCTTACGCGCGCCGGCACACGTGAGGCGCTGCTGCAGGATTACGTCAAGTTCGCGCGCGCCAAAGGGCTCCCCAACCGGCGTGTGGTCGGGGTGCACGTGCTGAAAAACATCCTGATCCCGATCGTGACCGTCATCGGGCTCGAGTTCGGCTCGGTCATCGCGTTCGCCATCGTCACCGAGACGGTGTTCGCCTGGCCGGGCATGGGCAAGCTCATCATCGACTCGATCAACGTACTCGACCGCCCGGTGATCGTCGCCTATCTCCTGATCATCGTGACGCTGTTCATCGTCATCAACCTGTCGGTGGACATCCTGTACTCGGTGCTCGATCCTCGGGTGCGGCTGGCGGACGCGAAGGGATAGCTCGCGATGAACCTGCCCGCGGACGCACCGGTGCCAGGTACCGAGGAAGCCCTGCTCACGGCGGCCGATGCGCCGTCCGTTTACGCGCCGGGGGCGGCAGAGGAAACGCCGTTCCGGAGGATCGTGAACGACTTTGCGGCAAGCCGTATCGCGGTGTTCGGCCTCGCGCTCTTCGCGCTCATCCTGCTGTGCGCGCTGTTCGCGCCGCTCATCTCGCCGCAGAACCCCTACGACCTCGCGCAGCTCGACGTGCTCGACAGCCGTCTCGAGCCGGGTGCGCGGTCGGGAGACGGCAACCAGATCTTCTGGCTCGGCACCGACGACCAGGGCCGCGACATGCTCTCGGCGATCTTCTATGGCCTGCGGATCAGCCTCGGCGTCGGGGTGAGCGCCACGCTCTGCGCGCTCTCGCTCGGGCTCGCGATGGGGCTCACCGCGGCGTTCTTCGGCGGGCGGATCGATGCGTTGATCATGCGCATCGTCGACATCCAGCTCTCGTTCCCGGCAATCCTCATCGCGCTCATCCTGCTCGCGCTGCTCGGGCAGGGCATCGACAAGATCATCGTCGCGCTCGTGGCGGTGCAGTGGGCGTACTACGCGCGCACGGTTCGCGGGGCTGCCCTCGTCGAGCGCTCGAAGGACTACATGGACGCCGCGACATGCCTCGCGCTTTCGCCCGCACGCATCGTTTTCAGGCACCTTCTACCGAACTGCCTGCCGCCGCTGATCGTCGTGGCGACGGTCCAGGTCGCCGCGGCGATCGCCCTCGAGGCGACGCTGTCGTTCCTCGGCCTCGGGCTGCCGATCACCGAGCCGTCGCTCGGTCTGCTCATCTCCAACGGCTTCACCTATCTCCTATCGGGGAAATACTGGATCAGCTTCTTCCCCGGCGTGGCGCTGCTCGCCACGATCGTGAGCATCAACCTCGTCGGCGATCAGCTACGCGACGTCCTCAACCCGAGGCTGCAGCGGTGATCGAGCCGACTCTCGGACGATGACCGAACCGGTATTTGGACGATGACCGAACCGACACGCGGACGATGACCGAACCGACACTAAGAGTCGAGAACCTTCGCACCCACTTCTTCACCAAGCGGGGCGTGGTGAAGGCAGTGGACGGTGTGTCGTTCGACGTGCACAAGGGGAAGATCCTGGGGCTCGTCGGCGAGTCGGGCTCCGGCAAGTCGATGACCGGGTTCTCGATCATCGGGCTCGTCGACCCGCCGGGGCGCATCGTCGGCGGCCGGATCATGCTGCAGGGGCGCGATCTCCGCGCGCTCGCCGCGTCCGAGTGGCAATCGATCCGCGGCAACAGGATCGCCATGATCTTCCAGGACCCGATGATGACGCTGAATCCGGTCCTAAGGATCGACACCCAGATGATCGAGACGGTGACCGCACACGCGGCGGTATCCAAAGAGGCCGCGCGCGAGCGCGCCCGTGAAGCCCTGGTCCGGGTCGGCATCGCCTCTCCGGACGAGCGGCTCGCCGCGTACCCGCACCAGTTCTCCGGCGGCATGCGCCAGCGGGTCGCGATCGCGATCGCGCTCATCAACAAACCCGACGTCCTCATCGCCGACGAGCCGACCACGGCGCTCGACGTGACGATCCAGGGGCAGATCCTCGCCGAGGTGCAGAAGCTGTGCCGCGAGACCGGTACCGCGCTCATCTGGATCACGCACGATCTCGCGGTCGTCGCCGGGCTCGCCGACGAAATCTGCGTCATGTACGCCGGCAAGATCGCCGAGCGCGGTACGGTGAACCAGGTGCTCGACGCACCGCTCCATCCGTACACGCGCGGGCTGGTCGACTCGGTGCCGAGCCGCAACCGGCGCGGCGCACCGCTGCGGCAGATTCCAGGCATGACGCCCTCGCTCCTCGCGTTGCCCGAGGGCTGCGCGTTCCGCGCGCGGTGCGCGCGTGCGACCGAGACCTGCCTCTCCGACCCGCCGCTGTATGCGCTCGACGACCGGCACGTGCGCTGCTTCCATCCGATCCACGCCGAGGACGAAGTGGTGGCGGCGCCATGAGACCGCCGGGCCGCCCCAAGGGCGAATCCCGAACGCGGGGCGCGAGGGCAGTCCAATGAGCGAGCCGCTGCTCGAGCTCCGCGGCGTCTCGAAGCGCTTCGTCAAAACGCTCGACGCGGCGGCGAAGATCGCCAACCGGCTGGGCGCGAACGTGCGCGCGGAGGTGGTGCACGCCGTCGACGGCGTCGATCTCGCGATCCACCGGGGCGAGGTGGTCGGCCTGGTCGGCGAGTCGGGCTGCGGCAAGTCGACGCTCGGCCGGATTGCGGTGGGACTGCACGCCCCGAGCGCTGGCACGCGCCTCTGGCGGGGACGCGAAGTGACCGGGCTCCCGCCGGAGGAGCGGCACAGGATCCAGCTCGCCATCCAGATGATCTTTCAGGATCCGTACGCCTCGCTCAACCCGCGCATGCGCGTCCTCGACATCGTTGGGGAGGCACCGGTGGTGCACGGCCTCGTCTCGCGCACCGCGCAGCACGAGTACGTCGCGGCATGCCTAGAGCGCGTCGGGCTCGACTCGTCGCTCCTGCGCCGTTTCCCGCATCAGTTCTCCGGCGGACAGCGTGCGCGGATCGGCATCGCCCGCGCGCTCGCCGTGAAGCCGGAGTTCCTGGTCTGCGACGAGGCGGTGGCCGCGCTCGACGTGTCGATCCAGGCGCAGGTG
The DNA here is from genome assembly GCA_963754305.1 of uncultured beta proteobacterium. Lineage (GTDB taxonomy): Bacteria > Pseudomonadota > Gammaproteobacteria > Burkholderiales > SG8-39 > DATEDA01. The sequence goes on along the minus strand of CAVWFR010000014.1, from coordinate 97,973 downwards.
CTCAATCTCTTCGTCGCACTGCGCGCCGAGCTCGGGCTCACCTACCTTTTCATCAGCCACGATCTCGGCGTGGTGCGCCACCTTTCCGACCGGGTCGTCATCATGTACCTCGGACGGGTGGTGGAGATGGCACCGACAGAGGAGCTGTACGGCGCGCCGAACCACCCGTATACGCAGGCGCTGCTCGCCGAGGTGCCGCGGCTCGAGGTACGGCACAAGACCTTCGCGGCGATCCGCGGCGAGATCCCCTCACCGCTTACCCCGCCGCCGGGTTGCCACTTCCACCCGCGCTGCCCGCACGCCATGCCGCGGTGTAGCATCGAGCGGCCGCTGTTGCGGGAGATCGCGCCTGGACGCATGTCGGCCTGCCACCTGAACGACGAGCCCGCGGACGCCGTGCGGTCCGTTCTCGCCGAGGTATCCACGGTACCCACATGAGCCGCGACGCCCCACCCCAAATCAGGACCGAGACCTGGGAGATGATCCAGCGGCTCGTCGCGTTCGACACCACCAGCCGCGACTCGAACCTGGGGCTGATCGAGTGGGTGCGCGACTGGCTGCGGGGCTTCGGGATCGGATCGCGCCTCACCTACGATGCGACTGGGAAGAAGGCGAATCTCTTCGCGACGATCGCGAAGGGATCCGGCCCCGGAATCGTCCTCTCGGGGCACACCGACGTCGTGCCGGTCGACGGCCAGGCGTGGAACACCGATCCGTTCCAGGCGACGCTGGCCGGCGATCGCATCTACGGGCGCGGCACCTGCGACATGAAAGGCTTCATCGCGGCCGCGCTCGCAACGACGCCGCGGTTCCTGGCGGCCGATCTGCGCTCACCGGTGCATTTCGCGCTCTCGTATGACGAGGAGCTCGGCTGCATCGGCGTCCGCGGGCTGATCGAGGACCTGCTGTCCAACGGCATCACTGCCGCGGGGTGCATCGTCGGCGAGCCGACCAGCATGCACCCGGTGATCGCGAACAAGGGCATGCGCACGTTCCGCTGCTCGGTCCGGGGCAAGGAAGCGCATTCCGCGCTCACCCCGCACGGTGTGAACGCGATCGAGTACGCTGCGCGCCTAGTCGCCCACATCCGCCAGGTTGCCGACCGGTTGCGCGACTCCGGGCCGCGGGCGCCGGGGTTCGAGGTGCCGTTCACGACGCTGCAGACGGGGCTCATCCGCGGCGGGACGGCGCCCAACATCGTGCCGCGCGAGTGCGAGTTCCACTTCGAGTTTCGCTACTTGCCCGGGGCGGACCCGGATGCGCTCGAGCGCGAGATCAAGGCCTACGCGCAAGGCACGCTCGAACCGGAGATGAAGCGCGTCGATCCGCAGGCGGGCTTCGAATTCGTCACGAAGGCCCAGATCCCGGGGCTGGACGTCGCGGAGGGCGACCGGATCACCTCGCTTGCCCAGGCGCTCTCGCGCAATCGCGACGCGAAAAAGGTCGCGTATGCCGCGGAGGCGGGACTGTTCCAGCAGGCGGGCATCCCGTCGATCATCTGCGGGCCGGGCTCGATCGAAGAGGCGCACAAGCCGAACGAGTTCATCGCCCTCGACCAGGTCGCGCGCTGCGAGTCGTTCATGGAGCACTTGGTGGCCGAGCTCTCGCGCAGCGCCGCGGACGTGACGTAGGTCACGGGCGTGCCGCGGCGGCGCTCGGAGGATTGCACCGACTCCTACAAAATATAGTGGACCGCGACTCCCCTACCCCAAGATGTCGTGGTCCAAGGAGGCAATGGATCCGGGCATCGCGGGAACCGTGGCGGCGGCTGCATGGTGCCTGCGCCGCTTCCACCGTCTGCACGGCGAGCACGTTCCGCGGCGCAGCGGTGCGGCCAGGCTGCGCTCGATCGCTCTTTCCTGGTGCGCCATCGGCGTCATGCTGGCCGGCGCGTCGTCTTGTGCGGTGACTGCAGCGGCGATGTCCGCCGCGGCGGTGGCGGGCATGGCCGCGGGCGTTCTCTACCTAAGTGGCTGCGCGAGCGCGCTGACGTTGCTCGCGATCGTGGAGGGGTGGGTGCTCGCCTATCGCACGCGGCTCGTGCGGGACGCGGCGAAGAGGCGCGGCCGGCGAATGTCTGTCCGCACGCTCATGCGTACCGCGCCGCACAGCCGGAGCCCGGTCTGAGCTTCGGGCGAAGGGAGAGACCCGCGCTCGCCCGTTGATCGCAGCGAGCCCCCCGTCCATCGCCCCAAGGGGCTACCCTTCACCACCGTCGCCCTGCTGGTGCTTGGTGAGTTTCTCGCGGATGCGTGCACTCTTCCCGGAGCGGTCGCGCAGGTAGTAGAGCTTCGCGCGCCGCACGTCGCCCTTGCGCTTCACTTCGACCGAAGCGATCAGCGGCGAATGCGTCTGGAAGGTGCGCTCGACGCCCTCGCCCGAAGAGACTTTGCGCACGGTGAACGAGGAGTTGATGCCGCGATTCTTCTTCGCGATCACCACGCCTTCGTAGGCCTGGACTCGCTTGCGGTCGCCTTCCTTCACGTTCACGTTCACGACCACGGTGTCGCCGGGCGCGAACACGGGCAGCTCTCGCCCGAGGCGCTTGATCTCTTCCTGCTCGAGTTGCCGGATCAGGTCCATCGTCATACTCCTCTTGCGTCGTGCTCCCGGCGGAACTCCGCCAGCAGCGTCCGTTCGATATCGCTCAGCCCGCGCCGCCCTAGCAGCTCGGGCCGGCGAAGCCAGGTCCTGCCGAGCGCGGCCTTGAGCCGCCAGCGCTCGATCTCCGCATGGTGGCCCGACAGCAGGACCTCGGGTACCCGCAGAGCTTCGTACACCTCGGGTCGGGTGTAGTGCGGGCAATCGAGCAGCCCGCCTACAAACGACTCCTGCACCGCCGACTGCTCGTCGCCGAGCGCACCCGGCAGCTGCCGCACGATCGCGTCGATCAGCACCATCGCCGCGAGCTCGCCGCCCGACAGCACGTAGTCGCCGATCGACAGCTCCTCGTCGATCGACCGTTCGATGGCGCGCTCGTCGACCGCCTCGTAGCGGCCGCACACCAGCACCAGACGCGGCGAGCGTGCGAGTGCCGCCACCTTAGCGTGATCGAGCGGCGCACCCTGCGGCGACAGCAGGATCACGCGCGCCGGAACGGCGGGCAACGCCGCTCGCGCCGCCCGGATCGCACTCTCGAGCGGTCCGGCCATCATCACCATCCCCGGCCCGCCGCCGTACGGCCGGTCATCCACCGTCCGGTGGTTGTCGCTAGTGAAATCCCGCGGGTTCCACGTCGCGAGGCCCCAGCGCCCCTCCTCCCGTGCGCGCCGCGTGATCCCGTGGTCCGCGACGGCCGTGAAGATCTGCGGGAACAGCGTGACGCAATCGAACCGGATCATTCGGGATCGCACCGTTGTACGACTACCAATCGAGTCCCCAGTCGACTTCTAGCCGCCGCGCGTCGAGATCGACGCGCCGGATCACCTCCGGAATGAACGGCAGGAGCCGTTCCGCCTTGCCCTCGCCGACCCGCATCACGTCGTTCGCGCCGGTCGAGAAGAGGTTCGCTACCTTGCCGAGGGACTCGCCGCTTGTATTCACCACGTCCAGGCCGACGAGGTCCGCCCAGTAATACTCGTCCGGCCCCGCCTCCGGAAGCGCCTCGCGCGACACTGCAAGCTCGCTCCCCTTGAGCCTCGCCGCCGCATCCCGATCTTCGCAGCCGGCTAATCGCGCCACGAGCGACGCACCGTGCACTGCCGTTTCCGCGACCGCAACCTCCTCCCATCCGCCGCTACGGCCGACCCACACCCGACGATACGCGGCAAGCGCCCCGGGTGACTCGGTAAAGTGGACGATCTTCACCCACCCCTTCACGCCGAAGGGCGCTGCTACGCGCCCCATCACGAGGAGGTTACTGGGCGATTGGGGGTTGCGGCTTGGCACGCGACTTCACGAGCCGCGCGACGGTCGGCGAGAGCTTCGCGCCATGACCGGTCCAGTGGGCGAGCCGCCCGCCGTCGACGCGGAAGCTCTCGCGGCCCGCCGGGGCCTTCGGGTCGTAGAACCCGATGCGCTCGATGAACCGACCGGTCGCCGCGAAATGCGAATCGGCGGCGACGATGCTGTAGAACGGCCGCTTCTTGGCGCCGCCACGGGCGAGGCGAATCACTACCATTGGGAAGTATTCCGGGTGGGCGAAAAGGCAGCGATTCTACGTGAGTTAGACCCTGATTGACAAGGGAAAACAAGAGCGGCGAGGGCGCCGAAAACCCGCCTGCCTGGTCCTGCGCCGGGTTACCGCATGCCCGGCATCATCCCCTTCATCGCGCGCATCATCTTCGCGAGCCCGCCCTTCTGCATCTGCTTCATCATCTTCTGCATCTCGCCGAACTGGTTGAGGAGCCGATTGACCTCCTGCACCGGCACGCCCGCGCCCGCGGCGATCCGGCGCTTGCGGGAAGCTTTGATGAGCTCCGGCCTGGCGCGCTCGCCGGGCGTCATCGAGTTGATGATTCCCTCGATGCGCCGGAGCGCGCGATCATCGGCGAGCTGCGGCGACTGCGCTGCCGCCTGCGCGAACTGCGCCGGAAGCTTGTCGACGAGGGAGGCGAGCCCTCCCATCTTCTTCATCTGCTGGATCTGGCCCTTGAAATCCTCCAGATCGAAGCCCTTGCGCTGCTTGAACTTCTCGGCGAGCTTTTGCGCCTCGGCCTCGTCGATGCCGCGACGCGCCTCCTCGACGAGCGACACGATGTCGCCCATGCCGAGAATGCGCGCAGCCATGCGCTCGGGGTGGAACGGCTCCAGCCCGTTGAGCTTCTCGCCGACGCCGGCGAACTTGATCGGCTTGCCGGTGACCTGGCGCACCGAGAGCGCGGCCCCGCCGCGTGCGTCGCCGTCTAGCTTGGTGAGCACCACGCCGGTCAGCGGCAACGCCTCGCTGAAGGCCCTTGCGACGTTGACCGCGTCCTGGCCCTGCATCGAGTCGACGACGAACAGCGTCTCGGCCGGCGCCAGCACCGCATGGAGCTCGGTGATCTCCTTCATCATCGCTTCGTCGATCGCGAGACGCCCGGCCGTGTCGACGAGCAGCACGTCGTTGTAGTGCGAGCGCGCATGCGCGACCGCAGCCCGCGCAATGTCGACCGGCTTCTCGCCGCTCGACGACGGGAAGAAGTCCGCGCCGACCTGGCCGGCGAGCGTCCTGAGCTGCTCGATCGCCGCCGGGCGATAGACGTCGCACGATACGAGGAGCGGCTTCTTCCGCTCGCTCTCCTTCAGGAGCTTCGCGAGCTTGCCCACGGTCGTCGTCTTGCCGGAGCCCTGCAGCCCCGCCATGAGGATCACCGCGGGCGGCGTCACCGCAAGCTCGAGGCCCGCGGATTCACCACCCATGACGGCAGTCAGCTCGCGATGCACGACCCCGACGAGCGCCTGGCCCGGCGTGAGGCTGCCGACGACCTCCTCGCCGAGCGCCTTCTCCTTCACGCGCGCGACGAGCTCCTTCACCACCGGCAGCGCGACGTCGGCCTCGAGGAGCGCCATGCGCACCTCGCGCAGGCTCTCGGCGACGTTGGATTCGGTGAGCCGCGCTTCGCCGCGGAGCTGCTTGACGACGCGCGCGAGGCGCTGGGTGAGGTTGTCGAGCACAGAATCCGCGCGGTCGTCGCAGGCAGGCGGAGTGGGATAATGCCCCGCTAGATGACCGCGATTCTACTGCAAGAGCTCACCGCGACCCTCTACGCGGTGCTCGCCGTGCACTTCTGGCGCACGCGCTGGCGCGCACGCTCGCCACGCGAGCCCGGGCTCGCACGATGGGAACGTCTCGCGATCCTCGTACCGCTCGCGCTCCACACCTGGCTGCTCTACGACGCGCTACTGGTCGCGCCGGAGCTCAAGTTCGGGTTCGGCCAGGCGCTGTCGGTGACGCTCTGGATGGCGGTGCTCATCTACTGGGTCGCGAGCCTGTTCGCGAACGTCGAGGGCATGCAGGCGATCGTGCTGCCGGTCGCGGCGTTCTGCGTGCTCCTACCCGGATTCTTCCCGGGGCTCGCTGCGGTGTCGCACGGCGCGCGCATCGAGTTCCGCGCGCACCTCGTGCTCGCGATGCTCGCCTACAGCCTGCTCACGATCGGCGCGCTGCACGCACTGCTCATGGCGCTGGTCGAGAAGCGCCTGCGCGGCGATCGCGCGCCCGCCGTCCGCCGCGACAGCGACCCCGCGGAGGCGGAACGCAGCGCTGGCCTCCTAGGCGGGCCGCTCGCGAGCCTGCCGCCACTCCTCACCCTCGAGCGGCTCCTGTTCCGCATCCTGACGCTCGGCTTCGCATTCCTGACGCTCACGCTCGTCACCGGCTCGATCTACTCCGAGGAGGTGTTCGGCCGCGCGCTGCGACTGGATCACAAGACGTTGTTCGCGATACTGTCCTGGCTGATATTCGCGATGCTGCTCGCCGGTCGCTGGCGCTACGGGTGGCGCGGCCGGCGGGCGTTGCGGTGGACGCTGGCCGGTTTCGTCACGCTGCTGCTGGCGTACGTCGGGAGCAGGTTCGTGCTGGAGGTCGTGCTCGGCCGCGGCCTGACGTAGCGCTCGCATCGGCGGTCGCGCCAGCGCGGGGCTATACTCGTCACGTTCCCGACTTCCCCACTCCCGCTTGGACATCCCGTTGAAGTGGCAGCTCGCCGCGCTTGCGGTGCTGCTGCTCATGTCGGCGTTCTTCTCGATCGCCGAGACCAGCATGATGGCGATAAACCGCTATCGCCTGCGGGCGATGGCGCGGCTCGGCAACCGGGCGGCCCAGCGGACCGCCGAGCTGCTCGCGCGCACGGACCGGCTGCTCGGCGTGGTCCTGCTCGGCAACAACCTGGTCAACGCCGCCGCGGCGACGCTGGTCGGGGTGATCACGATCGAGCTCTTCGGGCAGAACGAGGTGGCGCTCGCGGTCGGCACGATCGTCATCACGTTCCTCATCCTGGTCTTCTCGGAGATCACGCCGAAGGTCGTGGGCGCGACGTTCCCGGAGAAGATCGCGCTCCCGCTGTCCTACGTCCTCGGGCCGCTCCTCAAGCTGCTGTACCCGGTGGTGTGGTTCGTGAACCTGTTCTCGATCGCGCTCCTGCGCCTGCTTCGCCTGCGGCCGCACGAGTCGGGCGAACCGCAGCGCCTGTCGCAGGAGGAGCTGCGCTCGCTGGTGCTCGAGCACAGCCACATCATCCCGAAGAAGCACGCGGCGATCCTGGTCAACCTCTTCGACCTCGACCGCATCACGGTTGAGGATGTAATGACCCCGCGCGCGCAGATCGAGGCGATCGACCTCGAGGCGCCCGCCGACGAGCTCGTCCGGCATATCGCGACGAGCTACCACACACGGCTGCCGGTCTACCGCGGTGAGCTCGGCAACATGGTCGGCGTACTTCATCTGCGGCGCGCGCTATCGCTGCTGCGCGCGGACGAGCTCGACAAGGACGCGCTGGTCGGACTTCTCGCCGAGCCCTATTTCGTGCCGGCCGATACCCCCGCGCTGACCCAGCTCCAGTACTTCCAGGAGGCGCGACAGCGCCTCGCGCTCGTCGTCGACGAGTACGGCGAGCTGCAGGGCCTCCTCACGCTCGAGGACATCATCGAGGAGATCATCGGGGAGTTCACCACCGCCGCGCCGGTGAAGGCGACCGGCTACGCCTGGGACGAGGAAGGCAGCACGCTGGTCGAGGGCACCTCCAGCCTGCGCGAGCTGAACCGCAAGCTTGGGCTCGCGCTCCCGCTCGACGGGCCCAAGACGCTCAACGGCCTGATCCTGGAGCACCTCCAAGACATCCCCGAGGCGGGGGTGAGCGTGAAGATCAACGGCGTGCCGATGGAGATCGTCCAGACCCAGGACCGAGTGGTGAAAATGGTCCGCCTGTTCAAGCCTCTCCTGGAGCCTGCCACCGCCGCTGCCGCGTAGCTGGCCCAGCACCCGTTACCGGCGGCCAGAGGGCTCCAGGACGGACAAAATGCGGTTTAACTCATGATGTTAGGTGTGAAACTTTAGGCTTTACAGTGGGCAGGCCCCGTTGCATCATCCTTTGGTTGAACCCTGAGGGAAGGCGCGGCGGGAGGGATGGCGGTCAACCCAAGCTACAGCGGGGCCATGAGCGGGCTCGCGCGGGCGCTGGTACAGCACGGCCGGCTCGCCGCGACCCTGGCGGAGGAGCTGTCGGTGCAGGCGCGCAACCAGGGCACGGGCTTCATCGAGCACCTCGTGGCGAGCCGCAAGATGACCACCGTCGAGGTCGCCGAGTTCGCGTCGCGAACCTTCGGGCTGCCGCTGCTCGACCTGGAGGCGCTCGACACGGACGGCCTGCCGCTCAACCTCATCGACAAGAAGCTGATGCGCGAGCGGCGCGTGCTGCCGCTCCGCAAGCGCGGCAATCGGCTCGCGGTGGCGGTCTCCGACCCGTCCAACACGCAGGTGCTCGACGAGGTCAAGTTCCAGACCTCGATGTCCATCGACGCGATCGTGGTCGAGGACGACAAGCTGCGCACCGCGATCGGCCGGGTGCTCGAGCGCGCCGACACGACCCTCAAGCAGCTGATCGACGAGGACCTGTCGGTCGAATTTACCGACGACGAGGCGAGCAGCACGGGGGCGGACGCCGCGGCGAGCGAGGTGGACGACGCGCCGGTCGTGAAGTTCATCCAGAAGGTGATGATCGACGCGATCACCGAAGGCGCCTCCGACATCCACTTCGAGCCCTACGAACGGTTCTATCGCATCCGCTTCCGCGTCGACGGCGACCTGCGCGAGATCACCCAGCCGCCACTCGTGCTGCGCGAGAAGATCGCCTCCCGCCTCAAGATCATCTCGAAGCTCGATATCTCCGAGAAACGCGTGCCGCAGGACGGGCGGCTCAAGCTGACGCTGTCGAAGGACCGCGCGATCGACTTCCGGGTGTCGACGCTGCCGACGCTGCACGGCGAGAAGCTCGTGCTGCGGATCCTCGACTCGTCGGCCGCCAACCTCAACATCGATGCGCTCGGCTACGAGCCGGAGCAGAAGCAGGCGATCCTCGACGCGGTCCAGCGGCCCTACGGGATGGTGCTCGTCACGGGTCCGACCGGTAGCGGCAAGACGGTCTCGCTGTACACCTGCCTCAACCTGCTCAACCGGCCCGGGATCAATATCTCGACCGCCGAGGATCCGGCCGAGATCAACCTCGCCGGCATCAACCAGGTCAACGTCAATGACAAGGCGGGCCTCACCTTCGCCGCCGCATTGCGCGCCTTCCTGCGCCAGGACCCGGACATCATCATGGTGGGCGAGATCCGCGACCTGGAGACCGCCGAGATCTCGGTAAAGGCGGCGCAGACCGGCCACCTCGTGCTCTCGACGCTGCACACCAACGACGCGCCGACCACGCTCACCCGCCTGGTAAACATGGGCATCCCGGCGTTCAACGTCGCCTCGGCAGTGATCCTCATCACCGCGCAGCGGCTCGCACGCCGGCTCTGCAGCTGCAAGAAGCCCGCCGACATCCCGATCGAGGGCTTGCTCGGCGCGGGATTCGATGAAGCCGACCTCGACGGGACTTGGCGCCCGTATGCGGCGGTCGGCTGCGACCGGTGCAAGGGCTCAGGCTACAAGGGCCGCACCGGCCTGTATCAGGTCATGATGATCTCCGACGAGATGCGTCGCATCATCATGCGCGGAGGCAACTCGCTCGAGATTGCCGACCAGGCGCGGCTCGAAGGCGTACGCGATCTCCGGCAGTCGGGGCTGTCGAAGGTCAGGCAGGGGGTCACCTCGCTCGAAGAGGTGATGGGCGCGACGAACGAATGACCATTACGTAACGAATCGAGGCAAACGACATGGCAACAGCAGCGGCAGCACTCAGGCGCGACGCGGTCAAGGAAGCGGTCTACGTCTGGGAGGGGCGCGACAAGACCGGCAAGACGGTCAAGGGCGAGATGCGTGCGAGCGGCGAGGCGGTCGTCAACTCGCAGCTCCGCCGCCAGGGGATTACCGTCACCAAGGTGCGCAAGCAGCGCCTTGCCGGCGGCAAGAAGCCGAGCGAGAAGGACATCGCGCTCTTTACCCGCCAGCTCGCGACGATGATGAAGGCCGGCGTGCCGCTGCTGCAGTCCTTCGACATCGTCGGCAAGGGCCACTCGAATCCGCGCGTGACGAAGCTGCTGATGGACGTCAAGTCAGACGTCGAAACGGGCTCCTCGCTTGCTGCGGCGTTCCGCAAGCACCCGCTCTACTTCGATGCCCTGTTCTGCAATCTCGTCCAGGCCGGGGAACAGGCGGGCATTCTGGAGACGCTGCTCGACCGCCTGGCGATCTACAAGGAGAAGATCCTCGCCATCAAGTCGAAGATCAAGGCGGCGCTGTTCTACCCCGTGGCGGTGCTCGTGGTGGCCTTCATCATCACCGCGGTGATCATGATATTCGTCATCCCGGCGTTCAAGCAGGTGTTCACTGCCTTTGGCGCCGACCTCCCGGCGCCGACGCTGTTCGTGATGGGCGTCTCTGACTTCTTCGTCGAGTACTGGTATCTCATCTTCGGCGTCGTGATCGGCGGGGTCTGGGGCTTTATCGAACTGTGGAAGCGCTCGGAGGGAGTGCAGATAGCGATGGACCGGCTGATGCTGCGCCTGCCGATCTTCGGCGAGATCGTGCGCAAGTCGACGATCGCGCGCTGGACGCGGACGCTCTCCACCATGTTCGCCGCCGGCGTGCCGCTCGTCGAGGCGCTCGACTCGGTAGGCGGCGCGTCCGGGAACTACGTGTACAAGATCGCCACCAAGCAGATCCAGCAGGAAGTGAGCACCGGCACGAGCCTGACCGCCGCGATGGGCAACGTCAACGTGTTTCCGAACATGGTGGTGCAGATGGCCTCTATCGGCGAGGAGTCGGGGTCGCTCGATCACATGCTCGGCAAGGTGGCCGATTTCTACGAGGCCGAGGTCGACGACGCGGTCGATGCGATGTCCTCGCTCATGGAGCCGATCATCATGGTGGTCCTCGGCGTGCTGATCGGCGGCATGGTGATCGCGATGTACCTGCCGATCTTCAAGCTCGGTCAGGCCGTATAGCCGGCACGATCCCGCTTGCTCGACGGGGGGTTACAGGCACACCGCCTGTAACCCCTTTTTTGACACCTGCCCGCCGACTCTCGCCGCCCGCTCAACGCTCGATGAGTTTCGCCGACTACGTTGCCCACCCGCCCGTCTTCATAGCGATGGCGGCGGTGCTCGGCGTCGCGATCGGCTCGTTTCTGAACGTAGTGATCCACCGCGTGCCGAAGATGATGGAGCGCGAGTGGCAGGCCCAATGCGCGGAACTGCGCGGCGAGCAGCCGCCGGCCCAGCCGCGCTTCGATCTCGCACGCCCGCGCTCGTTTTGCCCGTCGTGCGGTCACCAGATCACGTCGCTCGAGAACGTGCCCGTGCTCTCGTACCTGTGGCTGCGCGGAAAGTGCTCCGCATGCAACGCGGCGATCGGCGTCCGTTATCTGGTGGTCGAGGCGCTGACTGGTCTCGCCACCGCGTACTGCGCCTGGCGCTTCGGGTTCGGCTTCGCGGCGTTCGGCGCCATGCTCTTCGTCTGGTGCATGGTCGCCCTCACCTTCATCGACATCGACACCCAGCTGCTCCCCGACTCGATCACGCTTCCGTTCCTCTGGGCCGGGCTCGTCTTCAACCTGCGCGGAACGTTCGTCGACCTCGCCTCCGCGGTAATCGGCGCGATCGCCGGCTATCTCGTCTTGTGGAGCGTCTATTGGGCGTTCAAGCTCGCGACCGGCAAGGAAGGCATGGGCTTCGGCGACTTCAAGCTGCTGGCGGCGATTGGCGCATGGCTCGGCTGGAAGATGCTCCCGCTCGTGATCCTCGCCTCCTCGTTCGTCGGTGCGGTCGTGGGCGTCGCCCTAATGATCCTCGCGCGGCGGGGGCGCGACGTGCCCATCCCGTTCGGGCCTTATCTCGCCGGCGCAGGACTGATCGCGCTCTTCTGGGGCCCATTGATCGTCGACCGCTATCTCGGCCAGTTCTTGTGAACCCGTTACCGGTGACCCCGGTCCCGTGAACCCGATCCCGTGAACCTGATCCCGTGAATCCAAGGCTCACCGTATGCCTCACGGGGGGGATCGGCAGCGGCAAGTCGAGCGTCGCGGCGCTGTTTGCCGCCCGAGGCGTGGCAGTGATCGATGCGGACGCGCTCGCGCACGAGCTGACCGGACCCGGGGGGGCGGCGATTCCGGCGATCCGCGCGGTCTTCGGCGCCGCCGTTCTCGATGCGGGCGGCGCGCTCGATCGCGCGCGCATGCGCGCGATCGCGTTCGCCGATCCCGCCGCGCGCGCGACGCTCGAGGGGATCCTGCACCCGATGATCCGCGCCGAGACCGAACGGCGCGCAGCTTCCGCGACGAGCCCCTACGTGATTCTCATGATTCCGCTCCTCGTGGAGTCGGGCGATCCGCGCCGTCGCTGCAGCCGCGTGCTCGTCGTCGATTGCCTCGAGGAAACGCAGGTCCGGCGGGTCATGCTACGAAGCCGGCTTGCGCGCGAGGAGATCGCAGCGATCATGGCCACACAGGCAACCCGTGCGGCGCGCCTCGCACACGCCGACGATGTCGTCGACAACGGCGGCGACCCGGGCGCGCTCCCGGCGCAGGTCGAAGCGCTTCACCGGCGCTACCTGGCGCTCGCCGGCGAATAATTCATCGCGTGCCGAGGGGCGGGAGCGTTGTCAGCGCTAGGGATATCCGTCAGAATCGGCGCGGACTTCCGGACGAGCGCGGCGCAAGAGTGATCACTTACGAGTATCCGCTGGTCGAGCGCATTCGGACGATGCTGCGTCTCGAGGACCTGTTCGAGCGTGCGCGGTTCTTCCTCGCGCGTGCCGAATCCGCCGAGCATCACGCGGCGCTGCTCACGATGTTCGAGATCCTGGATGTCACCGGCCGTGCCGACCTCAAGTCCGATCTCCTCCAGGAGCTCGAGCGTCAGAAGCAGGTGATGTACTCGTTCCGCGCGAGCCCCGAGATCGACCAGCAGGTGCTCGCCACGGTCGTGCGCGACATCGAGCAGACGCATGCCGGCCTCTACAACATGGTGGGCAAGATCGGTCAGCACCTGCGCGACAACGAATGGCTGATGTCGATCAAGCAGCGGACCGGCATACCGGGCGGCGCGTGCGAGTTCGACCTGCCCTCCTACCACTTCTGGCTCCATCGCGAAAGCGAAACACGGCTCGCCGATCTGAAGGCGTGGGTGGCGCCGATGCTGCCGATCCGCGACGGCGCCGCGCTGGTGCTCAAGCTTCTGCGCGAGAGCGGCAAGCCGGCGCGGCTCACCGCGCCCCAGGGCACGTTCCAGCAGATGCTGGGCGGGCGCACCGCGCAGATGGTCCGCATACGCCTTGCGCTGTCCGCCGAGTGCGTCCCGGAGATCAGCGCCAACCGTTACGCGCTGAATGTCCGCTTCGTCGCCGTCGGCGGCGCCGAGCAGCGACCGCGCACCGTCGAGCAGGACGTCGACTTCGAGCTGACGTTCTGCAACTTGTGAGCGGCGGGATGCGCTATGTACCCTGTCCGCGGTGCGGGAAGCAGGTGCCCTGGCGGCCCGAGAGCGAGTTCCGGCCGTTCTGCTCGGAGCGCTGCAAGACGGTCGATCTGGGCGCGTGGGCGACCGAGCAGTATCGCGTCGCGGCCGAGGAGCAGGAGGAGGAGGAAGCGGACCAGCCCCCGACCGAGCCGCCGCCTGCGCAGTGAGCGAGCGCGGCGCGCGCGGGGGACCCCGCATTACCCGGCTCCGCCCCTCCGCGCTTTCCAGGCCCCGCGGACCATCCCCACGCCGTGTGCCCCGTAGCGCCACGCGTCATCCAGGTCGGTTGACGCCAGGCCCCCGAGCGCAAACACCGGGATCGACGCATCGCGCGCGATCCGCTCGAACCCTTCCCAGCCCAACTCCGTCGCGCGTGGGTGGGTCGGCGTGGCGCGGACCGGCCCTAGGACCGCGAAGTCGAGCTCGAGCGCCTCGGCCTTCCTCAACTCCACCGCGGTGTGGACCGAGGCGCCGACGTACGCGAACTCGGGCCGCGCGGCGGCGGCGCCGAGCGCGGCCGCGGTGAGATGCACCCCTTGGGCACCGGTCGCGCGCGCCAGCGATTCGTCGCCGTTCACCAGCAGGATCCCGCCCGCGTCCCGAACGAGCCGTGCAGCAGCGTCCGCCAAGCGGACGAAGCGATCGCGCACCATAGTCTTCTCGCGCAGCTGGACGAGCCGCAGGCCGCCCGCGAGCCGGCGAGCGAGCGCGGCGAGGAATGCCTCCTCCCCGGCCTCGCCGGCGTTCGAGATCGCGTACTCAACCGGGAGGGCGAGCGCCCGCAGCACCGGCGAATTGGCCGGCAGCATCGGCGCGACGCTCGGCAAGTCGACGCACTGCCACGAGAACGCCTGCCCCTCGCGGCCGTGCGGGTCGCCGCGCCAGCGCCGGACGCGGAAGAATCGCAGGCGCACGGTCCCGTGCGGATAGTCGTAGACGCGCGTGATCCATGGCGCCGCATCCTCGATCTCCACGCCGAGCTCCTCGTGCAGCTCGCGCGCCAGCGCCTCGGCGGGCGCTTCGCCGGGCTCGAGCTTACCGCCGGGGAATTCCCAGTAGCCCCCGAAGACCTTACCGGCAGGGCGTTGCGCGAGGAGGACGCGGTCGTCCGGCCGGATGAGGATCGCCGCGGCGACGTCGATCATCGGCCGCGGATCCGCAGCACCGCGCGATGTCAGGTTGCGGGCCCGCGGGCGGGCGCCCGCGTCGCCTTGCGATCCCCGTTCGGTGCGCGGCCCGCGTAGTCGCGCGCGAACTGCCACGCGACGCGGCCGCTGCGCGACCCGCGGCCCAGCGCCCACTGCAGCGCTTCGGTACGCGCCTTCGCGGCATCGGCCGGAGCGCAGCCCATGGCCGCGAGCCAGTGCGCGACGATGTCGAGGTAGCCGTCCTGGTCGAACGGGTAGAAGGACACCCACAGCCCGAAGCGCTCCGAGAGCGAGATCTTCTCCTCGGAGGTCTCGCCGGGATGGATCTCCTCGCCGACGCGGTGGTACTCCAGGTTTTCCTGCATGAACTCCGGCATCAGGTGGCGGCGGTTCGACGTCGCGTAGATCAGGACGTTGTCGGAGGTCGCCGCGATCGAACCGTCGAGCGCGACCTTGAGCGACTTGTAGCCGGGCTCGGAGGCCTCGAACGACAGGTCGTCGCAGAAGACGACGAAGCGCTCTGGCCGCGCGGCGACGAGGTCGATGAGGTCGGGAAGATCGACGAGATCCTGCTTGTCGACCTCGATCAGGCGCAGGCCCTCGGCGTGGAACTGGTTGAGCAGTGCCTTGATGAGCGAGCTCTTCCCGGTGCCGCGCGCGCCGGTGAGCAGCACGTTGTTCGCCGGCCGCCCGGCGACGAACTGGCGCGTGTTGCGCTCGACCAGCATCTTCTGGCGGTCGATGCCGCAGAGGTCTGAGAGCCGGATTCGATGGGGATGCGCGACCGGCGCGAGCCGCCCGCGGCCGTCGCGCTTGCGCCAGCGGAAGGCGATCGCCACGGTCCAGTCCGGTGGCGGCGCCGGCAGCGGCAGCAGCGACTCGAGGCGATCGACGAGGCCGTCGAGGCGCGTGATGAGTTGGTCGAAGCCGCCGGCGCGCTCAGGTGCGGTATTCCGCATTGATCTTGACGTAGTCATAGGAGAAATCGCAGGTCCAGACCGTGGTCTCCGCCGCGCCGCGCCCGAGCGCGACGCGAACCTCGATCTCGGCCGGACGCATGGCGCGCGCGCCGTCCTCTTCGCGATAACCGGCGGCGCGTCCGCCGCGCTCGATGACTTGCACCTCGCCGAGCCACAGGTCCACCCGCGCGGTGTCGAGATCGACGAGGCCGGCGTTGCCGATCGCCATCAGTAGCCGTCCCAGGTTCGGATCGGAGGCGAAGAAAGCGGTCTTCACGAGCGGCGAGTGCGCGATCGCCTTCGCGACGCGCACGGCCTCGGCCTCCGCTGCGCCGCCCGTCACCCGCACGGTGATGAACTTGGTCGCGCCCTCGCCGTCGCGCGCGATCGCCTGCGCGAGCGTGCGGGCAACCTCCAGAACGGTAGCTTTGAGCGCGGCGTAGCCGGGCCCGGCGGTGGCGCCGATCTCGCGGTTGGCCGCCGCGCCGGTGGCGATCAGCACGAACGAGTCGTTCGTCGACGTGTCGCCGTCGACCGTGACCCGGTTGAACGACCCGTCGGCGGTCTCGCGCACGAGCTCGCGGAGCACGCCCTGCGCCACCGCGGCGTCGGTAGCGATATAAGCGAGCATCGTCGCCATGTTCGGCTGCAGCATGCCGACGCCCTTGGCCATCCCGGTGACGGTCACGCGCCGTCCGTCGATCTCGGTATCGCGGGACACGGCCTTGGGGACGGTGTCGGTCGTCATGATCGCCGCGGCCGCGTCGGCCCAATGCGTCCGGCCCAGCGTCGCGAGGCAGCGCGGCAGCGCAGCTTCGATGCGATCCACCGGCAGCGGTTCGAGGATAACGCCGGTCGAGAACGGCAGCACCTCCTCCGGCGCGCAGCCGATCGCGCGCGCGACCGCCTCGCAGGTGCGCTCGGCCGCGCGTAGCCCCGCCTCGCCGGTGCCGCAGTTCGCATTCCCGGCGTTGGTGACCAGCGCGCGGATCGCCCGCCCGGCGCCGAGCAAGCGCCGGCAGATCTGCACCGGGGCGGCGGCAAAACCGTTCTGCGTGAACACGCCTGCGACGCGCGTTCCCGAGGCGAGCCGCATCAGCATCAGGTCGCGGCCACCGCGCCTTCGGATCCCCGCTTCTCCGACGCCGAGCTCGACGCCGGGCACGGGCGCGAGGGTCGCCGGGTCAGGCGGGTCGAGATTGACAGCCATCGACGCTACCGGGCACCAGGTTGCCTGCGAGTGCCCGGGACTTACGACAGCTTGCCGTGGCAATGCTTGTACTTCTTGCCCGAGCCGCACGGGCAAGGGTCGTTCCGCCCTACCTTGCCCATCTGACGCACGAACGGGGCCGGCTTCCGGAGGGTCGAGACCTCCGCATCCGCCTCGGCCTCCGCGCCGGCGCCGACCAGCGCCTCCTCGAGCACCGGGTGCTGGTACTGCACGTTCTCGGGCGCGTGCGCCTCGGCTTCGAGCCGCTCGATCTCGCGCATCTGCTCGGGCGTCTTGAGCTCGACATGCGTGAGGATGCGAGTGACTTCGAGCTTGACCGCTTCGAGCATGGTTCCGAAGAGCTCGAACGCCTCGCGTTTGTACTCCTGCTTCGGGTTCTTCTGCGCGTAGCCGCGCAGATGAATACCCTGGCGGAGGTGGTCCAGCGCCGCGAGGTGCTCGCGCCAGTGGCGATCGAGCACTTGCAGCAAGATCCAACGTTCGGTCTGCGCGACCGCATCCGCGGGCACCTCGACCATGCGCGTGGCGTAGTTGGCGTCCGACGCGGCAACCAACCGCCCGAGAAGCGCCTCCTCCCCGAGATTCGGCTCCGCATCGAGCCACGTCCTCACCGGCGTGTGCATGCCGAGTGTAGCTTGCAGGTCAGCCTCCAGACCCGGGATGTCCCATTGCTCCTCCACGCTCTCGGGAGGAACATGGGAGCGGAAGATGTCGGTCACCACCCCGTCGCGCAGGCCCTTCACCATCGGCGCGAGGCCCTGATTCTCCAAAATCTGGTTGCGCAGCTCGTAGACGTTCTTGCGCTGGTCGTTGGCCACGTTGTCGTACTCGAGCAACTGCTTGCGGATGTCGAAGTTGTGCGCTTCCACCTTCCGCTGCGCGCTCTCGATCGAGCGCGTGACCAGGGCGTGCTCGATCGGTTCGCCCTCCGGCATCTTGAGCCGCTCCATGATGCCCTTGATGCGCTCGCCGGCGAAGATCCTGAGAAGCTGGTCGTCGAGCCCGAGATAGAAGCGCGACGATCCCGGATCGCCCTGGCGGCCCGAGCGACCGCGGAGTTGGTTGTCGATCCGCCGCGACTCGTGGCGTTCGGTGCCGATGATGTGCAGCCCGCCGGCGTCCACTACGGCTTGATGAAGATCGCGCCACTCTGCGCGAAGACCCGCGATGCGCGCCGCCTTGTCCGCTTCACCCAGGGCCGGGTCGGCCTTGACGACGTCGACCTGGCGCTCGACGTTCCCGCCGAGGACGATGTCGGTGCCACGGCCCGCCATGTTGGTCGCGATCGTGATCATCTTCGGCCGCCCGGCCTGCGCGATGATCTGCGCTTCGTAGGCATGCTGCTTGGCGTTCAGGACCTGATGCGCCAACTCGCTCTTCTGCAGCATCGCGGCCAGCCGCTCGGAGCTTTCGATTGAGGTCGTCCCGACCAGCACCGGCTGTCCGCGCGCCTGGCACGCCTTGATGTCGGCGAGCACCGCGTCGTACTTCTCCGACTCGGTCTTGTAGACCTGGTCGAGCCGGTCGATGCGGACCATCGGCATGTGCGTCGGGATCACCGCGACCTCGAGGCCGTAGATCTCCTGAAACTCGTAGGCCTCGGTGTCCGCGGTGCCGGTCATGCCGGCGAGCTTCTGGTAGAGGCGGAAATAGTTCTGGAAGGTAATCGACGCGAGCGTCTGGTTCTCGCTCTGGATCTGGGCCCGTTCTTTCGCCTCGATCGCCTGGTGCAATCCGTCCGACCAGCGGCGGCCGGGCATCAGCCGCCCGGTAAATTCGTCGACGATGATCACCTCCGCGTTCTGGACGACGTAGTGCCGATCGCGGAAGAAAAGGTTGTGCGCGCGCAGCGCCTGGTAGAGATGATGGTTCAAGTTGACATGCGCCGGCTCGTACAGGCTCGCCCCCTCGGGCAGCAGGTCCGCGCGGACCAGGAGCTGCTCGGCGTTCTCATGCCCCGCCTCCGACAGCAAAACGGTGTGGTTCTTCTCGTCGACGAAGAAGTCGCCGGGCCCCTCGGCGGTCGCCTGGCGCTTGAGGAGCGGCGCAACCGAGTCCATCTTGAGATAGACGTCGGTGCGATCCTCCGCCTGGCCGGAAATGATGAGCGGCGTGCGCGCCTCGTCGATCAGGATCGAATCCACCTCGTCGACGATCGCGTAGTTGAGCCGCTTCTGGAAGCGCTCGTCGACCCGCATCGCCATATTGTCGCGGAGATAGTCGAATCCGAACTCGTTGTTCGTGCCATAGGTGATGTCGGCGGCGTACGCAGCGTGCTTTTCCTCGTGCGGCATCTGCGACAGGATCGTACCGACGGTCATGCCGAGAAACTGGTAGATCTTCCCCATCCACGCCGCGTCGCGGCTCGCGAGGTAATCGTTGACCGTCACGATGTGCACGCCGTTGCCGGTGAGGGCGTTGAGGTAGGCGGGAAGGGTCGCCACCAGGGTCTTGCCCTCCCCGGTGCGCATCTCGGCGATCTTGCCGTCATGGAGCACCATGCCGCCGACGAGCTGGACGTCGAAGTGCCGCATGTCGAGTGAGCGTTTGGCCGCCTCCCGCACGACGGCGAACGCTTCCGGGAGCAACTCGTCGAGCGTGGCGCCTTGCGCGAGCCGCGACTTGAGCTCCGGCGTCTTCGCGGCGAGCGCCTCGTCGGAGAGCGCGGCGACCGACGGCTCGAGCGCGTTGATGCGGGCGACGGTCTTCGAGTAGGTCTTGAGCAGGCGGTCGTTACGGCTGCCGAACACCGCCCTGAGAAGCCGGGGAAACATGTGCGCGAACGTGGCGAAAGAGGGGAGGGGCGGTCGAGAAAAAACGCTAGTCTATCATGCGACTAGCGCCGTTCTGCCGCTGGAACCCTCCGTCCGTGACCGCTGCCCACGCGCGCCTTGCGCGGGCGGGCGTACTACCGGGCTACGGCCGGCGCGCAGCGAGGCTCGTGCCGCCGAACAGGAATCGCGCCGGGTTCTGCGCCACGCCGTTGTGCCGAACCTCGAAGTGCAGATGCGGGCCGGTGGAGCGCCCGGTGTTGCCGACCTCGGCGATCTTCTCGCCGCTTTTCACCAGCTGGCCGGACTTGACGAGAAGCTTGGAAGCGTGCGCGTAGCGCGTCAGCATGTCACCGCCATGATCGATCTCGACCATGTAACCGTATGCGGGGTGGAGCTCGGCGGTGACCACGACACCAGCCGCCGCCGCCTTGATCGGCGTACCGTGCTCGGCGATGAAGTCGATCCCTTCGTGCAGCGCCATCTGGCCGGTGATCGGATCGATCCGCCAGCCGAACCCGGAGGCGTTCCAGGTGCCGAGGTTCACCGGCAGGGCCGTCGGCGTGAGGTTCTGCTTCACGCGCGCATTGAGCAGTTGCGATTCCAGCACGCCGTAGTAGTCCGAGCGCGTCTCGGTCTGTCGCGCGAGGAAGTCGAGGTGTCGGCTGAAGTCGCCGAGCGAGAGATCGTGCACCGGCACCGACGTGAGCGCCGCGCCGCCGCGCCCCGGAACCTCGCCGAAGCGAAAATCGCCCGGCCGCAGATTGGCGACCGACGACAGCCGCTCGCCGAGCGCGTCGAGGCGCATCAGCTGGGCCTGCATCTCGCCGAGCTTCACGGCCATCGCGTTCAGGTTCTGGCGCAGGAAATCCTGCGTCCGCTCCGATTCTTCCTGGTGGGCGGTTCGGACGAGCGACTGGAGCAGCGGCAGCTTCAGCTCGGCAGCGTGGCGAACACCGAAATAGGAGAGGAGGAAAGCGAGGAGAACGACGCCGGCGACCACTCCGGCACTGCCCAGCACGAGATGCCGCAGCGAGAACTCGATCGAATGGGCCTTGGCCAACCGATCGGACACGACAATAATGTGCATGGTCCCCCCTCGGGCAGTCTGTCATGCAGGCCAAGCGAATCGGCGCGTACCTGGATTCCGCTGATGGCACCAGCCGGTTGGTGCCCCAGGCCGCCCTACTACTCGCCATCCGGCGGCAGCTCTTCGAGGTGCTGCCGGAAAACCTGCGGCGATCGTGCGTAATCGCGAACTACAAGCAGGGAGTCGTTGTCGTTGTTGCCGGAAACAACGCCGTGGCGGCGAAGCTCCGGCATATAGAGCCCAGACTCATCGAGGTTCTGGGCAAGCGTGGATTGAAAGCTACCGGAATCAGGGTGGAAGTGCAAGGCGGGCGGAGTTTCGGAACGCAAGTGCCTGAGAAAAAAGCCCTGTTTCTCTCGCCGCGCGCCGCGTCCGCACTCACGCAGGCAGCGCGTCGGCTCCCCGACAGCCCCCTCAAACAGGCGGTCGACTCGCTCGCGAAAAAAACCCGCTAGCCCGACCGGCCAAGCGCGCTCAAGCGGCGCGGACCGTCTTGAGCCGAGACCGGAGACCGTCGGTGGCGGGGTCAAGATGCGAGCGCGAGCGCCCGCGCGAGACCGGCGGGCGCGTCGTCGGCCCGCTCGAACGTCGCGAGCTCCCACGCATCGGACGCGGCAAGCGTCGCGCGCAGAAGCTGGTTGTTCAGCGCGTGGCCGGACTTGTGCGCGGAGAACGCGCCGATCAGCGGATGGCCGATGAGGTAGAGATCGCCGATCGCGTCGAGTACCTTGTGCTTCACGAACTCGTCGGCGTAGCGCAAGCCGTCGCTATTGAGCACCCGGTATTCGTCGAGGACCACCGCGTTATCGAGGCTGCCGCCGAGCGCGAGCCCCGCGTTGCGGAGCGCCTCGACGTCCTGCGCGAAGCCGAACGTGCGCGCGCGCGCGACGTCCTTCGCATACGGCGTCTCGGCGAAATCGACCGTCAGCGACTGCGTCGAGCGCTCGAAGACGGGGTGATCGAACACGATCGAGAACGACACCCGGAAGCCGTCGTAGGGCTCGAAGCGCGCCCACTTGTCGCCGTCGCGCACCTCGATCGGGCGCCGGATGCGGAAGAAGCGCTTCGGCGCCCGCTGCTCCTGGATCCCGGACGCCTGCAGCAGGTAGACGAACGGCCCGGCGCTGCCGTCCATGATCGGCACTTCCGGCCCGTCGAGATCGACGTAGAGATTGTCGATGCCGAGGCCCGCGAGCGCCGACATCAGATGTTCGACGGTGGCGACCTTCGCGCCGCCGCCTTCGAGCGCGCTGCAGAGGCGGGTGTCGGTGACGGCGGTCGCCTGCGCGCGGATGTCCACCGGGTGCGCGAGGTCGATGCGGCGGAACACGATGCCGGTTTCGGGCTGCGCCGGCCGCAAGGTCATCACGACCTTCTTGCCGGTGTGCAGGCCGACGCCGGTCGACTTGATCGCGCTCTTGATGGTCCGTTGGCGAAGCATGGTTGTGCTTTGCTTTGTTCTTTTCGGCCAAAGCGTTAAAGGGTAGCACGGCACGGCGCCGCGAGGCCAGCCCGCGCGCACGCTCAGCCGGCCCCGCGCTAGCGCGCGGCTACCTTCGGGGCTCCGTCGGCGCGCCGGCTCTAGTCGCTAGTCGGCCTGCTTCCGGAGGAACGCGGGGATATCGTACTTGTCGACCCCGCTCGCGCTGAGCGCCTCGATCGTCGAGCTGCGGTTCTTCCGGAACACCGCCGGCGCGCTGTCGAGCGCGCCGTAGTCGACCACCTGGATCCCGGCCCCGTCGGTGCCGGTCCGCTGCTGGACGACGAGCTGGGGCTTCTGGTTGCGCACGATTTCGCGGTTGCCGAGGCCGGTCGCCACCACGGTCACCCGCAGGTTGTCGCCCATCGCCTCGTCGTAGACCGCGCCGAAGATGATGTGCGCATCGTCGGCGGCGAACGTCTGCACGGTGCGCATGACCTCGTGCACCTCGCGCATCTTGAGGCCGTCGCTGGCGGTGATGTTGACCACCACCCCGCGCGCGCCGGCGAGGTTGATCCCTTCGAGCAGCGGGCTCGCCACCGCCTGCTCGGCCGCCACGCGCGCGCGATCGATCCCGGCGGCGTAGGCCGAGCCCATCATCGCCATGCCCATCTCCGCCATGACCGTGCGCACGTCCTCGAAGTCGACGTTGACGAGGCCCGGGCAGTTGATGATCTCCGAGATCCCGGCGACCGCGTTGTAGAGCACGTCGTCCGCGGCGCGGAACGCCTCCTTCATCGAGACGTCCTCGCCGAGCACCTCTATCAGCTTCTCGTTCAGGATCACGATCAGCGAGTCGACGTGCTCGGCGAGCTCCTCCATCCCGGCCTCGGCGACGCGCATCCGCTTGCCCTCGAAGGCAAACGGCTTCGACACCACCGCGACGGTAAGAATGCCCATCTCGCGGGCGATCTCGGCCACGACCGGTGCGGCGCCGGTGCCGGTGCCTCCGCCCATCCCGGCGGTGATGAAGCACATGTGCGCGCCCGCCAGCGATTCGCGGATCGCCTCGCGTTGCTCGAGCGCTGCCGCGCGCCCAGCCTCGGGCCGCGCGCCGGCGCCGAGGCCGGTGGAACCGAGCTGGAGCTGCTGCTTCGCCTGGCAGCGCGACAGCGCCTGGGCGTCGGTGTTCGCGGTGATGAACTCCACGCCGCTCACGCCGTTGCGGATCATGTGATCCACCGCGTTGCCCCCGGCGCCGCCCACGCCGATGACCTTGATGATCGTTCCGGGTACCTGGTTGGCGTCTACGATCTCGAACATGCCTGCCTCCTTCGCGCGTTGCGTTGTCATGACTCAGAAGTTCCGTTGAAACCATTCCCGCATCCGGCGCAGCGTCGCGCCGAAGCTGCCGGTCTGTCGGGCGAGGATCCCGCGCTGCACTTGCGAACGACCCTCCGCTAGCAATCCCATCACCGTTGCGTACCGCGGGCTCTGCACCACGTCGGCGAGGCCGCCGGCGTAGCGCGGCACGCCCAGCCGCACCGGCATATGGAAGATCTCCTCGCCCAGCTCGACCATGCCCTGCATGACCGACGAACCGCCTGTGAGCACGATTCCCGATGAGAGCAGCTCCTCGAATCCCGACTGGCGCAGCACCTGCTGCACGAGCGTGTAAAGCTCCTCCACGCGCGGCTCGATCACCTCCGCGAGCGTCTGGCGGGAAAGCTGTCGCGGCGGGCGGTCGCCCAGGCCCGGCACCTCGATCAGCTCCCCCGCATCGGCGAGCTGGCGCAGCGCGCAACCGTGGCGCAGCTTCACCAGCTCGGCCTCCGGCGTCGGCGTGCGCAGCGCCATAGCGATGTCGTTCGTCACCTGGTCGCCGGCGATCGGGATCACGGCGGTGTGGCGGATCGCGCCCTCGCGGAAGATCGCGATGTCGGTCGTGCCGCCGCCGATGTCGACCAGCACGACGCCGAGTTCCTTCTCGTCCTCGGACAGCACCGAGATCGAGGAGGCAAGCGGCTGCAGCACGAGGTCGGCGACCTCCAGCCCGCAGCGGCGCACGCACTTCACGATGTTCTGCGCTGCGCTCACCGCGCCGGTGACGATGTGGACCTTCACCTCGAGCCGCACGCCCGACATGCCGAGCGGCTCGCGGATGCCGTCCTGGCCGTCGATCAGGAACTCCTGCGTGAGGATGTGCAGCACCTGCTGGTCGGTGGGGATCGGCATCGCGCGCGCGGTCTCGATCGCGCGGTCGATGTCGAGCGGGGTCACCTCCTTGTCTTTCACCGCTACCATCCCGGTCGAGTTGAAGCTCCGGATGTGGCTGCCCGCGATGCCGGCGTACACGCGCTGGATCTTGCAGTCGGCCATCAGCTCGGCCTCCTCGAGAGCGCGTTGGATCGCGTTCACGGTGGCTTCGATGTTGATCACGACGCCCTTCTTGAGGCCCTTCGACTCGTGCGTGCCCATGCCGATCACCTCGAGCCGCCCGTCGGGGGTGAGATCGGCGACGAGCGCGACGACTTTCGAGGTGCCAATGTCGAGGCCGACGATGAGATTGCGTTGGTCGCGGCGCGCGCGGGTCGCGTGATGCACCCGGCCGGCGGCCGGCTCGCGCTCGATCGGCGCGTCGGTGTCGAACAGATGCTCCACCGTGTCGGCGGCGATCGGGCCTGCGTACAAGAGCTGCTTTTTCATGGTGCGCCTCGATAAGTCAGGTGGGCCTGCGCGCCGGGGCGCCCGCCGCGGGCGTCTCGGGCAGGCGCTCATGCAACCTGATTGCAAATCCGTTGGGATAACGTAGATCGACGTGATCGATCCGCGCGTTGAGCTGCGCGGCGGTGCGCGGGTACACGGCGACAAAGCGTGCGACCCGTTCCTCCAGCGAGTGGCGCGCCTGATCGCGCCCGAGCTCCAGCGTGACGCCGCTCGCGAGCCGCACCCGCCACGCGTAGCGCGCTGACAGGAGGACGTGCGTCGGCTCGGCCTCGAGCGGCGCCAGGAGCTCGCGCAGCGCGAGATAGCGGCGCGCCACCTCGCGCTCGCTCCCCGGCGGGCCGCGGAGCTGCGGCAAGTCGGCGTCGGTCTCGGCCTCGAAGAGCTCGCCGAGCGTGTTGACGAGCCACCTGTCGGACCAGCGCGCGAGCGCGCGGTGCTCCTCGAACCGCACGAGGATACGGTCGGGCCACTCACGCCGGAGCTCCACGCGCCGCACCCAGGGGAGGCGCTGGAGCTCGCGGCGGACCTGCTCGAGCTCGATGCCGAAGAAATTCCCCGCCACGCGCCCCTCGAGCGCCGCCCCGACGGCGTCGGCGTCGAGGTGGCGCGGCTCGCCGAGGACGACGACCGAGCGCACCGGCACGAATGGCACACGCACCGCGGCCTGGGCCGCCACCCAGAGCGCGAGCGCTGCCGCGGCGATATAGAGCACGTCTGCGGCCGCGTTCAGGAGGCGCGCGTTATCCCACATCGGATCTGTCTTCGGTCACGCTCGAGTCCGCGAGGATGCGCAGGCACAGGTCTTCGAACGGGATCCCTGCATGGCGCGCCGCCATCGGGACGAGCGAGTGATCGGTCATGCCCGGCGAGGTGTTGACCTCGAGGAAGTAGGGCGTGCCGGCGCGATCGAGCATCAGATCGACCCGTCCCCAGCCACGGCAGCCGAGCACGTCGAACGCGCGCACGCCCGCCGCCCTTACCGCGCGCTCCGCCTCTTCAGGCAGTCCGCACGGCAGGATGTAGCGCGTGTCGGCGCTCACGTACTTCGCGTCGTAGTCGTAGAAGTCCCGCGGCGTCTCGAGCCGGATCAGCGGCAGCGCCTCGCGACCGAGGATGCCGCCGGTCAGCTCGACGCCGTCGATGAACTGCTCGGCGATCACGAGCGGGTCGTAGTTCGCGGCCAGCGCATAGGCCTCTTCGAGATCGGCCGCGCGCTTCACCTTGGTCATGCCGATCGACGAGCCTTCGTTTGCCGGCTTCACCATGATCGGCAAGCCGAGACGGCTCGCAACGGCACCGAAATCGGCGCTGGCGGCGAGCAGCTCGTAGCGCGGCGTCGACACCCCGGCCGCCTGCCAGACGAGCTTCGTGCGCCACTTGTCCATCGCCAGCGCAGAGGCGAGCACCCCCGACCCGGTGTATGGGATGCCGAGGAGCTCAAGCGCGCCCTGGATCGTGCCGTCCTCGCCGTAGCGGCCGTGGAGCGCGATGAAGACGCGCTCGAACGCTTCGGCGATCAGCGCATCGAGACCGCGGTCGCGCGGATCGAACGCGTGCGCATCCACGCCCTTTGCGCGCAGCGCGCCGAGCACCATTGCGCCGCTCTTCAGCGACACCGCGCGCTCGGCGGAGCGTCCGCCGAAGAGCACCGCGACCTTGCCGAAGCTCGCGAGCGTCACAATGCCTCCCCGATCATCCGCACCTCGGGCACGAGATCGATTCCGAAGCGATTGCGGACCGCGCCGCGCGCATGCTCGATCAGCGCCTCGATGTCGCCCGCGTAGGCGCGTCCCTCCGGGTTCACGATGAAGTTCGCGTGCTTCTCCGAGATCCGCGCGTTGCCGATCGCGTACCCCTTCAGGCCGCAGGCCTCCACCAGCCGCGCCGCGTGGTCCCCGGGCGGATTGCGGAACACCGAGCCCGCATTCGGCAGGTTGAGCGGCTGCGTCGCCGTGCGGCGCGCGAGCAGCTCCTTGATCCGGGCCCGCGCGCGCTCGCCGTCGCCGCGGGCGAACCCCAACCAGCCGCCGACGAACCACTCGTCGTCGCCGATCCGGCCGCCGCGGATCACCGCGTGGCGATAGGCGGTGTCGAAGTCTTCGCGTCGCCGCGCGCGCAGCCGCCCACCGCGGTCGATGGTGTCGGCGCGGACCACGAACTCCCAGATCTCCGACCCGTAGCAGCCGGCGTTCATCGCGAGCGCGCCGCCGACGGTGCCGGGGACGCCGGCCAGGAACTCCGCGCCCTCGAAGCCGTGCGTGGCCGCAAACCGCGCCACCTTCGGCGCTGCGACCCCCGCGGCGGCGAATACGAGCTCTTCCTCGAGCCGCATCGCGCCCTGCGCGTCGTGCATCAGCACCACCGTCCCGGCGAACCCCCCGTCGCGCACGAGAAGGTTCGAACCCAGGCCGACGAAGCACACCGGCTCGAGCGGCGGCAGCATCGGCAGGAACGCCTGCAGATCGGCGAGACCCCTGGGGACGTAGGCGCGCGCCGCCCGGCCGCCGGCGCGCCAGCTCACGTGCTTCGCCATCGGCTCATCCTCGCGCAGGCTGCCGCGCAGCTGGGAGACGTCGAATTGGAGCGGCTCGGTCATCTCCATCGCTCCGTCCTCACCCGAGCGCTCTCGCGAGCTGCGCCGGCACGCCGCCGATCGAGCCCGCCCCCATCGTTACGACCACGTCGCCGTCCCGCACGACCTGCAGGAGCGCCGCCGGCAGCTCGGCGATCGCGTCCACGAACACTGGCTCGACCTTGCCCGCCACCCGTACGGCGCGCGCGAGCGCGCGGCCGTCGGCGGCGACGACCGGCGCTTCGCCCGCGGGATAGACCTCGGCGAGCACGAGGGCGTCGACCGTCGAGAGGACCCGCACGAAGTCCTCGAACAGATCCCGCGTGCGCGTGAAGCGATGCGGCTGGAACGCGAGGACGATCCGGCGCCCGGGAAAAGCACCGCGCGCCGCCTCGAGCGTCGCCGCCATCTCCGCCGGGTGGTGGCCGTAGTCGTCGACGAGCGTGTAGCGCCCGCCGGACTGGAGGCCGATCTCGCCGTGACGCTGGAACCGCCGTCCGACGCCGTGAAACTCGGCCAGCGCCTTGAGGATCGCGGCGTCGGACACGCCGAGCTCGGTGCCGACCGCGATCGCGGCGAGCGCGTTCTGGACGTTGTGCCGGCCGGGCAGGTTCAGGCGCACATCGAGCGCACCGGCCACGCCCTCGCGGACGGCACGGAAGCACATCTCGCCGCCGCAGGGCGCGACGCCTTCCCCACGCACCATGGCATCCGCGGCGAAGCCGTAGGTCACGATCGGCTTCGACACGGAGGGCATGATCTCGCGCACGTGCCGGTCGTCTGCGCACAGCACCGCGGCGCCGTAGAAGGGCAGGTTCTGTAGGAACTGCACGAAGGCGGCCTTGAGCCGCGCGAAATCGTGCTGGTAGGTCTCCATGTGGTCGGCGTCGATGTTGGTCACCACCGCCAGTACCGGGACGAGGTGGAGGAAGGACGCGTCGGACTCGTCCGCCTCGACGACGATGAAATCGCCGGCGCCGAGCCGCGCGTTCGACGCGCTGGCGGTAAGCCGGCCGCCGATCACGAACGTCGGGTCGAGGCCGCCCTCGGCGAGCACGCTCGCGACGAGGCTCGTGGTCGTCGTCTTGCCGTGGGCCCCGGCGACCGCTACCCCTTGCTTGAGGCGCATCAGCTCGGCCAGCATCAGCGCGCGCGGCACCACCGGGATGCGCCCGGTCCGCGCCGCCGTCACCTCGGGATTGTCGGACTTGACGGCGGTCGACACCACCACCGCATCCGCGCCGGCGATGTGCTCCGCGGCGTGACCGATCGCGACGTGCGCTCCGAGTCGGGCGAGCCGCTCTGTGGCCGGACTCGCCGCGATGTCGGAGCCGCTCACCTGGTAGCCGAGGTTCAGGAGCACCTCGGCGATGCCGCTCATCCCGGAGCCGCCTATGCCGACGAAGTGGATGCGCTTGACCTTATGGCGCATGCGTTGCCTCGTCGGCATTGGCGGCGCAGCCCCGCCGCGTTGGCGGCGGGACGACGAAGTGGAAGCGGTTGACCGTGTGCTTCACCGGGCGAGGTCCATGCACGCTTGCGCGACCGCGCGCGTCGCGTCCGGCTTGCCGAGCGCGCGCGCCTTCTCGGCCATCTCGAGCAGCCGCTCGCGCGACAGTTCGCGCAGGATCGCGGCGAGCTTCGCCGGGTCGAGCTCGCGCTGGGGCACGAGGCGCGCGGCGCCGCCGTCGGCGAGGTAGCGCGCGTTCGCGCTCTGGTGATCGTCGACCGCGAACGGGAATGGCACCAGGATCGACGCGACGCCCGCCGCCGCGAGCTCGAAGACGGTGGTCGCGCCGGCGCGGCAGAGCGCGAGATCGGCGCGCGCATAAGCGAGCGCCATGTCGTCGATGAACGGCACCACTTCGGCCGCCACGCCTGCCGTCGCATAGGCGGCGCGCAGCGCCTCGAGATGCTTCGCGCCGGACTGGTGCATCACCTGCGGCCGCGCGTCCGCGGGCAGCAGCGCGAGCGCGTACGGCACGAGCTCGTTGAGCGCGACCGCGCCGAGGCTCCCGCCGACGACGAGCAGCCGCAACGGCCCGGTGCGACCGGCAAACCGCTCGGCGGGCGGCGCGATGTGCGCGATCGACTCGCGCACCGGGTTGCCGACGACCTGCGACTTCGGCAGCGCCCCGGGGAACGCCGCGAGCACGCGGTCGGCGACGCCGGCGAGCACCCGGTTCGCGAGCCCGGCGATCGAGTTCTGCTCGTGGATCGCGAGCGGGCGCCCGAGGAGCGCTGCCATCATCCCGCCCGGGAACGCGATGTAGCCGCCCATGCCGAGCACCACGTCGGGGTGCTCCGCACGGATCGCGCACAGGCTCTGCCAGAACGCGACCAGCAGATTGAACGGAAGCAGGACCTTCGCGAGGAGGCCCTTCCCGCGCAGCCCGGAGAAGCGCACCCACGCCATGTCGTAGCCGTGCTGCGGCACGACCCGCGCCTCCATCCCGGCGCGCGCGCCAAGCCACACCACCCGCCAGTCGCGCGCGCGCAGGTGATCGGCCACCGCTAGCGCCGGGAACACGTGGCCGCCGGTGCCGCCCGCCATGATCATGATCGTTCGAGCCACTCGTCCAGTTCGCCCCAGGTGACGCGCATGTCGGCCGCGCAGGTCAGCACCAGCGGCGCGGGCACCTCGGGAGGAAGAGCAGGCTCGCTCTCCTCGGCGTCCTCGCCGGCGATCACCTCGATATCCACGCTCTCCGCCAGCGCGGCCGCTTCGGCGAGCGGCGCGTCGAGCGCGATGTGGGTGGTCGCGTCCGTCGACAGGACGCGCGACTCGGCGAGTTGCACGTTCGATTGCGCGGTGCGGCTCATACCCGTTGCCCCCTCATGAGTTGACGGCACTCCCAATCCACCCGCAGCAGCAGCGCGGCTGCAACGCAACTCGTAAGGAGTGCGCTCCCGCCGAAGCTCACGAACGGCAGCGTCAGGCCCTTGGTCGGCAGCACGCCCATGTTCACACCCATGTTCACGAACGCCTGCACGCCCAGCCACACCGCGACGCCCTGGGCGACCAGTGCACCGAACGGACGGTCGAGGTCGGCCGCGCGCCGGCCGATGGCGAACGCGCGAAAGCACAGCCAGGCGAAGAGCACGACGACGAGCGCGACGCCCGCGAAGCCGAGCTCCTCGGCGATCACCGCGAGGAGAAAATCGGTATGCGCTTCGGGGAGGTAGTGCAGCTTCTCGACGCTCGCACCCAGCCCCACGCCCAGCCACTCGCCGCGGCCGAACGCGATCAGCGCGTGCGAGAGCTGATACCCGCGGCCGAAGGCGTCGGCCCAGGGGTCCATGAACCCGAAGATCCGCTGCACGCGGTACGGCGAGGAGACCACCAGCCCGGCGAAACCGAGCGCCGCGAGCACGAGGAGCGCCCCGAACCAGCGGCCGTTCATGCCGGCGAGAAACAGGATCGCCATCGCCACCGCCGATATCACGACGAACGCGCCGAAGTCCGGCTCGCGGAGCAGCAGCCAGCCCACGACGAGCATCACCCCGAGCATCGGCAGCAACCCGCGCCGCAGGCTGTGGAGGAGCGCGTGCTTTCGTACCGCGTAGTCGGCGGTGTACAGCACCACCGCGATCTTCATCAGCTCCGAGGGCTGGAGGTTCGCGATTCCGAGCGGCAGCCACCGGCGGGCGCCGTTTACCTCGCGCCCGATGCCCGGGACGAGCACGAGCGCGAGCGCCGCGACGCCAACGACGAAGAGCCACGGCGCCGCCCGCTGCCAGGCGCGCATCGGCACCTGGAACGCCCCGAGCCCCGCCACGACCGCGGTCGCCACGAACGCAGCGTGGCGCACGAGGTAGAACGTCGCTTCGCCGCCGGTCGAGCGCGCGTTCTCGGCGGTCGCGATCGACGCCGAGTAGACCATCACCAGACCGAGCGTGAGCAGCACCGCGACGGTCCAGACGATGCTCGCGTCGTACTCGGGGAGCGCCGCGCCGCGGCGCGGAAGCTCATACCGCGCGAGCATGCTGCAGCGCCTTGACCGCGGCGCAGAACACTTCGCCGCGCTGGCCGTAGTTCGCGAACATGTCGAAGCTCGCGCACGCCGGCGAGAGCAGCACCACGTCCCCCGGCCGCGCCGAGCCGAAGGCGCGGTCGACCGCGTCCTGCATGCTGGCGGCCCGCTCGATCGGAGCGCCGGCGGCCGCAAGCGCACGCTCGATCACGTGCGCATCGCGGCCGATCAGCACCACCGCGCGCGCCGCGCCGGCGACGGCCGCCGCGAGCGGCGCGAAGTCCTGCTGCTTCCCGTCGCCGCCCGCAATCAGCACGACCTTGCCGCCGCTACCGTTCAGCTGGCGGCCAAAGCCGGACAGGGCGGCGACCGTCGAGCCGACATTCGTGCCCTTCGAATCGTCATAGAAGACGACGCCGCCCACCTCAGCGACTCTCTCGACTCTATGCGGCAGTCCGGCGAAGCTGCGCAGCGCGTCGATCAGCGGCGCGAGCGGCAGGCCGATAGCGCGACAGAGTGCGAGGGCGGCGAGGGCGTTCGCGGCGTTGTGCAATCCCGCGAGCCGCAGCTCACGCACGGCGACGAGCGGCGTCGCGCCTTTGGCCAGCCAGTGCTCGCCGAAGACCTTGAGCAGCCCGAAATCCTCCGGGTCGAGCGCGGCGTCGAGCCCGAACGTGACCACGCGCCGGCCGGCCGCCCGCATCGCTCGGCTCGCGGGATCGTCGCGGTTGAGGACCTGGACCCCGTCGCCGGCGAAGATCCGCGACTTCGCCGCGGCGTAGGCCGCGAGGTCGGGGTAGCGGTCGAGGTGATCGGCGCTGATATTGAGCACGGCCCCAGCGTCGGCGCGGAGCGAAACGGTGCTCTCGAGCTGGAAGCTCGAGAGCTCGAGCACCCAGACGTCCGGCAACGACCCCGCGTCGAGCCGCCGCATCAGCGCCGTGAGCGCGGCCGGCGAGATGTTCCCCGCCACCTCGCAGTCGACGCCGGCGGTGCGGCACATGCTGCCCGCCACCGCGGTCACGGTGCTCTTGCCGTTCGTGCCGGTGATCGCGAGCAGGCGCGCACCGGGATGGCCGGCGAGGAAGCGCGCGAAGAGCTCGATATCGCCGACGACCTCGAGCCCGCGCGCGCGCGCCTCCCGGATGACCGGCGTTTCGAGCGACACCCCCGGGCTCGCCGCGACCAGCTCGATACCGTCGAGAAGCGCCTCCGTGAACGCTCCGGTCACGATCTCGGCATCCGGCACCGCGGCCCGCAGCGCGTCGAGCGCGGGCGGCGCAGCGCGCGTATCGGCCACGCGCACGGTGCCGCCCTGACGCGCGATCCAGCGCGCCATCGAGAGTCCGGTTTCGCCGAGCCCCAGCACCAGTCCCTTGCGTCCGGTGAGCGTCATCGGACTTATCTGAGCTTCAGGGTCGACAGGCCGAACAGCACGAGCACGACGGTGATGATCCAGAACCGCACCACCACCTGCGTCTCCTTCCACCCCCCGAGCTCGTAGTGGTGGTGCAGCGGCGCCATGCGGAAAATGCGCTTGCCGCCGGTGAGCTTGAAGTAGATGACCTGCAGCATCACCGACAGCGTCTCCGCGACGAACACCCCGCCCATGATGAAGAGGACGATCTCCTGCCGCGCGACCACCGCCACGGTGCCGAGCGCGGCGCCGAGGGCGAGCGCGCCGACGTCGCCCATGAAGACTTCCGCAGGGTAGGCGTTGAACCACAGGAAGCCCAGCCCCGCGCCGACCAGCGAGCCGCACACCACCGCCAGCTCGCTCGCGCCAGGGATATGGGGAAACAGGAGGTACTTCGCGTACACCGCATTGCCCGCGACATAGGTGAAGATGCCCAGCGCGCCGCCGATCATCACCGCCGGCAGGATCGCGAGGCCGTCCAGACCGTCGGTGAGATTGACGGCGTTCGAGGTGCCGACGATCACGAAATAGGACAGCACGATGAACCCGACGACACCGAGCGGGTAGGCGACGTTCTTGAAGAACGGCACGATCAGGTCCGCCTTCGGCGGCAGATCCATCGCGAACCCGCTTCCAACCCACTGCGTGAAGAGCTGCCAGCCCTGCGTCGCGGTCGCGGTCGGCACCGCGAACGCGAGATAGACCGCGGCGACGAGCCCGATGATCGATTGCCAGAAGTACTTCTCGCGCGCCGACAGCCCCTTCGGGTTGCGGTGGACGACCTTCCGGTAGTCGTCGACCCAGCCGATCATGCCGAAGCCGAGCGTCACCCCGAGCACGATCCAGACGAAGCGGTTGGTCCAGTCTGCCCAGAGCACGGTCGTGACCGCGACGGAGACGAGGATCAGCGCGCCGCCCATCGTCGGCGTGCCGGCCTTGGCGAGATGCGTCTGCGGGCCGTCGTCGCGCACCGCCTGCCCGATCTTGTAGGTCGCGAGCTTGCGGATCATCGCCGGCCCGGCGAGAAACGAGATCACGAGCGCGGTGAGCGCCGCCATCACCGCGCGCAGCGTGATGTAGTTGAAGACGTTGAAGGCGCGGATGTCCTGCGCGAGGTACTGGGCGACCTCTAGCAGCATGCCGGTCCGCTCCCTGGCTGGCTCATCGGGTTACCCTCGCGCTGAGCGCTCGGGATTCGCCCTTGGCGCCCCGGCGGTCTCATGGCACCGCCGGCGCGACCAGATGCTCGACGACGCGCTCCATCCGCATGAAGCGCGAGCCTTTCACGAGCATGGTGCCCTTCAGCGCGGTGAGCCCCTGCGCGCGTGCGATCGCCGCCTCGACCGACTCGAAGTGCTCGCCGCCCGCGCCGAACGCGCGCGCCGCCGCGCGGCCGAGCGGTCCCACCGCGAGCAGGCGTTCGACGCCGCGCTCCTTGGCGTAGCGGCCGAGCTCGGTGTGGAACGCCTCGCCTTTGGCGCCGACCTCGCCCATGTCGCCGAGGATCAGCACCCGCGGGCGCTCGCTACCCGCGAGTACATCGACCGCTGCGCGGACCGAGTCGGGGTTGGCGTTATAGGTGTCGTCGATGACGAGTACCCCGTTGCGGCCGGGCTTGAACTGGAGCCGGCCCTTCACCGCGCGGAACGCCGCGAGGCCGCGTGCGATCGCGTGCAGGCTCGCCCCCGCCGCGAGCGCGGCCGCGGCCGCCGCGAGCGCATTGCGGACGCTGTGCACCCCCGGCAACTGCAGGGTGACGGCCGCCCGCGCGCCGTCGGCCTCGATCTCGATCTCGGTCGAGGCCGCCGCGAGCCGATAGTGGCCCCGCACGCTCGCCCCGGCATCGGTGCCGAACGATCGCACGGCGCGCTTGCCCGCGAGGCCGGCCCAGTAGTCGTAGTGCGGGTCGTCGCGGTTCAGCACCGCGATGCCGTCGTCGGGCAGCGCACGGATCACCGCCGCGTGCTCTGCGGCCACCTCCTCGACGCTCTGCATGAATTCCTGGTGCTCGCGCTGCGCATTGTTGATGAGCGCGATCGTGGGTCCGGCGATGCCGGCGAGATGACCGGTCTCGCCCGGATGGTTCATCCCGATCTCGAGCACCGCGCACGCGTGCTCCTCGCGGAGACGCAATGCGGTGAGCGGGAGGCCGACGTCGTTGTTCAGGTTGCCGAGCGTCGCGAGCACCTGGCGCTCGCCGAAATGCGCGCGCAAACAGTTCGCGAGCATCTCCTTGACGGTAGTCTTGCCGTTGGAGCCGACGACGACGACGGCCGGGATGCGGAACCGATTGCGCCAGTGCTGCGCGAGGCCTCCGAGCGCGAGCCGCGAGTCGCCGACCACGATGAGCGGCAGGCCCGCCGCCGCGATCCCGCCGACTCGTTCGACCATCGCCGCGGCCGCGCCGCTCTCGCGCGCTCCACCGACGTGGTCGTGACCGTCGAAGCGCTCGCCGCGCAGCGCCACAAAGAGCGCACCCGCCTCGATCGTGCGGCTGTCGGTCGACACCGACGTGAATCGCGCGTCGGGCCCGACCACGTTTGCACCCAGCGCGGCGGCGGCTTCGGCGAGCTGCATCATCCGGCCCATCCCGCCAGCGCGTCGCGCGCTTCCTGGGCGTCCGAGAACGGCACGCGGCGCCCTGCAATCTCCTGATACGGCTCGTGACCCTTGCCGGCGATGAGCACGACGTCGCCGGCGCTTGCGGCGTCGATCGCGTCGCGGATCGCCTCGCGGCGGTCGACGCGGACCGCGTGCGGCACGCTCACGCCCGGACGGATCTGGTCGATGATCGCCGGCGGCGATTCGCCGCGCGGATTGTCGCTGGTCAGCCAGAGCCGGTCCGCGTGACGCGAAGCCGCCTCGCCCATCAGCGGGCGCTTGCCCCGGTCGCGGTCTCCGCCGCAGCCGAACACGCCGACCAGCGAGCCGCCCCGCGCGCGCGCAAGCTCGCGGAGGGCGCCCAGCGCCTGGTCGAGCGCATCGGGGGTGTGCGCGTAGTCGACGACGACCAGCGGCCGTCCCACGCCGCCCAGGCGCTGCATCCGTCCTGGCGGCGGCTCTAGCCGCGCGGCGGCGAGTGCGGCCTCTTCGAGCCCGAGCCCGGCGGCGAGGAGCACGCCGATGACGCCGAGGACGTTCGCGACGTTGAACCTGCCGACGAGCGAGGTGGCGACCGGCGCGCCACCCCGGCTCGACTCCAGCCTGAAGCGCAGTCCGGCGCCGGCCGGATCGATCGCTCGTGAACCGACGCCATGTGGATCGACCCCGTATGGATCGACCCCGTATGGATCCACATCATGCGCTTCCAGCCAGTGCTCGAGGCCGCTCGCAGCCGCGACGCCGGGCGAGGCGCTGTAGCCGATCCGCTCGACGCCGCTTCCCGCCAACGCCGCCGCGATGCGCACGCCGAGCGCGTCGTCCAGATTGATCACCGCGTGCGCGAGCGCGGGCGCGGCGAAAAGCGCCATCTTCGCCTGCGCATAGCGCTCCATGTCGCCGTGATAGTCGAGATGGTCGCGCGAAAGGTTGGTGAAGAGCGCGCAGGCGAACCGCACGCCCTCGATGCGCCCCTGGTCGATGCCGATCGAGGAGGCTTCCATCACCACGCCTTGCGCGCCGTCGCGGTGGAAGCGCGCGAGCGCGCGCTGGAGCACGACCGCGTCCGGCGTCGTGTTCTCACTCGCCTCCAGCCGGCCGGGGAGCCCCATGCCGAGCGTGCCGATCACCGCGGTCCTGCGGCCGGCGTCGCCGAGCGCCTGCGCGATCCACTGAGTGCACGAGGTCTT
Organism: uncultured beta proteobacterium; assembly: GCA_963754305.1. Taxonomy (GTDB): domain Bacteria; phylum Pseudomonadota; class Gammaproteobacteria; order Burkholderiales; family SG8-39; genus DATEDA01. The sequence continues at coordinate 61,343 of CAVWFR010000014.1, read as the reverse complement.
GCCGTTGGTGCCGGTGACGCCGCACACCCAGAGCTGCTCGGAGGGTCGGCCATAGATCTCAGCGGCCAGCGGTCCCGCGAGCCGCTTGAGCCCATCGACCGCGAGATTCGGCGCGGCGAGCCCGTCGGGCCACGCGAAGCCGTCGCGCTCCCAGAGCACCGCGCCGGCGCCGCGCGCGATCGCATCGGCGATGAAGCGCCGCCCGTCCGTGTGCTCGCCCGGGTACGCGAGGAACAGGTCGCCGCGCGCGAGCGCGCGGCTGTCGGCCGCGAGCTCGCGCGGTGTGACGCTCGATCTACGCAATTCGCTCAGAATCCGGTCGACTTCCTGGTCCACGTGGCGAGAAACCCTTCTCTCGTCGCCCTTCTTCCCTGACGCGTCCGCCGCTCATACGCTCTCGCGCACGTCCTGTACCGGCAGCTCGAGCGGCTTCATCGGCGTATCCGGCGCCACGCCGAGGATGCGCAGGCTCCCCGCCATCACCTGCGAGAACACCGGTGCGGCGACGAGGCCGCCGTAGTACTGGCCGGCGGACGGCTCGTCGATCATCACCGCGACCACCAGGCGCGGCCGCGACGCCGGCGCAAAGCCGACGAACGACGAGTGGTACTTGTCGGGCGCGTACCCGCCGTGCTCCTGCTTGTGCGCGGTGCCGGTCTTGCCGGCGACGCGATAGCCCATCACGCGCGCACGCGGCGCGGTGCCGCCGGGCAGCACCGCGAGCTCGAGCATGCGGCGGACGGCTTCGGCGGTACGCCTGGAGAAGACGGTTTTCGTCGCCGCCGGCGCGGCCTCGGCCCGCACCAGCGCGAGGGGCACGAGGTCGCCGTCGCGGGCGAACGCGGTGTAGGCGCGCGCGAGCTGGATCAGGCTCACGGAGATGCCGTGGCCGTACGCCATCGTCGCCTGCTCGATCGGCCGCCAGGTCTTGTACGGCCGCACCTTGCCCACCGCCTCCCCCGGAAAGCCCAGCCGCGGCGCGGCGCCGAAGCCGACGTCGTCGAAGAGATTCCACATCGTCTCGGGCGCGAGCGCCAGGGCGATCTTCGCCGCGCCGACGTTCGACGACTTCTGGATCACCTGCTCGACCGTGAGCACCTTCTCCGGATGGGCGTCGCGGATCGTCGCGGGACCGATCGTGAGCGAGCCGGGCGCAACCGGGATCGTGGTGGACGCCGACATCCGCCCGCTCTCGAGCGCGAGCGCCACAGTGAACGGCTTGAGCGTCGAGCCAGGCTCGAACGCATCGGTCACCGCGCGGTTGCGGAGCTGCCCGCCGGCAAGCCGCGTCCGGTTGTTCGGGTTGTAGGACGGGAGATTCGCGAGCGCGAGCACTTCGCCGGTGGCGGCATCGAGCACCACGATGCCGCCACCCTTGGCGCGATGCGCCTCGACCGCGCGCTTCAGCTCGCCGTACGCCAGGTTCTGGATGCGCGAATCGAGAGCGAGCGCGAGGTCGCGACCGTCGTGCGCCTCGCGGGCGCCTTCCACGTCCTCGATCACCTGACCGAGCCGGTCCTTGATCACGCGGCGGCTGCCGGCGCGGCCGGCGAGCTGCCCCTGGTAGGCGAGCTCGATCCCCTCCTGTCCGACATCGTCCACATCCGTGAACCCGAGCACGTGCGCCATCGTCTCGCCTGCCGGGTAGTACCGGCGGTACTCCTTGCTCTGGTGGATCCCGGGGAAGCCGAGCCCGGCGACTCTCTCGGCGCTTTCGGGCGGCATCTGCCGCTTGAGGTAGACGAAGTCGCGCGAGGTGTCGGCGAGCTTGCGGCGAAGCTCGTCCCGCGGCAGCTCGAGCGCCGCCGCCAGCCGCTCCAGATCGCGCGCCGACAGCGCGACGTCCTCGGGGATCGCCCAGATCGATTTGACCGGCGTCGACACCGCGAGTGCCTCGCCGTTGCGGTCGAAGATCCGGCCGCGGTGACCGGGGACGTCGATCGTGCGGCCGTAGCGCGACTCGCCTTTTGCCTGCAGAAAGTCGCGGTTCCAGCCCTGCAGGTACACCGCGCGGCCGACGAGCGCGCCGAACGCGAGCCCGAGCAATGCGACCACCAGGCGCGAGCGCCACGGCGGGAAGGTCGGGGCGAGCACCGGCGAGTCGGCGAACTTCAACGGGGATCTCCCTCCGGCGCGCTCGGGCGCTCCAGCACCTGCATTCGCTTCGGCTCCGGCGGCTGCATCCGCAGCCGGTCCCGGGCGAGCCGCTCGACACGGGCATGCATGGCCCAGGTACTCGCCTCGAGCTGGAGCTGGCCGTATTCGACCTCGAGCGCCTTCGCGCGCGCCTGCGCGCGCTCGAGCTCGGCGAAGAGCTTCCGCGCGTAGTGCTGGGAGGTGACGAGCCCGAGCGCGCAGCCCGCGAGGACCGCGAGCAGCGCCAGATTAAGCCGGACCATGCTCGGGACCCGCTCCGAAGCGGCGATGGATGCGCGCGGGAGCGATCACGCGGGCCGCTCCGCGATGCGCATGACCGCGCTTCGCGCGCGAGGGTTGGCGTTCACTTCCGCAGCCGCCGGACGGACCGGCTTGCCGACGAGTCTCAGCCGCGGTGGTGGCATTTCGCTGGCTTTCACCGGCAGCCGCTCGGGCAAAGTCGGACGCGCGGCGTCGCGGAGGAAATGCTTCACGATCCGGTCCTCCAGCGAGTGGAAACTGATGACCGCCAGCCGCCCGCCGGGGGCGAGCGCTGCGAGCGCCTGGGGCAGCGCTAGCGACAATTCCTCAAGCTCCTGATTGACGTGAATCCGTACAGCCTGGAAGGTGCGCGTCGCCGGATCCTTCGCCCGCTCACGCGTCCGGACGGCCGCTGCCACGACACGGGCAAGCTCGCCCGTGGTGCGTATCCCCTCTCGCGCGCGAGCACCTGCAATCGCCTTTGCAATCGCGCCAGCAAACCGTTCTTCGCCATAGTTCTTGATCACCCCCCTCAAGTCGGCCTCACTCGCGCGCGCGAGCCACTCCGCCGCCGTTTCGCCCCGGGTCGTGTCCATGCGCATGTCGAGCGGCGCATCGGCCAGGAAGCTGAATCCGCGTTCGGCCGCCGCGAGCTGGGGCGAGGAGACGCCCAGGTCGAAGAGGATGCCGTCCGCGCTCGCCACGCCCGACTCCCGGAGCGTTTGGGCGAGCCGCGAGAACGGCGCGTGATGAATGGCAAAGCGTGGATCGCCGAGCGCGCCGGCCGCCGCGACCGCGTCCGGATCGCGGTCGAGGGCGACGACCCGCCCCGCCGGCGAGAGGAGTGCGAGGATCGCCCGGCTGTGTCCGCCGCGGCCGAAGGTCGCGTCGACGTAGACGCCGTCCGGACGGATCCGGAGCGCCTCGACCGCCTCTGCGAGGAGGACCGGGATGTGCGCGCTCACCGCGAGGATCCGTCACAGCGTGAAGTTTTCGGTGCCCGGCGGCGGCGTCGTGCCCGCCATCGAGAGCGCGTCGGCGAGCTTCTTGTCCCACACCGATACGTCCCACAGCTCGAAATGGCTGAACTGACCGACGAGCGCCACTGTCTTCTTCAGGTCGGCGAACTTGCGTAACGCGGGGGAGACCAGGATGCGCCCCGAGCCGTCGAGCTCAAGATCCTCGGCGAAGCCGACGACCAAACGCTGCCACCAGCGCGCCTGCTCGTTGAACGACGAGAGGGTCGACACTTTCGCGCCGATCGGGGTGAACGCCGCGCGGGGGTAGAGTAGTAGGCAGCGGTCAGGGTGCGCCGTAAGGACGAGGCCGCCGCCGCCGGAAGTGAGCGCTTCCCTGTGGCGCGTCGGAATCGCGAGCCTTCCCTTCGCGTCGAGACTGAGCTCGGTCGCTCCCTGAAACACCAAACCCCCTCGAGGCGCTAGATGAGGTGGCGAACGGCGGTGAATTCCGCCATTTTTCCCCACTAATCTGCACTCTTTGCCACTCTAGAGAAAGAAATCGGAGGGGTCAAGGCGGATTGCGTGATTTTTTTAACTGCGACAATGACTTAAGTGCGCACCCCCTTCATCGCCACGGGCGGCCATACTTACTTCAAATCAGATAGATACGGTCAAAACCCGACGTGATCTATTCGATTTATGGCGAAACTGCGACAGATCGGCCCGAGGAGGAAGCGTTCAAGCAACGAGCGATCTCGACGTCCTCGGGAAGGACGCCGGAGAAGGAATGGCTTACGCGGGTAAACCGCCGATCGGGGCGGTCAGACGCGCTCGATCACCAACGCGATCCCCTGCCCCACCCCGATGCACATCGTGCACAGGCCGAAGCGGCCTTTGGTGCGCTCGAGCTGATTGAGCGCGGTGGTAACGAGCCGCGCCCCGGATGCGCCGAGCGGGTGCCCGATCGCGATAGCGCCACCGTTCGGGTTGACATGCGCGGCATCGTCGGGAAGCCCGAGGTCGCGCGTCACCGCGAGCCCCTGTGCGGCGAAGGCCTCGTTCAGCTCGATAACATCCATCTGCGCGATGCCGAGGCCGAGCCGCGCAAGCAGCTTTTTGCTCGCCGGCGCGGGGCCGAACCCCATGATGCGCGGGGCGACGCCGGCGACCGCGGCGCCGAGCACGCGCGCGCGCGGCCTGAGCCCGTGCCGCTTCGCGGCCGCCTCCGAGGCGACGACGAGCGCGCACGCGCCGTCGTTCACACCCGAAGCGTTGCCGGCCGTCACCGTCCCGTCGGGTTTCACGACGCCCTTCAGCTTCGCCAGCGCTTCAGCCGTTGTGTCGGGCCGCGGATGCTCGTCGGTGTCGAAGATCTTCGGGTCGCCCTTGCGCTGCGGAAGCGTCACGGGTGCGAGCTCGCTATTGAAGAAACCGGCCTTGTTCGCCGCCGCCCACCGCTGCTGGCTCCGGATCGCGAACGCGTCTTGGTCGGCGCGAGCGACCTTGAAGTCGACCGCGACGTTCTCCGCGGTCTCGGGCATCGAGTCGATACCGTACTTCTCCTTCATGCGCGCGTTGACGAAGCGCCACCCGATCGTCGTGTCCTCGATCTTCGCGACCCGCGAGAAGGCGCTGTCGGCTTTCCCCATCACGAACGGCGCGCGCGTCATGCTCTCGACCCCACCGGCGATGACGAGCTCCGACTCGCCCGACTTGATCGCGCGTGCGGCGATGCCCACCGCATCCAGGCTCGAGCCGCAGAGCCGGTTGACCGTGCCGCCGGGAACCTCCTTGGGTAGACCGGCGAGCAGCAATGCCATGCGCGCGACATTGCGGTTGTCCTCGCCCGCCTGGTTCGCACAGCCGTAGATGACGTCGTCGACCGCGGCCCAGTCGACCTCCTTGTTGCGCTCCATCAGCGCCTTGAGCGGAAGCGCGGCGAGATCGTCGGTGCGGACCGCGGCGAGCGTGCCGCCATAGCGGCCGAAAGGCGTGCGGATCGCGTCGCAGATGAAGGCATCGGTCATGGGATTTCCTCCGGAGTGGTGCTTCTGCCAGCATAGCGCAAGCCTGCCAGAATAGCCGCTCTTCCACACCCAGCAGGCAAGGACACCCCTATGGTCAGCGACGAGTGCCTCGATACCCTCTTCCGCACGGCGCGGACGCACAACAGCCTCACCGGCGAGGTGACCGATGCCGACCTCCGCGCGATCTGGGATATCGTGAAGCTCGGGCCGACGACCGGCAACTCCCAACCCGCGCGGATCGTGTTCGTCCGGAGCCAGGAAGCGAAGGAGCGGCTCAAGCCGCACCTGAGCCCGGGCAACCAGGACAAGACGCTCGCCGCGCCGGTCACCGCGATCATCGCGTACGACACGATGTTCTACGAGCACCTGCCGCGCCTCTTCCCGCACAACCCGGCGATGAAGAACGCCTTCGCCGGTGAGGAGAAGAAAGCGGCTACGGAGATCGCCGCGCTTCGGAACAGCTCGCTCCAGGGCGCCTACTTCATCATCGCCGCGCGCGCGCTCGGGATCGACACCGGCCCGATGTCGGGCTTCAACAACGCCGGCGTCGACCAGGCCTTCTTAGCCGGGACGAGCTGGAAATCGAACTTTCTCTGCAATCTCGGTCGGGGCGACTGGTCGAAGGTGTTCGACCGCAACCCGCGGTTCGATTTCGACGAGGCGTGCAAGATAGTCTAGGGCTATGCTGATCAAGTGCTGTTCTTGATCGGCATCGCTGCTGAAATCGCGGAGCTACGAGGGGCTGTGGCCCTTTGTTCGATCAGACCTTAGAACGCGCGGCGCGCAAGAGCCGTCCCACCGGAGGAGATCATGGACGACGACCAACTGCGAAAAAGCGCGCTCGAATATCACCGCCTCCCGACGCCGGGCAAGATCTCGATTGCGCCGACGAAGGGCCTCACCAATCAGCGCGATCTCGCGCTCGCCTATTCGCCCGGGGTCGCCTACGCCTGCCTCGCGATCAGGGACGATCCGAAGGAAGCGGCGAGCCTCACCTCGCGATCGAACCTCGTCGGCGTCGTGACCAACGGCACCGCGGTGCTCGGCCTCGGGCACATCGGCCCGCTCGCTGCGAAGCCGGTGATGGAAGGCAAAGCGTGTCTCTTCAAGAAATTCGCCGGCATCGATGTTTTCGACATCGAGCTCGCCGAGCTCGACCCGGACAAGCTGGTCGAGCACGTCGCCGCTCTGGAGCCCACCCTCGGCGGCGTGAATCTCGAGGACATCAAGGCGCCGGAGTGCTTCTACGTCGAGCAGAAGCTGCGCGAACGGCTCAACATCCCGGTGTTCCATGACGACCAGCACGGCACCGCGATCATCTCGGCGGCCGCGGTGCTGAACGGCGTGAAGATCGTCGGGAAGGAACTCGGCGAGATCAAGCTCGTCTGCTCGGGTGCCGGCGCCGCGGCGATCGCCTGCCTCGACGTGTTCGTCGGGCTCGGCGTGAAGCGCCAGCACATCTACGTCGCCGACTCGAAAGGCGTCATCTACGAGGGCCGCGAGGCCAACATGGAGCCGAACAAGGCCCGCTATGCGCAGAACACGAAGGCGCGCTCTCTCGGGGACATCATCGACGGCGCCGACGTCTTCCTCGGCTGCTCCACCAAGGGCGTGCTGACCAAGGACATGGTGAAGAAGATGGCGGCAAGGCCGCTCATCCTCGCGCTCGCCAACCCCGACCCCGAGATCACGCCCGCGGACGCGAAGGCCGCCCGCCCCGACTGCATCATCGCCACCGGCCGCTCGGACTATCCGAACCAGGTCAACAACGTCCTCTGCTTCCCCTTCATCTTCCGCGGCGCGCTGGACGTCGGCGCGACCAAGATCACGAAGGAGATGCAGCTCGCGTGCGTGCGCGCGCTCGCCGAGCTCGCCCAGGCCGAGCAGTCGGACATCGTCGCGATGGCCTACGGCGGGCAGGATCTCGCGTTCGGGCCCGACTACATCATCCCGCGGCCGTTCGACCCGCGGCTGATCCTGAGACTCGCACCGGCGGTGGCGAAGGCGGCGATGGACTCCGGCGTAGCGACGCGTCCGATCGCCGACCTCGACGCCTACCGCGAGCGGCTGAACTCGTTCGTCTACCACTCGGCGCACATGATGAGCCCGGTGTTCCACGCCGCGAAGAAGTCGCCGAAGCGCGTGATCTACGCCGAAGGCGAAGAAGAACGCGTGCTGCGGGCGGTGCAGATCGTGGTCGACGAGGGGCTCGCACGGCCGATCCTCATCGGACGGCCGGAGGTGATCGAAGCGCGCATCGAGCGCTTCGGCCTGCGCCTCGCGGCGGGCAGGGAGTTCGAGACCGTGAACCCGGAGAGCGACCCGCGCTACCGCGACGTCTGGACCGAGTATCACAAGCTGATGGGCCGCCACGGCATCACGCCCGACGTCGCCAGGGAGCACGTGCGGCAGTTCCCCACGCTGATCGGTGCGATGCTGATCCGCCGCGGCGATGCCGATGCGATGCTCTGCGGCATCATCGGCCGCTACAAGGACCATCTCCAGCACGTGGCGAACGTGCTCGGCCGCGAGGCGGGCGCGAAGCTGTTCGCCGCGATGAACGTCCTGATGCTCGCTCAGCGCACCGTCTTCATCTGCGATACCTACGTCAACGAGAACCCGACCGCGGCCGAGCTGGCGGAGATCACCGCCATGGCCGCGGAGGAGATGAAGCGCTTCGGCATCTCGCCGAAGGTGGCGCTGCTGTCGCACTCGAACTTCGGCAGCGGCGAGTCGCCGGCGGCGCGGAAGATGGCCGAGGCGAGCCAGCTGCTGGCGAAGATCGCGCCCGACCTGGAGGTCGAAGGCGAAATGCAGGGCGATGCCGCGCTCTCCGAGGAGATTCGCCTCCGCGCGTTACTCGATTCGCGCCTGAAGGGCGAGGCAAACCTGCTCGTCATGCCGAACCTCGACGCGGCGAACATCGCGTTCAACCTGCTCAAGGTGACCGGCGGCGAAGGCATCACGGTCGGCCCGATCCTGCTCGGCGCGGCGAAGGCGGTGCACATCCTGACCCCGAGCTCGACCGTTCGGCGTCTCGTCAACATGACCGCGCTCGTCGTGGTCGACGCCGCCGATCAACGGCAGCAGATGGAGTGGTAGCGCCCCGGCACGTCGCGCCGGCGCGCAGCCGAACGTCGGGCACCGCGGCGGGCCTGCGCGCCGCCCGGTTGCCCTTGGCGGACGAGTAGCCCCCCTTGGCTACGCATTCGCTCTCCTCGGCGCAACGTGGCGCGCCGCCGACGCGCCTCGCCGCGCTCACGCTCGGCGCACTCGGCGTGGTGTTCGGCGACATCGGGACGAGCCCGCTCTACGCTTTCAAGGAGGCGTTCGGCGGATCGCACTCGCTGCCGCTGACCGAAGGGCACGTGTTCGGCGTGCTGTCGCTGATCTTCTGGTCGGTGATGCTGATCGTGTCGCTCAAGTACGTCTCGTTCGTGCTGCGCTTCGACAACCACGGCGAGGGCGGGGTGCTCGCGTTGCTCGCCTTCGCCGCGCGGCTGTTCCGCGGCAACCCGCGCCTGCAATGGACGGCCGGCGTGATCGCGGTGTTCGCCGCCTCGCTCTTCTTCGGCGACGCGGTCATAACGCCCGCGATCTCGGTCCTCTCGGCCGTAGAGGGCCTCGCGGTGGCCGCGCCCGCGCTGGAGCACTGGGTGGTGCCGGTGACGCTCGGCATCCTGATCGGCCTCTTCGCGATCCAGCGCCATGGCACCGGCAAGGTGGGCAAGCTCTTCGGCCCCATCACCGTCGTCTGGTTCCTGGCCCTTGCCGCGCTCGGGCTCGCGAGCATCGCGCAGACGCCGGGCATCCTCGCTGCGCTCGATCCGCGCCATGCGGCGTCGTTCGCGGCCGCCGCCCCCGGTCTCGCCTTCATCGCGCTCGGCGCCGTGTTCCTGACGCTCACCGGCGGCGAAGCGCTCTACGCCGACATGGGCCATTTCGGGCCGCTCCCGATCCGGGTCGCGTGGTTCGGGCTGGTGCTGCCGTCGCTGATGCTGAACTACCTCGGGCAGGGCGCCCTCGTGCTGCGCGACCCGACGGCGGTCAAGAATCCGTTCTACCTCCTCGCCCCGCAGGAGCTCCTCCTGCCGCTCGTCGTGCTCGCCACCTGCGCGACCGTGATCGCGTCGCAGGCGGTGATCTCCGGCGCGTTCTCGGTGACCCAGCAGGCCTCGCGCCTCGGCTACCTGCCGCGCATTCCGCTCACGCATACCTCGGAGACCGAACGCGGACAGATCTACATCGGGCGGGTCAACTGGGTCATGCTGGTGCTGGTCGTGCTGCTGGTCATCGGCTTCGGTTCGTCGAGCGACCTGGCGGCGGCCTACGGGATCGCGGTATCGGCGACGATGGTGCTCGAGTCGGCGCTCGTCATGCTGGTCGTGTTCGCCCTGCCCACGCGGTGGAAGGGCCTCACGCTCGCGGTGCTCGCGGTCATCGCCCTGGTCGAGCTGCTGTTCCTCGCCTCCAATGCGACCAAGATTCTAGCCGGCGGCTGGTTCCCGATCGTGTGCGGCGTCGCGATGTTCACGCTGCTCACGACCTGGAAGCGCGCGCGCGACCACATCGAGGCCGACCGCGTGCGGAAGCGCGTCGCAGTCGATGGCTTCTTCGATCGGCTCGGCGAGGTCGCGACCGTGCCAGGGACGGCGATCTTCCTCTCCGCCGACCCGCAGAGCATCCCGACGACGATGATGCACAACCTGAAGCACAACAAGGTGCTGCACGAGCGGGTCGTGTTCCTGACGCTCGCGACCGCCGACTCCCCGCGCGTCGACTCTGCCGACCGCACCATGGTGCAGGTGCTCGTCCCGAAACGCGCCTTCCAGGCGACGGTGACCTACGGCTTCATGGAGGAGCCGGACGTGATGCGGGCCCTTGCCACGCTCTCGCGCCACGCCCTGCGGTTCGAGCGCAACGAAACGACGTTCTTCCTCGGCAAATCGACGATCGCGCGGGCGGAGCGACGCGGCCTCTTCACCTGGCGCCGGGAGCTGTTCCGGTGGATGCAGCGCAACAGCCCGAGTGCGGTCGAGTACTACAACCTGCCGCCCGACCGCGTGATCGAGCTCGGGACACAGTTGTCGCTGTAGGTTTGACGATGGGAGAGGGCCCACCTCCCTCGCGCTCCCCGACCGGAATCGCCGCCCGCGCGCCCGGGCCGAGGGGGCTACTCGTGGTAATTGATGCCCTTGCGGTCGAGCATCCGCAGGAGTGCCGGCCAGTCCTTCTGCTGCGACGGCCGGTCGGGCCGCTCGAACTGCGCCGCGGCGTTGCGCGCCGCCCCCTTCGACATGAGAACCGCGTTCTCGACGCCGCCCGCGAGCGCGTCGACCTGGATCTGGCACGCGCAGTCGAGGTAGTACATCAGCTCGAACGCCTCCTGCACCGAGGTCCCGAGCGTGAGGAGGCCGTGGTTGCGTAGGATCATGGCCTTGGACGTCTTCCCGAGGTCGTTCGCCATGCGCGTGCGCTCGTCGAAATCGAGCGCGATGCCCTCGTAGTCGTGGTAGGTGATGCTCTCCTGCACGCGCATCGCGTGCTGGCTGAGCGGCAGCAGGCCGCACTTGTGCGCCGAAACGGCCACGCCGGCGCGGGTGTGCGTATGCAGGACGCAGTTGATCTCGGGCTCGCGCCTCGTGGACGCACCCGTGGATCACGAACCCGGCGTGATTCACGCCCATGCCGGTCGAGTCGTCGAGGATGTTCCCTTCGAGGTCGATCTTCACCAGGTTCGACGCGGTGATCTCGTCGAACATCAGCCCGTACGGGTTGATGAACATGTCGTCCGTGCCCGGCACGCGGGCGGAGAAGTGCGTGTAGATGAGATCGGTCCACCGGAAGAGGTGGGCGAGCTGGTAGGCCGCGGCGAGATCGACGCGGGTTTCCCATTCCTCCTTGCTCACGCGGTTGCGAAGCGGGGAGGCGGGCAGGGTCTTGGGGTTTGCTGACATGGCTTTCTCCAGGCGAGGGACTAGCGGACCGCGGCGTCGGCCGCCGAGATCGTTTGCCGCGCCTTGTCGGCCGCCTCAGGCGTGAGCCGGAAGTCGAATTCGAGCCGGGTGAAGGGCGACGGCATGCCGAGCTTCCTCGCCTCCTCCGGCGAGTCGATCTTCTTGAACTCGGCGATCAGCGACTCCTTCACCGCAAACACCGCATCCGACTCGAGGTACGGGTCGCCGTGGACGAAAACATGCGTGATCACCTGGCGGTAGCCGGGCGCCGACACGATCGCGTGCAGATGCGCAGGCCGCATCGGGTGCCGCTTCATCCGGCTGAGGACCTCGCCCACCGGGCCGTCGGTCGGCACGCCGTAGAACGCGGGCTTGAAGGTGCGGAAGCCGTAGCGCCCTTCGGCGTTGGTCTTCAGCCGGCCGCGCAACTCGAACTCGGCCTTCGGGTCCTGGATGTCGTAGATGCCATCGGCCTTCGCCTGCCACACGTCGATGGTCGCGCCGGGGATCGGCTTGCCGTCGACCGCGAGCACGCGTCCCGTTACCCAGGTCGGCTCGCCCTGCATCGTCGCGGTCTTCGTCAGATCTGCGCCGTACTCGAACTCCGGCGCGCCGTGCACGAAGAACGGCCCGAGCACCGTCGACTCGGTCGCGCCGACCGGCATCGGATGATTGATCGCGACGACGCGCATCGACAGGCCGAGGATGTCCGAGAGCAGAATGAACTCCTGCCGCTTGTCGTCGCACTTCTGGCCGGTCGCGGTGAGAAACTTGATGCCCTCGAACCATTCCTCCTCGGTCAGCTGCACCTCGGTGGCGAAAGCGTGGACGTGCCGGATCAGGCTCGTCATGATCTGCTTGAAGCGCGGATCCTCGACGGCCGCGAGCCGTGCGAGCACGGCGTCGGTCAGGTTGTCTTCGGTTACTTGGCGCATTGACTCTCCTTGTTCGCTCTGGATCCCGCGCTGTGGGTCCCGATTTTCGCCGGGATGATGTGGTTCGTCAGTTCGGCTTCACGCCCGCCGCCTTCAGCAGCTTCTCGTTCTCGACGAGCTCCTGCCTGATCATCGCCTCGAACTCGGGCAGCGGCATCATCAGGACCTCCGCGCCGAGCTTCTCGATGCGCTCGCGTACGTCGGGCTGCTGCAGCACCCGGTTCACCTCCTGGTTCAGCCGGTCGACGCTCTCGCGGGGGGTCTTCGCGGCGACCAGCATGCCCACCCAGAAGTTGTACTCGGAGCCAGGATACCCCGCCTCGACCGTCGTCGGCAGGTCGGGCAATGCGGCGGTGCGCTTCGGCGCCCCGACCGCAATCGCCCTGAGCTTGCCGTCCTTCACCTGGCCCAGCGCCGAAACGACCGGCGCGAAATAGTAGTCGACCCGGCCGGCGATGACATCGGCGATCGCCTCCGGCGCGCCCTTGTACGGGACATGGACGACTTCGATGCCCGCCGCGAGCCGGAACTTCTCGCCGCCCATGTGCGTCGAGCTGCCCAACCCCGCCGACGCGTAGGTGAGCTGGCCCGGCTTCGCCTTCGCCGCCGCGACGATGTCCTGGACGGTGGCATAACCCTTCGACGGCGCGGTGACGAGGATGTTCGGCGTCGTCGCGAGCGTCGCCACCGGTGCGAAATCGCGCACGACGTCGAACGGCGGGTTGGTCGTGAACGGGACGACGGTGAGCGCGGAGGTGTACACGCTGATCGTGTGTCCGTCCGGATCGGCCTTTGCGACGTAGCTCGCGCCGACGATGCCGCCCGCGCCGAGCCGGTTCTCGACGATCACGGGTTGTCCGAGCTGCGCCTGCAGCTTCTCGGAGACGATTCGCGCCATCGTGTCGGACGCACTGCCGGGCGTTACCCCCGATACGAGGCGGATCGTCTTCCAGGGAAACGTTTGCACCGGAGCCGCAGCGGGAGCCTGCGCCTGGGCAGGCACGTGCGCGGGGAATGCGAGCCCGGCGCACGTAGCCAACAACACCATACGGTTCATCTCGCGCTCCTTCTAGTGTGGACGGTACGAGGGGGCATACCCCCTCGTGCTCCCCGATCTCAGGAGACTCGCCGCCCCGCGGCGGCGAGTCTCTCGCTAGCTTCGCGGCAGACCGAGCCGCTCCGCCATCCAATCCGCGCTGCGGCTCCGGTAGCGGTAGGGCCGGTTGTTGGCATTGTGGCCCCCGTCCTCCACCATCAACAGCTCCACCTCGCCGCGTGCCTCGCCGGCGATCTGCTCGGCATGCTGCCAGGGGATCAGGCGATCGAGCTTTGCCCCGACGAGAAACAGCGGGCACGCGATCCGCCGTGCCGCGTGCTTGAGCGTCAGGGTTCGGCCATGCTCGCGCGCCTCCTCCGGCGTGGCTTTGTGGCTTCGGACGCGGAACGCCTCGCGCGTGAGCGGCGGGAGCTGGTCCCAGATCTCGGCCCAGTCGTAGGGACCGGAGATAGAGATGCATGCCTTGATCCGCGGCTCGTAGGCCGCCGCACGCGGCGCGTAGTACCCGCCGAGGCTGACGCCCCACGCGCCGATACGCCGCGGGTCGACGTCGGACCTAGTCTCGAGCCAGTCGATCACGGCCTTCACCGGCGCCTCGAAGTCGCCGCGGATCGGCAGGTCGTACTCCGCCTCCCCCTGCCCCGGCCCGTCGAACGCGAGCGTCGCCATGCCGCGGGCGTGGAACGGTGCTTCGTACGCGTCCATCTCCTCCTTAGCGGAGTCGAGACCGGAGATCATGATGACGAGCGGCAGCGCGCCCGGGCCGGGCGGCTTGCGGAGATTCGCCGCGAGCGTCGTCCCGGCGAACGGGATCTCGACCCGCTCTCCGGCCGGACGGAGGTAGGGCAGCGCGAGCCGCTTGCACTCGATCGCCTTCATGTGCGCCGCGCGCATCTCGCCGGGCGCGATCACGAACACGAACTTGGCGAAATGGTAGTACACCGACGCACGCGCGAGATGCTCGCCGGCAGTGAGGTTGCGGCCCTCCGCGAGCGCCTCGCCGCCGAGGCGCTCGTGCAGGCGGGCGCGCTCGGACCATGCCCGGCACCAGTCCTCCCAGCGGTCGACGCCAGCGGTCACCTCCTGGAAATCGGCGAGCAGCACGCCGTTCGCGACGAAGCGCGGCGCCCAGTGCGAGATCGCGGAGGCGACCCGCGGGTCCTTGGCGGCGGCTAGCGCCTCGCTCATGCCGGCCTCCGGCCGGCGTACGCGTCATCGAGGAGCCGACGGAGCGCCGCGCGCTCGACGGTGCGCGGGTTCCAGTACGGCGCGGTCGTCGCGAGCTCGGCGGCGCGGTCGAGCTCGCCCTCCGGCATGCCGATCGCCTTCAGCGCGACGGGTGCGCCGAGCGATTGCGCGAGGTCGTACAGGCCTTGCGGAGCATTCGTCGTGCCGAGCGCGCGCGCGGCGCGCGTCATCGCGTCCGGGACCGCCGGTGCGTTGTAAGCGACGGCGTGCGGCAGCACCACCGTGTGCGTCTCCGCGTGCGGCAGGTTCCAGGTGCCGCCGAGCGTGTGACAGAGCTTGTGATGCAGCGCCATGCCGACCGCACCCAGCACCGCGCCGCAGAGCCACGCGCCATAGAGACACTCCGAGCGCGCATCGAGGTCTTGAGGGTTCGCTTTGACGCGCGGCAGGCCGCGCGCAAGTGCGCCGATTCCCTCCTCGGCCATGAGCGACATGATCGGGTTCGCGTCCTGCGCGTAAAGCCCCTCGACCGCGTGCGCGATCGCGTTCATGCCGCTCGTCGCCGACAACGCGACCGGCAGCCCGACCGTGAGCATCGGATCGTAGATCACGGTCCGCGGCAGCACGCGCGCGTCGCGGCCGGTTTTCTTCGCGCCGCCTTCGGTGATGCCCCAGATCGGCGTCATTTCCGAGCCGGCGTAGGTGGTCGGGATCGCGAGGATGGGCAGCGACGACTCGAGCGCGATCGCCTTGCCGAGACCGGTGGTCGACCCGCCGCCGATCGCGACCGCGCAGTCCGCGCCGAGCCTGGCGGCTTCCGCGCGGGCGGCGCGCGCGACCTCGATCGGCACGTGCATCACCGCGCGCGGGAAAACGCCAGCGCACCTTTCGCCTAGCCGCCGGGCGACGTCCTCGGCCTGCACCTGCTGCTCGGGCGTCGAGAGCACGAGCGCCCGTTTCGCGCCGAGCCGCTCGATCTCGCGCGGCAGGTCGTCGATGCTGCCAGCGCCGAATACGACTCGGCCGGGAAGCTGGTTGTAGACGAAGTTGCGCACTCAACCCCGCCGTTGCGTTGTCAGTCGGCCTTTGCGCCGGAGTCCTTCACCGCCTGCGCCCACTTGACGACCTCTTCCTTGAGGAACGCGGCAAACTCGGCCGGCGTATTGCGGCGGAACTCGAGCCCGAGCTGCGCCAGCCGCTCCTTCACGTCGGGCGCCTCGAGCGCGCGGTTGATCTCGGCGTTCATCCGGTTGACGACTTCGGGCGCCGTGCCCGCCGGCGCGAAGAACCCGAACCAGGTGAGATCGTCGAAATTGCTGAAGCCCTGCTCGTTCACCGTCGGCACGTCGGGGAGCGCCGGCGAGCGCTGCGCGCTGGTGACCGCGATCGGACGCAGCTTCCCCGCCTTGACCTGCGGCACCGCCGGCGGCATCGACGTGCTCGACACCTGCGTCTGCCCGCCGACCACGGCGCCGACCGCCTGCGCCGGCTGGAAGGGCACGTGTGTGATGTCGACCTTCGACGCGGTCTTGATCCGCTCCATCGAAAGATGCGTCGTCGTCCCGATGCCCGACGAGGCGTAGGCGAGCTTTTCCTTGCGCGCGAGCTCGATCAGCTCCTGCAGGTTCTTCGCCGGCACCGACGGATGCACGGTGATGATGTTCGGCGTGCTCGTCGCGAGCACCACTGGGATGAAATCCTTCAGCGGATCGTAGCCGGCGTTCGCGTAGAGGCTGGGGTTGACGGCGTAGGCCACGCTGGTGACGAAAAACGTATAGCCGTCGGGCGCCGCGCGCTTGACCTGCTGCGCGGCGATGTTCCCGCCCGCCCCGCCGCGATTCTCGACGATGACCGACTGCCCCAGCGCCTCGGTGAGCTTCGGCGCGAGCAGCCGCGCGATGAGGTCGGTCGAGGCGCCCGGCCCGAAGCCGACCACGAGCGTCACCGGCCGCTGCTTCGGCCAGTCCTGAGCCGCGAGCGCGCCGGCCCAGGCGAGCGCGGCCAGTGCCGCGAGCGCTACCGGAATCGTTCTCATCCCGCGTCCTCTCTCATTGCGGCGTGAGGCCCGCCTTGACCATGATGTCGCCGAGCACGCGGTATTCGTCGGCGACGAAGCGGTCGAACTGCTCGGGCGTCATCACCATCGCATCGGTGCCGAGGTTGGCGAGCTTGGATTTCATCTCCGGCGTCTGCAGCGCGCGGTTCACCTCGGCGTTGATCTTCGCGACGACGTCGCGCGGCGTCTTCGCCGGGGCGAGCATCGCCACCCAGAAGGTGGACTCGCCGTCGGGGAAGCCCGCCTCGGCGATCGTGGGCACGTCGGGCAGCGCGTCGATCCGCTTCGGCGTGCTCACCGCGAGCGGCTTGACCTTCCCGTCCTTGACCGGACCCATGCTGGACACGGCCGGCACCCAGGCATACTGGATGCGGCCGGCCATCGTCTCGGCGAGCATCGGCGGCGTGCCCTTGAGCGGCACGTGCACCGCCTTGACCCCGGCAGCGACGTTGAACTTCTCGGTGCTGACGTGCGCGCCGCTGCCGATCCCGGCGGTCCCGTAGTTGAGCTCGCCCGGCCTCGCCTTCAGCATCGCAACCAGCTCCTTGACCGAGTTCACACCGAGCGACGGCGGGACGATCAGCACGCTCGGCAGGCTCGCGAGCGGGGCGACGCCGGCGAAGTCCTTGAGCGTGTCGTACTGCAGGTCCTTGTAGAGCGTATGGTTCACCGCATGCCCGGAGGAGACCACCACGAGCGTGTAGCCGTCCGGGTCGGCGCGCGCGGTCTCGCGGATGCCGATCGTGCCGCCTGCTCCCGGCCGGTTGTCCACGATCACCGGCTGACCCCACGCCGCGGTGAGCCGCTCGCCCACGAGCCGCGCCATCACGTCGGTCGCGCTGCCCGGCGTGAACGGCACGATGATCCGGATCGGTTTGCTCGGATAGCTGGCCGCGCCTTGCGCGAGTGCCGCCGGCGCTGCCGCGCACGCGCACGCCGCCGCGAATGCGGTGATTGCCGTCCTCATTTTCGTCATGACTGGTCTCCTGTGGTGGTCGCGCGGCTCAGGCTGCGTCTCGCTTGGGCGCCGGCCTCGCCCAGTACTCGCCCGACGATTTCGACGCCGCGAGCGCATCGGCGCTCTCGAACCCCGGCGCCATCGACGCGTCCGTGCCGGCCATCACCTGGTGGTGCTCGATGTTCAGCAGCCGCAGCCAGCTCTGCTGTCCCATCGTGAGCGCGATGAAGCACCCCAGCTCGACCAGCTCGGGCTCGCTGAAGTGCCGGTGCAGCCGTTCCCAGAACGCGTCGTCGGTCTCCAGCCGCCAGGTGATCGCTTCGGCGTAGGCCAGCGCCGCCTTCTGGCGGCCGTCGTAGCGCGACGACTTCTCGAACTCGAGCAGATCGCGCACCTGGTCTTCGATCACGCCTTTCGCCTGCGCCTGGATCGACCGTTGGTTGCCGCAGTACTCGCACTGCACGGTGCGCGACACGTACAGCCGGCACAGCTCCTTGAGCGCGTGATCGCACACGCCGTTGCGGAAGATATCGCGCCAGGAGTTGGCGAACGCCCAGAACGCGGCCGGCACGTGCCCACGCACCGCGGAGCTTTCCGGCCGCGGCGTGCCCTCGCGGCGGCAGCGGTCCATCTCAGCCTGCATCTCGGGCGTCATCCGGCTCGGGTCGACGTAGCTGATACGTTGCTTGCTCATGCTGTCACTCCACTAGAAAAGGCCGCAGGCGCAGTCGAGCGACCACGTGCCGGCATCGCCGACGATGAGCGGATGGAAATGCCCCCGCGCGGCCGCAGGCGTTGCATCGCCCGCCACGCGCTGATAGTACGTGCCGTATTGCTTCACCGGCAGCCACTCCTGCGCGATCGGCAGCGGCGGCGGACCGAGCCGCGAGTACGGTCCGGCGCCGTACACGACCTTGCCGCCCACCATCGTCATCACCGACTCGAGATCCCTGATCGAGTCCTCGGGAATGCTGAAGTAGTCGGCGGAGAGGATCACGAGGTCCGCGAGCTTGCCGGGCTCGAGCGTGCCCTTCACCGCTTCCTCCGACGAGATCCACGCGCCCGCGGCCGTGTACAGCCGCAGCGCTTCGGTGCGGTCGAGCAGGTTGCGGTCGGACTGGAGCTTCGCGCCACCCATCGTCTTGCCGGTGACGAGCCAATGCACGCCGATCCACGGGTTGTAGGTGTTCGCGCGATTCGCATCGGTGCCGCAGGCGAGCGGGATGCCCATCTCGCGGATACGCGCGATCGGCGGTGCGTCGGCCGCGGTCTGCGCGCCGTACTTCGCGAGAAACGCCTCGCCGTCGGTGGACATGCGGTTCTGGATGTTGATGCTGCCGTTGAGCGCAGCGATGCGCTCGAGCGTCTTCGGCGACAGCGACTCGCAGTGGTCGAGCCCCCAGCGCAGGTTCTTCAGCGGCACCTCGCGGTTCACCTGCTCGAGCACGGTCAGCACCCGCGTCGCCGGGGCGTCGAAGCTCGTGTGCTGCCGGAACGGCCAGCCGTTGCCGGCGAGGTACTTCACCACCGCCGCGAGCTGGGTCTCCATGATCGGCCCCGGCACCGGATAGTCCTTGGCGAAGTTGGACACGTCGCCCGCCGCGTACAAGATGTATTCGCCGGCGCCGATCATGCGGAAGTAATCGTTGCCCTGTCCGATCGTGACCAGCTTCGACCACGCGGTGTAGTTCTCGAGCTCCTTGCCCGGCGCCTGGGCGAAGAGCGAGTAGCCGATCCGCAGCGTGAGCTGGTTCTGCGCCGCGAGCTGCGCGATCGCCGCGTAATTCTCGGGGTAGTTCTGTCCGCCGCCGCCGGCGTCGATCAGGCTGGTGATGCCGAGCCGGTTGTGCTCCTGCATGAAGTGGCGCGTCGACATCACCTGGTCTTCGGGCGAGAGGCGCGGAACGCGCAGCCACACGCTGACGAGCGCCGCGAGGCTCGTGGTCACCACGACGACGCCGGTCGGGTTGCCGCCGGCGTCGCGCTCGATCACGCCGCCGAACATGTTCGGCGTCTCCTTCGTCCAGCCGAGCACGCGGATCGCGGCCCGGTTCAGCCACGCGCGGTCGTACAGGCACATCACCATGCACGGCGTGTCGCCGGTCGCGGCGTTGATCTCGTCGAGCGTCGGGAAGCGCTTCTCCACGAACTGCGCGGCCGTCCAGCCGCCGATCACCTGCACCCAGTGCGGCGACGGCGTGCGGCGCGCCTGGTCCTGGACCCGACGCAAGCCCTCGGCGAGCGAGGGCACGCCGTCCCATCGCACTTCGTTCGTGTAGGTGAGGCCGCCGCGGATGAAATGCGTGTGCGCGTCGTTCAATCCGGGCACCACGGTACGGGCGCCGGCATCGATCACCGTCGTGTTCGGCCCGCGCAGATGCCGGAGATCGGCGTCCGACCCTACCGCGAGGATCTTGCCGTCCTTGATCGCGACCGCGGAAGCCGTCGGCTGCTTGCGGTTGAGCGTCGCGATACGGCCGTTCACGATCATCGTGTCGGCCGGGCCGCTCGGGCCGGCGAGCGACGCACAGCCGCCGATCACCGCGAGCCCGGCGGCGCCGGCGCCCGCGGCGAGCGACGACGCGAGGAACGATCGGCGTCCCGGATCGACGCGCTGGTTCCCGAGATCGACGCGGGTCTCGACTCGAACATCGCGCCGGAGGAAGTCGAATCCCTGGTTGCAGCCGAGGTGCGAGCAGGCGAGCTTCATCCGTCGTCCTCCCGCTTGTGCGTCACTGCGGCTTGATGCCCGCCGCGTTGATGATCTTGTGGGAATCCTCGATCTCCCGGCGCACGAATTGCGTGAACTCGGGCACCGTCATCAGCATCGGCTCGGCCCCGAGCTTGAGCAGCCGCTCCCTGAGGTCGGGGCTCTTGAGCGCGGTCTGGACATCCCGGTTGATCTTCTCGGCGAGGTCGGCGGGCATGCCCGGCGGCCCCCACAGGCCGACCCACAGGTTGTACTCGAAGCCGGGGACGCCGGACTCCGCGATCGTCGGCACCTCCGGCAGCAGCGCCGCGCGCTTCGAGCTCGAGACGCCGAGCGCGACCGCCTTGCCGCCGTTCACGTGCGGCACCGCGGCCGTGATCGGTGCGAAGTAGCAGCACACTCGGCCCGCGATCGTGTCGCCGATCGCCTCCGGCGTGCCCTTGTACGGCACGTGCGTCACGTCGGTCCCGGTCGCGAGCTTCAGTTTCTCGAGGTTCAGGTGCGTGCCGCTGCCGATCCCCGCGGAGGAAAAGTTGAGCTCGCCCGGCTTCGCCTTCGCCGCCGCGACGAAGTCGGCGAGCGTCTTCCAGCCCGATTGCGGCCCGACGATCAGCACGTTCGGCTGGCCGGCGAGCGGCGAGATGTTGGTGAAGTCCTTCAGCGTGTCGTACGGCAGCTTGGCGTAGATCGCGGGGTTGGACGCATGCGCCGAGGAGTTCGCGAGCAGGGTGTACCCGTCGGGCGGCGACTGCACCACCACCGCCGAGCCGATCGCGCCGCCGGCGCCCGGACGGTTCTCCGCGATGACCGGCTGGCCCCACATCTCGGAGAGCTTCGCCGCCACCAGGCGACCGACGATGTCGGTGGCGCTCCCCGGCGTGAACGAGATGATCAGGCGCACCGGCTTGTTGGGGAAGGTCGTGGCGGCGCCTTGCGCGAACGCGCTGCCGGCGACCAGAAAGGCGGCGCACGCCGCGACGATCGTTTTCAGCCTAGGACAGCCCATCCTTCACCTCCACGTTCTCCGGTTTCAACGCCACGCCCGACGCCTTCGCTTGCATCACCAGCAGCGTGGCGAAATCCTCTTCGGACAGGCCGTGCCCGATCATCTGCTGGATCAGGTCGCGGGTGAGCGATGCGAGCGGCATCGGCACTTCGAAATTGCGCCCGGCATCCAGGCCGAGATCCATGTCCTTGCGCAGGAGATGCGGCGTGAACGTCACCTTGAAATCGAGGTTGACGAATGCGGGCGTCTTGTAGCGGCTGAACACCGAGCCCATCACGCTCTGGTTGAAGAAGTCGAGAAACGCGTGCCGGGGCACGCCCGCCTTCTGCGCGAGGAGGGTGATTTCGGCGAGACACTGCGTCACCACCCCGAGGTACACGTTGTGGCAGATCTTCACGATGCGCGCGAGCTCGCCCTCTCCGACGTAACTCGAGCCCTGCCCCATCAGGTCGAGAAGCGGCCGCGCCGCATCGTAGGCCGGCTTCGGACCGGACACGACGAACGTGAGCTTGCCCGCCTTGATCACCTTCGCGTTGCCGCTCACCGGCGCGGCGAGGTAGTCGATGCCCCGCTCCGCAAGCAGCGCGCGCAGCTCGGCGGAGCCTTCGAGCGAGATCGACGAGCACTCGATCACCATCCGCGGCTTCGAGGTGCCCGACAGCAGACCTTTCGGCCCGGCGATCACCTCCTTCACGTCGTCCCAGGTCGACACCATGCAGAACACGATGTCGCGGGCGGCGAGCTCGGGCAGCGCGCCGGCGATCTTCGCGCCGTACTTCGCGAGCGGCTCGGCCTTCGCGCGCGTGCGGTTCCAGACCAGCACGTCGGCGCCGGCCCTCGCGAGGAGGCCTGCCATCTCGTAGCCCATGCGGCCGGCACCGATCCAGCCGATGGTGGAGGTGTGCGAAAGTGCCATTGTTCGTTTCCGTCCCGGGTCAGTAAGGGTTCGCGATCGGCAACTCTTCAGCCGGATAGAGCGAGATGATCTTCGCCCCCTCCGGCGTCAGTATCACTTCTTCCTCGATACGTGCAGCCGAGACACCGTCGGTGGCCGGGCAGTACGTCTCGACCGCGAACACCATCCCCGCCTTGAGCTCGATCGGTTCCTTGAACGAGTTGACTCTCGAGACGAGTGGCCGCTCGTGGAGGCCCAATCCCAGACCGTGGCAGAAGTTGAGCCCGAACGCGTCCATCTCGGACGCGAAGCCGATGTCCTCCGCCGTCGGCAGCGCGGCGGCGATCTTGTCGGTGCTCACGCCCGGCTTGAGCAGCTCGATCGCCTTGTCCATCCACTCGCGCGCCTTGCGGTAGGCGGTGCGCTGCGGCGCGGTCGCGCGCCCGACGTTGAACGTCCGGTAATAGCAGGTGCGGTAGCCCATGAACGACTGGATGATGTCGAAGAACGCCTGGTCGCCCGGGCGGATCAGCCGGTCGGTGAAGTTGTGCGGGTGCGGGCTGCAGCGCTCGCCCGATATCGAGTTGATCGCTTCGACGCAGTCCGAGCCCATCTCGTAGAGGCGCTTGGTCGCGAGCGCGACGATCTGCGACTCCTTGATTCCGGGCTTCAGCGCCTCCGCGATGTCGGTGTACACGCCGTCGACCATCGCTGCGGCCATGTTGAGCAACGTCAGCTCGTCGATGTTCTTCACCTCGCGCGCCTGGAGCAGCACCTGCTGGCCGTCGCGCACCTCGATCCCGAGCTTCTGCAGCTCGAACAGCATCGGCGGCTCGACGACGTCGATCCCGAGCGGCATGCTGCCGACGCCTTCTTCGTCGAGGATCGCTTTGATCTCCTTGGCCGCGTCGCGGAACAGCGCGATGTCCGCACCGGTCGCGCCGCGCATCCCGAGCATCCCCGCGCGGCAGTGGCTGGTGTGCAGCCACGGCGCGTACAGGCGGTGATGCTTCGCCGCGGAGCCGAAGTCCCAGATATACGGGTCGCCGTTGCCGGTGAGGAGCGAGTAGCGCGTGAGCTTGTCGCGCGCCCACTCGCCGATGACGGTGCTCGTGGTGTAGCGGATGTTGTGCTGATCGAACGAGAGCAGCGCGCCGAGCCCCGATCCCGCGAGCGCCGAGCGCGTGCGCGCGAGCCGGTAATCGTGCAGGCGCCGGAAGTTGATCCGCTCCTCGAAATCGACCTGGGTATGCCCGGGCGCGGCGAGCGGCCGGTCCCACCGGTGATGGGGGTCGATGTCGTCGGGCCGGACGATCCTGGGCTCGTGCGCTTTGCTGGCCATCTCTTCCCCATCCGATCTCGCTGCGAGGCGCGACCCGGGCGTAGGCGCTGCGAGAGGCGAAGCCGCAACTCGCGAACGCCTCCTCCGGCGTGGCCGCGGGCACACGCCCGCGGCTTCTTTCAGCTTATGCAATCGTTTGCAGCAAGATAGACTATCCGTGCTGCCGCTGGCAAGCCCCGCGAGCCCCCGCTTTCAGCCCCCAGTGAAGCCCAAACGACCCACGATCCAGGACGTCGCTCGCGCGGCGAGCGTGCACCCTTCGACCGTATCCCGGGTGCTCGGGTCGCGCACCCGCGGCCTGGTCAGCTCCGCGGTCGCGGAGCGTGTCGAGGCACTCGCGCGCCAGCTCGGTTATACCCCGGACCCGGTCGCGGCGGGCCTGCGGACGCGGCGCTCGGCCACGATCGGCGTCCTGATCCCGGACATGGCGAACCCGGTCTTTCCGCTCATCCTGCGCGGGATCGAGTCGGCGCTCATGGCGGCGGGCTACACGGCGATCATCGCCAACACCGACAACGACTCCGGGCGGGCGGGCGAGGCGCTCGACCGGCTTGCTGCGCGTCGCGTCGAGGGGGCGATCATCGCGACTGCGACGCTCCGCGATCCCGTTCTGGTGCGCTGCCGCAGCCTCGAACTGCCGGTGGTGCTGGTGAACCGCGCGCTCCCGGACGGGAAGGTCTCGGCGGTGATCAACGACGACGAGGCGGGCATCGCGCTCGCCGTCGGCCACCTGGCCGCGCTCGGCCACCGCCGAATCGGGCACGTCGCCGGCCCGGCGTGGATCTCGACCGGGCGCGAGCGGCGCATCGGGTTTCTGGCCGCGTTGAGGGCGCGCCGGATGGGTGCGGGCGCGCCGGTCGTCGCCGCGGAGAACTACGACATCGCGTCCGGCGAGCGTGCGTGCGCACAGCTGCTCGCGGCGCATCCGCAGCTCACTGCGATCGTCGCGGCGAACGATCTCCTCGCGCTCGGGTGCTACGACGCACTCGACCGGCGCGGCGCCGCTTGCCCGCGCGACGTCTCGATCACCGGGTTCAACGACATCACCTTCGCCGACCGGTTCTCACCGCCGCTCACTACGGTGCGGATCCCGCACCGCGTGATGGGCGAGCAAGCGGCGCGCCTGCTGCTCGCCGAGATCGAGGACCCGAAGGCGCCGAAGCAGGAGATCAAGCTCGAGCCGACGCTGGTGGCGCGCGGCTCGACCGCGGCGCCGCGACGCGGACGGAAGAAGCCGTGACCCCGCTCGAGACCCTGCGCCGCTATCCGCCCCACGACTACTCGTGCGCCGGCTTCTTCGCGAGCCGGGCAGCACCCGACCCCGGGCGAACGTTCCTGGTGTTCGAAGACGGCGCCATGGCGTGGCGCGAGCTCGACGCGGCCGCCTGTCGCGCCGCCGCAGCGTACGAGGCGCTGGGCGTCGCACGCGGCGACAGAGTCGCGACGCTCGCACCCAACCGTCCCGACATCATCGTCACCTTCCTCGCCCTGGCGCGCCTCGGCGCATGGCTCGTGCCGGTCAACCCGGAGCTCCGCATCGAGGAGGCGCGCTACATCTTCGAGCATGCGGCGGTACGGGGAATCGCCTGCGCGCGCGAGGCCGAGCCGCTCGCGCGCGAGGCGTCCGCACGGATGCCGGGCGCGCCGTGGCGGATTCTCCTCGAGCCGGCGGGCGTCGACGGCCTGCCCGCGCTTGCCGAGCTCGGCGCGCGGGCCGTGCCGCTCGAGACCAACCGCGGCGGCGCCGACGATGTCTGCGTCCTCGTCTACACCTCCGGCACGACCGGCTTCCCCAAAGGCGCGATGCACAGCCAGCGCAACGTCGTGCTCGCCGGCGAGGCGTTCGTCGAGCGGATGTGGCTCCAGTCCGACGACCGGTTGCTGGCGATCCTGCCGCTTTTCCATCTCAACGCGCTGTTCTACTCCGTGTTCGGTGCGATCGCCGCGGGCGCTTCGCTCGTCGTGGTGCCGAAGTTCTCGGCCTCACGCTTCTGGCATATCGCGGCCGAGACCGGCGCTACCCAGACCAACCTCATCGCCGCGGTCGGCTCGATCCTCGCGCAGCGCCCGCGGAGCGAGCTCGTGCCCCACCGGCTGCGAAAGGTCTACGGCGGGCCGATCGTCGCGGAAGTCGAGCGGGTGTGGCGCGAAGAGCTCGGCGTGCCGGTGATGCTCGAGGGCTACGGCATGACCGAGATCCCGGGTGCCTGCAACAACCCGTTTCCGGGTACGGGCCACGGCGAGATGGTGGTCGGCAGCATGGGCAAGCCCGCGCGCCACCCCGATCCAGCGGTGTCGTTCGCAGAGCTGCGCGTCGTCGACGACGACGGGCGCGATCTCCCCGACGGCGAGGTCGGCGAGCTGGTCGTTCGCACGCCGATCGTCACCAAGGGCTACTACCGCGACCCCGAGGCGACCGCCGCCGCCTTCCGCGACGGCTGGTTCCTCACCGGCGACCTCGTGCGCCGGGATGCGAACGGCTACTTCTGGTTCGTCGCGCGCAAGAAGGACATCATCCGGCGCCGGGGCGAGAATATTTCCGGCGCGGAGCTCGATCGCGTGATCGGCCAGCATCCGGCGGTGGCGGAGGCCGCCGCGATCGCGGTGCCGGCGTCACTCGGTGAGGACGAGATCCTCGTGGCGATCGTGAAGCGGCCGGGGGAGAACGTAACGCCCGGGGAAATCGCCGATTGGTGCAAACTGCGGCTCGCCGTGCACAAGCAGCCGCGCTACGTGGTGTTCGTCGGCGAATTGCCGCATACGCCGACACACCGGGTGGCGAAATTCAGGCTGAAGGACGACGAGACGCTTATCCACCGCGCGACCGATCTCGCGTCCGGCTGACGCATTCGTACAACGCGCCGCTCACGATCATGAAGCTCGCCGCCGCGATCGTCGCCGCGACGCGCGCCTCAGGCGAAGCGGCGAGCGACGGTTGTCGGCGCCCGGCGTACCGAGCCCGGCCGTGGCGTCGCGCAGCCATTCCCAGGCGCTGAGGGCGTAGCTTCGCGCGACGAACAGGTCGAAGGAGGACGGGCCGCGCACGCGAATCGTGACGTCGAAATGTCCGATTGCAGTCGCGGTGGCGCGCGGCGGCGCCAGCTCCGGTGAATCCCAGTCGAGGCTGCAGCCGGCGGCGAGCACGTCGCGGGCGCGCTCGCCACGGAGCTCGATGACCGTGCGTCCGTGGCTCAGGTCGACCACCGCCGCCGGAGCGGCGCGCAGCGCGTGGAGCGCCAGGCTGCGTGCTTCGTGCGTCCCCGCATCGCCGACCACGAGCCAGCGGCCCGGCCCGACGCAGAGCGCCGCGACCTCGCCCGCCGGATCGCCGGAGACCGAGAGCGCAGCGGCCGACACCGGAAACCCGAGCGCACGGCCGAGCGCGCCCGCGAGCGCGGCCGTGGACCGCAACGCGGCGACCTCGATCACCGATGCCGGGAAACGTTCGGCGAGCGTCACCGGCCCCGCGCTCGAGGTGCCCGGGTGCCGATCCAGCGCGGATCGGTGGGCAAAGACCGGGACTCTGCTAGCGCTAGCCACGGAGACGCTCCCCTTGCGGATCGTAGAACACCGGCTCCGTCACGCGCACGGAGACGTACTCGCCGGTTAGGGGCGAGGCGGCAACCATCGTTTCATCCTTCCGCGCGAGGCCGCCCGCGAGCAAACCCAGGGCGATCGGATGCCCCAGCGTCGGACTGTAGGTCGCCGAGCTGACATGGCCGAGCATCGGGATCGGCGGCGTCGCGCGGGCGCGGATGAGCTGCGACCCGGCCCGGATCGACGTCCGCCCGTCGCTTGGCACGAGCCCGACCAGCGCGAGCCGATCGGGATCGCCGAGTCCCGGACGCGTGAGGAGTTCGGCACCGACGAATCGTTTCGAGCCGCTCACGAGCCGCGCCATCCCGAGGTCGGCGGCGGTGGTCCGCCCATCGAGTTCGGGCCCGGCGACATGGCCTTTCTCGATGCGCAAGGCACCCATCGCCTCGGTGCCGTAGGGCATGATCCCGTCCGGTTCGCCCAGCTCGAGAAGCCGCTCCCACAGCGCCATCGCGTATCCCGCGCGCACTGCGATCTCGTACGCGCGCTCGCCCGAGTAACTGAGCCGGAACACGCGCGCGGCGATGCCGCCGACGCGCGCCTCGACGGTGCCGAGGTGGGGCAAGGCCGCATCGCCGAGATCGGCGTCGGGAAACGTCGCCTGCAGCACTCGGCGGCTCGAGCGTCCGGCGAGGGCGATCTGCGCGTACTCGTCGCTCACCGACGCGGCACGCACCGCGAGATCCGGCCATACCGCCTGGAGCAGAAACTCCAAATGCGCGAGGACCTTGCCCGCGTTGGCGGTCGTGCAGGTGATGAAGAAGCGCTCGTCATCGAGACGAGCGATCGTGCCGTCGTCGAACACCATGCCGTCCTCGCGCAGCATGAGACCGTAGCGGACACGCCCGACGCCGAGGCTCTTCAGGTTATTGCAGTACACGCGCTCGAGGAACGCGAGCGCGTCCGGTCCCTGCACGTCGATCTTGCCGAGCGTCGACACGTCGGCGAGGCCCACCCGCTCGCGCACGTTCTTCGCCTCGCGCCGCCAGGCATCGTCGAAGCGCTCGCCCGGGCGCGGATAGGTTCGCGGGCGCAGCCACACCCCAACGGTCGTCATCAGCGCCCCGCTCGCCTCGTGCCAGGCATGCAGCGGCGTGCGACGGACCGGCTCGAAATCGCGGCCCCGATCGGGACCCGCCAGCGCACCGAGCGTCACGGGCGTGTAGGGCGGGCGGAACGTGGTGGTGCCGACCGCCGGGATCGGCTCGTCGCGCGCAGCCGCGAGAATCGCGAGACCGTTCACGTTGCCGATCTTGCCCTGCTCGGTGCCCATCCCGAGGGTGGTGTAGCGCTTCAGATGCTCGACCGAGCCATAGTTCTCCCGATGCGCGAGCCGCAAATCGTCGGCGAGGACGTCGTTCTGCAGATCGACGAACGCTTTTGCCCGCTTGGCCCCCGGCGAGCGGACCTCCCAGAGCGCCGCGATCCCGAAGGGCGCCTCCGGCCCGCACGCCGGGAGCGTCGCATCGACTGCTGCAAAGCCGCATGACCGGGCCGCATCCGCGCCCGCAGCGGACCCGTCTTCCATGCATCGCCGCAGGCCGAACACGCCGGCCGCCGCGCCGGCGCAACGCGACGCCTGCTTCGCCTCGCCCGGCACGAATGCGGCGAGCGCAGCGTCGAACCGCACCCGTCCGCCGGATTGGGAGTGCAGATGGAGCGTGGGGTTGAAGCCGCCGGAGACCGCGAGCGCATCGCAGTCGATCCGCCGGATCGAGCGAGAGTCGGTTGCGGCGATCGCCACGCCTTCGAGCGCGCGCGCGCCCGAGGTTCGCGCGACGACGTGGCCGCGGAACACCGGGATGCCGAGCGCCTCCGCTTCGGCCACGAGCGGCGACTCGGGTTGCGCGCGGGCGTCCATCACGCCGGCGATCGCCACGCCGGCGCGATGGAGATCGACAGCGGTCCGGTAGGCATCGTCGTTGTTCGTGAACACCGCGACTCGCTCGCCGGCCGCTACGCCGTACTGGTTCGCGTAGGCGCGGATCGCGGAGGCAAGCATGACGCCGGGCCGATCGTTCCCGGGGAAGACCATCGGCCGCTCGATCGCACCGGCGGCGAGGATGACGCGGCCGGCCCGGACCAGCCAGCGGCGCTCGCGCGGAAGATGCGCGGGAGAACGCTCGAGATGGTCGGTAACCCGCTCGGCAAGCGCGACCTGGTTGTGATCGTAATAGCCGAACGCCGTTGTACGGCGGGCGAGCGTGACGCGCGGGTTCGCGCCGAGCTCGGCTGCGGCCCGCGCGACCCACGCCGCCGCCGGCGCACCGTCGACCGTCGCGGTCGTCCAGCGCAGCGATCCGCCGAAGTCGGCGCGCTCGTCGACGAGGATCACCCGCGCACCCGAGCGCGCCGCGGCGAGCGCGGCGCACAGGCCTGCCGGTCCGCTCCCGACGACGAGCACGTCGCAATGCGCGTACCGGCGCTCGTAACGGTCGGGGTCCGGCTCGCGCGCCCCCTCGCCCATTCCCGCGGCGTGGCGGATCTGCCGCTCATAGAGCGGCCAGGCGCGCGCGGGCGACATGAACGTCTTGTAGTAGAACCCGGCCGGGAGCAGCGGCGCGAACAGCTGGTGGACCGCGCGGAGGTCGAACCGCAGCGAGGGCCACCGATTCTGGCTCTCGGCGACGAGACCGTCGTGCAACGCCACCACCGTTGCACGGGTGTTCGGCGCTGCGCGCCCGCCGACGTTCAGGCGCACGAGAGCGTTCGGCTCCTCCGGACCGGCGCTGACGATCCCGCGCGGCCGGTGATACTTGAAGCTCCGACCCACGCATCGAACGCCGTTCGCGAGCAGCGCGGAGGCGAGCGTATCGCCCGGGTGCCCGGCGTAAGCGCCGCCGTCGAAGGTGAAACGCAGCGTCCGGTCACGGTCGATCTCGCCGCCGTCCGGAAGCCGATGCGCGGTCACGGACGCTCGCCCGGCTGCGCCGGCTCGGTGGCGAGGACCGCGTGCGTCAGCGTGTCGCGCCGGACGAGGATCCAGCTCCGGCAGCCGCGGATATGCTGCCAGTACTCCGCATGCTCACCGCACGGATTGTCGCGCAGGTATACGTAGTCGACCCACGATTCGAGCGGCGCGGCATCGCCGGGGCGCGGCGACTGCGCCTCGCGCCCGTAGGCGAACTCGGTGTGGTCGCGGGGGCCGCAGTGCGGACACCGGATAAGCATCGCCCTCCCCCTACTGCGCCTGCGGCGTCGGCCCGGCGCCCTTGTCGTCGATCGCGCGACCGATGGCGAACCGCTCGAGCGAGAACGGCGCGGCGCGCTCGTGCGGGCGGTCGTGCGCGATCGTGTCCGCGAATACCCAGCCCGACCCCGGCGTCGCCTTGAATCCGCCGTAGCACCAACCGCCGTCGATGTAGAAGTCGTCGATCGGCGTCTTGCCGATGATCGGGCTGCCGTCCATCGTCATGTCCATTACCCCGCCCCAGTGGCGCATCATCCGCAGGCGGCTGAAGGCGGGAAACATGGTCACGCAGCACGCGGCCGCGTGCTCGATCGCCGCTAGATTGCCGCGCTGCGCGTAGCTGGGATAGAAGTCGAGGTCGCCGCCCATAACGAGCTCGCCCTTGTCGGACTGGCTCACATAGAAGTGGCCGGCGCCGAAGGTCACTACCGTGTCGAGAATCGGCTTGACCGGCTCGCTCACGAACGCCTGCAGGAGATGCGTCTCGATCGGAAGCTTGAGCCCGGCGAGCGCCGCCACCTGGCCGGTGTGGCCGGCGACCGCGGTCCCGACCTTCCCCGCGCGGATGTCCCCGCGAGTCGTGCGAACGCTCGCCACGCGGTTGCGCTCGATCGTGAAGCCGGTCACCTCGCATTCCTGGATGATGTCGACGCCGAGCGCGCTCGCCGCGCGCGCGTAACCCCACGCGACGGCATCGTGACGCGCCGTACCGCCGCGCGGCTGCAAGAGTCCGCCGACGACCGGGTAGCGCGCTTGGGCCGAGCAGTCGAGGAGCGGCACCCGCCGCGCCAGCTCGTCGCGGTCGAGCCACTCCGCGTCGATACCGTTCAGCCGCATCGCGTTCCCGCGCCGCATGAAGGCATCGCGCTGGGCGTCCGAGTGCGCCAGGTTGATCAGCCCGCGTTGGCTGAACATCACGTTGTAGTTCAGGTCGCGGCTCAGCCCCTCCCAGAGCTTGAGCGACCACTCGTAGAAATGTGCGCTCGCGTCCAGAAGGTAGTTCGACCGGATGAGCGTGGTGTTGCGGCCGGTGTTGCCGCCGCCGATGTAGCCCTTCTCGAGCACCGCGACCCGGCGGATGCCGTGGTTCTTCGCCAGGTAATAGGCGGTCGCCAGCCCGTGCCCGCCTCCGCCGACGATCACCACGTCGTAGCTCGCCTGCGGTTGGGGGCTGCGCCACGCCTGCGGCCAACGCTCGTGACCCGATAACGCTTGTCGGGCAAGCGACCAGGCGGAGTACTTCAAGGCGCGCGACGGTTCGAGGCCATCGGCAGGAGTGTCGGAGCCAGGACGGCCGGCTGCCAAACGGCATCACGCTCGATCGCTCCAGGGTATTAGAGTCGCTTATATTTCGGGACACCATGAAGGCGAGACGGAAAGAGGAGTTCGCGCTCAGCGCCCTGCAGGCGGTGATCGCGGTGTGCGAAACGGGCAGCATGTCGCTGGCTGCGAAGCGATTGCGCATGAGCCAGTCGGCGGTGTCGCAGGCGATCCAGCAGGCCGAGCGGGTGGCCGGCGCGCCGCTCTTCGACCGCGCGCGGCGTCCGCTGCGACCCACTCACGCCGGTCAGATCCTGCGCGGTCGCGCCGCCGGGCTGGTGCGGGAGCTGGAGGCGCTGCCGCAGGCGATCGCCGTGCGTCACTCGGTGCCGGAGCTGCGTCTCGCGCTGATCGACTCGTTCGCCAATACCGCCGGCCCGCGGCTCGTGCATGCGGCGTCCGAAGTGGCGCATCACCTGTACGTCTCCCAGGGACTGAACCCGTCGCTGGTGGAGGCGCTGATCGAGCGCCGCGCCGACATCGTCGTGTCCGCCGACGCCCTGGAGGACCTCGACGGCATCGCACGCTATCCGCTGTTGAGCGAGCCATTCGTCATGCTGATGCCGGACGCCCTCGCCCGCGCGGGGCGGGCGCCCACGCTGCACGAGCTCCATCGCCGCATGCCGCTGATCCGCTACAGCGCACGGTCGGTGACCGGCGGCATGGTCGACCGTTATCTGCGCCGCGTCGGCGCGTCGTCGGGACGGCGGCTCGAGGTCGACAACGCCCTGCTGATGTGCGATCTCGTCGCGAGCGGCACGGGCTGGGCGGTCACAACCCCGCTGCACGTGCTGCAGGGCAAGGCGCATCTCGCCGGGGTCGCCGTGCTGCCGCTCCCCGCGCCGGCGCCGCTACGGGAGATCACACTGGCCGCGCGCGAGGGCGAGTTCGAGGCGATCGCGTCGCGGCTCGCCGAGGCAGCACGCCGGATTCTGCGCGACGAGAGCGTGACCGCGATCGTCCGCCTGGTTCCATGGCTGAAGACCCGGCTCAAGGTTCTCTCATCGTGACGCGATCGCCGGATCGCGGCGGACCCAGCGCGACGCCTCGCGCGGCTACGTGAGCCACCCGCGCGCGTTGCAATCAAGCCGATCGGTCGTACCCTCGGCCGCGATCACCTTCTTTCCCCGGCGAACGCCGGGACCCCAGGCCGTGGATTCCGGCCTGCGCCGAAATGACCGGACGCCGGAATGACGGCTAATAGAAGTAGTCTTGCCCCGACGTGTAAGCCCGCTGCACCTGCGCTGGGTTCCGGTTCACGAGCGGCCGCCCGAACAGCGGGTGCGTCAGGCTCCGCACTTCGTGCTCGAGCGTGAAGAGCGCCTTGCCCGAGTCCGGATCGACCAGCTCCCGGAAGCGGTACTGCCACGGATCGCTCTCCTCGAATACGAGTCCGCGCTCGACGAGTGCCGCGTGCGGGCCGGCGAAGTTCGCGACGTAGATGGCGATGTGATGACCGTCGTACGGGGGGATCGGGCCGTCGGTCTCGCGGTAGATGATCGACTGGCGCGGCCCCACCCGCACGTGCGCGGCGCCGTTCTCGATCCACGCCGGCGCGAACATGATCTGCTCGTAGAAGCGCACCAGTGCGGACGCGGTGCCCGGCGGCACTCCGAGCTCGACGTAGGGGATCGCGAGCTTGCGGTCGCCGAACCGCGGATGCGGCGCGTGGATGCGGAACTTGTTGCCCCACGGGCAGGTCGCCTCGACGTGCTCCTCGCGTCGCGCGAACTCGAAGCGCGTGCCGGCGAGCTTCGGTTTCATCGTCTCGAGCCGTGTCACGAGCTGATCGAGGTCCGGCACGACGACCCCGACGATGCCACGCAGCACGTCCGGCCCGCCGGTCGGCATGTGAAACTGGTTGCGGCCGCAGTTGAACCACATGTTCACGTCGATCACGTGCAGGTACGGGTCGCGCGTGAGGCCGAGCCCGCCGACGTAGAAGAGCGTGGCGATGCGCTGGTCGTTCTGACGCAGGTTCACGTGCTCGAGCAGAACGATGTTGCCGACATCCTCGGCGGCGCGGTCGAACTTCGGGGTGGTTTCGGGCTTGGCTTTCATGTCCATGATCGCGACTCACTCACCGGATATGCCGGCGCGCTTGACGATGCCGCTCATCCGCGCGAGACCGGCCTGCGTCCACTGCGTGACCTGCTCGGGCGGCGAGCCCACCGGCTCGAGCCCCTGTGCGATCAGCTTCTCGCGCACGTCTGGAGCGCTGATCGCTTTTACCACTTCGGCGTTCAGGCGGTCGACGATGGGCTTCGGCGTGCCCACCGGCGCGACGATCGCCGCCCAGGTGCGCCACTCGAAGCCGGGCACGCCGGCCTCGGTCATCGTCGGGACGTCGGGCAGCAGCGGCGAGCGGTTCGGGCTCGGCACGGCGAGCGCGCGCATCCGCCCCGACTTGATGTGCGGCTGCACGATCGACACCGCGCTGAAGTGGACCTGCACCTGGTTCGAGATCACGTCGAGCGCCGCCTGCGTGGCGCCGCGGTACGGGATATGCACGAGATAGGTCCCGGTCGCCGCCTTGAATGCCTCCATGGCGACGTGCTGCGGGCTGCCGTTTCCGCCCGACGAGTAGTCGATCTTGCCCGGCTGGCGCTTCGCGAGCGCGACGAAGTCCGGCACCGTCTTAACCGGCAGGTCGTTGTTCGCGACCATCACCCAGGTGATCCCCGCGACGACGCTTACCGGCACGAAGTCCTTCACCGAGTCGTAGGGCACCTGGCGGATGTTCGGGATCATCGTCAGAATGCTGTCGTTCAGCGCCCCGATCGTGTAGCCGTCCGGCGCCGCCCGCTTTACCCGCTCGGCGCCGATCATGCCCGCTGCGCCGGGTTGATTCTCGACCACCACCTGCCGTCCCATGTTGTCGCCCATCTTTTGGGCGACGATGCGCATCATCACGTCGACCGCGCTGCCCGCCTGCAGCGGCATCACCATCAGGATCGGTTTCGCCGGGTAGTCCTGCGCCCGGGCCGAGAGCGCTGCGCCCAGCAGGACCGCGCAAGCCATCGCGCGCAGCCTCAGCCGGCCGGATCTGCATGGCATCGTGGTCATCTGCGGTCACCCTCCGTTGCAGAGATGCGAGGGGAACACCCCCTTCGCGCTCCCCAGTCTGGGGGCTCGCCGCCGCGGCGGCGAGCCCGTTCTCAGTCCAGCGCCGCGATCTTCAACTCGCCGGCCAGCTTGTCAAGGCTCGCACGGAGCGGTGCCGAAATCGGGATCCCCGACTGGGCGCGCGCCTTGCGCTTTTCGTGGCTCCGCTCGCCCGGCATGAGGATGCGCTCCACGCCCGGCATGCGCTCGGACGCCCGCAGATCGCGCACCACTTCGTCGACGCGGCGCCGGAACGCGAGCGGGTCGCCGAATGCCGCCGGATCGACCGCGACGATCGTGTGCCCGGTGTTCGTGACCGACGTATCGTCGTCGGTGAAGTTGACGACGTCTTTCCCCATCGCCGCGTCGTTGAGCGATCCGGCCAGGAGGCCGAGAACGAGCGCCAGGCCGTAACCCTTGTAGCCGGCCTCCATCCCGCCAAGCGGGAGCAGCAGTCCCTCGGCCGCGCGCTTCGCGTCGGTGAGTGGGCGCCCGTCGCGCTCGATCACCCAGCCCTCGGGCATCGCCTTCCCCTGTTGCGCATACACCTTGATCTTCCCGTACGAGGACACGGTGGTGGCCATGTCGAGGACCACCGCCGGCTCGTCGTGCCCGGGGATCGCGAACGCGATCGGGTTGGTCGAGAGCAGCATGTCCAGCCCGCCCCAGGGCGCTAGATGGTTCGCGTTGCCGACGCAGAAGTACATGCCGACCATGCCCGCGGCCGCGGGCATGCGGGCGTAGAGCGAGGCGGGTCCGGCGTGATTGCTCATCCGGGCGCCGACCCACGCGACGCCGGTCGTGCGCGCCTTCTCGATGGCGAGGCGCGTGGCGAATCGCATGACGAGATGACCCATCGCGTTGTCGCCGTCGACGAGCGCCGTCGCCGGGCGCTCCTGCACGATGCGCAGGTTCGGCTTCAGGTTCACGCCCCCGGCGCGAATCCGGCGCACGTAGTGCGGCAGGCGAAACACGCCGTGGCTTTCGCTGCCCCACACGTCGGCCTCGGTCATCAGCTCGGCGACGAGCGCCGCGTCGACCTCGGGCATGCCGGCGGCGCGGAAAGCCGCAGCGGTGAACGCGCGCAGCCGCTCGGCGGAGATCGGATGGGTCATCGCGCTCCGAATCTAGCGCGAGCGCGCGCCGGGGTAAAGCGAGAGGGTCACCCGGGCGATGCTACAGTGCACGCGTCACCAGCGGGGAAGCGGAGCGATGGAGACCTTGCCAGCGATGGCTGCAGCGGTATTCGCCATCCATGCGGTGCAGCAGACGCGTGCCGAGCCTCGGTGTTGGTCGCCGGGGAATGCGCTCGGCAGCGGATGGCCCGCGCCCAGCCTGGAGCAGGAATAGCCGTGGCCATGCCGAACGTCGCGCTCGCCGACCTGGAGGTCGAGCACAACCATTCCGGCGGCGGGCCCGGACTGCTGCTCCTGCATTCCCTGCTCACCGATCTGAGCGTCTTCGATGGCGTGCTGGCGCCGCTAGCCGCGATGCGCCGCGTAACGCGGATCAATCTTCCCGGCTTTGGCCGCTCGAGCCCGGTCGCGCTCGAGTCGGTCGCGCACCATGCGGATCACGTCGCCCTCGTCATGCAGGCCCTCGAGCTGCAACCCGACACTGCCGTTTTCGGCAACGGCTTCGGCGCGTTCGTCGCGGCGGAGCTCGCGATCCGCCACAGCGCGCGGTTCGACCGCCTCATCCTTGCGGACGCCGTGGCGGCGTTTCCGGAGGCCGCCCGCAGAACGTTTCGCGCGATGGCGGAGAAGGTGCAGGCAGGCGGGATGGAGGCGGTGCTCGACACGGCGATCGGCCGGATGTTCCCGCCGGCGTTCGCCGCGGCGAATGCCCCGCTGGTCGACGTGCGCAAACGCGCGCTCGCCATGGTCGATGCAGACTGCTTCGCGCGCGCCTGCCTTGCACTCGCCGCGCTGGATGTCAGACCGCGACTCGGCGGCCTCCGCAACCGCACGCTCGTCGTCTGCGGGGCGCTCGACCAGACGACGCCGCCGGCGCTCGCGCGCGAGCTTGCGGCGCTGATTCCCGGCGCGGTGTATCGCGAAATTCCGGGCGCGGGGCATTGCCCCATGCTTGAGCAGCCCGAAGCGCTGGTCGCGCTGATGCGCGAGTTTCTCGCGTAGCGTCACCCCGGCGAAGGCCGGGGTCCAGGTCCGGCGTCACGCCGGCGAAAGCCGGGGCCGAGTGCCACATCACGAGACGCCTGGATGCCGGCTTGCGCCGGCATGGCGGCGGGTCGTCAATTCGGCTGGATGTTCCCGCGCTGCACGACCGCGGTCCAGCGCTCGACCTCCGCCTGCATGAACTGTCCGAACTCCTCGGGCGTGCTCGCGACGACGTCGAAGCCGATCCCGCTCAGGCGCTCGCGGATCTCCGGCGACCGCAGCGCCTTCACCGCCGCGTCGTTCAGCTTCAGGACGATGTCGCGCGGGGTCTTGGCCGGCGCCCCCGCCGCTTGCCACGAAGTCACCACCAGGTCGGGAAAGCCGGCCTCGGCCATCGTCGGCACGTCGGGAATCGTCGGCACACGCGCTTTCGCGGTGACGGCGAGCGGCCGCAGCTTGCCCGCCTTGATCTGCGTCGCGACGGTGCCGAGATTCTGGAACGAGGCGTCGACCTGGCCACCCAGCAGATCCGCCACCACCGCCGCCCCGCCCTTGAACGGAACGTTGATGCCGGTGGTGTTGGTCATCTGGCTGAAGAGCTCGAAGGTCAGGTGGTCGGAGGACCCGACGCCGCTCGCGCCGAACGAGGTCTTGCCCGGGTTCTTGCGCATGTAGTCGAGCAGCTCCTTGACGGTCTTCGCGGGAAAGTCGAGCTTGGTGACGAGCACGTTCGGCGTCGTCACCGCCAGCGTGATCGGCGCAAAGTCGCGCACCGGGTTGTAGCGGAGGTCCTTGTAGAGCGCCGCGTTGATCGAGAACACGCCGATCGAGCCGACGAGAATGGTATAACCGTCGGGATCGGATTTCGCTACGAACTCGGCCGCGATTGCGCCGTTCGCCCCCGGCTTGTTCTCCACCACTGCCGGCTGGCCGAGGTACTCCTGGAACTTCGAACCGATCGCGCGGCCGACGGTGTCCGACGGCCCGCCGGGCACGAACGGGATGATGATCTTGATCGGCTTCGTGGGATAGGCCTGAGCGTGCGCCGCGCCGCCGGCGAGCGCCGCCGCAATCAGGACGACAAAATTAACCAGCCGGTTCATTGACTCCTCCTTTTGCTTGCGGGCCGGAGTTTAATTGTTTCGCCGGCCGGTGCGCCACATTTCGGCAGCACGGTTGCGCCGCGCGACTTGACGCCCGGTTGGGCCGAGCCGTACGCTCAGCGCCCCATAAGGTCGGAACAACGGGAGGAGACATGGAAATGAGCCGCAGGGAGTTCCTGGCGGCGGGCGCCGCCGTCGCCGCGACCGCGGTCGCACCGCGCGCGCTCGCGCAATGGCAGCCGAGTCCGCGCTACCCGGACCCGGCGGTCCAGATCATCGACCAGAGCTTCGGGCGCTACCGCCTTGGGCTTGCCCGGGTCGAGCAGATCGCTACCGGCATGCGCTGGTGCGAGGGACCGATCTGGTTCGGCGACGGGCGCTACCTGCTCTGGAGCGACATTCCGAACAACCGCATCGTCCGGTGGGACGAGGAGACCGGCACGGTGACCATCTTCCGCAAGCCGGCCGATTTCGCGAACGGCAACACCCGCGACCGGCAGGGTAGGCTGCTCACGTGCGAGCATGGTAAGCGACGCGTCTCGCGCACCGAGTACGACGGCACGATCACGGCGGTGGCCGACAAATTCGACGGCAAGCCGCTCAATTCGCCGAACGACGTCGTGTGCAAATCGGACGGCTCGATCTGGTTCACCGACCCGCCGTTCGGCGTTCTCGGCTTTTATGAAGGATACGTCGCGAAGCCCGAGCTGCCCACGAACGTGTACCGCGTGGACCCGCGCAGCGGCCAGCTCACCGTGGTCGCGGGCGACGTCAACCGTCCGAACGGGCTCGCGTTCTCCCCCGACGAGTCGAAGCTCTACGTCATCGAGGCCGGGACGACGCCGCGGAACATCCTCGCCTACGACGTCACCGGCGCGGGCACGGAGCTCACGAACAAGCGCCGGCTGATCGACGCCGGCCCGGGAACGCCGGACGGGATGAAGTGCGACGTGGACGGGAATCTCTGGGTCGGCTGGGGCATGGGCCAGGAGAACCTCGACGGCGTCGCGATCTTCAACCCCGACGGGAAGCAGATCGGCCGCATCGCTCTGCCCGCCCGCTGCGCCAACCTTTGCTTCGGCGGCACGTATCGCAACCGACTCTTCATGTGCGGCAGCACCGGGATGTACTCGCTATACGTGAACACCCAGGGCGCGGCCGGCGGCTGAGCCGGCCGGGGGCGAGGCCGGGCGCGCGGGGTCATTCCCTCCGGCCGGCATTCCGGGCCAGCGGCTTCCGGGTCGATAGAACCGCGCGCGAGGAGCGTTCCGCAGTCCCGCCCGGGGACACTAACCGTCGGCGAAGCGTCCACGAGGGCGCTCTGGCGAGCTGGGAAGCCTCCGGACGCGTGCGCCGACGCCTCGTCCAGCAACGTCCGCGGTGCGCCTCAGGAAGGCCTTTCGGCCTCCCGCCCGGGGAGGTTATAGTCGCCTTAGCCCGCCCCAAGCGCGGGGTTTCGAGGGAGAAACGGACGTGCATGCCACCCGCATACGCCAAAAAGACGGGGTCTTCTACTTCGCCAGCTACCGTGCGCAGGACCTGCTGCAGAAGGTCCGGTTCATCAGCCGCTTCTACGGCGAGGGCGAAGAGATCACGCCGTCGCGCGTCGCCCAGGACGACGATGTAGGCCAGTTCATCGCGCGGATCGAGCGCACCGACAAAGCGTTCCAGCGGGCACTCTCCCACACCAAGGTGAAGCAACTCCGCAACTTCTACGAGACGGCCGTGACCCAGCCGCCGATCCCGGGCGCAGTGCTCCTTTTCACCCCGGAGCGGCTCAACTTCCGCTCGTCGAACGACGACATCGGCAATCTCCAGGAACCGTCGTCGAAGTTCTTCATCATCGACGGCCAGCACCGCCTCGCGGCGCTGCAGTTCTACTTGAGGAGCCATCCCGACGAGGCGGCGACGATCAGCGTGCCGTGCACGATCTTCGACGGGCGCAGCGAGGATTTCGCCACCGAGATGTTCGTGATCATCAACTCCACGCCCACGCGCATCAACAAGAGCCATCTCGTCGACCTGTACGAGCGCGTGTCGTGGGCCGCGCCCGACCGCAAGTTCGCGGCGCGCATCGTCGAGAAGCTCTACAGCGAGGCCGACAGCCCCCTGCGCTACCGCATCAACCGGCTCGGCGGGCGCAGCGCGCGCGACAAGTGGGTGCTGCAGGCCGAGCTCTTCAACGAGATCTACCGCTGGGTGCGCAGCAACTGGCGGAAGATCCAGGCCGCGGGCGGCGGGGCGCGCGAGGCCGACCGCTACTACGCCATCATCCGGGACTTCCTCAAGGCCGCGCGGGTGGCGTTCACCGACGCCTACTGGGGCAAGGAGAACTATATGGTCACCAAGCCGGTGACGATCAAGGCGCTGGTGCGAGTGTGCGGCGATCTCGCGCACGTGGACGCCGAGCCCGAGGCCGGGCGCGTGTCGCGTTGGGAGGATCGACTCTCGCCCTGGACCGAGATGGTGCGCAACTTCCGCTCCGAGGGCTTTTACGAGCGCTTCCCCGCCAAGGGCGAGGTCGAGCGCGTGGCGCGCATCCACCGCGAATTGGCCAAGGCGGCCGAGATCGAGGTGAAGGGAAAGGCCTGACATGACTCCCGGGTTTCGCATCCTGCCGATGCCCGACCGGCCGTCGCGCGCACTCGTCGCCGCGCTGGCCGAGCTGCAGGCGTCGCTTCTCTCGGACAACATGAACCGTCTCCAGGGCGCCGGCAGCTCGACGCTCCGGCCGATGCATTGCGGGGGCAAGCTTGCCGGGCCAGCGTTCACCGTCAAAGTGGCGCCGGGGGATAACCTCCTCGTGCACAAGGCGATCGACACCGCCGCGCCCGGCGACGTGATCGTGGTCGACGCGGGCGGTCACCTCGAGCAGGCGATCATCGGCGAGATCATGTCGTCGTGGGCCGCGAAGCGCGGCGTGGCCGGCTTCGTCATCGACGGCGCGGTCCGCGATGCGGGGGCGCTCGCCGAGGGGAGCTTCCCCGTCTACGCGCGGGGCGCGTCGCACCGCGGCCCGTACAAGAACGGTCCGGGCGAGATCAACGTCCCCGTCTCGATCGCGGGGATGGTGGTGCACCCGGGCGACATCGTGATCGGCGACGCCGACGGCCTCGTCGCGATCCCGCAAGCCGATGCGGAAAGCGTGCTCGCAGGCGCCCGCGCGCAGAAGCGGAAAGAAGACGCCTCGCTTGCCGCCATCGCGGCCGGCACGTTCGACCGCGCCTGGGTCGACGAAGCGCTCAAGGCGCGCGGGCTGAAGGTTTAGTGCTTCGTCGCTCCGGCGAAAAGCCGGGGCCCGGTGCGGCTGTGCCCCTGCCGGCGTTCGGCGGCGTGACGAAAGCTCCCCACGCCGGCTATCCGCAAGGAAATCGTTGGCATCCGCTCGGCTCGGCCAGAAGCCGCGTGCCGTTGTTCCTCGCCGCCTCCCCCCCACCCTTCCATGATCGGCGGATCGCGCCCGCCGGAAGGAGTGCGGCATGCCGCTCGTATTCGCGCTCAACGTATTCATCCAGCTGTGTTTCGTGGTCCACGCGTATCGCTCGGGGGCGCCCCGGTACTGGGTGTTCGTGATCCTCGCGTTCCCGGTCGCGGGCTGCCTCGCCTACTACTTCCTGGAAGTGTTCCCGCGCTCGCGCGAGACGCTGTCGGCCCGGCGCGCCGCGCGCAGCCTCGCCCGCGCGCTCGACCCGCACCAAGACCTGCGCGCGAAAGCCGAACAGCTCGCGCTCTGCGGCAGCATCGACAACCGCCTCGCGCTCGCCGAGCAATGCCTCGCGGCCGGCATTCCCGAGGAAGCGATCAGGCTCTACCGCAGCACCCTCGAGGGCGCGTACGAGAGCGACCCGCACCTGCGCCTCGGGCTTGCCCGCGCGCTCGTAGAGCACGGCGGCTGGGACGACGCGGCCGATGCCGTCGAGCGCCTGCGCCGCGACCACCCGTGCCACAAGGCGAACGACACCCGGCTCCTCCACGCCCGCGTGCTCGAGGGGCGCGGCGAGACCCAGGCGGCCGCGGACGAATACCGCGAGCTGGTGCCGGTGTTCGTGGGACTGGAGGCGC
The DNA here is from genome assembly GCA_963754305.1 of uncultured beta proteobacterium. Lineage (GTDB taxonomy): Bacteria > Pseudomonadota > Gammaproteobacteria > Burkholderiales > SG8-39 > DATEDA01. The sequence continues at coordinate 19,359 of CAVWFR010000014.1, read as the reverse complement.
GCTGCCGCTACGGAATGCTGTTGGAACGGCTCGGGCGGCGCGAGGAAGGACGGGCGGTGCTGGAAGAGGCGCTCGTGCAGGCGAAGCGGAACGGGCCTTCGATCGAATCGGAGGTCCGCTGGGGGAAGCTCGCGCGGGAGCGCCTCGGCGCACTCGAGCGCCAGTAGCCCGCCACGGGCCCGCACCTGCAGGCGGGGTGGGGAAAGAAGGCGGATACAATCGCACCTCCCTCGAGGAGGTGCAATGGACCTGCTACCCAACCCCTTCAAACGCGCATTGAAGGCCGGCAAGCCGCAGATCGGGCTCTGGCTTTCGCTCTCGAGCCACTACAGCGCGGAGGTGTGCGCCGGTTCGGGCTTCGACTGGCTGCTGCTCGACAGCGAGCATTCGCCGAACGAGCTCGACATGGTGCTCTGTCAGCTGCAGGCGATCGCGCCCTACCCGTCGCACCCGGTGGTCCGGATCCCCTGGAACGACACCGTGACCATCAAACGCGTGCTCGACATCGGCGCACAGACCCTGCTGATCCCGTACGTGAGCAGCGTCGAGGAGGCGCGCGCGGCGGTGGCCGCGACGCGCTACCCGCCGGCGGGCGTGCGCGGCGTCGCCGGCACGACGCGGGCGACGCGGTTCGGCCGGGTCAAAGACTACGGAAAGCGCGCCCACGAGGAGCTCTGCGTGCTCGTCCAGGTTGAAAACCAAGCCGGGCTCGACAGCCTGGAAGCGATCGCGAACGTGGACGGGGTCGACGGCGTGTTCATCGGCCCGGCCGACCTGCACGCCTCGTTCGGCTACACGGGCGAAACCGCGAATCCGGCGATCCTGCCGAAGATCGACGACGCGCTCAAGCGCATCCGCGCCTGCGGCAAGGCGCCCGGCATCCTGACGGGCGACGAGAAGCTCGCGCGCCATTATCTCGAGCTGGGGACCCTCTTCTGCGCGGTGGGTGCCGACGTCGGTCTCCTCGCGCGCGGCACCGAGCAGCTGGCGGCGAAGTTCAAGCAGACATGAAATCGGTCGACATCCTCTCGGTCGCGGGCATGCACGGCCCGTCGATGGAGCGCCTCGAGCGCGAGTTCACCGTCCACAAGCTGTCGAACGCGCCCGACAAGGCGAAGCTCCTCGCCGAGGTGGGCCCGCGCATTCGCGGCATCCAGGGGAGCGGCAGCGCCGCGGTCGAGGCGAAGCTCATCGACGCCCTGCCGAAGCTCGAGATCATCTCCTGCTTCGGCGTCGGCTACGACGGTGTCGACGTCGCGGCGGCGCGCAAGCGCAACATCGTCGTCACCAATACGCCGGATGTCCTGAACGACTGCGTCGCCGACCTCGCGATGGGGCTCCTGATCGCGGCGAGCCGCGGCATGGGGACCGGCGACCGCCTGGTGCGCGCGGGCAAGTGGCCCGCCGGCAACCTGCCGCTGCAGACCAGGGTGAGCGGCAAGCGCCTCGGCATCGTCGGCATGGGACGCATCGGTCGCACGATCGCGAAGCGCGCCTCCGGCTTCGACATGCAGGTCGCGTATCACACCCGCCGGAAGCTTCCCGACCTGCCGTTCGCGCACTACGAGAGCCTGATCGATCTCGCGCAGAATTCGGACTTCCTGGTGCTGATCGTCCCCGGCGGCAAAGAGACCCAGCACATGGTGAACGAGCAGGTGCTGCGCGCGCTGGGGCCGAAGGGGTTCCTGATCAACGTCGCGCGCGGCTCGGTGGTCGACGAGCAGGCGCTGGTGAGATGCCTGCAGGACGGCTCGCTCGGCGGCGCGGGCCTGGACGTGTTCGATGCCGAGCCGAAGACGCCCGAAGCGCTGTGGAAGCTGGACAACGTGTTTCTCACCCCGCACATCGCCAGCGGGACGAACGAGACGCGCACCGCGATGGGCAAGCTCTGCATCGACAACCTCGTCGAGCATTTCGCCGGGCGGCCGGTGCTGACGGCGGTGCCCTGACCGACTTCCTGCGCACCCCTCCTACGCCCCCGGTGTCCGGGCAGCAGCGGCTCGCGCGCCGCTGGATCGTCCGGTGCGCGGCCTGACCGTCCCCGGGCAGGGCCGCGCGCGCCGCTGACGCCGCCGCGGCCGGCGATGCAGCTCCGCACCAGCTGGCCGGCGGTCTCCGCCGCGCTCTTCGCCGGCGTCGTCGCCGCCGGCTACGTCGGCAAGCTTCCGCCGGCACTCCCCGCGCTCAAGACCGAGTTCGGGCTTTCGCTCGTCGAGGCAGGTTGGGTCGTGTCGACATTCAACACGGTCGCGCTTACGGCCGCGGTCGGTTTCGGGGTGATGGCGGACCGGATCGGAGCGTTCCGGTTCGCGCTCGCCGGACTCGCGCTCCTCGTGGCGGGGGGCTTGAGCGGCGCGCTAGCGCCGTCGGGTGCCTGGCTCGTCGTCTCGCGCGTCGTCGAAGGCGCGGGGCTGCTCGCGGTGACGGTTTCCGGCGCGGCGCTCGTCTTCGCCGCGACGGTGCCCGGCGATCGCAAGCTCACGCTCGGCATCTGGAGCACGTACATGCCGTTCGGCATGGCCGTGACGATGGCGGCCGCGCCGCTCGTCATCGACGCCGCCGGGTGGCGCGGCCTATGGCTGGCGGTCGCCGCGGCGACGCTCGTCTGCGCCGCCGCGCTCGCGAGCCAGCGCCGGCGCTATCCGCCCGCGCCGCCCTCCGGCCGGACCTTCTCCGCGATCGCCGCGGCGTTGCGCCAGCGCGGGGCCTGGTGGAACTCGCTCGTGATGACCTTCTACACCGCGCAGTGGAGCGGCGTGATGGTGTGGCTGCCGACGTTCCTGGTGCAGACACGGGGCGCGTCGCTCACCGCCGCGTCGCTGATCGCCGCCGCCGTGGTCGCGATCAACGTGCCCGGCAACCTCACCGGCGCGTGGCTCATGCAGCGCCAGGCACCACGCGGACTCGTCGTCTGCGCCGCCGCGGTGGCGATGGGCGCGTTCGCGGCCGGCATCTTCGCGGAGGGCGCGCCCGACTGGCTGCGGTTCGGTGCGTGCCTCGCCTTCTCGTACTTCAGCGGCGTGATCCCGGCAGTATCGTTCGCCGCCTCGCAGAGCTACGCCCGCTCGCAGTCGCAGGTAGCGAGCCTGCAGGGACTGATGATGCAAGGCTCGAACCTCGGCCAGTTCGTCGGCCCACCTGCAATCGCCGCGGTGGTGTCCGCAAGCGGCCGCTGGGGCGATGCGGTGTACGTGATGGTCGCCGCCGCGGCGCTCACCCTGGTTTGCGGCGTAGCGGTCGCGCGGGATGAGCGCAAGCGGCCGACCGCGAGCGACTGATCGCGCGCTTGGCGCCCGCTAGGCGCGCCATCGGTCAGTCATCCGTCAGCACTGCACCTCACGCTCCGGGATCTGCGCGTATGTCTTTCGCGTTGCGCGCATGGATCGAACGGTCTAGCCGCGCGGACGCCAGCATCCACGCGGTTTCTTGCGGGCGGCGGCACGTCGACCGCACGTCCGCGCACGCCCGCTGCGGCGAGCGCTCCATCCGTCAGCCATTGGCCAGCGCGCGGCAACGACACTTGCGCCCCGCCGTAGCCGGGTAGCACCTCCGGCCGATGCATCCGTCGATCGCGGTTGCTTCGTATCGGAGCCCTGTGTCGCAAAGGAGGCGTTCGACGATGAGATGGCTGTTCGCTGCACAGCTAGGGCCGTTCGTGCTGCTCGCCGCGGCTGCGAGCCTGGTGCTCGATCTGGCGCTGCTGGTGCGGACCTGCACTTGGACGACTTCCTGATGTAAGACACACTTGTCGCGGCGAACGCCAGTACCCAGGCGGTCCTGGGCCCGGCATTCGCCTGCGCGACGTTCTTTTTGGATTCCGGTTCATGGATCATTTCACCCCCCTCCCCGCCCTTGCCGGCGGGATCCTCATCGGCCTGGCGAGCGTCTGGCTGCTCGCCGCGAACGGCCGCATCGCCGGCGTGAGCGGCATCCTGCACGGTCTCGTGTCGCGCATCCCGGGCGACTCGGCCTGGCGCGCGAGCTTCATCGCCGGACTCGTTGCGGCCGGCTTCGCGTGGCAAGCCGTCGCGGGCGTCGACCAGAGTCGCGCGAGTCTTGGGCTCGTGCTGCCTGCGGTCGCCGGTCTGCTCGTCGGGTTCGGCGCCCGCCTGAGCGGCGGTTGCACGAGCGGCCACGGGATCTGTGGCCTCGGTCGGCGGTCGGTGCGCTCGCTGGTCGCGGTCGCGGTGTTCATGGCGACCGGCATTGGCACGACTTTCGTAGCGCGGCACGTAATCGGAGGCGTGTCATGACCGCTCTGCTCTCGGCCTTTGGCGCCGGACTCCTGTTCGGTGCCGGCTTGTGGCTCTCGGGCATGGCGAACCCGCAGAAGGTGCTCGGTTTCCTCGACATCACCGGCAACTGGGACCCCAGCCTGCTCCTGGTGATGGCAGGGGCCGTCGCGGTGACGCTCGCCGCCTTCAACTCGACCCTCAAACGCGGCGCGCCGTCCCTCGCGCCGCGCTTCGTCCTGCCCGATCGCAAGGCGATCGACGGCCCGCTCGTCGCCGGCGCGGCGATCTTCGGAGTGGGCTGGGGTCTCGGCGGCTACTGTCCCGGGCCGGCGCTCACGGCGGTCGCGAGCCTGACCCTGGAACCGGTGGTGTTCGTGGTCGCGATGATCGCCGGCGGCCTCGTGCACAAGCTCGTCTTCGATCGTCCGGCCAAGGCAACTGGGACGGGGAACACTTGCGAGCGCGCCGATACCGCAACCGAGCCCAAGGCCTGGAACGTCCGGTAAGCGCGCCGGCAGGCCATTCGTCTGCGATTACGTCTTGCCCGGCGCGACCTGCTCGCGGGCCTTCTTCTGTTCCTGCCGGATGTCGAGCGTCAGCTTGTAGGCCGCGTAGTACTTGTAGATGTTGCGCCGTTTGACCATGCCGTCGAAGTCGCCCTTCCACGCCTTGGTCTCGGTCGGGAGGGCGCGAGGCGTCGCGGGCGCTGTGGTGGATTGCTGGGCCTGCGCGATCGCCGCTGCGGCGAGGAGCAACGCGCCCAGTGCCGCGCGGTGAAATGGTCGGGTTGTCATGCTTATGAGCCTCTTCCAAGAGACAGAATCGCCGCGCAGGAATCCCACCCACGCCGCTCCGGCACTACGACGCCGGCGAGATCTGCGGTGCCCCGACCTTGGTGCGCTCGAGGACCGTGATCGCCGAGGCGACCACGCTCGCGACGTCCGACAGGTTCGACGGCACGATCATCGTGTTGTTGGTCTTGGCGAGATTCCCGAACGCGCCGATATAGAGCTCGGCGATCTTCAGGTTCGCCGCCTGCTGCCCGCCCGGGGCGTTCATCGCCTCGGCGACCGCGCGCACCGCCGCCGCGGTCGCTTCCGCGACCAGCCGCAGCGCGGTGGCCTCGCCCTGCGCCGAGTTGATCTGCGCCGTCTTCTGCCCCTCGGACTTCAGGATCGCGGCCTGCTTCGCGCCCTCGGCGATGTTGATCTCCTGCTGCTTCTCGCCCTCGGACTTCGCGATCAGCGCCCGCTTCTCGCGCTCGGCGGTGATCTGCTTCTCCATCGCCCGCAGGATCGACTCCGGGGGCGTGAGGCTCTTGACCTCGTAGCGCAGCACCTTGATGCCCCACGCGCGGCCCGCCTCGTCGAGCACCGACACGATCTGGCGGTTGATCTCGTCGCGGCTCTGGAGCGACTGGTCGAGCTCCATCTTGCCGACCTCCGAGCGCAGCGTCGTCTGCGCGAGCTGGGTGATCGCCGTGAGGTAATCGGAGGTGCCGTACGAGGCGCGCTGCGGGTCGGTCACCTGGTAGTACACGATGCCGTCGACGGCGAGCTGGGTGTTGTCCTTCGTGATGCAGATCTGCTCGGGCACGTCGAAGGGCACCTCTTTCAGCGAGTGCTTGTAGGCCACGCGGTCGAAGAACGGGATGATGACGTTGAGGCCGGGCTGCAGCACTTCGTGGAACCGGCCGAGCCGCTCGACCACCCAGGCGTGCTGTTGCGGCACCACGCGTACGCCCTCGACCACGAAGGCGATCACGAACGCGAGGATCGCGACGCCGATCGAGAACACGCTCAATCCCTGCCAGGCGAACGCGGCGACCGAAACGATGAGGGCGACGATCAGCTTGACGAACATGCTGCTCTCCTTCGAGACGACGTGCTCGCTGGCGGGCGCCGGGCGGGCGGGATGATGCTGCTGCATGCCAGGCAGCTGCTGCCGCAGCGCTTCGCGCGCCGGCTGTTTGCCCTGCACGACCCGGAAAAGCGTCCGGACCAGCTCCTCCGGTCCGGGCGGAGGCTTCGGTCCGGTCGCCATCAGGCCGGCTTCTGCTTGGCCACGTGCAGCGTGTTGCCGCTCACCGCGCGGATGTAGAAGACTTCCCCCGCCTCGCCCCGGGACTCGCCTTCGACGATCGCATCCCACAGCGCGTCGCGGTACTTCACGCGCGCCAGGCGATCGGCGCGATTCACCCACGAGTCGAGCGTCACCGGCTGACCGGCGTCGAACGAGGGCATCGCGGGCGTAGCGCCGGCGAGCTTCCGCGAACGGATCCAGAACACGCCGGCGAGCGCGATCGCGCCGGCGACGATGACCTGCACGAGAAATCCGAGACCGCCCCAGGCGATGCCCGCGGCGACGAGCGCCGCGATGCCGAGAACGAACAGGTAGAAGGTGCCGGTGACGAGCTCGGCGATGATCAACCCGATGCCGGCCACGACCCAGGCGAGCCAACTGTCCACGGCGCTTCTCCCGATGTGCGGCCGCGATAGGGGGTGCAAAACACGCGATGTGAAGTGCCGGCGCGCACGCGCGAAATGATAACAGCGGCGCAGCCGCTAGAATAGGCGTGATGCGACTCGCACCGGAAGAGGCAGCGATCCTCGCGGGCGCGCGCGGCGAGGCGGCGCGCGATGCGCTCGCCTACCAGCTCAAAGTCGGCGAGTTCTTCGGCGCCGAGCGTTTCGTGCCGATCACCAACGCGCACATGATGGGCGACATCGAGGTGATGGGCGACGGCGGCTTGGGCTGGCTGCGCGGCGAGTGCGCGAAGCGCGCGCGCGCCTGCGTGCCGACCACCACCAATGCGCGCTGCTTCGATTTCGAGCACGCTGCGCGACTCGGCCAGGACCCGGGCGAGGTGGCGAAGGAGCGCGAGCTCATCGCGGCGTTGCGCGGAATGGACGTCCTCACCACCGACACCTGCATCAACTACCAGACGCTCTACCAGCCGCACCTCGGCGAGCACGTCGCCTGGGGCGACACCGGCACCGTCATCTACGCCAACTCGGTATTCGGGGCGCGGTCGAACTTCGAGTCCGGCCCGGCCGCGCTCGCCGCAGCGATCACCGGTCGCACGCCCGAGTACGGTTTTCACCTCGATCGCCATCGCAAGGGCACCCTGGTCGTCCGTCTCGAGACGCCGCTCGAGGATCTCGCCGACTGGGGCGCGGTGGGGAAGATCGTCGGCGAGAAGCACCAGAACTACTACGCGGTCCCGGTCTTCACCGGCGCCGGGCGCCCGCCGCTCGCGGACGAGCTGAAACACCTCGGCGCGGCGCTCGCGAGCTACGGCTCGATGGGCATGTTCCACATGGTCGGTGTCACGCCGGAGGCGCCGACCCTCGCGGCGGCGCTCGGCGGCAACCTGCCGGTGGACGAGATCGTGATCGACGCCGCGGCGATCGAGCGCGTTTACGCCGGCTACGACTTGAAGGACGGGAGCGCGACGCTGGTCGTATTCTCCGGCCCGCAGCTCTCGCTCTTCGAGCTGAAGTCGCTTGCGGAGGCGTTCGGCGGACGCAAGGTGCACGTAGGCACGCAGGTGTTCGTCACCACTTCGAACGGCGTGAAGAGCGCCGCGCGCAATCTGGGCTACCTCCAGGCGATCGAGTCGGCCGGCGCGACGGTGCTCGAAGGGGTCTGCTTCTACATCCTGCAGAACCTGTCGCGGATGCGCATCGCGAACGGCTGGACCAACATGGTCTCGAACTCGGCCAAGATCGTGAACATCATCGGCGCGCACAAGTTCAACACCATCTTGCGGCGCACGCGCGAGTGTGTGGAGATCGCGTGCAGCGGGGAGCTCGAACCGCCCGCCTCGCGCGTTTCGGCACCCGCCTTGACCGGGGGGCGGGCGTGAGCGCGCCGCTGGCGACGATCAGGGTCACGCGCGCCTTCGGTCCGGCGGTCGAAGGCGAGGCGGTGGTTTCGACCGAGGGCTTCTCGCCGCGCTACGACCTCGATCGCTGGAGCGGGCTCATCACCAAGCCCGGTCACGAGTTGGAGGGCAAGAGCATCCGCGACAAGATTCTCTTCTTCCCGACCGCGAAGGGCGGCATCGCCGCGGGGTGGGCGTTCTTCGACCTCAAGCACAAGGGCATCGCGCCGAAGGCGTTCGTCTTCGGCGTGACCAACCCGGTGATGGTGCAGGGTGCGGTGTTCGCGGACATCGCGATCACCGAGGGCTGGGAGCCACATCCCGCCGGGCTCATCGGCACCGGCGACTGGGTGCGCGTGGATCCGGAGCAGAAGGTGATCGAGCTCTTGCGGCGGGCGGGCGAGACGGGATCACCACCCCATGGCAGCGATTCTTCTGCGCTGGGTTAGCGCGAGCGTGGATGCCGGAGCGTGAGACCTAGCAGCCCGGCAGCGCCAGCGCCTGCAACACGCCACCGGTCCGGCGGCTCTGGACGAACGCCGCCACGCCGCCCTTCGCGAGACTGGACGTGACCGGCTTGCGAGCGAGCGTCGCCGTGCCCGCGCCGTCGAGCGCGATCGGCCCCCACCACTCGCGGACCACGAAATCGTGCTGCAAGGTCACGCCGCGATTCTCGCCGGCGGTGACGCGGTTGCTCAGCCCGTTCTCGTACACGGCGACATAGAGCACCGTGTCGACGCGGTCGTCGCTCTTCGGCACCGCCGCGGCGGCACGGATCTCCGGCCCGCGCAGGGCAAGCTCGATCTGCGCGCGTGCCGGCGCCGCGTTCACGGCGCGGACATCGGTACCGAAGCGGCCAGCGCCCGACCAGTTGCGGTAATCCCGCCCTGCTAGGAGCACCTGCGGCGTGTAGACGACGCGGCTGCGGTTGATCGCGTTCAGCTCGCGCTGGCGGGCGCCGAATGCAGCGCTTGCGAACGGATCCTTCCAGCCGATGTAATCCCAGTAGTCGACATGCAGCGCGAGGGGCACGACGCTCTCCGGTCCGAACCCCGCGGCCCGGAGCTTCCGCAGCCACTCGTCGGCGGGCGGGCAGCTGTCGCAGCCCTCCGAGGTATACAGCTCGACCAGCGCCGCGGTCCCCGGACCGCTCCTGGCCGTGCACTCGCCGGACGCGGCCTGCCCGAACGGGGCGGCGACAATCGCCGCGAGCGCGGCACACGCGAGCAGGGGACGCACGGGAAGCGGTCTCTCCACGGACGGGGCGACAATCGGAGGTACGCGACTGGGTCGTCAACGGACCCGCGAAGCTTACAACCGTCGCGCACCGAGCAGCCTAGCCCCGGCCGCCGACGCCGTTTGACGCCGCTGCCGCGGCTCCCCGATGATGGCGCGCCCTCATGACCGCGCCCTCCGATCGCATCGCCCGCGTTCCCGCCTTCTTCGGCGCGGCGTTCGCATGGAACCTCGCGCTCGGGATGACGCACATCCTCATCCCGCTCTATGCCGACCACCTCGGCTTCTCGGGCGTAGCGATCGGGAGCCTCGTCTCGCTGCCGGTGCTGGTGCAGATCGCGTTCAATCTGATCGGCGGCGCCTGGACCGACCGTGCGGGCGGGAAGCGGCTCGCGCTCGTGTCGGCGGCGGCGTTCGGGGTGGCCGGCGTCGTGTTCGCGCTCGCGTCGACCTACGCGGCGCTCTTTTTCGGACAGCTCTGCATCATCGTGTCGCGCGCGATGTTCTGGCCGGCGACCTGGTCGCTCGGCTCGCAGTTGCCCGGCGATCGCAGCGCTGGGCTCGGGCGCCTCAACTCGACCACCAACGCGGGCCAGATCGTCGGCACCATCGTCGCGGGGCTCGCGATCGCCTGGTCCGGGTTCGCCGCCGGGTTCTGGGCAGTCGCGCTGGTCGGCGGCGCGGTGGCGTTCGCGTTGATGGCGGCGTTCGAGGCGCCGGCACCGCGCGCCGCCGCGTCGGGGCACCCGCCGATCCTGGCGGGCTATCGCGCGCTGGCGCGGCGGCCCTCGATCTGGTTCGCGGTCGCTTGCGCGTATCTTTCGGCGCTGCCGTTCTCGATCGGCATGTCGTTCTACCCGCTGCTGCTGGTCGGCATGGGCTTCTCCAGCGACGCGACCGGCTGGATGCTCGCGCTGCGCGCCGTGGGGTCGGTTGCCGCCGGGGTCGCCGCGGCGCGTTTCGTGCGCCGGGTGGCCGTGCGAACGATCCCGGTCGTGATCGGGCTGTCGGTCGGGCTCGCCGTGCTCGGCGCGGCGGCGGTCAGCGACCCGGTGCCGATCTGCCTGCTGCTGCTCCTCGTCGGGTTCGGGTCGGGCGCGATGACGCTCTACTTCCAACTGCTGATCAGCGATCTCTCCTCGGTCGCGACGCGAGGCTCGGCACTCGCCCTCGGCGGCCTAGGATGGGGACTGTCGCATCTGACCACGCCGCTCTTCATGGGCGCGCTCAAGGACGCGTTCGGTATCGGCACCGCGTTCTACGCGATGGGCGCGGTCGCGACCGCCTGGGCGCTCGCGCTCGCTCCGCTGCACGCGTGGGCATTCCGCGACGGAAAGCCGCGGTAGCCGGGCCGCGGAGCACGCGCGCGTGACACTCCGCACGCGCGCGGGCGCACCGGACGCCCTACAATCGGCGCGATTCGAACAACAGCACGGCATCAGGCAGGGGGTCGCGAGCCATGTGGAAGTGGGCGGGAATCACCTTCGGTATCGGGATGCTGATCATCTTCTTCGAGTACAGCATGGCGAAGAAGAAGAAGGAAGGCATCACCTGGACCGACAAGCAGCGCATGATCGGGATCTTCTGGATCGCGGTCGCAATGGCGGCGCTCGTCGCCGCGCTGATCTGGATGGCGGAATGAGCGCACGGCGATGACGCCCGCCCTCGGCGTGCTGGATCAGTCGCCGGTCATATCCGGACACACGCCGGCCGAAGCCGTCGCGCAAACGGTTCGGCTCGCCGAGGCTGCCGAGCGGCTCGGCTACTCGCGCTACTGGCTCGCCGAGCATCACGCGATCGCCGCGCTCGCCGATCCCTGCCCGGAGATCCTCGCCGCGCGCGTCGCCGCCGCCACCTCGCGTATCCGCGTCGGCACGGGCGGAGTGCTGCTCCCCTACTACAGCGCGCTCAAGATCGCCGAGCAGTTCCGCATGCTCGAGGCGCTCTTCCCCGGCCGCATCGACCTCGGCATCGGCCGCGCACCGGGTGGCGACCGGCTGACGGCGCAGGCGGTGGCCCGCGGCCCATACGCCTTCGCCGACGACTTTCCCGAGCAGGTGCGCGATCTGGTCGGCTTCCTCGATGCGAGCCTCCCGCCGGAGCACCCGTTCGCGCCGGTGAAGGCGATGCCCGCCGGCGCGACTTCGCCCGAGGTGTGGCTGCTCGGCTCGTCGGACTACAGCGGCGCGCTCGCCGCCGATCTCGGGTTGCGCTTCGCGTTCGCGCACTTCATCAGCGCGCGCGGCGGGGACGCGGTGACGCGGGCGTATCGGGAGAACTTCAGACCCTCTGCGCGCGATGCAGCGCCGCGCGCGTTGGTATGCGTGTTCGTGATCTGTGCGGAAACCGCAGCAGAAGCCGAGCGGCTCGCGGGCTCGATCGATCTCCGGCGGCTACACATGGCACTCGGCATCGATTCGCCGGTGCCTACTGCAGAAGAAGCGGCGGCGCACCGTTACAGCGACCGCGAGCGCGCCTTCGTGCTCTCGCAGCGCGAGCGACTCGTCCACGGCGCCCCAGACGAGGTCCGTGACAAGCTCCTCGCGCTCACCGAGCGGTTCGCCGCCGACGAGCTGATGGTCATCACGATCACCGGCGAGTACGCGAGCCGGCTGCGCTCCTATGAGCTGCTGGCGAGCGCGTTCGGGCGGTCGAGCTAGCAGTCTTCAGGATGCGGTGAGGGGGCACCCCCCTCGCGCGCGCCGACCTCAGGCGACTCGCCACCGACGGCAGCGATTCCCGATCTAGCAGTGCTGCACCTTGGCGGGCCGGGTGCCGCCGGGGACTACCCGCCGCCGGAACGCGGCGACGAGCCACTCGCGGGCGCGCCTGAGGCCGTGGTGCAAGGCCTCGGAGCGCAGCACGCGCGCAGCGTGCAGGTGGTGCTCGATCTCGTCGTCCGTCGGGTAACGGCCGCCGACGTTGCCGTAGAAAACATGATCGTTTCGCATGACGTGGGCTCCTTGGACTGGTCGATCCGTGACAGATACTCTAGGCGCCCGCCGCCTGGTTGTGAAACGACATTCCTACATCCAATTCATTCCCGATTCGCATGCATACGCGGGGCTGGCACCACGCCGGACCGTCGCTTAGACTCGGGCGCGCAACCCCACTGGAGCGCGTCCGATGACCGATTCGCTAGGCTGGCGCAAGAAGTTCGGCGTCCTCGTCCCGTCGACCAACACCAGCGTCCAGCCCGAGTTCGACGCGATGCGTCCGCCGGGGGTGACCAACCATATCAGCCGCATCCGCATCCCGAACATTCCGCTCCAGTCGAACGACGACTTCAACCGGCTGATCGCCCTGATCGTCACCGCGCAGGACGAAGCGGTCGACAGCATCATGTCCTGCGAGCCCGACTACCTGGTGATGGGCATCTCGGCGGAAACCTTCTGGAACGGCTACGAGGCCGCCCGCAAGCTCAAGGCGCACCTGATGGCGAAGACCGGGCTCCCGGTGTCGATGGGGTCGGAGGCCGCCGCAGAGGCGCTCGAGCTCTATGGGGCGAAGACGCTCGGTGTCGTGACGCCCTACTGGCCGGTCGGCGACGAGAACGTGGCGCGCTTCTTCGAGGAAGCGGGGTTCCGCGTGAAGCGGATCGAAGGCCTGAAGTGCACGAGCCCGGTCGACATCGCGCACGTGAGCGAAATGCGGCTGCGCGAGGCGCTCGCGAAGGTCGACGGCGACGATGTCGACGCTCTTATCCAGGTCGGGACCAACCTCGCCATGGCGCGCCTGGCCGGCGAAGCCGAGGTATGGATGAAGCGGCCGGTGGTGGCGATCAACACCGCGATCTACCGGCATGCGCTGCGGCACGCGGGGATTGCCGACAAGGTGGAAGGGTTCGGGGCGCTGCTGGCGAAGCACTGATCTCCGCGGGCAGTGTCGCCGTTTGAAACTCAGCTTTCGACCGCTTGCAGCCGTTGGCGGCTTCCAGCTGAGCGGCAGTTGTGCAGCGGGTCCGGTCATTCGCGGCCACGGACTACGGCACGCACTCGACGCGGCGACCAAGGCGACGTTGATCTATCGCCGTACAAAGAACCTGCGTGCGGTGCAATTGCTGCTTGGGCATTCCAAACTTGAATCGACTGTGCGGTACCTCGGTATCGAGGTGGACGACGCTTTGGAGATCTCCGAGCAGACTGAGATTTGATCGACGCGAAGTACAGGCCGCCCGATAGTTGACACCCAACAAGCCTGCCGGGCGGCCCAGCCCGGTTCGCCACGGCCCGGACCCGGCGACGAGGTCATGGCGGGGCCAGGCGCTTTCACTGAAAGGCTGCTTCCTGGCCCGGTTGCGTACTCACACTTGCGGCCACAGCCAGCCGCATGAGCCCGTTTCCTAAGTTGCTCCAAAGCGGACGTTCGCTGCAGGCGGGATTACCGGCGTTGACGAGAGGGGCAGCGGATCGTCAAGCGGGTTAGCACGCCCGTTCCCCGGTTCAGCACATGCGTGTAGATCATCATCGTATCCACGTGGCTGTGACCCAGCGACTCCTGGATCGTGCGGATGTTCTGACCGCTCTCGAGCAGGTGCGTCGCGAACGAGTGCCGCAACGTATGCGTGCTGATCGGCTTCGCGATCTCCCGCCCGCCTAATCGCCGATCCGAGCGTCCGCCTCCTATCGTGGCAGGGCAGCGATCGCGCCGACAATCTCCGTTTGGACTCTGGGATTTTTGTCGATGTTGATGTGGAAGGTGCCCGAGTCGCTCCCGATATCGATGTTAAAGAGCTCACCTTTGAAGCCGGGGTCGGCAATGAGCGGCGCGCCCCAGCCGGGAGACTGGTAGTAGTTGAGCGCCCGCACGACATTGGAGGGGACCGGGTCCTGAAGAAACGGCGCGAGCGTGATCAGCAGGTCCACCGAAATCTTGTGCGTCTCCAGCTCGCGAGCCATTTCGATCACATTGTTCCCGCCCTGCGAGTGGCCGACCAGCACGAGCCGGCCGGTCTTGCCGGCCGCCCGCTCCTTGACGACCTTCGAAACCGTCGACTTCCAGGACAGGTGCCCGATCGCCTCGGCCTGGATGCCCTTGCCGCGGAGCGCTTCGGCCATGCTGTCCATGCCGGTGGAAAACACGCCAAACCAGCCGCGCAGCAGATACACCTCAGTTTCGGCGTGGGCACAGCTGCACCAGAGCAGCGCGATAGCCACTAAGGCCCAGCTCACGCCAGCGCTCCAACCGACTGAGACACAAGCATCACGCACACCACCTGAAGCTTCCCGCCGCCCGGACTCCGCAATCATGCCAGCTGTCGCAACGTTGTCCTTTGCGAACTGAATCGGACCCTAGGGTCTTCCATCGCCTGAGCAACGCCTATGCTACGCGTTCTTGCAGCCCGCATAGGCTATGGGGTGGCAATCCGCCGCGCTTTGCCAACCTGACAGATTTCCGATGTCGTTCGTCACATTCCTTTCCTTGGTGCTTGCGCTTGGGATCTGTTTCATCCCGGTTTGGCTGCTCCGGCGCCCGGACCACATGCGGGCGCAAGACCATTTCGTCTCGTCGCAATACACGCGGCCCGATGTCGTCCGAAACTCGTCGATCGCTTATGCGCTGCGGATGGCTGCGTTCGGCCCGCTTTTCGCCTGGGGCGCGAGCGGCGATTTATGGCCGGCCATCATCGGTTCGGCATTCTTCGGGCTGGGTGTTTACCTGATCTACATCCTGCGCCAGCCGCTGCTCGAGTTTCTGGATGGTGCACTAAGCCGCGACCGATCGATCACCGTGCATGAGTTCATAGCGCGGCAGCACGGCAACGATCCGCGGGTCCGCCTGCTGGCGGCGAGCCTTACGCTTTTCGCTCTCGTTGGTCTTCTCGTCGGCGAGGCGCTTGGACTGGCGGCATTTCTCGAACCGATGCTGCCGGGATGCGCGGCCGCCGTCTATTTGTTCGTGTTCGGCGCGCTGCTGTTGACGGTGCTGCACGCAACTCTCTCCGGCCATTCCGGGGTCATGCACTCGGCTCAGCTGCAACTCGGCATGCTGTATCTGGGCCTGTTCGGGTCGACGGCCATTCTCTTGTATCTGCACGTCTCCGCGCGCACGTCGATGCCGCCGCACGGCACATTCGCGGTCGTCTGTGTCGCCGTCTGCTGCACGATCATGCTCTATTACCGACATTCGAAATACGTCGACACCGAGCCAATCCGGAGAGCTGCTTCCAACGCCGATCCCGGCCGCGAGTCGTTTGGCGCCCGGCTCCTGAGCAGGTTCGAGAAGATTCTCAATCCGTGCGTATCGGTCTTGATCGTTCTGATTATCGTCCTCGCGCTCATGGAGTTCTACGCTGCGGGCCTGCCAGCGATCGGGCGCGACAGCGCTGCCGCGTTGCAGACCGGGACACGCGTGCCCGGCGTGGGGCTGCTCGCCCTTTGCCTGCTGCCCCTGTTCTATCCGCTCGTCGACGTCACAAACTGGCAAAGACTTGCAGCGGCCCGAAAAGATATGAGCTCGAGCGGCGTCGAGCCGGGCCAGCGGTCCGCTGTGTTGCGTGGAGTCTTCAGGATATACGCCGTGGAGAGTTCCCTCGTATGGCTGTTCATGTGCATGCTCGGCGCCATCGCCGTCATCGCGATTGAAACGCCGGGCGGCGCGGACGTCCTGCAGGCCTACGTTGCGCAGCTCATCTCCGAGTACAACGAGGTGACCGTCGTTGCCTTGCCGTTGTTGCTGATCTGCGTGTCCGCGGTCGCGCTATCGACGATGAGCGCCCTGTTCTCGGCGAGCCTGTGCACCATCCGTTACGACATGCTGGCGGCGATTTGGCCGGAGCTCGCGCCGGGACCGGGGCAGGCGTCGAAGGAAGCAACGGCAACGCGACGCACACTTGTCGCAGGCGGCGGCCTCGGCCTAGCGTTCGCCGCGGCATTTTGCGTTGCCGACGCATTTCTTCAGATTAGTTTCACGAGCAGTACGTTCCTCGCCCTGATGTTCGCGTTCTCCTGTGCGCAACTGTCATTTGCGCCGCTCGTGCTGGGGCCGATCGTCGGCCGAAAGCGTGGCAACTCTGGAACCGTGAGCCCCGGATGGGCGCTGGTCATTCTTGGTTTTGGCGCCGCGAGTGCTGTCGCCGCCATGACCGTCTACCTCGCCACCGGAACCGATACGTGGCTGTGGGGTGCGGTCCCGGCTTGCCTTGGATCGGGCCTGGTGCTTTTCGCCATCGCCCGCGCCGCATCGCGGCATCCGAAATGATCCTTTTCCTTTGCGCTACGGTCGCGCGGCGGTCGGGGCCGTTCATGTCTCGCGTCAAGCGCCTGCCCTCGGCGATTCGCGCCTTGGCGGCCGCTCAGCGCGACCGTTCAACGTCTGCCCCCTCGATTTCGTGCGTCCGCTCTCGGCAGTCCTGACCTTTCGCTTCGGGTCGGCTGCCACGGTGCCGCTCGGGTCCCGAAGGCGCCGAGCGGGGAAGGTGGGCGACAAAAAAGTAATCGATCCAGCCAAGTTGCATACCACGACACATCGATAGCTCGGAGACGGAAAGATTCTTCCCCATCTTGATCTGTGCCGCGATCTTCACCGGCCTGCCGCGCGGTACACGCGCATCGCTCAGCCCGAGTTGAACAGCCGAAGCTTACCGGCGATAGAAAGGCGCGTGAATTTGTGGAAGTGCCAGTGCGTCACGCACCGGTTCATGAACTGCGCGAATCCGATCACGTCCTTCCGGTACTTCAAGTTCACCTTGAAAAAGTAACGCAGGTAGACCAGGCCGATGCTCCGTAGCGCACGCTCCTTACGGAGCGCTCGAGCGAGTGACCACAGAAGGATCAAACCGTAGCCGAGCGTCGGAAGCAGCTTCCCTTCGCCAGCCTTGCTCGATATCGCCGCGCGCCGATCATGGTATTGGGTCAAACGATAGACTCTAAAGTAGCGGTCGAAGAACGCCTCGGGCGTGTAGAGGCGGCGGACGAGATCCCAATAGCCGCGCTGCAGCTCTTCGCGCGTCATCTGCTGCGGGACGATGTTGCAGTTCGGATCATCCTCGACGAGGCGTCCATCCCGCTTGAGTCGCTCGTAGAGCGGCGTCTTGTGGATTGCCGTGAGCATGCCGACCATGGCGAGGAGAACGCCGTTCTCCTGGATGAATTTGTACTGCTCTTCGAAGATCGACTTATCGTCGTTGTCAAAGCCGACGATGAACCCCGCGTGAACGTCGATCCCGGCGTTCTGGATCCGCTCGATCTTGGCTTCGAGCGAGTCGCCGCGTGTGTTCTGGAACTTCTTGGTCTCGTTGAGCGAGGCCGCACGGGGCGTCTCAATCCCGATGAAGACGTGGCGAAAGTTCGCCGCGTACAGCAGCTCGAGCAGCTCCCGGTCGTCGGCGAGGTTGATGCTCGCCTCGGTCGAGAGTCGCAGCGGGTAGCCGTTCTTCTCTTGCCAGGGAACGAGGAGCCGCAGGAGGTCTTTCGCCGCCTTCTTGTTTCCGATGAAGTTGTCGTCGACGAGAAAGGCGGAGAAGAACCCCGCCTGCCGCATGTCCTCCAGTTCCTCAATCACCTGCTCCGGCCGCTTGGTGCGGGGCCTTCGGCCGAACGTGACGATGATGTCGCAGAACTCACACTGAAACGGGCACCCGCGTGAGAACTGAAGCGCTCCCGAAGCGTAACGCCGTACTTTGAGCAAGTCGTAGCGCGGCTTTGGTACCTTCGTCATGTCGGTCTTTTCAGCCTGCACGTAGACCTTCTTCGTCGGTTGGCCCGCAGCGAAATCCTCGAGGAATTCGGGCCATGTGGTTTCCGCTTCGCCGACGAAGAGGACATCGCAGAGGCCGTCAAAATACGGCTCGTTCACCGAGGCATAGGCGCCTCCGACGGCCGTGAACACCGCGAGCTCTCGCAAGCGCAGGAGGATGTCGCGCATGCGCTCCTTCTGGACGTTCATCCCCGTGACGCCGACGATGTCGAAGCGCGGCAGGGATTCGAAGTCGATGTCCTCCACGTTTTCATCGAGTAGAACGACCTCGTGCGAGGCGGGCACCAACCCGGCGAGCGCGGGGAGCGCCCCCGTGATCATCGTACAGCGCTTGTCCCCCGGGTAGAGCGGGAGGGCGTAGTCGAAGCCCCAGTAGGAAGGCTCGAACTTCGGATTGATGAGGCAGATTGAGAGCCGCTTCGGCGGGGAGGCGGACGGCAGGTGTCGTTGTCGCGGCTCGAAGCGCACCGTTCGAAGCATGGCGCTTTCGCTGTCCAAGGGAAGTGCAGTCGGGTTGCTCAAGCTCTTACTCCCGTGGGGTGATCCTCAGGAGTCACGGCGCGGGTTGCGCGTGGGGCCGATGTGCGCGGCTACGTTGCATGGGCCGCGTCCGGGCGATTCCCGCAGCTCGGGGGAACCGCAATCCGATTCGCGGATTATGCCCGGAGCGGGACCGTTCGGTAACGTCGATCTCAAGGATCAGCCGCATCTTGTGGGCTTCACATCATCGATGAGCGGAAGTCGCGTTGGACCTAGGGTCTTGGCGGCGGTCGTCCTCTTCCGCAACAACAACTACCGCGAGGTCAAGTCGGATGCCGGCATCCAGCAGGTGCCCCTCATTGGACCGCGGCGCCAGCAGACACTGAGTGCTCCGGGGCTGCAACGAAACCGATTCCGACCTGAGGCGCCGAAGGTTCCGCAGCACAGGCTCATCGAGAGCCTCGCGCCAGGGAGAATACCTGGCGCACTAGAGAAACTCAGGGACGCACAGAAGAAACTGTCCACCCAGCTCGAGCAGCCCACCAATTCGCCCGCCTACGTCTCGCGAGCTCGTCTTAGCGGAACGCAATGATTGTAGTACCCGTGTCCCCATCGCCGTTGAGCGCTGCCTGCGTCACCACAAGATCGAACCACTGATCGAATGCGATGGGCCGCGTGAGATCGAAGGGAGGAGGCCCTAGATCGCAGCCTGCGTGCTACCCCAGTCTTAACCGCGATCAAGCGCAGCGACCGATGAGCGTCGGCTTTCGAGGTGCTTGACTGTCCGCTGTCGGAAGCGCCGAGTGTCGCAAATGGGTCGACAGC
>CAVWFR010000013.1:0-103751 GCA_963754305.1 uncultured beta proteobacterium | reverse complement strand
CGTGCCGAAGCACTCGGAGTGCTCTTTTACACCATGCACTTGACGGTGCCGTCAGGCGATGTCTGCCCGCCAACGAACGCCGCGGATCAGAACAGGAAGGTTGCGCGGAGCGACAGCCCCCAAACGCCGTTCTTCGTTGGGCTCAGCGCCGGGTCGAAGATGTACTGTACCGAGGGCGTCAGCAGCACGCCACCGAAGAACGTCCACGTCCAGTAGGCTTCGATCGGCTTTTCGTTGCGCGTGTTGGGCGGATTGGTCGGCGGACTCGCCGCCTGGCTCAACCCGACGGCCAACGCAATTTGGTCGGTGGAGGAACGCTTCAGCGGATTGTTCATCGCCACACCCAGCGCGTAGGAGTTCCTGATCTGCGTGACAAAGCCGTTGGCGCCATTGGCTCGGGCGAACACCGCCCAGGTCTCGTTTAGGTTCTGCACCGCGTTGACCGACCAGCCGCGCGTGGAGGACTGCGCCGGGATGCTCGGAGTGGAGAAGTACGAAAATGAGTACTGGGCGGACCCGAAGCCATGGAAGCGCGGTGTCCACTGCACGTAGCCGAACCAGGCGCAGCAATCGTTGCTGAAGTTCTTCGTAGAGATCGCCTCGCCGGACACGTTGTTCGCGCCCTGGAACCCCGCGGCGAACTGGAGCGTGCTGGTGGCGTTGAACTGGAGGTAGGCGCCTAGCCCCGTGATCAGGTAGGTCTGTGTCGCGTTCTGCGCGAACAGGTAGTTGTTGAAGTTCTGCTGCTGATTGCCGAGATAGGCGTTGCCGTCGAAGTTGTACAGCGGATACTGGCCGCCGGTGAGCAGCCACTTGTTGTCGGGGCTCGCCTGCGTGTAGGTCAACTGGGCGAAATTCTCCGTGTTGCTCGGGAAGTCGTTAATCGGCGTAATCAGGCCGAGGTTCGACTGGATGCTGGCGGCGTTCTGGTTCGTCGGGTAAGTGACCAAGCTGTAGGCCACCTGGATGGAGCCCGTGCCCCAGTTGCTGCTCTTGAACACCGTCCAGTCGAGGGAGGGCGCGGCGTAGATCTGCAGAGCCGGGCTGCCGCCGTCGGGGGAGCCCCACTGCTGGAGAAGACTCACGTCGAACGAGTACGCGACGTTGGTCTCCTTCTGCACCCGGGCCTTCCAGTTAGTGTAGTCGCGGTAGAGGTGGGAAATCTCCTGATAGAGCGACTCGCGTTGCTGCGCGCGCCGGATGCGGTCGTGCACGCGTCCGATCTTGCCGACGCCCGTGACGTCGCTCGCTCCTAATACCGGATCCTCCGGCGCAGTGTCTTGGCACCACGCGCAGGATCCCCATCCCGCTAGCAGAGCCGCGGCCGCAACGATTGCCGCCTGCCAACGCGAAACCCGGCGTTTCATCCCCATTCCTCCTCGGTGCCCCGGCGGCGGGAAGCGGTTGCGCTGGCAGCTTGGGCGACGCGCGAAGATCTCTGGATAACGCCGGACAGGCTCAGGGGCGATGCGGGGATCGCCTCTCTCAGTTTGTCCCACCCGGGTTTGAGAACCACGCGCGCCTCACTCTGGCTGGCCGGTCTCGATGCCGTCTGCCGGCAGGCTACGCCGGCGCAGCAGCAGGGGCAACAGTGCCCGTTGGATTCCCTTTTCTGTGCCCATTCTGCGGAACCGCCAACAATCTCCGCACAACGATGGCAAGCTTCTAACGTCCTTAAATGTCTGCGTTACTTGCCCCATACCGCGACCGCGGTCTCGACCACTAGCCTGAGCTTCGCTTCTTGGTCGGCGAAGGTGAGCGCGGTGCCGAGATCGCGGCTCGCGAAGCCGCACTGCGGGCTGAGTCCGAGACGTTCGAGCGGCACGTAGCGCGACGCCTCGTCGATCCGCGTTTGAGGTCGTCCGCCGACTCGAGACGCGGCGTCTTGGTGCTCACGAGCCCAAGCACGACGAATTTGCCCGCCGGCACGAACCGGAGCGGCTCGAAGCCGCCGGCACGCGCGGTGTCGTACTCAAGGAAGAACGCGTCGACCTCAAGCGCGCCGAACGCCTCCTCCGCGATCCGCTCATAGCCCCCGGAAGCCATCCACTTGCCCATCGCGTTGCCGCGGCACATGTGCACGCCGATCGCCATCCTTTCGGGTCGGCGCCGCGCGGTCCGGTTCGATGAAGTTGATGTAGCGCCCGATCAGTGACATCCGGATCGTCGCCGCACGCGGAGCGCGTCGCGAAGGGTCTCGTCGCGGAGCACGTCTGCGCGACCTCGTGGATCTGAAGATAGCGGCCGCGAGCGCGTGAAGGTTCGCCGCGTACACGTCGACGACGTCGTCGAACAACGCCTTCGTGCCGGGCAGCGGCACCTTCTCGAAGAACACCCTTGTAGTCGGTGGGGACGCGCCGGATTTCGCCTTTCGTACCAGTAGGCGCGGCGAAGCGCGGATTGAGACTGAGGTGAACCGGTTTACTGACCGCCTGCGGCACCGAGCTCGTGTAGCGTCCGGCCGCTGATCGCGAGGTCGGTCGGGGAGACGTCGGGGCAGGTGGCGCAGCGGTAGAGAGTCAGACCGGAGCCACCCTCCCCGACTGTCGCAGTGTCGCTCAGGTTGTCCTGATATCGACTTTATTTCGCGCCACGGCCGCACCGTGGACGCAGCTTCCTGCATCCTTGCGATACGCGCTGCGGCCACAGAGCAAGCGGGCGCCGCGGCGGCTCGATCGATCCGGGCGATGCCGGTCGGCGCCTGCCGCGCTGACGCCGCCTTGGTTGGCGTGTCGACGTAAGGCAGTGGCGGACGAGCCGTTTTCGATACTCGACAAGATGAGGCGCATGAAACGAACGTAGTGCGACGATCCACAGGAGGAGATGATGAGAATCCGAACCAAGTGTTACGCCGCGTCGAGTAAAGGACCGAGCGCCGGCATCAGTGCCTGGCTTCTTGCCGCGCTAATAGCTGCCATCGTTGGCTTCGCTGGATCACCCACGAGCGCCACGGCACAGGGAGCGTTCAGTGATGAGAGCGGCACGCTCCCCAGAGGGACGACATACCAGATCCGGGTTCCGACGGTGTGGAACGGAACTCTGATCAACGACCTCGATTTTGCGCAGACTCCCGACGCCCCGAGGTATCTGTACTGGCTCGGCCGCGGTTACGCCGTCTCAGGCACCGCGCGACGTGCCGACCGAGCAACGAACTACGATCCGGCGCACGAAATTCACGATCTCGTCACGGTGCTCGACCTTTTCGAGGCCAAGTATGGCAAGCCGAAACGAACCATCCAGTACGGACACTCGGGCGGAGGGCACGTCGCGCTGGCGATGGCCGAGTTTCGCTCCGATCGGATCGACGGCGCGGTCGCGGGGTGCGCGCATACCCCGGTGTGGCTCCAGAACTCGGAGCTCGACTTCTGGTTTGCCATGAAGGCGCTCATCGCCCCCGATCTCCCTATCGTGGATCTTCCTCAGAACGTCAGCGCACTCACCGTGCAGTGGCGAGCAGCCATCAACGAGGCTCAGAAGACGGCCCTCGGTCGTGCGCGGATTGCGCTTGCGACCACGATCGGACAGCAGCCGGCCTGGGTGAGCACGACGACCCCCGAACCGAATGCGAACGACGAATACGCGCTTCAGCAGAGCATGTATGAGTCCGTCATCCAGCGAGCAGGAGGTCAGCTGGGCGGCCAATCGCGGTTCATGTTCGAGCACGCCGCCCCGGGTCAGCAGTCGTGGAACACTGGCGTCGACTATGAAGACTCGTTCAAGAACGGCGAGCCGGCCTACAAGCGAGCGGTGCGCCGTCTCTATCGGGATGCCGGCGTCGACTTCGAGCGTGACATCAGGAAAATCAACGCGTTTCCTCGCGTCGCGGCCGACCCCAAGGCAATCAAGTGGTGGAGCGCGCCGGGGCGCACGGTCTATGGCGAACCGAAGGTGCCGGTCTTTCGCATGCACACCAACGGCGACGCCGCCGTGACCATCAATCTCGTCGAAGGGTATGACAGGGCGGTGGCGAAGAATGGTTACACGAAGCTCTATCGCAGAGCGTTCGTCAATGGCCCCGGACACTGCGCCTTCAACGTCTCGGAATCAGCCGCCGCGGTCGAAACTTTGATGAAGCGCTTGGATACCGGTCACTGGAGCAGCACTCACTCCCTGGACCTCAATGTCCTGGGGAATGCACTGGATCCGATGAGTCCAGCGCGCTACTACGATTTCGAGCAGACCAGGTACAACCGGACGTGGTTCCCGTCGGTCAAGGAATTCATCGGGCCGAGTCCGCTGCACGCGGTTCAGTAGGACGGAGTTTTGACTCGATGCAGATGGTCACTCAGCGGTATCCAGTTCGAGTATTCCTCGCGGCTCATGCCTGCGGGCAGCTTGAAGAGAACGATCTCGGTGATCATGGCGGTCCTCCGTTGCGGGACCGCCTGATCCACCACCATCAGCCCAGCGCAAGCCCCACGATCCCGAGTACGATCGCCGCCGCGGCGATGAGCCGCCGCACCGCATCCGCCTCCTTCAGGAGATGCGCGCCCAGCAATGCCGCGAACAGGATGCTCACCTCGCGCGCCGGCGCGACGTAGCTTACCGGCGTGAACACCATCGCCGTCAGCACCAGGATGTAAGCGAGCGGCGAGAGCGCGGCGACGAGGATGATCGCGCGCCGGTCGACCTTCCACGCGGCGCGCAGCGAGTCGGGCGCGCTGCGCAGCGCGAGCGGCCACAGCATGAAGATCCGCGCGGTCAGGCACGCCCAGTCGAACACGATCGGCGGGATCAGGTAGTGGCTGACGGCGAGCTTGTCGACCACGGTGTAGAGCGCGATCGTGCAACCGGTGAGGAGCGCGAAGCCGGCGCCCTTCGGGCGGTCGCGCCCGAGGAGGCGGAGCGGGTTGCCGGTGAGAAGATAGGCACCGAGGACGACGAGCGCCGCGCCGGCTAGCGCGAGCACCCCCGGTCGCTCGCCGAGAAAGATCACGGCGGCGGCGATGGTGAGCACCGGCCCGGTCGCGCGCGCCAGCGGATAGACCACCGAGAGATCCCCGTGCCGGTAGCCGCGGTCGAGCAGCACGAAATAGACGGTATGGATGGCCGCGCTGGCCAGAACCGGCACCAGATGCACGGGCTGGAATGAATAGCCCTGCCAGAGCCACTGTCCGAGGGCCACGGGCGCCCAGATGACGCACGCAACGATTGCGACGAGGGTCATGAACCCCGGGCCGCCGCGCGCGGTCTTCAGGAAGTAGTTCCAGCCCGCGTGCACCGCCGCCGCGACGAGCACGAGCGCGAGCGCCGTGGTGGTCAAGGACGCAACTTCCGCGGCCGAGGGCCGGTCATAATGAGTGCAGTCCGTAATATCTTCGCAACATTGTAGAAGAGGCGGGTCATGGACGAGATCGTCATCCGCGCGATGCAGAAGTGGCCGGACGTGCCGAACGTCTACGGCTGGTTGAAGCTCGACCGGCGCGGAAACTGGCTGGTGAAATCGCGCGCGTCCGCGGCCGGCGCCCCGGTCTTCGAGCGCATCTCGAACGCCGCGGTGGTGGAGTTCATCGGCCGCAACTATCAAGCCGACGCTCACGGCCGCTGGTTCTTCCAGAACGGGCCGCAGCGCGTGTTCGTCCTGCTCGAGTACACGCCGCTCGTCTATCGCCTGCGCGCGGACGGCGATTCGGTCGAGACGCACACCGGCGCGGTGCCGTCCGTGGTGATGCGCGCGTGGGTCGACGATGCGGGCCAGCTCCTGCTCGACACCGAGCTCGGTGCCGGCGTTGCGCTCGACCGCGATCTCGCGGCGCTCCTCGAGAAGATCGTCGTCACCGACGGCAAGCCCGCCGCAGACGAAGCGATCGAATCGCTCGCCGGAGGCGCCGGACCCGCGCTCGCCCTCTCACTCGGCAAGCGCTGCGTCCCGCTCGGATCGATCGCGGCGAGCGACGTGCCGGCCCGCTTCCGTTTCAACCCCGCGCCGCGGCCCGCGCCGGGCGAGCCGGAATGTTGAGACGCTCTGCGGGCCGCCATGGCGTGCGGAAGCTCGACGCCGACGTTTCCCTTATCCCTACGCCGCGGTGAGACTGAAGAGGTCGGTCGTGCTGCCCCGCTGGAACGGCCTCAAAGAGGAACCGCTTCGATCACGAAGAAGTTCAGGGGACCGCGAACGGTCCTCCGCAGCGCGAAGCCGCCGGTTTCCAGCAGGCTGCGGAACTCGCCCGTCGTTCGCTCCTGCCCGCCGGGCCCGATCAGCATGGTGAGGTCCCTTCGCGTCACGTCCTGGTGCAGCACGCTTGGCTCCATCCGGTCGGGCATGATCTGCTCCACCAGCAGCAGCTTTCCGTCCCCGGCTATCGCTTTCCGGCAGTTGCGGAGGATCACGGCGCTCCGCTCGTCGTCCCAGTCGTGAATAACGCTCTTCAGCAGGTACCCGTCTTCGCCGGCGGGGACCGAGTCGAAGAAGCTCCCGGTCGCGGTCTCGCAGCGCGCGGCGACACCAAGGTTTTCGAGATGGGCCCGCGCGCCGTCCATCGCGTGCGGCCGATCGAACAGCACGCCCCGCAGCGCGGGACAGGCTACGAGGATCGCTCCCAGCAGCTCCCCATGTCCCCCGCCGACGTCGACGAGCCGTTTCATCCCCGAGAAGTCGTAGCACCCGGCCACGCCGCGGGCGACGCGCCGCGTGAGCTCCGCCATCGAGCGGTTAAAACTCGTCGCAGCGGCCGCATCGCGCTCGAGGTGGTCGAGGCCGTCGGTCTGCTTGAAGAGGCGCCGCGCGGTCTCGCCGGTCCTCACGCTGTGGCGGAGATTGCCCCACTCGAGCCATAGGTCACGGCCCCACCGAATCGCCCAGTGACGCATGGAACCCGGCGCATCGGTCCGCAGCAGCGCACCCGCCGCGGTCAGCGAGAACGTGCCGTCGTCGTGCTCCACGCAGAGGTTCGCGGCAGCGAGCGCTCGCAAGAGCCGGTGCAGCGACCGCGCGTGACAAGCGGCGGCGCGAGAGAGCTCGCCCGCGCTCTTCGGTCCGGTCGTCAGCAGGTCGGGGATCCGCAGCTCGGCAGCCACGGCCATCGCCTGCGACATCGCAGCGCCGTTGATGAAGCCATCAATCGTCTCCATCGCCGCAACCGGATCGCCGACGTCATGCATGGTTGGCCTGTCGCCGCCGATGGGTCGTCGATCGCGTCGCGCGCGGCTCGGGTCACTCGGCCCGGATCTTGGCGTCGCGGACGACTTTGTCCCACCGTCGAAGCTCGTTGTGGATATGCCGCGCGAACTCCTCCGCGCTCAGGCCGGCCGCCGACATCCCGAGCGCTTCCAGGCGCTCCCTGAACGCCTGCTCCGCCAGCATCTTCAGGATTTCGGACTGCAGCCGCCCGATGATCTCGCCGGGCGTACCGGCCGGCACGACCAAGCCCTGCCAATCGCTCAGGACGATCCCCGGGTAGCCCAGCTCGACCAGCGTCGGCAGGTCCGGGTATGCAGCGAGCCGTTGCGGCGCGGTCGTGGCCAGCGCGCGGAGCCTGCCCGACCTGAGCTGCGGGGCGATCGTGGACGGCGACCCCACGTAAAAATCGACTTCGCCCCTGATCACGCCGGTCATAACGGCGGGGCCCTTGTACGGGATGTGCGTCAGGCTCACGCCCACCTCGCGGTTGAACAGCTCGCCGGCGAGGTGCGACGGCGTGGCGTTCCCCGCGGAGCCGAATTTCAGCGCGCCGGGGTTGGCCCGGGCACGGGCGACGAGCTCGGGGATGTCCTTCACGGGCGAGGTGGCCGAAACGGTGACGAGCCCGTAGTTCCAGGCGATCAGCGCGACCGGGGCGAGATCCTTTTCGGTGTCGTACGGGACGTGCGGCAGCACGCTCGGCGCGACGATGTAGGGCATCGAGATCGCGCCGACCGTATAGCCGTCGGGCGTCGCCCGGGCGACCGCGTTCAGCCCGATCGTGCCAATCGCCCCCGGCCGGTTCTCGATCACGACCGGCTGCCCGAGCGCGCTCGTCAGCTTTTCACCGAGGATTCGTGCCAGGGTGTCGGGCGGAACCCCGGGCACGGTGGGGACGATCAGCCGGATCGCCTTCGTCGGATACGAGGCGGCGTCTTCGGCTGGCGCGGCCAGCGGAGCCGCTGCGAGCACCGCAGCCGCGCTCACAGTCAAAGTGATGGTTCGAAGGATCATGTCGTCGCTCCTTTTGCAGGTCCCACTCTGCACCCGCTGCCGGCTCCAGCGAAGGGGCCTCCCGCTGAATGGGCCATTAAGTTTCGCTTACTATGCGCGACGCCGGAGGAACTTCGCGATGGACAAGCTGCGCGCGATCCAGTACTTCAACTGCGCCGCCGAGAGCCGCAGCTTCGCCGCCGCGGCGCGATCCTGCAATGTCTCCGCCCCCGCGGTCACGCAGCTCGTCGGCGCGCTCGAGCGCTCGCTCGGGCTCACCCTCTTCCACCGCACGACGCAGGGTCTCGTGCTCACGGCCGACGGCGAGCGCTATTACGAGGTCTCGCGCCGGATTGCGGCGGACCTGCACGACGTCGAGCAGCGGCTCGGGCCACGCGGCGCGAAGCCGCGCGGGACGCTGACCGTCGGCATGCGCTCCTCGCTCGGGCTGAACTGTGTGATGCCGCGGATCACGCGCTTCCTCGCGCGCTATCCGGACGTCGAGCTCGTCTTCAAGCCGATCGTGACGATCCAGGAGATCGCGGAGAAGAACCTCGACGTGGCGGTCCTGCCCGGGTGGCCGCCTGAGCGCGACCTCGTAGTGCGTCCGCTCGGGCAGACGCGGCTCGTCGTGTGCGCCTCGCCGGAGTACTGGGCGCGCGAGGGTATCCCGCACGAACCGGAGCGGCTACGCGATCACCACTGCCTGATCGGCCGGAGCTCCGGCGGCACCCTGCTCGACCGCTGGATCTTCGAGAAGAACGGCGAACGGCGCACGATCGACGTGCGGACCCGCGTCTTCAGCGACGACCGCATCTGGCTCGACGCGGCGGCCTGCGCCGGCGCCGGCGTCATCCGGCTCACTGACGTCAGTCTGTTCCGTTATCTGTCATCGGCCCTGCTTGTCCCGGTGCTCACCGACTGGGAGTGCCTGGAGGCGCCGACGATCTTCGCCGCCTATCCGCCCGCCCAGCGGCGGTCGCGGCTGGTGCGCGTGTTCGTGGACTTCCTGGTCGAGGTCTTCGCGGAACTCGAGCGTGAACGAGCGCCCGGACCGGAAAGCGCGATATCGCACGTGCCGAAACCCGCCTGGTTCGACCGCACTTCCGGGCGGCAGTCCGCGTACGACACCCGAGCGCGGAGAAAACCGTCGCGCGGTCAGAGCGACGGGTAGCGGCCGCGTCGATGCGCCAATGGGTGCGTGCTGAGGAGGCGGGGTGCTACCCTACGGCCCCCCGGCAACCCTAGAGAGGCGTCCCCGCTATGCTCATCCTCGTCCTGCACGGCCCGAATCTGAACCTCTTCGGCCGTCGCGAGCCGCACATCTACGGCACGACGACGCTCGCGGAGATCAACCAGCGCCTCGAAGCGCTCGCCGCCGAGCTCAGGGCGAGGCTCGAGATCGTCCAGTCGAACCACGAGGGCACGCTCGTCGATACCTTTCACGCCCACATCGACTCGGCCGACGGCGCGCTCATCAACCCCGCGGGCCTGACCCAGCACGGCGTGTGATCGTCGGGGAGACGAAGCGGGGCGCGAAGCCCTGAGCGTCGCCCGCCCGCGCTCAGGCGATGACTTCGACGCGCGCGCGGTGCCACGCGGCCGGTCCGAGCGCCACGTCCCGGGTGACGAGCGCAACGGCCAGCACCTCCGTGAGCGCGAGACAAGCCGCGTCGTAGGCGGTCGCGTTCCCGCGCAGGTCCCCGAGACGCGCGCGCATCTCCGCGGGCGTCGGACGTCCGGGCCACCTCTCGGATCTCGCGGATCAGGAGTCCGAGTGCGAGAGCCCTTCGAGCGCGGCGCGCGCCGTCAAGCGCCGGTGGAGATCATCCTGGACGTGGCGGACGTGGATCATCTTCGACATGTCACGTAGTGGCACACATGTCAACGCGCCCGCTCTGCGAGCGTACGCTCGCCGTACAATCGCTGTCATCCCATCTCGCCTTCACCACCGCCGATGACCCGTCTCGCGCTGCCTTGCGCAATCTCGACCGCGATCCTTCTCGCCGGCTGCTCGAGCTGGTGGCCCTTCGGCGGCGGCTCGCCCGCCGAGCGCCCGCGCTGGCCCTCCGATGCGGTGGTTTACAAGTGCGAGGCCGACAAGCAGCTCGTCGTGCAGTATCCCGACAGCGGAAAGTCGGCCATGGTTTATTTCCCGGAGCGCGAGTTCCGTCTCGATCCGGTCGTCAGTGCCTCCGGTGCGCGCTATTCCAACGGCCGAACCACGCTGTACACCCAGGGCGACGAGGTGTTTCTGGAGGAAGGTGCTGAACGGGCGTACACCGGGTGTAAGCGGCTGGCGAAGTAACGTGCTTGTCCCTTCTGGCGAGATTCCGCCGCGCTGCGACATCCCTCGCATCCGGGCCTCAAGGCACACGCCGAACCGGAAGCCTCGTCCAGGCACGCCGGAGGCGGTGGCCGGGGCGCAGCAGCGGCGCGCGGTCGCGTTGATCGGCGGGATCGTGAACGCCACCGGCTTCAAACCGATCGACCAAACGGACCGCGCCGGCGATCGGCCGGTGGGGCGATCGACCCCACGGGCCGGGACCGCCGTGGTAGCGGTATGCGCCGCATTCGCCGTACTGCGCCCGGGAACGCAGGCTCCACGGGCTTCATCTAATGCGGCAGGAAAAGCCATACCGGAAGACCGACATGACCACGCTGGCCGTACGGGCGTCGGCGCCTGATGAAAGCGACTTCGCGATCGCGCAGCGGGTCGCCACCGGCGACCTGAATGCCTTCAAGCTGATCATGCGGCGGCACAACCGCATGCTCTACCGCGCTGCGCGGAGCATCCTGCGCGATGACGCCGAAGCGGAGGATTGCCTCCAGTCGGCGTACCTCCTCGCCTATCAGGCGATCGGCGCATTCACGGGTCACTCGAAGCTCTCCACCTGGCTGACGCGGATCGTGATCAACGAGGCGCTCGGGCGCAGGCGCAGCGCGGCACGGCGGGGGGTGGTCATCCCGCTCGAGAACGCAGCGGATGCTGAGACCCGCGCACACGCGTCTGCTGCGCTGGCTGCCGGGACGCCGGGACCGGAGACCGAAGCGATGCGTCACCAGCTCGGCGCGTTGATCGAACGCCGGATCGACGAACTGCCCGACGCTTTCCGCGGCGTCTTTGTTTTGCGCGCGCTGGAAGAGTTCTCGGTCGAGGAGACCGCTGCGTTGCTCGATATTCCCGAGGCGACCGTGCGCACGCGCTACTTCCGTGCCCGCAGCCTGCTCCGGGAGTCGCTGGCGCGCGAGCTCGACACCGCGCTCGACGAGCTGGCCTTCGCATTCGCCGGCGAGCGCTGCGACCGCGTCGTCGCCGGCGTGCTCGAGCGGCTCGGCTCACCGTCGCCTTCGCCGAATACCGGCTGAGCTCCGGCGCCGCGTTTCTTCACGCGGCCGCGCCGTCGCTGCCCGGGTCGACGATCCGCGCGAGCGCGCCGATCTGATCGCTCACCTCGAGCCCGCGAGCGTTCCCGCACGCCGCGCCCATGCGGCATCTTGACGACGCAACCCGACTACCTTGCGATGGAGCAGGCAATGAAAGCGACCAAGCGACTCCCCACAGCAGCCTCATTCGTGGCGGCCAAAGTTCTGATGATCTGCGTCCTGTTCGCGGTCGTCCTCGCCGGGTTTCGCGTCGGAGAAGCCACGAGTGGTTCATCAGGCGATCACGAGGGAAGCGAATCCCTCGCGAGATTCGACCATGCGATCAACAGCAATTCGCGGCAGATGGTCCGCGAGGGCCGTCAGATCTTTCGCTTCGACACCTTCGGCGATGAAGCTTTCTGGGGCGATATGCTCGGATTGCACAAGGCAATTCAAGGCACCGCTTTCGGCGGCGTCGCCACACCGGATCTCAAGTTGAACGGCGTGAGCCCGAAGACGGCCCTCGCGGTGGGGCTCAAGGTCGATGTGGAGGCCCTCCCACGAGATCTCATTCACGCCCTGAAGAGAGATGAGGTCGACCTCGACGATCCGGCGACCACGCTCGCGCTCCTCAAGCTGAACGCCGTGGTGGGTTTGACAGGTTTTTTCAACAGCAGCGGAAGTCTGAAATCGATCGGGATCCAGTGCGCCCTTTGCCACTCCACGGTGGATGACTCGCTGGCGTCCGGGATCGGCCATCGACTGGACGGGTGGGCCAACCGCGACCTCGACGTCGGGCTGATCGCGTCGCTGGCGCCCAATCTGCAACCGTTCGCGGACCTGCTCAGCCTCGGTGGGTCGACCGTAGACGTCGCCACGGTGAAGCGCGTTCTGAGGAGCTGGGGACCGGGTAAGTTCGACGCCGGCCTGTTGCTGGACGGCAAGGCGTTCCGGCCGGACGGGAGATCCGCCGCGACCCTGATCCCGCCCGCCTTCGGGTTGGCGGGTGTGAATTTGCACACCTGGACCGGCTGGGGAGGTGTCTCGCATTGGAATGCGTTCGTCGCCAATCTCGAGATGCGCGGCAGGGGCACGTTTTTCGATCCCCGCCTGAATGACGCGCTGCAGTTCCCCATTGCCGCTCGCGCGGGGTTCGGGAACGTGCGGAACACCCCCGACCTCATTACCGCCAAGCTCGGAGCGCTCCAGTTCTATCAGCTCGCCATTCCGGCGCCGTCGCCGCCGAAGGGCTCTTTCGACCGGGCGGCTGCTGCGAGGGGAAAAAAGATCTTCGCGGGGAACGCGCGCTGCAGCACCTGCCATGTGCCGCCGCTCTTCACCGAGCCGGGCTGGAACATGCACACGCCCGCGGAGATCGGGATCGACGATTTCCAGGCGAACCGGGGGCCCGATAAACACTACCGGACCTCGCCGCTAAAGGGGCTGTGGACCCATCAGAAAGGCGGCTTCTACCACGACGGTCGCTTCGCCACGCTGCGCGACGTGGTGAACCACTACGATAGGTTTCTCGGGTTGGGACTGGTGGAACAAGAGAGGAGCGACCTTGTCGAGTACCTGAAGTCGCTGTAAGGGCACTAGCGGAGCTGGACGGCGCCCAGCCGAACCTGCGCGGGATGCAGGCCGCGCCGCCGTAGGCGCTACCGGCACTCGAGCGGGTTTCGCCATGCCTCGCGTCCTGCTTCGACCATCCGCTCCTGCTGCTCGTCGGATCGAAGCACATCGGGCTGCCGTCCACCGCCGTCTCGAGCGCGAGGCTCGGCAGGCCGGTGAGGGGATCGCCTTCGCGGAAGTGGTAGACGCCTGGGCAGGCTCGACGATGTACCCGAGGCCGACCTTCCTCGCGCCGTCGCACGCTTCGGCACCATAGCGTTTCGTCTCCGCGATTTCTGGCCCCGCCAGCTCGAAGCCATGCGACCGATCGTCGCGCACGCGCTGGAAGCAGACGTCGAGCCGTCCGAGAAACTCGGACCCGCTCCGCAGCTGCCAGCCGAGCCGATAGAGAAACAGCACGTTGACCGCCGCGTCCGGCAGCTCGTCGAAGAGCTGCGTGCCGCCGCCTCCCGAGGCCATCAGGAGCAGCGCGACCCGCTTGCCGCCGAATGCTCCCCGGTACTTCGCGAGCACGTAGCGGCCGACCACACCGCCGGCCGAGTGCGCGATGAAGAGAATGCGGCGGTAGTCGAGCACCGCCCGCCCGGTGGCCGGATGCGGGGTGCGGAGGTACGCGAACCATTCCTCAGCCGCGTCGTCGACGCCATACAATCCGGTGAAGAGTCCGGTCCTGTACCCGGCGAGCGCGATCGATGCGCCGTCGAAGCGCCGGTCCTCCGCGACCTGCCACGGCCAGTCGTCGTTCTTGCCGGTGAGCGGTTCGCGGATCCAGAACGCCTTTTGCGCGATCCGTCCGTCCAGGAACCCGAGCGCTTCGGTGTTCTGCCACTCCTCGAGATTGTCGGAAGCGCCGCCGTGAACGAACAAGATGAGGGTGTCGCCATCCGTGCAGCGATAGCACCAGAGCGGGCGGCTCTCTGGCGAATGCTCGCGCGCGGGGTTGCAGCGATCGCTCCACGGGCGCGCGTCCTGCGCGATGGCAGGCGCCGGCGCAGCGGCGATCGCCGCCGTCGCCGCAGCCGCAGCGGCGGTGGCCCGCGAGTTCACGCGAAGCTTTCGGCGAACTCGGGCGGGTAGCGGACGGTGCCCGTCACGCCGGCGAGCACACCAGGAGAAAGCTCGATCGCCATGAACGCTTCCTCCGGCGCGTCGAACTCGCACGCGAGCCCGAGCACCGCACCGGTTCGGAAGCCGAAGCGGCCGTAATAGCCAGGGTCGCCGAGCAGCACGACGAAGCCGTAGCCGGCCGCGCGCGCGCGATCGAGCGCTGCGCGCACGAGCAGGGCGCCAATGCCGCGCTTCTGGAAAGTCGGCCGTACGGCGAGCGGCGCGAGCCCTGCGCCGCGCGGCTCGAGGCCGCTCCCGGCGAGCGTTACGTCGGTCAGCAAAGCGAAGCCGGCAACCGTGCGGCCCGTTGCGGCGAGCAGCGCGATGCCGAACCTTCCGCCGGCGCGCAATCGATCGACGAGCTCGGCCTCAGCCTTGCCCTTGAACGCCGCCTCGACGACGCGCCGGATCGTCGCGGCGTCGGCGGGGCGCTCCTCGCGGATCTCTATCGCGCGCGGTGCGTCCATCACCACCCCAGCCGGACCCGCCCGATCGCCATCGCGACCGCGGCTTGCGTCGGCTCCACCACCGGGAGGCCCGCCGCCTGCTCCACGCGCTCGCGATATTGCGCCATGCCGGCGCAGCCCATCACGACCGCGTTTGCCCCGTCGATCTCCCGCAGCTCCTTCGCGACGCGTGTCATCCGCTCGAGCGTCTTCGGCTCATCGGCGAGCTCGACCACGTTCAACCCTACCGCGCGCTCGCCCGCGAACCGGTCGGCGAGCCCCATCGCACCGATTGCGCGCTGGTGACGCGGGATCGAACCCTGGAGGATAGCGATGACGCCGAAGCGCTGGCCGAGCGTGAGCGCGGTGAGGATGCCGCACTCCATGATGCCGAGCACCGGGCGGCGCGTGACCTCGCGCGCCGAATGCAGGCCGGGATCGCTGAAGCACGCGATGACGAACGCCACGGCCGCATTTTCCTTCCGGCGATCGAGCTCGCCGACCAGCCGCAGGAGCGGCGCGACCACGCCGTCGACGTCGCGTTGCGTCTGCACCCCGGGCGGGCCTTCCGCGAGCGTGAGGCACTCGATCTTGGGGCCGTCGGCGAGTCGCAGCGGCGCGCAGGCGCGGCCGATGCCCTCGGTCACCGCGGCGGTGGAGTTCGGATTGATGACGTAGATCGTGCCGGGCATGGCGGCGAATTATGCAGCAACCACCTCGACCTGCGCCTCGACCCGCTCCAGCGCATCGAGAAGGAGCCCGTGGTCGTTCGCGGCGAGCGCCTGCGCATCCGACAACATGCGCCGCCACAAACGCGCCCCGGGCCGCCCCTGGTAGAGGCCGAGCAAGTGGCGCGCGATCGCTCGGAGCGGCGTGCCGTGCGCCGCCTGCGCGGCCGCGTAGCGATGCATGTGTCGCACGACCGCCTCGCGCGTCGGCGCCGTGCCGCCGAAAAGGCGCGCGTCCGTCTCTGCGAGCACATAGCTGTCGTGATACGCCGCGCGGCCGAGCATCACCCCGTCGAGGCGCGAGAGTTGCGCCGCGACCTGCGGCCAGGCGGAGACGCCGCCGTTGACGACGATCTCCAGCTCGGGGAACTCTGCCTTCAGGCGCTGGACATCGCCGTAGCGCAGGGGCGGCACTTCGCGGTTGCCTTTCGGCGACAGGCCTTTCAACACCGCATTCCGTGCGTGCACGATGAACGTGCGGCAGCCGGCGCGCGCGAGTGTTTCCACGAAGCGCCGGACGAAACCGTAGTCCTCGATTCGGTCCAGGCCGAGCCGATGCTTGACGGTCACCGGGATCGACACCGCGTCCTGCATCGCCCTCACGCAAGCGGCGACGAGTTCGGGCTCGGCCATGAGGCAGGCGCCGAACGCGCCGCGCTGCACGCGCTCGGACGGGCAGCCGCAGTTGAGGTTGATCTCGTCGTACCCCCACCGTTCACCCAGCCGTGCGCAAGCCGCCAGCTCTGCCGGATCGCTCCCGCCGAGCTGCAGCGCGACCGGATGCTCCGCCGGATCGAAGTCCAGGTGGCGCGGCACGTCGCCGTGCACGAGCGCCCCGGTCGTGATCATCTCGGAGTAGACCACCGCGTGCGGCGCGAGCTGCCGGAAAAAGTAGCGGCAGTGACGGTCCGACCAATCCATCATCGGGGCGGTGCAGAGGCGGTGCGCGTGCATGGTGTCTATTCTCGCCGATCGGCTTGACCGGCGGCAGGCCGGCGGACTATGTTCGGTCGATGCCCGAGTTCGATCTCACCGTCCGCAACGGGACGATTGCCACCGCTTCGGACACGTACCGGACCGACATCGGCGTTAAGGACGGCCGCATCGCGGCGCTCGCCTCGGCGCTGGCGCCGGGTGAGCGCGATCTCGACGCCCGCGGCCGGCTCGTGCTGCCCGGCGGCGTCGACAGCCACTGCCACGTCGAGCAGCTTTCCTCGGCCGGCGTGATCTGCGCCGACGACTTCTACTCCGCCACCGTCGCCGCCGCCTTCGGGGGCACGACCACGATCATCCCGTTCGCCGCGCAGCATCGCGGCAACTCGATCCTGGCGGTCGTCGAAGACTACGCGAAGCGCGCGGCGGAGAAAGCGGTCATCGACTACGGCTTCCATCTCATCATCGCCGACCCGAACGAGAAGGCGATGAACGAGGAGCTGCCGGCAGTGATCGCTCGCGGCATTACGTCGTTCAAGGTTTACATGACCTACGACCTGTTGCGCATCACCGACGACCAGCTGCTCGACGTGCTGGTCGCGGCCGACCGCAGCCGCGCGCTGCTGATGGTGCATGCCGAGAACCACGAGATCATCAAGTGGATCGCGAAACGACTGCTCGAGCGCGGGCACACCGCGCCGAAGTTCCACATGACGAGCCATCACCCGATCGCGGAAGCCGAAGCGACGCACCGCGTGATCCAGCTCTCGCGGCTGCTCGATGTGCCGGTGCTGATCGTGCACGTGTCGGGGATCGAGGCGGTGCAGACGATCCGCGCCGCGCAGACGCTGGGCGCGCGCGTCTACGCCGAGACCTGCCCGCAGTATCTCTTGCTGAAGGGATCCGACGCCGACAAGCCCGGCCTCGAGGGCGCGAAGTGGTGCTGCAGCCCGCCGCCGCGCGACGAGGCTTCGCAGGCGGCGGTCTGGCGCGGGCTCAAGGACGGGACGTTCCAGGTCTGCTCCTCCGACCACGCGCCGTATCGCTTCGACGAGAGCGGCAAGCTGCCAAAGGGCGAACAGACGACGTTCAAGGAGATGGCAAATGGCGTTCCAGGGTTGCAGGTGCGGCTGCCGCTCTTGTTTTCGGAGGGTGTCGGCAAGAACCGGCTCACGCTAAACGAGTTCGTAGCGCTTACCGCGACGAATCACGCCCGCATGTACGGGCTGCATCCGCGCAAGGGCACGATCGCGGTAGGCGCCGACGCCGATCTCGCAATCTGGGAGCCGGAGCGCGAGGTGACGCTCACCGCGTCGATGATGAAGGACAACGTCGGCTACACGCCCTACGAGGGCATGCGCGTCAAGGGCTGGCCGACGACGGTCGTGAGCCGCGGGCGGATCGTGGTCGAGGGCGGCGAGCTGCAGGTCGCGCGCGGCTCGGGCGAGTTCATCCCGCGGGGGGTGCCTGAGCCGGTGCGGGTCGCGTCGGTCGCTACTGCGGCCGGACGACCGGGCTTGCTGGGCGGCTTGTTGGGGCCGCGGAGATGAGTCAGGCCGGACGCCGCCGGACTAGCCTGATGGCGGCGAGGCTCGCGAGGAGCAGAAGCAGCGAGTCCGGTTCGGGCACTGGGGTGGTGGCTGGATCGCCAGAGATCCGGATCCCGAGACCGGCGAACCCGAAATCGCCGAGGTCCTTCCACACGTTGCCGGCGGAGAGCGAGAAGGCCTCGTTCGGGAGCGGTTTCTCCGCACCCGTCGGCATGAGCCCACTTGCCAGGCTCGTTCCCTCGAACGCGAGCCAGTACGAACCGGCATCGAGAAACAACCCCGCGTCGACGGTCGAGAGACCCGCCCAGTTGGCGTTGGCGTTGGCGATGCTGAACTCGAACTCGAACAGCGGAGCGCCCGCGGGAAGCGTGCCGCCTTGGAGGATGACAAGGGTCGCATCACCGGTGCCGGACATCCACCCCTGGATCTGCGTTAGCGTAAACGCCTGGTCCAGCGTGAACTCCGCCGCCAGGAACTGGGTGTTGTTGACGCCGATGGCGCTCTTCTGCCCGGGGATCGTGTTCACGATGGGCACCGCGCGCGCAGGCGAGGCAACGATCAGCACACCGAGCAGCGCGAGAGCAGTGAGTGAGCGACGCATCGACGAAGGGGGCCGGCGAGACCGAGAAAGAATTCACGCTGTCCGAGCAATTCGCGTTCCAGAGTCGCATAACCATCGAGATCAATGGGTTACGCGAAGATTACGAGCTGCCAGACAGGCCGAACGCCGACGGTAGTCAGACAAGTCGACAGGTTTCCCACACTACGACCGTTCCATCGTGCCCAATTTCGCGATTGCCCCACCAAGGGAATGCCATGGCGAGACACCTCAAGATCGCGGCCGCGCAGCTCGGTCCACTCAACATGTCCGACACCCGCGAGAGCGCCGCAAAGCGGCTCGTTGCCCTGTTTCGCGACGCCGTGGGAATGGGCGCGAGGTTCGTGGTGTTCCCGGAGCTCGCCTTGACCACTTTCTTCCCCCGTTGGTGGCTGGAGGATCAAGCCGACGTCGATCGCAGGTTCTTCGAGCCGTCGATGCCGAATCCGACGGTGCAACCGCTCTTCGAACTCGCACGCGAGCACGGCGTCGGGTTCTACCTCGGCTACGCGGAGCTGGCGCAGGCGAATCTCCGGGCTGCCAACGCGTCGAGCCCCCTTGACGGAGGCGGCCCGACCCGCCGCTTCAACACCTCGATCCTCGTCGGGCCGGACGGACGGATCGTCGGCAAGTACCGCAAAGTTCATCTGCCGGGGCACGCCGATCACAAGCCGCAAGCCGCGTTCCAGCATCTGGAGAAAAAGTACTTCGAGGTCGGCGACCTCGGTTTTCGCGTCTGGCGCTTCATGGACACGATCACCGGCATGCTGATTTGCAACGACCGGCGGTGGCCGGAGGCGTTCCGCGTCCTCGCGCTCCAGGGCGCGGAGATCGTTGCGCTCGGCTTCAACACGCCGACCGAGAACCTGCACTATCCGGAGCCGCCGGCGCTGCGCGTGCATCACCACCTGATCATGGCGCAGTCGATGGCGTTCCAGAATGCCACCTGGCTCGTCGAGACGGCGAAGTGCGGCGTCGAGGACGGCTTCCGGATGTTCGGGCATTCGCTCATCGTGGCGCCCACCGGAGAGATTGCGGTGAAGAGCGCGAGCGAGGACGACGAGGTGATCGTGTTCAACGCCGACGTCGATCTGGCGCAGAATCTGAAGCAGACGATGTTCAACTTCGCCGCGCACCGGCGACCGGAACACTACAAGCTGATCGTCGAGCGAGTCGGCGCAGAGGTGACTCCCGCGAACGACCGGCGGGAGTGAGCGGGGGCACATCCCGGCGCACCCCGGGATCCAGTACGGCCTGCCTGGAACTCCGGCGTTCGCTGGAGTGACGAGCGGACTTCAACGAGGAGAAACGCAAACCATGAGCTTCGTGCTGGTAGTCAACTGCCGTATCAAGGCGGACAAGGTCGACGACCTGATGCGCGCGCTGCACGCGAACGCGACCGCCGCCCGGACGACCGAACCCGGTTGCCTGCAGTTCGACGTGCTCGTCGACAAGGACGACCCGACGAAGATCATGCTCTACGAGGTCTACGACGACGACGCAGCGTTCGAGGCGCACCAGCAGACCGCGCACTTCAAAAAATACCTCGCGGAGGGCATCCCGCTGCTCGCCTCGCGCGAGCGTGCTTTCTTCCGGCGGGCGACGCCGTAGGCGACGACTGCACCATCCAGGGGC
The DNA here is from genome assembly GCA_963754305.1 of uncultured beta proteobacterium. Taxonomy (GTDB): domain Bacteria; phylum Pseudomonadota; class Gammaproteobacteria; order Burkholderiales; family SG8-39; genus DATEDA01. The sequence continues at coordinate 83,643 of CAVWFR010000013.1, read as the reverse complement.
CGGGCGACCGGTTTCGGGGCGAGGCCGCCCGGCCGGGGCGATTCGCGGCACAATCCGCGCGGGAATGAGGAATGGGAACGCCGCGGTCACAACCACCGGAGAGAAGCCGATGAACGCACGCCGTTTGAGCTACCTGTTCGCCGCCACGCTGGGTCTCGCCGCCGGAGCCGCGGCTGCGCAAGGCAAAGCGCCGATCAGGACCGGCGTCGATGCCACGTTCGCCCCGCACGCGATGCCGAAGCTCGGCGGCGGCCTCGAGGGCTTCAACATCGACCTCGGCAACGAGATCGCGAAGCGCCTCGGCCGGCCGATCGAGATCGACGGCACCGAGTTCTCGGCGCTGATCCCGGGCATGAACGCCAAGAAATACGACTTCGTGCTCGCGCCGACCACCGCGACGCCCGAGCGCGCGAAGACGATGCTCTTCAGCGAAGGCTACATGGAGACCGACTACCGGTTCCTGCAGAAGAAGGGCGACAAGCCGATCGCTTCGCTCGAGGACCTCAAGGGCAAGACGCTCACCGTGAACAAGGGCTCCGCCTACGAGACTTGGGCGCGTCAGAATGCCGAGAAGTACGGGTTCAAGTTCGACGTCTATGGCACGAACGCCGACGCGGTCCAGGCGGTGCTGTCCGGCCGCGCCGATGCGAACTTCGCGGGCCACACCGTTTCGATGTGGGCGGCGAAGCAGAACCCGCTGCTCGTACCGAGCTTCACCCACAAGACCGGGCTCGTCTGGGCCGTCGCTTTCCGGGTGGACGACCAGGCCGGCCGCGCCGCGGTGAACAACGCCATCAAGTGCATGAAGCAGGACGGCACGATGGCGAAGCTCTACGAGAAATGGTTCGGCGAGGCGCCGGCGGCCGACTCCTGGGCGCGGAAGATCGCGCCGGGACATGGCGTGCCTGAGCTGCCGGGGTATGACGCCGGGCCGCACGCGCCGAAATGTTGATCGAGCAGGCGCTGACGGGCTGCCCGATCTGGCCGTGTTGAAGCGGCGCCAAGAGCGCGCCGCTTAACACGGTGCGCGTTGCCCGCAGCGCCGGCCCCGGACCCTCGCATGACCGGCACTGCGGGCCCCCTGCTGGAAGTCATCGCGCTTCACAAATCCTTCGGCGCCGCCGAGGTGCTGAAGGGCATCGACCTCCAGGTCGCCCTGCGCGAGCTCGTCTTCGTCATCGGTCCCTCGGGCTCGGGGAAATCGACGCTGCTCCGGTGCTGCAACCGGCTCGAGGAGCCGACGAGCGGCTCGGTGAGAGTCGACGGTACCGATATTCTCGCGCCCGGCATCGACCTGAACCGCGTGCGGCAGAAGATCGGCTTCGTGTTCCAGTCCTTCAACCTCTACCCGCACATGACCGCGCTCGGCAATGTCACGCTGGCGCTCCGCAAGGTGCAGGGGCTCGACCGCGCGGCGGGCGAGGAGAAGGGCAGGGCGGCGCTCGCGCGCGTCGGCCTCGCGGAGAAGGCCGCGTCTTACCCGAGCGAGCTCTCCGGCGGCCAGCAGCAGCGGGTCGCCATCGCGCGCGCGCTCGCGCTCGAGCCGAGCATCCTCCTCTTCGATGAGCCGACGAGCGCGCTCGATCCCGAGCTCGTCGGGAGCGTGCTGCAGGTGATGCGCGAGCTGCGCGAGTCCGGGATGACGATGGTCGTCGTGAGCCACGAGCTGCAGTTCGCGCGCGCGGCCGCCGACCGGGTGGTGTTCATGGACCACGGTCGCATCGTCGAGCAGGGACCGCCGGACAAGATCTTCGCTGGCGCCGACAACGCGCGCGTGCGCGAGTTCGTCGCGACGATTTCGGGGCACCGGTGACGCGACCCCGGCGCGCGCCGCTCCCCCGCCCGACGACCTTGTCGGGCGCACCTTCGCGCGCATCGTCGTGCCACCTGACGCGCGCGAACAGCCACCGGTTGCTTCGCTGCCGCAGGCGTGGTTGACCGCCGTCTTGCCCTCGCTCTTTCGCAGCGAGCGCAGTTGCGGGTGTCGCAGCGAGCACGGACGCTGCGATGGCGGCGGACCGGAAGCTGACGAGCCGGCGAGCGTGTCCGCCGAGTCGGTTCGGTCGATACCGGCACAACGTACTAGGAGGAAACGATGCTCAAGCTCAAGCCGAACTGCGAATGCTGCAACCGCGATCTGCCACCCCACTCGCTGGAGGCGAGAATGTGCTCGTTCGAGTGCACGTTCTGCCGGACGTGCGCGGACATGCTCCTTCACGGCGTGTGCCCGAACTGCGGGGGCGAGCTGGTCCGGCGGCCGATCCGGCCGGCGGCGAAGCTCGGGAAGTTCCCGGCGTCGACGGAACGCGTTTACAAACCGGAGGGGTGCAAGCGGGTCGCTTGATGCAAGAGCGAACGCCGCGCTCACCAGCTGTTGCGCAGCTCCCGGAGCTTCAGGAACACCGTGCGCTGATCGGGATTCTCGGACAGCTCGGGAAAGGCTTCGCGCAGCTTCGCGATCACCGTCGGGCTCGTCAGGCGGAAGAACGTATTGACCTGCCGCTCGACTTCCAGCGTCGAGACGTAGGCTCGAGCGGGGTCCTGACCGGCGAGCCGGTCGAGCAGCGCCTGCGCACGCTCATTGTCGGGCTCGCGATTCAGCGCGAAGCGAAGGTTGTTCTCCACGTAGTCGTGGCCGGGATAGATCAGGGTCGAGGCGGCGAGCCGCGCGAGCTGCTCTGAGAACGTCTTGTAGAGCTCGGCCGGATGACCGCCGTTGTGGCAATTCCCGGCGCCGGCGTTGAACAGCGTATCCCCGCAGAAGAGCGCGGGTTGGTCGGTGTGCGACAGCAGGCACACGTGGCTCATGGTGTGGCCCGGCGTGTCGAGCACCTCGAGCGCCACGGTCTTGCCCACCTTGACCACATCTCCGGCGCCGAGTCCGCGCCCCATGTCCGCGATCTTGTCTTTCGCATTCTTGTGCGCCAGGATCGTGGCCCCCGTCTTCTGCACCAGGGGCCCGTTCCCACCGGTGTGGTCGCGGTGTTCGTGCGTGTTGAGGATCTGGGTGATCTGCCAGCCCGCTTCCTTGGCGGCCTGCAGGCATTTCTGGTGGTCCAGCGGATCGATGGCGAGTGCCTCGCCGGTCTCGCCGCAGGCGACGAGGTAATTGAAGTTGCGGTAGGCGTTGGCGGTCCAGATCTGTCTGACGATCACGGCATCATGCTCGGTGGGTGAGTGTGCCGGAGATGATAGCGCTCCACGACGCGCGCCGGGGGACGGCTTTGCCCGTGCTTGCGGACTCGCGTAGGCTTCGCCGCTTCAACGCGTAGCGGACGCTTGCGCGCCGATCGACCCGCCGATGGATCTCGACCGCCTCGCCTTCACGTTCTTCAACGCCGAGATCGCGCGCGAGTACTGGCCCGACATTCTCAAAGGCTTCTGGATCACGGTGCGGCTCGGCCTCGCGGTGATCGCGACCGGGCTCGCGCTCGGGCTCGTGGCGGCGATGGTCCGGTCCTTCCAGGTGCGCGCGGTCAACGTGCTGATCGTCTTCCTCGCCGATGCCTTGCGTGCGCTGCCGCCGCTGATGGTGATCATCATCCTGTTCTTCGCGTTTCCGTACGCCGGGCTGCCGATGAGCGCGTTCACCGCGACGTGGCTTTCGCTCTCGCTCGTGCTCGGCGCCTTCGCCGAGGAGATCTTCTGGGCCGGGATCATCTCCATTCCGAAGGGGCAGTACGAGGCGGCGCGGTCGACCGGCATGAGCCGCTGGCAGACGCTCGTCCACGTCATCGTGCCGCAGGCGGTGCGGTTGACGATCCCGCCGCTCACCAACCGGACGATCGCGATCACGAAGGGTACGGCGCTCGGGTCGGTGGTCGCGCTCGCCGAGATTCTCGGAACGGCGCACTCGGCCTCCAGCCTCGCCGGCAATCCGACGCCGCTCACGCTCGGGGCGATCGCCTATCTCGTGCTGTTCATTCCGTTCGTGGCGTTCGGGCGGTGGGTCGAGACCAGGTTCGCCTGGCGGCGCTGACGTGGACGCCATCTTGCAGCAGTTCCTCAACCCCGCGATCGCGATCAAGGTCTTCCCGTACCTTCTCAGAGGCTTGGGCACGACGGTGCTGCTCAGTCTGCTCGTGATCCCGCTCGGGCTCGCCGGGGGGCTTGCAGTCGCGGTGCTGCACGGCATGGGGCGCCGCTGGCTGCGCTGGCTCGTGATCGCTTATGTCGATTTCTTCCGCGCATTCCCGCCGCTCGTGCTGCTGCTCTTCATCTACTTCGGCTCGCCGTTCCTGGGGCTCGACCTCCCGGCGATCGTCGCCGTCGCGATCGGGTTTCTGCTCAATACTTCGAGCTACTACGGCGAGATCTTCCGCGCCGGCATCGAGAGCATTCCGCGCGGGCAGTGGGAGGCGGCGCGCTCGACCGGCCTCTCGTGGCCGCAGACGATCCTGCACGTGATCATCCCCCAGGCGACGCGGAACGTTCTGCCCGACCTGATCGGCAACACGCTCGAGGTCGTGAAGCTCACGACGCTCGCGAGCGTGGTCGCGATCCCCGAGCTGTTGAACGCCGCGCGCAACGCGCAGGCGCTCACCTACAACCCGACGCCGATCGTGGTCGCCGCGCTGATGTATCTCGTAATGCTGTGGCCGGTGGTGCGGCTGATCTCGCGGCTCGAGCACAAGGCGGTGGCGGTGCGCTAACAGTCATCGCGGCGAACGGCGGGGGCGACGAGTCACATCTGTACCGAATACCCGCCGTCGACCGCTACCGACACGCCGGTCACGAAGTCCGACGCCGGGCTCGCGAGAAACACCGCGACGCCCGCGAAGTCTCCCGGCTCGCCCCACCGGCCCGCGGGCGTGCGCGCGAGGACGCGCTCGTGCAGTCCCGGGATCTGCTGCCGCGCGCCGACGGTGAGCTCGGTGTTGATGAAGCCGGGCAGCACCGCGTTCACTTGGATGTTGTCCTTCGCCCAGGCCGCGGCAAGCGACTTGGTGAGCTGCACGATGCCGCCCTTGCTCGCGCCGTAGGGCGACATCAACGGACCGCCGAAGATCGACATCATCGAGCCGATGCTGATGATCTTCCCGCCGCCCGTCTTCGCCAGCGCCGGATACGCCGCCTGCGAGCAGAGGAAGGCGCTCGTAAGGTTCGTGTCGAGCACCTCGCGCCACTCGGCGAGCGCGTAGTCCTGCGGCAGCTTGCGGATGTTCGTGCCGGCGTTGTTCACGAGGATGTCGATGCGGCCGAGCCGCTCCGCTGCCTGCGCGACCATCGCGCGGCAGGATGCCTCGTCCCGGACGTCGACTTCGATCGCGGTCGCTCTCGCTCCGAGCGCTTCGAGCTCCTTTACGGCGGCGGCGCTCTTCGCGACGTTGCGAGCGGCCACCACGACGCCCGCGCCGGCTTGCGCGAGCCCGCGCGCGATGCCGAGCCCGATGCCGCCGTTGCCGCCGGTCACGATCGCGACGCGGCCGGTCAGATCGAAGAGCTTCATTGCGCCTCCACCAGGTTGCGCGCCACCATCGCGTGTATTCCCTTGTTTCCGTCGACGACCTGGGTGACGTGCAGATCGCAGGCGAGGCTGCAGAACACGTACGCCTCGTCGGGCGCCCAGCCCTTCATCTCCACCAGCCACCGGATCATGTCGCGCAGCGCCTGCTTCGCCGCGTCGTCGAGATCGGGGTCCATCCCCATCGCGATGTAGTGGGTCGGCGTGATTGCGCGCGGGAACGCGAGCCGCAGGCCCTTGTGCAGCGCCAGCTCGAAGGTGCCGTCGAGGCAGGTCTCGAGCGCGGTGAGGCACACCTCGCCGTCGCCCTGGACCGCGTGGCCGTCGCCGGCCGAGAAGTTCGCTCCGGGCACGAACACGGGCAGGAACAGCGAGGTGCCGGGTACCAGCTCCTTGTTATCCATGTTGCCCCCGAACTCGCGTGGCTCGACCGACGAGACCGTGCCGTACTCGGGGCGCGGCGCGGTCGCCATGATCCCGAAGAATGGCCGCAGCGGCAGGGTCGGGCCCCACGCGAGCTTGGCCGTGCACGCCGCGCGGTCGATCGGGATCGTGCGGCGGCGAAACTCAGGGAAGTCTTCGGGCAGCGTGCCGCGCAGCGGCCGGATCACGTTCCAGCCCCAGTCGGCCGAAAGCTCGACCGCCTTGATCCGCACCTCGAGCGTATCGCCGGGCTCGGCGCCCCGCACGGCGATCGGCCCGGTGAGGATGTGCGGCCCGAGGAGCGGCTGCACCTTCTCGATGATCTCGCGGTGCGCCGGCGTCACGATGCCGATGTCCCCGACGTCGATCCGGCTGCCCGAGACGGTGACAACGGTGACCGTGTCGCCGGAGTCCACCGTCAGCCGTGGCGGGATCTTGGCGTCGAAATGGCCCCAGTGAACGGTGTCGGGGGTGGGGCGCAGGACGTGGTGCCGCGGCATGGTCGGTAGCTTCCGGAGTGGCGAGCGCCGATAATCGGCGACGCGCGGCGCGAGCGCAAGGCCGCACCGACCATGATCCCGACCTTGGCGCTCCCCACCGACCTCCCGCAGCGTGCGCGCGCGCAGGTCTTCGCGGTGCTCGCCGCGGGCGTCCTCGTCATGTCGACGGCGTCGATCCTGATCCGCTGGCTGCAGTCGGCCGGCGTGCCTTCACTGTCTATCGCCGCGTGGCGGCTTGCGCTCGCCGCGCTCGTGCTCTCGCCGCTCGTCCTGGCGCGCCATCGCGAGGAGCTGGCGCGGCTCGCCCCGCGCGACTGGCTGCTTGCCTGCGCGGCGGGGGTTTTCCTCGCCGCGCACTTCGCCGCCTGGATCCTCTCGCTCGAGTACACCTCGGTCGCATCGAGCGTCGCACTGGTGACGACGAATCCGATCTGGATCGGTATAGCGTCGTGGCTGGTGTTTCGCGAGCGCCTCGGGCGGCTGATGGTGCTCGCGATCGCGCTGGCGATCGCCGGGAGCGCGGTCGTTTTCCTCGCCGATGGCGGCGACCCCCGCACCGCCGGGAGCGCCCCGATGCTCGGGAATGCGTTGGCGATCGTCGGATCGCTGACGATCTGCGGATACCTGATGATTGGGCGTGGACTGCGGCGCAGGATGTCGCTCGTCGCCTACGTCGGCGTTGTGTACGCGGCGGCGGCGGTCTGCCTCCTCGCTGCCGCGGCGTCCTCGGGCGCTCGGCTCGCCGGCTTCGGAGCCGAGCCCTGGCTGGTGCTCGTCGCGCTCGCAATCGGCCCGCAGCTCCTCGGGCATACGAGCTTCAACTGGGCGCTGAAGTATCTCTCGGCGACGCTGATCGCGGTTGCAATCCTCGGCGAGCCGATCGGATCGACCCTCCTTGCCTGGTGTCTCCTCGGCGAGCGGGTGGGGGCCGTCAAGCTCGGCGGGATGGCGCTCCTGCTGGCCGGGATTTTCCTGGCTGCGCGGGCCGTCGCGCGCGAGTAACATCGACGTCCGTCCCGCCCGACAGCGCTGCCATGGACCTCACGTACACCCCCGAAGAGCAGGCGTTTCGCGCGGAAGTGCGCGCGTTCGTTGAGGCCAACCTCCCGCGCGACATCGCGCAGAAGGTGCTGCACCACCGCCGCCTGGGCAAGGACGATCACGTCCGCTGGCAGAAGATCCTTTACAAGCAGGGCTGGCTCGGGGGCCACTGGCCGAAAGAGTACGGCGGCCAGGGCTGGACGCCGGTGCAGATCCACATCTTCGACGAGGAGTGCGCCGCTGCGGGCGGCCCCCGCCTGATCCCGTTCGGGCTGCACATGGTCGCGCCGGTGATCATGGCGTTCGGCAGCGCGTGGCAGAAGGAGCACTACCTGCCGCGCATCCTCTCGCAGGAGGACTGGTGGGCCCAGGGCTATTCGGAACCCGGCTCCGGGTCCGACTTGGCGTCACTCAAGACCCGCGCGACGCGCGAGGGCGATCATTACATCGTGAACGGCCAGAAGACCTGGACGACGCTCGCGCAGCACGCGGACATGATCTTCTGCCTGGTGCGCACCGACTCGACGGTCAAGAAGCAGGAGGGCATCAGCTTCCTGCTCGTCAACATGCACTCGCCCGGCATCACCGTGCGGCCGCTCGTGACGATCGACGAGGAGCACGAGGTCAACGAGGTGTTCTTCGACAACGTGAAAGTGCCGCTCGAGAACCTGGTCGGCACCGAGGGCAAGGGCTGGACCTACGCGAAGTATCTGCTCGGCCACGAGCGTACCGGCATCACCGGCGTCGGGGCGTCCAAGCGCGAGCTGGCGTTGCTGAAGGACTTCGCGGCGACGCAGCTAAAGGGCGGCAAGCCGATCGCCGAGGATCCGCTGTTTCGCGCGAAGGTCGCGCAAGTCGAGATCGAGCTGATGGCGCTCGAGACGACGCTGCTCCGCGTGCTCTCGAACCGCGACAAGCCCGGCCCGGAGGCCTCGATCCTGAAGATCAAGGGCACGGAAGTGCAGCAGACGCTGACCGAGCTGATGATGGAAGCGCTCGGGCCGTACGCGGAGCCGTTCTCCCCCGAGGCGATCGAGTCCGGCGGTCGCGCGACCGCGTTCGCCCCGGAGCACGCCGCGCCGCTCGCGGCGCGCTACTTCGCGTGGCGCAAGACCTCGATCTACGGCGGGTCGAACGAGATCCAGCGAAACATCATCGCGCAAATGGTACTCGGGCTCTAGAATCATGGACTTCACTTTCACCGAAGAGCAGCAACTTCTCCGCGACTCGATCGCGCGCCTGGTGGCGAACGAGTACGGTTTCGAAGATCGCAAGCGGAGCATCGCTGGCCCGAAGGGCTGGAGCGACGCCGTGTGGACGCAGTTTGCCGACATGGGTCTCCTCGGCGTGCCGTTCGCCGAGTCGCACGGCGGCTTCGGCGGCTCGATGGTCGATGTTATGGTCGTGATGCAGGAGTTCGGCCGCGGGATCGTCGTCGAGCCGTATCTCTCCACTGTCGTGCTCGGCGGCGGGCTCGTTGAGCTCGCGGGCAGCGCGGCGCAGAAGGGCGACATTCTGCCGCGCGTCGCGGCCGGCAAATGGCTGCTTGCCGCCGCGTATGGGGAGCCGGGGTCGCGCTACGACCTGCACGACGTCGCCACGACGGCGAAAAAGGACGGCGGCGGCTACGTCTTGAACGGCCGGAAATCGGTCGTGCTCCACGGCGGCAGCGCCAACACTCTCGTCGTCTCGGCACGGACCGCCGGCGGCCAGCGCGAGCGGCAGGGGATCACGCTCCTTCTCGTCGATGCGAAGATGCGCGGCGTAACGGTGAGCGATGCGCGGACGGTGGACGGCCTGCGCGCAGCGGACGTCGCCCTCGACGGCGTGCATGTCGGCGCGGAAAGCGTGCTCGGCCAGGTCGACGGTGGTTTCGCCCCGCTCGAGGCGGCGGCCGATCGCGGCGCTGCCGCGCTCTGTGCGGAGGCGGTGGGCGTGATCGAGGCGCTGAACGCGGCGACGCTCGACTACCTGAAGACCCGCCAGCAGTTCGGCCAGCCGATCGGGCGCTTCCAGGCGTTGCAGCACCGCGCCGTCGACATGCTGATCCACGCCGAGCAGACGAAGTCGATGGCTTGCGTCGCCGCGGTGAAGTCGCAGAGCGCGGATCCGGCCGAACGTCGCCGCGCGGTCTCGGCCGCGAAATCGCTCGTCGGTCGCGCGGGGCGCGCAGTCGCGAAGGAAGCGGTCCAGCTCCACGGCGGCATGGGAGTGACCAACGAGCTGCCCGCAGCGCACTACGCGAAGCGCCTCACGATGATCGACTTCTGGCTCGGCGACGCGGACTGGCACACCGAACGTTTCGCGGCCGGCTGAGTGACCGCCAACCGCAGCATCGTCCTGGCGAGCCGCCCCGACGGCTGGGCGACCGAGGCGAATTTCAGGCTGGTCGAAGCGCCGCTCACGCCGCTGGCGGATGGCCAGCTTCTCGTCCGCAATCACTGGCTCTCGCTCGACCCGTACATGCGGGGCCGCATGGACGCGGCGAAGTCCTACGCGAAGTCGGTCGAGCTCGGCGAGGTCATGACCGGCGGGACGGTCGGCGAGGTGCTCGAGTCGCGACACCCCGGTTTCGCGCCCGGCGATTGGGTGAACGGCACGCTCGGCTGGCAGGAGTACGCGGTGTCGGATGGCGCGGGCGTGCGGAAGGTCGATCCCTCGCGGGCGTCGCCGTCCTACTACCTCGGCGTGCTCGGGATGCCGGGGGTCACCGCGTGGGTCGGTCTCCTCGACCTCGCGCAGCCGAAGGACGGCGACACCGTCGTCGTGTCCGCCGCCTCGGGCGCGGTCGGCAGCGTCGTCGGCCAGATCGCGAAGCTCGAGGGCTGCCGCGTGGTCGGAATCGCCGGCGGAACGAAGAAATGCGCCTACGTCGTCGACGAGCTCGGCTTCGACGCCTGCGTCGACCACCGCGGTGGCAGGCTCTACGACGACCTCCAAGCGGCGGTGCCGAAGGGCATCGATGTGGTGTTCGAGAACGTCGGCGGGGAAGTTCTCGACACCGAGCTGCGGCTGATGAACTCTTTCTCGCGGATCACCATCTGTGGGCTCATCTCGCAGTACAACGTGAGGGAGCCGTACGGGTTGCAGAACCTGCGCTCGGTGCTGACGAACCGCATCCGGATGCAGGGGTTCATCGTGAGCGACCGCATGGAGCTCTGGCCGCGGGCGCTCGCCGATCTCGCGCGCTGGGTGGCCGCGGGCCGGATCAAGTATCGCGAAACCGTCGCCCACGGGCTCGAGAGCGCGCCGCGCGCGTTCCTCGGCATGCTGCGCGGCGAGAACCTCGGCAAGCAGGTCGTCAAGCTCGTCTGATCCCCTCCGCTCCCCTGACAATGGGGTGTAGAGCGGTAGCGCGCCGGGGTCGGCGTCGCCCTGACCCCCGCTGCGTCGCATTTCGCGATCCCCTCAAGGGGTCTCGTTGCGAGCGCACGCTCACCGTCCGCGCCTCGACACGACCGCGCATTCCTTCACGCGCAAATCGCGCGCCGCGTCGCGGTGCGGTGCCGCCGAGCAGTCCGTCACGTCTATGACGACGACATAACAACGCCGCATGCTAGCTTTCCTCGCGTCGATTAGCGTGAGGGAGATGTGTCCATGCACAGGGAAAGACTCGTACGCTGCGCGGTGCTCGTCGCATCGGTCGCTGCCGCCGCCTGGGCGCCGTTCGCGGTCGCGCAGGCGCCCGCCGCCGAGCCCGTCTCGATCGGCACGCCGTTCGCCGCGGCGCCACCGTCGGTGACGCCGCTGGCATTCCGGTCGAACGCCCGCACGCTCGATGACTACAAGAAGCACGCCGCGGGACATATCGTCGCCTTCAGCTCGGAGGAGCTCGCGAAGTCGCTGACGCCGATCCTGAAGTCGGTCGTGGTGCTCGACATCACCGTCGACGCCGAGGGCAACGTCACCCGCCTCGCGCTCTGGCGTTCGAACGGTTACGAGGATGCCGAGAAGCTGGCGCTCGACAGCGTGAAGCGCGCCGGCAAGCTTCCTGCGCCGTCGCCGGAGATTCTCAAAGGCCAAGCGACGGTCCGCTTCCTCGAGACCTGGCTGTTCCGGCCCGACAACCGCTATCACGTGCGCAGCGCCATGCCGGCGGATTTCCCGGTGGACGAGATCCGTGACGTCGCACGAGGGAAGAAGCCCGCGAAGCCCAGCTGACGCGCCCGTAGCAACGCCACTTCCGAGCCCCGCCCGGACGTCCGTCCCGGCGGGGCTTCGTACGCCCGCGAGCCGCGCCACGCGCGGCGCCTATAATCCGCGCTCCTGCGTCCGACGACGTCGGACCCCAGAACCAAGAAGGAGCGCCCCCTTGATCGACGTCTACACCTGGCCGACGCCGAACGGCCACAAGGTCCATATCATGCTCGAGGAGACCGGGCTTCCGTACGCGGTCCATCCGATCGACATCCAGGCCGGCGACCAGTTCAAGCCCGAGTTCCTGAAGATCAGCCCGAACAACAAGATGCCCGCGATCATCGATCGGGACGGGCCGGGCGGAAAACCGATGTCGATGTTCGAGTCGGGCGCGATCCTGTTCTACCTCGCATCGAAGACGGGGAAGTTCCTGCCCGAGGACGTCCGCGACCGCTGGACGGTAATGCAGTGGGTGATGTTCCAGATGGGCCACGTCGGCCCGATGCTCGGTCAGGCGCACCACTTCCTCGGCTACTCGGAAGAGAAAATCGAGTACGCGATCAACCGCTACCGCAACGAGGCGAACCGGCTCTACGGCGTGCTCGACCGGCGGCTCGGTGCGAGCCCCTATGTCGCCGGGCCCGCGTACACGATCGCCGACATGGCGATCATGCCGTGGCTGCGCTCCTACGAGCGGCAGGGCGTGGACATGGACGACTACCCGAACGTGCGGAAGTGGTTCGACAAGCTCAACGAGCGCCCCGCCGTCAAGCGTGGCTTGCAGGTGCTCGCCGACCGCCGTCGCACGACGCCTCTCACCCCCGAGCAGCGCGAGGTGATGTTCGGCGCGAAGCAGTACGAACGGCGATAGGGGCGGTCATGGCCACGTTGAGCGGCAAGGTTGCATGGCTCACCGGCGCCGGCAGCGGCATCGGCCAGTCCGGCGCGGTGGAGCTCGCGAAAGCGGGCGCGACGGTGGTGATCTCGGGCCGCCGCGCCGCTGCGCTCGAGGAGACGCGTGCGCTCGTCGCAGCGGCGGGCGGAAAGTGCGAGCAGCTCCCGCTCGATGTCGCGGACAAGCGCGAGGTCGCCAAGGCCGCCGCGGAGCTGCTCTCGCGCCACGGCCGCTGCGACATCCTCGTGAACAGCGCCGGCCTGAACGTTCCGAAGCGCTATCTCAAGGACCTCGTCCCCGACGACTGGGACAAGGTGATCGGCATCAACCTCAACGGCGCGCTCTATTGCACGACGGCGGTCCTGCCTGCGATGCGGGAGCAGGGCGGCGGGCTGGTCATCAACATCTCGTCCTGGCTCGGCCGCTGGGTCGGCTATCTCGGCGGTGCGGCGTACGGTGCGAGCAAGCACGCGCTCGCGACGATCACGCACCACCTCAACCTCGAAGAGGGCATGCACGGCATCCGCGGCACGGTCATCTATCCCGGCGAGGTCGCGACCCCGATCCTGAAGACGCGACCGGTGCCGCCGGCGCAGGAAGACCTCGAGCGCATGCTCAAACAGGAGGATCTCGGCCGCACGATCCGGTTCGTCGCGGAGATGCCGGCGCACGTGTGCTTGAACGAGATTGTCATTACGCCGACTTGGAACCGGCTCTACGTCGGCGGCAAAGAGATCCGGCTCGGGCCCGCGGTTCCCTGACGCTGCACGACGGCGTCGAGGAGGGAGATCTCGAATACGTGTGACGCTGGTCCAGGGGGTCGTGACGCCGCAGTTGCCCCAGCGCTGAGCGGGCGGCCTTACCTCTTCTCACCGAGCAGCTTGAAAGTGCCGATCGCCTTGGCGAGGATCTTGCCGGCGTCGTCGCGCGCTTCGGACTCGCAGAACGCCGTCGACTGACCGGCATGCAGGACGCGCGCCTCCGCGTGGATGTGGTCGGAGACGCCGGCATTCATGAAGCCGACGCTCATGTCGACGGTGAGCACGCCGCCGTCGACGCCGTATTGGCCGCGGACCGCCGCGCTCATCACGTAGTCGAGCATCGTCATGATGACGCCGCCGTGCGCCGCGCCCCAGCTGTTGAGGAGCTCGGGACGCTTGTCGAGGACGATCGCCGCGCGGGTCTTTGACTGCTCGGTGACCTTGATGCCGAGGTGCTCGACGAACGGAATGCGCAGGCGGGTGATGGCTTGGTTCATGACCGGATCATGGCATGGCGCGCGGCGGCGTTCAACACCGCGCTGGCCGCGATTTGTCGCCGGTGGCGGTCGCTCTAGACAACGGTCGACCCGCCGTCGACCGCGACGACCTGGCCCGTAATGTGCTGCGCGGCGTCGGAAGCGAACAGCGCCGCGATGCCCTTCAGGTCCTCCTCGCCGCCGAGGCGGCGGAGCGGCGCGTCCGCGATCACGCGCTCGGAGATCTTCGCCAGCGTGGCCTGGGTCATCTTCGACGGGAAGAAGCCGGGGCAGATCGCGTTGACCGTGATGCCGAACTGGCCCCACTCGCCCGCCAGCGAGCGGGTGAAGTTCACGACGCCACCCTTCGTCGTACCGTAGGCGATGCCGCGCAAGCGCTCGGGCAGGCTGCCCTGCAGACCGGCGACCGAAGCGATGTTGACGATCCGCCCGTAACGCCGCGGGATCATCGAGCGTCGCCCGACCGACTGGGTAACGAGGAAGGTCCCGGTGAGGTTGAGGTTCACCAGCTTCTGCCACGCCTCGAGTGGATGCTCTTCGGCGGGCGCGCCCCAGGTCGCGCCGGCGTTGTTCACCAGGATGTCGATCTGGCCGTAGTGCTTCAACACCGCCTCGACCATGGGGTCGATGGCCGCGGCCTGCGACAGGTCGCAAGCGACGGGAAGTGCTGCCACCTTCGCGCGCGCGAGCTCGGCGCGCGCCTCCTCGAGCTCGTCGGCCTTGCGCGCGGTGAGCGCGAGGCGCGCACCCATCTCGCCCAGCCCCGCCGCGATCTGCAGCCCGAGGCCCCGCGAACCGCCGGTGACCAGTGCCACCTTGCCGGTAAGATCGAGCAACTTCCGCAAGCTCATGTCCGGGAGCCTCCCCATGAATCCTGCCCCGACGACGCCCAGCCTCGACCCGATCTTCAACGCCCGCGTGGCCGTCGCGCCGCCGCGCGCGCTCGGCGCGATCCCCGGCGGGGAGCGGCGCATCATCGACATCACCGGCGGCGAGGTGTCGGGACCCGGGCTCACGGGGCGGATCCTCCCGGGCGGCGCCGACTGGCAGATCGTACGCGAGGACGGCACCGCCGTGCTCGAGGCGCGCTACACCATCGAGGCGACCGACGGCGCGCTCGTGTACGTACGGAACTACGGTTACCGACACGGCCCGATGGCGGTGCTCGCGCGCATCGCTAAGGGCGAGGACGTGGATCCGACGCTCTACTACTTCCGCACCACGCCGGTGTTCGAGACCGCCGCGCCCCGCTATGCCTGGCTCAACAAGACCGTGGCGGTCTGCTCGGCGATGCGTACGGTCGATCGGGTGATCATCGATTTTTACGCCGTGCGGTGATGCGTCGTCCCGGCGTTTGCCGGGATGACGAGGGTCAGAGGACCTCGAACAGGCCCGCGGCCCCCATCCCGCCGCCGATGCACATCGTGACCGCGACATACTTCACGCCGCGCCGCTTGCCCTCGATGAGCGCGTGGCCGGTGAGCCGCGCGCCGGTCATGCCGTACGGATGCCCGACGGCGATCGAGCCGCCGTTCACGTTCAGGCGGTCGTCAGGGATGCCGAGTTTGTCGCGGCAATAGATCACCTGCACCGCGAACGCCTCGTTCAGCTCCCACAGGCCGATGTCCTCGACCTTCTTGCCCGTCTGCTTGAGGAGCTTCGGCACTGCGAACACCGGGCCGATGCCCATCTCGGCGGGCTCGCAGCCGGCGACCGCGAAGCCGCGGAAGACGCCGAGCGGCTTCAGGCCCTTACGCGCGGCGACTTTGTCGCTCATCACGACGCAGGCCGAGGCGCCATCGGAGAATTGGCTCGCGTTGCCGGCGGCGATCACGCCGCCTTCTATGGCCGGCTTGATCGAGGACACGCCTTCGTAGGTGGTGTCGGGACGGATGCCCTCGTCCCGCGAGGCGGTCGTCTCCTTCACCGTTTCGGCGCCGCTCGTCTTGTCGACGACCTTCATCTTGGTCGTGATCGGCGCGATCTCGTCCTTGAACCTCCCCGCCTCTTGGGCGGCGGCGGCGCGGAGCTGGCTCTGGACGCCGTAGCGATCTTGGGCGTCGCGCGGGATGCCGTACTTCTTCGCGACGTATTCCGCGGTCTGAAGCATCGGCCAGTAGATCTCCGGCTGGTGCCGAGTCAGCCACTCCTCCGTGAACATGTGCTTGTTCATCTCGTTCTGGACGCAGGAAATCGATTCGACACCGCCGGCGGCGTAAATCTCGCCTTCGCCGGTCATGATCCGCTGCGCGGCGAGGGCGATCGTCTGCAGCCCTGAGGAGCAGAAGCGATTCACCGTCAGGCCGGAGGTCGTGACCGGGCAGCCGGCGCGGATCGCGATCTGGCGGGCGATGTTCCATCCGGTCGCGCCCTCGGGGTTCGCGCAGCCGATGAGGACGTCTTCGATCTCGGCCGGGTCGACCTGCGCCCGCTCGATGGCGTGCTTCACCGCGTGACCGCCCATGGTCGCGCCGTGGGTGAGGTTGAGCGCGCCGCGCCACGACTTGCAGAGCGGCGTGCGGGCGGTCGAGACGATCACTGCTTCGGTCATGGCTTCGCTCCTCGCTCGCTTAGTTGAACGTTCTTCCCTCGGCCGCGAGGCGGTCGAGACGGGGGGCGGGCTTCCAGAACTGCCCGTTCCGCCCTTGCGCGTACTTCCCCATCGCCGCCACCACTTTCGGCAGCCCGACCGTGTCGGCGTAGAACATCGGTCCGCCGCGGTAGACCGGGAAGCCGTAACCCGTGAGATACACCATGTCGATGTCGCTCGCGCGGAGCGCGATGCCCTCCTCGAGGATCTTCGCGCCTTCGTTGACGAGCGCGAACATGCAGCGCTCGACGACCTCCCCGTCGCTCACGGCGCGGCGCTGGATGCCGACCTCCTTCGCGTACGCGACGATCAGTTGTTCGATCTCCGGGTCCGGTATGGGCGTCCGCGAGCCCGGTTCGTACTTGTAGACGCCCTTGCCGGTCTTCTGGCCGAAGCGGCCCTGCTCGCAGATGCGGTCGAGCCACGCCGGATAAATCTGGCGCACCGGATCCTCCGCGCGGCGGCGCTTGCGGATGTGCCAGCCGATGTCCTGCCCCGCCATGTCCATCATCGCGAACGGACCCATCGCGAGCCCCCAGTCCTGTAGCGCCTTGTCGACCCGCTGCGGCGAAGCGCCTTCCTCGACGAGGAAGTAGGCCTGGCGCAGATACTCCTCGAGCATCCGGTTGCCGATGAATCCGTCGCACACGCCCGAGACGACGCCGAGCTTCCTGATCTTCTTCGAGATCTGCATCACGGTCGCGAGCACGTCCTTCGACGTCTGCTCGCCGCGCACCACCTCCAGCAGCCGCATCACGTTCGCCGGGCTGAAGAAGTGCATGCCGATCACGTCCCCGGGCCGCTTGGTGAACGCGGCGATCCGGTTCAGGTCGAGTGTCGAGGTATTGCTGGCGAGTATCGCGCCCGCCTTCATCGTCTCGTCGAGCTGCTTGAACACGCCTTCCTTGACGCCGATGTCCTCGAACACCGCCTCGATGACCAGATCGGCATCGCGGATCGCCTCGTAGGTGACCGCGGTCGAGAACCGCGCCATGCGTTTGTCCATCTCGTCTTCCGGGAGCCGGCCCTTGGCGACGGTGGCCGCGTAGTTCTTGCGGATCGTGTCGAGGCCGCGGTCGAGCGCCTCCTGCTTCACCTCGAGAAGCGTGACCGGGAAGCCGGCGTTCGCGAACGCCATTCCGATGCCGCCGCCCATCGTCCCGGCGCCGATGATCGCCACCTTCTTCACCTCGCGCACCGGCGTGGATTCGGGAACGTCGGGGATCTTCGCCGCCGCGCGCTCGCCGAAGAACGCATGCCGCATCGCCTTCGACTCGCTGGTGACGACCAGCTCCTCGTACCGTGCACGCTCGAACTTCAGGCCTTCGTCGGCGGACAGCTTCACGGCCGCTTCGACGCACTCGACGATCTTGGGCGGCGCGGGGAACCCGCGCGACTCTCTCGCGACCCGCTTTCTCGTCTCGGCGAAGAACGCGACAGAGTCTCCGTCGAGCCTGACTCGCTCGTCGCGCAGCCGGCGCAGCGGCCGCTTCTCGGCGACGGCCTTGCGCGCGAAGGCCACCGCGGCCGGAAGAAGCTCCCCGGACACGATCTCGTCGATCAGCCCGGGCGGCGCTTTGTCGGAAGGAACCGGATTGCCCGACACGATCATGTCGAGTGCCGCTTTGGCGTCGATCGCTCGCGGCAGGCGCTGCGTGCCGCCGGCGCCGGGGAGGATGCCGAGTTTCACTTCTGGCAGCGCGAGCTGCGCGCCGGGCGCGGCGAGACGGTAGTGACAGGCTAGCGCGAGCTCGAGCCCGCCGCCCATCGCCACCTTGTGGATCGCAGCGATCACCGGCTTCGGAGCTGCCTCGAGCGTCGCGATGATCTCGCGTAGGTTTGGGGTCGCCGCCGACGCGGGCGTATTGAACTCCCGGATCTCGGCGCCGCCGGAAAAGGCGTTGCCCGCGCCGGTCAGGACGATCGCCTTGACCGCCGGGTCCGCGAGCGCCCTGTCGAGGCCGCTGGCGATGCCCTGACGCAAGGCGTGCGCCAGGCTGTTGACCGGCGGATTCTCGAGCGTGATCACGGCGACATCGCCGTCGACAGAGTAGTGGGCTGTGCCCGTGACGGGTGCGGTCATGGCGGCTCCGGTGGGGTTCATTGCGGTGACGCGAACTTGAGCCCGACGACCCCCGCGAGGATCAGCGCGATGCACCCGAGCCGCAGCACCGTCGCTGGCTCGGCGAACAGGACGATGCCGACGATCGCCGTGCCCGCGGCGCCGATGCCGGTCCACACCGCATAGCCGGTGCCGACCGGGATCGTCTTCAGCGCGAGCGCGAGCATGACGATGCTCGCAATCATCGCAGCCACGGTCCACACGGTTGGCAAGAGGCGTGTGAAGCCGTCGGTGTACTTCAAGCCGACTGCCCAGCCGATCTCGAGCACGCCGGCAATGATGAGCAGGATCCAGTCCATGGCGGGACGCGAAACGGGGAGCGGGCATTGTAGCGGAACCCTCCGCGGTGCCCGCGGGCGCCCTCGTCATCGGCAGCGCGTGTCCGACTCGAACTCGAGCAGCCCATCGCCGGCTCAAAGGCACGCGCTACCCCGTCGCGCTGTGCCCAAGGCCTTCAGCACTGAAATTGCAGGCGACGACGCTAAACCTCCAACCACTCCCGCCGAATCGCAGCATCTCCGCGTAACGCCGCCGGCGTCCCCTCGAAGACGATCCGCCCGTGCCCCATCACATACAGGCGCTCGGATAGATCCAGCGCGATCGCAAGCTTCTGCTCCACGAGCAGCAGCGCCACGCCGCGCCGCTTAATTTCACGAAAGAGCTCGGCCACCAGCTCCACCAGCTTCGGCGCGAGCCCCTCGGTCGGCTCGTCGACCATGATCAGGTCGGGGTCGCCCATCAACGTCCGCGCGAGGGTCAGCATCTGCTGCTCGCCGCCGGACAGAACGCCGGCCTGGACATCGCGCCGCTCCGCCAGCCGCGGAAACAGCTCGTACATGTCGGCCGCCGACCAACGACCCTTGCGCCCCACATCCTTCAACCCGAGCGCGAGGTTCTGCGCGACCGTGAGGGTGGGAAAGACGTCGCGGTTCTCCGGCACGTAGCCGAGCCCCTTGTGCGCGATCCGGAAGGTCTCGACGCCGAGGATCTCCTCGCCCTTGAACCGCACCGACCCGCGCGCCTCGACCATCCCCATGATCGCCTTGATCGTGGTCGAACGCCCGACGCCGTTGCGCCCGATCAGGCTCACGCATTCGCCCGCGGCAACTGCGAGCCCGACGCCATGCAGGATGTGGCTCTTCCCGTAGAAGGCGTGCAGGTCTCTGACCTCAAGCATGCGCGGTCCCCAGGTACGCTTCCTGCACCCGCGCGTTCGCCCGGATCGCCGCCGGCCGGTCGCTCGCGATCACTTCGCCGTAAACGAGCACCGTCACGCGGTCGGCAAGGTCGAACACGACGCTCATGTCGTGCTCGACCATGACGAGCGTCTTGCCTTCGGTGACCTTGCGGATCAGCGCGACCGCCGCGGCGGTTTCCGATCGGTTCATCCCGGCAGTTGGCTCGTCGAGCAGGATGACCTGCGCCCCGCCCGCGATGGTGACGCCGATCTCGAGCGCGCGCTGCTCGGCGTACGACAGCACGCCGGCGAGCGTCTCGCGCCGGCGCGCGAGCCCGATCTCCTCCATCACCCGCTCGGCGCGCTCACGCGCGTCCGCGAGGCCGCTCAAACGGTGCCAGAAGGAGTAGCGATAGCTGAGCGACCACAGCACCGCGCAGCGCAGGTTCTCGAACACCGACAGCCGGTGGAAGATGTTCGTGACCTGAAAGCTTCGCGCGAGGCCCTTGCGGTTGATCCGGAACGGCGGCAGCCCGGTGACGTCCTCGCCATTGAGATGGATCGTGCCGCGCGTCACCGGATAGCGGCCGCTGACGAGGTTGAAGAGCGTCGACTTGCCGGCGCCGTTCGGACCTATGATCGCGTGCCGCTCGCCGCGCGCGATCGCGAGATCGACGCCGGTGATCACCGGCGTCTTGCCGAAGCTCTTGTGGATGCCGCGCAGCTCGATCGCCGTCATGCCGTGCCCGCGTTTTCCTGCAAGGCCTCCCAGCGGGCGCGGAACCGCCGCCAAGCCCGGTGGTACAGCGCGGCACCGGCGGCGAGCACGAGCGCCGCGATGATCCACGGCGCCACCGTCCTCACGTCCAGTCCGAGCCCGACCAGCCGCAGCACCGGGTCGTTCACCGCCTCCAGCTCGAGGTGATAGAGCATCTCGACCAGCGCGACGAAGCCGGCGAGCGCGACGAGCCCGGCGGCGCGAGGGCGCCGTAGGCGGGTAGCAGTGGCTTCAAGAGCCCGGCCCGCGCCGCCTGGAGATTCGCGACGATCAGGCTCGCGATGCCGCCCGGGGCGAACAGCACCATGCCGACGAAGAAGAGTCCGAGGTACAGCAGCCAGGCCTTCGTCACGTTCGCGATCCAGACGATGAAGAACGTGAACACGATCGCGCCGATCACCGGGCCGAAGAAGAACCCGACGCCGCCGATGAACGTCGCGAGCAGGACGCCCCCGGACCGCATGACGCCGACGTTCTCGGCGGTAACGATCTCGAAGTTGATCGCCGATAGCCCGCCCGCCACGCCGGCGAAGAACGCCGACAGCACGAGCTGCAGAAAGCGCACCGTCTGCGTGTCGTAGCCGATGAACTCGGCGCGCTCGGCGTTGTCGCGCACCGCGTTAGCAATCCGGCCGAGCGGCGTGCGCGTCAGCGCGTACATCGCCGCCATCGACGCAAACGTCCACACGGCGATCAGGTAGTAGACCTGGATCGCGGGGCCGAAAGTGAGGCCGAGAAATGGCGGCCCTGCGGTACGGTTGGCCGTCACTCCCCCCTCGCCGCCGAAGAACCCGGGAAGCATCAGCGAGCACGCCGCGACCAGCTCGCCGATGCCGAGCGAGATCATCGCGAACGTCGTGCCGGACTTGCGCGTCGTGACCCAGCCGAAGATCACACCGAAGAGAGCGCCGAATACGCCGCCGACCAGCGGCAGCGCCGCGACCGGCAGCGCGAGCGCACCCTTGCCGATCAGGTTGAGGGCGTGCACCGCGAAGTACGCGCCCAGCCCCGAGTACACCGCGTGCCCGAACGACAACATCCCGCTCTGGCCGAGCAGCATGTTGTAGGAAAGGGCGAAGATCACCATGATGCCCATCTGGCTCATCAGGGTGAGCGCGAAGCCCTGGGTGAAGAGGTGCGGCGCCGCGAGGAGCACCGCGGCGGTGCCGCCCCAAACGAGCCAGCGACCAAGGTCGAGCGGCGCGAAGCGCAGCACGCGCGTCGTCACGACTCGCGCGTTCCCATGATCCCCCGCGGGCGGAAGACGAGCATCAGCACCATCAGCAGGTAGGGCAGCACCGGCGCCGCCTGCGACACGGTGATGCTCGCGAGCTGGCTCAGGAAGCGTCCGGGCGGCAGCTCGAACCCGAGCCCCGCGAGCGCGCCCGCCACCGACCAGTCGAGCGCGACGGAGAAGGTCTGCAGACAGCCGATCAGAAGGGAGGCGACGAACGCGCCGGCGAGCGAGCCCATGCCGCCGACGACGACCACCACGAACACGATCGCGCCCACGAGCGCCGCCATGCCGGGCTCGGTGACGAACGCGTTGCCGCCGATGACGCCGGCGAGACCGGCGAGCGCGGCACCGCCGCCGAACACCAGCATGAATACGCGCGGCACGTCGTGCCCGAGCGCCTCGACCATGTGCGGGTGGGTGAGCGACGCCTGGATGACGAGCCCGATGCGGGTGCGCGTAAGCGCCAGATAGAGCGCCGCGAGCATGCCGACCGACACCAGCATCATGAAGCCGCGGTAGATCGGAAACGAGGTCCCGTAGATCGTGAACAGCGGCCCGTCGAGCGCGGCCGGGATTCGATAGTCGACGGGCGGCCGCCCCCACACGAGGTGCACGAACTCCTCGATCAGGTAGGCGAGCCCGAAGGTGAAGAGGAGCTCGGCGACGTGGCCGTGCTTGTGCACCGCGCGCAGGCCCCAGCGCTCGACCGCCATTCCTACCGCGCCGACCGCGAGCGGCGCCAGCACGAGCGCCGGCCAGAAGCCGATCCGCGCGCTGATCGCGTAGGCGAAGTACGCGCCGAGCATGTAGAAGCTCGCGTGCGCGAAGTTGAGCACGCCCATCATCGAGAAGATGAGCGTGAGCCCCGAGGACAGCATGAACAGCAGGAGCCCGTAGCTCGCGCCGTTCAGGAGGGTGATGAGGAAGAACTCCATGCGGGCGGCGGGTTCAGCCTCGCGGCGATGCACTGCGGACGAAAAAACAGCCGCGATGGGCGGCTGTCGTATGGCCCGGATCCCGGATCCTGCCGGTCACGGCCTCTTCATCTGGCAGGAGGTCGGCTGCGCCGACACGTAGCCCTCGATCTTCGCGTCGGTGCGGAAGCCCATGCCGGTGCCTTCCAGGTCGTGCTTCACCTCCTTCGGTCCGCCCTTCGCCGCGGCGCGCTCGATCGTCGAGATGAAGAGCGGCTGGATCAGCTGGTGATCGGCGGCGCGCATCTCGACCTCGCCGAGCTCGGTGGGAAAGCGCATGCCCTCCAACGCCTTCGCGACCGTCTTCGGGTCGGCGGACTTGGTGCGCTTCATCGCCTCGGCGAGCATCGCGAGCGTGGTGTTGGCGCGGAAGAAGTAGTAGTCCTGGTTGTACTTCTTCTTGAATTCGCCCGCGAGCCGGTCGGTCTCCTTGGTCGGCACGTTGAGATGCCACTCGGTGATCTGCTTCACCCGGCCAATGCCGGCGTCGCCCATCGCGGTCGTGGTGCCGATCCCGCCGGCGTAGTAGGTGTAGAAGTCCACGTTGAGGCCGGCGTCCTTCGCCGCCTTGATGAGCAACGTCACGTCGTTGCCCCAGTTGCCGGTGATGACGGTGTCGGCGCCCGCGGCCTTGATCTTGGCGACGTACGGGGCGAAATCCTTCACCTGCCCGAGCGGATGCAGATCGTCGCCGACGATCTGGATGTCGGGGCGTTTCCGCGCGAGGTCGGCTTTGGCCGCGCGCGCGACGGCCTGGCCGAACGAGTAGTTCTGGTTGATGAGGTAGACCTTCTTGATCTTCTGGTCCTGCGCGAGGAAGGTCGTGAGCGCCTCCATCTTCATGTCGCTGTTGGCGTCGAACCGGAAATGCCAGAAACTGCACTTCGAGTTGGTGAGATCGGGATCGACCGCCGCATAGTTGAGGTAGAGGATCTCCGTCCCGGGGTTGCGCTCGTTGTGCTTCTCGATCGCATCGGCCAGCGCGAGCGCCACCGACGAGCCCTGGCCCTGGATGACGTAGCGGATCCCGCTGTCGATGATCTTCTTGAGCTGATTCAGACTTTCTTGCGGGCTCACCTTGTTGTCGAACCCGACGACCTCGAGCTTGAAGGCGCCGGCGGCGTGCTTGCGATTGAGCTCCTCGGCCACGAACTGGAAATGCTTCAGGCCGTGCTCGCCGGTGTTCGCGAACGCGCCGGAGAGCGGATCGACGTAGGCCAGCCGCACCACCTGCTGCGCTGCAGCGGGGAGCGCGGCGAGCGACGCGGCAAGGACGAGCGTACGAAGTGCGCGCGCGAACATGTGACCTCCTCTTCCGGGTGGGCGCTTCCTCGCGGAAAGCGGTTTGTTATCGACGTCGGCCGCGCGCGCCGGGCGCGCGCGAGCTGGGCGGAATCGATGGTAGAGAAAGGGGAGCGCCGGGGCAAGCGCGGCGCGCGCGGGAAAGCGCGCGTCAAAAGAACCGAAGGAAGCGGGGTCGACGCGACGAGACGGAACGAGCCCGAAGCGCGCGCTTCGGGCCCGCCCCGTGGCGGGGGACCAACGGTGCGCGGTACCGTTACGGGCTGACGCTGCCTTCGCCGATCGCCTTCGCGAACGCGGCGAACTCCGCGGCCGTCATCCGGCCGCCGTTGGCCATCGCGTCGAACTTCTTCTCGAGGACGGTCATGGCGTCCTTCTTCGTGATCATGCCGTCCTTGTCGACCATCTTCATCGACTTCATCTGGGTCATGATCTTGCCTTCGAGCTCCAGCGTCGGCTGCGCCTGCGCCGCCTGGCCGAAGCCGAGGGCGAGCCCGAGTGCGAGCGCCGAGAGGGCACCTTGCATGCGTTTCATCGTCAGTCTCCTGTCTGTAGTGGGTTGAGGGGAGCTCCCGAGTGCTCCGAGTGCTCGAGGCCGACCGTTAGTCGCGCGGCGAGCGGGGCGCTTACACCGGCGGCGCATGCGCCGCCCGCGCCCTCGATCGCCCGCGCGAGCCGCGTCCGCGCGATGATCCGCGCCGCGGCCACGCGTGGCGAACAGCCCGCGCGCGGACCGCCCGCAATCGCGCGCAGTTCCACGCGGCTACCTCGCCGGCTTCACGCCTGCCGCTTCGCAGGGGCGGAAAGAAAATCAGCCGGCGGACAGCCCAGCGGTCAGCGCCATGCGCACGAGCTCCGCGAGGGAGGCCGCCTGCATCTTCTCCATCACCTTCGCGCGATGGACCTCGACGGTGCGGGTGGAGAGCCCGAGCCGCGTCGCGATCACCTTGTTCGGCTTGCCCTCGATCACGAGCTGCATCACCTCGCGCTCGCGCGGCGAGAGCGTGCCTACACGCGCCTCGACCGCCTCGCGGTCGGCGGCCGGCCGGGTGTCGATCCCGCGACTCGCCGCGAGCGCGCGGTGCACAGCATCGATCAGGACTTGGTCGTTGTACGGCTTCTCGATGAAATCCGCGGCGCCGGCCTTCATCGCGCGCACCGCCATAGAGATGTCGCCGTGGCCGGTGAGGATGATGACCGGCACCTTCATCTGGCGCGCGCGCAGCGCCTCCTGCAGCTCGAGCCCGCTCATGCCCGGCATGCGCACGTCGGCGAGGACGCAAGAGTTGGCGGCCGGCTGGAATCCGTCGAGGAACGCCTGCGCGCTCGCGTAAGTGCGGGTGGCGAGGCCGACCGAACGGAGGAGCATCGCGAGCGAATCCCGGATCGCCGGCTCGTCGTCGACGACGTGGATCAATGCGTCAGGCGTTTTCTCGCTCATGGGCGACCGGTAAGGTGAGATGGAAGGTGACGCCGGGCCCGGCGTTCACGGTGGCCCACAGCTTGCCGCCGTGCGCGTCGACGATCGAGCGGCTGAGCGCGAGCCCGATGCCGATGCCCTCGGGCTTGGTGGTGTAGAACGGCTCGAACACTTTCTCCAGGTCGGCGGCCGCGAGCCCGGGTCCGGTATCGGCGACTGCGATCTCGATCTGTCCGTCGACGCCGGCGCGGGTCGAGAGCTGGATGCGGCGCTCCTCGGCGCCCGCCATCGTGATCGCCTCGGTCGCGTTTCGCACCAGGTTGAGCAGCACCTGCTGGATCTGGATCGAATCGGCGAGCACCACCGGCAGCCCGGTCTCGAGCCGCGTGTCGAGGTCGACGCCGTTCTGGCGGGCCTCCGGCGCAGCGAGGCGCACGACCTCGTTCACCAGGAAGTTCGCCTCGACCTCCTGCGCGCGGCCCTCGTCGCCGCGCACGAAGCTGCGCATGTGGCGCACGACCTCGCCGGCGCGCTCGGCCTCGCTCGCCACCCGGGCGAGGGCCTCGAGGATCTCGTCCTGCGCGGTGGTGCCGGAACGAAGCATGCGGAGGCTCGCGGAGGCGTAGTTCGCGATCGCGGTGAGCGGCTGGTTGATCTCGTGCGCGATCGCGCTCGCCATCTCGCCCATCGAGCTCACCCGCGCGACGTGCGCGAGGCTCTGCAGGTGCTGGCGCGCCTGCTCCTCGGCCCGGCGGCGCGCGGTGACGTCGCGCGCCACCGCGACGATCGCCGTCAGCCGGCGGTTCGCATCGACGATCCCGCGCGCCGACCACGCGAGCCAGCGCCAGCCGTCCGGGGTCATCACGCGGTGCTCGACCGTCATGACATAGGGAGGTGCCGCGACCGATGCGCGCGCTGCGGCGGTCGCCGGCCAGTCGTCCTCGTGGATGTGGATGTCGACCGGGCGCCCGAGGACGTCGGCCTCGCTGGTGCCGAAGTACGCGAGGTACGACGGGCTCGCGAATACTATCCGGCGGTCGCCGTCGAGCTTGAGCACGAGCTCGGTGAGGTTCTCGACGATGAGGCGGAGCTTCTCCTCGCTCTCGCGCAGGGCGCGCTCGGCGCTGCGCCGCTCGGTGATGTCCATCAGAAGCGCGAAGCTCCCGGTGTAGCGCCCGCCGGCGTCGAAGAGCGGCCGCGGCGAGACGAAGGCGTCCATGACCTCGCCGTTGCCCTTCCGGATGGCGGTCTCGTACGACTCGGCGATGCCTTGCCGACGCTTCTCGTGCTGCTGGTGCCAATGCGCCTCGTGGTCCGGCGCGACGAAGTCGAGCGCCCTTCTGCCGAGCAGCGATTCCCGCGGCCGGTCGATGATCTCGCAGAAGCGGTCGCTGACGTAGGTCATCACCCCGTCCGGATCCTGCAGCACCAGGCCTTCGTTCATCCGCTCGACCAGCATGCGGTAGCGCGCCTCGCTTTCGCGGATCTGCGCGACGGCGCGCTCGCGCTCGCCCAGCACCACCGCGATCAGCATGGTCGATACCGCCGCCACCGCGAGGAAGACGTAAAGCGAGCCGAGGTTGCGCACCATGTCCCCGGCGCCGAAGGGCCCCATTCGGTGCGCGGTGCACCAGACGGCAATGGCGCCGACGGCGAGGAGCGCGGTGGCCGCCGCGCGGCTCTCGAACCGCAGCGCCGCCCAGAACAGCGGCGGGAACACCGCATACGGGAGCGGCTCGACCGCCATCATCGGGGTCGACTGGCCGGCAAAGATCAGCACCGAGACCGTGAGCGTGGCGAATGCCATCGCGGCGAGCTCGGCGCGACGCGGCATGGGCAGCGCCGGCCGGCGGTCGAGCCAGGTCCAGACGACCGGGGCGACGATCAGGATCCCGACCGCTTCGCCCAGCCCCGCGACCCAGACGAGCGTCGAGCGCTCGGCCCATACCGCGGCACCTTGCAGCCAGAGCGAGACCGCCTTGACGAGCGATCCCGCGGCCGGTCCCGCGATCGCGCCGAAGACGAGAAACGCCAGTACGTCGCGCAGGTGTGCGAGCGAGCGGTCGAAGCGCGCCACGCGCACGAGCAGCCACCAGCCGAGGAGGAGCTCGGCGGTAGCGAGCGCGGCGGCGCCGAGCGCCGCCGCGGGCGGCAGTCCGACCGAAAAGCCGACCGCGACCGCGCCTGCAACCAGCCCGGGCGCGACTCTCGGGCCCCAGGCGACCAGCGCGGCGAGCGCGATGCCCGCGGACGGCCACATGGCCGCGATGCCGCCGTCGAGAGGGAAGAGCGCGAACGCCGCCATGCCGGCGATCCAGTAGCCGGCGGCGAGTGCCGCTGACTGCGCGAGCATCCAGCCCGCGCGGCGTGGCGCCGCGGCGGGCGTCGGCAGGCTGGGTTCCCGAGGAAGGCTCATTCGATCACACCGTTCTCGCGTACTTACTCTAGCAGCGTGGGTTTCCCACCGTCACTCGTGCGACTACGCAGGCACAGGCCGGCGACTACGTAGAAACCACGACCGGCCTCCGCAGCGGCCGCCGCGCGTTTGCGCGTCGCTCCGGATACCGCCGCGCGCCGCCGCGGACGACGATTCGCTCCATGAAACCACACGACATCGGAGCGAGCGTGACCCGCGACGGCCTGGTGATCGGCGACCCCGCGGCGATCGCCCGCGAGGCGGCCAGCCTCGTCGTCGACGCGGGCCGCAGCGCGCTCGCGCGGCACGGACGCTTCGCCGTCGCGCTGTCCCCCGCGTTCCTTACCCCGGCGGTCCTCGACGCGCTTGCCGCCGCGGCGCTCCGTGCGCCGGAGATCTGGCCGAGCGCGCATCTCTTCCTCGCCGACACCGCGTTCGACGCGGCGCGCTATGGCGGCGGCGCGCTCGCGCAGACGATCGCGGCCCGGTTGCCGGTGGCGGCGCACCAGCTCCACTTCCGGCCGGCCGCCGCCCGCGAGGCGGTGCGCGCCGCCGCCGATTACGAGCACGAGCTGGCGGCGTTCTTCGGGCTCGCCGAGGGCGAGCTGCCGCGGTTCGATCTCACGCTCCTCGCTCTCGCGGTCGACGGCCGGGTCGCCGGCCTCGCCGCGGGCGGCGGCGCGCTCGGCGAGGTGACGCGCCTCGCCGTCGCGGACTTCGTCGCCCCGCAGCGCGCGCAGGTCGTGACGCTCACCGGCCCGGTGCTCGCGGCTTCGCCGTACATCGCGCTGCGCGCGGCGAGCCCCGCCGCGCGGCGCGTCGCCGAGCAGCTCCGCGCCTGCCGCGTTCAGCCCGATCGCTGCCGTCCCCACGTCCTCGCCCGCGCGGGCGGCGCCGTGCGCTTCCTGATCGAGCTTCCGGCCGCGTTCGCGACGGCCGACACCGTCCATTGACACCGACCACGACCGCACCTGGAGACCGCCATGAGATTCGATCCCGAGTTCCTCGTCACCGATATCGCGTCGCACCGGCAGCATCTCTACCGCTTCGCGCTCAAGGAGCTGCGCGACCCGGTCGCCGCGGACGACGCGGTGCAGGACACGCTCGCCGCCGCGCTCGCTTCGCCCGGCCGCTTCGAAGGCCGCAGCGGCATGCGGACCTGGCTCACCGGCATCCTGAAGCACAAAGTCATGGACGAGTACCGACGGCGTGCGCGCGAGCCGCGTGCCGCCGCCGGCGTCGACGAGGACGGCG
Organism: uncultured beta proteobacterium; assembly: GCA_963754305.1. Taxonomy (GTDB): domain Bacteria; phylum Pseudomonadota; class Gammaproteobacteria; order Burkholderiales; family SG8-39; genus DATEDA01. The sequence goes on along the minus strand of CAVWFR010000013.1, from coordinate 54,655 downwards.
CGCCGGCTGCGTTCGACCTCGACGAGCTCCCCGCCGGCGCCGGCAGCGGCGCGCCTTGCGTCGGTTGCGACCCGGAGTACGCGCTCGCGCGCAAGCGCTTCTGGGACGCGTTCTCCGCCCATCTCGGCGGGATGCCCGCGCAGATGGCGCGCGCTTTTGCGATGCACGCGATCGACGGCCGCGACACCGACGAGGTGTGCGCCGCGCTCGGGATCACCCCGGGCAACCTGTGGGTCCTGCTGCATCGCGCGCGCGGCAAGCTGCGCGATGCGGTCGACGGCGACTCGCGGCAGTACTTCCTCGGCTTGCGGTAGAAAGAAGCGCGGCGCTCTCGCGCAGCTCTCCTTTCCACGGGTGCAACGAGGAGGCGTGTACCCTCGCATGCCGGAACCAGAGAAAGCAGCGCTTCCGTAGCGGCGATTTCCTCGTGCGGTTGACACTCCGCAGGGGCGCAGTGAAACTTGCCGCTCGCACGCCGCCCACCCCCGGAGGAAGACTCATGCTGCGCGGCCTCATGATGGACGTACCGCTGCTCGTGTCGTCGCTCATCGAGCATGCTGACAAGTTCCACGGCGACACCGAGATCGTCTCGCGGACGGTCGAGGGCCCGATCCATCGCTACACCTATCGCGACGCCCACCGGCGCGCGCGACAGCTCGCTCAGGCGCTCGCGCGGCTCGGCGTGGAGGCGGGCGACCGCGTCGGCACGCTCGCTTGGAACGGCTACCGGCACTTCGAGCTCTATTTCGGCGTGTCCGGCATGGGCGCGGTGATCCACACCGTGAACCCGCGGCTCTTCCCCGAGCAGCTCGCCTACATCGTGGCGCACGCCGAGGACAAGTACGTCTTCTTCGACCTCACGTTCGCGCCGCTCGTCGAGAAGCTGGCGCCGCAATGCAAGAGCGTGCGCGGCTGGATCGCGATGACCGACCGGGCGCACATGCCCAAGGCCGACATACCGACCCTCCTCTGCTACGAAGAGCTGCTGGCCGCCGAAGACGGCGCGTATGACTGGCCGCGCTTCGACGAATGGACCGCCGCGGGCCTCTGCTACACCTCCGGTACGACCGGCAACCCGAAAGGCGTGCTCTACACGCATCGCTCGACGATCGTGCACGCGTACGCCGCGTCGCTGCCGGACGTGTTCGCGGCGTCCGCGCGAATGACGATCCTGCCGGTGGTGCCGATGTTCCACGTCAATGCCTGGAGCATCCCGTATCTCGCGCCGCTCAACGGCTGCAAGGTCGTCTTCCCCGGCGCGGGTCTCGACGGCAAGAGTCTCTACGAGCTGTTCGAGGCGGAGCGGGTCACCGTGACGGCCGGGGTGCCGACGGTGTGGCTGGGGCTGCTCGGCTACATGCGTCAGAACGACCTCAAGTTCTCCACGCTCGAGCGGGCGATCGTCGGCGGCTCCGCCGCGCCGCCGGCGATGATCCGCGAGTTCGACGAGGGCTACGGCGTGCACTGCCAGCACGCCTGGGGCATGACCGAGATGAGCCCGCTCGGAACGCTGTGCACGCTCAAGGGCAACCAGCTCGCGCTCCCGCCGGAGGAGCAGTTCGCGCTGCTTTGCAAGCAGGGCCGGGTGATCTACGGCGTCGAGATGGCGATCGTGGACGGCGACGGGAAGCGCCTGCCGCACGACGGCAAAGCGTTCGGCGACCTGATGGTGCGCGGGCCGTGGATCACGAGCGGCTACTTCAAGGACGAGGGCGGAAGTCCGCTCCGCGACGGCTGGTTCCCCACCGGCGACGTGGCCACGATCGATCCGGACGGGTTCATGCAGATCACCGACCGCTCGAAGGACGTGGTGAAGTCGGGCGGCGAGTGGATCAGCACGATCGAGCTCGAGAACATCGCGGTCGCGCATCCGGCGATCGCCGAGGCCGCGGTGATCGGCGTGCGCCACCCGAAGTGGGACGAGCGGCCGATCGTCGTCGCGGTGAAGAAATCCGGCGCCGAGGTGACGCGCGAGGCGCTGCTCGCGTTCTACGACGGCAAGGTCGCGAAGTGGATGATTCCCGACGATGTCGTCTTCGTCGCCGAGCTGCCGCACACCGCGACCGGGAAGCTGTCGAAGCTCACGCTGCGGCAGCAGATGAAGGACTACAAGCTGCCTGCGGCCTAGACAGTTCACCGCAAGGGCACGATCCCCTTCTTCGTCGGCGACCTGACGGTGCTGCTGCTCGTGATCTTCTTCCCGGGCCTCGCGACCTGGCTCCCGGACCTGCTCATCAAGGACGTCTTCAAGTGATCTCCCGCCGCGCCTAGCGCGCCGCGCCGGCTGTGCTAGTGTCGAGCGCGGAGGAGACCGTGGTACGCCGTCCCGCAGCAGCGCTCGCGCTCTCGTTCGTCGTTTCGCTCGCCACCCCCGCCGCGTGGGCGCAGGGTTCGTATCCGGTCCCGGCCGTGACCCTCGTCACCCACTCTAGCCCCGGCGGCGGCAGCGACGTCTTCGTGCGCACGCTCGCGAAGTACCTTGGCCCGAAGATGGGCGTGAGCTTCGCGATCGAGAACGTCACCGGCGGCAGCGGCGCACGCGCGGTGGCGCGGGTCGCGCAGGCGCCGGCGGACGGCTCGATGCTCTACGTCACCACGCCGACCTACATCCAGACGACGCTCCTCAGCAAGCCGCAGTTCGGCTACGACAGCCTGATGCCGGTGGTCACCGTGTTCTACGACCCCGAGGTGCTGTACACGCGCGCGCAGTCGCCGCATCGCACGCTCGCCGAAGCGATCGAGTTCGCGAGCAGGAATCGCGGCAAGGCGCGCTGGGGCGCGGCGAACCCGGCCTCGCTCGAGCGGATCGCGATGGAGCGCCTGAATCGCGTGACGCAGGCCCGGGCGATCGTCGTGAGCTACGAGGGCGGGCGCGACCAGATGCTGAACGTCCTGAACGGTACGCTCGATCTCGGCATCGGCGAGATCCAGGAGATGGTCTCGCAGATCGAGGCGGGGCAGGTGCGGCTGCTCGCCACGCTCACGGCGAACCGGTTGCCCGGCCTGCCCGGGCTGCCGACGGCGAAGGAGCAGGGCGTCGACGTAGTCGTCACCAAGTTCCGCGGGTTCGCCGGCCCGAAGAACCTGCCGCCCAACGTGCTGAAGGCATGGCACGACGGCATCAAGGCGGCGCTCGCCGATCCCGCGTACCAGAAGGAGTACCAGCGCGAGGGCCTCGTGCCGGCGTTGATGGCGCACGAGGAAGCCGCAGCGTTCACCGCGGGCTTTGCGGGCGACGTCGGCCGGTCGCTGCGCGAGCTGGGTGTGATCAAATAGGCGCCGTGCGCCGCGATCTCGTCTGCGCCGTGGCCGGCCTCGCGCTCGCCGGCGCCTACTACGCCGCCGCCGATGCGATTCCGACGAGCCTGCTCGCCGACGGCGTCGGCGCGGGCGGCATCCCGAAGCTGCTCGCCGTCGCGCTCGCGCTGCTTTCCTTCCTGTTGGGCGCGCGCAGCTTGCTCGTGAATTCGCGAGCGGCGGCGGTCGACGGCCCGCACCTGCGCGCGCTCGGCGTTGCCGCCCTGGGCTTCGTTTATGTCGCGGTCGCGCCGTACCTTGGCTATCCGCTCGCGCTCGCGCTCCTCGTTGCCGCGGCGACGCTCTACTACGGCGAGCGGCTGCGACCGGCCGTCCTCTTCTATGCGATCGGCTGCGCGGCGCTGCTGTGGCTCGTCTTCGCGAAGATGCTCGGCGTCGCGATGCCGGCCGGCGTCTGGGCGCGGCTCCTCGGCTGAACCGCGATGACCGAGCTCGCGCTGGCCTGGAAAGCGCTCGCGACGAGCTGGACCATCCCGGCCGCGTTCGTCGGCGTCGCCTGGGGAATCGTCGGCGGGGCGCTGCCGGGCATCTCGCCGTCGATTGCCATGGCGCTGCTGCTGCCTTTCACCTACGGCATGGAGCCGGTCGGCGCCATCGTCATGCTCGCGGCGGTTTACGTCGGCGCCGAGTACGGCGGCTCGATTCCCGCCATCCTGATCCGCACGCCCGGCACTAACGCCGCCGCGGCGACGGTGATCGACGGCTTCGAGATGCATCGCCAGGGCCGCGGCGGCGAGGCGCTCGGCATCTCGCTCGTCTCCGGGCTCGTCGGCGGGCTGTTCGGCCTGCTCGTACTGGTGGTCGCGACCGGGCCGCTCGCGCGCTTCGCGCTCTCGTTCACGCCGCCCGCCTACTTCGCGCTCGGCGTGCTGGGCCTGAGCGTGATCGCGGGGCTCTCGGGCAAGTCGCTGCTGAAGGGTCTGATGGCGGGGATCATCGGCTTCATGATCGCGACCATCGGCACGGATCCCGTCTCGGGCGTCGCGCGGTTCACGTTCGGCTCGCCCGATCTCCTCGGCGGCATCCGCCCGATCGTCGTGATGGTGGGCCTCTTCGCGGTGACCGAGCTGATGGTGCAGGCGATCGAGCCGGCGTGGGCGAAGGTCGAAGCGCGGGCGGCGCGTCTCAAGCTGCCCGACTGGCGGATGTGGCGGCGGCTTTTCCGGCCGCAGGCGATCGGCGCGGCGATCGGCACGTTCGAGGGCGTCACCCCGGGCGCGGGCGGCACGATCGCGGCCTTCCTCTCGTACAACGAAGCGAAGCGCTGGTCGAAGCACCCCGAGGAGTTCGGCAACGGGTCGGTCGAAGGCGTCGCCGCGCCCGAGTGCGCGAACAACGTCGTCACCGGAACGGCGCTCGTCCCGCTGCTCGGGCTCGGCATCCCCGGCTCGAACTCCGCCGCGATCCTGCTTGGCGGCTTCCTGCTGCACGGCCTCGCCCCGGGGCCGCTGCTCTTCGAGAAGAGCCCGGAGGTCGTGTACGGCCTCTACGCCGGCCTCCTCGTCGCCAACATGGCGATGCTGCTGCTCGGGCTGGTGATCCTCACGCCTTGCCTCTGGCTCGTGAACCGGCCGAAGCCCTACCTGATGGCGTTCATCCTCGCGCTCGTGGTGTCGGGCATCTACGCGATGGAGGCGAGCTTCTTCGACGTCGCGCTCGTGCTCGGCGCCGGCGTGCTCGGTTACGCGTTCCGCTGGCTCGGCGTCCCGGCGCTGCCGCTGGTGCTCGGCGTGGTGCTCGGCTTCATGGTCGAGTCGAACTACCGCCGCGCGCTGGTGCTCTCGGGCGGCGATCACGGTATCTTCGTGCAGGACCCGATCTCGCTCGGGCTGCTCGCCGCGGCGGCGGTGGTCGTCGCGCTGTCGCTCCGCCGCGAGGTCAAACGCCAGGAAAGGCCGGCCGCGCCATGACCGACACCCCCACGCCGTCCGTCGCCGAACGCCTCGCCGCCGCCGTCGACGAGGCCCGGCCGCTGCCCGCGCCCGCGGCGCTCCGCGCGGCCGTCGAGTCGCTCCTCGTCGACGTCGCGGGCCTCTGCGTCGCCGCGCGGCGCACCGACTACGTCCGCGCCGCGCTCGACGGCTGGGAGGCGGACGGCGCGTCGACCGCGATCGGACACGCGCGCACGCTCGACTCGGCGGGTGCCGCGTTCGTGAACGGCACCGCGGCGCACGGCGAGGATTTCGACGACACGTTCGAAGGCGGCCCGGTGCACGCCGGCGCCGTCGTCGTGCCGGCGGTGCTGGCCGCCGCCGAGCGGCAGCGCATCGCCGGCCCCGACGCCCTGTTCGGCATCGCGGTCGGCGCGGAAGTGATGTGCCGCGCGAGCCTGGTCGCGCCGAAGCTCATCCACAAGGCGGGCTTCCATCCCACGGCGGTGCTCGGCGCGATGGCGTCCGCGGCTGCCGTCGCCGCTGCGCTGCGCGTCTCGCGCGCGGCGTTCGTGAGCGCACTCGGCATCGCCGGCTCGATGGCGAGCGGGATCATCGAGTACCTCGCCGAAGGCGCGTGGACGAAGCGCCTGCATCCGGGCTGGGCGGCGCAGTCGGGCATCCGCGCGGTCGAGCTTGCCCGCGCCGGCTTCCTCGGCCCGCGCACGGTGTTCGAGGGCACGCACGGCCTCTACTACGGTTTCGCGCGGACGGCCGACGGCGACTGGGCGAAGCTCCTCGAGGCTTTTGGCCGGCGCTGGGTCACCGAGTCGATCGCGTTCAAGGAGTACGCGTGCGGCACGATGACCGCGCCCTACATCGACTGCGCGAAGCGGCTCGCCGCGCGCGGGGTTCGCCCTGCGGACATCGTGGAGATCGTCTGCGAGGCGGCGGAGGGGACAGTGCACCGGCTCTGGGAGCCGCTCGCCGCGAAGCGGCGGCCCGCGAACGCCTACGCCGCGAAGTTCAGCCAGCCGTACTGCATCGCCGCCGGGTTCGTGCTCGGGCACGCCGGGCTCGACGCGTTCACCGAGGAGCGCGTGCGCGAGGAGCGCCTCCTCGCGCTCGCGGCGAAGGTGCGCTACGTGATCGACCCGAAGAATCCGTACCCGGACGAGTTCACCGGGCACATCCGCGCCCGATTGCGTGACGGCACCGAGGTCGAGGAGCGCCAACCGTACATGCGCGGCGGCGCGCACGAACCGATCTCCCGCGCCGATCTCGAGGCGAAGTTCCGGCTGAACTGCGCGTACGGTGGCTGGCCCCCCGAGCGCGCCGCAGAGTTCCTCGTGTTCGCGTCGCGGGCGTTCGACGGCGCGATCGACCTCGCGCCATATCGAGGCTAGCCGACGTGCAGGAGCTCGCCGGCCGGGTCGCGCTCGTCACCGGCGCGGGCCGCAACATCGGCCGGGCGATCGCGCTGGCGCTAGCGGGGGCCGGCGCCGCCGTCGCGGTCAATGCGCGCCGCTCGCAGGCCGAGGTCGACGCCGTTGCGGCGGAGATCGAGGCGGCCGGCGGGAGGGCGCTCGCAGTTCTCGCGGACGTGACCGACCCGGCGGCGGTGGCGCGCATGGTCGACGCGGCGGAGGCGCGCCTCGGCCGCATCGACATCCTCGTCAACAACGCCGCCGTGCGGGACGTGTCCTCGCTCGAAAAGATCGATCTCGCGCGCTGGCGCGAGATCACCGGCGTGATACTCGACGGCGCGTTCGTCTGCTCGAAGGCCTGCCTGAAGAGCCTGCGCGCGGGCGGAGGGGCGATCGTGAACATCGGCGGTCTCTCCGCGCATACCGGCGCCGCCGGCCGCCCGCACGTGGTGGCGGCGAAGGCCGGGCTCGTCGGCCTCACGCGCGCGCTCGCGCACGATCTCGCGGCCGACGGCGTCACCGTCAACTGCGTCGTGCCCGGGCTGATCGACACCGTGCGCGGCGCGGCGAGCGGGGCGCGCTCGGCGCACGCTGGGAAGCGGGAGAGCGCGCTCGGCCGCCGCGGCACGCCGGAGGACGTCGCGCACGCGGTGCGTTTCCTCGCCGGCCCCGGCGCGCGCTACATCACCGGTCAGACGCTGCACGTGAGCGGCGGAGCGTTCACGACTTAGGGACGCCACCCAACCCAGGTCTCGCACGCACTCGCCACCGTCGAGCGCAAGATCCGGCACGTCGCGTAGGTGATCACGCCTGTCGCGTCCCGGACGAGGACGCCTTCGTTCATGCCCTCGACGAGGGTGCGATAGAAGGCCGCGTCGCGGGTCTGCGTGTCGGCGTCAAATGGCGCCGCTGTGAGGTGTGCGTCAGCGGTGCCCCCGGACGGGAGGGTTTGGGGTGCCATATGATCTCCCTTTACTTCGGCCGGACCGGTCTTGCGCCCGCCTGGTCCGGCTCCCCCACTCCTGTCCGGCGACGATTATAGTTGTGACGACGCGTACTGGCGCGCTGAATGCGCCGCGTGCCTCCGGTGCGCTGACAGCGGCAATGAGGAGGTTTCCCCGTGAGTCAGATCGAGCTTTCCCGCGATGGCGCCGTCCAGCGCATCCGCATGAACCGCCCGGAGAAAAAGAACGCGCTGACGAGCGCGATGTACGCTGCGTTCGCCGAAGCGATCGTCGCGGCCGAGCGCGACGCCGCCGTGCGGGTGCTGCTCGTCGACGGCGCCGGCGACGCCTTCACCGCCGGCAACGATCTCCAGGATTTCCTCGCCAACCCGCCGCACGACGGCAACCGGCCGGTGCTCGGCTTTCTCGATCTGTTCGCCCACGCGTCGAAGCCGATCGTCGCCGCCGTGCACGGGGTCGCGGTCGGAGTCGGCACGACGATGCTCGCGCATTGCGACCTCGTCTACGCCGCGGAGGGCACCCGCTTCTCGATGCCCTTCGTGAACCTCGGGCTGTGCCCGGAGAACGCGTCGAGCTTCCTCTTGCCGGCGATCGCGGGCTATCAGCGGGCGGCCGAGCTGCTGATGCTCGGCGAGCCGTTCGACGCGGCGAAGGCGCGGGAAATCGGTCTGGTCAACGCGGTCGTGCCGCTCGCGGCGCTCGCGGACACCGCCGCTGCGGCGGCGCAGAAACTCGCCGCGAAACCGCCGGCTTCGCTGCGGCTGACAAAGCAGCTCATGAAGCGCGGGTGGCTGCGCGAGATCGACGCCGCGCTCGCCGCGGAGTCGAAGGCGTTCCAGGACCGGCTCGCCTCGCCCGAAGCCAAGGAGGCGTTCACCGCGTTCTTCGAGAAGCGGGCAGCGGATTTCTCGAAGTTCGAATAGCCGACGCCCAAAAGCCCATGACCCGAGTCGCTGCGCTACTGCTCCTCGCCTGCGTCGCGCTCGCCGCGCCCGCGGCGCACGCCCAGAAGTATCCGGACAAGCCGATCCGCTTCATCGTGCCGTTTCCGCCCGGCGGCGGCAATGACATCCTCGCGCGTGCGCTCGCGCCCCGGCTGTCGGAGCTCCTCGGTCAGCCGGTGGTGGTCGACAATCGCGCCGGCGCCGGCGGCAACATCGGCACGGAGCTCGCCGCGAGGAGCGCGCCCGACGGCTACACCATCGTAATAGCGTCCAACCAGGTGACGATCAATCCGTGGCTGTTCGCGAAGCTGCCGTTCGATATCGAGAAGGATTTCGCGCCGGTGGCGCTGGTCGCGTCGGTGCCGATGGTGTTGGTGGTCAACCCCGCGGTGCCGGCGGGCACGGTCAAAGAGCTCATCGCGCTGGCAAAGGCCAGCCCGGGCAAGCTCAATCACAGCACCCCCGGAACCGGCACGCCGCAGCACATCGCGTTCGAGGTCTTCAACCACACCGCCGGCGTGAACGTGACGCACGTGCCGTACAAGGGCACCGGCCCCGCCATCGCCGACCTTCTCGCCGGGCAGGTGCAGGCCGCCATCGGCACGCTGGCCTCGCTCGAGCCGCACGTGAAAGCGGGCAAGCTGCGCGCGCTGGGCGTGACGACGGCGAAGCGTTCGCTGGCAATGCCGGCCGTGCCGACGATCGCCGAGGCGGCTCTCGCCGGTTTCGAGGTGCCGCTCTGGTACTCGGTGCTCGCGCCGGCGGGCACGCCGAAGGATATCGTCGCCCGCCTCTCGAGCGACTTCGCCCGGGTGCTCGCGGCGCCCGAGACGCGCGATCGACTGACGGCGCAGGGTTTCGAGGTGAGCTACCTCGACCCCGACCAGATGGCCGAGCTCATGAAGCGCGACATCGCGCGCTGGCAGACATCGATCAGGGACATCGGGCTGAAGCTCGATCAATGAGCGCAAGCGGCATCGGCATCGACGACGCCCTGGAGGGGGTGCGCGTGCTCGACTTCTCGCAGGTCGGCGCCGGCCCGACCTGCGGCATGCTCCTCGGCGACATGGGCGCCGACGTCATAAAGATCGAAGCGCCCGGCGGCGATCTCGGCCGCAAGCTCGGTCCGCCCTGGCAGGCGGGCGAGTCGGTCGTGTCGATGAGCTTCAACCGCAACAAGCGCTCGATCGCGATCGACATGAAGCGCGCCGAAGGCCCGCAGCTCGTCGAGCGCATGGCGGCGCAGGCCGACGTGGTGCTCGAGAGCTTCCGCCCCGGCGTGATGGACCGGCTCGGCATCGGCTACGCGGCGCTGTCGGCGATCAATCCGCGGGTGGTGTTCTGCTCGGTCTCGGCGTACGGCCAGAGCGGGCCGTGGCGCGACAAGCCCGGTGTCGACGGCATCGTGCAGGCGGTATCGGGCCTGATGAGCAACATCGGCGACGAGACCTCGCCGCCGATGAAGGTCCTGGTGCCGGCGGCGGACATGGTGACCGGATTCCTGGCGACGGCGGCGGTGCTCGCGGCGTTGCGCGCGCGCGACCATTCGGGCCGCGGCCAGCATCTCGACGTCAACCTCTACAACAGCGCCGTCATGCTGCAGCAATCGGCGGTGGCGTCCTACCTCTCCTCCGGCGAGATGCCCGCGCGCACCGGCACTGCGGCGCCGTACTCCGCGCCGAACGAGGCCTTCCCGACGCAGGACGGCTGGATCATGATCGCCGCGTATCACGAGGATCGCTGGCGGGCGCTGTGCGCGGTACTGGGCGACGCGGCGCTCGCGAGCCGGCCGGACCTCGCCACGAACACGCAACGCGTCTCCAACCGGGCGGCACTGATGGCGGAGCTCTCGCAGCGGCTCGCAGCGAAGACTTCGGCGGAATGGCAGACGCTCATGGAAGCGGCCGACATCATCTGCGGCCCGATCGCCGATTACGACATGCTGCTGGCTTCGCCGCAGCTCGCGCACAACGGCGTGATCGTCGAGACCGAGAGCGCGATCGCGGGGCGGGTGCGGATGCCCGGCCTGGCGGTGGGCGACCGCAACGCGCAGGCGCGCGTGCGCCGCGGTCCGCCGGCGATCGGCGAGCACAGCCGGGAGATCCTCGCGGCATTCGGTTTCGCCGACGCGGAGATCGAGGCGCTGATCGCCGCCGGCGCCGTGATCCAGCACACTGGAAAACAGCCGGGACAACACGCAGGACAACACGCAGGACAACACACGGGACGGGCGACATGAAATTCCAAGCGTTGCGGACGTACAGCGATAACGGCAAGCGCTTCAGCCGCATGGTCGAACAGACGCTGGACGATCTGGATCCGGGCGAGGTTGTCATCAAGGCCAGGCACGCCGCCGTCAACTACAAGGATGCGCGCGCGGTCAGCGGCGCCGGAAACGTGATCAAGCGCTTTCCGTGCGTTGCCGGCATCGAAGCGTCCGGGACGGTGGTGTCCTCCACGCAGCCGGCGTTTCGTGCCGGCGACCCGGTCACCGTGCAGGGCGGGCAGGCGTTCGGCATCCGGCACGACGGCGCTTACGCCGAGTACGTGCGCGTGCCGGCGGCCTGGGTCGCGCGCATCCCCGAGGGGTTCGACGAGTATGACGTCGTCGCCCTGGGAATCGGCGCCTACACCTCGGCCCTCGCAGTCGAAGAGCTCATCCGGCGCGGCGTCACGCCGGACAAGGGGCCGGTCGCAGTCACCGGCGCGACCGGCGGGTGCTCGTCGTTCGCGATCGACATGCTGGCGGGCCTCGGCTACACGGTGGCGGCGGTGAGCGGTAAGGCCGACGCCGTCGATTACCTCCGGACGCTCGGCGCATCCGAGGTGCTCGGCCGCGATGCCATCGCCGCCGGGGGCAAGCCGCTCGAGGACCAACGCTGGGCGGGCGCTATCGATGCGGTGGGCGGCGAGCCGCTCGACCAGTTGCTGCGGACGATGAAGAAGGGCGGCGTCGTGTGCGCCTTCGGCAACGCCGCGGGCGAGACCTTCGCGACCTCGATCTATCCGTTCATCCTGCGCTCGGTCTCGCTCGCCGGGATCAACGGCAACCATCCTGTCGCCACACGCGGCAGCGCATGGGCTCGCATGGCGCGCGGCGGCGATCTGCGCCCCCGCCACCTGGACGCGATCTGTCACACGCTGCCGTTCGCCGCGCTGCAAGGCCACTGTGACAAGCTCATCGCAGGCGGGATCCGCGGCCGCGCGGTAGTGAAGATCGCCTGAGCCCGGTCGCCCGGCCCGGCGACCCGTCGCGCCCGCATCCGGCGAGGCGACGAGGCGGAAATCGCTTTGACACCGCCGACGCCGCGGTGCTAGCTTGGCAATCCATCCACCCGCTATCGAGAGGCCGCCGCATGGTCAATCTTTCCGACAGCCGTCGCATCGTCGTGCAGGGCAAGGTCCGCATGACGCCGTCCGAGGCGCTGGTCGAGACGCTGGTCTCGTACGGCGTCACCGACGTCTTCGGGATCGTCGGCTCAGCGTACATGGATGCGCTCGACATCTTTCCCGCGGCGGGCATCCGGTTCATTCCGACGGTGCACGAGCAGGGCGCCGGGCACATGGCCGACGGCTTCTCGCGCGTCTCCGGGCGGCACGGCGTGTGCATCGCACAGAACGGTCCCGGCATCACCAACTTCGTCACCGCGATCGCCGCCGCCTACTGGGCGCACTCGCCGGTGATCGCGATCACGCCCGAAACCGGCAGCATGGGGCTGGGACTCGGCGGCTTCCAGGAGACCGACCAGCTGCCGATCTTCTCGAAGATCACCAAGTTCCAGGGCCACGTGAACAACCTCGCCCGCATGGCCGAGATCGCCGGCCGCTGCTTCGACCGCGCGATGCACGACATGGGCCCGGCGCAGCTCAACATCCCGCGCGACTATTTCTACGGCGAGCTCGACACCGAGATTCCGCGACCGCTCGCGATCGAGCGCGGCGCCGGCGGGAAGCGAAGCCTGGACGAAGCGGCGGCGCTGCTCGCCGAGGCGAAGTTCCCCGTCATCCTCGCCGGCGGCGGCGTCATCCAGTCGAGCGGCGTGGAAGCCTGCGCCGTGCTCGCCGACCTCCTCGGCGCGCCCGTCGCCTCGAGCTATCTGCACAACGATTCGTTCCCGGCGAGCCACCCGCTCTGGTGCGGACCGCTCGGCTACCAAGGTGCGAAGGCGGCGATGAAGCTCATCTCGCGGGCCGACGTGGTGCTCGCGCTCGGCACGCGCCTCGGACCGTTCGGCACGCTGCCGCAGCACGGCCTCGACTACTGGCCGAAGAACGCGAAGATCGTCCAGGTCGACGCGGATCCGAAGATGCTCGGCCTGGTGAAGAAGATCTCGGTCGGCATCTGCGGCGATGCGAAGGCCGCGGCCGAGGAGCTCATCGACCGGCTGAAGGGGAAGACCCTCACCGGTGCGGCGAACCGCAACGAGCGCGTCGCGGCCATCAAGCAGGAGAAGGCCGACTGGGAGAAGGAGCTCGACGCTTGGACGCACGAGAAGGACGAATGGAGCGTCGAGGTCGCCAAGGGCACCGGCCGCATGCACCCGCGCCAGATGCTGCGCGAGCTCGAGCGCGCGATGCCGAAGGATGCGATGGTGTCCACCGACATCGGAAACATCTGCTCGGTGTCGAATTCGTACCTGCGCTTCGAGCGCCCGCGGAGCATGTTCGCGGCGATGAGCTTCGGCAACTGCGGCTACGCCTTCCCGACGATCATCGGCTGCAAGGTCGCGGCGCCCGACCGTGCCGCGGTCGCGTACGTCGGCGACGGCGCGTGGGGGATGAGCTTCGGCGAGATACTCACCTGCGTGCGCGAGAAGATCCCGACGACGGCGGTGGTGTTCAACAACGGGCAGTGGGGTGCGGAGAAGAAGAACCAGGTCGACTTCTACGCCAACCGCTTCCTCGGCGTGAATCTCGACAACCCGAGCTTCGCCGGCATCGCGCGGGCGATGGGGGCGGAGGGGCGCGTGGTCGACAAACTCGCCGATGTGGGGCCGGCGCTCCGCGACGCTTGCGCCGCACAGGGCGACGGCAAGACGACCATCCTCGAGGTGATGGTCACGAAGGAGCTCGGCGATCCATTCCGGCGCGATGCGCTTGCCAAGCCCAAGCGGATGCTCGAGAAGTACAAAGGGTACGCGTGAGCGCGCTTGGGTTGCGCCTCCGCGCCGCCGCGGCGGCGCTCGTCCTGGTCGCCGCCGGCGCGCATGCGCAGTCGGACTATCCGAACAAGCCGATCCGGTTCCTGGTCCCGTATCCCCCCGGTGGCGGCACCGACGTGATCGCGCGCATCGTGCAGGCCGAGATGGGGAAGGGCCTCGGCCAGCCGATCCTGATCGAGAACCGCGGCGGCGCCGGCGGCGCGGTCGGCACCGAGGTGGCGGCCAAGAGCGCGCCGGACGGCTACACCTACCTCTTCACGCTCTCGTCGCACACGATCAATCCGCTGCTGTACAAGCTGAACTACGACGTCGAACGCGATTTCGTCCCGGTGTCGATCCTGGTGAGCGTGCCGCAGCTCATCGCCGCCAACCCGGCGACGCCGGTGAACTCGTTGCAGGAGATGGTCGCCGGCGCGAAATCGCAGCCCGGGCGGTTCTCGTTCGCGTCGGTCGGAAACGGCACGCCGTCGCACATCGCCGGCGAGCTGCTCAAGCTCAAGGCCGGGATCGACATGGTGCATATCCCCTACAAGGGCGGCGGTCCGGCGGTCACCGACACGATCTCCGGGCAGGTGCCGTTCATCTTCGTCACGGCACCGGCTGCGATGTCCCAGGTGCGCGCCGGCAAGCTGAGGCCGCTCGCGGTCACCACGCTCAAGCGCTCGCCGGCGGCGCCCGAGGTGCCGACCGTCGCAGAAGCGTTGAACCTGCCCGACTACGAGGTCGACTCGTGGTACGCCATCTTCGCGCCCGCGAAGACGCCGCCGGCGATGATCGCGCGCATGCAGAAGGAAGTGGCGCGCACGGTGCAGGTGCCCGAAGTCCGCCAGAAGCTCCTCGAGCAGGCCGCCGATCCGGTCGGCAGCACGCCGGAAGAGCTGGATCGCGTGGTGAAGAGCGAGCTGAAGCGGTGGGCGGAGGTGATCCGCCAGGCCGGCATCAAGCTCGAATGAGCCCATGGCCGCGGCGGTAGCCCGCGACGAGGTCAGGCAGTCGGTCGGCGCGCTGGTCGGGCGCGCGCGCGCCGCGCAAGCGATCTACGACCGCTGGACACAGGAGCAGGTCGACGATGTGGTGACGGCGTGCGGCTGGGCGATCATGGAGCCCGCTCGCAACCGGCTTCTCGCCGAGCTCGCCGTCGCGGACACGGGGCTCGGGAGCGTCGAAGACAAGGTCGCCAAGAATTACCGCAAGACGCTGGGCCTGCTCCGCGACCTGAAGGGCGCGAAGTCGGTCGGCGTGATCGCCGAGGATCCGGCGCGCGGCATCGTCGAGATCGCGCGCGCGGTCGGCGTCGTCGCCGCGATCACGCCCTCGACCAACCCCGGGGCGACGCCAGCCAACAAGATCATCAACGCGCTGAAGGGACGCAACGCGGTCATCCTGGCGCCCTCGCCGAAGGGCTACAAGACCGGTGCGAAGCTCGTCGAGTTCGTGCACGCGGCGCTCGCCAAGGTGGGCGCACCGCGGGATCTCGTACAGCTGCTCCCCGAGCCGGTGTCGAAGGAAGCGACGCTCGAGCTGATGCGCCAGGTCGATCTCATCGCGGCGACCGGCTCGCAGGCGAACATCCGCGCCGCCTATTCGAGCGGCACGCCCGCGGTGGGCGTGGGCATGGGCAACGTCGCGACGATCGTCGCTGCTTCCGCCGACCTCGACGATGCGACGGCGAAGATCGCGCGCTCCAAGACCTTCGACAACGCCACCTCGTGCTCGTCGGAAAACAGCGCGATCATCCTCGAGGCGGTATACGACCGTGCGGTCGCGGCGCTCGCCAGCGCGGGCGGGGCGATGCTGACTGCGACCGAGAAAGTGCGGCTGCAGCAGGCGATGTGGCCCGACGGCAAGCTTTCCCCGGCGGTCACCGCGCAGACGGCGGCGAAGATCGCGCGGCTCGCCGCGCTCGATCGCGCCGCGGTCCTCGGCGCAAGCTTCCTGATGGTCGAGGAGTCGGGCTTCGGTCCGGCGCACCCGTTTTCGGGCGAGAAGCTCTCGCCCGTGCTCGCCGTGTATCGCGCCCGCGACTTCGCGCACGCCTGCGAGATCGTCGCGGCGATCTATGGCTATCAGGGCGCCGGGCACTCGGTGGGCATCCATACGCAGGACGAAACGCAGGCGCTGCACCTCGGCCTGGAGCTGCCGGTGTCGCGCGTAATCGTGAACCAGGCGCATTGCATCGCCACCGGCGGCAGCTTCGACAACGGGCTGCCGTTCTCGCTCTCGATGGGCTGCGGGACGTGGGGCCGGAACGGTTTCTCCGGCAACCTGACCTACCGCCACTTCCTGAATATCACCCGCATCGCGCGCCCCATCCCCGAGCGCGTGCCGAGCGAGGACGAGATCTTCGGCGGGTATTTCGCGCAGCACGGGCGATGACCGCGCGTCTTTTTTCCCTCCTGCCAAGGCGGGGCGGCACGCGTAGCCCGCAACGCCCACACCATCCCGCCCGCTGGCGCGGTGACCCTTCCTCTTGAGGGAGGGGCGACTACGAACCCCGCCACCCTTCGCGATGTGCTCGCCGCGCACGTCGCGGTGCGCCCGATCGCCCCGCTGCTGATCGCGCCGGAAACCGGCTGGACGCTTACCTACGGCGGGCTCGAGCGCGAAGCGCATCGTCTCGCGGGCAGCCTGCGCGCCGCGGGGCTGAACCGCGGCGACAAGGTCGCGTTCTGTCTGCCGAACGGCTACCAGACCGCGGTCATCTTCCTCGGCGCGATGATCGGCGGCTACGTCGTCGCGCCCCTCAACCTCGTCGCGAGCCGCGCCCATCTCGCGTACACGCTGGAGCACTGCGACTGCAAGATCGTGTTCACCTCCGCCGAGCATGAAGCGCGGATGCGGGAGGGGCTCGCGGACGTGACGCGGCCGGTGGAAGTCCGCGTGATCGATCCGGGCGATCCGGGCCTTTTCGCCGGGGAGAGCGCCGCGGCGTTCGAGCCGGTGGCGGCGGACGATCCGGCACTCCTCATGTACACGTCGGGCACGACGGGGTTGCCGAAAGGCGCGCTGCTCTCCCACCGCAACCTGCTCGCCGCGGCGAGCTGCGTGGCGTCGTGGCACGGACTGACGCCCGACGATCGCTGCCTGAGCTCGCTGCCGCTTTATCACATCAACGGCCAGGTGATCGCCACGGTGACGCCGTTCGTCTCCGGCGGAAGCATCATCGCGCCCCAGCGCTTCAGCGTCTCGACGTGGTGGGATCACGTCGAGGCGTTCGATGCGACGTGGCTCAACATGGTGCCGACGATCATCGCCTACCTCTTGAATGCGGCCGAGTCCAGCCGCGCCTACGCATTCTCTCGAGTGCGCTTCGGCCGCTCCGCGTCCGCCCCGCTGCCGCCCGAGCAGCACAAGGCGTTCGAGCGGATCTTCGGCATCCCGGTGATCGAGGCGATGGGCATGACCGAATCGGCCTCGGTCGTATTCTGCAATCCGCAGGACGCCGCGCGGCGCAAGTACGGGACACCCGGGTTGCCCTGCGGCGTCGAGGCGAAGGTGATCGACCCGCAGGATCGCGGGTGCAAGCCGCTCGCCGACGGCGTGCAGGGCGAGCTGATGCTGCGCGGGCCGAACGTGATGGCGGGCTACTACAAGGCGCCCGAGCTGACCGCGGCCACGCTCGAGCCGGATGGCTGGCTGCACACCGGCGATCTCGGACATCGCGACGCAGAGGGCTTCTACTTCGTCACCGGGCGCCTCAAGGAGCTGATCATCAAGGGCGGCGAGAACATCGCACCGCGCGAGATCGACGAGGTGCTCCTCGGCCACCCCGCGGTGCTGGAGGCCGCGGCGGTCGGCATCGCCGACGCGGACTACGGCCAGGAGATCATGGTGTGCGTGGTGCTCAAGCCCGGCGCGGAATGCGCGGAAGCCGAGCTGCGCCAGTTCTGCCTGCGGGAGCTCGGGCGCTACAAGACGCCGAAGGTGATCCGGTTCGTCGGCGAGCTGCCGAAGGGGCCGTCGGGGAAGGTGCAGCGGTTGAAGCTGGTCGACGTGGCGGAACGACGCTAGTAGCCATGATCGTTCCGCATTCCGCTCAGTCGGGAGGGAGCAGGCGGCCGCGCGACGAGAAGTTGATATCGTCGGCGCGATGACCGACCCGCCCCGCAAGCGGTTCCTCGCCGGCGTCCGCGCCCAGTCGCCGCCGCTCGTCGGCATCGTGCCGTTCGGGCTGGTCACCGGCGTCTCGAGCATCGCGGCCGGGCTGACGCCGCTCGAGACGCTCGCGATGTCGATCGCCTGCTTCAGCGGCATCGTGCAGCTCGTCGCGGTCCAGCTCTATGCCGCGGGCGCACCGCTCGTCGTCATCCTCGCCACGGCAGCCGTGCTCAGCCTGCGGCTGGTGATGTACAGCGCCGGGCTCGCGCCCTGGCTCGGCCATCTGCCGCTGCGGTGGAAGCTCGCCGTCTCGTACGTGCTTACCGATCACGCCTACGCGCTCGGGATGGTCGAATTCACGCATCACCCGGAACGCGGGAACGAGCACTGGTATCTGCTCGGCACCGGCGCGATCTCGTGGCTCGTCTGGCAGGTCGCGGTCGCCGCCGGCATCTTCGTCGGCGCACAGGTGCCGCCGAGCTGGGGGCTCGATTTCGGCTTCGCGCTCACTTTCCTCGCGCTGCTGGTCGCGGTGGTGCCCGACCGCCCCTCGGCTGCGGCCGCCGTCGTCGGCGGCTGCGCGGCGCTGGCCGCGTATTACCTCCCGCTGCGGCTGGGTCTCGTCACCGCGGCGCTCGCCGGCATTGCCGCGGGCGTGGCGTGGAATGCGGTCGAAGCGCAGCGGAAGGCGCGCGCATGATCTGGGCGATCATCATCGGGACGGCCGCTGTCACGTTCGTGCTGCGCTTCTCGTTTCTAGGGACGGTCCGACCGCACGCGATCTCGCCGCGCTTCCGCGAGGCATTGCGGTTCGTCCCGCCGGCGGTGTTTGCGGCGATCGTGCTGCCGCAGGTGCTGATCCGCAACGAGGCGATCCATCTCGCCCCCGACAATCCGCGGCTCCTCGCATCGATCGCCGCGCTCGTGGTCGCCTGGTTCACGCGCAGCGTCACCTGGACGATCGTCGCGGGGATGGTCGCGCTCTGGATCGTGCAGTGGTGGCTCGGGGGCTAGCGCCGGACGGCCAGCGACTTCGCCATCAACGCCGAGCTCGACGGACAGAGCTCGGCGAATTCCCGCGTCCGGCGGATCGCGGCGGGTGCTACGTCCCGCGGCAGGTGCGCATAGCCGAGGCGTTCGAAGAAGCGCTCGGCCGTGGTCGTGAGCAGATACAGCTTCCGCACGCCGCGAGCGAGCGCCTCGCGCTCGGCTGCGGCGACCAGCGCCGTCCCGCATCCGCGGCCGCGAGATGCCTTCGCGTCACCGCCAGGGAACGGAGCAGCGCAACGGGCCGTAGACCTCGATGCCGACGATGCCCGCGGGCGAGTGCTCGGGGCCGCAACCGAAGAAGTCCGCAAGGTGCGCGGGCGTAAGGTCGCTCGCCGGCAGGGAGGCGCTCGCGAGCAGCGCCTCAACTACGGGTGCGGTGGGGTTACGGAAGATGTTCATTTCGGCGACGGCAGGGAAGCATAAGATCTCCGCTGAGGGCGCGCTCCGCAGAAGGCACGTCCCCGCTCCGGGGGCTGGCTGGTCCTCCCGGAAATCCTGTCTAATCCGCCAGTCGCGACCCTCCAGGAGCCGCCATGAGCCTGCAAGGCAAGACTCTCTTCATCTCCGGCGCTTCGCGCGGCATCGGCCTCGAGATCGCGAAGCGCGCGGCGCGTGACGGCGCGAACGTCGCGCTGATCGCCAAGACCGATCAGCCGAACCCGAAGCTGCCCGGCACCATCCACACCGCCGCGGCGGAGATCGAGGCGGCCGGCGGCAAGGCGCTGCCGATCGCCGGCGACATTCGCGACGAAGCCCAGGTGCAAGCCGCGGCGAAGCGCTGCGCCGACCATTTCGGCGGTATCGACGCCCTGATCAACAACGCGAGCGCGATCTCGCTCACCGGCACGCTCGAGACGCCGATGAAGCGCTTCGATCTCATGTTCGGCGTCAACGTGCGCGGGACCTACTGCTGCTCGCAGGCGTGCCTGCCGTACCTCAAGCAGTCGGCCGCGGCCGGGCGCAACCCGCACATCCTCACGCTCTCGCCGCCGCTCAACATGAATCCGCGCTGGTTCAAGAACCATGTGGCCTACACGATGGCGAAATACGGCATGAGCATGTGCGTCCTGGGGATGGCCGAGGAATTCCGCGGCGACGGCATCGCGGTGAACGCGCTCTGGCCAAGGACGGTCATAAACACCGCGGCGCTCGCGATGATCCCGGGGGTCGACCCGAAGCTCTGCCGCTCACCGGCGATCCTCGCCGATGCAGCGTACGCGATCCTCAACCGGGACGCCCGCAAGCACACCGGGAACTTCTATCTCGACGACGAAGTGCTCGCCGCCGAGGGCGTGACCGATCTCGACCAGTACGCGGTCGTGCCGGGCAACAAGAAGTTCATCCCCGATCTTTTCCTGGACTGACCTCGCGATGCTCGCTCGACTCCGCCCGCTCGTCCTCCTGCCGCTCGCATTCGGCGCCGCCGCGGCATTCGCGCAAGGGGCGTATCCGTCCAAGCCGGTGCGCATGGTCGTCGGCTTTCCACCCGGGCAGGCCACCGATATCGTCGCGCGCGCGGTGGCGCAGAAGCTCACCGAGAGCCTCGGCCAGTCGGTGTACGTCGACAACCGCCCCGGCGCCGCAGGCATCATCGGTACCGAGGTGGCGATCAAGGCGGGCGGCGACGGCTATACGCTCCTCATGAGCTCGAGCGGTCCGCTCGCCGTGAACCCTGGACTCTACTCGAAGCTGCCCTACGATCCGGTGAAAGACCTCGCGCCGATCACGGTGATCGCCACCGTGCCGCTGTTCCTCGTCGCCCATCCGTCGCTGGCGGCGAACAACGTCCGGGAGCTGATCGCGCTCGCCAGGCAGCGGCCGGGCCAGATCAACTACGCGTCGGGCGGCAGCGGCGTGACCAACCATCTCGTCATGGAGATGTTCAAGAGCGCGGCCGGGATCGACCTCGTGCACGTGCCTTACAAAGGCGGCCCGCCCGCGCTCACCGACCTGATGGCCGGGCAGGTGTCGGTGATGTTCGAGACCGGACCGGGCGCGCTGCCTCATGTCCGCTCCGGGAAGCTCAAGGCGCTCGCCGCCGGAAGCCTAAAGCGGTCGGCGGCGATGCCCGAACTCGCGACCGTCGCGGAGCAGGGCATCCCGGGGTTCGACGGCGTCGCCTGGATCGCTTTCGCCGCGCCGGCGGGCACGCCGAAGCCTATCGTCGACCGGCTCCACGCCGAGACGGTGAAAATCCTCGCGCTGCCGGAAATTCGCGAACGCCTGGTCTCCCTGGGGACCGAACCGGTCGGCAACACGCCCGAGGAGTTCAGCGCCTATCTGCGGAGCGAGATCGCGAAGTGGGGCAAGGTCGTCAAGGAGTCGGGGGCGAAGGTGGATTGATTCCCGGCGGGACACGCGCAGCATTTCAGCTCGGCGCTGCCGGGTAACGGGTCTTCATGGAAACGGTTTCGATCACGGAACTCGAGAAGCACCTCCTCGCGTACCTCGAAAAAGTGCGCGCTGGCGACTCGATTCTCATTTTCGACGAGGGACGCGCGATCGCCCGACTCGAGCCCGTCGTAGGCGCCGACCACGACGACGACCGACTGGGACGCTTGGAGAGGTTGGGGCTGGTGCGCCGCGCCACGGGCCCTGTTCCCGTCCGATCGCTTCGTGCGGTTACGGCGCGACCGGCGCCCGGGGCGGTTCAGGCGATGATCGACGACCGTGCACAGGACCGATAGAGGTCGGACCCACTCCGGGCCGCTCGGGGTGGGTGGCGCGCTGCGTTCCGCGCTCAAACTCCCGCGAGAAACAGCCGCATGCTCCACAGCGAGATCTGCGGCACGTAGGTGATCAGCACCAGCGCCACGAGGTAGAGCACTAGAAACGGCGCGATCCCGCGGTAAATGGTCGCGAGCGGCAGCCCCAGCGCCGACTGCGCCACGAAAATGTTGATGCCGAACGGCGGTGTGAAGAGGCCGATCGCGAGGTTTACGGTGACGACGAGCCCGAAGTGGACCGGGTCGATCCCCACGGCCTTCACCACCGGCATCAGCAACGGGGTGAAGACGAGGATGGCCGACAGCGGGTCGATGAAGCAGCCGACCGCGAGCAGGAGCAGGTTGATCGCCGCGAGCACGCTCCAAGGCTCGAGCGCGAGCGTCTGGATCCACGCGACGAGCTTCACCGGGACCTGGTTGACGGTGAGCACCCACGAGAAGACGCCCGCGCACGCGACGATGATCAGCACCTGCGCGGTGAGCAGCACGGTCGTCGCAGCGGCGTCGGTCACCTCGCGCCACGAGAGCTCGCGATACACGAGCCGCGTGACGAGGACTGCATAGACGCACGCGACGCCGGCCGCCTCGACCGGCGAGAAGACCCCGCCGTAGATGCCGCCGAGGATGATGACCGGTGCCCCGAGCGCCCACGCGCCCCGCCGGAGCGTGCGAAGCAGCAGTCGGCTGTCGAAGGCGCCGGCCGCGGGCATGCCGGTGCGCCGCGCGTACCAGAACACGTAGCCCGCGAGGAGCGCAGCGATCAGCAGTCCCGGGAGCACGCCGGCGGCATAAAGCCGCGGCACCGACTCCTCGGCGGCCATGCCGTAGATGATCATCGGGATCGACGGCGGGATGATGATGTCGATCGCGCCGACCGCGGTGATCAGGCCGGCCGCGAACGGCTCCGGGTAACGCGCGCGGCGCATTGCCGGCAGCATGATCTTGCCGACGGTGGCGACCGTCGCCGCGCTCGCGCCCGAGATCGCGCCGAAGATCGCCGATGTCCCCACGGTGGTGATGCCGAGGCTGCCGCGCACCGAGCCGACGGCGCTTTGCACGACGTCCACGATGCGCGCCGCGACGCTGCCGCGGCCCATCAGCTCACCGGCGTAAAGAAAGAACGGCACCGCGAGCAGCGCGAAGCTATCGATCGAGCCGTAGAGGTTCTGGTGCAGCACCGCGAGCGGCACGTTCATGAAGAACACGAGCGCGACCGACACCGACGCGAGCAGCACGAGATAGATCGGGAAGCCCGCGAGGAGCAGCGCGACCGGTACGACGGCGAGCGCGAAGGTCACGGGCGCGCGCCCGTCATCCGCCGCCCTTCGCCGGCGCGCGGGTCAGCCGATACACCGCGATCAGCCCCATAGCCGCAAACCCGATCGCTACCGCGGAATGCGGGATCCAGACAGGCATCCCGAGCGCGTCGCTCCGCCGCCCGATCTCGAGCATCCGCGCGGTGTAGCGCCACGACTCGCCGACGACGAGCGCGGCGAGCACCGCGAGGAGCGCGAGCTCGAGCGTCCGCAACCCGCGCCGCGCGAACGCCGGCAGCCGCGCCGCGAGCAGATCCATCCGCAGATGCATGTCGCGCCAGGTCACGACGACGACGCCGAGGAAGGTCATCCAGACCATGAGCAGCAGCTGCAGCTCGTCGGCGCCGAGAATGGGCTGACGGAAGACGTAGCGCGCGACGACGTTCGCGAAGTTCAGCGCGACGGCGACGATCAGCGCATAGGCTACCAGGCGCTCCACGACGTGCGTGAGGCGCCCGGCCAGCCGTTCGATCAACGCTTTCCCCGGAGGAGCGCGGTCAGCTCGCGGACATCGCCGGCAGCCTCCAGCGACTCGACCGCGTGGATCATGGCATCCGCGGGCTCGAGGGTGCGCACCTGCGAGGCGAGTCCCCAGCAGCGGCGGAACTTCGCGAGGTGCGCCGCGCGAGAAAGCGGGTTGTCCGGATGGCCGATCGCCTTCTCGATCACGCGGTCCCAGGTCCAGCCGTCCTTCAACCTGAGCGCGAAGCGCTGCGGCCAGAGCGCGTTGAGGTCGGGATTCCCGTCCTGCTCGATGCGGATCCGGGCCGCGAGCGCGTGGGTGGCCGCATCGGTGAGATTCGCGCCGGCGAACGCGTCGGGGTCGACTTCGCCGCGCAGGATGGCGGTCGCCATCACGAACGGGATGCACAGCCGCGCGTAGTTCGGCGCCGGCGCCGGGATGTCGGGGCGGCCGACGAGCCGGAACGCGAGCGGCGTGATCCAGCCGTGGATCGAGTCGACTTCCTCGGCCGCGAAAGCGCGCTCGGCGCGGGCGCGAAGAACCGCGTCGACCGCAGCGTGCGTCAGCCGGCCGCTGGGGAACGGCTTGTGCGCGAGTCGCGTGATCTGCCAGGTTTGCCCGAGCTGCGACCACCACGTCTCGATGTCGGACTCGGGCTCGAACAGCTTGTAGAAGCCGTACATCCCGGTCAGCACGTCGTGTGGGCCGGTGACGCCCACGGCCGCGAGGTCGACGGCGTTGAGCCCGGCCCGCGCGTTGAACCCGACCTGCAATCCGAGGACCATCGACCCTTCGACGTGCGCCTGCAGCGTGCCCGAGGTCTGGCCGTAGAGGATGCCGAACGCGTCGAGCAGCGCCGGCACGTCGAGCCCGGCCAGCTTGCCTGCGCCCGCGACGACCCCGAAGCCGCCCGCGGTCGCCGGCCGGAAGAAGCGCATCGGAGAGCGGGAGGCCGCACCTATGGTGGCGGCGATCTCGACGCCGAGCACGGTGGCGAGCAGCAGATCCTTGCCGCTGGCGGGCCGCCCGCGTGCGCCGCGGCGCTCGGCGGCGGCGACGAGCGCCGAGAGGAGCGTCGCCATCGGATGGACGACCGCGGGCTCGTGCACGCAATCCCATTCGAGCGCGTGGATCTGATAGCCGTTCACGACCGCGGCGGTGCCCGCGGGGAGCTTGCGCCCGTCGACCCACACGGTGGCCTCGTCGCCTGCCCCCCAGGCCGCGGCAGCGTCGATCAGCTCGGGCACTCGCGGTGCGCTTGCCCCGCCCGCGCCCACGCCGATGGTGTCGAGGATGAAGATCTTCGCCGCCGCGATCGCGCGCGGCGGCAGGTCTTCGTAGCGCGTGCGCGCGACGAGCTCGGCGAGCGGGACGACCGGGTTCGCCGTCGTCATCCCCACGTTTTCCGCGGCGGCGACTTGATCTCGATCGCGACGCATTCCTCCAGCGTCTCGCTCCAGTGCCGCACGCCCTGCGGATGCAGCCATGCGTCGCCCGCTTGAGCGACGAACTCCTGGCCGTCGATCACGAGCCGCATCCGGCCCTTGACGAGGTACACGACCGACTCGTGGTCGTCGTGGGAGTGCTCGGGCACGCGTACGCCCTTCGCCTCGAAGATCTCCACCATCACCATGCTATCGCCCACGACGAGCGGCTTGATCGTGACCTCGCCCGCGCTCGCCGCGCCTTCGAGCGCGGTCATGCGAACCATGGCCGCGGCGGCGCCGGGAAAGAAACAGCCGGCGCTCTTGGGCAGGAATCGGGACTCGGGTGCATTCATGGCCGTTCTCCTTCAGGACTTCATCGTCTTCGGCAGCCAGGTGGCCACCTCGGGAAACACCGTCATCACCGCCACGAAGACGCACAGCAGGATCGCGAATGGCAGCGCGGCGAGCGCGACCCGCGTCTGCGAATCGCCGGTCATCTGCTGAATCACGAAGAGATTAAAGCCCACCGGCGGCGAGACGTTGGAAAGCTCGATGGTAACGACGATGAAGATCCCGAACCAGACCTTGTCGAAGCCGGCGGCGGTGACGAGCGGCAGCGCGATCGGGAGCGTCATCACCATCGCGGAGAGGCCGTCGAGCGCGGTGCCGAGCACCAGGTAGACGATGAGCAGCACGAAGATCAGCATATAGGGCGAGAGTCCGAGCAAGCGCACCCACTCCGACACCGCCGCCGGCAGCCCGAGCAAGGTCATCGCCTTGCCCAAAAACAGCGCGCCGCACAGGATCAGCCCGATCATCGAACAGGTGCGCACCGTCGAGAGCAGCGCCGATTTCAGGTTCGGCCAGGTGAGCGTGCGCTGCAGCGCGGCGACTACGAGCGCGCCGCCGACCCCGACCGCGGCGCCCTCGGTGACGCTCGCGACGCCGGTGTACATGGATCCGATCACGGCGGTGATCAGGAAGAGGACCGGGACGAGATCCTTCAGCGCGACGAACCGGTCCCACCAGGTCACCGCTCCGGCCTCGAGCGGCGCGACCCGCGGATCGGTCAGCGCCCGGAACGCGATCCACGTCATGTAGGAGGCCGCGACGACGAGGCCCGGAATGATCCCGGCGATGAAGAGATCGAGGATCGAGGTTTCGGCCAGCACGCCGTACACCACCATCGCGATGCTCGGCGGGATCAGGAGCCCGATCGTGCCGGCGCCGGCGAGCGAGCCCATCGCGAGATCGCGGTCGTAGCCGCGCTTGAGCAACTCGGCGAGCGTCATGCGGCCGACTGTGGCGGTGGTCGCCGCCGACGAGCCGCACACCGCCGCGAAGAGCGTGCAGCCGAGGACGTTCACGTGCAGCAGCCGTCCGGGCAGCCGCGTGACCCACGGGGCGAGGCCCTTGAAGAGCGACTCCGACAGCTTGGTGTGGAACAGGATGTCGCCCATCAGGATGAAGAGCGGCAGCGTCACCAGCTCGTCGCCGGTGATGCTCGACCAGATGTCGCGCGCGAGCATCCGGTTGACCGGCATGTCGCGAAACCATTCGAGCGACGCGATGCCGGTCGCCATCAGCGCGAAGCCGATCCACAAGCTCGACATGAGCGCGACGCCCATGACCGCGAGCAGGAAGACGGTCGGCGCGGTCATTCCACGCCGCCTTCGCCGGGCGCCAGCGGCAGCGGGTCGTCGGGCGCGAGGCCGAGGATGAGGCGGAGCAGGCGCGCGACGAGTGCCAGCACGAGCAGGACCACCGCGAGCGCCAGCGCCGCCTGCGGGATCCAGAGCGGTGTTTGCATCGCGAAGTACGAGACGCTGTCGAGCTTGTGGCTGCGAAACGACAGCTCGACGAGGCCGGCGGCGAGGAAGCCGGCCACCCAGAGGGCGAGCAGGGTGACGGCGAAGTCGATCGCCCGGGCTGCACGCGGCGAGAGATGGTGGAGCACCACGGCTACGCGGATATGCGCGCCGCGGCGCAGCGCGTAGCCGGTGCCGCCGAACAGCGTGATCGCGCAGAGATAGGCGCTGTACTCGACCGCCCACGGCTGCGACCAGTTGAAGAGGCCGGTGAGCGCCACCTCCGCGAGCAGGAGGACGGCGAGCGCCGCGGCGCAGAACGCGGCGAACCATGCGGCGGCTTCGTTCGCGCGGTCGATAACCGCGAGCAGGCGGTTCAAACCGGCACCGTCGCCCCGGCCCCGTCACCCCGGCGAACGCCGGGGCCCGGCGCGGCGTCAGCGAAGTACACCGGCGCCGGCCCGAATGCCGGCGTCCGCCGGCATGCCGTCACTTGCCCGTCTTCGCGCGGTAGTCGGTGAGGAGCTTCGCGCCCTCGGGCCCGGTGCTCTTCGCGAACTCGTCCCACATCGGACGCGTCACCGTGCGCATGCGCTCGACCAGCTCCTTCGACGCCGGCTCCACCGTCATGCCGTTCTGCTTGAGCTGCGCCATGCGCTGCACGTGCTCGGCCTTGCTCACCTCCCAGAACCCGGGTTCCATGTCGCGCGCGAGCTTCTCGAGCGCGGCGCGATTCTCGGGCGAGAGCTTGTTCCAGGCGGCGAGGTTCACGACCATCAGGTTCGACGCCCACAGGTGATTGGTGTTGTACGTATGCTTGAGGAACTCCCAGTACTTCTGCGCCGCGGCGGTGGTGCCCGAGGTCATCACCGCGTCGAGCTTGCCGGAAGCGAGCGAGGGCACGATGTCGGGGTTGTTCATCTGCAGCGGCACCATGCCGAGCTTCGACACCATCTCGGCGGTGTTGCGGTCGTAGGTGCGCATGCGCACGCCCTTCAGGTCGTCGAAGCCCTTGATCGGCTTCTTGGTGAAGAAGTTCTGGCTCGGCCACGGCACGATGTAGAGCACCTTCTGCCCCCGCTTGGCGAGCGCCGCTTCCCAGGCGGGCCGCGCAAAGGAGTGCATCACCCGGAGCTGGTCGTAGTCGTCGACCAGGAACGGCAGCGATTCGATGCCGAGCAGCGGCAGATCGCCGACGTTCTGGAACGCGGCGTATTCGGCCATCGGGACCACGCCGTCCTCGACCGCGCGCAGCGACTCGTTGGCCTTCACGCCGAGCGCGCCGCCGGGGTGCACCGCGATCACGACCTGGCCCTTCGTCGCCTCCTTCGCCTGCTCGGCGAACTTCTGCGCGTTCTGGACGTGGAACTCGGTCGGTCCCCAAGGCATCGAGACGTCGAGCTTCGTCTGCGCGTGAACGAGCGGCAGGACTGCACTGAGAGCGAGTGCAGCGATCGATCGTGGAGCAAGGTGCGGCATGGCGGCCTCCCGTGGCAAGGCGGGGAAGCTAGCATGGGGAGGGGGTGCCGACAAGGTTCGCCGACACCTCTGCGGCCCGGCATGGGCATGTAGTATCTCCGGACGATGTTGCCGCTCCAAAGCCGGTCGGTCACCGCGCGTCTCGCCGAGATCTGCCTGCGTAAGGTCGCCGCCGAGGACCGACGGCGCGCGGCGCTGCACGTCCTCGACTGGGCGGGCTGCGCGATCGCCGGCGGCGCGGCGGAGCCCGGGCGCCTGCTCGCGACGTGGGCGCGCACCGATCCCGAGGGACCCTGCCACGTCGTCGGCGGCGGCCGACGCACCCTGTGGACCGCGGCGCTCGTCAACGGCGCGGTCGGCAACGTGCTGGAGATGGACGACGTGCACCGCACGGCGATCCTGCATCCCGGGCCGGTAGTCATTCCCGCGGCGCTTGCCGCCGCCGAGCGCCAGGGCGCCGCGAGCGCCGCGTTCCTGGACGCGGTCGTCCGCGGCTACGAGGCGATGATCCGCGTCGGCGCCGCGGTCGGCCCCGCGCACTACAAGTACTGGCACAACACGTCGACCTGCGGTCCGTTCGGCGCGGCGGCTGCGGCGTGCTCGCTCTTCGGCCTCGAAGCGAAGGGCTGGATCGACGCGCTCGGGAACGCCGGTACGCAGGCGGCCGGCCTCTGGCAGGTCCGCCACGAGCCGATCATGTCGAAGCAGCTCCACAACGGCCGCGCCGCGCACGCCGGGCTGCTTGCTGCGGATCTCGCGCGGATCGGGTTCACCGGCCCGAGCGCGATCCTGGAGGGTCCGCAGGGCTTCTTCGCCGCGATGTGCCCCGGTGCCGACCCGCACGAGATCCTGCGCGAGCCGCTCACTCGTTGGAAGCTTTACGAGACGAGCTTCAAGCCATGGCCCGCCTGCCGCCACGCGCATCCGGCGATCGATGCGGCGCTCGAGCTGCGGAGCGAGATCGATGCCGGTGACGTGGCGCGCGTCGCGGTGCGTACCTATGGCGATGCGCTCGCGTTCTGTGACCGCCCCGAGCCCCGGACCGCGCAGGACGCGAAGTTCAGCCTGCAGCACGCGGTCGCGGTGGCGCTCGTCGACGGTCCGCCGCCGCTCGCGGCGTTCGAGCCGGCCGCGATCGCGCGCGCGGAGATCGCGGCGCTACGCGCGAAGGTGGAGGTTGCCGCCGCCGAGCCGTACGCCTCGGCCTATCCGCGCCGCTACGGCGCGGAGGTCGAGGTCGAGCTCGCGGGCGGCGCGCGCCGGCTCGCGCGGATGCCCGACGCGCTCGGCGACCCCGAGAACCCGCTCTCGTTGGAGGGCGTGCGGGCGAAGGCGCTCACGCTGATGCATTCGGCGCAGCTGGATTCGGCGCGCGCGGAGCGCATCGCCGACGCCTGCCTCGCGCTCGCGGCGGGCGGGACGGTCGCGGATCTGGTGGGGCTCTTGCCGTGACCACGTCATTCCGGCGCACGCCGGAATCCAGGAGACGTTCCCGCTGGATCCCGGGGTTCGCCGCGATGGCGAGATGTTGAACTACCTCACCAGCATCGACGCACGCGCGCTCGCCGCGGAGTTCCCGCTCGGCCCGGCATTCACCGAACGCTTTCGCGCCCTGTCGCGCGACGAGCTGCGCGCGGTGCAGGAGAGCCGCTTTCGCCGCGTCGTCGAGCGCGCGTGGAAGATCCCGTTCTACCGGCGCCTCTGGGGCGGTGCCGGCGCGGCGCCGGGCGACATCCGCGGCCTCGACGATCTCCCCAAGCTCCCGACGTTCGACAAGTCCGACGTCATGGCGTCGATCGGACGCGCCCCGCCGCTCGGCGACTTCCACGGGCGCGAGAGCTATTCCCCCGACGAGCGTCCGCCCGTGATCCTGCACACGACGAGCGGCACCACCGGAAAGCCGCAAGTGCTGCTCTTCGGCCCGCGCGGGCGCGAGGTGCAGAACCTGTTGCTCGCGCGCGTCTACCTCTTCCAGGGCCTGCGCGACGACGACGTCGTGCACTCGGTGTACGGCCACGGCATGATCAACGGCGGTCACTACATCCGCGAGACGTTCACCCACTGGACACGCGCGCTGTTCCTCTCGGCCGGCACCGGCGTCGAGACGCGCTCGGCGACGCAGCTCGAGCTGATGCGCGACTTCGGCGCCACCGTCATCGTCGGCTTCGGCGACTACGTCAAGCACCTGGGCGAGCTCGCGCGCTCGAGCGGCATCGAGCTAAAGGTGCGGATGGTCGCCGGGCACGTCGGCGAGGACCGCGACGCGGTCTCGCGCGCGTGGGGCGGGGCGGCGGTCTTCGACTGGTATGGCGTCGGCGACACCGGCGTCATCGCCGGCGAGGGTCCCGACCACTCGGGCCTCTACGTGATGGAGGACGCGCACTACCTCGAGGTGCTCGATCTCGAGACCGGCAACCCGGTCGGCGACGGCGAAACCGGGGACATGGTCGTGACGGTGCTGTTCAAGGACGACATCTACCCGATGATCCGGTTCAACACCCACGACGTCACCGCGTTTCGCACCGACGCCTCGCCGCTCGGGCTGCGGCTCCGGCGCATCCGCGGCTTCCTCGGCCGCAGCGACAGCATGGTGAAGCTGCGCGGGATCAACGTGTTCCCGCAGGCGATCGCCGCGATGCTCGCGGAGGCCCCGGGGTACGCCGGCGACTATCTTTGCCGGCTAGAGCGCGACGCCGGCGGGCGCGACGTGCTGACGATCGCGATCGAAGTGCACGGCGAGGACGGCTCGGCTGCGGCCGTGTACGGCGAGCTCCTCCGGCGCAAGCTCGGACTGGAGGTCGGGGTGGAGCTCGCGCCGCCGCGCTCGCTCGCGCCGCTCACCGGGATCGACTCGCGGCAGAAGCCGATCCGCCTGATCGACCGGCGGAAGCAGCCGTGACCGGCGTCGCGGCCGCGATCGCCGCGGGCGAGATCAGCTCGGAGGATGCGACGCGCGCCTGCCTGGCGCGCATCGAGGCGCGCAACGGGTCGCTCCGCGCGTTCATACGGGTGCTGCGCGACGAGGCGCTCGCGGCAGCGCGAGCGTCCGATGAGCGGCGGCACACGGAGCGCGTGCTCGGCGCGCTCGACGGCGTGCCGATCGGCGTCAAGGACAACATCGACATCGCCGGTGTGCCGACCACCGGCGGGATCGCCCATTACCGCGCGACTGTCCCGAGCGAGGACGCCTACGTCATCCGCCGGCTGCGCGATGCCGGGGCGGTCATCGTCGGCAAGCTCAACATGCACGAGGCCGCGCTCGGCGCGACCAGCGACAACCCGTGGTTCGGCCGCTGCGAGAACCCGCATCGCGCCGGTTACACGCCGGGCGGATCGAGCGGCGGCTCGGGTGCCGCGGTCGCGGCCGGCCTCGTGCCGGTGGCGCTGGGCACCGACACGCTCGGGTCGGTCCGCGTCCCGGCATCGTATTGCGGCACTGCCGGCTTCAAGCCCACCTTCGGGCTCGTCAGCACCCGCGGCGTGATGCCGCTCTCGTGGACGCTCGACCACGTCGGGTTTCTCGCGGGCGACGTCGCGGATCTCGGGCTGCTGTTCGACGCCTGCGCCGGCTTCGATCGGGAGTGGGCGTATGCGCGGCGCGGGCCGCGGTTCCTGGCGCCGAAGCGCGCGGATCCCACTCACCTCCGCGGCGTGCGGATCGGCCGCCCCGCAATCGGAGCGAAACTCGAGCCCGCGGTCGGCGCCGCGTGGGCGCGTGCGATCGAGACGCTCGCCGCGCTTGGCGCGACGATCGTCGATGTTCGAGCTCGCGGGCTACGATTTCTCGCGCATGCGGCGCGAGGGCCTGCTCGTGTCGGAGATCGAAGCGGCGAGCTTCCACAAAGACGCGTTGGAGCGCGACCCGGATGGTTTCTCGCCGGAGCTGCGCGGCATGCTGGCGTTCGGCGCGCTCCAGTCGGGGCCGCGGGCGGCGCAGGCCTACCGGCGCCTCGCCGATGTGCGCGTGATCGCGCGCCGTGCGTTCGCCGGGATCGATGCGATGGTGCTGCCGACCACCCCGCAGGCGGCGTTTCCGTTTTCGCAGCCGGCACCGCCGGACCAGGCGGATCTCACCGGTCTGGCGAACATCGTCGGCATCCCCGCGGGGTGCGTGCCGTGCGGGAAGAACGCTGACGGCTTGCCGCTTTCGGTGCAGGTCATGGCGCCGGCGTTCGAGGATCGGCTGGTGCTCGATCTTCTGACGGCGCTCGAGACGGCCTGAACCCGGTCCGGACACGAGCCCCGGAGTCTCGCGGCGTTCCTTTGCTAACATCGTCGGCACCGAATCGAGTGCGCGCGAGATGCCTCCCGAAACCTGGTCCTGGCCCCACGACGCCCGCCTCGCCTTATCCCTCGTCGTCAACGTCGAGGAAGGCGCGGAGAGCACGATCGCCGACGGCGACCGCGGGCCCGAGCCGGTCGACGAGCTGGGCATCGTGCCCAAGAAGCCGGTCCGCAACTACGGCAACGAGTCGAACTACCGCTACGGGATCAAGGCCGGCGCGCCGCGCGTCATGCGGTTATTGAAGCAGCATGGCGTGACGGCGACTTTCACTGCGGCCGCGGTTGCCCTCGAGCGCGCACCCGAGCTCGCGCGCGAGATCGTCGCGCAGGGCCACGAGGTCTGTGCCCACGGCTGGCGCTGGGTGCACCAGTTCCACCTGGACGAAGCCGACGAGCGCGAATTCATCCGCAAGGCGGTCGCCTCGATCGAGCGCACGACGGGCACCCGGCCCTACGGCTGGCTGTCGCGCTATCTCCTGACCGAGAACACCCGGCGGCTCCTCGCCGAAGAGGGTTTCCGATATCACATGGACGACTACAGCGACGACCAGCCGTTCTGGGAGGTCGCCGCCGGCCGGCCGCTCGTCATCATGCCGTACGCGCTCGACACGAACGACATGAAGTTCTGGACCGATCCGGCGCTGTCGACGGCCGATTGGCTCCGCTATGCGATCGACACGTTCGACTGGCTGTACGAGGAAGGCGCGTCCGCGCCGCGGATGATGTCGCTCGGCGTGCATCTCCGGATCATCGGTCGGCCGGGGCGCATCGGCGCGTTCGAGCGCTTCCTAGAGCATGCGACGACGCGGCCCGGTGTCTGGATCGCGACGCGGGCGTGGATCGCCGATCATTTCGCGGCGCAAGTCCCGCCGCCAGGAGAAGGAGCACGAATATGAAACTGGAGCAACCGCCGCGCCCCGCGCGGCAGACCGATTCCGCCGAAGAGCAGGCGATCCTGGATGCGATCCAGAAATGGCTCGACAAGGACGTCCGGCCGAAGGCCGCGAAGCTCGAGCACGACGACGTCTGGCCGGCGGAGATGGTCGAGCAGATGAAGGCGTTCGGCCTGTTCGGCGCGGTCATCGACCCGAAGTGGGGCGGGCTGGGGCTCTCGGCGTCCACCTACGCCAAGATCGTCAGCCGCATCTCCGAGGTGTGGATGTCCCTCACCGGCATCTTCAACTCGCACCTGATGATGGCGATCCTGGTC
Organism: uncultured beta proteobacterium; assembly: GCA_963754305.1. Lineage (GTDB taxonomy): Bacteria > Pseudomonadota > Gammaproteobacteria > Burkholderiales > SG8-39 > DATEDA01. The sequence goes on along the minus strand of CAVWFR010000013.1, from coordinate 21,107 downwards.
GAGAAGTTCGGCACCGACGAGCAGCAGCGGCGCTGGCTGCCGAAGATGAGCGCGGGCGAGATCCGCGGCGGCCTCGCGCTCACCGAGCCCGACTGCGGCACCGATCTCGCCGCGGTGCGCACGCGCGCGGTGCGCGAGGGCGATCACTACGTCGTCAACGGCACCAAGACGTGGATCTCGAACGGCATCCAGGGCAGCGCATTCGCGGTGCTGGTCAAGACCAACCCCGACGCCCACCCGGCGCGGAAGGGGCTCTCGATGTTCATCATGGAGAAGGGCGCGGGCTTCGCGGTGTCGCGCAAGCTCGAGAAGCTCGGCTACAAGGGGATCGACTCGGCCGAGCTGGTGTTCGACGGCTTCAAGCTGCCGGCGGCCAACCGGATCGGTGAGGAAGGGCAGGGCTTCTACCTCGCCGTCAGCGGTCTGGAGCTCGGCCGCATCAACGTCGCCGCGCGCGGCGTCGGCATCGCGAAGGCGGCGCTCGACGAGTCGGTGCGCTACGCCCAGCTCCGCAAGACGTTCGGCAAGCCGATCTGCGAGCACCAAGCGATCCAGCTCAAGCTCGGCGAAATGGCGACGCGCGCGGAAGCCGCGCGGCTGCTGGTCGAAGGGGCGTCGCAAGCCTACGACGCCGGCCGGCGCTGCGACATGGAGGCGGGCATGGCGAAGTATTTCGCCACCGAGGCGGCGCTCGAGAACTCGGTCGAGGCGATGCGCATCCACGGCGGCTACGGCTACTCGAAGGAGTTCCCGATCGAGCGGCTGTACCGCGACGCGCCGCTGCTCTGCATCGGCGAGGGGACGAACGAGATGCAGCGGATCATCATCGCGCGGCAGCTCGTGGAACGAAACCGCGTATGAAGCCGTTTCAAGGAGCGCCGTCGACGCCCGCTCGCGCGGGCTTGCCGACGGCACGAACGGGAGCAGGGCGATGAAGCTCGAGGGCATCAAGGTCATCGAGCTCTCGCTCTTCCTGCCCGGACCGCATCTCACGATGATGATGGCCGACCACGGCGCGGACGTGATCAAGGTCGAGCCGTACGAAGGCGGCGAGCCGGTGCGCCACATCGGCCCGAAGGAAAACGGCCAGACGGTCTTCTTCCGCAACACGCATCGCGGGAAGCGGAGCCTGCGGCTCAATCTCAAGCACGCCGAGGGCCGGGAGATCCTCATGCGCCTCGCGGAGCGCGCCGACGTCCTGGTCGAGTCGTTCCGTCCCGGCGTCGTGGACCGGCTGGGCGTCGGCTACGCGCAGGTGAGCGCGCGCGCGCCGCAGCTCGATCTACTGCTCGATCTCGGCGTTCGGGCAGAGCGGCGCCTACCGTGACCGGCCGGCGCACGACCTCGCGGTCGAGTCGCTGGCGGGCCTCGTCAGCGTCAACCTCGACCAGGAGGACCGGCCGGCGATGCCCGCCGTCCCGGCGGCGGACATGGCGGCCTCGCTGATGGCGCTGGCGGGGATTCTCATGGCGCTGCTCAAGCAGCGCGCGACCGGGCAGGGCGACTATCCTCGACATCGCGATGCACGATGCGCTCCTCGCGTGGACCGCGAACGTCATGGGTCCGGTCTTCGCGGAGGGGCGCGCGCCGGTGGCGAAGCAGGAGCGGACGTGGGGCGGAAACGCCTTCTACAACCTGTACGAGACGAAGGACGGCGAGTGGCTCGCACTCGGCGCCTCCGAGCACAAGTTCGCCGAGAACTTCCTCGCCAAGGCCGGGCGATCGGACCTCGCGCCCTACGCCCACAAGCAGCCCGGCGAGCAGGGGCCCCTGATTGCCTATCTGCGGCAGCTTTTCAAGGAGAAGACGCGCGATGAGTGGCTCGCGTGGCTCGACGGCGTGGACGTCGCGTACGCGCCGGTCCGCTCACTCAAGGACGCGATCGACGACTCGAACACGCAGACGCGCGGGATGCTCCTCGTGGACGAGCGTCGGCCGCCGGCATCTCGGCGTGCCGATCAAGTTCGCGCGCGAACCGGCGCGAGCCCGCCTTGCGCGCGCCCGGGTTCGGCCAGCATTCGGACGAGATCGTGAGGAGCGTCGGTTACGGGGACGCGGACATCGCGCGGCTGCGGGCGGAGCGCGTGATCTGAAGGAAACAAGGCCGCACGCCCCCTCGTAGATCCCCCGATCCACCGCTTCGCGCACCGAGTCATGACCTTCGAGCTCGACCCGGCCGCGCTCGATCTCGCTCGCTTCATTCGTCCGGGCGACACTGTCGCCGTTGCGCAAGGCGCTGCCGAGCCGCTGACACTCACCGAAGCGCTGGTCGCACAAAGCGCGCCAGCTCGGCGCGATCAAGGTCTTCCTCGGGGCGATGTACTCGGACACCTTCGCGCCCGAGGCAGGCGCCCGGCTTCCGCTACGCGAGCTACGGCGCGCTCGCGTCGAACCTCGCGCCTTGCGCGCGCCGGGCGGCTCGAGGTCGTGCCGTGCCACTACTCGCAGCTGCCGTGGCTCTTGGCGTCCGGACCTGGTCAAGCCCGACGTCGTGATGCTCGCGCTCTCGCCGGCGGTCGACGGCGTGGCGACGCTCGGCGCCGCGCACGGCTATGCGCTGGCCGCGGCAACCCGCGCGCGGGTCGTGCTGGCGGAGGTCAACGAGCGCATGCCGTGGGTGCACGGCGGCGAGCTGCCGGCCGACTTTCGGGTCGACGCCGTCGTGCGAACGTCGCGGCCGTTGCCGCGCTATCCCGTGTCGCGCGTGGGCCAGGTGGAGCGCGAGGTCGCGGCCAACGTCGCCGGATTGATTCCCGATGGCGCGACGCTCCAGTTCGGGATCGGGACGATCGCGGACGCAGTGCTCGGCGCGCTCGCGGGCCATCGCGACCTCGGCCTGCACACCGGGATGCTGAGCGAATCCGTCCTGCCGCTCCTCGAGCGCGGCGTGGTGACGAACCGCCTGAAAGCCATCGATACCGGCGTCACGGTGAACGGCATCTTCATCGGCGACGAAGAGCTGTACCGGCACATCGACCGCAACCCGGCGGTGCGGCTCGCCGGGCCGGAGTACACGCACGCGATCGCGACGCTCGCGCGCATCCCCGGTTTCGTCAGCGTCAACTCGGCGGTCGAGGTCGACCTCGGAGGCAACGTCAACGCCGAGGTCGCGGGCGGCGCGTACGTCGGCGGCGTCGGCGGGCAGCTCGATTTCGTCCGCGGCGCGGCGGCGGCGCCCGGCGGGCGCGCGATCATCGCGCTGCCGTCGGTGTCGCGCGACGGCAAGACGAGCCGGATCGTCGCGCGGTGCGCGGCGGTCACGACACCAGCCGCGGACGCGGACACGATCGTCACCGAGTGGGGCGTCGCCGAGCTGCGCGGCGTCTCGTACGAGGAGCGGGCGAGGCGGATCGCGGCAATCGCGCATCCGGCTTCCGCATACGCTGGCGCCCGCGGCGCGGCGGTAGCGGTGATGCCGCTGCGCGGTCGTGCCGGGTATCGCCCGCCCCCACTGAGCGAATTGCTCCGCCCCCTTTCTGGCCCTGGATTTCTCCTCTAAGCTGCGGCTTGGAGCAGTAACCGGACAGTTAATACCGAGGAGGAAGCGAATGAACCTTTCTGAAGTTGCGTTGGCCACGGCCGTTGCCGCGGCGTTCAGCCTGCCCGCCGTCGCCAAGGAGTTCCGCTCGGCCGACGTGCATCCCGAGGACTATCCGACGGTGATGGCGGTGAAGTACATGAGCGAGCAGGTGAAGAAGGCCACCGGCGGCAAGCACTCGATCAAGGTGTTCACCGGCACGCAGCTCGGGGGCGAGAAGGACACGATCGAGCAGACCAAGATCGGCGCCCTGGACATGGTGCGCATCAACAGCGCGCCGATGAATAACATCGTGCCCGAGACCCTGGTGCCGTCCCTGCCCTTTGTCTTCCGCGACGTGGCCCACATGCGCAAGGTGCTGGACGGCCCGATCGGCGACGAGATCCTGGTCGCGCTCGAGCCGCACGGCTTCGTCGGCCTCGCGTTCTACGACGCCGGCGCACGCTCCTTCTACAACACCAAGAAGCCGATCCGCACGCCGGCCGACATGAAGGGCATGAAGATCCGCGTTCAGCAGTCGGATCTGTTCGTCGGGATGCTGCAGGCGCTGGGCGCGAACGCCACGCCGATGCCCTACGGCGAGGTCTACACGGCGCTCAAGACCGGGCTCGTGGACGGCGCCGAGAACAACTGGCCGTCCTACGACACCGCGCGGCACTTCGAGGTGGCCAAGTTCTACACCGTCAACGAGCACTCGATGGTGCCGGAAATCCTGATGTTCTCGAAGAAGATCTTCGACACGCTGCCGCCCGACGAGCAAAAGGCGTTCAAGCAGGCCGCCAAGAGCTCCGTACCCTACATGCGCGAGCTCTGGGACAAGAAGGAGCTCGATTCGCGCAAGAAGGTCGAGGCCGCGGGCGTGCAGGTGGTGGACAAGGTCGACAAGAAGCCGTTCATGGACGCGATGCAGCCGGTGTACGACAAGCTGGTCATCGATCCCAAGCTCAAGGCGATGGTGAAGCGCGTCCAAGACACCAAGTAGCGGCTAGTTGTTCCTCACCCGTCTCGGCGCGGGGCTGGCGAAGGCTTGCCTCATGGCAAGCGTCGCCGGCCTGTACGCGGTCGTGGCGACCGTTGCGCTGCAGGTCTTCGGGCGCTACGTCCTCAACGACACGCCGGTCTGGGCCGAGAGCCTGACGCTGGTCATGGTCCTCTACGTCGCGCTCGTCGGCGCGGCGATCGGCGTGCGCGACGCGGGCCACATCGGCATGGAGTCCCTGCTGGTGCTCGTGCCGGAAGGAGTGCGCCTCAAGCTCGAGATGATCATTCACGTGCTGGTGGGCATCTTCGGAGTGCTGATGGTCTACAACGGCTGGGGCCTCACCGAGGCGGTCAAGGCCTACAACATCCCCACCCTCGGGATCTCCGAGGGCTACAAGTACTTTCCGCTGGTGATCTCCGGTGTGCTGGTGACCCTGTTCTCCGTCGAGCACCTGGTCGCACTCATCAAGGGTGAGGAAGTGGTCCCCGCATGGCACTGACAATCCTGTGCGTGACCTTTCTCGCGTTCCTCCTGCTGGGTGTGCCGGTCGCGTTCGCCATCGGCCTCTCGGCGGTGTGCACGATCCTGTGGGAGGGGCTGCCGGTGCTGGTGGTCTTCCAGCGCATGTATTCCGGAATGAGCGTGTTCTCGTTCCTCGCGATTCCATTCTTCATCTTCGCCGGCGAGCTGATGCTCTACGGCGGCATCGCCGACCGCATCGTGGTGTTCGCGAAGAACCTGGTCGGCCACATCCGCGGCGGCCTCGGGATGTCGAACGTCGTCGCCTGCACGCTCTTCGGCGGCATCTCGGGCTCGCCGGTCGCCGACGTGTCGGCGATGGGCTCGGTGATGATCCCCATGATGAAGAAGGAGGGCTACCACGTCGACTACGCGGTGAACGTCACCACGCACGCTTCGCTGGTCGGCGCCCTCACGCCCACCAGCCACAACATGATCATCTACTCGCTCGCCGCGGGCGGAAAAGTCTCCATCGCGGCGCTGATCCTGGCGGGCGTGCTGCCGACCTTCGTGCTGATGATCTGCATGCTGGTGGCCGCCTACCTCGTCGCGGTGCACCGCGGTTACCCCGCGGGCGTGTTTCCCGGCTGGGCGGCGGTCGGCTGGTCCTTCGCCCGCGCGATACCCGGCCTCTTCGTCGCCGTCATCATCATCTGGGGCATTCTCTCGGGCGTGTTCACGGCCACCGAGTCGGCGTCGATCGCGGTGATCTACGCGATCCTGATCACCGCTTTTGCCTACCGCAGCATGAGCTGGACCAATTTCCTGAAAGCATCCTCGCGCGCGGTGAAGACGACCGGCGTGGTGCTGCTGCTGATCGGCGTGTCGGCGACCTTCCAGTACCTGATCGGCCTGTACGGCGTGGCCGACCTCACCGGCGCCTGGATCGCGAGCATGACCACCGAGCCGTGGGTGGTGTTCCTGCTGGTGAACCTGATTCTCTTCGTCCTCGGCACGTTCATGGACATGGCGAGCACCATCCTCATCTGCACGCCGATCTTTCTGCCGATCATGGCCCAGTACGGGATGGACCCGGTGCAGTTCGGCATCGTGCTGCTCGTGAACTGCGCGCTGGGACTGAACACCCCGCCGGTGGGCACTACGCAGTTTGTCGGCTGCGCGATCGGCGGCGTGTCGGTCGGACACGTGATGCGCACCATCTGGCCGTTCTACGGCGCGCTCACCGCCTGCCTCCTGGCGGTGACCTACGTGCCGGCGTTCTCGCTCTGGCTGCCGCAGCTGCTCGGCTAAAAATCGGGCGGCCTACGTTGAGCGATCAGTTCCAGCGCTTGCGGGGATCGGGGCGTCCCGATTGACGCGCGGTCGTCGGCGACAACAGCCCCCGAACGCTCGATGATGCGCTCGCCTCCGCGGCACGGTGGTAGCGGCGCCCGGTGCTGCCGGTGCGCCGCCCGCCCGACGGGCGGCGAGGCCGCTCACTCGGGGCGTTGCAGGAACTTCAGCACCGCCAGCTCGCCGATCCGCCTGCCCATCGCGGTCCCGACCTCCGTGGAGATGCGGTAGTGCACGCCTTCGTAGACGCGCGCGTTCGCGACCTCCTGCGTGAAGTCGTCGACCTTCGTCCAGCGGCGCGTCGCGCCTTTCGCGCTGGGGCTCGCCGTCGTCAGCACCGGCATGGGACCGGCGCCGATCTCCGCCTGCAGCACCACGCCGACCGCGCCCGCGAGGATGCTGTGCGCGCTCGGATACTCCGGGTGCATCGGCACGTCGATGAACGGCGTCCAGGACGCGTCGCGCTCGGTCGCGTCGTTGCCGTCGATGTCGCCGTTGCGGATCGCGGTGGTGGGCCGCCAGAAGTTGTAGTGGTACTTCGCCTCGAAGACGGCGATCATCCCGTCGTCCATGGCCTGCGTCACCGCCGCGAACAGCCGGGCGTTCTGCGTCGCATCCCGCCCCGGCATGCCGGCCACCGAGTGCACGACGCCGTGATAGATCGGCGGCAGCGAGTACTCCCAGAAGCGCGCGATCTCGGTCTGCTCCGCCGTGCGCCGGGCGCTCGCCTTGCCGCCAAGCGCCTTGACTTCGTCGTACTCGCGCGCCCATGCCACGCTCGTCAGCGCCGGCGGCGGGCCCGGGCGGAACTGGGCCGCGCTCGTCATCAGCCACGGCTTGCGGCCCTGCCACTGCGGGACGGCCGGCGTCACGGTCGGCACGTAGGCACCCGCGGTAGTGTGCGGGCGGTACGCCTCCGGTCCGCCAGCGCCTTCGTCGGCGCGTAACGCCAGCACCGCCGCCGCGGCCCGCTCTCCGACGGCGATGCCCGCGCTCTTGGCCGGGCCGTCGGCGACCGTCGCCAGCGCCGCCTGGTACGCCGCTTCGATGGCCGTCTGCTGCGACGGGATGAGCTTCGTCAGCGTGACGCGATTCGCCGCGGCCACCGCGGCGTCGACCGAGGCGCCGGGCGCTGCCCCCGGCTGCAGCCGCGGGGCCGGATAGCGTCCGGTGATGGTGTTCACGCCTTCGTACACGGCCGTCTGGACGATCGCCAGGACGCGGTTGGCGGGGGGTGTCCCGAGCTTCGCTTCGACGACGAGCTCTCCCGCTTTGGCGTTCCAGTCGGTAATGACGTCGGCGTTCGCGCCGACGGAGCCGGCGAGCAGAGCTGCCGACAGGGCGATTCGAGTTGCGTGGGTTCGCGTTGCGTGTCGCATGGTCGTTCCTTCCGGTTTGTCCTGCGTTGGTCAATGCCGCGTGATCACGATCTCGAGGTACTCGCTGGGTACGACCATCGAGCCGTCCCCCGAGCGGTTGAACTGCTCGATCAACGCCATGAGGTCGCGCTGGAGTGCCGCTTGCGCCGCGGGCTCGAGCGCGCCGAAGGTCTTGTGCACCGGGCCGTAGTAGGTCCTGAAGACTTCCAGCCAGTGCGCCGGCGAGCGGTAGCGGAATACGAAGTTGCGCTGCGCCGACTTGACCGAGGTCGCGTGCGGCTCGAACAGCTCGGCGATCCGCGCGCGGGTGCCCCAGAGCGCGGGCGACCTGGCGCCGGCCGGCGGCGGGACGTGCTTGCCGATGGTCTTGAAGAGCTGGCCGATGAAGCCTTCGGGCGTCCAGTTGGCGAGGCCGATCCTGCCGCCGCGCTTGCAGACGCGGACCATCTCGGCGGCCGCGAGGCCCTGGTCGGGGGTGAACATCACCCCGAAGGTCGAGACGACGACGTCGAAGCTCTCGTCCGGGAACGGCAGCGCCTCCGCGTCGGCCTCGCGGAACTCGATGTCGAGCCGTTCGGCCGCGGCCCGCTCGCGGGCGCGCTCGAGCAGCACCGGCACGTAGTCGGTGGCGACCACGTTGCACCACCGGCGCGCGGCGGCGAGCGCGACGTTGCCGTTGCCGGCGGCGACGTCGAGCACCTTCTGTCCCGAGCGGACGTCGAGGGCCTCGCACAGCTCCTCGCCGACGATCTGCAGGGTGGTGCCGACGACGGCATAATCGCCGGACGACCACGCCGACTGCTGGCGGGCCTTGAGCGCCTTGAGGTCGGCCTGGCCGACGGATTGACGGTCCTGACTGGTGGTGGCGGCGGTCGTGTTCATGTCCCTTCTCCGTTCGGTTGTGGGGTGTCGGCACCGTAGCGGCCGGGCGTGGAGCCGAGCGTGGTAGCCGGCGTGGAATCGGCCGTGGAATCGGATCGCTCCGGCTCGATCGACGTGCGGATGCTCGGCCCGATGACGATCTCCCGGGACGGCGTCGCGCTGGCGCTGCCGTCATCCCGCAAGGTCCGCGCGCTCTTCGCCTACCTCGCCCTCGCGCCGCGCGCGGTGGCGCGGAGCCAGCTCTGCGAGCTGCTGTGGGACGTCCCCAACGATCCGCGCGGCGAGCTTCGCTGGTGCCTCAGCAAGATCCGCGGCCTCGTCGACGAGCGTGATGGCCGCCGGCGCGTCCACACCCCCGAGGACAGCATCGGGCTCGACCTGTCGGATTGCGACGTCGACGCGATCGCGATCGCCCGTGCGGCCGAGGCGGGCATCCAGACGCTGGCGCCGGAGCGGCAGCGAGCGCTGTCCACGCTGTTCAACGGCGACTTCCTGGAGGGCCTGGAGATCGACCGCAGCCCGGCCTTCAACGGCTGGCTCACCGCGCAGCGCCGGCGATTCCGCGGGTGCCACGTCGCCCTCCTGGAGCAACTCGCGAGGAACGTTCCCGACGACGAGGCGTTCGGATACCTCGAGCAGTGGCTTCAGCTTGCGCCGTTCGACCGCCGCGTCCACGAGATCCTCCTGACCGCCCTCGCTCGGCGCGGCCGGATTCGCGAGGGGGAAGAACATCTGGCGACGACTGCGGGGCTGTTCGAGGCGGAAGGGCTGGATAGCGCGCCCCTCCGCGACGCGTGGCGGTCGGCCAGGGAACAAGTCGCGGGTCCGCCGGGCGGCCCGCCCGCCGCGCCGCTCTTATTGACGGCGGAAGCAGGCGCCGATCGTGACGGCGTCGTCGCTGCTGCGCAGCGCCGCGCCTCTATAGCGGTGATGCCGTTCGTCGACCGGTCGGTTGCGCCGGGCGTCCGCGGCGGGGCTGCCGACGCGCTCGCCGACGACGTGATCACCAGGCTCGCCAAGCTGCGCAGCCTGTTCGTCATCGCACAGGGCACCGTGTTCGCCCTGCACGAGCGGCGCATCGGTCCGGAAGACGCGGGCCGGATGCTGAACGTCGATTACGTCGTCGGCGGGTCGGTGCAGCACCACGGCGAACGCCTCACCGTTGCGGTCGAGCTGACCGAGACGCGCACCGCCCGGATCGTCTGGGCGGAGATCTTCAACCGCAAGCTGGACGACGCGTTCCTCGTGCTCGAGGAGATCGGCAACAGAATCGTCGCGTCCATTGCGAGCGAGATCGAGACCATCGAGCGCAACCGCGCCGTCCTGAGACCGCCGAGCTCGCTCGACGCGTGGGAGGCCCACCATCGCGGCCTGTGGCACATGTACCGGTTCAGCCAGCCCGACAACGAGCGGGCCCGGCATTTCTTCGAGACGGCGGTGCGCCTCGATCCGACCTTCGCGCGCGCGTACGCCGGCCTGTCCTTCACGCATTTCCAGAACGCCTTTCAGGGCTGGACGAAGCGCGAGCCGGAGATGGACCGGGCGTTGGAAGCCGCGACCCAGAGCGTCATGGCCGATGATCGCGACCCCGCCGCTCACTGGGCCATGGGCCGCGCGCTCTGGCTGCGCGGCCGCCACGACCATTCGGTCACCGAGCTCGAGCAGGCGATCGAGCTGAGCCCGAACTTCGCCCTGGCGCACTACAACCTCGCGTTCGTCCACTCCACGGCCGGCGACGCGCGCGCGGCGATTTCGGCGTCCGATTACTCGCGCGACCTGAGCCCGTTCGACCCGATGCTCTTCGGCATGCTCGGCGCGCGTGCCATGGCGCTGGTGCGTCTCGGCCGGTTCGAGGAAGCCGCCGGCTGGGCCGTCAAGGCCGCCGCCCGCCCCAACGCGTTTCCGCACATCCGCGCGATTGCCGCCTACAGCCTGGCGCTGGCCGGCTCGCTCGAGGAGGCACGCGCCTATGCCGCCGAGGTTCGCAGGACGAACCCGCAATACGGCGTCGCCGACTTCCTGCGCGCCTTTCGATTCGATCCGGAGGGCGAAGCGTTGTTCCGCGAAGGCGCCAGGCGCATCGGGATGGCGTGATCCTCGAAGCGGAGGAGTCGATTAAACCCGGAGCGGCGACCCCTTGGTCGCCGCCCTCGGGGTCGCTCCCGGTCAGTACAGCACGACCGGATTGCCCGGCGAACCGGTGGCGCCGATCATCTTCAACGGCGCCCAGACGAACGCGCCCTCGTAGACCTTGGCGTCGACCAGCGACTTGGTGTCGACGTTCTCCAGGTTCCAGATCCCCCGGCGGGTCTGCATGCCGGTGTGGCAGGGCACCGCGTGGTCGTTGCCTTCCTCGCCGAACGGCTGCGAGTCGTTCGCCGAGGTGTCGCCCATCGTGAGCGCGATGTCGCGCGACGCCAGGTATTCGCAGGCGCTGGAACCGAACCCCGGTTCGCCTTTCTCGAAGATGGCGCGCGCGGCGGCACGCTCGCCCGAGGTCATCGTCTTGAACCGGTCGTTGCTCCAGGTGTTGCCCTGGCCGGTGTGCAGCGCCACGCAATCGCCGGCCGCGATCTCGGCCAGGCCCTGCATTTTCATGATGCCTCTCACGTCGTCGTGGTGCTTTGCGTCTTCGGAGGAGCAAGCGGAGCACGGAGCCAGCGTACGATGCGGTGCATGAGCCGGGACCCCGCCGCCGCGCCGCCGCCTGAAGCCGCTCACAGCATCTCGCGCGAGGAGATGATCGAGCTGCCCATCCGGCGCTACGAGGGGTTGGTGCGCCTCGTCGAGACGTCCCCGGATCTTCAGCAAGCGATGCAGGACATCTGCCAGGAAAGCGTAATCGGCTTTGACACTGAGACGCGGCCCGCCTTCAGGCCCGGCGAGAGCTACCTTCCCTCCCTCGTGCAGTTCGCCACGGCGGGCGCAGTGTATCTTGTGCAGGTCCAGCAGCAGGACTATTCCGCCGCGATGCGGGAGATCTTTTCGTCGGAGAAAGTCATAAAGGCGGGCGTGTCGGTGGCCGACGATCTGCGTAACCTGAAGAAGTTGTTCGAGTTCGAGGAACGGGCGGTGGTGGATCTCGGCAAGGTTGCGAGGCGCCACGGCCTGAAGCAGACGGGCGTGCGCAATCTCGCGGGGATTTTTCTCGGCGCGCGAATTCCCAAGGGCGCGAAGACGACGAACTGGGCGGCGCGCCGCCTGACGCCCCAGCAGATCGCCTACGCGGCGACCGACGCGTGGGCGTGCCGCGAGCTGTATCTACGCTTCAAGCAGCTGAATCTGGTCTGAGGACGCGAGCGCTCGGCGTCAAAGCGTGGGTTCTCGTAAGGACTAACACGCGACTCCGACGTCGAGTAACCCGCCGGGTCACCCATTCGAAACACGAGGCTCGCTCGTTCAGCAGCCGTAGACGCCGCCGTTGACATCGAGCGTGGCGCCGGAAATGAAACCGTCGTACTCGCTGGCGAGAAACACAGCGGCGCGCGCGACGTCGTCGGCATTGCCGCCGCGGCCGAGCGGTATGCCGGCCACCGTCGCCTTGGCGGACTCGGGGGTGGTGTGCGTGTTGTGAAAACTGGTGCCGAGAATCATGCCGGGTGCGAGAGCGTTGACGCGCACACCCTGCGGACCGAGTTCGTTGGCAAGGGCGCGCGTAAACGTGAGAATGGCGCCTTTCGCGGTCGAGTAGACCAGCGAGCCGGCATGGCCGCCTTTGCGGCCGGCGAGAGAGGACAGGTTGACGATGCTGGCGCCACCGCCGGTCTTCGCAGCAGCTATGAGATGGGGCGTGGCGGCGCGCGTGACGCGGCGAGCGCTCCCGACATTGAGCGACATGACCTCCGCCCAGAACGCGTCGTCGGCCTCGGCCAGGGTTTTGCGCGCCACCAGCGAACCGGCGTTGTTCACCAGCACATCCAATCCGCCGAGAAACTTCACCGCTTCACGGACGAGCCGTTCGCATTCGAGCGATTCGGTGAGATCGGCGGCAGCGTGCGCGTACCGCCGGTTGAGCGCTCCCGCTTCAGCCTCCAATCCGCGGGCGGCATCGGCGCTGCTGCGATAGTGAACAAATACGTCGCAGCCGCACGCGAGCAGCTGGCGGCTGATTGCGAGACCGATACCTTGGGCGCCGGCGGTGACGAGGGCGCGTTTGCCGTGGAGTTTGTGCATGGGGAGACGGCTCGGAAAGGGTCAGACGTTGATTCGGTTGAGAGATCTCGACCACCTACTTCTGCAGCGCTTTCATTGCGCACATCCTCTTCTCGGGGCGCGAGAAGCTTACCAAAGCCCGCCGCGCCGGCGTCGCGCGCCGTCGCGCCGCCGGTTTACCATCCACTCCCTATCGTGCCGAGGAGGAAGACCATGTCGACCGTCGTCAACCACGCATTGCGCCAGCTTCGCGACGGCAAGCTCGCGATCGGCCTCGGGCTGCGCCAGGCGCGCACCGTCGACATCGCGCAGATCGCGAAGACGAGCGGGTTCGACTGGCTGTTCATCGACTGCGAGCACAACTCGATGAGCGTCGATACCGCCGCGCAGATCGCGGCCGCATCGCTCGCCGTGGGGATCACGCCGATCGTGCGCGTCCCCGGTTACGAGCACTATCACGCGACGCGTGCGCTCGACAATGGGGCGCAGGGCGTCGTGGTGCCCCACGTCGATACCGCCGAGCACGCGCGCCGGATCGCCGACTACTGCCGCTATCCGCCGTTCGGCCACCGCTCGATGGGCGGCGGGCTGCAGCAGCTCGGCTTCGCGCCGATGCCGATCGGCGACGCCGCGCGGATCGTCAACGAGCAAACGATGGTGGTCGTCATGCTCGAGTCCCCGCAGGGCATCGACCACTGCGAGGCGATCGCGGGGGTGCCGGGGATCGACGCGCTGCTCATCGGCACCAACGACCTCTGCTTCGAGATGGGCATCCCCGGGCAGTTCGATCACCCGCGGGTCGTGGACGCTTACACGAAGCTCGTCGCCGCCTGCCGCAAGCACGGCAAGTTCCCGGGGATGGGCGGCGTGTACGCGCCAGCGCTGCTCGAGCGCTACATCGGGATGGGCGTGCGGCTGGTGCTCGCCGGGTCGGATTTCTCGCTGCTGCTGCAGGCGGCCGGCGCGCGGGCGAGCCTCGTGCGCGGGTTTGGGAGCTGAGGCGCCCGCCGGGTCCTCGCCTTATCTGAGTGTCGAAGACCGCAATCGACCCGCTGCCGGCGGCGGTCTGCGCGCTGGGCATCGCGCAGATCGTTGCCTGGGGCACCGGCTACTACTGCCTCGGCGTGCTGGCCGTGCCGATCACGGCCGATACCGGCTGGAGCCGCAGCTTCGTCTATTTCGGCTTCACCCTGGCGCTGCTCGCGATGGGCGGCGTGTCGTCGGTGGTCGGACGCGCGATCGACCGCCACGGCGCGCGGCGGGTGATGGCGCTCGGCGCCGTGCTGGTCTCGGCCGGGCTCTGCGGGCTCGCGCTCGTCCGCAGCCAACCCGCGTACCTCGCGGTCTGGGTGGTCCTCGGCCTCGGCATGCGCATGAGCCTCTACGACGCGGCGTTCGCCGCGCTGGTGCAGGTCGTGCCCTCGCGCGGGCGGCGCGCGATCTCCTACCTGACGCTGTTCGGCGCGTTCGCCTCGACCGTGTTCTGGGTGGTGGGGCACTACCTCAACCAGTCCCTGGGCTGGCGCCAGACGCTGGTCGCGTTCGCCGTCATCAACCTCGTCTGCCTGCCCCTCAACTGGTTCGGGCTCGCCCGGCGCGAGGCGCCGGGCGCGAACGCCGGCGCCGTGGCGGAGGCGGCGCCGGCGCACGACGGGCCGCCGCTCGCCGGCGGCATGCGGACCTCGGCGATGGTGCTGTTCGCGCTGGTGATGTCGCTCAACGGCTTCGTCTTCGCGGTGGTGACGGTGCAGCTCGTGCCGCTGCTCGAGGCGGCGGGGGTCGCCGCCGCCGCCGCGGTCTGGGTGGCCTCGCTCAAGGGGTTCGCCCAGTTCGGCGGGCGCCTGGTCGAGATCGTGTTCGGGCGGAACTTGCGCGCCATCACCGTCGCGCGGATCGCCATCGGCGTGCTGCCGGCGGCGTTCGCGCTGCTGCTCGTCGCCGGCGGCAACCTCCAGGTGGTCGTCGCGTTCACGCTGCTGATGGGCGCCTCGCAGGGCGTGGTCACGATCGTGCGCGGCGCGGTGCCGCTCGCCCTGTTCGGCGCCGCTGGCTACGGCGCAGTCCTCGGCGTCATCGCCACGCCGATCCTGGTCGTCAACGCTGTCTCGCCGACGCTGTTCGCGATGATCGTCGACCGCTGGGGCTGGCACACCGCGCAGGTCGTCCTCGTTGCCGTCGCCGCGGCCTCGTGCCTGGCGATGGAGGTGATGTCGCGGTGGTACGAGCGCCGGCGCACTCGCGCCGCGCCTGCCTAGCGCCCGAAATCGACCGCGGTGGTGTTGCCGCCGCAGACGAGCACACCGACCCGCTCGCCGTCACGCGGCCGATAGCGGCCCGACGCGAGGGCGGCGAACGCGGCGGCGCCGCCCGGCTCGGCGACGATGCGCAACGCGCCCCACAGCGCAGCTTGCGCCGCGCGAATCGCGTCGTCGGTGACGAGCGCCATCGCGTTCACGTGCGCCTGCGCGATCGGGAACATCAGCTCGCCGACTCTGCGCGGCGCGAGCGAGTCGGCCGCGATTCCGCCGGCGGGCGCGTCGACCGGCCGCCCGGCCTCGAGCGCGCGGGTGAGCGTCGGCGCGGCCTCCGGCTCGACGCCGACGATCTTCAGGCGGCCCGCGTACCACGCGGCGACGCCGCCGATCAGCCCGCCGCCGCCGACGGCGACGAGCAAGGTGTCGAGCGCGGGCGCCTGCTCCTCGAGCTCGCGGCCGAGTGTGCCCTGTCCGGCGAGCGTCTCGACCTGGTCGTAGGCGTGCACCTGCAGCGCGCCCGACTCCGCCGCCCACGCCTCGCTCGCCGCGAGCGCGTCGGCGTAGCGCTCGCCGCCCACGACGAGGTCGGCGCCGTAGTCGTGGATGCGCTGCTGCTTCGCGGGGGAGGCGACCGCCGGTACGAAGATCCTCGCCGGCAGCCCGAGCTTCATTGCCGCATACGCCACCGCGGCGCCGTGGTTGCCGCCGGAGGCCGCGACGACGCCGGTGGCCGGCGCCTTTCGCAGCAGCAGATTGGCGAAGGCACCGCGCGGCTTGAACGACCCGGTGTGCTGGAAGAGCTCGAGCTTCAGCGTGAGCGCGATCGGGCCGACGCCGAGCTCGTCGCCGCGGACCGCGATCACCGGCGTCCGCCGGATGTGCGGCTCGATCAGCGCGTGCGCGGCCGCGATCGCGTCGCGATCGAGCGGCGCGGAGCCGGCGGGCGTCACGCGCAGGGGAGCGGTCAGCGGACCATCCCGCGCGCGACCACCGGCCACGTGGCCTCGACCTTCCCGCCGCGCACGCCGTAGAGCTCGTCCACCATGTTGGTGACCACGCAGCAGTGGTTCGGCACGACGTGGATCACCTCGCCGATCTCGGGCTTCTTCCCGCATTTCGACAGGTCGATGACGCCGTGCTCCTCCGAGAGATGCGGAATCACCGCCTCCGGATACTCCATGACGTGGCCGTACCCGGTCACCGTGTACAGGTCGGAGGTCAGCACCTTGGTCCCGCAGTCGAAGACGGCGCGCTCGCCGGTCGGGCGGCTCACCACGGTGGCGCGCACCCGCATCGCGCAGTTGTCCCAGGTGGCGGTGCCCGACGCGACGGTCATGACGTCGTTGAAGAGATAGGTGCCGGCGCGGTGCTCGGTGAGCATCGGGAACTTGTCCACGCTGAAGATCGCCGGCGTGCCGCCGCCGGAGACGACGGGCACCGGGATGCCCGCGCTCTTGAACAGCGCCAGCGCTTCCTCGAAGAACTCGCCGGACTTCGGCGCGCGCACGGGGAAGGTCATGATGCCCTCGAAGTGCATGCGCGGCAGTTTCGTCGTCGCCCGGGCGAGGTCGACGGCGGCCTGCGGCGTCTGCACGCCGTTCCGGCCCATCCCGGTATCGCATTCGACGAGAAAACGGACGTCGGTGCCGTTGCGCACGGCCGCCTCGGAGAGCCCGCGCGCGACCGTCTCGTTGTCGAGCACCACCGCCAGGCGCTTCAGGCGCTTCATGAGGGTCATCAGGCGATCGGTTTTCTGCTGGCCGACGATGTTGAAGGTGAGCAACACGTCGTCCGCCACGCCGGCGTCGGCGAACACCTCCACCTCGCCGAGCTTCTGGCAGGTGATGCCCACTGCGCCGGCCTGCATCTGCAATGCCCCGAGCGCCGGGATCTTGTGCGTCTTGATGTGGGGACGGTTCGCCAGTCCGTGCTCGGCGAGATGCCGCTGCACGCGCTGGATGTTGTCCTCCATGATGCTCGAATCGATGGTGACGGCGGGAGTTTCGAGGTCGGTGACGGATGTCATGGTCATAGCCATTTCGGAACCAGCAATTTGGGAAGGAGAAGGACGGTCCAGGGCGCGAGCGCGCACAGCACGATGACGATGAGGAGCGGGATCATCATGATGTGCAGGAGCTTCTGGATCTTGATCATCGGCACGCCGGCCACTGCGCAGGCGGTCATCGCCACCATGCCGAGGGGCGGGGTCAGCAGGCCGAAGGACTGCGTCATCACCACGATCACCCCCAGATGCACCGGATGGATGCCCACCGCCACCGCGAGCGGATGGATGATCGGCACGAAGATCAGGATCGCCGGCAGGGCGTCCATGAACGTGCCGAGCAGCACGTTCACGATCACGATCAGGATCATGATCATGATCGGGTCGCGGGTGAAGGCGGTGATGAAATCGGTCACGATCTGCGGCACCTGGTAGTAGGCGAGCAGCCAGCCGAAGATCGAGGCGCCGCCGAGGCAGAACATCACCTGCGAGAACTGGATCGTGGTCTCGGCGAAGAGCTTGGTCATTTGCCGCAGCTTGAGGCTGCGGAAGACGATGAGCGTCACGAACAGCGCGTACACCGCGGCGATCGAGGCCGACTCGGTCGGCGTGAACACCCCGCCCACCATGCCGACGACGATGATCACCGGCACGCCGAGCGGCCAGGCGGCGGTCTTGATCCCCTCCCATACGGCACGCAGGCCGAGGAAGCGGGGATGCTCGCGCGGAAAGCCGTACTTCAACGCGAAAAAGTGCGACTGCACCATCAGGCTGAGCCCCATGAGGATGCCGGGGAGGATGCCGCCGATCAGCAGGGCGCCGATCGACACGCCTGCTGTGGCACCGTAGATCACCATCAGGATCGACGGCGGGATCACGGCACCCATGGTCGCGGTGCAGGCCGTGAGGCACACCGTGAACTTCTCGTCGTAGCCGCGCTTCTTCATCGCCGGGCAGAAGATCGAGCCGATGGCGGCGGCATCGGCGGTGCTGGAGCCGGAGATGCCGGACAGGAACATGCCCACCACCACGTTCACGTGGGCCAGTCCGCCGCGCAGGTGTCCGACCATCGCCATCGCGAGCTTGACCAGGCGCTCCGAAATGCCCCCGTCGGTCATGACGTTGCCGGCGAGGAAGAAGAACGGCAGCGCGAGCAGCGTGAAGGCGTTGATGCCGGTGAACATCTGCTGCACCGCGACCACGAGCGGCAGGTCCGCCACCCAGATGACCATCAGCGAGCACAGGACGAGGGCGAACGAGATCGGCACGCCCAGAATGAGCAGAAGCGTCAACGAGACAAGCAGCAGCGTCAGCGGATGCGTCAGCATAAGAGCGGGGTCAGACCGGCTCGATCGTGGCCTGCCGTCTCGGCGGTGTCTCGCCGGTCCAGATCTGGCGGCAGTCGCGCGCGATGTCCATCAGGCTGACGAGCGACATGAGCACGCCGCTCACCGGGATGATGATCGTCGGCACGAGCAGGGTGATGCCGAGCGCCGGCGACAGGCGCGCGATGCTCATCTGCGAGAACTGCCAACCGGTCACCACCATCACCAGCGTGACGCTCAGGACGCAGAGGTCGATCGCGAGGCGCTGCACGCCGGCGGCCCGACCGCTGAGGATCTCCGCGAAGATGTCGAACGAGAAGTGCGTGTGCCGCCAGGAGCAGACCGCGGTGCCCAGGTACACGCACCAGATGAAGGCGAAGAGCGACAGCTCCTCGCCCCACAGAAACGACGTCGCGAAGACGTAGCGCAGGACGACCTGGATGAACACCCCGAGCGTGATGAACGCCAACAGCCCGGCGAGCACCGGCTCGAGCACGCGCTCGAGCCGGGCGAAAAAACGCTCCACGCGGGCCGCGCGGGTTCGCGCTACTTCGCGTGGGTGCGGACCGTCTGCAGCAGGTCCGTCGCCTTCAGCTCCTTCGCGACCTCGTCCTGCACCGGCGCGATGAGCGCGATGAACCTCGTCTTGTCCGGCGTCGTGAGCACCGCGCCCTTCGACTTCAGCCGATCGACTGCCGCGGCGACGAACTCGGCGTCCTTCTTGCGCTCGTAGGCGGAGGCCTCGAGCGCCGCCTCCAGCACGATCTTTTGCAGGTCGGGGGGCAGGCTCGCCAGCTTTTTCTCGTTGATGTACATGGCCGAGAGGTTGCGCTGGTGCTCGGTCTGGCTGATGTACTTGGCCGCCTCGTTGTGCTTGTTCGACTCGATGACCGCCAGGCCGTTCTCGGCCGCATCGAGCACACCGGACTGCAGCGCCTGGTAGACCTCGCCGAAGTTCATCGGCGTCGGGATCGCGCCGAAGGTCTTCCACACCTTGACCTCGATCGGATTGTTCTGGACGCGGATCTTCACGCCCTTCAGGTCGTCGGGGCTGGCTACCGAGCCCTTGCGACTGTAGATGTTCCGCACGCCGGCCGCATAGAAGCCGATGCGCTTGATGCCGAGGCTCTTGCTGGCGATGATCTCGTCGATGCGCTTGGCGAACTGCGGATCGTTCACCACGCGCTCGAAGTGCGGGATGTCCGTGAAGAGGTAGGCGACGCTGAAAAGCCCTAGCTCCGGGACGAACGCGGCGGCGTTCGGCGCGTTGGCGCAGATCACGTCGATCGAGCCGAGGCGCACGCCTTCGACCATGGCGACCTCCGAGCCCAGTTGCGCCGCCGGGAACACGTCCGCCTTGATGCGGCCGTTGCTCCGCTCCTCGACCAGCTTCTTGAACATCTTGTGGCCTTCGTCGTACATGCTGCCGACCGGCTGGTCATGGCCCATCCGCAGCGTGATCTGCTGTGCGGACGCGCTCCAGGAGGCCAGCGCGAACGCCGACGCCGTAAAGACTGCGGAAAAGCGCTTCATGAGATCCCTCCTCAGGGTGAATTTTCTAGTGTGATCGAGCCCGAGCCGACCGCGGCGGTATCGTACGCGATGTCCGGCCGCCGGGGGACACCGGATTCGCGCCGTCCGCGAGGGACTGGCGCTCGCCGCGGCGCACGATTCCGCTCGCGCCGCCGCCGCCCTCGCTGCGCTGCGGGAAATCCAGAAGGGGCCGGCGGGCGTCCCGTTACAGCTTCAGCTCCCACGTCTGCCCGATGAGGCGTTGACCGAAGCTGTGGTGCGGCTCCTCGGCGACGAGGCGATAGCCCGCGGCCTCATAGATGTGCCGGGCGGCGTGGAGGATGCTGTTGGTCCAAAGGACGATCTTCCGGTAGCCCTTCTCGCGCGCGAAGCGTTCGCATTCGTCGGTAAGCCGCTTCCCGATTCCGAGCCCGCGCGCCTTCGGCTCGACGTACAGCATCCTCAGCTGCGCGACCGTCGGCGACTTTGACACGAGGAACACCGAGCCCACGATCTCGCCGTCGCGCTCGGCGATCCAGCAGCGCTCCCGCTTCGGGTCGAGGTTGTCGATGAACTTCGCGACGATGGTCGCGACCAGCGCTTCGAAGCGCTCGTCCCAGCCGTACTCCTGCGAGTACAGTGCGCCGTGGCGGTGGACGACCCAACCCATGTCACCGGGCCGGTGGGGGCGGAGGAGATAAGGGACCTTCGGCTCGGATCGAGCGCCGAGCAGCCGCTCGACGTCGAGCATCGCCTCGACGAGGCGGCGCTGCCCGGCTTCGGACAGATTCCCGAGCATTGCGCGCACCTCCGCGGCCGATCGGGTATCGAGGGTCCCGAACGTGCGCTTGCCATCGGCGGTCAGGCTGAGCAGGCTCTGCCTGCCGTCGGACTCGGAGCGCTCCCTGCGGATCAGGCGTCGCCGCTCGAGGCCGCGGAGCAGGCGGCTGAGGTAGCCGGCGTCGAGACCGAGATCCTTCGCCAGGCCGGCCGCGGCGGGGCGGTCGCGATGGGCGAGCTCATAGAGGACTCGCGCTTCGGCGAGCGAGAAGGGGCTGTCGAGCAGTCCCGCGCGGAGCGCGCCGATCCGGCGGGTGTAGAAGCGGTTGAAGCGCCGGACGACGTCGACGCGCGAGTCGGCCGGAGGCGCGGGTAATCCGGTGGCCACGGTGGTCGCCATGTTCTCATGCCATGGTCAACCAACTGATTGCCTAAGTCAAGCTTCTGCGCCAGGCGGTAGGCTCGCGGTTTCCAGCGTCGCCTATCGG
>CAVWFR010000012.1:0-41681 GCA_963754305.1 uncultured beta proteobacterium | reverse complement strand
CAAGATGATCACGTTGCCACGGGCTTCCCGCCCTCGCCAGCGCTCGGCCCAGAGATCGAAGACGTAGTGCAGGTAAACGTTGGCGAGCAGTGGTGATGCTACTGCCCCTTGAGCTGAGCACGGATCTCGACCTTACGAGAACCACGACGCGTACACCACCGGTTCAAGTGGTTGATCAGCGATTCCACTTTGGTACATTGATGCCGTTACGAGTGGGGGCGTCCATCCCATTGCTTTCGACGACGAGATCGTTGAGCCAGGTGCCTTCGCCCCCGCCAGCTCCCCCGCTCCGTCTTGCCGTTGAACTCCTCGACTTGATGCTCTCTCGAAGCACGCAACACAATCCACGAGAGCGTCCCGCACTTCATGAAACAGATTGAATCGCTCGCAGAGCACCAGTAGAGTCGCGCGGCGTTTGGGAGCTAGGAAAATGGACCGAACGGCAAAACGCTCGTGGCTCGGGCCGCGTTTGTCGATCGGACGTGGATCGTCTCGCCTCGCGGTCGCCTACTCCCACGGACACGACGGGTACTGCTACAAAAGCTACTTTGCGAGCACGATTGACTCGTAGCGGTTTCAATGGGTTCCAGGCAGACATCGGCGCGAACTCCCGTCGCAATCGCTAGCCGCGCCGTGATTGCAATCGTCGTATCCGGCGCCGCCGCCTACGCGGCCGCCTGTGCCTACCTCTGGGCGTGGCAGCGCGAGATCATCCTCCTCCCTGAACCGGCTGCCCTGCACCCGCCAGCCGAGATCGGCACGACCTACCAGTCAGTAAGGATTCCAGTGGGCACAGCCGGTTTCCTGGCCGCGTGGTGGTTGCCGTCTGCCCTCCCCGAGGTTGCTCCGGCGACGGTGCTCTACCTTCACGGCAACGAGGGAAATCTCGCGCGGGAGATGGATCGCCTGCAGGCACTTCGCCGATTCGGGCTTCCCATCCTCGCGATCGACTACCGCGGCTACGGCCAGAGCAGCGGTCCACCCCCCTCGGAGGCACAGCTCTACGAGGATGCGGCCGCAGCCTGGAATTACCTAACGCAGGTCAGAGGATTGGAACCCGCCCAGCTCGTCATCTATGGCCACTCGTTAGGCGGCGCCGTCGCGGCCGACTTGGCGCTGCGCCAACCGGCGGCTTGCGCGATCGTGCTGGAGAGCGCCTTCACCTCGATGGCAGACATGGGACGCTTGCGCTATCCGATGTTCCCCATCGACTGGCTGCTCAATCAGCGTTTCGATACAGCGCAGAAGGTTGCCCGTCTGCTGCAGCCGATCGTCATCGTCCATGGCACGCGTGATGACATCGTCCCCGCGGGCATGGCTGAACGACTTCTTGCCGCCGCACGGGAGCCCAAGCGCTTGCTCTTGGTCCCTGGCGCCGGTCACGAGGATGCTCTCCAAAACTCTGGCCAGCTGCTCCAAGAGGCCATCACACAGCTTGTGCAGCAATGCGACCGCTCTCGTCAACCGAGATCCATCAAATATCCCGGATCACCAGGAACACGGGCGCCTCGATTGGTGACGGCACCGGCAACCGGCGTGGGTGCGACAGCCGGTGGATCAGCAGTGTCCCAAGTACTGCTGGTCACCGAAATGCACCGGCTTCGGGGCGCGCAACCCGTAGTGTCGGAAGCGACCGGCGCGGCCCAAGCATCGACCGTCACTGCAACAGCGGACGAGGCAAACCAGACGATGCCACCCCGCTCACTGCCGCGGCATGACTTGCAGGAGCAAGTCCGGCCCGACCGATATCTCCCCGGTGAACGGCCGGTTGTGGGAGGCGATCAGCACGACGCAGGCCGCCAGACTGATGGAGTAGATCGCGATGGCGATCGCACCGGCCTTCCGGTTGTCGCTGTGGAGGATGGCGATGGTCAAGAGGATCAGTAGCGCAGGCAGCATGACGCCCGTCCATTTAACCCAGTTGATCGTCGATCGGCTGATGTCGATGCGCTGCCGGCGTGCGTCGAGCGCGCTATGCAGCGCGGCAGCCATCTCGCGCTTCGCGAATGCCTGGCCGTCGCTCTCGGGGACCAGGGAGAGGATTACCTGGAGCGCCTCGGCGTCGGACGTGCGCAGCATGGTCAGCGTGGCCCGTTGACGGGCCATGGCCGGCCATTCCTGGCTCACCGCTTCCTGGATGTGGCGGCGGACGAACGCCCGTATGTGCGCCTCGCGCTCCTTGGGAAAGCTGCCGGCGAGAACGACGATGGTGCGCAACGCGCTCGCTTCGCGGATCACCGCTGCGCTCGCTCGATCGGCTTCGCTCCAGACCTGGGCGGCGAGAAACCCCACGAGCAGGCCGAAGACCACGGCGAGCGGGGTCAGCACCGCGGGCAACACCGCCTTGAACGCCTGCGCCCGATCGCCGGTAGCGAGCGCCAGCACGCCGACGTAGATCGCCATGGCGACGAGTGCAGTCGCAAGGAACACGACCAGGGCCATCCAAACGACCGGGAGGTGGTACAGCCACTCGATCATGTGCGCTTCTCCCTCGACTGCCGCCTGCGTCGCGCGCTCTTGTCGATGGCAGCAAACGCTGGTTGCTTTAGTCGACCGGGCGCGGCAGTTTCTCGACGCCGGCGACGATCTCCTTCAGCAATGGGCAATCGAGTGCTGGACTCACATCTTGCATCCGCACGCTTGAAACAGTCCGTGTTGTGGCACTCGATCCGAGCAATCACGCGAGATTCCAATCGTGCTCAGCTCGGCGGCCGCGGCATCGGCAGCCCGCCGCGGATTCTGACGGAGAAGTTCTCAGCCGCATCTACTGTGCGCGCGCGATCATTGATCCGGCTCATCGCCTTCAGTTCGGCGAAAGGCCGGCTGGCATCGATGGAGCCGCGTTTGTAAAGCAGTTCAGGCAGATACCCGTTGGCGAAGAGCCTCCAGGAGAGCGGCGCCTTTCCGCCCGCATCGACCACACGCTGGCGGATAGTGGTAGTGCAGTTCGCAACCAGCGCGTTGTACCAGAGAGGTTGTAGGCTGATAGCGTTCATTGCGTCCAGGTATTTGAGCAGGAGGGCCCGGGCACCCGCCTGTGCCGTCCGCAAACGGTAGAGGTACACATCTTCACCACGGATGTCCGTGCGCAGCTTTATCACGTCGTTTTCGTCGGCCGCGACGTAGATTAGCTCGTACTGCCGGAAGAACCCCGCGACTGCCGAATACTGCTGGTTCTTCCTCTTGCGCGTCTCGATCGAAATGGCCAAGTGCTGTCCATCCGCGAATGACCAGCTCATGATGGTGTGAGCGATCAGCGGCGAGCCCCAGTAGATGAAGAAGATGTCGAGGCCGTCCAGCATAGTGAGGTCGAAGTGGCGCTCTTCCCAGCGCTCGTCGAAGTCGATTGTGCTCCGATAGCGGAAGTTGCGAACGTTCTTCACAGTCACGTGGTGGCCCTGGATCTCGGCGGTCGCCAAGCGTGCCACGTCGGGCTGCCACTCGCGCATGTGCGACGGCCGCTGCGCATACCACCATGCGAATAGCAGCGCGACGATCAGGATCGCAGCGATGGCCGCGATCTGGACGAAGTTGAACGCCTGCGCCGTTCCCACGAGCTACACGTTACCAACGTGCTGTAAATCTTAGATCTCAACCATGACGACAGCGTGCCGCATTTTCGAACGGCGCGGTCCGGCGATCCTTGCAAAGGGCTGCATGTTCACGACCGACGTCCCCGCCTACTTGATTGATCTCGATTGTGACGAGTCGAGCGCGAAAAGACCGCGGCCAGGGCTATCCAGTTAGCAACGATGTGCTGATCGTCACCGGCTACGCTGGTGAACATACCCATACTCGGACAAGGATCGGTAGGCAGTCAATCCGTCGGTGTGCACCCTTGCTTCGGTCGCGGTGCGCGAGATCCTCGCCGTCCACCGGTTAGCCCAGCCGCTCGGGCCCCGGCCGCCAGGCGGTGCCCCACCATGGCCACTTAGCCTCCTTGGCTGATCTCCCGCAAGAGGAACCACGCCTCTCGATCCGCCGCGGCGGATCGGGGCAGCCGCGCCTCCCTGCCCCTCGCGTCGGCACCCCAAGCTTGGGGCACGGCGGACCGGCCGGTGCCGTCCTTGACGCCGGCCGGGTTGGCCGCGCAGTATCGAGGTCGGGAGGAACCGATGACCACAGCGCGCCGCTCGTTTCTGGCCGCGACCCTGGTCGGTGCCGTCGCGCCCCCATGCCCTCGGTGGCGGAGGACGCCGCCTTCCGGCGGCGGCGGAGGCTGGGCCGGAGGATCCTTGCCCAAGGGTTGGGCAGTCGCATTGCGGATGGCTTTGCCGCGAACGGGTGAGCGATGATCCGCCTAATCCTGATACTACTCGGCGTCGACTATCTGCGCCGGCGCAGCGTCGCGATGTACGGGCTGGGCTTCGCGTTCGTGCTCGCGGGCATCGTGTTGCTCGTCGATTCGCTGGGCAGCTACGGCTACTTCCCTCTCAGGATTTTTGCCGGGCTTCTTGTGGTGGCCGGTGTCTGCGCACTGGCCATGGCGGCGGTCAGTACAGGCGCCATGCGGATCGGCCGCATCATCGAAGGCGTCGTCTTCGTGCTCGCGGCCTCGCTTGTGATGGCGGGCCACCACGGCGGCGACTTCTGGCTGTCGATGATCCTGGGCACCGTGTTCGCGCTCGACGGGCTGTTGCAATGCCTGTCCGCCGTGATCGTCCGCTATCCTCGGTGGCGCTTGGCGCTCCTTGGCGGGCTATGCGAGATCGCCATCGCGGTCAGCTTCTTCTCGCCGTATCCGTTCGGCTACGGGGTCACCGTTCCCTATGCGCTCAGTCTCGCGCTGCTGTTCGTCGGTTGGGGAATGATCTGGATCGCGGTGCGCATGCGCTTGCTGGGGCGAGACGCCACCGTCGGGCAACTGTTGCGCGGCGCGCTCTACCAACGGCCGGACGTGGACGGGCAAGGTGCGTCGGCTGCAGGCAAAGGGCCCGTGGTGGCCGATCCTGCGCCCGATGTCGAGCCGGCGATAAACGTCTACGTCTGGGCGCCGGCGAACGCTGCGCGCCAGATCCCCTTGCAGCGGCGTCCACTGATCGATCGTTATATCGCTGCGGTCGATGCGCACGGCGTGGTCTGGACCGGCCACGTCGCGCTGGAAGCATCGCCGGTGTATATCAGCCTCGATCCGGCGGCGCCCATCAAGCGCTCGCTGGACGAGCTGCGCATGCTGCATGCGGCACCGTACAACAACGTGCCGGGCTACTTTCAAGTGGACTATGTCACTGACGCGAAGCTGCGCGGATCTTCGACGCAACAGATTCGTATTCGCAACTTCGATGTGGAGAGACTGCAGCACTTCTGGGAGCACTACCGCCAAGATACCACCTACAACCTGACGCGTCGCAACTGCGCAGCGAGCGTGGCGCGGGCGCTGGAAGCGGGCCTCGAGGGAGCGGTCAGTCGTCTGCATGGCAACCCCGACTGGGGCTTGTTCATGACGCTCTTGCTGATGCCCGAGCTGTGGATCGCCGCCCAGATCCGCAAGCGCGCGAAAACGATGGCATGGACGCCCGGCCTGGTGCTCGACTATTCCCGCGCGCTGAGCATTCTGGTCGACCCACCCGCCGCCGGCTGGTATCGGATAAGCGCAACGGCGAGGCGCCAGATTCGACGCATCAGGGGTCGACACGTCGAGCACCGAGCCTGAATTCGGGTCCGCGACGGATGACTACCGGATCCGGGCGATGCCGGTCGCATCGGTCTGCCTGCTGTCGGCGGTTCCGCGCTCGGGATCTACAGCGTGGTCCGGATCGCGCGGCTGCCAAAGGGCAGCAGCCGTACCCCCTCAGCCTCCCGCAGGGGCCTGCGCCTCGGCTGCCTTGAGCCTGTTCAGCAGTGCCACATACTCGCTCATTGCCAACTCGCGCGCCATCCCGCGCTTGCTTGACCATGCGTCGTACTTCGACCGGCCCACGACGTCCATCAAACCGGGGCGCCCGCCGGTCACGTCGCCGAGGCTGCCCTGCTTATAGAGCGCGTACAGCGCGAGCAGCGTGTCGTTGTCGGGCGCCCTGCGCAAGGTCTTCGACTGGGCCGCCGCCGCCTCGAACGCGCGCTCTGCCTCGCTCGGCCCATCGGGTATCGGCTCGCCTCCGAAGTGAGCGTCCTCCAGCCTCACATCATCCGGAAACCAACGCGACTCGAGCAGACGTCCGTGTCGCATCGTCATGGCGAGCACGCCCTGCGACGTGAGCGAACCCGTGCGCAGCGTGGCCGGCACCACGGCCATGCCCGCGTTCACGACCGGCGCGCCGAAGGCGGTGTATACCGAGGCCGGTGATGCCCAGGCTTGCAGTCGCGGCAATCCCTTGCGTCCGCGGAAGATACCGCTCGCACGATTGCTGCCGGGCTGGAACCACGCGAAGTCGGGAATGCCGCGTTCGAAGAGGGCAACGAAGTCGCCTCGCTCCAGGTCGGCGAGTGCTGCCGCGAGCAGTTCGCTAGTCTGCGCCGGCGTCATGCGCGGATCGTCGCTGCTCATGCCGAGCGAACCCGCGACGCTGGCGCCGAAGAATTCGAGCACGTTCTTGGCGACGACTTCGCGGTCGTTGTCGATGCAGACCATGTGGTAGCTGTCTTCCAGCACCACCATGCGTGCCTGGCCCGCGCGCGTGCCGGCGCCGATATGCTCCACCAGGAAGTTGGCAGAGTGCAGGCTGGTCAGCTCGTCCAGGCGCGCGTGCACGATCAGCGTCGGACAAGCGATTCGATCGAGAGCCTTCATCACCATGCCCCGCAGGCGATCGACCTCGCGGATGCACGCAAGCGGCACCCAGCCGTAATGGAAGTTCTCGCCGCGCTCGAACTTTGCCTTCACGATCTCGCGCAGCTGCTCGTTCTTGATCCCGTAGGGGTCTTCTTCCGCGACTTTCATCCGCCGCGGCATGCCCGGCACCCGATACAGCAGCGGTCGAAATCCCCGGTACCAGGGCGTCGCCCAGCCATCGATGTAAATGGGCGGCGCCAGCGCCACCAGTCGGCCCTTGGCATGCCGTTCGCGCTTGGCGGTCTCGACCGCCAGTAGCGCGCCCATGCACATGCCCATTACATGCAGCACCTCGTGCTGTTCCAACACTTCGAGGTACTTGGTGCGGACCGCCTCGATCCAGTCCTCGGCATGCACGTCCGACAGGTCTTCTGGCTTGGTACCGTGGCCGGGCAGGGTGAGCGAGTGAGTCACGAAGCCGGCATTCTTCAACCGCTTGTGCATCGAACCCAGGTCGTACTGGGTACCGCCCAGCCCATGGATCAGGAACACGCCTGGTTCGGTCATGCCCCCCCCTCCGGCGTCACGAGCCGCAGCAGGCCCACCACCTGTTCCACCTTGCCATCGGGGCCGCGCACGCCGGCCAGTTGCTCGTTCACGCGGGAGTACTGGCCGCCCCCCAAATGCACGGCGTAATCCTGGTCGCTGGAAGGCACGTCGCCGCGCAGAACCGCTGACCAGTTGGCTTGCACCAGGCCGCGCTCGGCGGCCTCGATGCGGTCGAGCCATTCGTTCACGGTACTCACGGTGCTGACGGCAGGCCCCAGCACCAGCGCGGCGCCGTCGCCCCAGGTCGCGCGACCGGTGACGGCGTCGTACTCCACGCTCGCGACGCCGACGCCAAGCATCGTGCGCTCGTAGCGCAGCCGCCAGGCGCGCGCCTGCTCGAGCGCGAGGCGACGGTCTTCCGTGAGGGCGCGCCCCAGCCGAATCGCCAGGACCCACACTATGACAAAGACTTGCACCGCGACCACCGCTTGGCCGGGAAAGTCCTCGGCGATTGCGAACGGGCCGCCACCGCTCGCGGTGCGCCACACCATATACAAGGAGCCGACCAGCGTTGCCAGCGAGCCACCGCGCGGCCCCCACAGCAGCCCCGTGAGCAGCAGGAAGGGCATCGGCAAGTAGGCGAGCGTCGACGCGAGGCCGCCAAACTGCTGGCCGGCGTTGTCGCCGAATACCACCAGCACCGTGACCGTGAAGGCGAGGAAGGCGAGCGCTCCGCCGAGGAACTGCGGCATCGGCATGCCCCCTGAGCGCATGATGTGAAAGCCGCGAAACGCGATCACCACCGGCACGACCAGCAGCACGCCGAGGCCAGTGGAAGCGGTCCATGTGAGCCACTCGCTCCAGAAGTCGATGCCGCGACCGTGCCATTCCCACAGCTGCGCGCCGAGCACGCCGCCGAGGGCCGACCCGATCAGCGCACCGGCGATCAGGAGCGCAGTGCCGGCGGGTCGTCTCGGGTCGTGACGACCCAGTGTCGCGATCCAAGCACCGATCGCCATGCTGATAGACTCGATGGCGCCGCCAGCCAGCGCGCCGCCCCACCCCAGGCCGTGCGCTATCGCGATCCAGATCGTCGCCGCGATGCCGCCGCCGATGAGGATGGCGGGCCACGACCAGCGCGCGCAGATCAGCAACGCGGAAAACAGGACGCCGGCCGCCAACCAGACAGGCGTGGTCTGCGTGGTGGCCCGTGCGACGGCTCCGGACAGGACTCCGGTCGCAAGGTACAGAATTGCCACCAGGACGCCCAGTAGAAGCTGTTGCATCGCGTCCCCCCTCGAGCTGCGAAAGAATCTGCGTCCATCATAGCGACGTGCCCGGCAGCCGTCGACATGCCCGAACGAAGCGGCGATCGTGCGTCTGGTCGGAGCACTACTCCTCGAGCAAAACGACGAGCGGCAACTGCAGCGTCGTTACCTGCAGCTTGAAGGCTTGCAGACACTCGGCGACAATCAGCCCGCGAGGCTCCCTGCTGTGATGAGCTGAGCACGGATCTCGGCCTTACGAGAACCACGACTCGTACACCACGTCAGGGGACACGACCCCCACGGCGCCCGTTCGGGGATTCTCTGGCACCATGCCTGGGAGCAGTATTGACGCCTCTGCCGGCGCTAGACTGTCGGCCCCGGTCAGGACCGCGATCGACCAGTGGTCAACCCGCCAGGAGCACCCGATGAAGCGACTCGTCCTAGCGCTCGCCGTCGCCGCGCTGCCGGCAGCGGCCTTCGGCCAGAGTCCGCCGAGCCAGCCGAACGACGTCCAGCTCGGCGCGCCGGTCGCGCCCGGTTCGTGCTGAACGGCGATGCTGCAGAACCGCACGTTCTGCCGGTCCGGCTACAACCGCCGCGACGACGCGGTGATCGCGACCGTCAAGTAATGGCCGTGCCCCGTCGCGCGGTTCACTGGCTCCTGGCGGCGGCGCTCGTTGTTGCGCAGCTCGGGATCCACGCGCACGCGCTGTCGCACCTCGGCAAGGCGCTGTACGGGCACGACGGGACGATCCAGACCAACGACGACGCCCCGTCCTGCCTCGCGTTTGACGCGGCGGCGGGTGGCGCGGTCGCTCCGCCCGCGCTCTCGCTCGGCACCGTACCGCCGCGCGCCGTCGTCCGCCTCGCGTCCGCCGATCCGCTACTTCCCTCCCTAGCCCTCGCTCGCTTCGCGAGCCGGGCACCTCCGTTCCCCGCCTGACATCACTGGCTGGCACACCAAGGCGCAGCGACGCGCCGCGGGCGTGCGCACTCGTCGATCGTCAAGCAAAGGGGGTCCTTCATGTGTGGCGAACGGATATTCGCCGCGGCGCTGGCCGTGCTGATGGTGAGCGCGCCCGCGGCGGCGGTGACGGATGCGGAGTTCAACGAGCTGCGCGAGCAGCTGAAACAGCTCAAGGAGCAGTACGAAAATAGTATCCGCGCGCTCGAGCAGCGCCTCGGTGAGGCGGAGCGCGCTGCGGCGCGCGCTGGCCCGCCGGCCGAGCGCGTCGAGACTGCGGCCGCGGCGCCGCCTCAGCCGACGCCGGCGGCAGCTCGCGCCGGGCCGAGCGTGCTCAACCCCGAGATCTCGCTGATCCTGTCGGGCACGTACTACAACGCCTCCCAGGACCCCAACAAGGCGGGCATCACGGGGTTCATTCCGCCCGGCAACAACTTCAAGCCGGGCACGCGCGGCTTCAGCCTGAACGATACCGAGTTGACGATCAGCGGCGCGGTCGACCCGTACTTCCGCGCCCAGGCAACGATCGGGGTCACGCCGGAGAATGCGGCCGAAATCGAGGAGGCGTACTTCCAGACGCTGTCCCTGCCGCATGGGCTGGGACTGAAGGGCGGCCGCTATTTCTCCAGCATCGCCTACCTGAACCAGTTCCATCCGCACGCCTGGGACTTCGTCGACGCACCGCTCGTCTACCAGGCGTACTGGGGACAGAACCTCGCGATCGACGGCGGGCAGCTCGCCTGGGTGGCGCCGACCGACACGTTCATCGCGCTCGGCCTCGAGTTCGGGCAGGGAAAGAACCTCCCGGGCGAGGGCTTCCGCGAGAAGAACGGCACCGGCACGGGCACGCTCTACCTGCAGATGGGCGACGACATCGGCCGGGAATCGAGCTATCTCGCCGGCGTCTCGGCGTTCCAGACCAGCAACAAGGGGACCGACGGACTGACCGTCAACACCGCGGATCCGGCCGGCAATGCGGTACAGGACACGTTCACCGGCACGACGCGGATCGCAGGCGGTTACTTCGTCTACAAGTGGGCGCCGAACCGCGACCCCGCGCGCAGCGGATTGAAGCTGCAGGCGGAGTACTACCAGCGCTGGCAGAACGGGGACCTCACCTACGACGTCGGCAACGCGACGGGCATGGGCGGCGTGATCGGGGGGGTCAAGCGCCGCCAAGAAGGGTGGTACGGCCAGGCGGTCTACAAGTTCGACCCCCACTGGCGTGCCGGCGTGCGCTACGACCGACTCGCCACGCTATCGACGAACCTCGCCCCGCAGCTCGTCGGGCTCGTCGACACGCCGAACTACACGCCGTGGCGCGCGAGCGCCATGGTGGACTGGTCGCTTACCGAGTTCTCGCGGCTGCGGCTGCAGTACAGCTACAGCCGTGCGCTCGAGGGCGTGAGCGATAACCAGATCTTCCTGCAGTACATCATGAGCCTCGGCCCGCACGGGGCGCATCCGTTCTGAGCCCACGGAGGCAAGCATGAAACCGACTCCCAGGCTGCTTCTCCGCGCATGCTTCGCCGCTACGCTCGTGATCGCCGCCGGGCTTGCCCGCGCCGAGATCGATGTCTTTGCGTGCGAACCCGAGTGGGGCGCGCTCGTGGCGGAGATCGCCGGCGACAAAGCGCGCGTCTACGCCGCCACGACCGGGCTCCAGGATCCCCACCGCGCGGAGGCTCGCCCCAGCCTACTCGCACGGGCGCGCAGCGCCTCGCTTCTCGTCTGCACCGGCGCCGACCTCGAGGCCGGCTGGCTGCCGGTCGTGCTGCGCCAGGCGAATAACCCGCGGATCCAGCCGGGAACGCCGGGTCACCTGCTCGCAGCAGACCACCTCACCCTCCTCGATGTACCCAAGGTGCTCGACCGCTCGCTAGGCGATGTGCACCCGGCGGGCAACCCGCACGTGCAGTACGACCCGCGCAACATCGCGCGTGTCGGGAACGTGCTCGTGGAGCGGCTCGTCACGATCGATCCGCCGAACGCAGACGTCTATCGCACCCGCGGCGGGGCCTTCCAGGCGCGCTGGCGCGATGCGATCGCGGGCTGGCAGCGGGAAGCGGCGCCCTTGCGTGGGACGAAGGCCATCTCCTACCACCTGGACATGACCTACCTCTACGCCTGGCTTGGTATCGTCAACGACGGGACGCTCGAGCCAAAGCCCGGCATCCCGCCTGCAGCGGGCGACCTCGCGGTGCTGCTCGAGCGCACACGGAAGGATCCGCCACGGTTCATCGTGATCACGCCCTTCCAGGACCGGCGGGCGGCCGACTGGCTCGCGGAGCGCACGCGGGCTCCGGTGGTCCTTGTCCCGTTCACGGTCGGCGGCACCAGCGAGGCGCGTGACCTGTACGGCCTGTTCGCCGACACGATCGCGCGGCTGCTCGGGGCGCTGAAGTGAATCTCGGCGGGCTTGACGCGGGGATCCTCCTGCCCGCACTCGCCGCGGGCCTCATCGTCGCGGCGACCCACGTCCCGCTTGGGATGCAGGTGCTCGCGCGCGGGATCGTGTTCATCGACCTCGCGGTGGCGCAGATCGCCGCGCTCGGTGTGGTGGTCGCCGACTATGCGGGGTTCGAGACGCGCGGCGCGGTGGTGCAGGTCGTCGCATTCGCGGCCGCGCTCTCCGGCGCAGCCGTCCTGAACTGGACGGAGAAGCGCTGGCCGGAGCTCCAGGAAGCGCTGATCGGCGTCGCGTTCGTCCTGGCGGCGACCGCCGCGATCCTGGTGCTTGCCCACAACCCGCACGGTGGCGAGAACCTGCGAGATCTGCTGTCGGGCCAGATCCTTTGGGTAAGTTTCAGCTCCCTCGCCGTCCCCACAGCCGCGACCGTCGCAATTCTCGTTGCGTGGTTCGCGGGGGGCGCGCGGCGAGGCAGCGGGGTGTTTTACGTGCTCTTCGCGTGTGCTGTGACGATCTCGGTGCAGCTCGTCGGCATATTCCTCGTGTTCGCGACGTTGATCGTCCCGGCGCTCGCCACACGCTACGCCGGCGCGGTCCGGATGCCGAAGGCCTACGCAATCGCGGTCGGAGGCTATGCGCTGGGGCTCGTCGCGTCGGCCCTCTTCGATGCGCCCTCGGGTCCGGCGGTCGTCTGGGCGATGGCCATCGTGGGCGTCGTCGCAGCCCTCGGCGAGCGGCGCACCCGGCTCGAGGCTTGAGAACGTCCGGGACGCCAGGATCCGAGCGGGCTGGACGACCGGGGGCGATCGTCCGCCAGGGTTGAGAGCACCGCTGAGGGTCCGCTTAACGCGACGCCTCGCAACCTCCGGTTCTGGCCGCAAGTGTGAGTACGCAACCGGGCCAGGAAGCAGCCTTTCAGTGAAAGCACCTGGCCCGCCATGACCTCGTCGCCGGGTCCGGGCCGCGGCGAACCGGGCTGGGCCGCCAGCCTCATAACTGTGAAGATACCAAGCAGAAAAACCACCGGTAGCACGATTGCAGCGAATGGGATCAACAGATCGGTGGAGCCTGCGACGAATCCAATCGCAACCAGCGAACTCGAAAGCGCCATGACATAAAGTGTGCTGCGAGCGGAAGCCTCCGAGTACGTTGAATTGTTCGCCGTTTGCAGCACGAAATGCTCCGTAGTCAGGGCTGACAGCAACGCGGATCGCTCGTCTCGTTCATCCACCTTTAGGCCTCCTTGAGTTGCGGTGGCACGAAAAGGGCCAAAATCTCGCCGAGGCAGGCCGCACCTTCGCTTCGCGCTAGCGGCGGCGCGCCCGCTTTAATCGGCATCTCGGCCACGCCGCGTGCCGGCCGTTATACTGCGATCCCCCGGCAGCGAATGGTTCGCTGTCCGGCACTCGCCCGCGGCGCCCGTACGCCGCCAAACCATCCGATGTACCGATGAGCGCCTCTTCCTCCGGACGTCCCCGCAGCAAGCTTCCCATTGTTGTTCTTGTCCTCGTGATCGTCATCGCCGCGCTGGTCGGCGGTAGTCTATTCCTGCGACCGCGCTTCGAATCCGAGCCGCCGCAGATCGTCGTCTCGCCCAATGTCGACGTGGTCGGCGTGGCGCCGATGGAGATCCAGGTCACCGACAAGGGGACGGGCTTGAAGTCCGTCACGGCGACGCTGTCGCAAGGCGGCACCGAGCAGAATCTGGCCACCGAGCAGTTCGCCCAGCCGGTGGGCGAGAAAAAGATCGCGGTGGCGCTGGCAAAGGTGCCGGGTGTGAAGGAAGGTCCCGCCGTGCTGCGCGTCACCGCGCGCGACGCCTCGCTTTGGAGCGGCAACGAGGCCGTGGTGCAGAAGAACATCACGATCGACACTACGCCGCCCACGCTGGAGCTCATTGCCGACGATCGCTACGTCAATTTCGGCGGCGTGGGCGCGATCGTCTACAAGGTGTCGGCGGACACGGCGACGAGCGGCGTCAAGATCGGCAACTACTTCTTTCCCGGTTTTGCTGGCCAGGTGAAGGACCATCCGGATCACATCCTGGCTTTTTTCGCCCATCCGTACGACGTAGCGCCGGAGGCGAGGCCCACGCTGATCGCCACGGACAAGGCCGGGAACACGCGCGAGACGCGGCTTGCGTATGAGCTGAAGAACGTGCGCTACAAAAAGAGCACCCTCGCAGTATCGGACAGCTTCCTGCAGAACAAGGTGGCACCGCTGCTCACCGACGTCGCCGCGCGGCAAGGCGCGCTGAAGGACGTATTCATCGCCGTGAACAAGCGGCTGCGCAAGGAAAACGAGGACCGCATCGCCGCGATCACGCAAAGAGCGACGCCCAAGATGCTGTGGAAAGATGCCTTCGCCCAGCTCAGCAACTCGAAGGTCGAAGCCAACTTCGCGGACCACCGGACGTACACCTACAACGGCGAGCCGATCGATACCGCATACCACCTCGGCTACGACCTCTCGGTGACGAAGCACTACCCGGTCGAGGCCGCCAACAGCGGCACCGTGGCCTTTACGGGCGACCTGGGCATCTACGGCAACACCGTGATCCTCGACCACGGCCTCGGTCTCTTCACCCTGTACGGGCACTTGAGTTCGATCGACGTCAAGGAGGGCGACTCCGTCAGCCAGCGCCAAGTGCTCGGCAAGACGGGCGAGACGGGACTCGCCGTCGGCGACCACCTGCACTTCGGGGTCTATCTCGATGGCGTTGCGGTGCTGCCGGTTGAGTGGTGGGATCAGAAGTGGATCAACGACAACATCAAGCCCAAGCTCGAAGGACGTAGCGGACAGGAGATCGCGGAGGCGCAGCAGCTGGCGAAGCCGGCGAGGAAGGGCGGAGGGAAGCGGCGGCGATAGGCGCTCGCCCCTCAGCGCTCGAACAGCGCGGCGAGTTGACGCCATGAGCGCGGGCGTTGCGAGACGGCTGGGCGTAACTCTGCGGTCGCTGTGAGAGGGGCACGCCCGTGCCGGTGTCAAACGTCCTATGCACGCTAGCGCGGCGCCTGGTTGGAGCGCGGCCTTCGACCAACGTTAAACGGCTGCTTTTGGAAAGCGCGAACGGTCGAAAAGGGTCGCGTCCAACCGGTCGCTGATCCCGAAAGCAGACGCACACCGAAGAGTCCGCTATCGGGAAGCGCTATCGGCAGGAGTCGGCCCAAAAGGAGCCGGTCGCCGTCGCCTCTCAATTACCCGCAAAACGGTCGTTCAGCGGCGCCAAGGTTGACCGTTCGCGATGAAGTACGTGGGACCTATTCTGGAAGCAGCGTCGAGGCGCTCCGCCTTGCAATTTGCGCTCGATTGAAATTCCACCAACGAGATTGGTGTGGTGGTTCTGGCCCTAGACAGACCGCCGTGTCCAGCGTCGCGCCACAATGCGTCAGCAACCGCCGGTAATCAGGCGTACGAACCCACGATGGAGGAGGCCAAGCGTGATGAGACCAGCGAAGAATTGCGTCGTACTGGCCGCGGTGTGCCTGGTGGCCGCATGCTCGATTAGCCCGCCGAGGGCGTCCACCCGCGGGGCGTCCTACCAGGCGACACCGTGTCCCCAACCGAACATCGCGGGCTTCCCCGACCTCGACTTCCCGTCAGGTGTTCGGTGTGGCTACCTCACGGTGCTCGAGAACCGGGCCAAGCCCGACGGGCGCCGTATCCGCATCTTCGTGATGCGCGCACCCGCGGTCTCGGCAACGCCCAAGCCCGATCCGGTCGTGTACCTGTCGGGCGGGCCCGGCGGGGCCGGGTCGTTCGAGGTGGCGTTCATGGTCAAGCATGGACTCAACGCCGACCGCGAGGTCATCTTCGTCGACCAGCGCGGCACGCACCGCGCCGACCCCCGCCTCGGATGTCCCGGGTGGGAGCAGTTCATCTACGATGCGGTCAGCCTTCCCTTCGCGGCGGAATCGACCACCGCCGCAGACGCCGCGGCGATCAAGCAGTGCCGCGACCAGTTGGCTGCAACTGGCGTCGACCTCGCTGCCTACAACAGCACGGAGAACGCCGCCGACATCGCCGACCTCAAGGTGGCACTGGGCATCGACACCTGGAACGTCTACGGGGTTTCCTACGGATCGAGGCTGGCGTTGATCGTCCTGCGAAATCACCCACAGGGCATCCGCAGCGTGGTCCTCGATTCGGTGTCGCCCCCCACGGTCAACATCGTCGAGAAATGGTGGTCGGCTCCGGCCAGCTCGTTCAAGGCGATCTTCGCTGCGTGTGCTGCCCAACGCACTTGCGCCACCGCCTACCCGAACCTGGGAGCGGACTTCACGGCCACGGTGAACCGCCTCGACACGACGCCCGTCGTCGCGCAGGCCAAGGACGAGTCCGGCTCCCCGGTGACGGTAAACATCGACGGGTTCGCCTTCGCCTATGCGATGATCATGGCGAGCGAGCGCGGCGATGCCTCTGGCGTCCCCAAGATGATCGCCGACATGGCGCGAGGCGATTCCGGCACGGTCGCCGCCGCGTATCTCGCGTTGCGGGGTCCGCCGGAGTTCGTCGGACTGGGCGGCATGGGTCTGGCCATCACCGTGTTCTGCGCGGAGAGCGCCAATCTCACGACCGAGGCAGCCACGTTGGCGAAGGCGAAGGCGGCGCTCCCCGGGTTCCCGGACCGGGTGCTGCGGGTGCAGCCCAAACAGGGACGAATGTTCACCGGGTGCCCGATCTGGAACGTCGGAAGGGCGGACCCGGCGGTGAGCGCCCCGATCGTGAGCGACGTGCCGGTGCTGATCCTCGAAGGGACCTTCGATGCCGCCACCGCGCCCGAGTGGGTCGACGTGATCACCCCGGACCTCAAGAACTCCCAGGTCGTGGCATTCCCCTTGACGGGCCACTCGGTCCTCGGCAAGTCCACTTGCGCGCCCTCGATCATGGCCGCCTTCCTCGACAACCCGATGCAGCCGGTCGACCCAACCTGCGCCGCACAAACCACGCTGACGTTCACCCGGTAGAGACGGTCTCGCCGAGGCGGGTGAGGATGTCGCGCGCGCTGGGGGCGGGAGTGACGACGCTGCGGGCGCATAGCAGGTCCGGAGAATCCGTCTCACCAGGTGCGGCCACATTCCGCCAAACACGATGGCACTCAACGCCGCACTGAAGCAACTCATTGAAACCAAGCTAGCGCATACGCGCGAGCCGCAGTGGGCGCTGCCGATCGCAGAGGTTCGTCAGGCATTCCGCAATCTCTGGACACCCGCCATTACTGGTCCGCCGATCTCGATACGTCGCATCGAGGACGTGACGATTCCCGGCGCGCACACAGCTATTCCGACGCGCACATACGCGCCAGACGGTCCGGAGCCATGCCCGATGATCCTGTATTTCCATGGCGGCGGGTATGTGAAGGGCGGAATCGAAGAGAGCGACGCCTTCTGTCGCAACCTCGCCCATGTCACCCGACACATGGTGCTCTCGATCGGTTACCGTCTGGCGCCCGAGCATCCCTTCCCCGCGGCGCTCGATGATGCTGTGGCGGCAACAGTATGGGCAGGAACTCATGCTGTCGACCTGGGCGGCAGGCCGGGCCCCCTTGTCGTGTGCGGCGAAAGTGCAGGCGGGAATTTGGCCGCGGTCACCTGCCTACGCTTGCGGTCGGACCCGCGCGTCGCAATCCGCTATCAGGTATTGCTGCAGCCGGTGGTCGACTTCACACTGTCATTTCCGTCGATCGCCATGCCACCGACCGAATGCCTCGTGCCTCGCGAAGACTTAGCGTGGTACTACCGGACCTATCGCAGCGACCAGTGCGACCCGCGAGATCCGCGCGTCTCGCCAATCTACGCCCAAGATCTCTCCGGCCTGCCGCCAGCACTGATCATCGCTGCCGAGTACGACACGTTGCGCGATGAAGCAGAAGCCTATTCCGAACACCTGAAGGCTGCGGGGGTGGTGACACACTACACCTGCGCCGACGGCATGGTGCACGGCTTCCTGCAGATGCGCGGCCTCGTTCCGGATGCAGAGCTCGCAACCGAGCAGATTGCGCAAGCCTTGAATTAGCTGGAGCGCGACCGGTTTGGGTCGACAGTGACAGTTCGCTGGCTTCGAATGCAGCCGTTGGGCGGTCAACGTTGAGGCCAGGTGGCTGCCACCTGCTCGATGGCCGTCAAGTTTGAGGGTAAACCGGCCCTCCGCCCCAGAAACTCTCACCGGCCGCCTTCGGCAACTGCTGTCATTCGCCAGGCCGAACTCGAACGTCGGTAGCCAGTCTGCTCCAGTCCTTCGACCGACGACCCCGATCGTCAGCAAATGGCCCGAAAGCTGCCCTTCCGATCCGCAGTGGCGCGAAAAAGAAGAGGCCCTAGCTCTCGCTAAGGCCTCGATGTTGTGGCGCCCGCGGGATCAGAGCTCCGCGAGGAGCCGGTCGGCGACGGCTTCGAACCGCGCGACTTCGCCGTAGGAGCGGGCGAGCATCATCGCGCCCTCGAGCGAGCCGACCAGCGCGCGGGCGACATCGATCGATTCGCCGGAGAATTTCAGCGCGCCCGTCCGGCGTCCCTCCTCGAGGACCGTGACGAGCCAGCGTTCGTTCTCGTCGAAGAAGTGGCGCATCTCGTCCTTCATCGGCTTCGGCAGCGTCGTGTACTCGGCGGCGAGCATCCCGCACAGACACATTCGATTGTTGCGCAGGACGTCGGCGTAGATCTTCGCGTAGCGCGCGAGCTTATCGCGGGCGTTGTCGCTCGTGCGGTCGATCTCGGCGAGGGCGTCGAGGAAGCCCCGCTCGTAGCGCGCGATGAGACGCGTGCCGAGCTCGGCCTTCGACGGGAAGTGATAGTGGAGGCTCGCTTTCGTGACGGCCAGCGCCGCGGCGATGTCCGCGTAGCTGAACCCGTTGAACCCGCGTGTCTGCGCCAGGCGCTCGGCGATGTCGAGGATGCGCTGGGACGTGTCGGCGCCAGCAGTTTTGCGGGGCATGGCTCGCTGCTTCGATCCGGCCGGGGCGGCGCCCCGGACCGGTGCACGGCGCGAAGATACCATGATTAGCCTACCTACTGGTTGACAAGTAACTTACTAGTTGGTAGAAAACAGGCGTTGGCAGCGACCACCCGCAACCCCCAGCGGCAACTACCAGTGGGAGCTCGACGATGTCCCGACTCCACTCTCCGGCTGCAAGCGCGCCCCAGCTCTCGAGCCGTGAGTTCCGCACCGCGCTGGACACCCTGCAAGCGATCGGCGAAGCGTGCACCGGCAGCACCGACTTCGCAAGGCGCGGCGTCGAGCACCTGCCCCGTCTCGTCGGCTCCGACCTGACCACGCTCGTCGTCTGCGACCTCGACCAGGGGCACCGCACCGTCGTGCCGTCGGGAATGATCTCGCGGCGCGAGGTCGAGGTCTTCGACCGCTACTTCTACGAGCATCCGCTCGTGCGCGACCACGGCCGCAACCCGAACGCGGTGACCAAGCGGCTCGACGACCTCGTCGCACCCGCCGAGTTCCACCGCACCGCGCTCTACAACGACTACTACCGGACGATCCGGATCGAGCACGTCATGGCGGTGCCGATCCACGTCGACGGGCGGTTCCTGGTGAGCTTCGTGTTCAACCGCGGCGGCATCGCGTTCACCGACCGCGACCGGGACCTCGCCGAGGTCATGCGGCCGCATCTCGCGAACCTCTACCGGCTCGGCGTCGCCATCGAGAAGACACGCGGGCTGCCGGCGGACGCGCCGTTCGACCGTGCCGCGGCGCCGCTGACGCCGCGCGAGCGCGAGGTGCTCGACTGGGTGGCGGCGGGCAAGACGAACCGGGACGTGGCGGCGATCCTCAGCGCGAGCCCGCGCACCGTCGAGAAGCACCTCGAGCGGATCTACGAGAAGCTCGGCGTTGAAACTCGGACCGCGGCGGTGATGCGGGCGATCAAGCTCGCCGCGCCCGACGCCTAGCCGAGCCTCCGGGCGATCGCGCAGCGGGACGCGCGCGTCACTTCACGAGCAGAACGGGCTGTTCGGCGAGCTGCAGCACCTTCTGCGCGACCGAGCCGAGGAGTCCCCCGGTGAACGACCCCAGGCCGCGCCGCCCCATCACGATCTGGTCGCACGCCTTCTCCTTGGCGTACTCGCTGATCATCTGCCAGGGCGGGCCCACCAGCAGATGGTAGCTATAAGGAACACGGTGCTCGTCGAGCCGGGCGCGGGGCCGCTCCAGCGCCTTCAGGCCGCGCTCGTGGTGGTAGTCGCGCAGCGCCTCTTTCGCCACGAACGCGCTCACGTCGCCGGTGACCGGCCGCTGCACGTTCAGGAGATGGATGTCGATCGCGTGCAGCGGACGCAGCTCGTCGCAGAGCGCGATCACGTGATCGACGGCACGCAGGGCGTTGTCGGAGGCATCGGCGGCAAGCAGGATCCGGTTGAACATGTGCGCCTCCGCTAATCGGGTTTCGCTGCGGGCGCCACGTCCGCCGCAGGCTGCGGATCTTGCGCCGCGAGATCGTCGAGAACTACCGGCGCCTCCTCGTGCCGCTTCGCGAGCAGCTTGCCGATCGCGACGACCGCCGCCGCACCTGCCGCGGGACCCGCGTAGTGCAGCCAGGCCGCGTTGGCGTCGATCCAGCCCTTCACGACCGGGTCGGAGATCATCATCTCGCCCGCGACCCACCCGAGGAGCGCCGCACCGATCGTGATGATCACCGGGAAGCGCTCCATCAGCCCGAGCAGCAGCGTGCTGCCGAAGATCACGAGCGGAATCGAGATTCCGAGGCCCACGATGAGCAGCAGCAGGCTCCCCTTGGCCGCGGCCGCCACCGCGATGACGTTGTCGAGGCTCATCACCAGGTCGGCGATGAGGATGGTCTTGACGGCGGCGGCCATGCTGCCGCTCGCCTTACCGCCGCCCTCGCCCTCCGACTCCGGCACCAGTAGCTTGATCGCGATCCAGAACAGCAGCACCGCGCCGACCAGCTTGAGCCAGGGCAGCTTGAGCAGCTCTACCGCGACCACGGTGAGGACGATGCGCATCACGACCGCGGCGCCGCTGCCCCATAGCACCGCCTGCTTCTGCTGCTTCGGCGGCAGCGAGCGGGCGGCGAGCGCGATCACCACCGCGTTGTCGCCGGAGAGCACGATGTTGATGCCGATGATCTGCGCGAGAGCGACCCAGAACTCGGTGTTGTCGATTGTCATTGCGATCCCCGGTCACTCGAGAGCGAGATATACCAGCGTCAGAATCGTCGCGCCCGCACCGGCGGCGCGCGCGTAGACGCTGAGCGGCGACCCCGGCGCGATCGGTACGACTTCCACCGGCACCGGGGACTGCTGCAGCACGCCCGCGGTGACCGAGCCGAACAGTACCTCGGGAATGGTCTGTCGCGCATGGGTCACGAGCGCGATGCGATGGATGCCGGTGTCCCGCGCGTAGTCCACGATGCACTGCACCGGATCGCCGACGACGGTGTGCGTTTTGTGTGGGATGTTCGCGCGCGCGAGAGCGGCCACCGCCGGTTCGAGCACCTCCCGGCTATGGTCGTCATGGTAGCGCTTGATGGCACCGGCCGGAAGCTTCGACGCAATGTAGCTCGAAAAGGGCGTCTCGACATGCAGGAGGTGGAGCTGGATCGGCGAGCGGCTCTCGCCCTGGCACATCGCGACATAGCGCACGGCGTATTCGATCTTGCCCGAGTCGTCGATCGGCAGCAGCAGTCTCAGCATGACACCCTCCTCGCACTGTTCGTCGCGGTCATCTCCCGTAGTCGGCACGGTCACGGTACGGCCGGTTTGACGGAATCCACCCATCAACCCGCATGCGCAAGGCGTCGCGCCCCCGGGCGGTCCGCGTACAGCCACCCGCGGCGGACCGCCACCTTCTCCAGCTCGACCATGACGAGCACCACCGCCGGCAGGAGCAGCGCGACCGAGAGCTCCTGCGCCGAGAGCGGCGCCGTCTTGAAGATCGGGTTCAGCGCCGGGATGTAGATCACCGCGAGCTGCAGCAGGAACGTCAGGAGCACGGCGCCGGCGAGGTGCCGGTTCGAGAAGATCCCGATCGTGTGCAGCCCCTCGCGGTCGGAGCGGATGGCAAGCACCACGAACATCTGGCACATGGTGAGCGACGTGAACGCCATCGTCTGCCAGTTCGGCGAGCCGATGCTCATCGCCCACCACTGCACGGCAAGCGTGATGCCGCCGATCATGATGCCGGTCCACAGCACCTGGTAGCCCATGCCGCGCGCGAACACGCTCTCGTCCGGCGGACGCGGCGGGCGCCGCATGATGGCGCGCTCCTCCGGTTCCATCGCGAGCGCGAGCCCCGGCAGGCCGTCGGTCACCAGGTTGACCCACAGGATCTGGATCGGCAGCAGCGGGATCGGCATCCCGAAGAACGGCGCGGCCAGGATGGCGACGATCTCGCCGATGTTGCCCGCCATCACGTAGCGGATGAACTTGCGGATGTTGTCGTAGATGCGGCGGCCCTCGCGCACCGCGCTCACGATGGTGGCGAAGTTGTCGTCGAGAAGCACCATCGAGGACGCCTCGCGCGACACGTCGGTGCCGATCTTGCCCATCGCGACGCCGATCTCGGCGCGCTTGATCGCCGGCGCGTCGTTCACGCCGTCCCCGGTCATAGCGACGAACTCGCCTTTCGCCTGCAGCCCGGCGACGATCATGATCTTCTGCGCCGGGTCGACGCGCGCGTACACGCGTACGTCCTTTACCTGGCGCTCGAGCTCGCCCGCCGCCAGCCGCGACATCTCCTGGCCGGTGAGGACCTTGCCCTCCTTGTCCAGGATCCCGAGGCGCGCGGCGATGGCGCGCGCCGTCGCGGGATGATCTCCGGTCACCATCACCGGGGTGATGCCCGCGGTCTTGCATTGGCGCACCGCTTCGGCCACCTCCGGCCGCGGCGGATC
Organism: uncultured beta proteobacterium; assembly: GCA_963754305.1. Taxonomy (GTDB): domain Bacteria; phylum Pseudomonadota; class Gammaproteobacteria; order Burkholderiales; family SG8-39; genus DATEDA01. The sequence continues at coordinate 18,917 of CAVWFR010000012.1, read as the reverse complement.
GATCATCCCCACCAGGCCGACGAAGACGAGATCCGTCTCGAGGCGCTCGGAGGCGAGTTCCCCCGGTACGTCGCCCCAGCTGCGGTAGGCGACGCCGATGACGCGCAGCCCCGCGGCCGCCATGCGCTCGGCCATGGCGAGGATCTCGTCTGCGGCCAGCGAGCCGGCCTGCCCGCCCGACAGGGCGCGCGTGCAGCGCTCGACGATCTTCTCCGGCGCGCCCTTCGTGTACGCGACGATGGTCCCGCCCTCGCGGTGGAGGGTGGTCATCAGCTTCCGATCGGAATCGAACGGCAGCTCCGCGACGCGCGGCGTTTGCGCTTCGAGCGCGGTTTTCTCGTAGCCCGCGCGGCGCGCCGCCACGAGCAGGGCGATCTCGGTCGGATCGCCGGTCTCCGCCCCGCCCTCCAGGGCCGTGGCGTCGTTGTTGAGAGCCAGCGCGCTCAGCATCCGCCGCGCGGCCTCGTCCTGCAGGTCCGCGCCTGCGGGGTGCTTCAGGTGCCGCCCGTCGATCCAGAACTCCTCGACGCTCATCCGGTTCTGCGTGAGCGTGCCGGTCTTGTCCGAGCAGATGTAGGTGACCGAGCCGAGTGCTTCCACCGCCGGGAGGCGCCGGATCAGGGCGTTCTGCTTCACCATCTTGTACGCGCCGAGCGCGAGCGAGATGGTGACCACCGCGGGCAGCGCCTCCGGGATCGCCGCTACGGCAAGGCTCACCGCGGTGAGGAACATGAGCGCGACCGGTTCGCCGCGCGCCACGCCGAAGACGAACACCACCCCGCAGATGACGAGCGCGGCGATCGCGAGCTTGCGGCCGAAGTCTGCCAGGCGCTTCTGGAGCGGCGTCTTCACCTCGCTCTCGAGCGCGAGCAGCGCGGCGATCTTGCCGAGCTCGGTCTGCATGCCGGTGCCCACGACGATGCCGCGCCCGCGCCCGTAGGCGACCGTCGTCCCCTTGTAAGCCATGTTGCGGCGATCGCCGAGCGCGAGGTCGGTCCCTTCGACCGGATCGGTGCGCTTCTCGGCCGGCACCGACTCGCCGGTGAGTGCCGCCTCCTCGGTCTTGAGCACCATGCTCTCGAAGAGCCGCAGATCCGCCGGGACGACGTTCCCGGCCTCGAGCAGCACCACGTCTCCGGGCACGAGCTCGGCGGCCGCCACCTCGATCACCGCGCCGTCGCGCAGGACGCGAGCGGTCGCTGCGGCGAGCTTCTTGAGCGCGGCCATCGCCTTCTCGGCGCGGTACTCCTGGATGAAGCCGATCGTCCCGTTCATCAGCACGATCACCAGGATGGCGATCGTGTCGACAACCTCGCCGATGAACCCCGAGATCACCGCCGCCGCGAGCAGCACGATGATCATGAAGTCGGTGAACTGGTCGAGGAGCATCCGCCACGGGCTGCGCTTCTCCCCTTCCTGGATCGCGTTGGGGCCGTAGCGCGCGATCCGGCTCGCGGCTTCGGCGCGCGTCAGGCCGGCTGAGATCTCGGTTCCGAGCTGCCCTGCGACTTCCGCCGTGGACAGGCAGTGCCAGGCAGGTGCACGGTCGGTCGACGGTGCGGGGACGGCAGTCTCTTCGTGTCGGGCGCGTTTCATGACCTCGAGCCGGGGCGGTGAGGACGAGACGCGGCGGCGCCGGGACAGAAGTCCCGGAGGGAAGGACCGGCGGGGGTTGCGACTGGACGGGCAGCGACCGGCAGTTCCATTGGGCGCGACGGCATCTCGACCGTTTCTCGCCCTTGGAACCGCGACCGAAAGAAAAGGGCGATAAAAACCTTTACCGGTCGGTAAAGGTCTCGCCACAACTTTCGTTGCCAGCACCGCCGGGGACGCAAGTCCCGGCATGACGGCCAGTGCTGTGAGGCTACTCCCCTTCGGTGCTGCGACCGAACCTTACTGCCCCGAAGCAGCGGCTGTCAAACCGGCCGGCAGCGCGGGCTGCGACCGCGGCCTCGGTTCGAGGCCTGCCCCGCTGCCAAACTATTGATGCCGCTTCATGTTTCGAGGGCGAGCGTCCGTGCAGCGGTGAGCGGCCGCACTACCCGACGGGCGCCTCCGGTGGACAGCTTTCACACTGCGACCCGGTGCGTGTAAAGCGGGGCCACACCCGCGTCACATCGCCATCAGCTTGCGCGCGAGCACCCTGCCCGGCCGCGCGCCGCTCGGCCGACCGTCGCGCCAGACGACCGCGCCGTTCACGATCACCGATTCGATGCCGCGCGCCGGCTGGATCGGCTGCGCGAACGTCGCCGCCTCGCCGACCATGCCGGCGTCGAACACCGTCAGGTCGGCGTAGGCGCCTTCCCTGACGACGCCGCGGTCGGCGAAACCGAAAGTCTGTGCGGTAAGGCCGGTCATCTTGTGCACGGCGGTCTCCAAAGGAAACAGTCCCAGCTCGCGCGAGTAGTGGCCGAGCACGCGCGGGAAGGTGCCCCACAGGCGCGGATGCGGCGCCGCGTCGTGCGGCAATCCGTCCGAGCCGACCATCGTCCGCTCGAAGGCGAGAATGCGCTGCACGTCGGCCTCGTCCATCGAAAAGTAGATCGCGCCGGCGGGGCGCAGGCGCTCGATCGCTTCGTCCTGCGAAATGCCCATCGCTCGCGCCACCTCGGCGAGGTCCCGCCCCGAATACTCGGGGTGCGTCTTCGACCAGGTGACCAGCACCCGCGACGCGATTCGCGCGCGCGAGGCGCTCAGGATCGTCGAAGAAGCGCAGTACGGATAGCAATCGAGGCCGATCGTCTGGTGCTTCATCCGCTCGGCGATTACCGGCAGCGTCTCGTGCGACCGGCCGTGGTTCGGCAGCCCGACGACCTTGTGGTGTGAAACGACGACCGGCACGCCGACCTCGCGACCGACGCGGAACGTCTCCTCCAGCGAGTCGAGCACCCGGTCGCCTTCGTCGCGCATGTGCGTGCAGTAGAGGCCGCCCGATTCCGCGAGCGGGCGGCAGATCTCGATCACCTCCTCGGGGGTCGCCGCGGCGGCGGGCTCGTAGTAGAGCCCGGTGGAGACGCCGATCGCGCCCGCGGCGAGCGCCTCGCGCACCATCTCCCGCATGCGCCGGATCTCGTCGCCGCGCGCGGGCCGCTCGACGTCTTCCATGGTTGCGACCCGCAGGGTGGTATGACCTACGAGCAGCGCGGCGTTGGTCGCGGCGGGCGCATCGCGCAGCGCCGCGACATACGCGGCGAAGGTCCCGAACCGGAACCACGCCCCCTGATCATCCAGAAGGTCGAGCGGCGGCGTGACCGGTTGCGGCGCGCCCGCGGGCATCGGCGCGAGCGAAATGCCGCAGTTGCCGGCGACGACCGTCGTCACGCCCTGGCTGACCTTCGGGGCCATCGCGGGCGCCGACAGCATCAGGCGATCGTCGTGAGTATGAGCATCGATGAACCCGGGCGCGACGATCTTGCCCGCGGCGTCGATCTCGAGCTCGCCGCGCGCCCCGCCGAGCGAGCCGATGCGGGCGATGCGGTCGCCCGACACCGCGACGTCGGCAGCGTACCGCGGCGCGCGCGTCCCGTCGACGACGATGCCGTTCCGGATCACGAGGTCGAACCGCTCGGTCACTTCAGTCGACCTTCGCGCCCGAGCGCTTGACGACGTCCGCCCACTTGACCGTCTCGCGCTTGGCGAGCGCGAGGAATTCCTCGGGCGAGCCGCCGTCGATCTCGGTGTCGAGCTGCTTGTAGCGCTCCTGCACCGCGGGCGAGGCGAGCGCCTTCTTGATCTCGGCGTTCAGCCTGGCGACGACGTCGCGCGGCATGTTCGCCGGCCCGATCACGCCGCCCCACGCGACCGTCTCGTAGCCGGGCACGAGCTCGCCGATCGCCGGCAGGTCCGGGAACACCGGCGAGCGGCGGGGGCCCGACACGGCTAGCCCGCGCACTCTCCCCGCCTTCACGTGAGGCGTGATCGACGACAAGTTGTCGAACATCATGTTGGCCTCGCCGGCGATGAGATCGTTGATCGCCTGCGGGCTGCCGCGGTAGGGGACGTGGAGGATATAGGTTCCAGTCATGGTCTTGAACAGTTCGCCGCCGAGATGCCCGGTCGTCCCGTTGCCGCCGGAAGCCATGACGAGCTTGCCGGGATGCTTCTTCGCGTAAGCGACGAGCTCCTGGACCGAGTTGACGGGCAGATTCTTGTTCACCGCGAGCAGGTTGAACACGCGGACGCAGTTCGAGATCAGGGTGAGATCCTTCTCGATGTCGTAGGGCACGCTCGCAAGCAGCGAGCGGTTGATCGCCAGCGACACGATGTTGCCGTAGCCGAGCGTGTAGCCGTCCGGCGGCGCGCGGACGACCTCCATCGTGCCGATCACGAACGACGCCCCGGGCTTGTTCTCGATGACTACGGCGACGCCGAGCTGCGACGAGAGCTGCTGGGCCAGGATTCGCATCAGGACGTCGGGCGACCCGCCCGCGGCCGAGGGGATGACGAGGCGAATCGTCTTCTCGGGATACGCGGCGCCGGCGCCCGATGCAAGACAGAGCGCGGCAAGCGCCGCAAGGATGACCCGGTTCACTGGGAGGCTCCAGTCGGTTGGTTCGCGGTGCGTTCGAGTCTAGTGCGGCTCCGGGTCGCGCGCCAGCGCGATCCCGCTTATCGACCGCGGTAGCCGGCCTCGCCTTGATGTCGGACTGCGGCGATGCGGACTAAATTGGTGATCGGCGAGTGCTCGTAGAGCGCGAGGTAACCGCTCTTGCCGTGCGAGATGACGAGCTCCCGCATCGTCGAGCCGCCGCCGACCGGCCGGCCGATCTCCGGATGGGTATCGAGGATCAGGACGGCGGTACGTATCTTGTCGATGTGATCCAGCGCGGTCGCAGGGTCGAGCTCGGCATTGAACTCGAAGATCCGCTCGAGGTCGTCGAGCGCCTCCGAGTCGAAGACGATCACGGCGTCTTGCGGGGTTTCGGGCGCACCGCAGGCTTCCCTTTCGCCCGGCGCTCGAGATACGCGAACACTTCCTCCGCGGGGATGCCCACGCCCGCTCTCTTCATCCGTGCCAACCTTCGCTCCGCTTCGGCGTAAAACGCCGTTCGCGCCTCTTCCGCTTGGAGTTTCTCGCGGACGGCCTCGAGCATGAAGGCGTGTGCGGTCATGCCCTGGGCCTTGGCGAGCCGCGTGATCCGCTTCTTCACGTCCTCGGGGACTCTCAGCGACACCGCCATTGCCGTCTCTGGTATCACAAATGAGATACGTCGATCGTAATCAGGTCGCCAAGCGCCGTCAAGGCATGGACGCGAAGCCGTCCTGGCGTTGGTGTCGGGCGTTGGAGAAGGTGTATGCCGCCTCGGTGCCGGAGATAGAGGCCCGTTTCCGTTCCGACGCGCGCCGTCGAGTTTGAAAGCAACCGCCGGATGGCGCCCAGTATCCCGGGCGGCCTAGACTCGGGCTCGAGAACGGGCAATGGCTTGCCCGTCCAAACATAGGAGCAACTCATGGTTTCCTTCGCGAACGACAACGCGCCGGCTGCGGCGCTCCATTTCACCCTCGGCGAATGCTCGCTGGGTGCTCTCCTGGTCGCCGCCTCCGACAAGGGCGTGTGCACGATTCTGCTCGGCGATGACGCCGATCAACTCGTGCGCGATTTCCAGGAGCGATTCCCGGCGATACGCGGGGTCCGCGACGACTCTCGCCTCGAACGAATCCTGGCTGCGGTCGCGGCGTTCGTCGATCGCCCAGCGCATGGGCTGGCGCTGCCCCTCGACGCGCGCGGAACCGCCTTCCAGCGGCGGGTGTGGCAGGCGCTGCAGGAGATCCCCGCGGGTTCGACTGCCAGTTATGGCGCGGTCGCGGAGCGCATCGGCTCACCGAATGCCGTGCGCGCGGTGGCGCAGGCCTGCGCCGCAAATCCGATCGCCGTCGCGATTCCCTGCCACCGGGTCGTGCGCAGCGACGGCGGGTTGTCCGGCTATCGCTGGGGCGTGGACCGCAAGCGTGCGCTTCTCCGTCTGGAGTCTGCCTCGTGATCGCTGCCGCGCCACGAACAGCAGATCCCTCGGCACCCGCGCTCTCCGCGCGGGTCGCGGGCCTCGACTGGGAGCGCATCGCGGCCGAGCTCGACGCCCAGGGCTGCGCCGTCGTCCCGTCGATGCTGACGCAGCGGGAGTGCGCGGTGCTCGCCGGCAGCTATGCGGTCGAAGAGCGGTTTCGCAGCCGCGTCGTGATGGCGCGGCACGGCTTCGGGCGCGGCGAGTACAAGTATTTCGCCTATCCCCTGCCAGAGATCGTCGCGGAGCTCCGTAGCGCGCTCTATCCGCCACTGGCCGGAGTCGCGAACCGGTGGAATGAACGGCTGGGGACGGGGATGCGCTTCCCCGCGGACCACACCGCGTTTCTCGATCGTTGCCATCGCGCGGGCCAGTGCCGGCCGACGCCGCTCCTCCTCTGCTACGGGGCGGGCGACTACAACTGCCTGCATCAGGATCTCTACGGCGAGCACGTATTCCCGCTGCAGGTGACGTTCCTGTTGTCGGCGCCCGGGCGGGATTTCACCGGCGGCGAGTTCGTCCTGACCGAGCAGCGTCCGCGCATGCAATCGCGCGCCGAAGTCGTCGGGCTCGGGCCGGGCGATGGTGTGATCTTTCCCGTCCGCCACCGTCCGGTAAAAGGGACGCGCGGCGACTATCGCGTCAATCTACGCCACGGCGTCAGCCGGGTGCGGTCCGGATCGCGACACACGCTCGGGATCATCTTTCATGATGCGACGTGAGGGCCGCGAAAGTGATCGTCCGCCCGGGGACGTCGTCAATCAAAGCTCACGATCTCGACCCAGTTGGAACCCTTGCCGGTCGGATATTGCTTGAGTAGCCGGAGCATGCCGCCCGCCTGGTCGATCGCATAGACCGAAATCGTCGGCGACTTCTCGCCGGTGGCGATCAGGAATCGCCCCTTGGGATCGATCGCGAATCCTCGCGGCTGCTTCTCGGTCGGCGTGCTCCCGAGATAGGTGAGGTTCCCGGTCGCCCCATCGACGCTGAACGCCCCCAGTGTGCTGCTGGTGCGCTCCGAGGCGTACAGGAATCTGCCGTTCGGGGTCATGTGAATGTCCGCAGCCCAGACGTCGTTGTCGGTGTTGCGCGGCGGCGCCCCCGGTACACCGACCGCCCCGCGCGGGGCACCCGGCGCGAGCTTCGTATCGGGCGGCAGCGCGGACGCCGAGCTCCCTTCGGTCAGCAGTCCGCTCTTCCCATCGAGCGAGAGGGTGGTGACCGTCGCCGTCAACTCGTTGAGGAGATAGACGAACCGGTTGTCCGGCGAAACGATGAAATGGCGCGGGCCCGTCATCGGCTTCATCTGGACGACCGCCGGCGTGTTGGAGGCGAGCCGCCCCGACTTCTCGTCGAAAACGAACTGGAAGATCTGGTCCGTGCCCAAGTGGGGGACATACACGAACCGGTTGGTGTTGTCGGTGTAGATCGAGTGGGCGTTCCGGCCCGTCGGAATCACCTGCAGGGGCTCGGAAGCGACACGCCCGTCGCTGCCAACCGCATTGACGCTCACGAGATGGCCGCCATACGACGCGCTCAGCAGAAAGCGCCCCGTCCGGTCGAGCGCGATGTAGGGAAAGCTTTCCGCCAGCGGCGAGGTCGACAAGGGCTTCAACGCTCCCGTGCCTGCGTCGATCGCATAGACATGCACCGAGAACGGCTTGGAGCGGGACGCGGCGTAGAGCAATCGCCGATCGGGGCTCACCGCCATCGGCATCACGACGCTCGCCGCCTTGAAGCGCTCGCCCGGCTGCAATTCGCCGGAATCGAGCAACCGATACATTCCGATGTCGCCGTCCTCGGCATTCGACACGTAGACGAACGTCGCCGCCACCGCGGGCGCCCCGCCGCCAAGCGACCTCACTGCGGACACGGTCAGCCCTTGGTCCAGTTTGCGAAAGTCGTCACGGATTGCCTCCTTGTCGTCGTCGTCCGGGCGCTTGATCGGCCCGCCAAGCTTGTGGCCGCCCGCCGGCGCGAAGGATAAGCCGCGTCGCCGGTCCCTGCTCACTGGGCGCCGCCGGCCGCCCCGTTGCGGGGCAGGATGGCGACGCGAAGTATGATGCTCTTACTTGCTTGCGACCCGGCGCTTTCCGGGCGCGCCGCGTCCAATCATCGGAGTCGAACACTCATGAAGGCCGACAGCATTCTAGCCACCATCGGCAACACACCGCACATCCGCATCAACCGTCTGTTCGGCTCGACACACGAAATCTGGATCAAGTCCGAGCGTGACAACCCCGGCGGATCGATCAAGGACCGCATCGCGCTGTCGATGGTGGAAGAGGCGGAGGCGAGCGGCAAGCTCGGGAAGGACGGCACGATCGTCGAGCCGACCTCGGGCAACACCGGTGTCGGGCTCGCGATGGTCGGCGCGGTCAAGGGTTACAAGGTGGTGCTCGTGATGCCGGACAGCTTTTCGGTCGAGCGGCGTCGGCTGATGCTAGCGTACGGCGCCACGCTCGTGCTTACGCCCCGCGCCCAGGGCATCAAGGGATCGATCGCGAAAGCGGAGGAGATCGTGGCAGCGACGCCGGGCGCCTGGATGCCGCAACAGTTCGAGAACCCGGCCAACATCGACGTGCACATGCGTACGACCGCGCGCGAGATCCTCGCCGACTTTCCCGGCGGTCTCGATTGCCTGATCACCGGCGTCGGCACGGGCGGCCACATCACGGGTTGCGCGCGCGTCCTCAAGGAGAGCTGGCCGAAGCTCAAGGTGTTCGCGGTCGAGCCGACCGCGTCGCCGGTGATCTCCGGCGGGAGCCATACGCCGCACCCGATCCAGGGCATCGGTGCCGGCTTCATCCCGAAGAACCTCGACACCTCGGTGCTCGACGGCGCGATTCAGGTGGACGCCGAGGCCGCGAAGGAGATGGCGCGCCGTGCGGCGCGGGAGGAAGGCATGCTGGTGGGCGTGTCGTCCGGCGCGACGCTCGCCGCGATCGCGCAGAAACTCCCCGACCTCCCGCAAGGCAGCCGCGTGATCGGCTTCAACTACGATACCGGCGAGCGGTATCTGTCGGTCGAGGGGTTTCTGCCGCCGGAGTAGGGACGCTGGCTGCGGCGGTGTGCGACGGCGGCTGGCACGTTCAACAGGGCACGCCGCGATGGGCTGATCGGATCCATGTCGCATGCGCGCCTTAGTTCCTCGCGTTCGCCGTCGCGACCGGCCGCAAGGCGGTGCTGACCAGCGGTGTGGCACGCTGCTCCGAGGACGCTGAGGCTGCGCAGTGGTGTGAACCGCGCCGATCGCTCGGCGTTCAGCGCGCGAGTTGGAAGCGCTCGAAGCGGTGCAACGCTTCTTCGATCCGTTTCTTGCGCAGCCGGCGCGAGCGATTGCCGACCCAGGTCCATCGCTGCACCAGCAGCTTCTGCCGCTCGCGATCGGTCTTGAGATCGACGGCGGCGACGATGGCGTCGTCGACGAGCACCGGCTGGGCAAAGTACCCGAATAGCCGCTTGTCCTTGGGAACGTACGCCTCGAAGCGGTGCTCGTAGTCGAAGAAGAGATGCAGCCGCCTGCGCTGATGGATGAGCGGGTCGAAGGGTGACAGGACATGGACGATCTCATTGGCGGGATCGAAGGTGGCCTCGAGCGCCTCCGGCCGCGACCAGTGCTCCAACTGCTTTGCCCCCTCGAGCTCGACGGGCACCAGCTCTTTGCGGCGCACTCTTGTCTCGATCAATCGGCGCACGCCCGGCTTGCGCCGGGGGTCGAGATAGCAGACCGAATCGAGGCTCACGATACCCTGCGATCGCAGTGCACGGTCGAGCAGATAGTTCAGGATCTCTTTCTCCGGCGCGGGCTTTGGCGGCCGTTCCCACCCAAAGTGCCGGCTCATCAGCTCATAGGTTTTCAGCATGCCGGTCCGCTGGCTGACGGCCACGAGGCCCCTGTAGAAGGCAAGCTGCAGCGCCCGCTTTGATGGCTTCCGGCTCGCCCAAGCATGGTCTTTTTCCACCAGCACGTCATCGTCGATATCCCGGATCGTCAGGGCGCCATGTTCTCTGATCCGGGCCAGCACCTTGCGCAGGTCCTCCTTCTGCACCGCGGTGAACCAGGTGCTCCGGCGTTGCCAGTCCTGCTTCATTGCGCCGATGTAGAACCGCATGTCCTTGGTCGGCAGGTATGACAGCGCATGCGTCCAGTATTCGAAGACCGTCTTGTCGACGGTCTGCGCCTGGCGCAGATGGTCGCGTTGGTATCCTGGAATGCGCGTATAGAGGATCTGGTGGTGGGAGCGTTCGATCACATTGATGGTGTCGATCTGCACATAGCCCAGGTGCTCGACCACTGCGCACGTCGCCTCCGGGCCGTGACCGAACGGCGCGTATTCGTCGAGCCTTTGGGCGCGTAGCCAGATGCGTTTGGCGTAGGACTTGGCGAGCCCGAAGGATTTTCTGGCCGTGCGGGACATGAAGCGGGCGGGAGTGTACCCGGACTCGGGGCAAGGATGCGTGAAAGCAACTGCCATGGGCACCGAGGTTTCGACGCTTCCGGCATCGCGCGAACCGATGATCAACATCGGGCGGCCGTGGCGGTCATGTGTTCGAGCGAGCCACTCCAGCGGAGTCGGCGATCGGCTGCGAAAGCTCGCGGTCAGATCCGTGGATGCTACTGAAGGGGCCTCGCTGCTCTTCGCAGCGAAAGCACCCGCTGCTGCGGCCAAGGACACCTGATGCACTGGTTGAGGTCACCGTGAGGATTGCGTCCATAACAGGCTGCGCCGCGCCCTGGCGACGTCGCTTCCGTTCATCATCGGTCATCGGTCGCCAGCCGAAGCGCCGCCACGTCTGCACGACGGATGTCGCCGCCGCCGGCACATCGCGAAAGGAGCTGTCGAGGATGGAGTGAGCAGGCCTCATCGCCAATCGACGCCCGTCAGGCGCGCAAGCATCCGATCGTCCCGGAACCTGCCTGACCGCGCAGAGCCCCATGCGGTCGGGGTACCCGCGATTGAAGAGAAGGCCGCCCGCACCGGCCCGACCAAGAGGGGAGGAGGAGGGGGAGGTAGGGCTCCGGACTGCATCGCGGGCGGCCTTGCAAACCGTTCGTGGCGGACACTGCTGGTCGAGGGGCTATCCTTTCTCATCGCACTGGTCGACCAAAGGGACGCTACCCGAAGCCCCTGTCCAGCTCTCGACTGGGTTCTACCCAAACTACGGGCCCGCAACTTCTGGATTATTTCGAGCTCGGTGGCGCCGATGACTCCTGTAACCGTCCTTCGATATCCGACATCGACCGCTTTAGGACGTCCGCGTGACCGCGTACTCCACCGGGGACGACCGCTCCTTGCACCCTTCGGACATTCCGACCGTGCCGCGCGCACGTCTCGGCGCTACGTCGCAGCCGGCGGGGTTTCTGTCAGTTGTTGTCGACGAGTGCGCCGTGATCGTTCCGACTTGAGAGCGCCAGCGGTGTCACGGCTGCCTCCCGTCCGCGAGTTTGAGCGCCACGCCGAGCACGATAAGCGCGACCCCGACTGCAATTCCCGGCGGGAACCAGGAGTTCACGCTTGCGAGCAGCGCGGCCAGTCCGATCAGCGCGACGAACATCGGGACGGCTCTCTTTGCATGGCAGGATGACCGAAGTCTCGGCGTACCCCCGCGGCAAGGTTGTCGGCGGTGGTGGTAGACCATCTCGACCGGAACGCTGAAGGCGTGGCCGACGCCCCGCTCAGTGCGGATACTCCGGGGGTCCGCGTGCAGCGCCGCGCTAATCCGCTTTGCATCTAGCCCTGCTCCGCTCTACGTTGGCCTGCCGGGAGACCGGCCGGCGCATGTCGGCCGCCCGGGCCGGAGCCAACGTCCAGCGCCGAGTTGTCCGGGGTCAGGCCGGGCGTCAGCTCGACGCGGCCGGAGATGAACAACGGGATCTCCTGGACGCCGACGATCTCCTGCCCGCTCACGAACCGCGTGCTCTGGTCGGCGATCGCCGCGACCGACGCGGCAACGAGCGCCGCGACGCCCACGATGTGAAGAGTCAGCATGGGTCTCGGGGTTGGCCGGCCGTGAACCGCCCGTCTCCGTTCGCGGCTCGCGCGTACTCCATCGTCGGTTGAAGGTGCGATCCGAGGCGTCCTCGCACTGAAGAAGTGTTTCATGTCCTGGGTACCTTTCCGCTTGTCCGACCGATGCAGCAGTACCGATCGACCAGTCTCGATGCCGACCGCTACGGGCCGCCTTCGATGAGGCAGCCGGACGTTGCACCCGTAACCGCGTCCATCGCGTGTCACCTCCAAAGCCGCCCGGGTCGAGCCGATCGGCGATCGGCTCGACCTGGCGTGAAAGCGAGCGTGCCTCGCGCGGGGCGAGCCCACCCCTCGCACGGCGCGAGACCGCGCCCCGTTCACGACGTGCACCTACGGGTTGAAAGGGTAGCTGGGGGCGTTGTCGTTATGCGTCGCCCAGTAGTCGTCGAGCCTCTTCTGCTCCGACTGCTTCTGCTCGTCCGACATCGGCTGCTGCACGTTGCGGTCGGGAGCGGGTCTCGCGGGCGAACGCAAGTCCTGCGCGAGGACGGCGTGGGACGCGACGGCGAGGCCGAGGAGAGCTGCCATCATGTTGCGTTTCATCATTTTCCATCTCCAGTCAGTTGAACAAGGATTGTGCTTCCGTCGACCACCCGGAAACCCGCAGCCGACAGCGTGCAGTCTCGGCCGACCCGGCTGCCGAAGGATGTCAGGAATGCGCGCGCGGATTACGGATGGAACGACTGACCTTGGCCGGCGTGACTGGTCAGCGCCTCGCGAACTTCAAGTGCGTTACCTTTGGCGCGGCGACCGTCCGCACGAGTTCGAGCCCGTGCAGATCGTCGCCGACGCCCTCGAATAGCCGCTCTCCACTGCCGAGGAGCGCCGGCACGACGTTGATCTCCATCTCGTCCACGAGGCCGGCCACGAGATACTGCCGTGCGACACTTGCTCCACCGGCGAGCGAAACATCCTGACCGCCGGCCGCTTGCCGCGCCTGTTCGAGCCCCGCCTCGATGCCGTCGGTGACGAACGAGAAGGTGGTTCCACCCTCCAGCTCGAGTGGCTCGCGTGCGTATTGCGTGAGCACGAACACCGGGTGATGGAACGGCGGGTTGGCTCCCACCAGCCGCTCCAGGGTTTCTCGGGATCCCAAGGGCCGGGGTAGATCGACAGCCCTGATCAATTTCTCGGCGCGCGCTGAAGCGCGCCTGGTGTTTCATCCGTAATGCGCCGGCGCCGGCCGGAAATCGCGGCGCAGCCGGCGCAGACGATCGTCAGGCCATGCGCATGGTCGACCTGCGACGAGGAAGGATCCTCCGCCTGCCTGATGGCCGCGGTACCACTGTCGCCGCCTGCGCTGGCGCGGTGTGGATCACCGAGCAGGGGAGCCGGCGCGACGTGCTCTTGACGCCCGGCCAGAGCTTCACGCTCGCGCGCGCCGGGCTCGCGCTCGTCCAAGCGGTCCGCGACGCCTCGGTTCTCGTTGACCCGGCGCGCGACGACCGACGAACCGCAAAGTGCGACCCAATGCGGCATGACATCAGCGAATGCGAAAGGAAATCTGGATGGACTTCGAACTGCAACAAGCGCTAATCCGATGACTCGAGCTCACGTTGTCGCGGTGACCTTCGGCGTGCTGATCGCGCTCGCGGCGGGCGCACTCTACCTGCGCTCCTCGAGCGCCGACACCCCGCCCGCTCCGTCGCAACCGGTCGCCACGCCGGTACCGGTCGCCACCGTCGAGCGGCGCGAGGTGACCCTCTGGGACGAGTTCTCTGGCCGCCTCGAGGCGGTGGAGCGAGTCGACGTCCGCTCGCGGGTCGCGGGCGCGGTCCAGTCGGTGCACTTCGCCGAGGGTGCGCTGGTGAAGCGCGGCGACCTGCTGGTGACGATCGATCCCGCGCCCTATGCGGCGGAGGCCGAGCGCGCGCAAGCCCAGGTGGTCGCGGCGCAGGCGCGGCTCACCTACGCGAAGATCGAACGCGAGCGCGCGCAGCGGCTGTGGGAGGAGCGCTTCGTCGCGCGGAGCCGGGTTGACGAACGCGTGAACGCCGAGCAGGAAGCCGACGCGAACCTGCGCGCCGCGCAGGCCGCGCTGCAGTCCACCCGCCTCAACCTCGACTACACCAGGGTGCTGGCACCCGTGGCGGGCCGCGTCGGCAAGCTCGAGATCACCGTCGGCAACCTCGTCGCCGCCGGCCCGGGAGCGCCGGTGCTGACCACGCTCGTCTCGGTCGATCCGATCTACGCCAGCTTCGAGGCGGACGAGCTCGTGGTCGCGCGTGCGTTGAAGGACCTGCCGCGCCCACGCCTCGCCGAGATCCCGGTGGAGATCGAGACCGTCGCCAACGGCGGCACGCACGCGCGCGGCCGCCTGCAGCTCATCGACAACCAGGTCAACACCCGCAGCGGCACGGTGCGCATGCGCGCGACGTTCGACAACCGCGACGGCGCCCTGATTCCCGGCCAGTTCGTGAAAGTGCGCATGAGCCGGGCGAAGGCCGAGCCCGCGCTCCTGGTGAGCGAGCGTGCGGTGGGCACCGACCAGAGCAAGCGCTTCGTGATCGTCGTCGGGCCGGACGACAAGGCCGTCTGGCGCGAGGTGACGCTCGGCGGCACGGCGAACGGCCAGCGGATCGTCACCTCGGGCCTGGAGGCCGGCGAGCGCATCGTGGTGAACGGCCTGCAGCGCGTGCGCCCTGGTTCACTGATTGCGCCGCAGCCCGCAGAGGCCGCAGCGGCCCGGCCCGCGGCAGCGTCATGAACCTGTCCCGGTTCTTCATCGACCGCCCGATCTTCGCGGGCGTGCTGTCGCTGCTCATCTTCCTCGCCGGGCTGATCGCGCTGCGCTTCCTGCCGATCTCCGAGTACCCCGAGGTGGTGCCGGCCTCGGTGGTGGTGCGCGCCGACTATCCGGGCGCGAGCCCCAAAGTCATCGCCGAGACGGTGGCGACGCCGCTCGAGGAGGCGATCAACGGCGTCGAGGGCATGATCTACATGTCGAGCCAGGCCACGACCGACGGCCGCATGACGCTCACCGTCACGTTCAAGCTCGGCACCGATCCGGATCTCGCGCAGCAGAAGGTGCAGAACCGGGTGGCCCAGGCCGAGCCGCGGCTGCCGGAGGAAGTGCGCCGGCTCGGCGTCACCACGGTCAAGAGCGCGGTCGACTTCACGATGGTGGTGCACCTCGTGTCGCCGAGCGAGCGCTACGACATGACGTACCTGCGCAACTACGCCGTGCTCAACGTCAAGGACCGCCTGGCGCGCGTCGAGGGTGTGGGCCAGGTGCTGATGTGGGGAAGCGGCGACTACGCGATGCGCGTGTGGCTCGATCCGCGCAAGGTCGCCGAGCGCGGGCTCTCGGCGAGCGACGTGGTGCGCGCCATCCGCCAGGAGAACGTCCAGGCCGCGGCGGGCGTGGTCGGCGGCTCGCCCACCACGGACAAGGTCGACCTGCAGCTCTCGATCAACGCCCAGGGGCGCCTGCAGAGCGAAGAGGAGTTCGGCGAGATCATCGTGAAGAGCGAGCCGGGCGGCGCGGTGACGCGCCTGCGCGACATCGCGCGTATCGAGCTCGGCGCCTCGGAGTACGCGCTGCGCTCGCTGCTGGACAACAAGCCGGCGGTGGCGATCGGCATCTTCGCGGCGCCCGGTGCCAACGCGCTGCAGATCGCGGATAACGTCCGCCGCACCATGGGCGAGATCAAGAAGACCATGCCCGAGGGCGTGGACTACGACATCGTCTACGACACGACGCAGTTCGTGCGCGCCTCGATCAAGTCGGTGGTGAGGACGCTGTTCGAGTCGGTGGCGCTCGTGGTGCTGGTGGTGATCCTGTTCCTGCAGACCTGGCGCGCCTCGATCATCCCGCTGGTCGCGGTGCCGGTGTCGATCGTCGGCACCTTCTCGCTCCTGTATCTCTTCGGCTTCTCGATCAACGCGCTGTCCCTGTTCGGGCTGGTGCTCGCCATCGGCATCGTGGTCGACGACGCGATCGTGGTGGTGGAGAACGTCGAGCGCAACATCGCGGCCGGCCTCTCCGCGCGCGAAGCGACCTACCGCGCGATGCACGAGGTCACCAACCCGATCATCGCCATCGCGGCGGTGCTGGTGGCGGTGTTCGTGCCGCTCGCTTTCATCACCGGCCTGTCGGGCCAGTTCTACAAGCAATTCGCGCTGACCATCGCGATCTCGACCGTCATTTCGGCGATCAACTCGCTCACCCTCTCGCCCGCGCTCGCCGCGCTCCTGCTCAAGTCGCACGCCGCACCGAAAGACGCGCTCACGCGGTGGATCGAAAGGATCTTCGGCTGGCTATTCCGCGGCTTCAACGCGGTCTTCGGCCGCGGCATTCGCGCCTATGGCGGAGGCGTAACCGGCGTGCTGTCGCGCAAGGCGCTGATGTTGGGCATCTACCTCGCCCTGGTCGCGACGACCGCGGGGCTGTTCAAGGCGGTGCCGGGCGGTTTCGTGCCGACCCAGGACAAGCAGTACCTGATCGGCTTCGCGCAGCTCCCCGACGGCGCCACGCTCGACCGCACCGAGGAGGTGATCCGCCGCATGGGCGAGGTCATGCTGAAGCATCCCGGGGTGGAGAACGCGGTGTCGTTTCCCGGGCTGTCGATCAACGGCTTCACCAACAGCTCGAACTCCGGCATCGCCTTCGCCGTGCTCAAGTCGTTCGATCAGCGCAAGAGCCGCGAGCTCTCCGGCGGCGCGATCGCCGCGCAGCTCAACCGCGAGTTCGCCGCGATCCCGGACGCTTTCATCGCCATCTTCCCCCCGCCGCCGGTGAACGGCCTGGGCACCACCGGCGGCTTCAAGCTCTACCTCGAGGACCGAGGCTCTCGCGGCTACGAGGCGCTCGACGCCGCGACCAAGGCGTTCCTCGCGAAGGCGTACCAGACGCCCGAGCTCGCCGGTCTCTTCTCGAGCTACCAGGTGAACGTTCCGCAGCTCTACGCCGACGTCGATCGCACCAAGGCGCGCCAGCTCGGCGTGGCCGTCACCGATGTCTTCGACACCATGCAGATCTACCTGGGCAGTCTGTACGTCAACGACTTCAACAAGTTCGGCCGCACCTACTCGGTGCGCGTACAGGCCGATGGGCCTTACCGGGCGCGCGCAGAGGACGTAGGGCTCCTAAAGGTGCGCTCCAACGCGGGCGAGATGGTGCCGCTCTCGGCGCTGATGGAGGTGAAACCGAGCTCCGGACCGGAACGCGCGATGCGCTACAACGGCTTCCTCGCCTCCGACATCAGCGGCCGCAATGCGCCGGGATTCTCCTCCGGGCAGGCGCAGGACGCGATCGAGCGCGTCGCCGCCGAAACGCTACCGCCGGGCATGGAGCTCGACTGGACCGACATCACGTACCAGGAGATCCTCGCCGGCAACTCGGCGGTGTGGGTGTACCCGATCGCCATCCTGCTCGTGTTCCTGGTCCTCGCTGCTCTCTACGAGAGCTTGGCGCTGCCGCTCGCCATCATCCTCATCGTGCCGATGGGCCTGCTCGCTGCGCTGACCGGGGTGTGGCTCACCCACGGCGACAACAACATCTTCACGCAGATCGGCTTCATGGTCCTCGTGGGACTTTCGGCGAAGAACGCGATCCTGATCGTGGAATTCGCGCGCGAGCTCGAGTTCGCCGGCCGCACTCCGGTGCAGGCGGCGATCGAAGCGAGCCGATTGCGGCTCCGACCGATCCTGATGACCTCGATCGCCTTCATCATGGGCGTGCTGCCGCTCGCCTTCTCCGTCGGCGCGGGCGCCGAAATGCGCCAGGCGATGGGCGTGGCGGTGTTCGCCGGGATGATCGGCGTTACCGCATTCGGGATCTTCCTCACGCCGCTCTTCTACGTGCTGCTGCGGGCACTGAGCGGCAACCGACCGCTCAAGCGCCATGGCGAGATTCCGCACGACGGCGAGGCGTTCTCAGGCGGCGGTGGGGTCAAGCCGGTTCTCGCCGCCCCGATCCGGAAAGACGTGCCGTGACGTCGCCGGCTGCCAGGACGGGGTCAGTACACGGTTTCGACGGGGACCCCGAACACGTATCCCGCGCCGCGCTCGGTGACGATATAGCGCGGTTGCGTTGGATCCTGCTCGATCTTCCGGCGCAGCCGCATGATCTGCACATCGACGGAGCGGTTGTAGACCTCGTCGTTGTGAAGGCGGGACAGATCGAGGAGCTGGTCGCGCGTGAGGATGCGCTGCGCGGCGCCGAGCAGGACGACGAGCAGGCTGAATTCGCCGTTGCTGAGGACGACCATGCGCCGGTCGGGCGCCGTGAGGCGCCGCGTGTTCAGGTTGAGCTCCCAGCCGTCGAAGCGGTAGGCGCGGACGCCTTCGGGCCGCCCCTGGTGGACCTCGACGCGGCGGCGGCGCAGCACGGTGCGGATGCGGGCGAGCAGCTCGCGCGGGCTGAAGGGCTTGGTGAGGTAATCGTCCGCGCCGAGCTCGAGACCCATGATCCGATCGGCCTCCTCGCGCCGCCCGGTGAGCATGATGATCGGGATCGCCGACTCGTCTCGCAGGTTACGCGCCAGCATCATGCCGTCCTCGACCTGCAGCTTCAGGTCGAGGACGATCAGATCGACCACCTGCTCCGCCAGCACCGTGCGCATCGCGCGCCCGTCCGCGACGGCGGTGACGCGGAACTCGTTCTGCCCGAGGTAATCGGAGATCAGCTCGCGGATGACCGGATCGTCGTCAACCGCGAGCACGTGCGGCGGCGCCGCCTGCTGGAACGTTTGCGCCCGGGCCATCGTGGTCGTGAAATCGCTCACGGTGGCGCACAGTCTCAGCCACCGCCTTCCGCGCACGGTTACAGGTGTAACCTTACGAGGTCGGGGTAGGTAAGTTACACGCAATAGCATTGCCGAGGAATGGGCGCTTGAGCAAGGAACGCGAGGGCGACACCCCGGTCGAGATCCTCGTC
>CAVWFR010000011.1:0-291047 GCA_963754305.1 uncultured beta proteobacterium | reverse complement strand
GAGACCCATGCTGACTCTTCACATCGTGGGCGTCGCGGCGCTCGTTGCCTGGTAGAGGTCGCGGCGATCGCCGACCAGAGCACGCGGTTCGTGAGCGGGCAGGAGATGATCGTCGGCGTCCAGGAGATCCCGTTGTTCATCTCCGGCCGCGTCGAGCTGACGCCCGGCCTGACCCCGGACAACTCGGCGCTGGACGTTGGCTCCGGCCCGGGCGGCCCGACGTGCGCCGGCAGGTCTCCCGGCAGGCCAACGTGGAGCGAGAAGCAGGGCTAGATGCAAAGCGGATTAGCGCGGCGCTGCACGCGGACCCCCGGAGTATCCGCACTGAGCGGGGCGTCGGCCACGCCTTCAGCGTTCCGGTGGGGTAGGTCTACCCCCACCGCCGACAACCTTGCCGCGGGGATACGCCGAGCCTCCGGTCATCCTGCCATGCAAAGAGAGCGGTCCCGATGTTCGTCGCGCTGATCGGACTGGCCGCGCTGCTCGCAAGCGTGAACTCCTGGTTCCCGCCAGGAATTGCAGTCGGGGTCGCGCTTATCGTGCTCGGCGTGGCGCTCAAACTCGCGGACGGGAGGCAGCCGTGACACCGCTGGCGCTCTCAAGTCGGAACGATCACGGCGCACTCGTCGACAACATCTGACAGAAACCCCGCCGCCTGCGACGTAGCGCTGAGGCGTGCGGGCGGCACGGTCGGAATGTCCGAAGGGTGCAAGGAGCGGTCGTCCCCGGTGGAGTACGCGGTCACGCGGACGTCCTAAGCGGTCGATGTCGGATATCGAAGGACGGTTACAGGAGTCATCGGCGCCACCGAGTTCGAAATAATCCAGAAGTTGCGGGCCCGTAGTTTGGGGAACCCAGTCGAGAGCTGGACAGGGGCTTCGGGTAGCGTCCCTTTGGTCGACCAGTGCGATGAGAAAGGATAGCCCCTCGACCAGCAGTGTCCGCCACGAACGGTTTGCAAGGCCGCCCGCGATCCAGTCCGGAGCCCTACCTCCCCCTCCTCCTCCCCTCTTGGTCGGGCCGGTGCGGGCGGCCTTCTCTTAATCGCGGGTACCCCGACCGCATGGGGCTCTGCGCGGTCGGGCAGGTTCCGGGACGATCGGATGCTTGCGCGCCTGACGGGCGTCGATTGGCGATGAGGCCTGCTCACTCCATCCTCGACAGCTCCTTTCGCGATGTGCCGGCCGCGGCGACGTCCGTCGTGCAGACGTGGCGGCGCTTCGGCTGGCGACCGATCACCGATGATGAACGGAAGCGACGTAGCCAGGCGCGGCGAGCCTGTTTGGACGCAATCCTCACGGTGACCTCAACCAGTGCATCAGGTGTCCTTGGCCGCAGCAGCGGGTGCTTTCGCTGCGAAGAGCAGCGAGGCCCCTTCAGTAGCGTCCACGGATCTGACCGCGAGCTTTCGCAGCCGATCGCCGACTCCGCTGGAGTGGCTCGCTCGAACACATGACCGCCACGGCCGCCCGATGTTGATCATCGGTTCGCGCGATGCCGGAAGCGTCGAAACCTCGGTGCCCATGGCAGTTGCTTTCACGCATCCTTGCCCCGAGTCCGGCTACACTCCCGCCCGCTTCATGTTCCGCACGGCCAGAAAATCCTTCGGGCTCGCCAAGTCCTACGCCAAACGCATCTGGCTACGCGCCCAAAGGCTCGACGAATACGCGCCGTTCGGTCACGGCCCGGAGGCGACGTGCGCAGTGGTCGAGCACCTGGGCTATGTGCAGATCGACACCATCAATGTGATCGAACGCTCCCACCACCAGATCCTCTATACGCGCATTCCAGGATACCAACGCGACCATCTGCGCCAGGCGCAGACCGTCGACAAGACGGTCTTCGAATACTGGACGCATGCGCTGTCATACCTGCCGACCAAGGACATGCGGTTCTACATCGGCGCAATGAAGCAGGACTGGCAACGCCGGAGCACCTGGTTCACCGCGGTGCAGAAGGAGGACCTGCGCAAGGTGCTGGCCCGGATCAGAGAACATGGCGCCCTGACGATCCGGGATATCGACGATGACGTGCTGGTGGAAAAAGACCATGCTTGGGCGAGCCGGAAGCCATCAAAGCGGGCGCTGCAGCTTGCCTTCTACAGGGGCCTCGTGGCCGTCAGCCAGCGGACCGGCATGCTGAAAACCTATGAGCTGATGAGCCGGCACTTTGGGTGGGAACGGCCGCCAAAGCCCGCGCCGGAGAAAGAGATCCTGAACTATCTGCTCGACCGTGCACTGCGATCGCAGGGTATCGTGAGCCTCGATTCGGTCTGCTATCTCGACCCCCGGCGCAAGCCGGGCGTGCGCCGATTGATCGAGACAAGAGTGCGCCGCAAAGAGCTGGTGCCCGTCGAGCTCGAGGGGGCAAAGCAGTTGGAGCACTGGTCGCGGCCGGAGGCGCTCGAGGCCACCTTCGATCCCGCCAATGAGATCGTCCATGTCCTGTCACCCTTCGACCCGCTCATCCATCAGCGCAGGCGGCTGCATCTTTTCTTCGACTACGAGCACCGCTTCGAGGCGTACGTTCCCAAGGACAAGCGGCTATTCGGCTACTTTGCCCAGCCGGTGCTCGTCGACGACGCCATCGTCGCCGCCGTCGATCTCAAGACCGATCGCGAGCGGCAGAAGCTGCTGGTGCAGCGATGGACCTGGGTCGGCAATCGCTCGCGCCGGCTGCGCAAGAAACGGATCGAAGAAGCGTTGCACCGCTTCGAGCGCTTCCAACTCGCGCGCTGAACGCCGAGCGATCGGCGCGGTTCACACCACTGCGCAGCCTCAGCGTCCTCGGAGCAGCGTGCCACACCGCTGGTCAGCACCGCCTTGCGGCCGGTCGCGACGGCGAACGCGAGGAACTAAGGCGCGCATGCGACATGGATCCGATCAGCCCATCGCGGCGTGCCCTGTTGAACGTGCCAGCCGCCGTCGCACACCGCCGCAGCCAGCGTCCCTACTCCGCCGGCAGAAACCCCTCGACCGACAGATACCGCTCGCCGGTATCGTAGTTGAAGCCGATCACGCGGCTGCCTTGCGGGAGGTCGGGGAGTTTCTGCGCGATCGCGGCGAGCGTCGCGCCTGACGACACGCCCACCAGCATGCCTTCCTCCCGCGCCGCACGGCGCGCCATCTCCTTCGCGGCCTCGGCCTCCACCTGGATCGCGCCGTCGAGCACCGAGATGTCGAGGTTCTTCGGGATGAAGCCGGCACCGATGCCCTGGATCGGGTGCGGCGTATGGCTCCCGCCGGAGATCACCGGCGACGCGGTCGGCTCGACCGCGAACACCTTGAGCTTCGGCCAGCTCTCCTTGAGGACGCGCGCGCAACCCGTGATGTGGCCGCCCGTGCCGACGCCGGTGATCAGGCAATCGAGACCGCCGGGAAAGTCGGCGAGGATCTCGCGCGCGGTCGTACGCATGTGCACGTCGATGTTGGCCGGGTTCTCGAACTGTTGCGGCATCCAGGCGCCCGGCGTCGCTGCCACGATCTCCTCCGCTTTCGCGATCGATCCCTTGATGCCCTGGGCGCGGGGCGTAAGCACGAGCGTGGCGCCGTACGCTAGCATCAGCCGACGCCGCTCGACCGAAAAGCTGTCCGGCATCACGAGCACCACCTTGTAACCCTTGACCGCGCCGACCATCGCGAGCCCGACACCGGTGTTGCCCGAGGTCGGCTCGACGATCGTGCCGTCCTTCCCGAGCTTGCCGCTCGCCTCCGCCTCTTCCACCATCGACAGCGCGATGCGGTCCTTGATCGATCCGCCGGGGTTGTCACGCTCGGACTTGATCCAGATTTCGTGTGTCGAGCCGAACAGACGGTTGATGCGGATGTGCGGTGTGTTGCCGATGGTGGCTAGAATGCTGTCGGCCTTCATGAGTGTTCGACTCCGATGATTGGACGCGGCGCGCCCGGAAAGCGCCGGGTCGCAAGCACGTAAGAGCATCATACTTCGCGTCGCCATCCTGCCCCGCAACGGGGCGGCCGGCGGCGCCCAGTGAGCAGGGACCGGCGACGCGGCTTATCCTTCGCGCCGGCGGGCGGCCACAAGCTTGGCGGGCCGATCAAGCGCCCGGACGACGACGACAAGGAGGCAATCCGTGACGACTTTCGCAAACTGGACCAAGGGCTGACCGTGTCCGCAGTGAGGTCGCTTGGCGGCGGGGCGCCCGCGGTGGCGGCGACGTTCGTCTACGTGTCGAATGCCGAGGACGGCGACATCGGAATGTATCGGTTGCTCGATTCCGGCGAATTGCAGCCGGGCGAGCGCTTCAAGGCGGCGAGCGTCGTGATGCCGATGGCGGTGAGCCCCGATCGGCGATTGCTCTACGCCGCGTCCCGCTCCAAGCCGTTCTCGGTGCATGTCTATGCGATCGACGCAGGCACGGGAGCGTTGAAGCCCTTGTCGACCTCGCCGCTGGCGGAAAGCTTTCCCTACATCGCGCTCGACCGGACGGGGCGCTTTCTGCTGAGCGCGTCGTATGGCGGCCATCTCGTGAGCGTCAATGCGGTTGGCAGCGACGGGCGTGTCGCTTCCGAGCCCCTGCAGGTGATTCCGACGGGCCGGAACGCCCACTCGATCTACACCGACAACACCAACCGGTTCGTGTATGTCCCCCACTTGGGCACCGACCAGATCTTCCAGTTCGTTTTCGACGAGAAGTCGGGGCGGCTCGCCTCCAACACGCCGGCGGTCGTCCAGATGAAGCCGATGACGGGCCCGCGCCATTTCATCGTTTCGCCGGACAACCGGTTCGTCTATCTCCTCAACGAGTTGACGGCGACGGTCACCACCCTCTCGCTCGATGGGAAGAGCGGACTGCTGACCGAAGGGAGCTCGGCGTCCGCGCTGCCGCCCGATACGAAGCTCGCGCCGGGTGCCCCGCGCGGGGCGGTCGGTGTACCGGGGGCGCCGCCGCGCAACACCGACAACGATGTCTGGGCTGCGGACATTCACATGACCCCGAACGGCAGATTCCTGTACGCCTCGGAGCGCACCAGCAGCACACTGGGGGCGTTCAGCGTCGATGGGGCGACCGGGAACCTCACCTATCTCGGGAGCACGCCGACCGAGAAGCAGCCGCGAGGATTCGCGATCGATCCCAAGGGGCGATTCCTGATCGCCACCGGCGAGAAGTCGCCGACGATTTCGGTCTATGCGATCGACCAGGCGGGCGGCATGCTCCGGCTACTCAAGCAATATCCGACCGGCAAGGGTTCCAACTGGGTCGAGATCGTCAGCTTTGATTGACGACGTCCCCGGGCGGACGATCACTTTCGCGGCCCTCACGTCGCATCATGAAAGATGATCCCGAGCGTGTGTCGCGATCCGGACCGCACCCGGCTGACGCCGTGGCGTAGATTGACGCGATAGTCGCCGCGCGTCCCTTTTACCGGACGGTGGCGGACGGGAAAGATCACACCATCGCCCGGCCCGAGCCCGACGACTTCGGCGCGCGATTGCATGCGCGGACGCTGCTCGGTCAGGACGAACTCGCCGCCGGTGAAATCCCGCCCGGGCGCCGACAACAGGAACGTCACCTGCAGCGGGAATACGTGCTCGCCGTAGAGATCCTGATGCAGGCAGTTGTAGTCGCCCGCCCCGTAGCAGAGGAGGAGCGGCGTCGGCCGGCACTGGCCCGCGCGATGGCAACGATCGAGAAACGCGGTGTGGTCCGCGGGGAAGCGCATCCCCGTCCCCAGCCGTTCATTCCACCGGTTCGCGACTCCGGCCAGTGGCGGATAGAGCGCGCCGCGGAGCTCCGCGACGATCTCCGGAAGCGGATAGTCGAAGTACTTGTACTCGCCGCGGCCGAAGCCGTGGCGTGCCATGACGACGCGGCTGCGAAACCGCTCTTCGACCGCATAGCTGCCGGCGAGCACCGCGCACTCCCGCTGCGTCAGCATCGACGGGACGACGGCGCAGCCCTGGGCGTCGAGCTCGGCCGCGATGCGCTCCCAGTCGAGGCCCGCGACCCGCGCGGAGAGCGCGGGTGCCGAGGGATCTGCTGTTCGTGGCGCGGCAGCGATCACGAGGCAGACTCCAGACGGAGAAGCGCACGCTTGCGCTCCACGCCCCAGCGATAGCCGGACAACCCGCCGTCGCTGCGCACGACCCGGTGGCAGGGAATCGCGACGGCGATCGGATTTGCGGCGCAGGCCTGCGCCACCGCGCGCACGGCATTCGGTGAGCCGATGCGCTCCGCGACCGCGCCATAACTGGCAGTCGAACCCGCGGGGATCTCCTGCAGCGCCTGCCACACCCGCCGCTGGAAGGCGGTTCCGCGCGCGTCGAGGGGCAGCGCCAGCCCATGCGCTGGGCGATCGACGAACGCCGCGACCGCAGCCAGGATTCGTTCGAGGCGAGAGTCGTCGCGGACCCCGCGTATCGCCGGGAATCGCTCCTGGAAATCGCGCACGAGTTGATCGGCGTCATCGCCGAGCAGAATCGTGCACACGCCCTTGTCGGAGGCGGCGACCAGGAGAGCACCCAGCGAGCATTCGCCGAGGGTGAAATGGAGCGCCGCAGCCGGCGCGTTGTCGTTCGCGAAGGAAACCATGGGTTGCTCCTATGTTTGGACGGGCAAGCCATTGCCCGTTCTCGAGCCCGAGTCTAGGCCGCCCGGGATACTGGGCGCCATCCGGCGGTTGCTTTCAAACTCGACGGCGCGCGTCGGAACGGAAACGGGCCTCCATCTCCGGCACCGAGGCGGCATACGCTTTCCCCAACGCCCGACACCAACGCCAGGACGGCTTCGCGTCCATGCCTTGACGGCGCTTGGCGACCTGATTACGATCGACGTATCTCATTTGTGATACCAGAGGCGGCAATGGCGGTTTCGCTGAGAGTCCCCGAGGACGTGAAGAAGCGGATCACACGGCTCGCCAAGGCCCAGGACATGACCGCGCACGCCTTCATGCTCGAGGCCATCCGCGAGAAGCTCCAGGCGGAGGAGGCGCGAACGGCGTTCTACGCCGAAGCGGAGCGAAGGTTGGCACGGATGAAGAGAGCGGGCGTGGGCATCCCCGCGGAGGAAGTGTTCGCGTATCTCGAGCGCCGGGCGAAAGGGAAGCCTGCGGTGCGCCCGAAACCCCGCAAGACGCCGTGATCGTCTTCGACTCGGAGGCGCTCGACGACCTCGAGCGGATCTTCGAGTTCAATGCCGAGCTCGACCCTGCGACCGCGCTGGATCACATCGACAAGATACGTACCGCCGTCCTGATCCTCGATACCCATCCGGAGATCGGCCGGCCGGTCGGCGGCGGCTCGACGATGCGGGAGCTTGTCATCTCGCACGGCAAGAGCGGTTACCTCGCGCTCTACGAGCACTCGCCGATCACCAATTTAGTCCGCATCGCCGCAGTACGACATCAACGCGAGGCCGGCTACCGCGGTCGATAAGCGGGATCGCGCTGGCGCGCGACCCGGAGCCGCACTAGACTCGACGCACCGCGAACCAACCGACTGGAGCCTCCCAGTGAACCGGGTCATCCTTGCGGCGCTTGCCGCGCTCTGTCTTGCATCGGGCGCCGGCGCCGCGTATCCCGAGAAGACGATTCGCCTCGTCATCCCCTCGGCCGCCGGCGGGTCGCCCGACGTCCTGATGCGAATCCTGGCCCAGCAGCTCTCGTCGCAACTCGGCGTCGCCGTAGTCATCGAGAACAAGCCCGGGGCGTCGTTCGTGATCGGCACGATGGAGGTCGTCCGCGCGCCGCCGGACGGCTACACGCTCGGCTACGGCAACATCGTGTCGCTGGCGATCAACCGCTCGCTGCTTGCGAGCGTGCCCTACGACATCGAGAAGGATCTCACCCTGATCTCGAACTGCGTCCGCGTGTTCAACCTGCTCGCGGTGAACAAGAACCTGCCCGTCAACTCGGTCCAGGAGCTCGTCGCTTACGCGAAGAAGCATCCCGGCAAGCTCGTCATGGCTTCCGGCGGCAACGGGACGACCGGGCATCTCGGCGGCGAACTGTTCAAGACCATGACTGGAACCTATATCCTCCACGTCCCCTACCGCGGCAGCCCGCAGGCGATCAACGATCTCATCGCCGGCGAGGCCAACATGATGTTCGACAACTTGTCGTCGATCACGCCTCACGTGAAGGCGGGGAGAGTGCGCGGGCTAGCCGTGTCGGGCCCACGCCGCTCGCCGGTGTTCCCGGACCTGCCGGCGATCGGCGAGCTCGTGCCCGGCTACGAGACGGTCGCGTGGGGCGGCGTGATCGGGCCGGCGAACATGCCGCGCGACGTCGTCGCCAGGCTGAACGCCGAGATCAAGAAGGCGCTCGCCTCGCCCGCGGTGCAGGAGCGCTACAAGCAGCTCGACACCGAGATCGACGGCGGCTCGCCCGAGGAATTCCTCGCGCTCGCCAAGCGCGAGACGGTCAAGTGGGCGGACGTCGTCAAGCGCTCGGGCGCGAAGGTCGACTGAAGTGACCGAGCGGTTCGACCTCGTGATCCGGAACGGCATCGTCGTCGACGGGACGCGCGCGCCGCGGTACGCTGCCGACGTCGCGGTGTCGGGCGACCGCATCGCCCGCATCGGCTCGCTCGGCGGGGCGCGCGGCGAGCTCGAGATCGACGCCGCGGGCAAGATCGTCGCGCCCGGGTTCATCGATGCTCATACTCACGACGATCGCCTGATGCTGTCGGCGCCCGCGATGGCCCCGAAGGTCAGCCAGGGCGTGACGACGGTCGTCGCCGGCAACTGCGGCATTTCGCTCGCGCCGATGCCCGCGGGCGCGCCGCAACCGGTCACGCCGCCGCTCGACCTTCTGGATGATCAGGGGGCGTGGTTCCGGTTCGGGACCTTCGCCGCGTATGTCGCGGCGCTGCGCGATGCGCCCGCCGCGACCAACGCCGCGCTGCTCGTAGGTCATACCACCCTGCGGGTCGCAACCATGGAAGACGTCGAGCGGCCCGCGCGCGGCGACGAGATCCGGCGCATGCGGGAGATGGTGCGCGAGGCGCTCGCCGCGGGCGCGATCGGCGTCTCCACCGGGCTCTACTACGAGCCCGCCGCCGCGGCGACCACCGAGGAGGTGATCGAGATCTGCCGCCCGCTCGCGGAATCGGGCGGCCTCTACTGCACGCACATGCGCGACGAAGGCGACCGGGTGCTCGACTCGCTGGAGGAGACGTTCCGCGTCGGTCGCGAGGTCGGCGTGCCGGTCGTCGTTTCACACCACAAGGTCGTCGGGCTGCCGAACCACGGCCGGTCGCACGAGACGCTGCCGGTAATCGCCGAGCGGATGAAGCACCAGACGATCGGCCTCGACTGCTATCCGTACTGCGCTTCTTCGACGATCCTGAGCGCCTCGCGCGCGCGAATCGCGTCGCGGGTGCTGGTCACCTGGTCGAAGACGCACCCCGAGTATTCGGGGCGGGACCTCGCCGAGGTGGCGCGAGCGATGGGCATTTCGCAGGACGAAGCGATCGAGCGCCTGCGCCCCGCCGGCGCGATCTACTTTTCGATGGACGAGGCCGACGTGCAGCGCATTCTCGCCTTCGAGCGGACGATGGTCGGCTCGGACGGATTGCCGCACGACGCGGCGCCGCATCCGCGCCTGTGGGGCACCTTCCCGAGAGTGCTCGGCCACTACTCGCGCGAGCTGGGACTGTTCCCGTTGGAGACCGCCGTGCACAAGATGACCGGCCTTACCGCACAGACTTTCGGTTTCGCCGACCGCGGCGTCGTCAGGGAAGGCGCCTACGCCGACCTGACGGTGTTCGACGCCGGCATGGTCGGCGAGGCGGCGACGTTCGCGCAGCCGATCCAGCCGGCGCGCGGCATCGAATCGGTGATCGTGAACGGCGCGGTCGTCTGGCGTGACGGTCGGCCGAGCGGCGCGCGGCCGGGCAAGGTGCTCGCCCGCTATCGCTCCTAAGGCGGGTGTCGCCGTGCTTTACAAGCTGCCTCTCGTCATCCCGGCGTAGGCGGCGATTTAACGGGGCGTCGCGGCCCGCGGGCGCCCGCCCGAGGCGCCCGCCGCCGGTGCTCGCCCCCGGTCTCTGTTTGACAGCCATGGCTCCCCGGCAGTAAGGTCAGGTGGCAGCACCGAAGGGGAGTAGCCTCACAGCACTGGTCGTCATGACGGGACTTGCGTCCCCGGCCGTGCTGGCAACGAAAGTTGTGGCGAGACCTTTACCGACCGGTAAAGGTTTATTTTTGCCCTTCCCTGCGTCCGCTGCACGCGATCGACATCCATCTCCTGATCGTGCAACGGCCCGTCACCGGCGACGTGAGCGCGTTCGTGGCGAAAGAGGCGTTGCGCGACTACCACCACGAGCGCGGCCTGAAGGCGCTGGAGCGGCCCCGCGCCCGGCTCGACGAGCACGGTGTGCCGTATAGCTACCATCTGCTGGTGGGCCCGCCCTGGCAGATGATCAGCGAGTACGCCAAGGAGAAGGCGTGCGACCAGATCGTGATGGGGCGGCGCGGCCCGGGGGTCGTTCACCGGGGGACTCCTCGGCTCGGTCGCGCAGAAAGTGCTGCAGCTCGCGGAGCAGCCGGTCGTGCTCGTGAAGTGACGCGCGCGTCGTGGCGCGCGATCGCCGGGGAGCTCGGGGCTAGGCGTCGGCCGAGGCGAGCTTGATCGCCCGCATCACCGCCGCGGTCCGAGTTTCAACGCCGAGCTTCTCGTAGATCCGCTCGAGGTGCTTCTCGACGGTGCGCGGGCTCGCGCTGAGGATCGCCGCCACGTCCCGGTTCGTCTTGCCCGCCGCCACCCAGTCGAGCACCTCGCGCTCGCGCGGCGTCAGCGGCGCCGCGGCACGGTCGAACGGCGCGTCCGCCGGCAGCCCGCGTGTCTTCTCGATGGCGACGCCGAGCCGGTAGAGGTTCGCGAGATGCGGCCGCATGACCTCGGCGAGGTCCCGGTCGCGGTCGGTGAAGCCGCTCCCGCCGCGGTTGAAGACGAAGCTCACCAGGAACCGCCCGTCGACGTGTATCGGCACCGCCATCGCGTGCTCGATCCGGATCGGGCGGTAGTAGTCGTTGTAGAGCGGCGTGCGGTGGAACTCGGCGGGCGCGACGAGATCGTCGATCCGCTTCGTCACCGCGCCCGGGTTGCGGCCGTGCTCGCGCACGAGCGGGTGCTCGTAGAAGTAGCGGTCGAAGACCTCGATCTCGCGCCGCGACACCATCCCGGAGGGCGCGACGGTGCGGTGGCCGCGGTCGAGATCGCAGACGACGAGCGTGGTCAGGTCGGAGCCGACGAGCCGCGGCAGGTGCTCGACGCCGCGTCTTGCGAAGTCGGTGCTGCCGGTGCACGCTTCGCCGATCGCTTGCAGGGTGTCCAGCGCGGTGCGGAACTCGCGGCTCGAGAGCTGGGGCGCGCTTGCAGCCGGAGAGTGCACTCGGGACATCGTCGAGCTCCCACTGGTAGTTACCGCTGGGGGTTACGGGTGGTCGCTGCCAACACCTGTTTTCTACCAACTAGTAAGTTACTTGTCAACCAGTAGGTAGGCTAACCATGGTATCTTCGCGCCGTGCACCGGTCCGGGGCGCCGCCCCGGCCGGATCGAAGCAGCGAGCCATGCCCCGCAAAACTGCTGGCGCCGACACGTCCCAGCGCATCCTCGACATCGCCGAGCGCCTGGCGCAGACACGCGGGTTCAACGGGTTCAGCTACGCGGACATCGCCGCGGCGCTGGCTGTCACGAAAGCGAGCCTCCACTATCACTTCCCGTCGAAGGCCGAGCTCGGCACGCGTCTCATCGCGCGCTACGAGCGGGGCTTCCTCGACGCCCTCGCAGAGATCGACCGCACGAGCGACAACGCCCGCGATAAGCTCGCGCGCTACGCGAAGATCTACGCCGACGTCCTGCGCAACAATCGAATGTGTCTGTGCGGGATGCTCGCCGCCGAGTACACGACGCTGCCGAAGCCGATGAAGGACGAGATGCGCCACTTCTTCGACGAGAACGAACGCTGGCTCGTCACGATCCTCGAGGAGGGACGCCGGACGGGCGCGCTGAAATTCTCCGGCGAATCGATCGATGTCGCCCGCGCGCTGGTCGGCTCGCTCGAGGGCGCGATGATGCTCGCGCGCTCCTACGGCGAAGTCGCGCGGTTCGAAGCCGTCGCCGCCCGGCTCCTCGCGGAGCTCTGATCCCGCGGGCGCCACAACATCGAGGCCTTAGCGAGAGCTAGGGCCTCTTCTTTTTCGCGCCACTGCGGATCGGAAGGGCAGCTTTCGGGCCATGAGCTGTCGGTTGAGATGCCCGACGCTACTACAGCTTCAGACTGGCTGCCGACGTTCGAGTTCGGCCTGGCGAATGACAGCAGTTGCCTAAAGCGGCCGGTGAGAGTTTCTGGGGCGGAGGGCCGGTTTACCCTGAAACTTGACGCTCGCCAGTCGTCGAGCAGGTGGCAGCCACCTGCCCTCAACGTTGACCGCCCAACGGCTGCATTCGAAGCCAGCGAACTGTCACTGTCGACCCAGAGCGGTCTCCCGTGACTTGCGGGAGCGGACCTTCAGCTGTGCAGATTTCGGTGGCAAACCGATAGGCCTGGATCGATTTCAGATGGGGTCGATTTTCCTCCGTAGGCTGTATATAAGCAAGGGCTATCCAGTTAGCTCCACCGACCCCAAGATGTTGTGGTCACCCGTTGCGGGTTGCGATGTCCTGATAGGTCACTGGCTGAGTGGCCACCGCCTGCTCCAGCAACCGATAGAACAGCAGCCCGCGCGAGCGTGATGTCCGGCGGTTGAACCGGAATGTGAATTCATCGAGGTAATAGTCGAGTTGGGTGGGCTGCACGGCGCCTTGGTGGGTGCCGAGAAGCCAGCGTTTGAGAAGCGAGGCCACACGATGCACCCCCGGCATCGAAACATGCGCTGGGTCCTCTGAACGTAGCTGCACGCGTTGATGGTGAACATACCCATGCTCGGCCAAGGATCGATAGGCGGGCGAACCGTCGGTGTGCACCCTTGCCCCGGGTTCGACGGCCTCGCCCACGAAAGGGAGCAAGTACGTTTCGGAGCCCGCCGGTACCCGTCGCAACCTGATCCGGCCGAACCCCTTCGGCTCTTGCATCTCGATCGCGATCGCGACCAAGGTCTTGAAAGTCTGGCTCTTACGCCTCGCCCTTTTGAGAGGTTCGCTCGGGTCACGGATCCCAACATAGGTCTCATCGACTTCGACCTTGCCGTTCAAGCGCTCCCGACCTGGACGCACCATTGCGCGGCGAAACCGATGCAGCATCGCCCAGCTCGTCTGGTAGCTCCCCAGTCCCAACACCCGCTGCAGCCCCAAGGCGCTCACCCCGAACTTCTGGTTGGTGAGGTACCAGGCGGCGGCAAACCAGGTCCTCAGCGGCGTCCGCGTCTTGTCGAACATCGTTCCGGCGGTCACCGTACCCTGATACCGACACCCACGGCACATCAAACGGCCACGACTGGACCGATACGGCTCGCTCGCCTCACCGCATCGCGGACAGACAAACCCTTCAGGCCAACGCAGCTGCTCAAGATAGCTCAGACAAGCCTCCTCATCGGCGAACCAGTCCAAGAACTGATTCCAGTCGCGCGGATAGTCTCGCCCGGAAACCAGAGTGATCGCCGACTTGCTCACCCCTACATATTGGGGTAGGTGGAGCTAAATGGATAGCCCTTATATAAGCACAGGATGGGAGCGACACAGTCCACAGCAAAGCAGGCCTTGCGGCGGCCGAGCCAGTGTCCTATAAACTATCCAGTGCGTCGCAATCCGAGTTCAAAGGAATTAAGCCATTGGACAGAGCGAAGCGGCGGCAAGTACGTGACCCAGCCAGAAGGACACAAGCCATGCTCACTCGTGCCCCTGTCACCAGTATCCTGCCCGTCAGAGACATGACCCGGGCCCGGAATTTCTACGAAAAGACGCTCGGGTTGGAACCCAAGGGATTTGCAGCCGACGGAAACTACCTGTTTGCCTGCGGCGGCGATGCTCAGATCGCCCTCATCCCCAAGCCTGAAGGTACCAAGGCTGAGCACACCGCACTGAGCTTCGAGGTCAGCGGAATCGAGAAGGTCATCGCCGATCTGGAGGGGCGCGGGGTGGTGTTCGAGGATTATGACTTCCCCAATCTGAAGACGGTCAACCACGTGTGCGTGCTCGGGTCGGACAAGGCGGCCTGGTTCAAGGACACAGAAGGCAACTACCTGTGTGTGCACGAGGGCGGTCAAGTTGGCTGAGCGCACGCTCGGTGCGGAATCGGGCTTGGAGATCGATTGAGTCTTCCTCGGGGGCATCGCTGAGCGCCCGATCAGATCGCCTCGCCGGGGTGATCTGTGAACCTCCCCAATTTCACGGACCCCACGGATGCAGTGGGAGCGTTATCCACGGCGCCGCGCGCGTGGCGCACGCCACGCACACGAGCGCGCGGCGCGGTGGGTAACGCGGTGCTCATTAGGCCGCTCGGTGTTCATCGATTTTGTACGCCCGCGCGAATTCGCGCGGGCTCAGGTAACCCAGCGCAGAGTGGCGGCGCCGGACGTTGTACAAATCGACAACGCAACGCCCATGTTACCGAGTCGCGGGTAGTTCTCTACCCCTGGCATCCGTGGCACGGTCGCGCAGTCGTCATCGTCGGGGCAGTTGGAACGGGTCAGCACGCGCGCTATCGCTGCGTGCTCGAGCACGCCGACGATAGTCGTTCATTTGAGGTTCCGCAATGGATGTTTGACGCGGCGGCGTGCTGCCGGATCGCGCTGTCGCCGACTCCTGCGGTTACCTGCGAGGTCTTGCGCGAGCTCCGCCGCTTGATCGACAGCGCGTGCCGTCCCGATGTGGAGGCCGTGCTACAAGCCGGGCACCTTGCCATACCCGATCCGGGAGGTGCCTGTGCGACACGTGAGAGTTCCGCGTTCGGCCGATCAGCTGGTTCTGTTTCACCGGCGTCCATTGACTCCGCAGTGGGCGGACTTGCCGGCGGAAGCGCGCCAGCAAGTGGTCTCGCTGCTGGCACGGTTGCTGCGCAGCCATCGCCGAGATCTTCTCGTCGAGCCACTCGGTCGGGAGACGCGCGATGAGTGAGAAGATCCGTGCGCAGCATCTCGCCCGCAAAGCTGTGCTGTATGTGCGTCAGTCCTCATCGTTCCAGGTCGTGCACAACCTGGAGAGCCAGAAGCTGCAGTACGCGATGCAGGCGCGGCTGCGCGATCTGGGCTGGACCGAGATCGAGGTCATCGATGAGGATCTCGGGCGCTCGGCGGCCGGCACCGAGGCGCGCAGCGGCTTCGAGCGCATGGTCGCCGAGGTGAGCCTTGGCCGCGTCGGCGCGGTCGCCGCGCGCGAGGTGTCGCGCTTTGCCCGGAACAGCCGCGAGTGGCAGCAGCTCGTCGAAGTCTGCCGGGTCGTCGACACGGTGCTGATCGACCAGGAGACCGTCTATGCACCCCGCGCGAGCAACGATCGGCTGCTGCTCGGGCTCAAGGGTAGTCTCAACGAGTACGAGCTGGATCTGCTTCGCCAGCGCTCGCTGGAGGCGCGGCGCGCGAAGGCCAAGCGCGGCGAGCTCCTCGTCATGGCGCCGGTGGGCTATCGCAAGACCGATGACCAGCGTCTGGAGAAGGACCCCGATCGGCGGGTCCAGGAGGCGATCGGCCTGGTCTTCGACCAGTTCGAGCGGATCGGCTCGGTGCGCCAGACGCTGCTGTGGTTCCACGAGCACGGTCTTCAGCTGCCTGCAACGACACCCCGTAGCGAGACCCGCTGGAAGCGCCCGAGCTACGCGACCGTGTATCAGATTCTCACCAACCCGGTCTACGGCGGCGCCTACGCCTACGGCAAGACCGAGCACGGGGTGCGCTACGACGGCGGCGAGATGCGCAAGCACGATCGGCGCAAGCCCCGCGAGCAGTGGCTCGCGCTGATCCCGCAGGCCCACGAAGGCTACGTCGACTGGGAGCGCTTCGAGCGCATCCGCACCTCGATCCACGCCAACCTGCAACTCGGCTCCGGCGCGCCCGGCCCAGCGAAGGCAGGCATGGCGTTGGCTGCGGGGCTGTTGCGCTGCCGGCGCTGCGCCGGCAAGCTCACCGTGCACTACACTGGCAGCCGCCACGACGTGGCGCGCTACGTCTGTCACCGCGCCTGGCTCGACAAGGGCGAGCCGCGTTGTATCGGCTTCGGCGGCAGCCGGATCGACGCGGCCATCGCCGCCGAGGTCGCTGCGCGTGGTGCAACCGGCCGCCGTTGAGGCAGCGATCTTGGCTTACCGGGAAGAAGCAGGGAAGCGGGACGAGGTGCGGGGCGCACTCGAGCGCGATCTCGAGGCGGCGCGCTACGCCGCAAGCCGTGCCCAGCGTCAGTACGACGCCGCGGATCCCGAGAACCGACTCGTCGCCGACGAGCTCGAGCGGCGATGGAACCAGGCCCTCGAGCGGGTGCGTGAGATCGAGCAGCGTATCGCGCAGCACGCCGCCTCGCTGAGAGAGGAGCCCGCCCCGACGCTGGAGGAGTTCTCAGGCCTGGCTGAGCGGCTCGAGGCGCTCTGGCAGCGCCCGGATGCCGATGCGCGACTCAAGAAACGGATCGTGCGCGCGCTCATCCATGAAGTCGTCGTCGACGTGGACAGCGTCGCGAGCGAGGTCGTACTGGTGATCCACTGGAAGGGCGGCTTGCACACCGAAGTGCGCGTGCCGCGGCGCCGGCGCGGCCAGAACACCACGCAGACCTCAAGGGAGACGGTGGATTCCGTGCGCGCCCTGGCTCGCATCTGCCCGGACACCTTCATCGCCAATGTGCTCAACCGCAACGGTCGGCGCACCGGGCGCGGCAACTTCTGGACCCGCGAGCGGGTGACCGCGCTGCGCAGTCACCACGACATCCCGGTCTACTCCACAGAGCGGCGCACCAGTGAAGGCTGGATGAATCTGACCGAAGCGGCGCGCCTCATCGGCATCAGCGCTCGCACCTTGCGACTGGCTGTCGAACGAGGCGAGTTGGCCGCCGAGCATCCCCTGTCCGACGGCCCGTGGATCTTCCATCGCGATGCACTGGAGACAAGCAACGTCGCAGCGCTCGTCGCGCGCGCCCGTGATCGTCGTCGCGGATCCGCGATACCAGCCGAGGAACAAGGCGTCCTCGATCTATCAATGACATAGCGAGGTGGGGCAGTATGAAACGGGGTTGTAGTAGCACTCGATGTAGTCGAACACGTCGCTTCTTGCCTCGGCACGGGTTGCATAGTGCCGGGCATTGACCCGCTCGATCTTCAAGCTGTGGTTAGCTCTCCATCGGCGCGTTGTCCCAGCAGTTGCCCTTGCGGCTCATCGAGGCGCTCATCTTGTAGCCGGCGAGCCGCTCTCGATAGGCGTGGCTGCAATACTGCGCGCCGCGGTCGCTGTGATGAATCAGCCCCGGCGCGGGCTTCTCGCGCCAGTAGGCCATCGTCAGCGCCTCAAGGGCGAGTTGCTGGGTCATGCGCTCGGCCATCGACCAGCCAACGAGTTTGCGGGTGTACAGATCCAGAACCGCCGCCAAATACAGCCACCCCTCGGCGGTCCAAACGTAGGTGATGTCGGCCAGCCACACCCGGTTCGGGGCCTGCGCGCTCGTGAAGTCCTGCTCGAGCAGATTCGCCGCCACCGGCAGATTGTGCTTGGAGTCCGTCGTGGCTTTGAACTTGCGCCGCTGCTTGGCCGCAAGGCCCTGCGCACGCATCATCCGCGTGACCCGCTTCTCGTTCACCTCCCAGCCCTGGGCATGCAGCTCGCGCGTGATGCGCGGGGCGCCGTAGTTGGCGTCATTGAAGGCGTAGATCGCGCGAATCTCCACCGCCAGCCGTTCGTCCTCCAGATCGCGCGCCGAGGGCTTGCGTGCTGCCCAGGCGTGATAGCCGCTTCGCGAGACCTCCAGCGCCTCACACATCAGCGTCACCGGCCAGGAGTCGCGTTCCTTGGCGATCCAGGCGTACTTCACATCGACTCCTTCGCGAAGTACGCCGCTGCCTTTTTTAGAATCTCCTTCTCTAGCTTCAGCCGTGCGTTCTCGGCGCGCAACCGCGTCACTTCGGCCTGCAGATCGGTCACCGGCGCGCCCTTCGCGCTGATCCCCGACAGATCGCCCCGCCGTGCCCGCATCACCCAGTGGGCGAGCGTCTTGAGCGACATCCCCAGACGCCGCGCCGCTTCGGCTTGCCCCACCCCCTGCTCGAGCACCAACTTCACCGCCTCGGCTCGAAACTCAGCCGTGTACTTCCGATCGGGTATCGATTTCATCCAACACCTCCGGTTGCGATTCTGCTTCAGAAAATCGCATCCGGTGGTGTCCGCGAAACGGGGGGAAGATCAATCTTCTCGACGAGCATGAAGAGACTCATGGCAGCGAAGCGCTCGATCGGAGAAATAGGGCGGCCAGGGATCTGCTTACAAGAGCGTTTGGAGCGGCCGCCTTCGACCTAGATAGACAGTACCCTTCGGTCGAATGCATCGTCGGCCGTCCGCTGTGTGGCGCGCTTCGCAACTTCGGCAGTTGGCCGGTCAGCGACGTTCGCGCGACCGTCGCATAGCGACCCATTATGCAAAGCTTGGCATAACGACCCAATCCCGTCGGTCGCGAAAGACGAGACCGGACGTTCGTGCGCACGCGAGCGCCCCTCCTCGACTGGGAACGCAACGATCGCTGGCGCCACGACGCGCGAAAGCACAGGCGCTGCGCTAGGCTCGTCGTGATTGCCGCTTGATCGGGAATGCCTGCTGTACGTGCTCAGCGACCATCTCGCAAAACACTTTCGCGTAGGCCGGCAATGGGCGCCGCTTGTCCCACAGCATTCCCAACGGCACACTTACCGGCTTGCCGCGGTACATGACGCGCACGCGTCGTAAGACGTAGCGGTCAACGCGCAAGGCGGACGGAATGATCGCTACGCCGTGCCCCGCCTCGGCCATGGCGAGCAGCGCGTGCGGCGCACGGCATTCCAAGACGTAATTCGGCGTGAACCCCGCCATGCGGCATGCCGCATCGAAGTGCCTCCGCATGAGGAAATCGGTGGTCGCCTGCAGCAACGGATAAGGCGCGAGGCGGTCGATCTCGACCTCGCCGTCCTTGCCGAGCTTCAACCGCGGATGACACGCGGCCAGCATCTCCATGGGTCCGAGCGGATAACCCGCGAAGCGCTGTTCGTTTCCCGCAAGCGCGAGAACGGTCGTTTGTGTGAGATGGATCTCGCCCCGCTCGAGCATCGCGAACGATTCCTCACCCACGACGTCAATCAGCCTCACCTGCACGTTGGGATAGCGCTCGGCGTAGCGACTCAGCAGATCGGGAAAGATGCCTTCGATGAGATGCGGTGAGGCGGCCACGCGCAAGACCCCGACATCCCCCCGTCGGAGCACTTGCGCCTGCTCGCCCAAGGCGCGCGCATAGTTCAATAGGCCTCGGCTGTCACTCAGCAGTTGCTCGCCTTCGCTCGTGAGAAGCAGCCGGCGGCCGACGCGATCGAAGAGCTTGAGGCCAAGTTGATCCTCGAGGTTGGCGATCTGTCGCGAGAGCGCTGGCTGCGCGATATGGAGACGCAAAGCGGCTTTCGACACCGTGCCGAGCTCGGCCACGGTCACAAACGTGCGGATATGGCGCAGATCCATGGCGTGAGCTTAATGCCGCTACGGCATAATGATCCAGACAAAGTATATATTGGACTTATGAATCGCTGGTCTTGAGAATGGCTCTGTCTTCCATTAAGGAGGCTGCCATGAAACGTTATCTGTTGGCGATTTCAGCGTTCGCACTATCGTTGTTTGTCTTCGACGCTGCGGCCCAGGCGTGGCCGACAAAACCGCTGCGAGCGATCGTGCCGGTCGGCGCAGGAAGCTCCACTGACATCGTGCATCGACTTGTGCTTGAACAGTTATCGGGGCAGCTCGGGCAGCCGATCGTCGTCGAGAACCGAGTCGGCGCGGGTGGAACAATCGGCAGCGCCGTCGTCGCGAAGTCCGAACCAGACGGCTACACGATTCTTGCACACGGCTCGGCCCACACTATTGCACCGGCGCTTTACAAGAGCTTGCCCTACCACCCAGCGCGCGACTTCGTCGCTGTGGTGCCGGTTGGCATTTCGCCCGCCGTTCTCGTCGTATCGCCTGCTAAAGGCGTGAACTCGGCCGCGGAGCTCGTCGTCGCGGCCAAGGCGCGACCGGGCGCTTTGAATTTTTCATCGGTCGGCGTCGGTAGCGCGACCCATTTGAGCGCCGAGCGTTTCGTGTCGAGCGCAGGAATCCAGGTCGTACATGTGCCATTCAAGGGCGGCGCGGAGGCCATGTTGGAAATCATCGCGGGGCGCGTCGATTTCTTCTTTGGCCCGGTCGCACTCGTGCTCCCGCATATCCGCGAAGGCAAGCTACGCGCGCTTGCGGTCAATGGATCGAGCCGTTCCACGGTGCTACCCGATGTCCCGACGCTTCGCGAAGCCGGCATCAAGGAGGCGGAATACCCCATCTGGTTCGCGCTATTCGTGCCGGCCAAGACGCCTTCGGACATCGTGAACAGACTCAATCGCGAAACGCTGAACGCGCTGCAAGCGCCCAAGGCGCGCGAGAAACTCGCAGCGCTTGGCGTCGATCCGATGGTCATGTCGCCGGCCGAGTTTGCAGCGCACGTCGAAAGAGAAGTCGTTCTTAACGCAACGCTCGTCCAACAGGCAGGCTTGAAGTCCGAGTAGCGTATGGCGGAACTCGCGATTAAATTCGATGACAGCGTCGCTTACGAGCGCGCCATGGGGCGCTGGAGCCGCGCTGTCGCGCCCATCTTTCTCCAATGGCTTGCGCCGCCTGCAAGAGCACGCTGGCTCGACGTGGGATGCGGCACCGGCGTTCTCGCACACACGCTGGTTGAACTGAGCTCGCCTGTCAGGGTGGTCGGCATCGATCCAGAAGTCGCTCAAATCGCGCAAGCATCACGGGGCCTGGCGGAGGGCCGAGCGACTTTCCAAGTCGCCGATGCGCGCAGGCTACCTTTCGCGGACGCCTCCTTCGATATCGCTACCTCCGCGCTGGTATTGAACTTCATTGCCGAGCGGTCGCAAGCCATGGGTGAAAAGCGGCGCGTGACGCGCGCGGGCGGAAGCGTCGCGGCTTACGTGTGGGATTTTGCTGAAGAGCTTTCTCCAAGTGGGCCTCTGCGCCGCGCCATGCGCCGGTTCGGTGTTGACGTGCCAGCCATTCCCGGCACGAACGAATCCCGCATCGAAGCGTTGCGAACGCTGTTTGAGCAAGCAGCGCTCGAGCGAATCGAGACGAGAACTATCGAGGTTTGCCTGGCGTACCGGGACTTCCAAGACTTCTGGCAGGCGCAGACGCCAAGCTACAGCCCCACGACGAAGATCATCGCGTCCATGACGGATAGCGAGCGGACGCGGCTGATGCGCGCCGTTCGAACCGAGCTCCCCACGGCGCCTGGCGGTGTCATCGAATACTTTGCGCGCGCCAATGCGATCAAGGCGCGCGTGCCGCGCAGTTTGCGTGGTCTGCTGCGAGACAAGCGCGCGTGATGCTTGTTTATCGGCGCAAGACGCTTGCTCGAACGCCCGTAGCGACGGCTGACCGACCGCTATGGCGGGCAAACCGCGGCCGACCGCTCCTGGCCGCAAGTGTGAGTACGCAACCGGGCCACGAAGCGGCCTTTCAGTGAGAGCGCCTGGCCCGCCATGACCTCGTCGCCGGGTCCGGCCGCGGGAACCGGGCTGGGCCGCCCGACAGGCTTGTTGGGTGTCAACTATCGGGCGGCCTGTACTTCGCTTCGATCAAATCTCAGTCTGCTCGGAGATCTCCAAAGCGTCGTCCACCTCGATACCGAGGTACCGCACAGTCGATTCAAGTTTGGAATGCCCAAGCAGCAATTGCACCGCACGCAGGTTCTTTGTACGGCGATAGATTAACGTCGCCTTGGTTCGCCGCATCGAGTGCG
Organism: uncultured beta proteobacterium; assembly: GCA_963754305.1. Classification (GTDB taxonomy): domain Bacteria; phylum Pseudomonadota; class Gammaproteobacteria; order Burkholderiales; family SG8-39; genus DATEDA01. The sequence continues at coordinate 269,159 of CAVWFR010000011.1, read as the reverse complement.
TGCCGTAGTCGGCGGGATCGAGTCCGAGCTCCTCGACCCAGCCCTCGAGGATTCGGGCGTACTGGCGCGTCCCCAGATGTGGCGAGTCGTGAATCCGACTCGGGAACACGAAGTCCTCGGACTTCAGCCCCGTTTGCTTGATCCACTTCTGCACGGCCTCGCGGGTCGCCGCCGTGATCTCAAACTGCACAGGGCGCTGGGTCTTGTGTTGCATTACCACGGCGCGTGTTGCCACCTGATCGCCGTGGCAGATGTCCCGGACCTTGAGGCTGACAAGGTCACACCCGCGCAACTTGCTGTCGATCCCCAGGTTGAAAAGCGCAAGCTCGCGCACACGACTTTCCATCTGAAGGCGGACTCGAAGCGCCCAGATGTCCCTGAGCTTGAATGGCGCCTTTTGGCCGACGATCTTCCCCTTGTTCCATGCCTCGCGATGAACAGCGTTGGCGTTGGATCCCATGATGGACTCCCATCAAGTTGAGGGCCAACGAAGATGCACCTCTGCGAGATCGAAGCGCTTGCCGTGGGTCAAGACGGCAGTGGGCCGAGCCCTGTCGCCGAAGGGCAGCGTCCCGGCGCGGCCTCGAATTCGCAGTCTCGGCCAGAAGCGGACACGCGCGGAAGCCATATATCCTGGATATACCAGTTCGTACTCCATCCTCGGCGGCGCGGTCGCCGGCTTCAGTTGTTTCTCGTTTCTTACCGGGGCAGCCGCATCGCGGCATCCTCGTAGGTGCCCAGCTCGGCGTCGAGGTGGCACGCTCGGCAATTCGCCCTCGAACCCACCTTGGGATGTTTCCAGGTCCCGTCGTCGATGTCGCGATGTTTCTCGACCCAGTAGCCGGTCTCGGTGATGCGCAGCGGGGTCTGATCGGCAGGGATTGACCTGTTGATCTTGTAGGCCGGCTCGGTCATACCAGTCTCGGCAGAGTAGTTCTTAAGGAAGCCGAGGATCGCGGCTACCGTGGCTTCATCGAGCTCCAGCTTCTCTCCGAAGTGGTCGTTCTGCCGGTCCATCAGCGCCTGCCATGAACGAGTGGGCAGCAGGGTCGGGTGATAGGCCACGTGGCAGCTCCCGCATTCGTCGCGCCACACCTTGTTGTCTGGCAGCTGCTGGCCGACGAAGGGAAGATGCCGCAGTGCGGGCAGGTCGATCAGCCGCCACTGAAAGAACCACGCGGCTCCGGCGGCTACGCTTGCGAGCATGGCAATGGCAACGAGCCGGTGCGAGGAGGTGGTTCCGTCCCCTGCGGCGCCGGGCTTGCGGCCGGTGAGCATGGCCCTCGCCAGATTCTCGCGATGCGCCCGGCTTTCGATCAGGACGCCGGCGACGTGCATCAGCACGAGACCCAGCATCAACCACGACAGCGACTTGTGCACCTCCTTGACCATCTCGCCTAGCGGGTGTCCGGCGAGCCTCTTCAGCACGTCGTGTGACTCCTCCGCCCGCAGCACGAGAAGACCGCTTACGCACACCAGCAGCCCGAGAGCCAGCATCGCGAAGATCGCGCAGCTTCCCACCGGGTTGTGGCCGATGTGACGCAGCGTCCTGGCGGCGAGAAGATCCCTCACGTAGGCCATCGCGGCGCGGAGGCCGAACAGGAACGACGCGAAACGGGCGTAGCGGCTGCCGGCGAAACCCCAGACGACGCGAAAGCAGAGGAGGCCGAGGATGAGATAGCCGTCAAATACATGAATGTCGCGGAAGCGATCCGAGTCTCCGGTCGCGAGCGCGACGAAGAACGATGCGGCCAGCAGCCAGTGGAAGGCGCGGGTCGGCAGGTCCCACACCAGGACCGAAGCGCCCGCGCTATACGCCGGTCGCGCGGCCTCGGGATCGGTTGGTGCCAAGCCGCTGCCTACCGGGGGATCCTGACGTTACGCTCGGAAAAAGTCCCCTGGTCGGCGTCTGCGTGGCAGGCGTTGCAGTTCGCCGGGCTGCCCCACCTTCGGCAGCTTCCACGCGTCGGGGGCGACTTCACGATGCTCCCGGACGAAATGGGCATTCTCGGTGATGCGCAGCGGGGTCGAGTTGGCGGGGATGGCGCCCAGAAACCGGGCCGCGCCCTCATGGCCGCGCTCGGTGTCCATCGCGCCGAACTTGCCTGACGTAATACGAATCGCGCCAGCGAGCTTGAGCAATGTACGTCGTTTATGGCCGATTGCTGCGGTCGACCATACTGCTGCACTCGCGCTCGCTAGATTTTTTTCGCGCCGAACTTGCCTGACGTAATACGAATCGCGCCGGCGAGCTTGAGCAATGTACGTCGTTTATGGCCGATTGCTGCGGTCGACCATACTGCTGCACTCGCACTCGCTAGATTTTTTAATGACCAGTTAATCTGGCGTCTGTAGTCTCGGCCCTGCTCGCATTCGAGGAGGGGTATGGAGCTGATCGCGCAGCGCATCGGCCGCTACGCGAAGCTCGTCGGGCGCGAGAACGTGATGGCCGGCAGCGACTGCGGCTTCGGCACCTGGGTCGGCCAGGCCGCGGTCGATCCCGACGTTGTGTGGGCGAAGGTGGCCGCGATGGCCGAGGGCGCGCGCATCGCGCCGCGGGAGTTCTGGAAGGGCTGAGACGCGGCGCGGCTCCCGGCACCACACGACTCGTCAGTTCGCGACCGCGACCGTCGCGCACCTTCGTGAAATGTAGGGTTGAAATGTGGCTGACCCTACGTTTCCTCTACTTTTGCTTGAACATTGACAATCGACGTTTTGATAGAGCCTGAAGATGTGCGCATCGGAGCAACTGGCATCAGAGCAATCCGCATCAAGAGAGGTATCTGCGTACGCCGGGAACCCGATGCAGCCCCGACACTTCGAGACCGTGATCATCGGGACCGGGTTCTCAGGGCTGTTGGCGGCCATCCGATTGCAGAAAAAGCGATGCAACGACTTTGTTCTGTTGGAACGAAGCTCCGAGTTGGGCGGCACCTGGCAGGCCAACTCTTATCCCGGAGCAGAGGTGGATATTCCAACCAGTCTTTACTGCATCTCGTTCATACCCTATCCGTTCAGGAAAACCTTTTCCCCGCAAAGCGAATTGCTCGCATACACGAACCATATTATCGACAGGTTCGGCTTGCGAAAGCATGCACGTACGAACCAGACGGTGACCAGGCTCGCTTTTGACGAGCGCGAGTTCCTGTGGCACGTGGAGACCGAGTCAGGCGAGAGGTATAGCGCCCGCTTCGTGATCGACACCAGCGGGGTGCTGGCGAACCCGCACATTCCCAGATATCAAAGGTGCGGAGACCTTCAAAGGACCGATATTCCACTCCGGGCACTGGGATCACTCGGTCGCCTATGAAGGAAAACGTGTCGGGGTGATCGGCTCGGGATGTTCAGCAGCCCAGATCGTTCCGGCCATTGCCGGCAAGGTATCCCGGTTGACCCTGTTCATGGGCAAGGCGCAGTGGATTCTCCCGCGCTCAGACCGGCATTACGGTGCCGTAGAGCGTTTCGTTCGAACGCTGCCGGGCATACGGCACATCATCCGTTTGCTCGTCTTTGTTTTCTATGACATCAGGTTTATCGCCTTCCGCCGCTACCCGGGGATCTCGGGAATCAGTCAGCTCATGAAGGACCATTACCGGAGAAGGCTGAAAAAGCATCTGGACAAGTACATCAAGGACGACAAGTTGCGGCAGCACATGATGCCCGATTACGAGTTGGGCTGCCGGCGGGTCATACCGACCAATACCTATCTCCCCGCGCTGTCCCTTGATAATGTCGATGTGGATATCAGCGGGATTGAATGCATCACGCCCCAGGGCATCAGGACAAAGGATGGCAAGGATATCCCCCTCGACGTCATCGTCTACGCCACGGGATACTTCGCGTATTCGGACATGAAGAAGGCGCTGACGTTTCGGGTCCATGGGCTGGGTGGCCGCAACCTCAACAGCGAATGGGAAATGGAGGCGGTCTCTTACAAGGGCATTGCCGTTTCCGGTTACCCCAACTATTTCAAGGTGAACGGCCCGAACACCGGCTCCGGACACAGCTCGCAGATTTCCTATATGGAGGCGGCAACGGATTACATCGTTCAGGCCATTTGCGCCGTGAAACGGGGCAAGAGCATCAATGCCATCGATGCCAGACGCGACCTTCAGGATGCATTCGTCGCCGACATGAGAAGAAAGATGCAAAAGACGGTTTGGCAGAATGCCACCTGCACCGCGTTCTACAGGAAAAATATGACCGAAGAAGTCACCAGTCTCTCCCCGGAACCGGTGACGGGGTTCATCCTTTCCCGCAAGTGGTTCCGCATGAGCGATTATCATCAGTTGAAGTGAAGGACGCTCGCGCTGCTGGGCCTAGGCCTTGCCGGTCTGGCGTGGCGAAGGCGCAAGACGGCCTGACTTTCAGCGCTCGACGAAAACCCCGCTTCGGCGGGGTTTTTGTTTTGGGGCTTTGCCGATGTCCGCTTCGGGTGTGCGCCGTGATAAGGCGGCGCTTTCCAGTGGGTGCAAGTCCCACCCGGCAATCGCTCCAGCCGGAAGCAACCGGAGCAGCTATGGAGGAAACGAAATGGCTGAAGCCTTCGGATAAGCGTGCCACGAATTGGTGGCAGCGCAAGTGTGCGGGCCGTAACGCGAGTGGTGCGCCGGGAGACCGGCAAGGAGTAGGTGGTGAGAGTCCACCGCATTGAAGGAGTAGCGATCCACAATGGCCCCGAGCCGTGCGTCGGCGTCCGCGAGGGCGAAGGCGAAGCGTCGGTAGGGGAGTGCATAGGCCAGCCATTGAGCCGCGAAAGGTTAATCCTGGGTGCTGACACGGTCACTTGCGTGGAAGGCAAAACGGACAGGCGCGCCAGTGCGAGCGCTTGGACGACCCGGCGTGGTCTGAGAACCTGGCATGTGCGGAAGCTCCTTGTACGGGAACCGGGAGATCTTGGGTCCACCCGGCGGTGGTATGCCGGTTCGCACCGGGAAGGCGAGGAGCCGTAGCCGGTGATGCACGGACTCAAGAAGTCAGACCCCGCAGTAGTAGCTGTGAAGCCGACGAACAATGCCGAAGGTAGCTCGGCGGCGGAGCCGGTGGAGCCAAGGGCGGGGGCCGAGGGGAACGTGGACCAGCAAAGCACGCACCGGGCGCAGATCCGGGCTCGCGTGTCACAGGCGCTGGGGCGCGTACGTCAAGCAGCAAGGCACAGAAGGAAGGAGAGGTTCACTGCGCTGCTCCACCACGTCAACGTCGATCTGCTTTGGCTGTCGTTCTACGCGCTCAAGCGCGACGCGGCGCCGGGTGTGGATGGGGTGACGTGGCAGGACTACGAGGCCGATCTGCAAGGCAATCTTGCGGATCTGCATGACCGGGTCCATCGGGGCGCGTACCGGGCACTGCCAAGCCGGCGGCAATACATCCCTAAGCCGGACGGGCGGCAGCGGCCGTTGGGTATCGCCGCACTGGAGGACAAAATTCTTCAGCGTGCAGTCGTGGCGGTGCTCAACGCTGTTTACGAGGAGGACTTTATCGGCTTCTCGTACGGATTTCGACCGAAACGCAGCCAGCATGATGCGCTGGACGCGCTGGTAGTCGGAATCGACCGGAAGAAAGTGAACTGGATACTCGACGCCGACATCCGCAGCTTCTTTGATTCGGTCAGCCACGAATGGTTGGTCCGCTTCCTGCAACATCGGATCGGTGACGAGCGCATTCTCCGGATGATTCGCAAATGGCTGAAGGCCGGAGTGCTGGAAGATGGGGTCGTGACAGAGGGCGAGGTGGGCACGCCACAGGGGGCGACGGCGTCACCCCTGCTGGCTAATGTCTACCTGCACTACGTCTTCGATCTCTGGGCGCAGCAGTGGCGCAAGCGCCACGCCCGCGGGGACATGGTCGTCGTGCGGTATGCCGACGATATCGTCCTCGGATTCCAGCGTGAGGTAGACGCCAAGCGATTTCTGGAAGACATGCACAAGCGGCTGGAGAAGTTCTCGTTGGCGCTCAACCCGGAGAAGACCCGACTGATCGAGTTCGGACGCTTTGCGGCCGAAAATCGAAAACGGAGGGGATTCGGTAAACCGGAGACGTTCACCTTCTTGGGCTTCACGTTCATTTGCGGTAAATCACCGACGGGACACTTCCATATTCAACGGAAGACTCGGCGGGACCGCATGCGCGCAACGCTCAGACGAGTGAAGGCCGAACTGCGACAGCGGCGGCACCAGCCGATTCCCGAGCAAGGGCGATGGCTTAAGCAGGTCGTCCTGGGATTCTTCGCTTACCACGCCGTGCCGACCAACGGTCGCGCACTGCTGGCATTCCACTTCCACGTCACAAACCTCTGGGGGCGGACGCTTGCGCGACGCAGCCAGAGAGCCAAGCTGGCATGGGAGCAAGTGAAGATCCTCTTCGACGATTGGCTTCCCCGCCCCCGCATCCTTCATCCCTGGCCCCGCGAACGCTTCGACGTTAAACACCCAAAGTGGGAGCCCAGTGCCTAAATCGGGCCCGCTGGGATCTGTGCGGGGGGCGTGGAGCAATCCGCGTCCCTACCGCGATAACGCTGAGCAAGCCTCGAAAATGACGATGCGCAGGCCGACCCGACAACCCATTCGGGGAAGGTTGACATCACTGAACGGATGAGCGAAGCAGTACCGTCAGTGGCTGCGCCGGGGTAGTGGCGACAGCACGTACACAAGGAAAGCGCACGCAACACGGGAAGCCCCAAGGCGTGGTCGGGGACGACCAACCGGAGGCCGGTGACGGACAGGCCGGACGCTCTGGGGTGACGGAGAGGCTCGCAGTACCGCTGAAGCCGGGTAACGCCGGTGGAGGGAAGGGGCCTCAGTTCAAGACAGACGCAAGACGTGGTGAGGGACCTGGAGATTGGGCAACCTAGCAACTCCGAAGAGTGTCCAGAAGCTGCAGACGGCGTTACACGCGAAAGCGAAGGCAGAAGCCGGGCTTCCGCTTCTACGCCCTGTACGACAAGATTCACCGCGAAGACATCCTGGCGCACGCCTATGCTCAGTGCCGCTCAAACCAGGGCGCGCCGGGCGTGGATGGTCAGGAGTTCGCGGACGTCGAGGCGTACGGGGTGCAGCGGTGGCTCGGGGAACTGGCGCTTGCGCTCAGGCAGGAGACCTACCGACCGGAGCCTATCAGACGAGTGTTCATCCCGAAGGCCAATGGCAAACTCAGGCCGCTGGGCATCTCGACCCTGCGCGATCGGATGTGCATGACAGCAGCGATGCTGGTGCTCGAGCCGATCTTCGAAGCCGACCTTCCACCCGAGCAGCACGCCTACCGCCCTGGGCGCAACGCCCAACAGGCGGTGATCGAGGTGGAGGACATTGCTGTTCCGTGGTCACCCGGAAGTCGTCGATGCCGACCTCGCGGACTACTTCGGGAGCATTCCGCACGCCGAACTGATGCGCTCGCTCGCGCGGCGCATCGTGGACCGACGTGTGCTGCATCTGATCAAGATGTGGCTGGAATGCCCCGTGGAAGAAACCGACGACCGAGGACGGAAGAGGCGCACGACCGAAGCCAAGGATCAGCGACGCGGCATCCCGCAAGGTTCACCCCTCTCACCGTTGTTGGCCAATCTGTACATGCGCCGATTCGTGCTGGGGTGGAAGAAGCTCGGGCTGGAGAAGAGCCTTGGTACTCGCATCGTGATCTACGCCGACGATCTCGTGATCCTGTGCAGGAAGGGCAGGGCGGAAGAAGCCTTGCGACGAATGCGCGCGCTCATGGGCCACCTGAAGCTGACGGTCAACGAGGAGAAGACACGAATCTGCAGGGTCCCGGAAGGAGCGTTCGACTTCCTGGGTTACACGTTTGGGCGGATGTATTCGCCGACTACCGGCAAGGCCCGGCTGGGCATGCGGCCGTCGAAGAAGAGCATCCGGCGCATGGTGGAAAAGCTCCATGCGATGACAGCAACGTCGACGACGTGGCAAGAGACCACGCAGATGGTGGGCAAGTTGAACCGCACGCTGCGCGGCTGGGCGAACTACTTCCAAGTAGGGACCGTCAGCGGCGCGTACCGGGCGATCGACAGTTACACCGTGGCGCGGTTGCGCCGGTGGTTGCGAACCAAGTTCAAGAAGCGCCGCCAACGAGGCGGGGGCTATCCACCCTCGATCCTCTACGACCGACTCGGGCTCGTACGGCTGACTTGGCGGGGACGCGACCGCTCATGGGCGAAGGCGTGAAGTCTGGTCCGAGAGCCGGATGCGGGAGATCTGCACGTCCGGTTCGATGAGCGGGATGTGGAAACGGAGCTACGGCGAGGTTACTCGGGCACCGCCAGACGAAAGGGGCGGCAACAGACAAACCGACCCTACTGCCACCGCGCCACATCTCGACTCTACCGCGTGCGTGAGTCCGGCGCCGTGGGCAGCAGACATTCGATTGGTCTTCGATGCCCAATGGCCACGGCATCGATTGAGCTGGCGCTCTGGAAACCACCTCGCCACGCACATGCGGCGGGCTACGTCTGCACTACCTTGAGAGCGGTCATCGGCGTCACGATCTCTCTGGCGCCTGGATGACCGGAATGTGGCCGAGACCGTGAGTTCACGCTGTGGCCGCGAATGACCGGACCCGCTGCATTGCTGCCGCCCGGTACGCGGACGCCACCGGCTGCTTAGGGTCCGGATCCAGCCGTTCGGCGCGCGCCCGGTGGGATGGATCTGACGTGGTCGAGGCAGTTTCGGTCCGCCACGCCCCCCGCATTTCCACCCCCGCGCCGGGCCGGTGAGACCCGCCGGTACGTAGGCCTACGCATTTCCGCATTCCTCCGCGCGCCGTACAAATGGCGCCACGCCGGCCCGCACTCGGGGCGCGGCAACCGAACCGGAGGGAAGCGATGGAAAAGGCCGAATGCAAGGACTTCGGGAAGCCGGACGAGGTCCGCGAGTTTCCGCAGGGCAGGCTGGAGCTGATCAAGATCGGCGGCGCGACGGTCGGCCGCGCCGTCTTCGATCCGGGCTGGAAGTGGTCGACCTCGGTGCAGCCGCTCGTCAAGACGAAGAGCTGCGAGGCCCCGCACTTCCAGTACCACGTGTCCGGAATCCTCCGGATCCTCATGGACGACGGGACGGAGTTCGTCTGCCGCCCGGGCGACGTTTCGCTGCTGCCGTCGGGCCATGACGCCTGGGTCGTCGGCAACGAGCCGGCGGTCGTCGTCGACTTCCAGGGAATGATCGATTACGCCAAAGCGCACGAAGCGCACGCCTGAAGGAGAGCCGCCATGCTGACCCAAGCACCCGTCGTCACCATCCTCCCGGCCAAGGACATGGACCGGGCCCGCGAGTTCTACCAGAACCGCCTCGGCCTCACGCCGCAGGGCGCGCGGCCGGACGGCAAGTTCCTGTTTCGGTGCAACGGCGGCGCGACGCTCGCGATCTTTCCGAAGCCCGAGGGCACCAAGGCCGAGCACACCGCGGTGTCGTTCGTGGTCGACGACATCGTCGCCGAGATCCGCGAGCTGAAGGCGCGCGGCATCGAGTTCCACGACTACGACTTCCCCGGGTTCAAGACCGTCGAGCACGTCGCGGTCATCGGCGCCGACAAGGCGGCGTGGTTCAGCGACACCGAGGGCAATCTCCTCTGCATCCACGAGGAGCTCGACCGGGCGAAGCCGGACGCGGGTACCGCCACGGCGGCGCGGCCGGGACGCCTCTGCTAGGTCGGGACGGGGCGCCGCCATGAAGCCGCTCGTCTACCACGCCGGGCAGCGCGCCGCGCAGGCAGAGGCGGGCACCGTCCGCGTCGCCGACAAGCTCGCCGACTGGACCGGGCCGGCGGTCGAGTTCGCGCGCGGCGCCGACCTCTTCGTGTTCGCGCTGCCCGATGCGGGCGGCGCGCTCCGCTTCGCCGTGCTTTCGGGCGAGCCGCCGCTCGTCGAAGCGACCGACGGCGCCGACCTCGTGCTGCGGCTGCCGCCCGAGCTCGCGCTGCAGGTGAACGCTCCGACCGCCTGCGGCGGGCTCGCAATCAGCCTGGCGCAGGCGCGGCGCGCGCGCGTGAACGGGTTTCTCGGCCGGCACGGCGAGCGCCCCGAGCTGTGGGCGACCGAGGCGTTCACGCTGTGCCGCAAGTACTTTGCGCCGAGCGTGGCCGCGGGCACCGGGCTGCGGGCCGGACCGGGCGGCCGCGAGCCCACGGCGCTCGACGATCCCTGGCTCGGCACGGTGGTCGCTCGCGCCGAGACGTCGTTTCTGGCGAGCGTGAGCCCGAGCGGCATGCCCGACGTCGCGCATCGCGGCGGGCGCCCCGGCTTCCTCGCCCTCGACCCGGCGGCCGGCCGCCTGCAGTGGACCGAGTACGTCGGCGACGGGATCTTCAAGAGCGCGGGCAACGTCCGCGCGACCGGCACCATGGCGCTGCTCGTGCCAGACATGGCGAGCGGCGACGGCGTCGCGCTCTACGGCCGCGGCGTCTACGAGACGAGCAGTACACGCCGCGAGAGCCGCGAGAACGCGCTGGTGCAGCACAAGGAGGAGTACCCGGTGCAGGGCATCCTGAGCTGCGCCATCGAACGCGCCGAGCGGTTGACGGCGGTGCTCCAGCCGCGCACGCGGATCGACCGCGTCCAGCGGATCACCTCCCGCTCGACGGTCGACGAGCAGCGTCCGCAGTGAGCGGGCGCGCATCTGGCCCCTTCACCTGGCTGAAAGGAGAAACGAATGAAACTGACGAGCGTTGCCGTGGTCGCGGTCACGCTGGCGCTGCCGTCCGCGCTGCTCGCGCAAGGCGCGACGCCGGCCAAGGCGGTGCTGACGCCGGTGGCGGACTTGAAATGGATCGGCGCCGGGGTTCCCGGCGTGGAGACCGCGGCCGTCAAGGGCGACACGGCGAAGGGCGCGAGCCACTTCTACCTGAAGTACGCCGCGGGGTTCGCAGCGCCCGTCCACCATCACTCCCCGGACCACTACGTGACCACGGTCGCGGGGAACCTCGTCCTCATCGTGGACGGCAAGGAGCATCGCCTGCCGCCGGGCTCGTACTTCGCCTTCACCGGCAAGGCGCCGCACGCCGCGCGCTGCGAGGGCGCGCAGGACTGCGTGATGTTCGTCGACGCCCGCGGCAAGTGGGACGTCGTGCTGCCGAAGGCGAAGGCCGGGAAGTAGACGCGTCGACAGGATATGGAGTCGCCGCTGCGGCGGCGATCCTCTCTCCGTCTCTCCCTAGTTCAGCTTCGCCCCGGACGCCTTCACCGCCGGCGCCCAGCCGGTGATCTGGTTCTGGACGAACGCCTGGAAGTCCGCGGTCGACATCTTCTGGATGGCGAAGCCGAGGTCGTTGAGGCGCTTCACGAAGTTCGGGTCGTCGAGCGATTCCTGGATCGCCGCGTAGAGGCGCTTCACGATCGGGTCGGGCAGGCCGGCCGGCCCGGAAACGCCGATGAAGTTTTCGGCGACGAGAAACGCCATGCCCTCCTCGGTCACGCTCGGCACGTCGGGGGCGATCGCCGCCCGCGCCCGGGAGGTCACCGCGACCGGGCGCAGCTTGCCCGACTTGATGTGCGGCACGTTCTGCGGCAGCGTGTCGAACGAGAAGCTCAACGTCCCCCCGATCAGGTCGGTGATCATCGGCGCGCTGCCCTTGTAGCCGACGTGCTCGATCTTCACGCCCGCCTCCTTCTTGAACATCTCGCCGAGGATGTGCCCGATCGACCCGATGCCGCCGGAGCCGAAGTTGACCGGATTCGGCTGCGCCTTGATCCAGGCGACCAGCTCCTTCATGTTCTTCGCCGGCACCGAGGGGTGAACCATGATCACGTCCGGCACTACCGCGACGAGGCTCACGTGGGTGAAGTTCTTGATCGAGTCGTACGGCGGCGGCGTGAGCATCGCTGGCGCCAGCGAGATCGGCGTGGTGTTCGACATCAGCAGGTTGTAGCCGTCGGGCGCGGCGCGCGCGATCTCCGAGGCGCCGATCGTTCCGCCCGCGCCGGGCTTGTTGTCGACGATGACCGGCTGGCCGAGCTTCGCCTGCAGCGGCACCGACAGCGCCCGCGCGACGATGTCGCTCGAGCCGCCGGGGGAGAACGTGACGACGAGACGCACCGGCTTCGTCGGCCACTGCTGCGCGGCGGCGGGTGCCGCCGTGAGTATTGCCAATGCGGCAAGCACGGTGACGGATGCGGCGGCGGCGCGATGCGCGATTGCGGTGACCATGACTCCTCCTCGGGGGCGGGAAGCGGCTTCCGAAGCAAACGCTACGCCCACGCCTGCCGGATCGTCAAGATGCGCAAATCCGTTCCGTTATCCGGAAAACAATCGATCGCGCCGCGCTGATCGATACGGCCCCCGTCTCCGACGCATTCCGCAGCCGCCCGCGCAGCCGCGGCCGCTTCACGTCGAAGCAGAGGAACAGGAACTGGTCGGCGGGTTCGTGCACTGGACTGTGCGTCCGCTCGTAGGGATGCTCGGCAGCGGTGCTCCCGACCGGCACGAGCCCGTGACGGCGGTAGGGATCGAGCACCAGGATTTCGCCCGGCACATGGGCCGCGGCCCGCGCGCGATGATCGACGATCCCGAGGCGGCCGGCATGCGCGACGACGATCGCGAAGTAGACGCCGGGATAGCGGAACTTGTCGTCGTGGAGGCTCACCGGGCCGCAAGCCTGCACGGTGAGCAGCCGGAGCCGCATCGCGCGCGCGGCGATCCCCAGCGTCGCCGCCACCTCTGCTCGAAGCTCGAGCGCGAGGCGGAGGGGAATCCGCGCCCGCACCTCCGCCAGCTCGCGCGTTTCCTCGGCGGGAAATCCGTCCGGACGAAGCGCGCGCGCGAGCGCGAAGAGCGCCGGCAGGCGCGCGGCCGCGCGGCCGACGCGCCGGCCGGTGCGAACGAGCGTGCGAACCGGCGTGTTGGGTCGGCGCGGCATGCCCCGATTATCCGATCACCGGTAAAGCTCCGCGCTCGCAACGACAACGCCTTGCCATGCCGCCCGACCGCAAGCCGCTGGACGCTTTCGCGTTCGGCCTGATGACGGGCCTCTGCTTCCTCTGGGGCTTCCAGCAGGTAGCGATCAAGGTGATCGGCTCCGACGTTTCGCTCGTCATGCAGGCGGCGATCCGGTCGATCATCGCCACGTGCCTGGTGTTCGCGTGGGCGCGGTTGCGCCGCGTCCCGCTCTTCGAGCGCGACGGCGCCTTGCTGCCGGCGCTCGTCGCCGGCGCGATGTTCGCCGGCGAGTTCGCCTTCATCTACGCCGGGCTCGGCTACACGACCGCATCGCGCATGGTGGTGTTCGTGTACCTGACGCCGTGCCTGACGGCCTTACTGCTGCCCGTATTCGTCCCGAGCGAGCGCCTCCACGCGCGGCAGTGGGCGGGCGTGCTGCTCGCATTCGGCGGCATCATCGCAGCGTTCTCGCAGGGGTTCTCCGCGGCCGGCGGCGGGACGCTGCGCGGCGACCTCTACGGCATCATCGCCGCGATCTTCTGGGCATCGACGATCGTGGTGATGCGCGCGACGAAGCTCGCCCGCATCCCGGCGACGCGCACGCTCTTCTACCAGCTCGCCGTTTCGGCGGCGGTGCTGCCGCTCGTCTCGATCGCGATCGGCGAGCCCGGCGTCGTGCGGGTCACGCCGCTCGCGATCGCGAGCCTCGCGTTCCAGGGCGCGGTCGTGGCGTTCGCGAGCTACCTCGCCTGGTTCTGGCTGCTCAGGACGTACCTCGCCGCGCGGCTTGCGACGTTCACCTTCATGACGCCGCTCTTCGGCGTCGCGCTGGGCGCGGCGCTCCTCGGCGACCCGATCACGCCGGCGTTTCTCGCCGCGGCGCTCGCGGTCGCCGGCGGGATCGTGCTGGTGAACCTGCCGCCGCGCGCCTAGCGGGGGAAGCGGATGAGCCTGGAGCTCCGGATCGACGCAGTTCGGAGACGGGCTACTGCCGTGCTCGCCGGGCCGCGGCCACCGCGTAATCGCCGGGTGGCAACGCGCCGCTGGTGCACAAGCGGTTGAGCAGCGGGTAGAGTCCTACGAAGCTCAGCGCGCCGCTCAGCCAGTCGTCCAGCTGTCGGTCGAGATACGGATCCGGGCCGCCGTGGACGAACGCGGTGGCGGGCATGCGGGCCGGCGTCAGTCCGAGATCGGCCTGGACCGAGAACCGCGGTTTGGCCGGGAACGTGTGCCGTACCAGGCATTCCAGCTCATTCGCTTCGAGGACCTTCATCGCCGGCCTCCGTCTATGGTGTGAGACATCAGACCCGATGCTCACATACGCCGGTAACCCCGCTATGTCTGTCGTGCACCGATTTGTTTCGACGGCAACACATCAACCACAGAGGAACACCGCGTTTCCCAGCCAGAGCAGGAAGTCGGGCCGGCGGTAACCGGCCCAGGCGGCTGCGGTGACCGCCGCCGCGGCCCCGGCGAGGAGCCATCGGGCGGCTACGTTCATGTCGCCGCTTGGCCGGCGGTCCTCTGGCGGGGCGCCGGCTCCTCGCGGATCGGAAGGTTCACCACCGCGGCGAGCACGCTCAAGCCCACCGCGATCATCCACACGCCGTCGTACGTCCCGGCGCGGTCGTAGAGATAGCCGCCCAGCCACCCGCCGAGGAACGCGCCCACTTGGTGGACGAAGAAGACGATGCCGCTGAGCATTGCCAGGTTACGCACCCCGAACACCGCCGCCACCGTCCCGTTGGTGAGCGGAACCGTGCTCATCCAGAGCAGCCCGATCGCGACGCCGAAGACGTAGGCCGATACCTCGGTGATCGGGAGCCAGATGAACGCCGCGATGACGAGCGCCCGGCCGGCGTAGATCGCCGCGAGCAGCGCGGGCTTGCGGTATCGCGCGCCCCACACGCCGGCGAGATAGGCGCCGGCGACGTTCGCGAGGCCGATCAGCGCGAGGACCGTCGTCCCCACCGATAGCGACAGCCCGCGATCGACGAGGAACGCGGGCAGGTGGGTGATGATGAAGACGACCTGGAACCCGCACACGAAGAATCCGAAGGCGAGGAGCCGGAAGCCGTTGTGCGCCAGCGCGAGGCGCAGCGCGTCCCCCGCGCGCATCCCCGCGTCCGCCCTCGCGCCGGAGTCGTGCCAGGGCAGCGCGGTCGAGAGCGCGGCCATCGACGCCGCGATGCCGGCCAGCACGATCAGCGCTGCCGACCAGCCGAGCCAGCCGATGAGCGAATGACTGCCGGGCAGCATCACGAACTGGCCGAAGGAGCCGATCGCCGTCGCGATCCCCATCGCGCGGCTGCGCGACTCGGCCGGCACGGCGCGGCCCACCGCCCCGAGCACCACCGCGAAGGTGGTCCCGCTCAGCCCGAGGCCCAGGAGCAACCCGCTGCCGAGGAAAAGCGCGCCTGGCGTCGAGGCGAGCGACATCATTACGAGGCCCGCCACATAAAGGGCGGTACCGGCGACCATCGTCTTCGCCGCGCCGAAGCGGTCGGCGAGCATCCCTGTCACCGGCTGCGCCGCGCCCCAGACCAGGTTCTGCGCGGCAATCGCGAACGCGAAGACTTCCCGGCCCCAGCCGTACTCGAAGCTCATCGGCTGCAGGAACAGTCCGAACGCGTGGCGGATGCCGAGCGCGATCGAGAGGACCGCGGCGGCGGCGGCGAGCATAAGGGCGGGGCCGCGGCAGCGGATCATCGTCGTCTCGCGAATCAAACGGCGGCCGCGAGCGCGCGGCCGAGGGGCCTTGCGATGCGCACGAGCGCGGGATCGGCGTCGTCGTCGAGGGCGAAGCCGAGCTTGGCGGCGAGCGCCAGCATCGGCTGGTTGGTGGCCATCACCAGCCCGTGCATCGCTGCCACACCGGTCCGCGACGCGTACGCGAGGAGGCGGGTGACGAGCTGTTCGCCGAGCCCCCGCCGCTGCCAGTCGTCCGCGACCGCCACGGCCAGCTCCGCAACCGGCGGGTCGCAAACGGCGTGCTGGGCGATGGCGACGATGCGCGGCGAAGCGGTGCCGGCGAGCGCGACCAGGCCGAGCTCGTCCGGTGCCGCAAAGCGGGTCATACGTTCGAGCTGTGACGACGACAGCTCGCGCAGCGGGCCGAAGAAACGATTGCGGCGCGACTGCGGCGACAGCTCTCGCACAAACTGCTGCACGAGCGGTCCATCCGCCGCGCGCACCGGGCGGACCCATGCGCGCCGCCCGTCCCGGGCGGCGATCGTCGCCGGAAGGAATGGCGTCATGGCTGCACGGTCCAGCGCGCGGCGGCGGCGAGCGGGGCCGCCTGGCAGCCGGCGATCCCGCTCGCGGACAGGCCGGCCATCGCGAGCCAATACCGCCGGCCGATGGAGTGGATGCGTGACGCCATGTCGCTTCGCTCGGGCTACTGCTCGCGGCTGACCTCGAGGACCTTGGCGGCGATGAAGCGCTCCACCAGGCCGAAGATGTTGGCGTAGCTGCGACCCTGGACCTGGCTCAGCAGGCGCTGCTCGGCGGCGCTGAGGAATATCAGGCGGTCGACCCTCGACAGGCCGTCGGGCAGGAACTTCTTGGCGAAATCGAGCTTGCGGCCGCGGATCACGTCGCGGTCGATGTCGAAGCGCATGCGCTTCGAATTCTCGATGCACTTCGCATAGCGCGCGGTTTCGATCGGCATCAGCATGACGGGGTTCTCCTCCTCAATCGAAAGTTGGGGACGGTCGCATTCCGAGGAGCTGCGCGGCGGTCCAGCGGCGCCGGGCGAGCGCGACGAGCGACTGGGCGTCGATCATCGCGGGGTCGTAGTCGATGAGCAGCAGTTTCGGCAGCTTCGCGCCGGGTCGGACGCGCGCGACGCCGGCGACGCGGGAGAGGTCGCGCACGATCTCGCGGATCTCGGCGCCGACGATCGGGCCGGCGATGTGCATGAGCACGTTGGCGATGCGGGTTGCCATGTCGCGGATCTCCGGTGAGGGTCAGAATTCGTAGGCGAGGCGCCCGACGCTCCGGACGGCGGACAGAGGGTGCGACGCGACCCCGGTGCGCTCGCCCCGCGCCGCGTCGATCATCCGGCCGAGGACGTCGCTGAACCGTCCCGGGCGGTTTCGGTCCGCATCAGCATGGTGGCGTTCTCCTCGGCGGCCGGGGGTCGCGGGGTCGCCGGGGCGGGAGCGGCAATGCCGCAGAGCGCTTCGAAGATCGCGACCACGGCGGGCGAGAGGCCGCTAATGCCGTGTCGCACGCCGAACGGGTGTCTGGTGATCATGATGTACTCCTGAAGGTGAGTGTTAAAAGGGGCGCGGCGGCACGCGCGGGGGCGCGCGCCTCGAGCTTTCGATCATCGGGAGGCCGCCGCGGACGAGGCGGATTCGTCTGGCGTTCATGGCGGATCGCGCCTTCACGCCGCGAGCGCCGACGGCGCGGCCGCCGGCTCCTCGACCCGGATGTGGACGGGGACGGCGCGGCGCAGCGTCGCGAGCACGACCGAGCGGCTCTCCGCCTCGATCAGCATGCGGCGCACCGCGTCCCGGTCAGCGCCGTCGGCGACTTGGAGTCGAATCACGGATTCCAGCGTCTGGAAGCCGACCGGCGCTTTGGGGTCCACGCCCATCGTGCCGCGCACGTCGACCCAGCCGCGCACGTCGACGCTGAGGGCGACGATGCCCACGCCGCACAGGTTGGCGGCGATCCGGATGGTCGAATCCTGCGACGCGGCCAGCGCCCCGCAGAGCAGATCGCCGGCGGCGGGCGCCCCGTTCGGTCCGCCCACCGCGCGCTCGGCGGCGACCGGAACGACGTCGGCGTCGCCAGAGCCGATGAAGACGGTGGCGCGGAACGGGTCGGCGGGATCGCGGTCCACCGTGGTGGCGTGGCTGGCGACGAGCGCGGCCTTGGGCGCGAGCTGGTAGAGCGACCGGAGCGTCGCCTGCGCTGTCCGGACGTCGGCGTTGCGAGTGATCATCAGAGGTTTCCTCGAGTTCGTGGATGCGCGTCAGCCGCCCAAGACGCGGCCGAGGATCTGCCGGACCTCGCCTTCGGCGTCGTGGTCGTAGAGCCCGGCGACGCTCTCGAAGGCGGCGTCGTCCGGCTCCCCGTACGCGTCGTCCGCGAAGGCGTCGTGAGAGGGCACCGCGGTCTCGGGTGCAAGCAAGAACGCTTCGTCGAGGTTCCTGGCCATGGCGTTCTCTCCCGGCTACTCGGCGAACGGGCGGATGTCGCCGAAGACGCAACGGCCGGCCGGATACTGGACATGGCTCGCCTCGGGATAGACGACATAGGTCTCGGGGCAGGCGGGCTGCTCGACCGGGCAGACGGTGCACGCCCGGGGCTCCGCGGCGCGCGACGCGTTTGCCGCGGCATGGACGAGGGCCGCGCCGATGGCGATGTGCATCAAGATGCTGCGGACGTTCATTTCGCGCTCCTCTCGATCGGTTGATTGCGAGACTCGATGGCTGCGCAGACTACGCACCCGCGGTATTCGCCCGATGTCGGTCCGGAAACATTTCGTATCGGTGTGTAACCGGAGCTAGAATCGGCGCGGAACTCGGGAAGCCGGATGGGGATGACCGCAGGGAAAGTGTTGATCGTCGACGACGATCGCAACGTGCGCGACATGCTGGTCGAGTACCTGTCGACGCACGGCTACGAGGTCGCGCAGGCCGACGGCGGGGTCGCGATGCGCACCGCGCTCGAGCGCGAGGTGCCCGATGTGGTGCTCCTCGACGTCGGGCTGCCGGGCGAGGACGGGCTCGCGCTCGCGCGCTACCTCCGCGAGCGCTACGACCTCGGCATCATCATGGTCACCGGCGCGGGCGAAGTGGTGGACCGTATCATCGGCCTCGAGATGGGTGCCGACGACTACGTCGCGAAGCCGTTCGAGCCCCGCGAGTTGCGCGCGCGGCTCAAGAGCGTGATGCGGCGCGTGCAGGCCCGCGTTGCGCCGGCCGCGCCCGAGCCGGCGCCGGCCGGTGCGCCCGAGCGCCGCATCCCAGTCGGCCGCTGCCTGCTCGACCTGAAATCGCACCGGCTCTTCGAGCGCGACGGCGCCGAGGTCGCGCTGACGACGATGGAGTTCGAGCTGCTCAAGGTATTCGCCGACCACCCGCACCAGGTGCTGTCGCGGGACCGCCTGCTGACGCTCACCCGCAATCGCGAGTGGGAGCCGTTCGACCGCTCGATCGACATCCGCATCGCGCGCCTGCGCCGCAAGATCGAGGACGACCCCGAGAACCCGAAGGTGATCCGCACCATGCGGGGGGCGGGATACATGTTCGTGCCGCCCCCCTAGCGCCGGTTTGTAACCCGACCGTTTCAATGGTTGCCACTGGGTAACACCGCGTCCGGTGCGCCCGCACGGGCGGTACACTTCGCGCCATGACCGATCTCTCGAAGCTCGAGGGTGATCTCGCGTGGCTGGGCGAGACCGAGATCACGCTGCGCCAGATCCTGGACAACAGCACGACGGTGCGCGTGTTCGCCAAGGACCTGGAAGGCCGGTATCTGTTCGTCAACCGCGCGTTCGAGCAGCACGTCGGGCGGCCGCAGCACGAGATCATCGGCCGCACCACCGCCGACATCGCCCCACCCGGGGTGGCGGAGCGGTTACGCGCGAACGATCGGCGCGTGATCGAGACCGGCCGCGCGCTGGAGGTCGAGGAGACGAACGTCATCCGCGGCGAGCGGCGCACCATGCTCGCGAACAAGTTTCCGCTGCTCGGCCCCGACGGCCGGCCCTACGCCGTCTGCGGTATCTCGATCGATATCACCGAGCGCAAGCGCTTTGCGGAAGCCCTGCACCAGGCCGCGGTCGCGTTGTCGATCGCGGGCGGCGATCGGGTCTTCGAGGAGCTCGCGCGCGCGCTCGCCGAAGCGCTTGGCGTCGACGCGGTGATGATCGCGGTGTTCGCCGACGAAGGCCGCTCGCGCATGCGAACGCTCGCGACCTGTCTCGATGGACGGATCCTGAGGCGATTCGACTACGAGCTGTCGAGGACGCCCTGCGCGGGCGTCGTCGGCCGCGAGTTCCGGTTCGTCGGGCAGGGCGTGCGGCCCGAGTTCGCGCCGGGGACGATGTTCGAGGCGCTCGGCTTCGACAGCTACGCCGCCTACGCGCTGAGCGACGCCGCGGGCGTCCAGCTCGGTCTGATCGCCGCGCTCGATCGCGGCGCGATGGTCGATCGCGAGCTCGCGGAGTCGCTGCTCAAGATCTTCGCGGGGCGCGCGGCGGCGGAGCTCGAACGCGCGCGCGCCGAGCAGGCGCTCAGGCACTCGGAATCGAGCTACCGGTCGATCTTCGAGGCGAGCGAGGATCCGATCTTCGTGCACGACTGGGACACCGGCGCGATCCTCGACGTGAGCCCGAAGGCGGCCGAGGTCTACGGGTACTCGCGCGAGGAGATGCGGCGGCTCACGGTGGCCGACGTGAGCGCGAACGAGCCGGCATACGCGCTGGCGGAGCTCGCGCGCCACATCCAGCAGGCGAAGGTGCGCGCCGCACCGGTCCGGTTCGAGTGGCACGCCCAGCACCGGGACGGCGGCCTGATGTGGCACGAGGTGACGCTCAAGCGCGCCACGATCGCCGGCGAGCCGCGGATCCTCGCGTTCACCCGCGACATCACGGAGCGCAAGCTCGCCGACGAGGCGCTGCGCGCGAGCGAGGAGCAGTACCGCGCGGTGTTCAACGCCACCGCCGACGGTCTGGTGCTGCGGGACGCCGACAACTGCATCGTGGACGTGAACCCGGCGCTGCTGGCGATGACCGGGCACGCGCGCGAGGAGCTGGTGGGGACGCAGCGCTGGGCGTTCATCCCGCCGGAGCTGCACGGCCAGGGAAGCGAGTTCCACCGCCGCATCATCGCCGGCGAGCCGATCCAGTTCGAGACCGTCGGCGTGCGCAAGGACGGGACGCGCTTCGACGTCGAGGTGCGCTGCGTGCCGATCCAGTACCGCGGCCGGCCGCACGTGCTCGCGATGGCGCGCGAGATCACCGCGCGGCGACTCGCGGACGAGGCGCTGCGCGCGAGCGCCGCGCAGTACCGCGCGATCTTCAACGCCACGGCGGACGCGCTGGTCCTGCGCGATGCCGATTTCCGGATCGTGGACGTGAACCCGGCCTACGAGGCGATGAGCGGCTTCACGCGCGACGAGGTGCTGGGTGCGGACCGGGTCGTCGCGCATCCGGAGCGGGTGAACGGGCAGCTGATCGCCCTGCACCGGAGGGCGCTCGCCGGGGAGGCGATCCACCTCGAAACAGAGGGCCTGCGCAAGGACGGTGCGCGGACCGATATCGAGCTCCGCGGCGTGCCGATCGACCACCAGGGCCGGCCGCATGTGCTCTACATCGGCCGCGACATCACGGCGCGGAAGCGTGCGGAGGCCGAGCGGCTCGCGCTCGAGTCACAGCTCCGGCAGGCGCAGAAGATGGAGGCGATCGGACAGCTCACCGGCGGGATCGCGCACGACTTCAACAACATTCTCACCAGCATCATGGGCTACGTCGCGCTGGCGGCGGAGCGCGACGCCGCACGGGAGGATCGCAAGGTCGGGAGCTATCTCGAGCAGGCGATGCTCTCGAGCCGCCGGGCGCGCGACCTCATCCAGCAGATGCTGACGTTCAGCCGCGGGCAGCGCGGCGAGCGACGGCCCGTCGACCTGCGGCGGGTCGCGGCCGAATCGGCGCGGCTCCTGCGCTCCTCGATGCCCGCGACCCTCGAGCTCGAGACGGTCGCCGATGGGGAGGTCCCGCTCGCTGCGCTCGATCGCGTGCAGGCGGAGCAGGTGCTGCTCAACCTTTGCATCAACGCGCGCGACGCGCTCGGCGGGCAGGGGAAGGTGCGGGTCCGCGTCGGGCGGTCCGCGGGCGCGCACGGGGCGACGTGCGCGAGCTGCCGCCAGCGGATCGCCGGCGAGTTCGTCGAGCTCGCGGTGGCCGACGACGGTCCGGGCATCGCGCCGGAGGTGCTCGAGCGGATGTTCGAGCCGTTCTTCTCCACCAAGGAGGTCGGGAAGGGCAGCGGGATGGGACTCGCCACCGTCCACGGCATCGTTCACGAGCACGGCGGGCACCTCATCGTGGAAACCGGGCTCGGGCGGGGCGCGGCCTTTCGCGCCCTGTTCCCGGTGCTGCGCGCCGACGACGACGCGATCGAGCACGAGACCCTGCCCGGCTACTCGCCCGCTGCGCGCAAGGCGCGGCTCCGCGGCCGCGTGCTGCTCGTCGACGACGAGGAGATGGTGGTCGGGTTCATGCGCGAGCTGCTCGAAGGCTGGGGCCTCGAGGTCACCGCGAAGCGCGCCGCGCCCGACGCGCGGCTCGTCTTCGCCGAAGAGTCCGATCGCTACGACCTGGTGATCACCGATCAGACGATGCCGCGAATGACTGGGCTCGAGCTCGCGCGCGAGCTCGTCGCCATCCGGCCGCGGCTGCCGGTGATTCTCTACACCGGCTACGCCGACGGCGTCAACGATGCACAGGTCGAGGCGGCGGGTGTGCGGGCGGTGCTGCAGAAGCCGATCGAGCCGGCGCAACTGCTCGCGCTTCTGCGCGCGCATCTGCCCCGGGAGCGCGAAGCCGGTCGCTAACCCCGGTCCCCGAACATCCGACCGTCGGGGGCGCGATCGCGCTGCCCGGCAGTCGCGGAGCGGAAGCTCAAAGCCGAAGCGCGGACCGGGTTGATCGCACTCGGTGTGTCACCGACCAACACAATTGGGGGCCGGCGGTAGGGGCGCGAGTGAGAAAGTCAGTGGCCCCGGCGCGCGTGCCAGCGCTACTCGGCGCGCACTTGCGGAGTATGCGGCAGGCAGCTCGCTACCCGATCCGGCGGGGCGTCCGGGAGCCGCAACGCGCCGGAGGTGTTGAGCCCAGGCTCGCCATCACGCACGAGGCTCGACCCCGGGAAATGCGTCGCGTGGGGGCAGCGCCAGGTTTCCGGATCCGTAGCGAGGGTGACCGGCTCGAGGGCGCGGAGATCCCGGAGCGTCGCGGCGATCTTGATTGCGTAGACCAGCCCCCCGCTCGCGACGACGAGCAGGACCACCGGAACGCTCAGGTCCAAGATCTGTCGGAGGCTGATCTTGTCGGACATCTTTACGGTCGACTCCGAGAAGGCGGTCGTTGAAACCGTCAGCACGGACCGTGCCGGGAGACCACATTGCGCCACGTTCCCCTGACGCGTCAGAGGGTTCGCGCAGCGCCAGCGTCTGAGGCAAGCGGACGGGACGAACCCACCCGCCCGCGTGTCAACGACAACGACAGTCGACTGGCCGGTGTCGCAAGCCGGCCGCCGGCCCGAGCCTTGCTCGAGAAGAGCGTCGCTTCGGAGGGCTCAGCCGCACGATCCGACCGCGCCGCACGCGGTGCAGAAGTCGCACCCGTCCTTCCGGATCACGGTGTGGTTCCCGCACTCGTTGCAGAGCGCGCCCTGCATGACTTTCGGGGAACGATCGTCGCGCGGGGCCTCGAGGATGCCCATCTCGCGCGTCGGCACCCCGTTCTCGTCGAGCACGCCTAGCATCGCGTAGCGGTGGATCAGGAGCCGCGCGAGATACGCGACTGTCGACGGCCAGGTCTGCTGGCGGCGCTCGCCCGGAACGAAGGCCATGAAGTCGCCGAGCGGCTCCGAGTAGTTGACGAGCTTCCGCAGCTTCATCCCGATCCACGCCGGATCGAGCACGCGCATGTCGAGAGAAAGGATCCGCGCGAGCCCATCGAGCGCGCGCGGATAATGGCCGGCGAGGAACATGGCGTAGGGCCGCGTCACGCCCACGGAGTACCCGTCGTTGAGAGGCAGCGTGATTTCTTTCAAACCGACGACGAAATCCTCCCCCGAGGCCGGGTTGCGGATGTCGACCGTCCACGAGAGCGTGCCGTCGGTGCCGGTGCGCGGCTCCTCGACGGCGAACATCGCATCGAGCACCGGATGCGGACGGCCCTCGGGCGAGAGGAGATCGGGGCTCTTCTCGTCGAGTGCGCCGAGCTGGTCGCAGCGCCAGCGGATCACCTGGGCGACGCCCGCGGCGACGCTGGGCACGAGCTTGCGCTCGCCGTGCGGCGGGAACGGCAGCTCGAACGAGTGATCGCCCGGCGTCTTCGAGAGCACGTCGAGCTTGAGCGCGAGCCAGGCGCGATCCTTCGCGCGCATGTCCATCGACAGCGTTTTCGCCACCGCGCCAAGGCCGCGGGGCTGTTCGGCGCCGTTCACCCAAACCTCGAACGGGAACGCACGGCGCCCGGAGGTTACGCCCGCGGCCCCTCCCCCGTCCTCGTCTTCGACGTGCCCGACGAACAGCGCGAACTCGCCGCCCGGGTGCGCGACCATGTAGGTCCACGCGAGGTTCCCCGACGGGAATGTCGGCCGGTTCGGCCACGCGAGCGAGGCCAGCACCGGCGCGGGCAGGTTCTTGATCGACAGACGCCGGTTCGCTTCCGAGATCGCGTCGCCCTGCGGCCCGCTCTTCGGGGCGTCGGTCTTCTGCTGCGACTCGACCGACAGCACCGCGCCGAGCACCTTGTTCGGGCGGTAGGTCGCGAGCCCCTTCAAGCCCGCGCGCCACGCGCTCAAGTACAGGTCCTCGAAGTCGGCGTACGGATAGTCCTCGGGAACGTTCACCGTCTTCGAGATGCTCGTATCGATGAGCGGAGCGACTGCCGCCACCATGTCCTTGTGCGCCTGCGCCGAGATCTCGAGCGCGGTCGTGAAGTAGGGCGGAAGGGTCCGGACGTCGCCGCCGAGATGGCGGTAGAGCCGCCACGCGTGATCCTCGACCTGGTACTCCTTCCAGGTGCCGTCGGGCATGCGCTTGCGGCGCGAGTAGGTCCACGAGAACGGCGGCTCGATGCCGTTCGAGGCGTTGTCGGCGAACGCGAGGCTGATCGTCCCGGTCGGCGCGATCGCGAGCAGATGCGAGTTGCGGATGCCGTGGCTCCGGATCTTCTGCTTGATCTCCGCCGGCAGGCGCGAGGCGAAGTTGCCGCCGGACAGATAGAGATCGGCGTTGAAGAGCGGGAACGCGCCGCGCTCGCGCGCGAGCTCGATCGAAGCGAGGTAGGCACGGTCGCGCATTGCTTCCGAAATCTTCGTCCCCATCGCGCGTGCCTCCGCGGTGTCGTACCGCAGCCGCAGCATGATCAGCGCGTCGCCGAGGCCGGTGTAGCCGAGGCCGACGCGGCGCTTCGCCATCGCCTCGTCGTGCTGCTGCTTGAGCGGCCAGGGCGTCGCGTCGAGCACGTTGTCGAGCATTCGCACCGCGACCTCGACGACCCGGCCGAAGGCCGCGAAATCGAACTCCGCCTTCTCGGCGAAGGGCTGCTTCACGTACTGGGTGAGGTCGATCGAGCCGAGGCAGCAGCAGCCGTAGGCGGGCAGCATCTCCTCGGCGCAGGGATTCGACGCCTCGATCGTCTCGCAGTAGTAGAGGTTGTTGTCCTTGTTGACACGGTCGAGGAACAGGACGCCCGGCTCGGCGTGGTCGTAGGTCGAGCGCATCACCTGTTCCCACAGGTCGCGTGCGCGGACCTTGCGGTAAACCCACTGACCGTCGGCGCGCTGGTAGGCGCCGGCGTCCTTCGTATCACGCGACGGCTCGGCACGGTGGACGAGCTCGAAGTCGCCGTCGCTCTCGACCGCACGCATGAACTCATCGGTGACGCCGACCGAGATATTGAAGTTCGTGAGCTCGCCCTGGTCCTTGGCGTGGATGAAATTCTCGACGTCGGGGTGATCGCAGCGGAGGACGCCCATCTGCGCGCCCCGGCGCGAGCCGGCCGACTCGACCGTCTCGCACGAGCGGTCGAAGACGCGCATGTACGACACCGGGCCGCTCGCGCGCGACATCGTGCCGCGCACGAGCGCGCCCTGCGGCCGGATCGACGAGAAGTCGTAGCCGACGCCGCCGCCGCGGCGCATCGTCTCGGCCGCCTCGGCGAGCGCGGTGTAGATGCCGGGCTTCCCGTCGACGATCTCGGTGATCGAGTCGCCGACGGGCTGCACGAAGCAGTTGATGAGCGTCGCGGTGAGCGTCGTGCCAGCGGCGGAGTTTATGCGGCCGGCGGCGATGAAACCGCCGTCCTGCGCGTCATAGAACCGCGCTTCCCAAAGCGCGCGCTTGTCCTCCGCCTCGACCATCGCGAGGGCGCGCGCGACGCGTCGGCGGACGTCCTCGACGGTGCGCTCCTGTCCTTTGGCGTACTTCTCCACCAGCACCTCGCCCGAGATCTCCTGCTCGGGTAGCGCCGCCTGCTTGGCTTTGTCTAGTTGTTTAGTGGATTCAACGGGTTGCATTCTCGCTCTCAGTCATCCAGTCGGGGCGTGTCAAAGGCGTTGCGAAAGGGGCCGAGAATACGCCGGTTTGGAGCGCCAGGGCACCAGCGAGTCATGCAGTGAGCCTTTTCAAGCACGTTGGGAACGGTTCTTAACGTACTCCTTGAACTTCCGCCGCGCAAGCGTCACGGCGTTATTGAATCATTTCCAGGCACTGCATGTAGTGTTCCGAGGGGAGCCCACCCCAAGATATCGGGGACGCCGTGTGACTTATTACACACCCCGCAACCGCGCCGTTTTTCACCGACAATCGGGGACGATGCGCGGGCGGTGGACGGGCCGCAAGGATCCATCCTCGTGTCGCGACGAACGACACCGCTACAGGAGGTTTAAGCAATGGCCGCACAGCCCATCCCTCCCGACCAGATCCCCGCCGGCAAGGAAGTCGCCACGCTGGGCGGCGGCTGTTTCTGGTGCTTGGAGGCGGTCTACGACGATCTTGCCGGGGTCGAGTCGGTCGAATCCGGGTACATGGGTGGACGATCGCGCGAGCCGTCCTACGAGGAAGTGTGCGGCGGCGACTCCGGGCATGCCGAGGTCGTGCGCATCACCTTCGACCCGGCCGCGATTTCGTTTCGCGAGATCCTGCGGGTGTTCTTCGTGATCCACGATCCGACCACGCTCAACCGCCAGGGCAACGACGTCGGAACCCAGTATCGGTCGGCGATCTTCTACCACTCGCCGGAGCAGCAGAAGGTCGCCGCCGAGGTCATTGCCGAGCTCGCGCGCGAGAAGGTGTACGACGACCGGATCGTGACCGAGGTGACCCCGGCCAGCGAGTTCTGGATGGGCGAGCGCTATCATCAGGAGTACTTCCGCAACAATCCCGGACAGCCGTACTGCATGTGGGTCGTCGCGCCGAAGGTGCAAAAATTCCGCAAGCACTTCCTCGCGCAGGTAAAGAAAGCGGCGCGCTGACCCGGGCGTGCGACCGGTGCGGAGCGGGCCGGGGAGGGGAGGAGCGATGTGCGGATGACTGCGCTGGCGCTCGAGTCCTGGCCGGGCGCGCCGGCTGAATTCGCGGCGTTCGTGTGCGCGGAGACCGCGAATTCGGCGCAGCCGATCGAGGCCTCCGGAGCGAAGGCGGAATGAGCGAATCGAAGCGCGTTGCGATCGTCACCGGATCCGCATCGGGCATCGGCGCCGCCACCGCGATCCTGCTTGCACAGCGCGGCTGGAACGTCACTGTCAACTATTCGCAGAACGCCGACGGCGCCGCCGTGACCGCACGCGCCTGCGAGGCCGAGGGCGTGGAGACGCTCGTCTGCGGTGCCGATGTCGGCGAGGACGCGGACTGCCGCCGGCTGGCGAGCGAGACGCTCGCGCGCTGGGGCCGGATCGACGCGCTCGTCAACTCGGCCGGGACGACGAAGTTCGTGTCGCACGCCGATCTCGAGGGCTTGAGCGGCGAGGATTTCCTGCGCGTCTACCGCGTCAACGTGGTCGGGCCGTACCAGATGGCGCGCGCGGTCGCGCCGACGATGAAAGCGGCCGGGAAGGGCGCGATCGTCAACATCTCTTCGATCGCGGGCATCAAAGGCACCGGCAGCTCGATGGCCTACGCGACCTCGAAGGCGGCGCTCAACATGCTGACCGTCACGCTCGCCCGGTCGCTCGGGCCGGAGATCCGCGTGAACGCACTGTGCCCGGGCATGACCGACACGCCGTGGATGCGAAACTCGCTCGGGCCCGAGCGCTACGAAGCGCAGGCGAAGTTTTGGCAGCAGAACGCGCCGCTCGCGCGAGTGGGCATACCCGAGGACGTCGCCGCGGCGGTGCTCTGGTTCGTCGGCGAGGCCGACACCATCACCGGCCAGGTGCTGGTGATCGACTCGGGGTTCACGCTCGGGGCGTTGCCGCCGCACGCCCGGTGAGCACCCGCCACCGCTGGGATCTCACGCCGAAGGAAGCGATGGCGCTGCAGTCGCGGCTGCGCGGCCGCGTCCTGCGCGAGGATCGGATCGGGCCAGTGGCGCGCGTCGCGGGGGTCGACGTCGGCTTCGAGGACGCGGGCCGGGTGACCCGGGCGGCGATCGTCGTGCTCGCCTTTCCCGGGCTCACGCCGGTCGAGCGCGTGCTCGTCCGCGAGCCGACGCGGTTTCCCTACATCCCCGGCCTGCTCTCGTTCCGCGAGGCCCCCGCTGTGCTCGCGGCGTTCAAGCGATTGCAGCGCGCGCCCGACCTCGTCCTCTACGACGGTCACGGTATCGCGCACCCGCGACGGTGCGGCATCGCGAGCCACCTCGGACTGCTCGTGGATCTCCCGACCATCGGCGTCGCTAAGACGCTCTACGTCGGCGAGCACGCCCGCCTCGCGGCCCGGAAGGGCGTGTCGGTGCCGCTGGTCGACGGGGACGAGACGATAGGCGCGGTGCTGCGGACGCGCGCGGGGGTGAAGCCGGTCTACGTCTCGATCGGCCATCGCGTCAGCCTCGAGACCGCGGTCCGCTGGGTGATGGCGTGCGTGACGCGGTATCGCCTGCCGGAAACGACGCGCTGGGCGCACCATCTCGCGTCGGTCGACGAGACCGGACGCCGCTAGTTTTCACGCTACGAGGGGTACACCCCCTCGTGCTCTCCGAATTCAGAGGAATCGCCGCACGACGGCCGCGATCCCCGTTAGCCTATTCGCGCTGCGGCGGATCGAAGAGCGGCAGTTGCACCGTCCCGAGGAGCACCGCCTCCTCCACCGCGCGCTTCGCGTCCTTCAACGTCCCGCTCCGCCCGGCGTAGGTTGCCGCTTCCCAGCGGTATCTCGCGTCGACGCGGGCCTCGCGATCGAGGTGCACCACGCCGACCCGCGCGTTGCCCAGCCACAGGCCGTGGGAGAGGTAGCCCCGCTCCCAAACCGGTTTCTTCTTGATTCTTCGCTTCCGCGTCGCCATTCCCGAGTCCTCCCGGGCGCCGGGGTGAGAATCCTAGCGTGGACCGCGGCCGAAGGCGAGGAAAGTCACACCGGCCCGGCGGTGGCCGCGCGCGGGCGGCAGTCGCTTCGCGGTAGACTCGCAAGCGTTGTTTTCGCTTGCGCCGAGGGGAGCTCGCATGGCACTCATGGACTTCATCAAGAAGCAGTTCATCGACGTCATCCAGTGGACCGAGGACGACGAGACGACGCTTGCGTACCGTTACCCGATGCAGGACATGGAGATCCAGTACGGCGGGCAACTCACCGTCCGCGAATCGCAGCTGGCCGCCTTCGTGAACGAGGGCCAGGTCGCCGACATCCTCGCACCCGGCCGCCACAAGCTGACGACGCAGACGATCCCGCTCCTCACCAACCTGAAGAACTGGGACAAGCTCTTCCAGTCGCCCTTCAAGTCCGACGTGTACTTCTTCAGCACCCGCCTGAAGGTCGACCAGAAGTGGGGCACGCCGAATGCGATCACGATCCGCGACAAGGAGTTCGGCGCGGTGCGGCTGCGCGCGTTCGGCATCTACTCGTATCGCGTCGTCGACCCCAGGGCGTTCCACGTGAACGTGAGCGGCACGCGCGAGCGTTACAGCGTCGATGACCTCAGCGGCCAGCTCCGCAGCACGATCGTCGGCGCGATCACCGACCTCTTCGCCGAGTCGCAGATCCCCTTCCTCGACATGGCGGCCAACCAGGACGAGTTCGCCGCGCAGCTCCGCGCGAAGGCCGGCGACGGCTTCAAGGCGATCGGCCTCGAGCTTGCGAGCTTCGTCGTCGAGAACCTCTCGCTGCCCGAAGAGCTGCAGAAGATCCTCGACCAGCGCATCAGCATGGGCATGATCGGCGACATGCAGCGCTACACGCAGTTTCAGGTTGCGAACAGCATTCCGGCGGCGGCCGCGAACCCGGGCGGGCTGGCCGGCATCGGCGCCGGGCTCGCGACCGGTGTCGCGATGGGCCAGGCGATGACGCAGGCGATCGGGCAGGCGATCCAGCCCGCCGGCGCACCGGGCGCCGCGCCTGCCGCCGCGGCGCCGGCGAAGCCCGAGGATGTCGCGCAGCTCCTGGAGAAGCTGCACGATCTGAAGACGAAGGGCATTCTGACCGAGGACGAGTTCAACACCAAGAAGGCAGAGCTCCTCAAGCGGATAGGGTAACGCTGCGCGTGAGGTCCCCGAGGCGCGCCCGGGAGGCGCGCCTCGTACTTGTCGGGCAACAACAATGGCGATAGCCAACTGCCCTTCCTGCGGCGCGCCGGTCCGCTTCCGCGGCGCGGCGTCGATCGTCGCCATCTGCGAGTTCTGCCGCTCCACGCTCGTCAGGCAGGGCGCCGCGCTCGAGAACATCGGCACGATGACGGAGGTGATCGAGGACGCCTCCCCGCTCCAGCTCGGCACGGAGGGCCGCTACAAGGGGCTCCACTTCGCGCTGATCGGGCGCATCCAGTACCGCTACGCCTCGGGCTCGTGGAACGAGTGGTACTGCATGTTCGACGACCAGCGCACCGGCTGGCTCTCCGATGCTATGGGGAACTATCTCATCACCTTCCTCAAGCGCCCGAAGGAGCTGCCGCCGCTCGATGCGATGCAGCCCGGCCGGCGGGTGAACCTCGACGGCAAAGCCTTCGAGGTGGCGAACATCGAGCGCGCCCACGTCGTCGCCGGCGCGGGCGAGCTGCCCTTCAAGGTGGGTGCGGGCTGGGAAGGCGTCTTCGTCGACCTGCGCGGCGACGGCGGAACCTTCGCGACCATCGACTACAGCGAGACGCCGCCGCTGCTCTTCGCCGGCGCGCAGGTCCCCTTCGAGTCCTTCAAGTTCCAGAACCTGCGCGATGGCAAGTCGGGCGGCGCTGCGACCGCCCAGGCGTTCGCGTTTCAGTGTCCCGGCTGCGGTGCCCCGCTCACGAAGCGCGTCAAGACGACCGAGGCGGTCGCCTGCGGAAGCTGCGGCGCGGTGGTCGACGTCGCCAACCCCGGCTTCCAGATCATCTCGCGCGTAGAAGCGAATGCGGCGCGGTTCAAGCCGTCGATTCCGCTCGGCGCCCGCGGCAAGCTCGCCGGTGCGGAGTACGAGGTGATCGGCTACATGCGCCGCGAGATGAGGGCGGACGGGATGACCTACTCCTGGGGCGAGTACCTGCTCCACAACCCGGAGCAGGGCTACCGCTGGATCTCGGAGTACAACGGGCATTTCAACCTCATCAAGGCGAGCACCGACACGCCGCGGACCGCTTCCGGCCCGCCGCCGCGCGCGCGCTACCTCGGGCGCGAGTTCAGGCATTTCCAGACCTGCGTCGCCGCGGTGAGCTATGTCGTCGGCGAGTTCTACTGGCGCGTCACCAAGGGCGAGCAGTGCAAGGTCGAGGATTTCGTCGCACCGCCGCTCATCCTCTCCAGCGAGCGGACCGACGGCGAGCTCAACTGGTCGCTCGGCGAGTACACCGACCCCGGCAAGCTGTGGCAGGCGTTCGGGCTGAAGACGACGCCCCCGCGCAAGGTCGGCATCGCGCCGAACCAGCCCTCGCCGCACGCCGGCCGGGGCCGCTACTGGCTCTGGTTCGCGGTCTTCGCGATGCTCGCCCTCGCGGTGCATCTCGGCCTGCGCTTCGCCGCGGACTCGAAGGTGCTGCTCGTGCAGGACTTCGAGTTCATCCCCGGCAAGGGCACACGTGAGTACACCTCGCCCGTGTTCGAGGTGCGCGGATCGCGGCCGGCACCGCTCGCGATCAAGACTACCGCCGACGTCACGAACAACTGGGTGTATCTCGACATGACGCTCGTCGAGGAGAAGACCGGCGAGAGCTGGCAGCTCGGCCGCGAAGTCGCCTACTACGCCGGCGTGGACGACGGCGAGAGCTGGTCGGAGGGCGGCCGCGACGATCAGGCCCGCGTGGCGAGGGTGCCGCCCGGACGGTACTACCTCGACATCGATCTGGAAGGCGATCCGCGCGGCAGCCGGGTCAGCGGCCGCATCGTCGTGACGCGCGACCCGCCCGACTGGACCAACTACTTTCTCGCGCTCTTCGGGCTCGCGCTCTTCCCGATCTTCGCGTGGTGGCGTGCGTCGTCGTTCGAATCGAAGCGGTGGTCCGAAAGCGACCACGCGCCCTCCTCGGCGAGCGACGACGACGATGACTGACAACGACGCGCTCTGCCGCTGAGAGGCCGAACCGTGCACCGCGCATACCTCGTCCTCGGCGCCCTGCTCGTCGGCCTGTTCAGCTACGGCCAGTACAACCACTGGTCGCTCTACGGCACGGACGCCGGCACCAAGGAACCGAGCCGGCTGGCCGGCGCCAGCGGCACGCGCGGCAAGTGACCGATTCCCCGATTCCCCAACGGAGGCCACGACAATGATCTTCGAGTATCTCAAGCCGGCAGCGCTGGTCGGCTCGCTCGTCTACTCCCTGCTCGGCGTCATCTTCGTCGTGCTCGCGTTCATCATCATCGACAAGCTGACCCCCTACGACCTGTGGAAGGAGCTGATCGAGGAGCGCAACCAGTCGCTCGCCACGGTCGTCGGCGCGATGTGCATCGCGATCGCGATCATCGTCGCCTCGGCGATGCACTGACTCCCTGCCCCCCTGATAAGGGGGTGCGAAGCGAAGCGGGGGATCTTCGGCAACCGCCCGCAACCCCCGGCGCTTCGCGCCACCCCCTTTGTCACGGGGGCGTGACCGGATGCTCTCCCCGCAACGAGTCCCGTCCGAAGACGCCGCCGGCCTCTCCCCCGGCGCACTGAGCCGCGCGCTCCTCGCCTCGGTCTTCGTCATCGCCGCGTGCGGGCTCGTCTACGAGCTCGTCGCCGGCGCGGCGGCGAGCTACCTCCTCGGCGACTCGGTCACCCAGTTCTCGATCGTGATCGGGGCCTACCTTGCGGCGATGGGGGTGGGCTCGTTCCTGTCGCGCTACATCGTTGCCGGCCTGATCGCGCGCTTCTTCGAGATCGAGCTCGCGATCGCGGTGCTGGGCGGCGTCTCCGCGGCGGTCATGTTCCTCGCGTTCGCGCACCTGGGCGACGCTTTCCGGCTCGTGCTCTACGGGTTCGTGGTCGGGATCGGCGTGCTGGTCGGGCTCGAGATCCCGCTCGTCATGCGCATCCTCCGCGATCGGCTGGGCTTTCGCGAGCTGGTATCGGCGGTGCTTTCGGTCGACTATCTCGGCGCGCTCGCGGTGTCGATCGCGTTCCCGCTCGTCCTCGCTCCGCGGCTCGGGCTGATCCGCACCGCCTTTCTCTTCGGGCTGATGAACGCGCTCGTCGCCGTGTGGGCGCTGTACCTCTTCCGCGCGCAGCTCGCGCCGCTCGGCTGGCGCGCCGCGCAGGTCGCGGCCGTGGTCGGACTGCTCGGTGCGGGCTTCGCCGGCGCGGAACGGCTCACCACCTTCGCCGAGGAGGAGCTCTACGCCGATCGCATCCTTTACGCGCAGTCGAGCCGCTACCAGCGCATCGTGGTGACCAAGTGGCGGAACGACGTCCGCCTTTTCCTCAACGGCAACCTCCAGTTCAGCTCGGCCGACGAGTACCGCTATCACGAGGCGCTCGTCCATCCCGCGCTCGCGACCCTGCCGGCGGCGCGGCGGGTGCTAGTGCTCGGCGGCGGCGACGGGCTCGCGGTGCGCGAGGTGCTGCGCTACCCGCAGATCGAATCGGTGACGCTCGTCGACCTCGACCCGGAGATGACGCGGCTCTTCTCGACCGCGCCGCTTCTCCGCGCCATGAACGGCGATGCGCTCGCTTCGCCGAAGGTGACGATCGTCAATGCGGATGCTTTCAAGTGGCTCGAGCAGACGACCGAGTACTTCGATCTCGTCATCGCCGACTTCCCGGATCCGAGCAACTACTCGCTCGGCAAGCTTTACACCAACGCGTTCTATCAGCTGCTCGAGCGGCGGCTCTCGGCGCGCGGCATCGCCGTGATCCAAGCGACCTCTCCCCTTTACGCGCGGCGCTCGTTCTGGTGCATCGTCGGCACGATCGAAGCCGCCGGGCTCAAGGCGACGCCGTACCACGCGCTCGTGCCGTCGTTCGGCGAGTGGGGCTACGTGATCGCCTCGCGGGAAGGCTACTCCCCGCCCGAGCGCTATCTCCCCGAGCTCCGCTTCCTCACTCCGGAAATACAGCCGGCGCTCTTCCGCTTTCCGAAGGACATGGATCGCGTCCCGGCTGCGGTGAACCGCCTCAACAACCAGGTGCTCGTGCAGTACTACGAGGCGGAGTGGAAGCGGGCGCCGGTGCAATAGTCAAAGAGCGGCAAAGAGCGGCAAAGCGCGGGAAAGAAGGGAGAAACGAGGGAAGGATGCAGCGGCGCGAGTTTCTGGCGGCGGGCGCGGCGGCGGTCGCCGCGGCGGCGTGCGGGCGAGCGGCGCCGCCGCTGCCGCAGGGGAGGCTCTTCACGACACGGCATGAGCTCGGCCACCGCCTGCGCGACGGCACCCTGCCTGCTGCACCTAGCGGCGAGCGCCGGCGCAAGGTCGTGATCGTCGGCGCCGGCATCGCCGGGCTCTCGGCGGCGTGGCGCTTCCGCAAAGCGGGTTTCGACGACTTCGAGCTGGTCGAGCTCGAGCGCGAGCCAGGCGGCAATGCGCGCTGGGGCGAGAACGAAGTGAGCGCGTTTCCCTGGGGCGCGCACTACGTGCCGCTGCCGACGCGCGAGTCGCGCGCGGTCCGGCTCCTCCTCGCGGATCTCGGCGTGCTGCATGGCGACCCCGATGCGCCGTCGCCGCGCTATGACGAGCGCGCCCTGTGCTTCTCGCCGCACGAGCGCGTCTGGCGCGACGGCGCGTGGCATGAGGGCATCGTGCCGCTCGCACGGGCGTCTGCAGGCGAGCACGACGAGTGGCGGCGATTCCACGACCGGATGGAAGCGTTCAAGGCCGCGCGCGGCGCCGACGGCCGCAAGGCGTTCGCGATGCCGACGGCGCTCTCGTCTCGCGACGCGAAGCTCCTCGCGCTCGACCGCGGTTCGATCCGCGACTGGCTCCTCGCCGAGGGCTACCGTGGGGACTCGGTGCACTGGCTGGTGAACTACGCTTGCCGCGACGACTACGGCTGCGACTACCGCGACGTCTCGGCGTGGGCGGGGATCCACTACTTCGCGAGCCGCGACGCCCGCGCGCAGCATGCCGACCCGGACACGGTGCTGACCTGGCCCGAAGGCAACGGGTGGATCGTGCGGCGCCTCGCCGAGCGCTACGCGCCGGAGTCGACGCGCGATGCGCTCGTGCACCGGGTCGAGGAGCGCCGGCGCGACGTGGCGCTGCACGTCTATCTCGCGGGCGAGGATCGCTCGATCGCGCTCACCGCCGAGCACGTCGTGTGGGCGGCGCCGCTCGCGTTCGCCGCGCGCGCGCTCGTGGCGGGCGAGGGTGGCCTGGTCGATGCGCTCCGCGCCTTCGACTACGCGCCGTGGCTCACCGCGAATCTCACGCTCGACGAGTGTCCGCGCGACCGGTACGGCGCGCCGCTCGCCTGGGACAACATCCTGTACGACAGCGCCGCGCTCGGCTACGTCGTCGCCACCCACCAGAGCGTCGCCTCGCACCGCGGCCCGACCGTGCTCACCTGGTACCTGCCGCTGTGCGGCGAGCCGCCGCGGGCGGCGCGCGAGCGTCTGCTCGCGACGCCGCGCGAAGCGTGGGCGGAGCGGATCCTCGGCGAGCTCTCGCGCCCGCATCCCGAGATCCGCACGACCGTGCGCCGGATCGACGTGTTCGCGAACGGCCACGCGATGGTCCGCCCGCGTCCCGGGTTCGTCTGGGGCGATGCGCGCCGGCGTGTCGAAGCGCACGCGGGCCGCGTGCATTTTGCGCATTCGGATGCAAGCGGGCTCTCGCTGTTCGAGGAGGCGCAGTATCGTGGCGTCGCCGCCGCCGAGCGCGTGCTCGCCCGGCTGGGCGTGCGAAGCGAATCCTTTCTTTGAGCGCGAGCCGTAAACCCGTGAAGTGCGCGAGCTGCGGCGAGCCGATGCAGTCGCGCTCGCTCGCGCGCGGTATGGGCGGGGAGCTGCAGATCGATCTCTGCCATCCGTGCCACGTCATCTGGTTCGATCTGAACGAGAGTGTCCAGCTCGCCCCCGGCGCAGTGATCGATCTGTTCCAGGAGATCCACCGCCACCGTGACGCGGCACGGCGTCCGCTCGCCGAGCGGCCCGAGTGTCCGCACTGCCGAAGCGTGCTCGCGCTCACCCGCGACATGGCGAAGAGCGGGCGCTTCACGTACTACCGCTGCCCGGCCGACCACGGCCGCCTCACCCCGTTCTTCGAGTTCCTGCGCGAGAAGCAGTTCGTACGCTCGCTGACGCCGGCCGAGCTCGCGCGCGTGCGCGCGGAGCTGAAGACCGTCCGCTGCTCCGGTTGCGGCGCGCCGATCGATCTCGAGCGCGAGACGAAGTGCGGCTTCTGCCGCGCGCCGATCGCCATCCTGGACGCCGATGCGGTCGAGCGGGCGGTGAAGATGTGGTCCGAGGCCGAGGCGCGCCGCGCGCGCCCGACGCGCGAGAAGCTCGCCGAGGCGCTCCTCGACATGCGTGCGGTGGAGTCGAAGGCGAAGCGCGACGCGAAGCGCTGGACGCGCGAAACCGCGCTCGACAGCGCCGACATTGGCGGCGATCTGCTCGACGGCGCGATCGAGATCCTGGGCGATGTCCTCGGATCGATCGACTCCTAGGCGCTCGACCAACGCGCTGGGCTACCCGCCCCAGACCTCCCGCGACACCTCGACCACCCGCTCGAGCTTCCGCCACTGCTCGTCTTGGGTGAGCTGGTTGCCGTGGTGGGTGCTGGCGAAGCCGCACTGCGGCGAGAGGCACAGATTCTCGAGCGGGATGAACTTCGCCGCCTCGTCGATGCGGCGCTTGAGATCGTCCTTGCTCTCGAGCTTTCCGGACTTGGTCGTCACGAGGCCGAGCACGACCTTCTTCGTCTTGGGCAGGAGGCGCAGCGGCTCGAAGCTCCCGGCGCGCTCGTCGTCCCACTCCATGAAGAAGCCGTCGACGTTCGCCGAGAAGAGCGGCCCGAGCACCGCGTCCTCGTAGGCTCCGGCAGCGAACCAGGTGCTGCGGAAATTGCCGCGGCAGGTGTGCATCGTCACCGTCATGCCCTGCGGACGATTCGCGAGCGCACCGTTGATCGCGTTCGCGTAATCGGTCGCGAGCATGGCGGGATCGTCGCCGTTCGCCCGGAAGTTCTCGCGCACCGCCGGGTCGCAGAGATAGGAGAAGCTCACGTCGTCGAGCTGGAGGTACGTGCAGCCGGCGGCGGCGATGTGGCCGATGGCGTCGCGATACGAGATCGCCGCGTCGGCCCAGAACTCTTCGAGATCCGGGTAGGCTTCGCGCGAGATCGCGTTCCGCCCGCCGCGAAAGTGCAGGGTTGCGGGCGCCGGGATCGTAAGCTTGGGCGTCTTGGTCACGACCGACTTCAGGTATGCGAAGTGATCGGCGAAGATCGGCTTGATGCAGCGGATCTTGCCGGTGACCGACGCCATCGGCGGCACGTCTTCGGCGGCGAAGGTCTTACCCACCGCCTTCACCAAGGTCACGCCCTCGAGCTGGCGGATGAAGTCGAGATGCCAGAAGTCACGGCGGAACTCGCCGTCGGTGATGGCGTCGAGGCCGATCGCTTCCTGCTTTGCCGCCGCGGCGCGGATGCAGCGGTCTTCGACCAGCTTCAGTTCCGCATCGCTTAACCTGCCGGCTTTCGCCTTGGCGCGGGCGGCGATCAGTTCGGCAGGGCGGAGCAGGCTGCCGACGTGATCGGCGCGGAAGGGAGGGGTGGCGGGCATGACCGGATGTCCTCGAGAGGAGTCGGGGACGTCATGCTGCACCGAACCCCGGCGGGGGGCAAACGAGGCATGAGGATCTAGCGCAACCCCAAACCCGACCCCCTCACCACCGCTCCGGCCACAACGTCACCCAAAACCCGAGCGTCGCTATGTCGTTGAATCGCGCGATCTTCGGAAAGAATGTCGCGTTGAGCGTCACCGGCCCGAAATCCCACGCGAGCAGCGGCAGTGGCGCGATGAACGTGCGCCCGTCGTTGTACGTGTCGCTCCCCATTACCACCAGCGCGGCGCCAGCCTGAAAGCCGCCGGCGACTTGCCAGAGTGCGCCTACCCCCCCGTACGCCGCGATCTGGCGCCCGGAATCGCGGAACGCGCCGGCATCGGCAAAGAACCGCCACCGCTCCCACTCGGCGAACTGGTAGCGAAACCCGAGCCCGGGGTTCACTCCGTTGTCGACGCCGAGCGCCTGGGCGCGGTCGCGGTCGAAGTGGTACGAAAGGCCGTAGACGTTGATGCCGAGCTCGCCGGCCTGAGCGGCACCGCACGCGGCTGCGGCGAGCATCGCGAGGGCGAACCGTGCAAGACTGGAAGGTTGGCGCGCGCGGGGCGCCGCGTTGGGTGTGTTCATGTTGTTGTCCGCGGAAGCGACCGGTGGGCAAGAGCCGAGCGCCCGCATTGTGCCACTGGAATAGCGGCATGGCAGCGCGATGCGCGGTGCGCTGTGTGCCGGTGTGACACTCATCACGCCGCGGCGCGGATGGCCACCGGGGCCGCCTCTTCACGCGGCGCCGCAGCCCGCGCGACGCGAGCGGTGCGAGCGCCGATCCAGCCGCATGCGAGCGCCGCCGCGTACGGCAAAGCCTGGGCGCCAAGCACTCCCGCCCACAGCATCGCCTCGACGTGATCGGTCCCGAAGTGGAACACGACG
This sequence comes from uncultured beta proteobacterium, assembly GCA_963754305.1. GTDB lineage: Bacteria > Pseudomonadota > Gammaproteobacteria > Burkholderiales > SG8-39 > DATEDA01. The sequence goes on along the minus strand of CAVWFR010000011.1, from coordinate 230,357 downwards.
CCGGCCGCGCCGATCGCGAGTGCAGCGAAAAGGAGCGACTCCTCGCGCACCGGCGCAAGCCAGCTTGACCGTCCGGTTTTCGCACCCTTTGCGGTGCGCTTGAACACACCGTTCTTCCGCAGGAGTCCCTCGATGACCCCGCGCGCAATGCCGTGCGACAACGCCATGCTCGCCACCGATGCGCCGAACACGTCCGCCCAGCTGCAGTCGACCCGCGCGCGGTACAGCACCGGACCGAACACCGCCTTGCAGGCGAGGAACGCCACGATCGGAATGAAGTAGAGGTAGAGTGGGAGCGTGAACACGCGGGGCAGCGCGATGGCGCCGATCGTCCACGCGATGGCGCTGAACGCGAACAGTAGGTGCAGCGAGTCGGCGAACCACGAGAACCAGCCGGTGAGGAAGTGATAGCGCTGCCCTGACGTCAGCGTGCCCGGTCCGACGAGCGCGCGCCAGTGCCGCTTCAGGATCTGCATCGCGCCGAACGCCCAGCGGAAGCGCTGCGCCTTGAACGCGGCGAAATCCGACGGCGTGAGCCCGCGCCCCTGCACGGAGTCGACGTAGCGCACGTCGTGCCCGGCCTGCATCAGGCGCAGGCCGAGCTCCGCGTCCTCGCAGATGCACCACTCGGCCCATCCGCCGACCCGCTCGAGCGCCGTCCTGCGCACGAGCGTCATGGTGCCGTGCTGGATGATCGCGTTCCGCTCGTTGCGGTGATGCATGCCGATGCGGAAAAAGCCGTCGAACTCCCAATTCGCCATGCGTCGGAATGCGAAGCCTTCAAACTCGCGGTGCGCCTGCGGCGACTGCGCGACCGCGACGGCGCTGTCCTCGAAATGCCCGACGAGCCGCGCCAGCCAGCCGCGGTCGACCGCGTAGTCGGCGTCGACGACGCCGATCACCTCCGCGCGCGCGTCGGTCTCGCGCAGCGCGAAGTTGAGCGCGCCGGCCTTGAACCCGGGCCAGTCCGGCAGGTGGAAGAAGCGGAACCGCACCCCCAGCCGCGCGCAGTGGGCCTCCACGGGCCGCCACAGCCGCTCGTCGCGGGTATTGTTGTCGACCACGATCACCTCGAAATTGCGATAGTCGAGGCGCGCGAGCGAATCGAGCGTCAGGATGACCATCTCGGGCGGCTCGTTGCACGCCGGGAGGTGAATCGAAACGAACGGCTCGTGCGCGAGCGGGATGCTTGCAAGCGGCCGGAACTCGCGCCGCCACTCGCGCCGCCAGAGCACCTCGACCAGCTCGAAGCCGTTGACGAGCAGCACGGCGAGCATCGCCGCCGCGGCCGGGAGGAGCACGGCGATCGCCGCCCAGTCCACCGGACGCAAATAGAACTCGAGCGGGATTGCCGCGAGCCAGACGAGCGCCCCGACCGCGCCTTGGATGAGCGCGCAGAAGACGAACCGCCCGGTCGTTCGCAGCCGCCGGAAAGCGAAGGCGAACCAGAGCATGAGCGGTGCCGCGATCGCCGAGGCGACGAGCGCCTTCGTGCGCCAGTGGGAATCAATCTCGACCGGTCCCTCCAGCGCGAACTTCGGCGTGCGATCGGCGCGGTAGGCGCCCCAATACGCTCCGGCGCGTCCCTCGTGGAATTCCTTCCACGGCTGGTCGAACATTTCCAGCAGGTAGTAGTCGAGCGGCCGCTCCACGGTGCGGGCGAGGAAGTCGCGGACGAACAGGGCCTGCGCCTCAGGTGAAGCGACCGCGCCGCGGACGCGGTCGCCGCGGCTGGGCCAGCCGATCTCGCCGATGACGATGCGCTTTTTGGGATAGGCGCGGCGCAGCTCGGCATAGCGCGAAAGGGCGTAGTCGACCGCCTGGGCCGCCGGCACGCCTTCCCAATACGGTAAAAGGTGCACGGTGATGAAGTCCACCTGGCGTGCGAGCTCCGGATAGCGTAGCCAGACGTGCCATGGCTCGGCGGTGGACACCGGGACGCGGACCGCGCGCTTCACACGGACCAAGTGCCCGGCGAGTGCGGGGATGCTGAGGTCGCCGCGAAGGACCGATTCGTTGCCGACGATCACCCGGTCGATGTTGCGGTTCTCGCGGGCGAGCCGCACCAGCGCTGCGAGCTCGAGCTCGTTGTTGTCGTCGCGCCGATCGAGCCACGCGCCGGCCGTGACGCGCAGCCCGCGCAACGCCGCCAGCCGCGCGGCGTCCGCGTTCTCGATCGAAGAATAGGTGCGGATGCGGTCGGACAGCTCGGCGGCGCGATCGAGGTCGGCGGCAAGCTCGTCCTCGGTCGGGAACCGGCCCTGCGTGGGGTCTTGGTCGCGCTGGAAGCTGCTGAACGCGACGCCATGAACTCTGTCGGTGCCGTCGGGTAGGAGGAGCGGACGGTTCGCCGCTGCCCACAGACCGAAATTGCCGGCGGCGAGCAGTGCCGCGATCATCGCGGCGGCGACCAGGGCCGAAGGCGAGCGGCGCTCGCTCGGTGCGGGCAATGCGTGGATGCTGGCGGTAGTCACGGCGCGGAGCTCGGTGTGCGGGGGGAAACGACCCTGGTTGAAAACGTGTACACGTCGCGACGGTTGACAGCTAGGGGCTTGAGCAAGCGACGTGCCGTGCGTGGCACATGCCGCGGGCAGTGGAGTGTACCGGTCAGGTAGAGTTCGAGCCATCGGTATACGGCTAAAAGCACGCTGCGTGACCATCGCGACCCAGTGCGAAGAGCGCCCACCGCCCTCGGTTGAGAGAAACTCGGTCGGAGCACGCGCTTTTTTTCAATCGCAATGTCGGGAGACGACGACAGTGCGCCCATGAGATCGATCGTTACCAGTGCTACGACGATCGCGGGGACGCTCCTGGCAGCCGCGGCGCTGCGGTTCGCGATCGTCGAGCCGGCCGGCATCGCGCACCTCTGCAGCGCGCCGGAGGCGCCGTGGTGGTGCGGCGTGCGCGAGGCACTGGTGGGAGCGCTGGGACTCGGAGTGCCCGGGGTCGCGGCGATCGCCGCCGGGGTGGCGGCGAACCTGAAGCGATCGTCAGGTTGGGCGCTCGCGGCCGCTTGCCTGGGCGGCGCCGGCCTCGTCCTCTACTCGGTCGGTGCCGGCGCGGTCGGCTTTCTCCTCGGCGCGCTCGTACTCGCGCGAACTGTCGCCGCGCGGCAGGCGGAGAACGCTCGCGGCTAGCGCGAGAGTCACTGCGCTCCACGCCAGCGCATCCAGATTGGCAAGTGTTTCGCGGATGAGCACCACGGGAACGAGCGCGGCCATTACGGCTGCGAGCGTGCGCTCCTCGACGTCCGCCCACGTGCCGGCTGTCCACGCGAGCAACGCGAATCCGACCGCCGGCGGTGTGAAGAGGGCGAGCGGGAAATCACGATAGCGCGGATCGAACGCGAGGGCGAGCTGCACGATTGCGGCGCCGAACAGCAGCGCGAAGCGCAGCGTGCCCAGCCAGCGTTCGGCGACGGAGAACCCGGATCGGTTCGTCCGGAACCAGGCGCAGATCGCTGCACCGGGCGCCGGGAGGATCGGGTCGCGGCCGTCGATGCGGCGCGCGAGACTCGCGCTGCATAGAAGGGTCGCGGCGGCGGCGATCACAATGAACGCGCCGCCGAGCGTCCACTCGAAGACGTCTCGGCTTGCAGCCGCAAGGACGTCGAGCTGCGCGGCGAGCGCCGAACCGAGCACGGCGCCGGCGAGCGCGAGCAGCGCGCTGCCGCCCGCGCGCGGACGCGGCCGGCGGACGAAGCCGGCGATGACGAAGACCGTTGCGACCAGCCCGGCGGCAATGGGCCCGCGCGCCCACGCCGGATCCTCGGTCACCGGTCCGCGCAGGGGGAACTTCGCGACCCCTGCCGCGTCGAGCACGCCCCAGAAGCCGCCGACGGTACCTTCGAGCTGCCGCTTCCACGGCTGGTCGAACGCCTCGATGAGGTTGTAGCGCACGTCGTTCGCGGCGGCGGCGTTCGCCAGCTCGCGTACGAACCGGGCCTGGTTCACGAGCGAGGGCACGGCGCCTTCGCGGCGTCGGCCCCGACTCGGCCATCCCGCTTCGCCGACGAGGATCTCCCGGCCGGGAAACGCGGCGCGCACGCGCGCGTGGATCGCGACGACATGATCGACCGCCGGGCCGATCCCCATCGGTTCATCCTCCCAATAGGGCAAGAGATGCACCGTCACGAACGAGACCGCCGCCGCGAGCTCGGGAGACTTCAGCCAGAACTCCCACACGTCGGCGTAGGTGACCGGCAGCGCCGTCGCGGCGCGCACGCGCCGGATGTATCCCGCGAGCACCGCCGCGGGCAGCTCGCGCCGAAGCAGCACTTCGTTGCCGACGATGACGGCGTCGATCGCCGCCGAGTCGCGCGCGATCACCCTCAAGCCGCGCTCGAGCTCGCGCTCGTTCTCCGTTCGGTCGCGGCCGATCCACAGCCCGAGGATCACGCGCAGCCCGTGCTTGACGGCGAGCCGCGGCACTTCGTCGAGCCCCTGGTCGACCGAGTAGGTGCGCACGCATGCCGTGCGCTTCGCGAGCGCGGCGAGATCGGCGTCGATCTGCGCCGGGCTCACGACGAACCCCTTCGTGAACGGCGTCTGGCCGGGCAGATGGTAGGGCGCGTACGACACGCAGGGCAGCCTGCTCGCGGGCGCGTCCGGAAGCGCGACCGGCTGCCCGCGCGCGTACCACCATGCGAGGCCGCCGAGCGCGCCGAGCGCGGCGACGAGGAGCACGGCCGCGCGCTTCAGGGCAGGAAGCGCGCGAGCAGCCATACGACGAGGGTGAGGGTCGCCACGCTTTTAACGGTCGAGGACGAGATTGCGGCCGAGAATACGAGCTTGAACCGCGCCGCGGCATAGCCGATCGCCGCGATCGCGAAGAACGGCACGAGGACGCCGAGGATCTCGCGCATGCGAGCGGCGTGGGAGCGCGCGCTCAGGGCGCGAGCCGCTCGATCGCCCAGCCGCCGTCGGCCAGCTTGCGGTAGCGGACGCGGTCGTGCAGCCGCGAGGGCCGGCCCTGCCAGAACTCGAAAGCGTCGGGCGCGAGCCGGTAGCCGCCCCAGTGCGGCGGCCGCGACGGGTTCAGGCCGTGGCGAAGGCCCATCTCGGCGACTCTCGCCATCAGCGCGCCCTTGCCGATCGGCTCGCTCTGCGGCGAGGCCCAGGCGCCGATTCGCGCGCCGAGCGGCCGGGTACGATAGTACTCGTCCGACTCCGCAGCGGCGATCCTCGCGATCACGCCCTCGACGCGGATCTGACGTTCGAGCTCGGCCCAGTAGAGGAGCGCGCTCGCGTTCGGGTTGCCGCCGAGCTCGCGGCCCTTGCGACTTTCATAGTTGGTGTGGAAGACGAGCCCGCGCTCGTCGGAGCGTTTGAGGAGCACCATGCGCGTCGACGGGCGTCCGTCCGGGCCCACGGTGGCGAGCGCCATCGCGGTCGGCTCGCGGAGCTCGGAGGCGAGCGCCTCCTCGAACCATTTCGCGAACTGCTCGAACGGATCGCGCGCGACCCCCGCTTCGTCGAGGCTCGCGCGCGTGTATTCCCGTCGGCGGTCGGCGATGTCCATGGGGCGATTCTACCGAGCAATCGCGTCGACCCGATCTTCAGCCCGCGCTCGCTGGATCCCCGCGTAGGCGGACGTCCGGTCTGACGATCAGGACCGTGCCGATCAGCACCAAAGCGCAACCCGCCACCATCGTCGGCGTGATCGCCTCCCCGAGAAACAGCGCGCCCCACAGCATCCCGAACACCGGGATCAGGAACGTGACGGTTAGCGCACGTGTCGGTCCGACGTCGGCGATCAGCCGGAAGTAGAGGAGATACGCCGCGCCGGTGCAGACAACGCCGAGCAGAACCGCCGCCCACCATTCGCCCGGCGTCGGCCACGCCAGCGGCGGGAGCGGCACCAGCAGCGGCGCGAGCGCGAGCGTTGCGCCGAGCTGGCTCCCCGCCGCTATCGCGGCCGCATCCACCGTGGATGCACGACGCTTCATGTAGGCGGCGGCGATGGCGTAGGAGAGCGCGGCGCCCGCGGCGGCAGCGATTGCCCACGCGACCATTGGCGTCGGACGGAGGGGGCCGAGGCCGACGAGCATCGCGACACCGGCGACCCCCATGACCAGCCCGACCGCCGCGCGTGCGCTCAGGCGTTCGCGCAGCCAGAGCGCCGACACGAGCGCCCCGAACAGCGGTGCAGTCGCGTTGATCACGGCGAGGTACGACGCGGGGAGGTGGAGCGCGCTGAACGCGTACAGCGCGAACGGCAGCCCGGAGGCGGTCAACCCGACGACCAGGTAGAAGCGCCAATGGTCGCGCCACGCGAGCTCGATCCCGGCGAAGCGGAGCCACCCAGCGAGCGTCGCCGCGGCGAGCGCTACCCGCAGCGCTGCCGTACCGATCGGGCCGAGCGCGGGCGCGGCGATGCGCATGAACAGGAACGAAGCGCCCCAGATTGCGGCGAGGGCAACGAGACGCGCGACGTCGGCGTGCTTCATCGCTGCGCGGGGCGCCTCGATGCGCGCGCGCAGGACGCCGATTCGGAGGATTTACAAGGGGGCGCCGTCCTTTCGGTATGTGCGGGTACGCCCCAGATTGCGGCGAGGCCGACGCGGCGCGCGAGGTCGGCGGGCTTCAAAGCTTGGAAGATGATCTCGCTTGTTCCGCAGCGCGCTTCCCGTTGCTCGCCGCGACCTGCTCCCGCTCGAGCAGCGCGCGCTTGCGCGCGCCGCCCAGCCGGTAGCCGCCCGTACTGCCGTCGGCCGGGACGACCCGGTGGCAAGGGATGGCGAGCGGGACCGGGTTGGTCGCGCACGCCCGCGCTACCGCTCGTGCGCCGTCGGGGACACCGACCTTCCGGGCGAGCGCGCCATAGCTCACCGTCTTCCCCGGCGGCACCGCCTGCAGCGCGCGCCACACCCGCTGCTGGAACGCGGTACCCGCGATATCGAGCGGCAACCTGAGCGGCGTCTGCGGCGCCTCGACGAACGCGACGACCGCAGCGAGCCAGTCGTCGAGTGCCCCGGCTTCCTGCTCGACGATCGCGTGCGGCATGCGGCGCGCGAGCTGAGCGGCGGCCGCGGCACGGCTCGCCGCGATCTCGATTCCGCAGACCCCCCGCGCGGTGGCCGCGATGCCGACCCAACCGAGCGACGAGCGGGCGAAGGCGCGGCGGATCCGCTGCCCGGCGGCACCGTTCCGGTAGGCCGCCGGCGACATGCCGAGGAGGCGCCCCGAGTGCTCGTACACGCGGCTCGGCGAGCCGAAGCCGGCGCCGTAGACCGCACCGTCGACCGAGTCGCCCTGCTCGAGCGCACGCTGCAGCCGTTCGCGCCGCCGGCCCGCGAAGTACTCGCGTGGCGACACGCCGACGGTGCGCTTGAACAGCCGCTGGAAGTGGAAGCGGCTCAACCCGGCGGTGCCGGCGAGCGCGGCGAGCGTAGGCGGGGCCTCCGCCGCCTCGATGGCGCGGCACGCGGCGCGAATGCGCTCGGCCGAGTCGTCGCGTGGTGAACGCGCTCGCTCCGGGTGACAGCGGCGGCAGGGCCGGTAGCCCGCGCCCGCCGCTGCTGCGGCGCTGGCGAAGAACGCCACGTTCTCCAGCTTCGGGCGCCGCGACGGGCAGGTCGGCCGGCAGAAGATGCCGGTCGTCTTCACGGCGTAGACGAACGATCCGTCGGCGGCTGCGTCGCGGACGGACACCGCGTGCCAGCGGATGTCGTGCGGGGTGTCGTGCGCGAGGGGAGAGTCGGCGAGATTCATGGCGGAAGAGTCCTCGGGTGACGGATGAGCGCAGTCTAGGTGCGCTGCCCGGGCCCCGCCATCCGGAGGTTGCGGTCAAACCGGGCCGCTATTGCCCCACGTCGAACAAGGGGGCACGGCGCCCTTGTAGATCCCCCGTGTCGGGACACAGGATGCCGAGCTCATTCTCCGGCGCGTCCCCATAACTCCTTCAGTCTCGCGTCCCTTCCGCACCCTGTTCGGTAGTAGGTGTACCGCACCGGATTCTTCTTGTAGTAGTCCTGGTGGTACTCCTCCGCCTTCCAGAACTCGCCGGCCTGCGTGATGGGCACGACGATCGGATCCTTGAAGGGCTTGGTCCGTTCGATCGCCGCCTTCGACGCCTCCGCGAGCCGCTTCTGCTCGTCGGAGTGGTAGAAGATCGCGGGCCGGTACTGCGACCCGACGTCGCAGAACTGACGGTCCTTCACCGTCGGATCGACGTTGCGCCAGTACACCTCGAGGAGTTTTTCATAGGAAACCTGCGACGGGTCGTAGGCGACCTGCACGACCTCGGTGTGGCCCGTCCGTCCGGTTGACACTTCCTCGTAGGTGGGGTTGCGCTTCGTCCCCCCCATGTAGCCCGAGACGGTCGAGATCACCCCGGCGAGCTTGTCGTAGGGGGGCTCCATGCACCAGAAGCAGCCGCCCGCGAACGTCGCAACCGCCTGTTGCGACGGCGAAGCGGGCGCTTGCGCCACGGCGGGCGCGGCGGCGATCGCAGCGGCGACGAACGCCCCGGCGAGGGCGGCAGCGCGAAAGCTCATTCTCATCGGCGTTCCTCCGGAACAGTCTTGACGGTACGAGGGGGCACGCCCCCCGCGCGCTGCCCAAGCTCGCTGAATCGCCGCTAAGGGCGGCGATTCTCTTTCTCGATGCCGCGAGCATACACGCGCGCGCGGCGACTCGGCGGGCTCCGCTACAGAGGGAAAAGCGGGCTCGCCGCTCGAAAAAACCGCTTGCGTGTTGGCCCGCGCTTGGGGCATTCTCTCGTCGCCAGCCAGTCCCCCGAGGGCGGCGATGCAGAGACGGTCAAGATCAAAGACACTCGACGAATACAACACGCTAGTGGAGGTTTAACGATGGCGACGAAGAAGAAGTCCGCGAAAAAGACTGCGAAGAAGGCCGCGAAGAAAATGGCTGCCCGTCGGCCGGCGAAAAAGAAATCCGGCGTCAAGCGCAAACCGAATGCCGCGTTCATGAAGCCGATGACCCCGAGTGCCGCGCTCGCCGCGGTCGTGGGACCGATCGCGCAGGCGCGGACCGAGATCACCAAGAAGATCTGGGGCTACATCAAGAAGAACAAGCTCCAGGACGCGATCAATCGCCGCCTTATTCACGCCGACGAGCGCCTCCGCGAGGTCTTCGGCGGCAAGAAGTCGGTGGACATGTTCGAGATGACGCGGCTCGTCAACAAGCACCTGAAGTAGCGCACTCCCGATCCTTTCCTCGCGGCCGGCCCCGCTTTGCGCGGCGCCGGCCGCTTGCTTTCCCGCCTCGGTTCGGCCTGGTTCCGGAGCACGCCCGCATGACCGCCGCTCTTCCCGCGATCGCCTTCATCGGTGCCGGCCGCGTCGCGAGCGCGCTCGCGCGAGGCTTCGCCCGTGCCGGACATCCGGTGACGGGCGTCGCAAGCCGCACCTTCGAGCGCGCTCGCGCGCTCGCCGACTCGGTCGCGGGTTGCAACGTTTGCGCGAGCCCGCAAGCGGCGGCGGACGGCGCCGATCTCGTCTTCCTCACCGTTCCCGACGATGCGATCGCGCGGACCGCCGCGGGGCTCGTCTGGCGGACCGGACAGGCGGTCGCGCACTGCAGCGGCGCCACCGAGGTCGCGGTGCTCGCGCCCGCGGCGGCGCGCGGCGCCGCGATCGGTGGTTTCCACCCGCTACAGAACTTCGCCGATCCCGAGACGGCGCTCGCGGGGCTCGCCGGCTGTGCGGTCGCGATCGAGGCCGACGGGCCGCTCGCGGGCTCACTCGAGCGGCTCGCGCACGCGCTCGGCGCGCGACCGATCCGGCTTCCTCATGGCGCCCGCGCGCTCTACCACTGTGCCGGGAGCTTTGCCGCACCGTTCGTCACCACGCTGCTGCACGAAGCGGTGCGGATCTGGCGGGGCTTCGGGATGACCGAGAGCGAGGCGCTCGCGGCGCTGGTGCCGCTCGCGCGCGGCACGCTCGACGCGATCGCGCAAGCCGGTACCGTGGCGGGTCTGGCCGGCCCGATCGCGCGCGGCGACACGGGTACCGTCCAGCGGCACTTGCGCGCGCTCGGGGCGCTCGACGAGCGCACGCTGGACTTCTACCGCGAGCTCGCGTCGCGGGTGGTTCCGATCGCGCTCGAGAAAGGGACGCTCGCGCCCGGCGAGACCGCGACGCTCGAACGCCTGCTCGGCTCCGGCCGCGCTAGTGCCCGGCGCCGAGCTCGTCGAGGAACTTCGCGCGCTCGGCGTCGGAGCTGAGGCTGTCGGCGAGCAGCAGGTAGAACTGCCGCGAGGTGGAAGCCTGTCCGGCCGCCTTCTTGACGATCACTTTCGCGATCGGACCGACGTAAATGGTGAGCTTGCGCGTCGCGAGTGCGATCATGTCGGCGGTGAGCGGCGCACCGGCGGCCTTGGCCGCCAGCATGGTGCCGGCCTCGATCGCGACGGTGCGCGTGCTCGCGAGCGCCTTCGGCGGCGGCGCGCCGGGAACCTTGGCGCGGGTGGCGAGGAACTGCTTTTGCTCGTCGGCACCCGTGAGCTGCTCGCCGAGGATGCCGTAGACCGAATCGACATCGGTCGTCTGCAGCGCGGCGCGCTTGAGCATGACCTTGGCCACCGGTCCCACGAAGCGCGCGAGGTTGCCCTCGATCGCCTTCAGCACCGCCGGGTCCCAGCCCGGCGGCGGCTGCGTGGTCTTGGGCGTGGACGGCGTGCCGTCGTTCGGGGTCGAGTGAGAGGCGTTGGAAGGGCTCGTCGGCTCGACCCGGATCGTCGTCGGGATGATCTCGGTGATGATCGTCTCTTCGGACACCGTCGGGCTGAGCGGCGCGGCATAGGCGGCGAGCAGCGCCGCGCGGAACTCATTGGTGTTCTGGAAGCGCTTCACGGGCTTCTTCTCGATCGCCTTTGCGACCACCGCATCGTAAGCCGCCGGAACGCGCCCCAGGTCGACCTGCGAGGGCAGCGGCGGGTGCTCGTAGCAGACCTTGTAGGCGACCGCTTCGGTGCTGCCGGCGAACGGCTTGACCCCGCACAGGAGCTGGTACAGCACCACGCCCGAGGCGAAGATGTCGGCGCGCCAGTCGACGTCCTGCCCGGCGTACTGTTCGGGCGCCATGTACCCCGGGGTGCCCATCACCGCGCCGATCTGCGTCAGGTTCGAGGAGTCGATGCGGGCGATCCCGAAGTCGGCGATCTTCAGCCGGCCGTTGGTCATGATGATCAGGTTGGCCGGCTTGATGTCGCGGTGCCAGACGCCCTGCTCGTGCGCGTAGGCGAGCGCGTCGAGGAGCTGCGCCGTGATGCTCACGACGTCGCGGGTCTCGAAGCGCGTGCCGCGGTTGAAGTATTCGCGCAGGCTGTTTCCCTGCACGTACTCCATCGCGATATAGGCGAGGTCGCCTTCGTCGCCGTATTCGTGCACTCCGACGATGCCCGGGTGCGCGAGCCGGCCCGCGGCCTGCGCCTCGTTCTTGAACCGCGCGAGGAGCGAATGGCCGCGATCGTCCTCGATCAGTTCCTTCCGGATGGTCTTGATCGCGACCGTGCGGCGGATGTTCGGGTCGAACGCCTTGTACACCACCCCCATGGCGCCCTTGCCCAGCACCTCGGTGACTTCGTACTTGCCGAGACGGTCTACGGTAGCCATCGTCCGTCGCCGCCGGCGCGACCCGCGTTGCAGTGCCGAATCAAGTGATCAGTCCTCCAGCATCTTCATCGCCTGCACCAGGCTCTTCTTCATCCGGTTGAACGACTCGGCGAGCTTGCCGATCTCGTCCTTGGCGCCGACGTTGAAGTCGGGGACATCCATGCTGCCCATGCTCACCTGGTCGGCGAGCTTCGAGAGCCGCGTCACCGGCCGGATCACCATGGCAAACAGCATCAGGTTGAGCGCGATGCCGATGAAGATGAACACCGCGGTGAGCGAGATCATGAACGTGCGGTAGGCGGCTTGCGCGCGCTGGATCGGCACGTCGGTCGGCACCGACACCACCTGCGCGCCGATGATCTCGTTCAGCTGCCAGCCGAAGCCGTTCGCCGGACCGTATTTGTCCACCATGGTCTTCGGCGCGGCGTCGACCGTGCTGTGGCATGGCAGACAGTTGGGGTCCTTGATCTGGATCGGGCGCGCGATGTACAGCGAGCGGCCGCTGGGGGTGTCGCGCTCGCCGATGATCTCGGCCCGGTCGGGGCTCGCGCGGAACTGGTTGACGATATCGGCTTCCCAGTCCACCGCCCGGTCGCGCGGGTTGGTCGGGTTCAGCGTCGCTTCCTTGTACGCGTACTCGGGGAACTTCTTGCGCAAGCCCCCCAGCACTTCCTGCGCCGAGTACGACGGCACCGACTGCGGCAGGAAGCTGTACTTCATCTGCGTCTCGAGGAGCGGGCGGATCTGGCCCGAGGTGTAGGCGCGCGTCGCGAGCGAGGTCTCCATCACCAGGCGGGCGTTCTGCAGGATTTCCTCGCGGGCGTTGTTCTGCAGCAGCTGGTTAGAGACGTAGCCGGCCGCCCCCAGCCCGATCAGGAAGATCGCGATGAACACGATGTTGAACTTGAGGATCAGCTTCATTTCGGAGCTCTCTCTTTCTGGCGCGTCAGTTCGCGGGCCGCCGCCCGCCGGCTTCCTGCACGGTCGAGGGCTCGGGCGGCGGCTTCGGCTTGTATTTTTCCGGGAACAGGATCGGGTCCCACTCCGGGTGGGACTTCAGGTTCGCGACCAGGGCCTGGCGAAAAGCGAGGTCGTGCGCCTTCGGGATGAAGCGCTGCATGAGCGGGCGTCTGATCTCCGGCGGCGCCTTGAGCCAGAACTCGACGTCGGCGTAAACGAGGTCGCCGGTCGCCCGCGGCGTGACCTCGCGGTCCTTGTGCTTCGCGAGCCGCGGTGGCAGGTTGTCCAGGTAAGGCTTGGGCATCGCCGTGACGAAGGCCGCTGCGGGCCGCGCCGCGATCGCACCTTTCGTGTCGACCTTGCGGGCGAAGAACTCGCCGCCCTTGAGCCGCACCGCGCTGGTGGGGCCGGCCTTCACGAACCCCTCGGCGACGCGCACCTCGCCCGTTTCGACGAATAGCGCGCCCTCGCCGTCGGCAAGCTGCATCACCGCCGTCGCATCCGCCGTGGCGATGCCGAACATCGGCGTCGTGATGCGCACCGGCGCCGCGGTCTTCGCCGACGTGAGCTTCGTCCACCCTTGCATGATGTAGAGATCGGAGATGCCGCCGGTTTTCGCGGCCCGGGTGGCGAGCACTCCGAGGAAGAAGCGGGCCTTCGGGCCCAGGCTGAGGACGAACCCGTCGGCGAACTCGACCTGCGCCGCGCCCTTGTCGCCGAGCTCCACGATGTCGCCGGCCTGCAGCCGCACGCCCTCGGCGAGCGCGTAGCGCACCATGCCGCGCAATAGCGCAGCCTGGCCCTCGAGCAGCGTGACGACGGCCGGCGGTTCCGCGGCGACGGCAACGGCAACGACGCCCGCCAGCGCCAGCGCTCCCAGCACTCTCTGAGCGAGACCTGCCCGCAAACCCCGTTCCTTTCCCGACGTCCCGCGACACCACCCGCTTCAATCCCTCGCACGAGCCGCCGGAAAACCTCCGCCCGCGCGACCGGTGCGGGCCTACCGGCTGATACTAGGCGCGGGTGCCATTCCGCGTCAATCGCCTTTAGGAACGGCACCTTATCGACGGTTTGCATTAGCCGTTCGACGGCTTCCGCCGCCGCAGCGTTTGGGGTAGGCCCCGTCCGGGCAAGCGCCGGTTTCGCCTTCGCGCGCCGGCATTCCCTATACCATTCGCAAAGCGCCTATCACGAAACCCCGATCGCTGGACCCCAATCTGAACCCCGATCGCTTGAACCCCTAGCCTGCGGCGACCTCGTACCCTCTTCCCGCCACGTCCTCTTTCGCCAATGGCCGCCGCCCCCTCGCTCTGCACGGTGCTCTTCGTCGACATCAGCGGCAGCACGCGGCTCTACGAGGAGCTCGGCGACGCCCATGCGCTCGCGCGGGTCGCGAGCTGCCTGCGGCTGCTGCAGCATGCGGCGAACGACCTCAAGGGCCGGGTGATCAAGTCGACCGGCGACGGGCTGATGTGCGCCTTCGTCGACGCGGATGCGGCCCTCCAGGCCGCGCGCACGATGCACGTACGGGTGCTCGAGCAGACGGCGCTCGGCGGCCCCGCGCTCGGCATTCATGTCGGCTGCCACTACGGTGCGGTGATCGAGGACGCCGGCGATCTCTACGGCGACTGCGTGAATGCCGCCGCGCGCGTCGCGGGGCTCGCCAAGGTCGGCCAGATCATCGCCACCCAGGAAGTGGTCGCGCGTCTCGCCGGCCCCGCGCGCGACAAGGTGCGCATGCTCGACCGCGTCACGGTCAAGGGCAAGCGGGAGCCGCTGGAGATCTACGAGTTCGTGTGGCAGGACTCCGAGGAGATCACCACGCTCGGCACGCGCTTTCGCGAGGAGCGCGTCCCGCGGCTGCGGCTCGCCTACGGTGACCGCGAGCTGTGGTTCGACGGCGCCGGCTCCGGCCAGGTCGGGCTCGGCCGCGAGGCGATCTGCGACATCGTCGTCGGCGACCGCAAGGCCTCGCGCCAGCACGCGAGCATCGAGAAGCGCCGGGACAAGTTCGTCATCGTCGACCACAGCTCGAACGGCACGTTCGTCGCGATCGCAGGCGAGGCCGAAGTGTGCCTGCGACGCGAGGAGCTGATGCTCCGCGCGCGCGGGCGCATCGGGCTCGGTCATCGCACCGGCGACGCGGACGCGACGGTGGTCGAGTTCTCCTGCGAGTAGCGCGCTCGCTGGTCTCGACGCTACCGGCGCGAATCCCGCGCTAGCGCGAGACCCGGTTCCGCCCGCCCCGCTTCGCTCGATAGAGCGCCTTGTCGGCGGCCTTGATCACGTCTTCCGCATCGTCGTGGGGCGCGCCGCGCGCGAAAGCGGCGTGCGCACGTAGGCGCACGTCGTCATTCGGCCGGGGGCCGCGCCCGCGCGCGCGCGAAAGCGGTGCCGCCGGCGAGGACGAGCGCCATCGCCCAGAAGACCGGTGCGATCCCGAGCACGGCGCCGATCGCGCCGAAGAAGAGCGGCATCGCGGTCTGCGAGAGGCTGATGATGCCGGTGCGGATGCCGACCGCCTCGCCCGAGCGTCCTTCCGGCGCCGCCGCGTAGAGGAGCGACATCAGCATCGGCTGCGTCATGCCGAGCCCCAGGCCGAGCACGAACCCGAGCCCCATCAGGAGCGGCGCCTGCCGCACCAGCGGAAACGCGGCGAACACCGCCACCGCGACCGCATAGGCCACTGCGATCAGCGTCCACTCGCGAGCGCGCCGCGCGATCGCCGGCAATAGCATGCGCACGACCAGGGTCGCGAAGGCGAACGCGCCGAGGATCGCGCCGATGGTGCTCGCCGACAGGCCGAGCCCGGTGCCGTAGATCGGCACCGCGAATACGAAGATCTCCCAGGTCATCGCGAGGAGTGCGCCGGCCCCGAGCACGTGGCGCACGGCGCGGACGCGGAGGAGATCGATCATGCGGCGCTCCCCGCGCGGGCCGGCGGCGCGCGCGGGCGGGGGAAACCGCGATCGTCCGGCGATGATGGCGCAGAGCGAGAGGACCGCCACGATGCCGAGGACGAGGAAGGCACGCGCATGGCCGAGGCCGTCGATCGCCACGCCGGCGAGCACCGGCCCGCCAAAGGTCGCGACCGAGAACGCGAGCGCGATCAGGGTGAAGTTGCGCGGCCGGTCCGCCGGCGTGCCGATCGAGCCGCCGATGTTGTTCGAGGCGATGTGCGACAGCATCGCGCCCGACCCGATCACGACGGTCACCGCGTACAACGCCTCCAAAGTCGGCCAGACGAACGCGGCCACGCAACCGCCGGCGACCGCCACCGAGCCGGCGAGCATCGGCCTGAACGCGCCGATGCGGTCGATCGCGCGGCCGGCCGGGACGGCGAAGAACATCGGCAGCGCCGCGAACAGCGCGGCGAGCACCCCGACCACCGCCGCCGAGGCGCCGAGGTGCAGCGCGAGCAGCGCCACCGAGACGCGCGCGCCTGCGAACGCGAGATGCGTGAGAGCGGTGACGGTGAAGATCAGCGCGAGCGGCAATGCGGGCCCCGGGAGGCCCGCATTCTACGGTCTGCCGCCCGCGCGACCGCTACTCTGCCTGGGTGCGCAGGTACGCCACGAGATCGGCGCGGTCGGCCGCCCCGGCGACCGAGTAGCCCATCCGCTGCCCGGGGATCGTTTTCTCGGGGTCGGCGAGCCAGCGCTCGAGCGATTGCGTGTTCCAGACCACGCGCGCGCTCCTGAGCGCCGGCGAATAGTCGTAGTCGCGGACGCTGCCGGCCTTGCGGCCGAAGACGCCGCGATGCGCGGGGCCGACGCGATTCGCGTCGATCGAGTGGCAGGCGATGCAGCGGGTCTCGTAGAGCTCGCGCCCGCGCGCCGCATCCGCGGCGTTCGCGGCGCCGCCGGCGAGGGCGAGCGCCGCGAGGACGATGCGCATCATCGTCATCTCCTTCTCCCTCCCCCGCCGGACGGAGGAGGGTTCGGGTGGGGCGTGCTTACGCGCCGAACGTTAGCGCCGCCATCGGCAGCGGCTTGCCCATCGCATTCGAGAGGATCGACCAGTGCATCGTCTCGTCCGCCGCGAGCCGGCCGGCGACCTTGGCGAGCCCGGCGTCCTTGAACGCCGGAATCACGCCGAGATAAGCGTTGGTCGCACCGAGCTCGAGCCGCGCCGCGAGCTCGAGGATGTCGCCCTGCGACTTGAGCGTGTCGGCACGCAGCGCTTTCGCGTACTCGTCGAGCGATTTCTCCGCGACCGGCGTGCCGCCCATCTTCCGGATGGTCGCGATCAGCGCGTCCCGATGGCCCTTGTGATGGCCCTGGAAGAGCACCGCGACCTCGAGGACCGGCTTCTGCAGGAGGCCGGACATCGCGCCGAGCTGATACGCGTTGATCGCCTCGTGCTCGAGGCCGAGCGCGACGTTGAGGATGTTTACGTCCTGCATGGTGGCGGAGCCGCCTTGCGCGATGGCCTGGTTGCCGGCAAGCAGGGCGACGGCGGCGGTCGAGAGCGTTGCAGCGCCTGCGCGGCCGAGGAAGGTGCGGCGCGATAGCGCGATCGGGGAAGAACAGTTCATGGATCTCTCCTTGTAGACACTGGGGACAGTCGGGGCGGGATGCCCGACCGCTCATACGCCGTCTTCAAGGGAGCGGATGCGATGCGCGCGGAGTGCGGAGAAGGTCTCCGCGACGCTCCGCGCAGTTGCATCTGCGGGAGCCGGGTGCGTGTAGTGGGATTCCGGCGGGGCGCGCGGCGGCCGCGTGCCGGCGCGGATGACGATCAGCGCCGTCCAGGGGTCGCGGTCACTCCCCCTCGAACGCGCACAGCGCAAACACGGTGTGTCCGAGCGCCTCCAGCCGGCGGCGACCGCCCAGCTCGGCCAACTCGATGACGAAGCAGCATTCGACCACCGTGCCGCCGGCTGCCTCGATCAGCTTGACCGCCGCCTCCGCGGTGCCGCCGGTGGCGATCAGGTCGTCGGCCACGAGCACCCGGTCGCCCGGTGCGATCGCGTCGACGTGCATCTCGATGCGGTCGGTGCCGTACTCGAGCGCGTAGTCGTGGCCGACCGTAGCGGCCGGAAGCCGGCCGCGTTTCCGGAGCGGCACGAAACCCGCGCGGAGCTCGAAGGCGATCGGAGCGGCGACGATGAATCCGCGCGCCTCGATCCCGGCGACCTTGTCGATGCGGCGCCCCGCGCAGCGGCCGGCCAGCGCGTCGATCGTCCAGCGGAAGCCCGCCGGGTCCTTCATGAGGGTCGTGATGTCGCGGAACATCACCCCTTGCTTGGGATGGTGCGGGATGGTGCGGATGAGCGCGCGGATGTCCACGCCTAGAGCTTACCGATCTCCACGGTCCCGAAGGGGCGACCTCGCGGCGGCGCAACCCGCTCTCCCGATGAGTGATGTCGTGTAAGGGAGACCCACGTGCCTCGAACCAGCGAGGCTCGTCCTGCAACGCGAGATTACGCCTGCTGCACCTCGATACAAGCGCCGGGGGAACGAGCGGCACCGCGGGGCAAACGAGCGGTCCATGCGCGAACGCAAAACCGCGCCGGCGGCGACAATGGCGGCCTTCTTCCAACAGGGAGGCTCGGCCATGTCCGCCGCAAGCCACATCGATCCGTCGAACAAGAAGATCGCGCTGCTGATCGCGCTGCTCGCGCTGGTGCTCGCGATCTCGGAGACGCTCGGCAAGAGCGCGCAGACCGCGGCGCTGAGCTACAACATCGAGGCGTCGAACCTCTGGGCTTTCTTTCAGGCCAAGACGATCCGCATGACGACGGTGCGCATCGCCGCGGAGCAGGCGCAGCTCGACGCGGCAGCAGCGGCGGGCGAAGCCCGCGGCGCCTACGACAAGCAGATCGACGCCTGGAAAAAGACCGCGGCGCGCTACGACTCGGAGCCCGAGACGAACGAAGGCCGCAAGGAGCTCGCCGCGCGCGCCAAGGCCGCCGAGGAAAAGCGCGATCGCTCGCTCGCGGCCTATCATCAGTTCGAGATCGCTTCGGGCGCGGTCCAGGTCGGGATCGTCCTCGCCTCCGCCGCCATCATCACCGGCGTGATGGCGCTGAAATGGCTGGGCGCCGCGCTCGGGGTCGTCGGGCTCGCCTTCACGCTGATCGGCCAGTTCGCGCCGACCGCGGTGCATCTCTTCTAGATCGCACCGCCGGTTCAGTTCGCGGTTGGCCGACGGTCGTTGCCTTTTGGCTGCCTCGTGACGCGCGCAGCCGACAGCTCTGCGCGCGTCCGGCGCCCCTGACCTCGGGGCCGCGTGGTTTATCTCGACAAGCGCTGTGCGCGCCGCCACACCGCCGGGGGCTGCCCCACCAGACGCTTGAAGGCGCGCGCGAAGGCGGCCTCGGACTCGTAGCCGACCTTCTGGGCGATCGTCGCCACCGTGGCGTCCCCTTCGCGCAGGAGGCGCGCGCCGCACTGCATGCGCCAGTTCGTCAGGTACTGCATCGGCGGCTGCCCGGCCAACTCGACGAAACGCTCGTGCAGCGCCGAGCGCGACAGGCCGACCTGGCGGCTCAGGTCGTCTATCGTCCAGGGCTCGGCGGGCCGCTCGTGCATCAGGCGATTGCGCGGCCGACGTGGCGGTCGCGCAGCGCAGCCAGCCAGCCCGAGGCCTCGGCCGTCGGCGACTCGAAGTAGTGCCGCGCGGCATCGACGAACACCATCTGTCGCAACAGCTGACGTACCAGAAGACCGCGCCGCGCAGTCGCACGCTGCGCAGGACATCGGACAGTGGATCTTGGTTCACCGCGGGTGCGCGGGCGGAGGCTCGGTCAAGCGCGGCGGACGCACGATCAATCGCCGCCGCAAATCCGGACGCGCGGGCAAATCTGCACGACGCCGGGAGAAGCGTCAATGCCCATGGCTCTCGAATAATAGGCTCGTCGGCGTGAGTAGCTCTCGTCGACCGGCCTGCCCCGCAGGCTGCAACCCGTTCCCGAGGAGAATCCCATGAGTCTTGCTCTCGAAACCCGCCCCGCCGCGCCCGACTTCGCCGCGATCAAGCAGCGCCAGCAGGCGACCTGGGCCAGCGGCGACTTCGCGGTCATCGGTACCACCTTGCAGATCGTCGGCGAGTCGCTGGCCGAGGCCGTCGACGTGCGCGCCGGCGAGCGCGTCCTCGACGTGGCCGCCGGCAACGGCAATGCGACGCTCGCCGCGGCACGCCGCTTCGCCGAGGTCACTTCGACCGACTACGTGCAGGCCCTGCTCGACAAGGGCCGCGAGCGCGCGCGGGCCGAGGGGCTGTCGGTCGAGTTCCGGGCCGCCGACGCCGAAGAACTGCCGTTCCCCGACGCGAGCTTCGACGTCGTGCTGTCGACCTTCGGCGCAATGTTCACCCCCGACCACGGCCGCACCGCCCGCGAGATGCTTCGCGTGCTGCGCGACGGCGGTCGCATCGGCATGGCGAACTGGACGCCCGAAGGGTTCATCGGCCGGCTGTTCAAAGTGATCGGCGCCCACCTGCCGCCGCCGGCAGGGTTGAAGTCGCCGGCCCTGTGGGGCACCGAGCCGCACATCGTCGAGCTGTTCGGCGCGCAGGCGACGCAGATCCGTTGCGAGCGGCGCATGTTCAGTTTCCGCTACCGCTCGGCCGCGCATTGGGTGCAGGTATTCCGCGATTTCTACGGCCCGACGCACAAGGCCTTCGCCGCGCTCGAGGGGATAGCCAGTCAGGCGCTGGAGCGCGACATCACGACGCTGCTCGAGCAGATGAACATCGCGGGTGCGGCATCGCTGGTCGTGCCGAGCGAGTACCTCGAAGTCGTCATCACCAAACGCTGAGCGCGCGCCACCGATCCAATCACTTGATCAGGAAAGGAACGATCATGCAAAACGCAACACGAGTCCACGCAATGCGCATCACCCTGGCGGCAGCATTGCTCGCCGCTCCGGCGATCAACGCGAACGCCGACGTGATCACCGACTGGAACATCAAGGCCGGCGAAATCGTCGTCGAGTCGAAGCTCGGAACGCCACCGGCCGTCCGGGTGATAGCCATCGTGCAGACGGCCGTCCATGAGGCGGTGACTACCGGTGCCTGGCGCGACGCAGCCCCAAGCCTGCGCGGCGCCTCGGTCGATGCCGCGGTCGCCGCGGCCAACCGGGTCACGCTTGCGAAGCTCATCCCGTCGCAGCAGGCGGCGATCGACGCGGCCTACCAGGCAGCACTGGCGAGGATCGCCGAGGGCCCGGCAAAGGCAGCGGGCATCTCCGTCGGAGAGAGGGCCGCGGCTGCGGTCCTCGCCTCGCGCGCCGACGACGGTGCCGCTGCGACGCCGGCGTATCGGCCGCACACCACGGCCGGGGCCTACGTACCCACGGCGGCACCGGCGGTCCCGCAGTGGTCGCAGCGTAAGCCGTGGCTGATGACGAGCTCGACCCAGTTCCGCCCGGGTCCGCCGCCGGCGCTGGCGAGCGATGCCTGGGCGCGCGAGTACAACGAGGTCAAGGCGCTCGGCGGCAAGGTGAGCACGCGCCGTAGCCCCGAGCAGACCGACATCGCCAACTTCTGGGAGTACTCGCTGCCGCCGATCTATTACGGGGTGGTGCATTCGGTCGCCCGTATGCCGGGGCGCGAGGTAGCGCAGAACGCCCGCCTGTTCGCGGCGGTGGCGCAGGCGATGGACGATGCGATGATCGCGGTCTTCGACGCCAAGTACCACTACAACTTCTGGCGCCCGGCCACCGCGATCCGCAACGGCGACATCGACGGCAATGCGGCAACCGAACGGGAAGGGTCGTGGGCGCCCCTCATCGACGCGCCGATGCACCCCGAGTATCCGAGCGGGCACAGCATCCTCGCGGGGGCCGTCTGTGCAGTGCTGGAAGCGGAGATCGGCGACGGTCCGATCCCGGTGTTGACGACGAGCAGCCCGACCGCGAACGGCGCGGCGCGGCGCTGGACGAGCACCGACGATTTCGTGCGGGAAGTGTCGGAGGCCCGCATCTACGCCGGCATCCATTACCGCAGCGCCACCGAAGTCGGCGCCGCGATGGGCCGCCGCATCGGAGAACTGGCGGTGACGCAGCGGCTGTGGATGCCGCGGTGAAGCGGCTGGATCGGGACCGCCTGGACCTCGAAGCACCGGCTCCAGGCGGTCAGCCGACCCCGGGAACGCTGCCGGAGCACTGTCACAGGACGCGGTCCGGAAAAAGCACCTTCAAGCGCTGGTGAAAGAGGTCCGCGAACTTCTCGAACCCGGACGTGAAGCGGCGCGCCGGTTTCGGCAACCAGCGGCTTGCGTTCCCCTGGGCGGTGCCGAACAACGACGGCGCGGGGACGATCGACAAGGTGGGCGCCGGCGTCGACGGCAGGCGGATAGGAGCGCGCGTCTGGCTGCATAGCACCGGCTGGCAGCGCCCGCTCGGAACCGCGGCGCAGTTCATCCGCGCTACCATTCGTTTCCGCCCGAGCGTCACGCCGGCGCGCATCTCGCGGTGGAGGAGGGCGCGATCGGGAAGGTTATCGTGGAGCTCGGCGGCTGACGCCGACACCTCAGTGCCGAGGGGGGAGCGCGCCCGCTCGGACGAACGGATGAGCCGGGGGTTGGCGGCGTAACCGCCTCGAGATGCCCGACCGCCGCTATTCCCGACCCCCTTCCTAAGCGGCAGCTAGAGGAGAGCGATGCGTAGCCTGATCGTCGTACTGCTCGCTTGCGCGGGGTCCGCCTTTGCGCAGGAACGCTATCCCGATCGGCCGGTGCAGGTCGTCCTGCCGTACGCGGCCGGCGGTGGGGTCGACGCGATGGGCCGCGCGTTCTCCGCTGAGCTCGGCCGGATCCTCGGTCAATCCTTTGTGCTGGTGAACCGCGATGGCGCCGCGGGCACCATCGGCTTCGGCGCGGTCGCCGCGGCCAAGCCAGACGGCTACACGCTGGCGTTCTCGCCCTCGACGCCGATCACCAACTCGCCGCACGTCATGAAGAACCTGTCGTACGGGTTCGAGTCGTTCGTGCCGGTGTGCCAAGTGTTCGAAAACGTGTTTGCGGTCGCCGTGACGCAGGCCTCGCCCTACAAGACGCTCGGTGAGCTGGTCGACGCGGCGCGCGCGCAGCCGGGCAAGCTCACCTACGGCCATGCTGGCCTTGGCACGCTGCCGCACCTCTCGATGGCCGCGCTCGCCTCCGCCGCGAAGGTGGAGGTGACGCAGGTGCCGTATCGCGGCGATGGCCCGATGCTGCCGCAGCTCCTAGGCGGCGAGCTCGCGTTCGCGGTGCCGGCGATCTCGTCGATCTCGGGGCGGGGGTTACGCGTGCTCGCGGTGTTCAGCGACAAGCGCCACCCGGGCGAGCCGAACGCCCCCGCGGTCACCGAGCTTGGCTTCGCGTACATACCGCCGGGGCTCAACGGGATCTATGCGCCGCGCGGGACCCCGCGCCCCGTACTCGACACGCTGGAGCGTGCGTGCGAGCAGGCGACGCAGTCGGCGGCCTTCCGCGAGCAGGCGCACAAACTGAACCAGCCGGTCGTGTTCATGACCGGCGCGGCGTTCGCGCAGCGGCTCGCGGCGGACTACGAGCTCAAGGGCAAGCTCGTGAAGGAGCTCGGGCTCAAGCAGGAGTGACGTCGCCCCGGCGAAAGCCAGGGCCTATGCTCTGGATCCCGGCGTTCGCCGGGACGGGAGCTGGCGCCGGAACGATCCGCGTCTGCCGAGGGCAAGCCGATCCCTTGGTCTCGACGCCGGCGCGGCCTCGGGCTGACGCTGTTTGACAAGATGGCCGCCACCGAAGAGCGCGAGGCGACCGCCGACGATCACGACGGCTGGGACCCCACGGTAGCTGCTCCGCTGCGACTCGCTCAACATCGCTGCCGCGGCAACACTCACTTCGCCGCGTCTACATACGCGATCTGAGGCGGCTCCGCGCTCACGAGCTCGAGCACCCGGTGCAGTTGCGCCCGATCGCTCTTGCCGAGTTTGCGCAGGAGGACGATCGCCGCCTCCGCAACCCGTGCGTTGTCCGCGACTTTGATCGCTTCGATCTCGGCGTCGATCGCCTTTAGGCGCTCGAGCGCTTGGCGAGCCTCGCCCTCCTTCACGTCCTTGCCATCGGCAAGCGCAAGCACGATCTCGCTGATCAGCCCGAGCTGTCGACCGTAGGACGCGACTTCGACGATCTTCTGCTCGAGACGCCCGTCACCTGCCGCGGGGGGAATGGCATCGAAAAACCAGTCGGTGTCCGGCGCGATCTCCTGCGCGACACTGCCGCTGAACGGAAAGTGAAACGTCGGCGCCCAGATCCAGAGCCATGGATACATACGCACTCCCTGTGTGTCAGTTCGTCATCGCCGCCCGGAGGCGGCAGCGGTACCTCAACGCGTACAACCGTCGGGCCGGCGCGCATACCAGCGCCCCGGCGTGCCTTCGTAAAGTGTGACGCGCGACCAGACGTCCCACGCGAAACCGATGTCCTGCCGGTCGCCGGTGGACAACGCACGAAGGTTGAACCAGCCGCCGGCCTCGGCGCGCCGGGCGGCGACGTGCGTCGCGGGCGAGTCAGTGGCCGTCGCGCAGACCGGAGCGGCCGGGTCCAAGACCACCACGCTGCGGGTCGCCGAAACGGTGTTCCCCGCGCTATCGGTGGTGCTGTACGTGCAGCTATAGCGGCCCGCACGGCTCGGATCGACACTGGTGCAGTCGGCTCTCACCGGGAGGTTGCCGTCCTCTGGGTCGGTCGCGGTCGCGCCGGGATCGACGAACGCCTGCCCCACGTTGATCTGCAACGGATTGTCGCCGTTGAGTCGGATTTGGGGAAGACCCCCAGGCGTGGCGCCGCCGCGCGGGTGGCGCGAGAAAAAATCCCAGACGATGTCCGGGTAGCTCGGTCCGCGCGAGAGCGACCACCGGCCGTTGTTGCCGTTCTCGCCGCCGATCCAGTAATGCCCGCGATCGGTGTCGGCGGTGTTCGGCGTGACGAGCGGCCCGCTGTAGAACACCGTCTCCACCAGCGAGCGGCTGCCGCTCCGGCCATCGACGGTGTAGAACACCTGCTGGCAGCCGTAGTCCTCGCCAGCTACCGGTGTGCAGGCGCGCTGCGTCGCGCGGGCCTCGGCCGGGGTGTCGTGGGCTGCATCGCCGAACACGCGCAAATGCGCGTCGCGGAGATTGCGGCCGGCCGGCTGAACGACGGTGCAGTCGCGGTCGTTCTGCAGCACCATCAAGGGAATCGCGTAGCGATCGTCCAGTTCGGTACGCATGTCGGCCGCGATGCGGTCGACGGAATGGAAGGTCGCCATGCCGGGACACTGGCCCGATAGCGACACCGACGCCGCATCCTCGCCGTAGGGGAGGCCCGCCGCGCTGGCTGCGGCGGCCCAGTACTCGTTGTGCGTGGTGGCCGCGACCACGCTCATCGCGGCACCGGACGACAGGCCGGTGATGTAACGGCGCGCCGGATCCACGTTGCGGCGGGACTCGACCTCGCGGGCGATCTGATGCAGGTCCTCCGGCTCGCCCCTGCCTTCGTGCCGGTGGGCGTCGAACCAGAAGCCCCAGCAGTTGGTATTGCGCAGCCCGTCGTAGCTGGTGATAAACGGGGCAACCAGGATGAAGCCGAAGCGATCGGCGGCTGCAGTCAACCCCCAATCGCGCAGGACGTCGTCATTCGTTTGCTGGCACCCGTGCAGCGCCATGACCATCGGGGCAGGACCGCTGAGACCATCGGGAACGTAGACTTTGTACTGGCGGTCACGCGACCCGGCGTAATCCTTTGCGCGGAAAGTGAATGACTCGGTCGTGCCGGCGAATGCCGGCAGGCTGACGAGAGCGAGCAGCACCGCCGCGCCCCAGCGTTTGTAAATCCATGCGATGAACATGACGAGCCGGCTGGCGAGGATCCGTGACACCGGGAGGGCCGGTCATCGAACGGCAAGGGCCCACGATGCCCCGGCGTGCTGGACGACCGTAATCGAGTCTAGGAATCGGACGCGGAGGTGTCTTCAACCCGAGGGTGTAGCCCGGAAGACGGAAGGGAAGGGGTAGCAGGAAGGGTTAGACCGAGACCTGCATGCCCTTGGCTACCGCCGGCCGCGCCCCGACGCGCGCGAGCCATGCCAGCAGGTGGGGAAACTTCCCGGCCTGCTCGAACGCGGCCCGACGCTGATTCACGATCGGGTACAGAGCGATGTCGGCGACCGAGAACTCGTCGGCGAGATACTCGCGCCCGGCGAGGCGCGGCTCGCATACGCCGACGAGGTTGACGAGCCGCTGCTCGAAGAACGCGATGTTCGCCGGCGATTTCTCCGGCGCGGCGCTGTTGAGCTGGAAGAGCGCGCCGCCGGTCACCGCGCAGTCGGTGCAGGCGTGCATCAGCCAGTTGAGGGCGGCGGCCTTGCGGGCCGGATCCTGGGGCAGCATGCGCCCGCTCTTCTCCGCGAGATAGAGCGCGATCGCGCCGGACTGGGCGAGTGCGAGCGGCTTGCCGCCGGGCCCCTCGTGATCGACGATCGCCGGGATCGCACCGGCGGGATTGATCGCCAGGTACTCCGGCTTCTTCTGATCGCCCGCCATGAGATTGAGCTTATGGGCCCGGTAAGGCAGGCCGGACTCCTCGAGGGCGATTGCGGCGCGATGGCCGTTGCTGGTGCCGGCGGTGTAGAAATCGATCATGGCTCGTGCGCCTTATTTGCTCAGGGACTGGAGCGCCGCGATGCGTTGCTCGATCGGCGGATGGGTCGAGAAGAGCGCCATCCAGCCCGGGCGGTCGTTGATCCCCATCGCCTTGATCGACTCCGGCAGCGCGCCGGGCTCGAGCCCGCCGAGGCGCGCGAGCGCGCTCATCATCGGCCGCGGGTTGCCGAGGTAATCGGCCGAGCCGCGGTCGGCGCGGAACTCGCGCTGGCGCGAGAACCACGCGACGATGATCGAAGCGAGCAGCCCGAACACCACCTGGCAGATCATCACGGTGATGAAGTAGCCGGGTCCGGTGCCGCGCTCGCTCTTGAAGACGGCCCGGTCCACGATCGAACCGACGATCCTGGACAGGAACACGACGAAGGTGTTCACCACCCCCTGGATGAGCGTCATCGTCACCATGTCGCCGTTCGCGACGTGCGCGACCTCGTGGCCGAGCACCGCCTCGACCTCCTCCTGGCTCATCGACTGCAGCAGCCCGCTCGAGACGGCGACCAGCGCCGAGTTCTTGAACGCCCCGGTTGCGAACGCGTTGGGCTCGCCCTCGTAGACCGCGACTTCGGGCATGCCGATGCCGGCCCGCTGGGAGAGCCGGCGCACCGTCTCGACGAGCCAGTGCTGGGTCGTGCCTTCCGAGCCGTCGATGATCTGCGCGCCGGTTGACCACTTCGCCATCGGCTTCGAGATGAGGAGCGAGATGATCGCGCCGGTGAAACCGACGACCGCCGAGAAGGCGAGCAGCTGTCCGAACTGGATGCCCTGCTGCGAGACTGCCTGGTCGAGGCCGAGCACCTTGAGCACGATGGTTAACACCGCCAGCACGGCGATGTTCGTCAGGACGAAGAGCACGATGCGCTTCATGCGGCCTCCTTCACACTTGGGCTCGGAACGGGCCGCGATTGTACCGCGCGTGCGGCGACGCGCCGCTTACGGCGCGAGCGGGGCTGAAGCGCGAACGGCCCACGCTTCGTGCGCGCGGGCCGTGCCGGGCGATCGTTTTAGACCGCGGACCGCGGCAATCTGTCACGGCTCGGCGTGGGCGGGGTCGCGCGACCGCCAGGCGACGAGCGCCACCCCGAGGCAAGTGATCGCGATTCCGGCGAGACTGAGGGCGGTCGGGACGACCTCGAACATCAGGAACTCGAGTGCGACCGCGATGACCGGCGTCAGGTAGAACAGGCTGGTGACGCGCGTCGCGGCGGAGCGGCGCGGATTCTACCGCGCGTGAACGCCTCGATCACCTCGACGACGCGACTCGGGGATGCGGCAACGCCGCGCGCGCGGCGGCCAGCTCGGCGGCGCCGCGCCCGAGCTCCGCCGCGGACAGCTCGTAAAGCCATACGTAGTGCGGCGCGGTCAGCTCGATCGCGACGAAGGCGAAGCGCGGTGTGCGGCCGGTGAGCCGTCGCACCGCCTCCACATAGTGCGCCGCTTTGAGGTCGTAGCCGAAGCGGCGGCGCGTGCGCGCGAACGCGCGCGGCCGCACGTCGCCGGTGGTCTTCAGCTCGAGCACGAGCTCGGGTGAGAAGCAGTCGGGCCGCGCCTTCCACCGGCGGCCGGACTCGTCGGTCCAGTAGACCGACAGCTCCTTCATGCCGTCGTCGAGGCTGCGCGCGAGCGACGCGCGCGGATACGCGCGGATCGCCTCGCGCGCACCCGCGATCGCCGCGTACTCGGCGCTCGAGAGCCAGGTCCGCTGCCCAGTCGTCTCCGGCTCGCCCGACGCCGGGGAGGCGTCGGGGGCCCGATCGAGCACGAAGTAGTCCAGCGCAAACCGCGCCGGCTCGAGCACCAGCGCGTGGAGCGCCTGGGCCAGGCGCTGCGCGGGATCGTTCTCGATCCGGGAGGCCCGCAGCACATCGCCCGTGCGCGCGGCGCGGGCGAGCGTCGAGGCCGATACGTAGTCGGCCCGCGCGAGATAGGCCGCGAGCGGCTCCTGGCGCACGAAGCACGCAACGTCCGCGCGCGGCGTCCGTTCGCGGACGAGGTCGTCGATGGTTCGCATCGGAAGCGGCCCGATTCTGCTGCGGGCCTTCTACGGTGGTGTGACAGCGGTGGTGGGAGACGTTCAGGGGTAGACCTTCTCCGCCATGCCGGGGTTCCGCAGGGTACGCGGGAAATATCTCCCGCGGTGGCCAGCGTCCGCGCTTCGCAGGCCGCGCGGCGAACCCCAGGGAAGATCGACAAAACCCGCAACATCCTGCGGTTTTTGATGGACTTTCTGGTCTGTAGCTCGCATCATCGCCGGCACCGGGTGGGTTCGCGAGCCACCCCGCAACCACCATGACGACCGAGGCGCAGGACCAACCGTCCCATTCCGACCAAGACACCGCGCCGGCATCGGCGCTCGCCGAGCGGCTGGACATCATCACCCGCCTCGCGCGGCGCCTCTTCCGCGTACCGGTCGTGTCGCTGTCGCTGATGAAGGAGGGGAAGCTCAAGCTCTTCGCCGCTCAGGGCGTGCCGTCGACCGTGCTCGGCACCGAGGTCGCCTTCGACACCGCGACACTCGATCAGGCCGGGCCGCTCCTCGTCAACGACACGCTGGGCGACCACCGCTTCCAGGATCACCCTTGGGTGACCGGCCGGCTGCAGGTGCGGTTCTACGCCGGCGCGCTCGTGGTCGCCCCCGACGGCTCGGTCGCCGGCGTCCTCGGCGTGTGCGACCGGATGCCGAACGCGCTCGCCGAAGGCGACCTCATCCTGCTGCGCGATCTCGCGCGGTTGGTCGAGTCGGAGCTGAAGCTCGTCACGCTCGGCCGCGCGCAGGCGCAGCTCGTCGAGCAGAGCGAGCGTCTGCGCAAGCGCGCGCTGATCGATACCGGCACGCAGCTCTGGAACCGCCACGCGATGTTCGAGCTGCTCGATCGCGAGTTCCACCGCGCGCGCCGGGAGCGGGAAGGCGTCGGCGTCATCCTCGGCGAGATCGATGCGTTCGACACCGTGGTCAAGGAAAATGGCAAAAGCGCCGGCGACGCCGTGCTGCTGGAGATCACCAACCGCATCCGCACCATCGTGCGGCGCTCGGACACGGTGGCGCGCTTCGGACCGGACGAGTTCCTGGTCTTCCTCCCGCGCTGCGATCTCGAGAACGCCGGCGCGCTCGCCGAGCGGATGCGCCACCGTATTCGCAAGACGCCGGTCAAGGTCGGCGCGGGACAGCTCACGCTGACCATGACCTTAGGCGTCGCGGCGAGCGACGACACCGCCGAGTGGACCCCAGACAGCCTCGTTCGCCGCGCCGACGAAGCCCTCGCCGAAGCGGTCAGGGGCGGGCGCGACCAGGTCGTCGCACGCAAGCTCTAGCGTCCCTCGCCGGCGCGGCGAAAGCCGCGGCCCAGTGCACTAATTAGGTCGACGCCCGCTGGATGCCGGCTTTCGCCGGCATGACGAAGGCTGCTCGAGGTCGTGTAGTCTCCGCCGGTCCGACGAATCCACTCGATGCAACAACCGCTCGCTTCCGGGGCCGCGCTCGCGTTCGCGGCGGTCGTCATCTGGGGCGCGCAGTTCCCGGTTGCCAAGGCGGCGTTCGCGAGCGTCGACCCGTTCCACGTGTCGGCGATCCGCTATGGCGTGGCGACCTTGCTCCTCGCGGCGGGGATGGCATGGCGCGACGGGCGCGCTGCGTTCCGCTACTACGGCCGCGGGTGGCCGGCGGCCGTGGTCGGCCTCGTGGGGATGACAGGGTCGCCGGCGCTCGTGTTCGCCGGGCTCGCGATCACGCGCCCCGAGCACGCGGCGATCATCGTCTCGCTGCAGCCCTCGATTACCGCGATCGCCGACTGGTGGCTACACGGCCGGCGGCCGTCGCGGTTCACCCTCGGATGCATCGCGACCGCGTTCGCCGGCGTGGTGCTCGTCGTCACCAAGGGCAGCCTCGCGCTCGCGCTCGGGAGAGGCGAGATCGTCGGCGATGCGCTGGTGCTAGCCGGCGCCGCGTGTTGGGTCGTTTACACCATGGGGACCGAGAGCTTCCGGGGCTGGTCCGCGCTCAAGTTCACGCTGCTCACGCTCATCCCCGGCTCGATCGGGCTCCTCATCGTGGCCGCGGCACTGGTGCCGTTCGGCCTCGCGCGGGTGCCGAGCCTGGTGGACCTCCGGGCGGTCGGCCTGGAGCTCGCGTTTCTCGCGCTCTTCGGCGTGCTCCTCTCGATGATCTGCTGGAATGCCGGCACCAAACGCATCGGCGCGCTCAACGCGATGCTGATGCTCAACCTGATGCCCGTCATCGTGTTCGCGATCGGGTATGCGCAGGGCCGGCGCTTCGAGCCCGTCGAGCTCGCGGGCGCCGGGCTCGTAATCGGTGCCCTGGCGGCGAACAACCTGTACCTGCGGCGGAAGGCCGGCCGGAAGTAGTTCTGAGGGAGGTCTTGATCAGCGGGGTGCCCGGCAGCGCAACACCGGCGACGGACGCCGGGCCGCGGAGGCTGTCCGCAGGCGCGGGCCGCGCCACGGGCATTTTCTATCCCTTTCTCAAGATCGAAGGGGTTCCGGGCGAGTCGAAGAACCCTCGCGCGGTGCACCGTGCGCCTTCGGCGCTGCAGCTCCCCGTACCGGTCGTGCCGCAGCGATCGTCCGTCGTGGACGGAACGAGCAATACGGTGATGATCGGCGAGCAGCCCGCGCGGCCCGCGCCGGTTGCCGCCGCCCCGGCCGCCCGGCGCCAAGATACGCGGCCGCTTACGTCTCCAGCTCCCGCCGCAGGAACTCGTGAAAGTGCACCATTCCGTCCTCGTGCGGCGAATGATAGGGGCCGCGATCGTCCTGCCCCAGCGCGTGTAGCGCTTTGCGGCCGCGGTGGAGCCGGGTGCAGATCTGCGCGTCCTCGGCGGCCGCCTCCGCGTACGAGGCTTGATGCGCCTCCACCAGCCCGCGCTCGAAGAGCGCGATCTCCTCCGGGTAGTAGAACTCGAGCACGTTCGTGGTGTGCTCCGGCGAGCGCGGGATCAGCGTGCTGACGACGAGCGAGTAGGGATACCACTCGAGCATCACGTTGGGGTAGTAGATCGACCACACCGTGCCGTACTTCGGAAACTCGCCGCCGCTGTAAGCGAGGATCGCGTCCCGATAGCGCGTGTAGTTCGGCGACACCTGGTGGCGCCACTCGTCCTTGATGCCGAGAATCTGGTAGGACCAGCGCTCGCCGAAGCCCCATTTGTAGTTGCCGGCGTCGACGAACTCCTGCAGTCCGGGGTGGAACGGCTGCACGTGATACAGCTCGAGATAGATCTCCAAGAACGTCTTCCAGTTGAACGCGCATTCGTCGACCACGATCCGGTCGAAGACGTAGCCCGAGAAGTCGTAGTCGGCGGCGAGGCTGAAATCGGCCAGGTCCGCCGCAACGTCGCGCTCGCCCGCGAAGAGCAGGCCGTGCCAGGAGCGCGGCAGAGCGCAGGGAAGCGGCATGTCCGGCGTCGTCGCGAACTCCGGTGCGCCGAGCAGTTTGCCGTTCAGATCGTAGGTCCAGCGGTGCAGCGGGCAGACGATGTTGCGGATCTTTCCGCGGCCCTCGAGCAGCATGCTTTGGCGATGACGGCAGACGTTGCCGAGCACGTTCACGCCGCGGTCGCTGCGCACCAGCGCGTGGGCGTGCCGGCTCGCTTCGAGGGTGATGTAGTCGCCCTCCTTCGGCACCATCAGCTCGTGCCCGACGTACCCGGGACCGTTGTCGAAGAGCGCGGCCTGCTCGCGCGCGAAGATCTCCGGATCGAAGTACCACGCCACAGGCAGCTGTGGCGCAGCCGGCAGCAAGCGGTCGGGCGATGTCGGCTCGGTCATCCGGAAAGACGCTCCTACTGCTGTTGTTGCTGCGCCTGCTGCGCCTTCTTCCTGAGCAGCCGCTCGCGGACCTTCTCCACCGCCACTACGAAGCGCTCGTGCGTGCCGCGCAACACCTCGTCGGCGCCGTCCTTCACCGTCGCCTCGAACGTCACGCGGCGGCCGTCGACGTGGATCACGCGGATGTCGATCGACACCTCGGCGCCCAGGAGCGCCGGGCCGACGTGCTCGACGTTCACCTTCGTCCCGACCGAGTCTTCGCCCGCCTCGAGATGCCCGAGGAGCAAGTTGCGGCAGGCGTACTCGATGTCGCTGATGATCCGCGGCGTCGCGTACACGCGACAGTCGTCGCCCATGAAGCCGATCACGCGCGATTCGTCGACCACGAGGTTGCGGCGGGTAGCGAGTCCGGCGGCGAGGGTGGCTCTCATGCGGTTCACCTCGGGAGAATCGTCGACGGAAGACTAGCAAATTGCGGCGCAACGCGGGCATCGCCTCGCCGGACGCCCCGCTGCGGGCGCGCTGAAACCAGGGCGCGACCGTGACCGGTCGGGCAGACGCGCGCCGTCGACGCAGGGTCGTTACTCCATGCAGAATGACGAGGCTCGGCGTCGCGCTGCTGCGATGGGCCGCGGAGCAAACATGGATCTCTCGTCTCAACTCTCGCCCGGGCTCACCGGGCAGGTCGATCTCGTCGTTGCCGCCGAGCACACCGCCCCGCATGTCGGGAGCGGGCGCGTACTGGTGCTCGCGACGCCGGTCGTGATCAATCTGCTGGAGGCGGCGGCGCTCGCCGCCGTCGAGAATCTCCTCCCGCTGGGGCACCAATCGCTCGGCGTCCACCTCGATGTCCGTCATTTCGCCGCGACGCCGGTCGGGATGAAGGTGCACGCGGAGGCGGAGCTGATCGCCGTCGAGGGCAGGACGCTCAGATTCCGGGTGTCGGCGCGCGACGAGCGCGAGGCGATCAGCGAAGGCACGCACGAGCGCGTTGTCGTCAACGTCGAGCGGTTCGACCGGCGTATGGAGGAGAAGGCGAGGGGTGCCTGAAAGGGGGAAACCGCCGCTTTGGCGGCGATGCTCCTGGGGCTCGGGGAGCACGAAGGGGGTGCCAGGCCGTGCCCCCTCGTATCTTGAAGACTAGAGCAGCCCGAGCGCAGCCAGGTCCGCGCGCAGCCGCTCGGGGGTCGAGAAGTGCAGCCCGTGCAGGCCCTCGGCGCTCGCCGCCTCGACGTTAGCCAGTAGATCGTCTACGAACACGGTGCGCGCCGGCTCCAGCCGGCACCGGTCGATCGCGAGCCGGTAGATCCGCGGATCGGGCTTCACGAGGCCGACCTCCCCCGATACCACGACGTCCTCGAACCAGCCGAGAAACTCGAACCGCGCGCGCGCGACCGGCCAGGTCTCGTGCGAGAAGTTGGTGAGCGCATAGAGCCGGCGTCCGCGCTGCCGGAGCTCGTCGAGCACCGCGACCGTGCCGAGAATCTCCGCGCGCACCATGTGCGGCCAGCCTTCTTTCCAGCGCGCGATCAGCGGGGCGTGCTCCGGGAACCGCTGCTGGCGCGTCGCGATCGCCTCGTCCATCGGCGTGCCGCGATCCATCTCGAGCACCCAATCTCCCGGAACCACTTCGGCGAGAAAGCGATCGAGCGCAAGCTCGTCGCCGGCGAAGAAGCGCTCGTAGTAATAGCGCGGGTTGTAGTCGAGCAGCACCTTGCCGAGATCGAAGAGAACGGCGTCCATGCCGCGATTTCAGCATGAACCGTGGACTTGCGGCTACCATCTCCGTCGACCCCCCTAGAAGAATCGCCGCTGCGGCGGCGGCTTTCGCCGGCTCGGGGAGTGCGAGGGGCGGTGCCTCCGCGCAGCGTACGAATCGCGGAGGCAAGATGGCCGAACGCCCCAACTTCATCGTCATCCTGATCGACGACCTGCGCTTCGACGAGTTCGGCGCGGGCGGGCACCCGTACATGAAGACGCCCAACGTGGATCGCATCGCGCACGAGGGCGCGAATTGCCTGCGCGCGTTCCACACTACGCCGCTCTGCTCGCCGAACCGCGCGAGCATCCTCACCGGCCAGTACGCGAGCCGGCACGGCATCATCGACAACGTCGCGCGCGACGCGCTCAGCCATCGGCTGCCGAACTACCACGTCGCGCTGCAGGCGCTCGGCTACGAGACGGCGCATATCGGCAAGTGGCACATGGGCAACGACGGCACGCCGCGTCCGGGCTACGACCTCTGGGTGAGCTTCGACGGGCACGGCAGCCTCTTCGACCCGAAGCTGAACGAGAACGGCGTCTACCGGCAGCACAACGGCTACATCACCGATCTGCTGAACGAACGCGCGGTCGGCTTCGTCGAGTCGAAGCATGATCGCCCGTGGAGCCTCTTCCTCGCGCACAAGGCCGTGCATCCGGACGCCTATCAGGCGCCCGACGGGACGCTCGACCTCACCCGGCAGGGCGGCTACAAGCCGGCGCCGCGCCACGCCGATCTCTACCGGGGCGCCGAGTTCCCGCGCCGGCCGAACATGCTTGCGCCGGAGGAAGTGGTGAAGTCGAAGCCGGCCTGGGCGGAAGCTTTCGGCATCAAGCGCGGCGAGAAATCGCAGGCGGTGCTGAAATCGATCCACGCCGGCACGCAGGAGGAGATTCGCCTCCGGGCGGCGATGATGGCTTCGGTCGACGAAGGCGTCGGCCTGCTCTTCGACGCGCTCGAGCGCACCGGGCAGCTCGACCGCACGTTCATCCTCTTTCTCGGGGACAACGGCTACTTCTTCGGCGAGCACGCTCTCGGCCCGGAACGGCGGTTCGCGTACGAGGAGGGGATCCGCGCGCCGTTCGTGCTGCGCTATCCGCCGCTCGCGAAAGCCGGCACCGAGGCGAGCGAGCTCGTGCTGGCGCTCGACATCGCGCCGACCCTCATCGACCTCGCGGGCGGAACGCCCGGCGCTCAGATCCAGGGCCGCTCGCTCGCGCCGCTCCTCGCCGGCGAGACGGCGGGCTGGCGCCGGTCGTTCCTGGCGGAGTACTTCACCGAGAACGCGCTGCCATGGCTGATCGGCATGACCTACAAGTGCGTGCGCACCGAGCGCCACAAGCTCATCCACTGGGTGAACCGCGAGGACGTGGACGAGCTGTACGACCTGGAGGACGATCCGTACGAGCTTGCGAACCGGATCGGCGATCCGCGCTACGCGGAGATCAAGCGCGAGTTGCGCGCGGATCTGGCGCGGCTGGTGGCCGAGGCAGTGGGGCTATGACTGATCACCCCGGCGAAAGCGCGGGCCCGAGGGCCGTGCCCGGGCGCTAGCTCGCGGCGGCAGAAGCTACCGCGCGAGCGCTTCACCTGCGCGAACGAGCGCCTGATTGTCCGCTCCGAGCGCCGGCGCCGGCCGCGCCACCGCATCCCCCTCCTGCGCGAGATCGAACCCCAGGCCAGCGGTCTTCACGGTCTTGCCCCCGCCCCGCAACTCGAAGACCGGCAGCGTGATCTTGCCGGGTGGACCTCCTCCGGTCTGAACGGCTCCCATGCTGCGCCTGACCGCCGTCTCGCGCTAGCGGCGGGCCTTCAACTCATCGTCGAGCATCTTGACCGACACGTCCGGAACGGCATGCTCCATGGCCCCGCGTGCTCGACGCCCGCTTCGAACCAGCGCGAGTACCTGCCGACTGGCGCCCTGCAGTCGCCAGAGGGCTCACTGGCGAAAGATCCGGCGGCAGGAGGCGCGACGCGGAGAACATCTTCGTCGGCGTCGTCATCCTCCTCCTCATCGTCCTCCTCCTCGTCCTCGCCGTCGTCGTTCTCCCCCTCGTCCTCGTCGGGATCGCGATAGACGCGGGCGAGCGGGTAGCAGATGCGATGCATCGGGGCAGGACATCCGTACCGATCGTCCAGCGCCTGTCGCTGCAACGAAGGTGTGGCGGCGATGTCCGCGTGCTGCTGATCCGGTTGACAGGATTGCCACAGCGAGAGCACGTCACGCCTCGAGTCCGCTGTCGGAATCATCGCGTCCCTGCCGGCGGCGGTGGTTGGTCAACATGGAGGAGACGCGTTGCGCGATTATGGTCGCGCTCGCGGACGCGCGCTGGATCTCGCACGTCGAAGGACTGTTCACAACGCGCGTTAACGAAGTTAAGCTCTCGCCATGACGGCGGCCATGCGTTTTGCGTGCCGCCGCCGCGCTCGACCAACTCTTCACATCTTTCAAGGACCTACGCATGGATCGTATCGAGCGTACCGAGCTCTTCGGACAGCACGTCATCTGCGCAACGGCCTACAGGACGCT
Organism: uncultured beta proteobacterium; assembly: GCA_963754305.1. Lineage (GTDB taxonomy): Bacteria > Pseudomonadota > Gammaproteobacteria > Burkholderiales > SG8-39 > DATEDA01. The sequence goes on along the minus strand of CAVWFR010000011.1, from coordinate 194,138 downwards.
ACGCAAAGGTGTCAGCCGTGGATGGGAGGTGCAAGTGTCGGCGATGGAGCTGGGAGCCAAGCCGGACACGCCGCTGCTGCGATTTCCCGTGGACCGTCAGGATCATGCGGATCCGGACGGTGCCGTCGACACCGCGCTGCGGGTTGCGCGCCGCCACCTGAGCGTGGCGCTGGCAAACGCATCGCGCGCGGTGAATCGGACCGGTGTCGCGCCGGGTCGGTCATAACGTTCGAGCGTACGCGTCTTGCGCCCGCGCGAATCGCGGTAAGGGCCGACGCTGTGGATCCTTTCCGGCGCGCGAGCGGGACAGTCAGCGCCGACGTTATCCACAGTTGCGCTGAACATCCTGTGCATAACGCGGGGTGTTCGAGGCGCAAGTGCGTGTTGTTGCGAGGACTTTCGCTGCGCGCTGAAAAAGCGTGCAATGTGCGCCGGAGCGACATGTTCCCGCAATAATCCGGCGCGCTGGAGCTTTTCCAACGAAGGGGATCTCATGCGCGTTCGCACGCGTCCACTGCCCGGTCGGGCCATCCTCGGGGCCGCGGCGCTGGCCGCGGCGTTGATCGCAGGCTGCGAGCATCCGGGGGCACATCCGGGCGCATCGCGCGGGGAGAGCAGTGCGCCGACCGGCATGCCGCGCTTCGCGGTCGATCCGTACTGGCCGAAGCCGCTGCCCGAGAACTGGATCCTCGGGCAAGTCGCCGGCATCGCGGTCGACAAGGACGACCGCATCTGGGTCCTGCACCGCCCGACCAGCCTGGTCGACGACGAGAAGGGGGCGACGCTGAACCCGCCCACGACGAAGTGCTGCCGCCCGGCGCCCGCGGTGCTGCAGTTCGACGTCGAAGGCAATCTCTTGAAGAGCTGGGGCGGCCCCGGCACCGGCTACGACTGGCCGACGAACGAGCACGGCATCTTCGTCGATGCGGACGGCAACGTGTGGCTCGCCGGGAACAGCAACACCGATCACCAGATCCTCAAGTTCACTCCCGACGGCAAGTTCCTGCAGCAGATCGGCCGCAGCGGCTCGAGCGGCGGTTCGAACAGCCAGACCCAGCTCGGCCGCCCGGCGCACATGGAGATCGACGCCGCGAGCGGCGAGCTGTACGTCGCCGACGGTTACGGCAACCGGCGAGTGATCGTTTTCGACGCGAGGACCGGGGGCTACAAGCGGCACTGGGGCGCCTACGGCAACCGGCCGAGCGACGACAAGCAGCCCGCGTACGATCCGGCCAAGCCGTTGCTGCAGCAGTTCGGCAGCCCGGTGCACTGCGTGAGGCTCTCGCGCGACGGGCTGGTCTATGTCTGCGACCGCGCCAACGATCGGATCCAGGTGTTCGAAAAGAGCGGCAATTACGTGAAGGAGTTCCGGGTCGAGCCGGCGACGCTGCAGAACGGGTCGGTGTGGGACCTCGTGCTCTCCGAGGACGTCGCGCAGCGCTATATCTTCGTCGCCGACGGCGCGAACAACCAGATCGTCACGGTCGACCGGCAGACCGGCGTGACGCTGACGCGCTTTGGCCGCGCGGGCAGGATGGCCGGCGAGTTCAAGTGGGTGCACAACATGGCGATCGATTCGAGGGGCAATCTGTACACCGCCGAGGTCGGCACCGGCCGCCGGGCGCAGAAATTCAAGCGCGTGGAATGATCGGTAGACGCGGCCAACCGGTAAGAGCGGATCAGGCGAGCGCCTTCGTCACCACCTCGGCGACATCCTTCGACAGCTTCGGCGCAGCGCGAATGCGTTCGAGCGCCGCGCGGGCCATCGCCTGCCGGCGCTCGTCGAACTTCTTCCACCGGTCGAAGGCGCGCGTGATGCGCGCGGCGATTTGCGGATTGAGCGCTTCCAGCTCGAGTACCCGGTCGGCGGCGAACGCGTAGCCTGCGCCGTCGGCAGCGTGAAAGCGCAGGTGGTTCGCGCAGAAGCTCCGGATCAGCGCGTAAACCTTGTTCGGGTTCCTGATGTCGAACGCTTCGTGACGCATCAGCCGCTCGACGCGCGCGAGCGTGTCGGGCAGGCGCGAGGTCGCCTGCACCGCGAGCCACTTGTCGACCACCAGCGCTTCGTGCTTCCAGTCGCGGTAGAAGCGCTCGAGCGCCGGTTCGCGCTCCGGCGCTTGCGAGTTCGCGAGCACCGCGAGCGCGGCCATGCGGTCGGTCATGTTGTCCGCGGCGTCGAACTGCCGGGCGCAAAGGGCGCGGAGGTCGGGTTCCTCGAGCTCCATCAAGTAGCCGAGGCACAGGTTCCGCAGGCTCCGCCTCCCGGCCGACTGCGCGTCCGGGCTATAGGGTCCGGGCACCGCGAGCGAGCCGTACGTGCTTGCGAGCTCGCCGCGCAGCGCACGCGCGAGCTCGCGGCGGAGGTGAGTGCGAGCGGCGTGGATGGCGTCGGGGTCGACCACCGCCATCTGCTCGGCGAGATAGGTCTCCGAGGGCAGGCCGAGGGCTTCCGCGGCGAACGCCGGGTCCGACCCTGCGTCGCGCAGCACCCGCGCGAAGGCGTCGACGAAGGCGCGCGGCACTTCGATCGGCTTGCCCACGCGCGCCGCCTCGATCGCGCGGAGCAGGATACCGGTCGCGAGTCGCTGGCCGGCTTCCCAGCGATTGAAGGCATCGGCGTCGTGCGCCATCAGGTGCGTGAGCTCGGCTTCGCTGTACGCGAAATCGAGGATCACCGGCGCGGAGAACCGGCGCAGCAGCGACGGCACCGGTTTCGCGGCGACGTTGTCGAAGACGAAGCGCTCCTCGGCCCGCTTCACAGAGAGCACCCGGTCGGTGCCGGTGGCCGCGGTTTCGCCCGCGAGCGCGAGCGGCATCTCCGCGCCGTCCGGCGCGATCAGCCCGACCGCGAGCGGAATGTGCAGCGGCAGCTTCTCCGGCTGCCCCGGCGTCGGCGGCGTCGACTGCTGCACCGTAAGCGTGTAGCGCTTTGCCGTGGCGTCGTAGTCGCCGGTGACCCTCAGACGCGGCGTACCGGCCTGTTCGTACCAGCGCTTGAACTGCGAGAAATCGACGCCGCTCGCTTCGGCCATGGCGTCGACGAAGTCGTCGCACGTCACCGCCTGGCCGTCGTGCCGCTCGAAGTAGACGTCCATTCCGCGCCGGAACGCGCGCTCGCCGGTGAGCGTGTGGATCATCCTCACGACCTCGGCGCCTTTCTCGTACACGGTAGCGGTATAGAAGTTCGAGATCTCCATGTACGAGTGCGGCCGCACCGGGTGCGCCATCGGGCCGGCGTCCTCGGGGAACTGCGCGGCGCGCAGGCCGCGCACTTCCTGGATGCGCGTCACCGGACGCGAGTAGTTGTCGGCGCCGAACTCCTGGTCGCGGAAGACGGTCAGCCCCTCCTTGAGCGAGAGCTGGAACCAGTCGCGGCAGGTGACGCGGTTGCCGGTCCAGTTGTGGAAGTACTCGTGCGCGACGACGCGGTCGATGTTGAGGAAGTCGCCGTCGGTCGCGATGTCGGGACGGGCGAGCACGTACTTGGTATTGAAGATGTTGAGGCCCTTGTTCTCCATCGCGCCCATGTTGAAGTCGCCGACCGCCACGATCATGTAGCAGTCGAGGTCCACCTCGAGGCCGAACACGTCCTCGTCCCACTTCATCGACTTCTTGAGCGCCTGCATTGCCCAGGCGGACTGGTCGAGCTTGCCGGGTTCGACCCAGACCTGGAGGGTGCACCTGCGGCCGGAGCGGGTGACGAACGTGTCCTCGACCTTGTCGAGCTTCGCGGCGACCAGTGCGAACAGATACGACGGCTTGGGGAAGGGGTCTTCCCACTTCGCCCAGTGCCGTTCTGCTTCCGCGTTCTGCCCGCGCCCTACCAGATTTCCGTTCGACAGCAGCACCGGGTAGCGCGCGCGATCGGCGTGAATCGTCGTCGTGTACCGGGCCATCACGTCCGGCCGGTCGACGAAGAAGGTGATCCGCCGAAAACCTTCCGCCTCGCATTGGGTGAAGAAGCCGTCCTTCGATGCGAAGAGACCCATCAGCTTGGTGTTCTTGCGGGGTTCGACGCGTACGACGGTCTCGAGCGTGAACGCCTCGGGCACCGACGGAATCGTCAGGTGCTCCGCGTCGAGCACGTACTCGGAGGCGGCGAGCGTCCGGCCGTCGATGGCGACCGATTCGAGCGCGAGCTCGTCGCCATCGAGCGCGAGCGGCACGCCCGGGTCTTTCGCCGCAGGGTTGCGCCGGACCGCGAGCGTCGCACGGACGCGGGCGTAGTCCTCGTGGAGGTCGAAGTCGAGATCGGCGGTCGCGATCAGGAACGCGGGCGGGGTGTAGTCCTTGAGATGGATCGTGACGGGAGCGGGGTCGCGCATGGGGATCTTTCGGAGGGAACCTGAGGGAAGCGCCCAAGTCTACCGAAGCACCGCGGCCGTAGCACAATCACTGCCTCTGGAGGCTACCGACCGATGACAGCTCCCGTTGCTCACCTCTTCCGCTCCCACCCCCGTGATATCGGCGGCTTTGCCGTCCGACGCGTCCTGCCCGCGGCGGCGAAGCAGATGGTCGGGCCGTTCATCTTCTTCGATCACATGGGGCCGGCGCGCCTTCCTCCAGGCGGCGGGCTCGACGTGCGGCCGCACCCGCACATCGGGCTCGCGACGGTGACCTACCTCTTCGACGGCGAGATCCTGCATCGCGACAGCCTCGGCTCGGTGCAGGCGATCCGCCCGGGCGACGTCAACTGGATGACGGCGGGCCGCGGCATCGCTCACTCTGAGCGAACGCCGCCCGAGCTCCGTACGGATGGCTCCGGCGTCCACGGGATACAGACGTGGGTGGCCCTCCCGCGCGCGGACGAGGAGACCGAGCCGTCGTTCGTCCATCATCCGGCGTCCGCCTTGCCCGTGATCGAGCGGCCGGGTGCGACGGTGCGCGTGATCGCCGGGCACGCCTTCGGAGCGCGCTCGCCGGTGCCGGTGTTCAGCGAGACGCTTTATGCGACCGCTACGCTCGCGCCGGGCGCTACTTTCGCCATCCCCGCGGATCACGAAGAGCGCGGCGTCTATGTCGTCGAGGGCAGCGTCACGATCGGCGATGTCGCGGTGCAGCCGGGCGAGCTGGCGGTGCTCTCGACGGGCGTCGCGGTCGAGCTGCGTGCGGCGGTGTCGACCACGCTGATGCTCCTCGGCGGCGCGGCGATGGACGGCCGGCGCTTCATCTGGTGGAACTTCGTGTCCAGCACGCAGGAGCGGCTCGAGCAGGCGAAGGCCGACTGGCGGGAGGATCGGTTCGGCCAGGTTCCCGGCGAGACGGAGCGCATTCCGCTGCCGGACAAATAAGGTTCGCCGTCCCGGCGCACGACGGGGCCCGGTATGGCGCTCGCTTTCGCCCCTGAACTGCGGCTTTCGCCGTAGTGACGCGGCTTCCGCCGGTGTGACGGCCGCTGCTAGACTCGCCGCTCAAGTCCTAGGAGGAGCACATGTCCAAAATCACCATCGCTGCACTCGCCAGCCTGGCGACCGTCGCGGTCGCCGCCTTGCACCCCGCCGCGGCGCAAACCACGCTCACGATGTCGTCGTGGGTGTCGCCGCAGCATCACCTCACCAGCGTCGTGCTGCAGGGTTGGGCCAACGATGTCGAGAAGGCGACCGGCGGCAGAGTCAAGTTCCAGATGCTGCCGAAGCATCCGGCGGCGGCGCCGGGGACCTTCGACGCCGTCCGTGACGGGCTGGTGGATCTCTCGTACGTGACCGCGAGCTACACACCGGCACGCCACATCCTGCCGCTCCTCCCCGAGCTGCCGGGCAGCGGCGATACCGCCGAGATCAACTCGGTCGCGTATTCGCGGATCTACTGGAAGCACTTCCACGCCGTCGGCGAGTACAAGGGCGTCAAGCTGATCGGTGTGTTTACGCACGGCCCGGGCCAGATGTTCACCAAGAAGGCGATCAAGGGCATCGCCGACATCCAGGGGCTCAAGATCCGCACCGGCGGCGGGGTCGCAGAGGCGGTGGGGAAGGCGCTCGGCACGTCCGCGTTCGTCAAGCCCGCGCCCGAGTCGTACGAGCTGCTCAGCTCCGGCGTGGCCGACGGTACGTTCTTCCCGCTGGAGTCGATCGTCTCGTTCAAGCTCGAAACGGTGATCGGGCAGGGCACCATGTTCCCGGGCGGGATGTACAGCTCGGCGTTCGGCTTCTTCATGAACGAGGGCAAGTGGCAGAAGCTCTCGAAGCAGGACCAGGAAGCGATCGACAAGCTGAGCGGCGAGCACCTCGCACGCTTCGCCGGCAAGTCGTGGGACGAGGCCGACCGGAAAGGCCTGGAAGCGATGAAGAAGGCCGGGGTCCCCGTCGTCAATGCCGACCCGGCCTTCGTCGCCGAGGTGCGCAAGCGTTCGGAGCCGATCATCGAAGACTGGGTCAAGAAGGCGAGCGCCAAGGGCATCGACGGCGCCAAGGTGCTGGCCGAGTTCCGCGAGGAGCTGAAGAAAGTCGCCGCGGGCAAGTGAGCGGCGCGCCGGCGAACGGCGCGCCTGCGCCGTTCGCCCCGGAAGGTCGCTGGGAGCGCCGCTTCGATGCGGTGCTCGGGATCGCCGCCTCGGCGATCCTCATGGCGATGATGCTCCTCACGTTCGTCGACGTGGTGGGGCGCTACGTCTTCAATCGACCCTTGCGCGGCGGCTTCGAGCTCACCGAGCTCGCGCTGCTCGTCCTGATCTTCGCCGGCCTGCCGCTCGTCTCGCACGCCGACGAGCACGTCACCATGGATTTCATCGACCGCCTGTTGGGTCCGCGGGGGCGGCTGGCGCTGGAGCGCGCCGTCCACGGACTTTGCGCCGCATTCTTCTTCGTCGCCGCGTGGCTGGTGTGGCTCAAGGCCGATCGCATCTGGGAATACCGCGACGCGACCGACGTGCTGCGGATCGTCTACGGCCCGTTCGTGTATTTCATGGCCGTCATGATCGGGCTGAGCGGCCTGATCCATCTCTACAAGACCTTCGCGCGACGATGATCGAAGGGCTGATCGGTCTCGCCGCGATGATGCTGATCGCCTTCGTGCGCGTGCCGATCGCGCTCGCGATGGCCATCGTCGGCGTCGTCGGCTACGCGTACATGCGCGACTGGAACTGGACGGTGGCGTTCGCCAGCGCCCAGACCAAGATCTACGAGACCGGCCGCAACTACACGCTGTCGGTGGTGCCGCTCTTCATCCTCATGGGCAGTTTCACGACGCGCGCGGGCATGTCGCAGGAGCTGTTCCGCGCCGCTTATGCATTCATCGGCCACCTGCGCGGAGGCCTCGCGATGGCGACCATTCTCGCGTGCGCGGGCTTCGGTGCGATCTGCGGCTCGTCGATCGCCACCGCCGCGACGATGGCGAAGGTCGCCTATCCCTCGATGAAGCGGTTCGGGTACTCGGACGCGCTGTCGACCGGCTCGATCGCCGCCGGCGGCACGCTGGGGATCCTCATCCCGCCGTCCACGATCATGGTCATCTACGGCGTCTTCACCGAGACCAACATCGGCAAGCTGTTCGCCGCCGGCGTCCTCCCCGGCATCCTCGCGGCGGCGCTGCTTTGCGTGGCGGTCGCGTACGTGACCTGGCGCGATCCGAAGGCCGGTCCGCCCGGCGAGCGGATCACCTGGCGCGAGCGCTGGCTCGCGCTCCGCGATATCTGGGCGGTCGCGGCCCTCTTCCTGTTCGTGATGGGCGGCATCTACGGCGGCGCCTTCACTGCCACCGAGGGCGCCGGGATGGGTGCGTTCGGCGCAATGGCGTTCGCGCTCTGGCGGCGGGCGCTCTCGTGGCGGGCGTTCTACGGCTGTCTCGTGGAAAGCGCGCGCACCACCGCGATGCTGTTCATGATCCTGATCGGGGCACTGATGTTCGCCGAGTTCGTCAACATCACGACGATGCCGAACGACCTGAAGAGCTTCGTCGACCGCTTCAACGTGCATCCGGTGCTGGTGGTCGCCGCGATCTGTGCGATCTACGTGATCCTCGGCACCGCGATGGAGGAGCTGTCGATGATCCTCCTGACCATCCCGGTGTTCTTTCCGGTGGTAATGCACCTCGGATTCGACCCGATCTGGTTCGGCATCCTGATCGTGGTGGTGGTCGAGATCGGGCTCATCAGCCCGCCGGTGGGCATGAATCTCTTCGTGTTGAAGACGCTGCTCCCGGAGGTCGGCACGGGCACCGTGTTCCGCGGCGTAACGCCGTTTATCGTCGCCGATGTGGTCCGGCTCGCGATCCTGATCGCGTTCCCGGCGATCTCGCTGTGGCTGCCCAGCTTGATGAAGTGACGCGCTATCTCCCCGGCGCGTAGACATTCGCGCCGGGATGCTCGCCTAGGCACTTTCTCTGCGCCGGTCTCTAGTCACCATCTCCGCCCCCCGCTCCGCGATCATCACCGTCGGCGAATTGGTGTTGCCGGAAGTGATCGTCGGCATGATCGAGGCATCCACGACGCGCAAGGCGCCGATGCCGTGGACCCGCAGCCGCGAATCCACTACCGCCGCGGGGTCGGCGGGCGGGCTCATCCTACAGGTGCCGACCGGATGGAAGATCGTCGTGCCGACGTCGCCGGCCGCCCTCGCCAGCTCGTCGTCCGTCCGGAATTCCGTCCCCGGCTTGAACTCCTGCGGCTCGTAGCGCGCGAGCGCGGGCTGCGACGCGATCTTCCGCGTCAGCCGCAACGCGTCGGCGGCGATCCTGCGGTCGTCCGGCGTCGACAGGTACCGCGGGTTGATCGCCGGATGCGCGAGCGGATCGGCGCTTTTGATGCGGACGTAGCCACGGCTCGCCGGACGCAGATTGCACACCGAAGCGGTGATCGCCGGAAAAGGATGCAGCGGATCGCCGAACTTGTCGAGCGACAGCGGCTGGACGTGGTACTCCACGTTTGCGGTGGGCTGCGACGGGTCGCTCTTCGCGAAGCCGCCGAGCTGGCTCGGCGCCATCGTGAGCGGGCCGGTGCGGCGGAGCGCGTACTCGAGCCCCATCGCCGCCTTGCCCCATAGGCTGCCGGCACGCTGGTTCATGGTCAGGGCGTTCTTCACCTTGAACGCCATGCGGAGCTGCAGATGGTCCTGCAGGTTTTCGCCGACGCCGCGGAGATCGTGCGCCACCGGGATGCCGTGTTCCTGGAGCAGCGCGGCCGGCCCGATGCCCGAGAGCTGAAGGATCTGCGGCGAGCCGATCGTGCCAGCGGCGAGGATGGTTTCGATCCGCGTTTCGGCCATCACCCGCTCGCCGCCCCGCGACAGCTCGACGCCGGTCGCGCGCCGATCCTCGAGCCGGATGCGATTCACCATTACATCGGTCATCACCGTCAGGTTGGGGCGGTTCATCGCCGGCCGCAGGAACCCCTTCGTCGCGCTCCAGCGCACGCCGCGGCGCTGATTCACCTCGAAGAACGCCGCGCCCTCGTTGTCGCCGCCGTTGAAATCGTCGACTTTCGGAATGCCGGCCTGCGCCATCGCCTCGCGGAACGCGTCCAGGATTTCCCACGACAGCCGCTGCTTTTCCACGCGCCACTCGCCGCCCGCCGAATGCACGTCGCTCGCGCCGCCGTGGTGATCCTCGGAGCGCTTGAACAGCGGCAGCACGCTCTCCCACGACCACCCGCTGTCGCCGGTGAACCGCGCCCACTCGTCGTAGTCGCGCCGCTGGCCGCGGAGATAGAGCATCGCGTTGATCGACGAGCAGCCGCCGAGCACCTTGCCACGCGCGTAGAGGATCGAGCGGCCGTTCAGGCCCGGGTCCGGCTCGGTGCGATAGCACCAGTCGGTGCGCGGATTGCCGATGCAGTACAGATAGCCGACCGGGATGTGGATCCAGATCCAGTCGTCCTTGCCGCCCGCTTCGAGCAGCAGCACGCTGACGGCGGGATCGGCGGAGAGGCGGTTCGCGAGCACGCAGCCCGCGGTGCCGCCGCCGACGATGACGTAGTCCCAGGTGCCGAGCGTTGCGGCCATCCAGCCTCCTCGTCCAAGGCGGGCAGGGTAGCGCAGCCCGGCGAGGGAGTCTGATCAGGTGAAGCCGGTCGATTGCTGGACAAGCTGAAAGGCGGCGGCACCGTGACGAACGCGCCCACTTGACCCGCCGTGTCCGGCCCGGGCAGCATGCGCCATGTGGTCCGTTGGCATCGTGCTCCCGCGCGGCCCGCCATGTGGCCGCACCCGGACGGGAGGCCCTATGAAACACGCTCGTTCATTCCTGAAGACGGCGATCGCCTGGTACCTGCTCGCGCTCGCCGCCGCTAGCGCGAGCGCCGCCTACCCCGAGAAGCCCATCCACATCATCGTGCCGTATCCGCCCGGCGGCCTCACCGACGCGGTGGCGAGGCAGGTGGGGAAATCCCTCTCCGAGCGCGTCAAGCAGCCGGTCGTCATCGAGAACGTCGGCGGGGGTGGCGGCAACATCGGCGCCGCCAGGGCGGCGAAGTCACCCGCCGACGGGTACACGCTGTACATCGGCAACAACGCGACGGTCGGCATCAACACGCTGATCTACAAGAAGCTCGCGTTCGATCCGATCAAGGACCTGGCGCCGATCGCGCTGGTCGCGGAGAGCCAGACCATTCTCGTCGTGCATCCTTCCCTGCCGGTAAAGAGCGTGGCCGAGCTGATCGCCTATGCCAGGGCCCGGCCCGACCAGCTGAACTTCGGCTCGACGGGCACGGGCGGCCTCAGCCACCTGGCGGGCGAGCTGCTGAAGAGCTCGGCCGGCATACAGGTCACCCACATCCCCTACAAGGGCACCGGTCCGGCGCTCACCGATCTCCTCGCCGGCCAGATCCAGTTCATGTTCAACGACACGGCCCTCCCCCACATCAAGACCGAGAAACTGCGCGCGCTCGCGGTGACGGGTAACAGCCGGTGGGCGCAGCTGCCGGACGTGCCCACGCTCGCCGAGCTGGGTGTGGCCGGATACGAGACCTACAACTGGTTCGGCATCCTCGCCCCTGCCGGTACGCCGGCCGACGTCGTCGCCTTCCTGAACCGGGAGCTGGTTGCGATCATGAAGGATCCGGCAATGCGGGAGTGGATGCAGTCGCGCGGGGCCGAGGCGGTGAGCGGCAGTGCCGACGAATTCGCCGCCTACATCCGCAAGGACCTGGAGAAATGGTCGCGCGTGGTCAAGCAGGTCGGCATCACCGCCGAGTAGCCCGGTAATCGAGGAGCGCCGCATGGCCATCAGCATTTTCCCGGTGACGCCGGACTTCGCGGCCGAGATCGGCGACGTCGATCTCGCGCAGCCGCTCGCGCCCGAAGACCGCGATGCGATCAAGGCGGCGTTCTGGAAGTACGCCGTGCTTGTCTTCCCGGCGCAGGAGCTGACTTCCGACCAGCACGTCGCGTTCGCGCAGGTGTTCGGTCCGATGGAGCCGAACATCAACTCCTACGCGGACTCGGTCAAGAAGGACCGCATCGACGATCGCGTCTCCGACGTCTCGAACCTGGACGAGGACGACCGCATCCTGCCGGCGGACAGCCGCAAGCGCCTCTCGGGGCTCGCCAACCGCCTGTGGCACACCGACAGCATCTTCCGCCACGTGCCCGCCCGCGCGTCGCTCCTCTACGCGCGGAGCGTCGCGCCGATCGGCGGCCACACGCAGTTCGCCGACATGCGCGCCGCGTGGGACGCGCTGCCGGAGGCGACCCGGCGTCGCATCGACGGCCTGAAGGTCGAGCATTCGATCTTCCATTCGCGCGCCAAGCTCGGGTTCACCGACTACTCGGAGCGCGAGCGCGCCGCGCTGCCGCCCGCGCAGCAGGTGCTGGTGCGCACGATTCCGGAAACCGCCCGGCGCGCGCTGTACACCGCGTCGCACGCCGTACGCGTGATCGGCCTCCCCGAGGACGAATCCACGCGGCTGCTCGACGAGCTGATGGCGCACGCGACGCAAGCCCAGTTCGTCTACACGCATCGCTGGCGCCTGCACGACCTCGTCATGTGGGACAACCGCTGCACGATGCATCGCGGCACCGACTACGACGAGCGGCGCTGGAAGCGCGACATGCACCGGGCGACGGTGTCGGACATCGGCAATACCTGCGAGCTGACGGAGAAGCGCGCCGCCGCCGGCGCAACCTGAGGCCGGCGCACCATGAAGGGCGGGTCGCCGAGGCGGTTCCCCGTCTGGCCGCTGCTCGCGATGCTCGCCACGCAGACGCTGGCGACGATGGCGGCGTACTCGCTCCCGGCGGTCGCGCCGGCCGTCGCCCGGGATCTCGGCGTGCCCGGCGCGCTGGTCGGCGTCTTCATCTCGACCGTCTACGGCGTCGGCATCGTCTCGGCGCTCCTCTCCCCGGCCTTCATCGCGCGCTACGGCGCGGTACGCGTGAGTCAGCTCGTACTGCTCGCGACCCTCGCCATGCTGCTCGCCGCCGCCGCGGGCAGCGTGGCGTCGATCGCCCTCGGCGCGGCCCTGCTCGGGCTGGCGTACGGGGCGACCGCGCCCGCCGCCGCGCACCTGCTCGTGCCGCGCACGCCGCCGGGCATGATGAACCTGGTGCTGTCGCTGCGCCAGATCGGCGTGCCGCTGGGCGGGGTTCTGGCGGGCCTTGCCATGGTGCCGCTCACGCTCGCGGTCGGCTGGCGCGAAGCGCTCCTCTGGCAGGCGGTGCCGGTGTTCGTCCTGCTCGTGCTCATCCAGATCCCGCGGGAACGCTGGGACAGCGAGCGGGATCCCGGCCGGGCGATCCTGCACCGGCGCATCGCCGCGCCGCTCGCGCTCCTCGCCGAAAGTGCGCCCATGCGCCGGCTCGCGTTCGCGAGCTTCGTATACTCGGGGCTGCAGCTCTGCTTCATCTCGTTCATGACCGTGCACCTCACCAGCCGGGCGGGGTTCGACCTCGTTGCCGCGGGGCAGGCGCTGGCCGTGTACCAGGTGGCCGGCGTCGTGAGCCGGCCGATCTGGGGGTGGCTCGCTGACCGGCTCGTCCCGGCACGCGTGCTCCTCGCCGCGCAGGGCATGATCATGTGCGGGGCTGCCATCCTCGCCGGACGCTTCGCGCCGGACTGGTCCCAGCCGCTGGTGCTCGTCGTGTGTGCGGTCGCGGGCGCGACCGCGAGCGGCTTCACGGGTATCGCATACGCCGAGTGGGCACGGATCGGGGGGGCGCGGCGCACCGAAGCGACCGGGCTCGGTGCCGGGATCATGTTTACCGGCGTGCTGGTGATGCCTACTGCGTTCGCGATCGAAATCGCAGCAAGGGGCGAGTACGCGGGTGCGTACACGGTGGCCGGGCTACTCGCCGCGGTGTCGGGCTTCCTGCTGCTCGGCGCGACCGCGTCGGGGCGAGAAGGGAAACCGCGTCGTTAGGGCGAGTGCTGCGGCGTAACGCGCGCGAAGGGCAGCGGGTCACAGAGGTTTTCGTGCCGCGGATATCGACGAGATCGGACGCGCTCGTATTGCGCCCGCAGGCGCCACTACTCGGCCTCGAGCGGCACCCTCAGCGTGGTACCCGGCACCACGATGCCGCCGCGCTCGCCGGGCACGACGCTGCCGTAGCGCGGCGCGAACACCTCCGGCAGCGGTCGTGCGGCGACCGGCGCGACCCACAGGCGCAGCAGGTGCCGGTGCCGCTCGGGCTCGGGCCAGTTCTCGAAGTCGTTCCGCGAATGCAGGATCTGGTGGTTGTGCAGGAACTGCATGTCGCCGGGCCGGAACGCCATTGCGAGATGGACCGCGGGATCGTTCGCGATCTCGTCCAGCAGGTCCATCGCCGCGACCTGCGCATCGGTCAGCCGCTTCGCTGCCGGGAAATGCCGCTGCGCGGACTCGATGTACTGGCGCACGTAGATGCACGTGAGCCGTTCCGCGTGCCAGTGAAACACCGGGATGTCGAACCAGGCCTTCATCCCCTCCGGCACCTCGCCGCGGCGGTCGGTCGCGAACGGCTCGAAGAGCGCCGGAAGCAGATCGGGCCGGCGGTCGTGAATCTCGTTGTAGATCGTGCTCGAGGAGGCGATGAAGCTCTCGCCGCCGGTGCGCGCGGTCTTCAAGCAGAGCAGCCCGACGACGTCGATCGAATCGGTGTGGTACTCGAGCCGGCGATTGGTCTGGTAGTAGCGGACGTTTGGGTCGGTGATGTCGAGGCCGAGGTCCTTCACGTGCCCGAGCAGGTGGCCCTTCGCGTTCTGCGAGCGCGGTCGGCCGAAGTACGAGCCGATCCCCATGTATGCAATCGCCTGCTCGTCGCGCGCATAGTCGTCGACCGGAAATCCGCGCAGCATGAAGAAGCCACGCCGCTCGAGCAACTCGGCGGCGAGTTGCTCGAGCGCCGGGCCGAACGACGGCAGCGGAAAGAATTCCGGAGCGATCCCCGCCAGCGGCCGGCCCGAAGACTTAAAGGTGTGCACCGCGGCGTCGATCTCCGTCAGCTCGGCGGCGGAGAGACGGTAGATCCACTCGTGCTCGCGCCGCGCGAGATCGCGGCCGTACCAGACGGACGGCCCGGTCACGGGCCGGGGCGGCATCGGTGTGCTCGTCATCGGCGCGAGCATATCGAACCGCGACGCTCTCCGGTAGACTGGGCCGCGTTCCCGGGAGGAGGGGCAGCATGAACCGTTTTGCGTTTGCCGCAGCGCTCGCCGCGGTTTTCGCCGCAGCTTCCACACTTGTGTCGGCGCAGGCCTTCGGCCAGGCCTACCCATCCAAGCCCATCACCTTCATCATCCCGTTCGCCGCCGGTGGCGATTCGGATCTCTCGGGCCGCAATGTCGGCCAGCACGCGTCGAAGTATCTCAACAACCAGCCGATCGTACCGGTGAACAGGGTCGGCGCCTCCGGCGTGATCGGCGCCATGGCGGTGCGGAATGCGCCGCCCGACGGCTACACGCTGCTCGTCGCGCGCATCGCGACGCACGCCATCGTCCCCGCTCTCGACTCAAAGGTGCCGTACCGGTGGGACGACTGGACGATGCTGTCGCTGATCGAGCTGAACCCGTACATCTGCTTCGTCAAGAGCGATGCGCCGTACCGCACCGCAGCCGATCTGATCGAGGCCATCCGCGCCACCCCCGGCAAGCTCAACTTCTCGACCGCCGGGGTGGGCACGAGCCAGAACATGGCCGCGCAGTACCTGATGACGATCGCCGGGTTGACGAAGGACCACGCGATGGGCATCCACTACAAGGGTGGGGGCGAGGTGACCACCGCGGTGCTCGGCGGGCAGGTGCAGTTCGCCTGCAACAACGCGCCCACCGTCATCCCGCACGTCCGCTCGGGGGCCGTGCGCGCGCTGTTCGTCACGCCGACGCGCCTCGCCGAGCTGCCGGAGGTGCCGAGCGCGCGCGAGGCCGGCTACCCTGATATGGAGAAGATCGTCGGCTGGACGGCGCTCATGGGGCCGCCCGGGCTGCCGAAGGAAGTGGTGGACCGGTGGGTCGATGTCTTCGGCCGGCTCGCAACCGACGCCGACTGGCAGACTGGAAACGCGCGGCTCGGCGGCATCGCGGCGATCCGGTCGCCGGCCGACACCGAGAGATTCGTGCGCGAGCAGTTCGAGCTCTACGAGAAGCTGGTGAGCTCGCTCGGCATCCGGCAGTGACGCGTGCGCTGCGCCTCCCCGTGTCAGGCGAGAGCGGCAGTCACGTCCCGTACCGCACCGAAGCGCCGAACGCCTTGATCGCCGCGAGGGCGCTGTAGCACGCCAGCAAAGCGGTCTTCGGATTGTCGGGCGAGGGCACCGATTCGAACTTGACGCTGATGGTGCCGGTCTTCCCGCGCACGGTGATGGAGTGGGTGTTGAATTTCAGCGCGGGATCGGCGACCACCTTCAGCCGCGTGCGGTCGAAGCCGATGCCGGCGAGCGCGAGCACCGCGGCGATGTTGACGTTCGCGGGGAAGAGCGGCACGCCTTCGCGCGCCGCGCCGTCGAAGAGCGTCGTCGCACCCGCGAGGCGGCCTAGATCGACGCCCAGGCGCTCGACGTACCCGATGCCCTTCCATGCCGCCGGCGGCTTGGTCACCGCGATCTCCACCTCGTCGACGCCCGCCGCGCACGCGGCCTTGAGTGCGTCCAGCCCGCCGATGCCCCCCGAGGGGACGTAGAGCAGCGCCCGCCTGTCGTCCGCCAACCGCTCGAGCCGGCCGCGCAGCGCGTCGTCTGCGAGCGCGCCGCCCGAGAGCACAATGACCGGGATGCCCGCCGCGAGGAGCGGCGGCGCGTATTGCCGCACGGCGTCGTGCGACGCGGCCTCGACCACCGCGTCGGGCGCGAGCGCGATGAGCGCGTCGAGCTCGGTGACGAACGGGACGCCGAACGCCTCCGCGAGCGGTCTGCCTCGCGAGGCCTCGTTCCGTCCGAGGATGCCGGCGACCTCGACCTCGCCCAGCTCGGCGCGATGCTCGAGGACGAGGCGCGCGATGATGCCGCCGCCGATGATGCCGATCCGCATGCGCGGATTCTGCCACGCGGTTTGCCCGAGTTACCGGCCCCGGCGTAAACTCGTGCGCCGCTTCGGCCAGCCGTCCACAGGAGGAAGAAAACCCATGAACCGTGCTCTCGTCACGCTCGGCGCGGCCGCCGCGCTCGCTGCGTCGGCATCGTTCGCCGCCTACCCCGACCGCCCGATCAAGATGATCGTGCCCTGGGCCGCCGGCGGCGATACCGACAACCTCTTCCGGCCGTTCGCGCCGCTCATGCAGAAGTACCTCGGCCAGCCGGTCGTGATCGCCAACATCGGCGGCGCGTCGGGCACCAAAGGCGCGAAGGAGGCCAAGGACTCCCCCGCCGACGGTTACACGCTCTACGCCGTGCACGACTACATCCACTCGACGTACTACGCCGGCGTCGCCGACGTGCAGTACACAGATTTCGAGCCGATCTGCCTGATCACCTCCACCGCTTCGGTGCTCACGGCGAGCCCGAAGACGCCGTGGAAGACCCTGCAGGAGCTTCTCGCCGATGCGAAGGCGCGTCCGGGACAGATCTCGGTCGGCGCGACCCTCGCCTCGACCAGCCACTTCTTCCCGGCGTTGATCGAGAAGTCGGCGGGCATCAAGTTCAAGTACGTCTCGTACGAAGGCCTCGCGCCGCGCATGAACGCGATCCTGGGCGGGCACGTCGACCTGACCGACTCGAACCTCACGCAGAAGGGCAAGGTCGACGCGGGCGAGCTCAAGTTCCTCGCGATCGCCACCGAGAAGCGCAGTCCCGAGATGCCGAGCGTCCCGACGCTGAAGGAGCTCGGCGTCAACGTCGTCTTCGATGTGAGCCGCGGCCTCATGGTGCCGAAAGGGACGCCCGCCGACGCCATCGCGAAGCTCGAGTCCGCGTGCGCTTCGGCGGCGAAGGAACCGGCGTTCGCGGAAGCGATGAAGAAGCAGGGCACCGATGTCCGCTACCTCGACCGCAAGGCATACGCCGAGTGGCTCAAGCGGAACGACGAGCTGAACAAGACGATCGCGAAGGACCTCGGCCTCTTGAAGCGCTGAGCCCGTGCTCGGCCGCGACGGCTGGGCGGGGCTCGTCATCCTCGCGGGCTGCGGCGTCCTCTGGTGGCTGACGCTCGGCCTGAAGGAGAATCCGCTCGTCCCGATCGGGCCCGGCTTCTATCCGCGGATCGTCATCGGCGTCACCGCCGCGCTCGCCCTTATCGTGGCGCTCGGCGACTGGCTCGCGCGGCGAGCGGGCAAGGTCGAGCGCAAGCCCGCAAGCGAGCCGCACGGACACCGGAACTACGCGCTGGTGGTCGCGAGCTTCGCCGCCTTCGGCGCCTACGTGCTCGTGCTGCCGGGGCTCGGCTTTCGCGTCGCGACGTTCCTGTACGTGGCGGGCGCGGCCGCGCTGCTCACGCGCCCGCGCGGCGCGAAGAGCTGGCTGAAGCTCGTCGCTCTCGCGCTGCTCACCGCGGCGATCACCTACGTCGTGTTCGAGCGCTATCTGCAGGTGCTCCTGCCGCGCGGACGATGGACGGGTTTCTAAAAGATCCCCCGTCAAGGCGGTCGCAAAGCCGAGCGACGCGGCGGGGTTATCTTGTGTTGGGGCCCCAACCCCTCCGCCTCGCTCCGATTTGCACCCGCGTTCTCAGGTGGGCATAGAGATGTACGAGCTCCTCGCCGCCGGCATCGTCAACGTCCTCGCGTGGAAGTACCTCGTGCCGCTCGTCATCGGCACGCTCGTCGGCGTGGTCGGCGGCGCGCTGCCCGGGATCACCATCACGCTGACGGTGATCGTCGTGCTGCCGTTCACGTTCGGGCTGGAGCCGCTGCAGGGACTCGCGGCGATGATCGGCGTCTACGTGGGTGGTGAGACCGGCGGGCTGATCACCTCGTGCCTGCTCGGCATCCCCGGCAAGCCGTCGGCGGTGGCGACGACGTTCGATGGTTACCCCATGGCGCGCAAGGGCGAGCCCGGTCGCGCGCTCTGGCTCGGCATCTGGGCGTCGATCCTCGGCGGACTGCTCGGCGCGGTCGTGCTCGTCGGGGCCACCGGGCCGCTCGCCCGGTTCGCGCTGCAGTTCGGACCCTGGGAATACTTCTCGCTGTTCGTCCTCGCGCTGTCGATGGTCGCCGGGCTCGTGGAATCGTCGTTGGCAAAGGGGCTCCTCAGCGGCGCGCTCGGGCTCGTGGTCACCGTGCTCGGCGGCGACCCGGTGCTCGGGCAGCCGCGGCTCACGCTCGGGATCGACTTCATCGAGGGCGGCATCTCGTTCCTGCCGGTGCTGATCGGCGTGTTCGCATTCGGCCAGATCATGTCGGAGGTGGAGCGCATGGGCGGCGCCGCGTCCGTCGGCGGCGAGGTCGACCGCGCGGTCAGGCTCGCAGTCTCGCACGGCAAGGTGCTGTGGGAGATCCTGTCGCGGCCGTTCCTGTTGCTCTGGGCATCGTTCATCGGGCTCGTGATCGGCGTGCTGCCGGCGATCGGCGGGAGCGCCGCCAACATGCTCGCCTACGACCAGGCGAAGAAGTTCTCGCGCCATCCGGAGAAGTTCGGCACCGGCGTGCCCGAAGGCATCATCGCCTCGGAGGCGTCGAACAACGCCAACGTCGCCGGGTCGCTCGTGACGATCATGGCCTTCGGCATCCCCGGGGACGCGGTCACCGCGGTGATGCTCGGCGCGCTGACCATCCACGGCATCCAGTCGGGACCGCTCTTCATCGCCCAGAACACCCAGCTCGCGTACGGGATGTTCGCGGCGTACATCCTCGCGCACGCCGTCGTATTGCTCATCCTGTGGGTGGGGGTGCGCTGGATGCTGCACATCGTGACGGTGCCGAAATGGGTGCTGTTCCCGATCGTGCTCGTGCTCTGCGTCGTCGGCGCCTACGCGCTCAACAACACCGTCGGCAACGTCTACGTCCTCGCTGTCTTCGGGGTGCTCGGCTATCTGATGGTGAAGCTCGGGTTCCCGCTCGCACCGTTCATCCTCGGGGTCATCCTCGGCGACCAGATCGAGACCAATCTCGTCCGGGCGATCATGACCGATGCCGATCCGTGGCTCTTCCTGACACGGCCGATCTCGGGCACGCTGCTCGTCCTCTCCGTGGCGTCGGTCGTCGCGGCGATCTGGCAGCACCGCCGCCAGCAACGGCGCGCCGTGCACGCGACCGCGGAGGAGGCAGCCGATTTCTGAGCTGTGGCAGGCCGTGACCACCCGCACGCGCGAGGCGCTCGCCGCGGGCGCGCTGGAACCGATCGCGACCGAAGCGAGCTACCTCGAGGATGCCGGCGTACGGTTCGTCGTGCGGCGCCGCGCCGCGTCGTCGGGGGAGTCGGCAAGCGAAGCGAAGGGGAGAAGTTTGTCGGCTCCCGCGAAACCGCCCCGCGCGCTCGCGCTGGCGAGCCCCCTTGACAAGGGGGCGGGCGACAGTGCGCTCTTTCCGCCCGAGCCGGCGCTTACGGTCGGGGACGTGTCGAGCACCCACATCGGCGTGTTGAACAAGTATCCGGTGGTCCCGAACCACCTGCTCATCGTGACCAGGCGGTCGGCGCCGCAAGCGGCGCTGCTCGACCGCGACGACTTCACGGCGCTCGCCCGGTGTCTCGCGGAGATCGACGGGCTTGCGTTCTACAACGGCGGGCGGGAGGCCGGCGCGAGCCAGCCGCAAAAGCACCTGCAGCTCGTCCCCCTGCCGCTCGACGCCGGGCCCTGGGCGGTGCCGGTCGAGGCGGTGTTCGACCGTTGGGCAGCGAGCGGCAACGCCTCGCGCCTGCTGCAGCTGCCGTTCCGCAACGCCTTCTCGCTGCTCGAGCCGTCCGACGACCCGCTGCGCGCGGCCGAGCGGCTCGAGGAGCTCTACGCCGCGCACCTCGCGGCGACCCGCGTCATCGACGACGATGCACCGCGCGCCGCCAACGACGAGCAGGCGCTCGCCGCGCCCTACAACCTGCTCGTCACGCGCCGCTGGATGCTCACCGTGCCGAGGTCGCGAGCGCGCTTCGGCACGCTCTCCGTAAACGCGCTCGGCTTCGCCGGTGCACTCCTCGTGCGCGACGAGGACGAGCTGCGCGACCTGAGCGACGCGGGGCCGATGAAGGCGCTGCGGGCGGTCGCGATCGGCGCGCCCGGCTAACTTCTCGAAGCTTCCTCGCGCGCCGCCGATCGGTCGCGGAAGTGCCGCGGGCGTGAACCGCGGGCGCTGCGGTTCGGAAAGAGGCGCGCGCGCGCCGTCCGGTTCAAGGGGCGCCGTTGGCCACCGCGGCGAGCGTGCGGCAGACGACGAACTTTTCGGCGCCAGGATCGGGCGCGGCGAGACTGCCGCCAGCGGCCCGAATCGAGCCGGACTCCATACGGCCA
This sequence comes from uncultured beta proteobacterium, assembly GCA_963754305.1. Taxonomy (GTDB): domain Bacteria; phylum Pseudomonadota; class Gammaproteobacteria; order Burkholderiales; family SG8-39; genus DATEDA01. Next base: position 173,429 of record CAVWFR010000011.1, on the reverse strand, counting down.
TCGTCGAGCTGCGTATCGAGGACCAGCGCCGCTTCCCGCGACATCCCGGCCACGCACGCCACGGGGCCGGTGAGGCCGAGCGCCGTCGACTGGACGCCGACGAACGCTCCCAGCGCGACGGTGGGCTGCGACGCCGCGCCCGGACCCTGCGCCGGACCGGGGATCAGTCCGGACGCGCGCAGATGCCACCAGAACGCGAGCGTTTCGCCCGCGGCCGCGTCGACCACGAGGCTCGCGGGATCGGCCGGTGCCGGGTCGTCGAATCTGCCGCCGAGCAGCCCGTCGCCGTTCCCGTTCTTGTTGCCCAGCCAGCGCGCGGCGGCGACCGGATCGTCGCCGGGAACGCTGCGATACCGGTCGCGGTACAGCGCCGTCGCGGCTTCGACGCCGGCCAGCGTCGCCTTCAGCTCCATCGAGTTCGCCTGACGGACCATTGCTGCAAACGTCATTATCAGCGCGAGGAACGAGGCGATCACGAGCATCGACATCGCCACCTCCACGAGCGTGAAGCCGCGTTGCGTCCCGACCGGCGTACGACCCTCCGACACTCGCTCGTGCTCCGGGAAAACCCGTTACCCGACGCAAAGTGGGGGCCAGCGCGCAGCGCCGGACGAGCGGAACCGTGAACTCGGCCCGCCCGCATTGCGCGTTCCACCCGGAAATTCCGGCTGGCGAAACGCGCCGGGTCAGTACGCCCTGGCGCCGAAGAGAAGGGGATGCGCGAACACGAGCGCGGCATAGAGCGCGAGCCCCAAGCCTGCCCTTTTCCACCCGATTTCGCTCAAGACGAGGCGGTTGCGGCCGTCGACGATCGCGCCGAACGGCACGTTCGACGTCACCGCGGCGAACTTTCGCCACTCGTCGCCCAGGCTGTCGGCTTTCCGTGCGTCGATCAACACGCTGCCGATCCCGGCGAGCGCCAGGAAGCCGCCGAAGAAGACGAGCGACGCGAGGTCGCCGCGGGCCAGGATGTGGACCCCGGCCCAGAGCATGACGCCCCACATGAGCGGGTGGCGCGTGACGCGGATGATCCCGCGCGCGGGTTCGGCGGCCTTGAGCGCGCCGCTCTGGCCGACCGCGGTCGGATTGCGCGTGGTCAGGCTCGCGGCGAGCAGGATCAGCGCAAAGGGCATCACGGCGAGCGGCAAGAGCCGCACGCCGGGCACCTGCCACACCGGCTGGACCGGGGCCCTCGAGTAGGCCCAGATCATCCACCCGAGCGCGGCGAACGCGACGAACGAGTACGCGCCGAGATAGCCGCGTTCGCTCAGTGCCTTGACGAGCGTCGCGCGGAGGGGTGTGCTCGGCACGAAATGCGCGCCGAGAAAGCACAGCGTCGCGACCGTCAGGTGGGCGATCGGGTCCATCGGCCCCGCCCCCGCGCGGGCACCTCTAGAGCGTCGGGCTTGCGAACTCGCCGCCCAGCGCGACCAGGCCCCAGTTCGAGCCGTGCGCGTCGAACGCGAATCCGATATGCGCGCCGAGCGAATGCGCGTCGCGGAAGCTGCGCTGGATCGGGTAGGTGTCGTAGATGCCGTTCGCCCCGGCCATCGCATGCAGGAGATCGACGGCTTCGGTGCAGAGCTGCACGGCGTAGGCGACATTGCGCTTCACGCGGAGCTTCTGCTCGAGATCCATGCTGCGTCCGGCGGCGGCGAACCGCTGCCCTTCATAGCAGTCGGCGAGGAACAGCGCGCGCGCCGCCTCGATCCGCGCCCCCGCCGCACCCACCCGCAGCTGCACCGCCTGGAAGTCGCGCATCCGCACCGCGGTGTAGCTCGTGCTGCGCGCCTTGACGGCCTCGCACGTCATGTCGAGCGCGGCCTGCGCGTTGCCGAGCGCCGCACCGACGAGGCAGTGCGAGCCGAGCGTCGTGATCGGGATCTGGTAGAGCGGGTTCGGGTTCACGCGCGCGCCCGGGAAACCTGCGCCGCCGCGGCAGAGGAGCATGTCGAGCGCGCGATGCTCGGGGACGAACACGTCCTTCGCGTGCACCGATTTCGACCCGGTCGCGCGCATGCCGAGCACGTTCCAGTCGTCGACGATCTCGTACTCCGAGCGGTGCACCAGGCACATTCGGTAGCCGGTGACCCGCTCGCCGTCGCGCACCGTCGCGGCGAGCATGTTCCACTCGGACGGGTCGACCCCGCTCGAGAAATTCCAGTGGCCGCCCAGCACGAAGCCGCCGTCTGCCTTGCGCGCCTGTCCTTGCGGGAAGGCGATGCCGGAGGCGATCAGCGCGTCCGGATTCGGCCCCCACACCTCGTCCTGCGCCCGCTCGTCGTAGAGCGCGAGCATCCAATGGTGGATGGCGAGGTTGCCGACGTTCCAGGCGGTCGAGGCGCAGCCGCGGCCGATCTCCGCGGGAACCTCCACCATGGACACGAAGTCGAGCTCCATGCCGCCGTAGCGCTTGGGCTGGACGAAGCGGAAGAGCCCGGTACGGTGGAGGTCGGCCTCGGTCTCGGGAAGCATCCGGCGCGCTTCGTCGCCGCGCGTCGCCCGCTCCCGGAGCGCCGGGACCAGCCCGCGCGCGCGTTCGAGCGCCTCGGCATAGCCGACCTGCGCGAAGCCCGTGCTCGCGAGACCCGGTGCGTTCACTTCATCGTCTCCGGCGCGCGCACCATGTCGGCGTAGTTCTCGCTCTGGCCCCAGCTCGGCTCCTCGCCCATGCCGAAGAAGTTCAGCTCGACGGTGAGCCCGTCCGGATCCTTGACGAACATCTGATAGAGCTGGAACTCGGGGAAGTAGCGCTTGCGGCACGCGAGACCCTGGTCCTCGAACCGCTGGTTGAACTTGTCCGGCTCGGTCGCGAGAAACGCGATGTGATCGACGACCCCGGTGTTATCGGTAGCCGACTTCGGCGTCGTGCCGAGGTAGTACAGCTCCGAGTTCGGGATGCCGTGCGGGCCCATGTGGACCTGGATCTTGCCGTTCACGCCCAGCCAGTAGCCGGGGAAGGGAAAATCCGGCCGCTTCATCACCTCGAAGCCCAGCACTTCGCAGTAGAACCGCTTGGTCGCCTCGAGGTCGTTGGCGCGGACGAAGTAGTGGTTCAGCTCGGTGACGGGCACGGGGATTCTCCGGGAGTGGGGGTGTTGGGCGCAGATCGTAAACCTGAAATCGTGAAGCCGGAATCGTAAGCCGCGACCGACGCGGTGGCCAAGCGGGGTGGTACGGGCGCGGATGGGGGATACGGCACGACCCACGCCGCCGCGTTCGCGCCGCTCTTGGCACCCTCACCTCGGAGAGGAGCGGACGAGCACGCGGCCTACCCCTGCTCCCAGACGACGTCGGCGCCCGCCTTCGCCGCGCGCTCGAGGAGGTCGATCAGCGGATATGCGCGCTGGCGGAGCGAAACCTTCGCCTCCTTGCCCGCCTCGTCGTCCGCTGGGACGGGCGCCGCGGCGAGCGTTGCCTCGAGCCGCTTGAGCGCGGCGGGGATGTCCTTGGCCAGCAGCGCGCTCGGGACCGCACCGCTGTGCCCCATCGCCTTCAGAAGGGTCAACGCGATATCGCCGAACATCGTGAACCCGCCGACTTTGCTGTCGAATCGTATGAGCATCCCGCGATTCTACGTCGTCGCGCGCGGTAGAATCGGCCGGCGTCGGGCGCCTCGACCCGTCCTCGCGACCCGTCCTCCTTCCAGGAATCGCCCGTTGCGCCTCGCCAAGCCTTTTGCCGCCCTTCGTCCGACGCCCGGGCGTGCCGCCGAAGTCGCCGCGCCGCCGTACGACGTCCTCACGACCGAGGAAGCGCGCGACCGCGCCGCCGGAAAGCCGTCGAGCTTCCTGCACGTCTCGAAGCCCGAGATCGATCTGCCGGCGGGCAGCGATCCGTACTCGAGCGCGGTGTACGCGAAGGGCGCCGAGAATCTCGCGCGGATGCGCGAGCGGGGCGTGCTCGTGCGCGATCCGGCGCCGGCCTACTACGTCTATCGGTTCGTCGCGGGCGATCTCGTCCAGACCGGTATCGCGATCACGGCGTCGATCGCCGCCTACGACGCAAACCGCGTCCGCAGGCACGAGCTCACGCGACCCGACAAGGAAGACGACCGGGTGCGGCACATGGAAGCGCTGAATGCGCAGACCGGTCCGGTCCTCGCCGCGTACCCCGATGCGCCGGCGCTCGACGCGCTGCTGGGCGAGGGCGCGCGCGGCGCACCGGATACCGACGTCGTCGCCGACGGCGGCGTGCGGCACACGATCTGGCCGATCCGCGATGCCGACGCGATGGCCCGCATCGGCGGGCTGTTCGATGCGATGCCGGCGATCTACATCGCCGACGGGCATCACCGCTCCGCAGCCGCCTCGCGCGTCGCCGCGCGCCGGCGGCAGGGCGGCTCGCGGCCCGCAGGCGAGGACAGCGCCGACTGGTTTCTCGTGGTCGCGTTCCCGCATCGCGAGCTGCGCATCCTCGACTACAACCGCGTCGTGCGCGATCTCGGCGGGATGAGCCCGGACGAGTTTCTCGCCCGGCTTGCCGGCAAGTTCGACGTGGCGCCTAGCGACGCGCCGGTGCGGCCGTCCCGCCACGGCGAGCTCGGCTTTTATGCTCGCGGTCGCTGGCATCGTCTCGCGCTGCGGCCCGACGCGATGCAAGGCGACGACCCGGTAGCGCGTCTGGACGTGAGTCTGCTCACCGACCACGTCCTCGCGCCCGTGCTGGGGATCAGCGATCTCCGCACCGACAAGCGCATCGATTTCGTCGGCGGGGGGCGCGGGCTCGCAGGGCTGGAGAAGCGGGTGGATTCGGGCGAGATGGCGGGCGCCTTTGCGCTCTACCCGACGCGCTTCGAGGACCTGATGGCGGTGGCCGACGCCGGGCAGGTCATGCCGCCGAAATCGACCTGGTTCGAGCCGAAGCTCGCCGACGGGCTGCTCTCGCACGTGCTCGACTAGACATCGCGGCTGTCATCCCGATGAAAGTCGGGGTACATCGGGCTAGGCTTGCCTTTAGCGCGACACTGGCTAGAATGCCAGTATGGGACTCAAGACGACGCGCGGCGACGCCGGCGGCGCGACCAAGGGGCGCGGCGCGCCCTCCAACCTCGAGGGCCGCTTCGAGTGGTGGACCCGCGAGGGCGCCGACGACGGCTGGCCGCGCGAGGACGAGCCGCCCCCGCCGCTCAGGACCATCGTCACGCACGAGCGGGCGAAAAGCATCATCTCGCGCAACGATTCGCCCGACGTCGGTTTCGACCAGTCGATCAATCCCTATCGCGGCTGCGAGCATGGTTGCATCTATTGCTTCGCTCGCCCGAGCCACGCCTATCTCGGCCTGTCGCCCGGCCTCGATTTCGAGACGCGAATCTTCGCCAAGACCAACGCCGCGGAACTGCTCCGCAACGAGCTCGCGGCGCCCGCTTATCGCTGCAGCCCGATCGCGATCGGCGTCAACACCGACGCTTACCAGCCGGCCGAGCGCGAGCTGAAGATCACGCGGTCGGTGATCGAGGTGCTGGTCGAATGCGACCACCCGTTCACGCTCATCACCAAGAACGCGCTGATCGAGCGCGACATCGATCTGATCGCCCCTGCCGCGGCGAAACGCTTGGTCCGCGCGGCGATCTCGGTCACCAACCTCGATCCGGCGCTCGCGCGCAAGCTCGAGCCCCGCGCGTCGGCGCCCTACCGTCGGCTGGAGACGGTGCGCCGGCTCGCCGACGCCGGCATCCCAGTCAGCGTGATGGTCGCGCCGATGATTCCGTTCGTGAACGACCGCAACATGGAAGAGATCCTGGAGCGCGCGAAAGAAGCAGGCGCGAGCGCGGCGGGCTACGTGCTGCTGCGGCTGCCGCACGAAGTTGCGCCGCTCTTCAAGGAATGGCTGGCGACGCACTATCCGCTCAAGGCGGAGCACGTCATGAGCTTGGTGCACCAGATGCGCGGCGGTAAGGATTACGAGTCGGCGTTCGGACTGCGCCAGCGCGGGCGCGGCAGCTTCGCGGAGCTCATCGCGAAGCGGTTCGAGATCGCCTGCAAGCGGTTCGGCCTCGGCGACGACGAGCGCGAACCGCTCGACATCGCGCGCTTCCGGCCGCCGCGCACCGGGCCGCAACTCGATCTGTTCTGATCCACTCGTCACCCCGGCGTTCGCCGGGACGACCGCTACTACCCGCGCGCGAGCTGTAGAAACTCCCGTCGAAGCTCAGGGTTGGTAAGGAATGCCCCGCGCATGATGCTGTTCGTCATGTGCGACTCGTCCTTCACGCCGCGCCACTGCATGCAGAAGTGATCGGCCTCGAGCACGAGGGCGACCCCTTCGGGATTGAGGCGCGCCTCCAGCAGGTCGGCGAGCTGCATCACCGCCTCTTCCTGGATCTGCGGGCGACTCATGATCCAGTCGGCGATGCGCGAATACTTCGACAGCCCGACGAGGTTGGAGCGCTCGCTCGGCAGCACGCCGATCCAGAGCTTGCCGATGATGGGCACGAGGTGATGCGAGCAGGCGCTGCGCACCTTGATCGGTCCCATGATCATCAGCTCGTTCAGCTTCGATGCATTCGGAAATTCGGTGATGGGCGGCATCGCGTGATAGCGGCCCTTGAATGTCTCGTGCAGGAACATCCGCGCGACCCTGCGGGCGGTGCCCCGCGTATTGTGGTCGCTCTCGGTGTCGATCACCAGCGACTCGAGCAGCGCCTGCATCCGCCCGGTGACCTCGTCCTCGAGCGCCGCGAGCTCGGCGGCGTCGTGGATGAAGTCGGCGATATTGTCGTTGGCGTGGAAACGGTGACCGGCGGCCTCGAGGCGGGCACGCACGCGCTCGGACACGGTTGCCGGCGCCGCCGCGGCGACGGCGCGCTTCAGGTTGGTGCTTTTCGGGTCGTTCATGCCCGGACTATACGGCAGCTCGTACGCTAGTTCGCGGTGACGCCCACCGCCTTGACCACCTTCGCCCATTTCGCCGCTTCGGCCTTGATGTGAGCGGCGTGCTCTTCCGGCGTGGTGCCGCGCGGGTCGAGGCCGTTCTGCCGCAGCCACTCGATGACGTCGGGCGCCTTGAGCGCTTTCGCGGTTTCGCGGTGGAGCAGTTGCACGATCTCTTTCGGCGTTCCGGCGGGCGCCATCAGCCCGTACCAGGAGTTGAGCTCGAAACCAGGCAGCGTCTCGTTGACGGTCGGCAGATCGGGCAGGATCGGTGAGCGCTGCAGTGTGCTGATCGCAATCGCGCGCACCTTGCCGGCCTGCGCCTGCTGGATCGAGCCGGAGATGCCGATGAACGCGAACGCGATCTGCCCGCCCATGAGGTCGACGAGGATCGGCGTCGAGCCCTTGTACGGGACGTGCAGGATGTCGATGCCGGCCTGCATCCGCAGCATCTCGCCGGCGAGATGGGTCGTGCTGCCTATCCCCACCGAGCCGTACGCGAGCTTTCCGGGATTCGCCTTCGCGTAGTCGACCAGCTCTTGCACCGTGCGCACCGGTAGGTCGGCGCGGACGACGAGCAAGGTCGGACCGGACACGACCTGGGTGATCGGCTCGAAGTCCTTGACCGAGTCGTACGGCATCTGCGCCTGCAGCGCCGGCGCGATCGCCATCGGGCCGAGATGCGAGAAGAGCAGGGTGTAGCCGTCGGGCGGCGCCTTCGCGACCGCGGCGGCGCCGATCGTGCCGTTCGCCCCGCCGCGGCTCTCGATCAGCACCGGCTGGCCGAGCGACTCGCTCAGCTTGTTGCCGATCACGCGCGCGAGCGCTTCGGCCGGACCGCCAGGCGCCCAGGGGCTGATGATCTTGATCGGCTTGGACGGATAGGCTTGCGCGAACGCCCCGGTCGCGATGATCGCGAGGCCGAGCGCGCAGGCGAGCTGCAACAGACAGCGTCGAATCATCGTGTCTCCTCGGGTTCGAACTCGGGCAGAGCGGCGGCGTCGATCCGGCGCCAGCATACCTTGACGCGCTGGCCGATCGTCACCGATTCCGGGGCGGCGTTGACGATCCGCGTCATGAGATGCGGGCCCTCGGCCGTCTTCACGATCGCGACGACGTACGGGATGTCCGCGGCGAAGGCCGGACCCGGTGCACGATGCACCACGGAATAGCTGTAGACCTCGCCCCGGCCGCTCGCCGCCGTCCACGCGATGCGCGTGCCGTAGCAGTGCGGACACACGGCGCGGGGGTAGAAATGGAATCGGCCGCAGTCTTCGCAGCGCGGCAGCACGAACTCGCCGGCACCGGCGTGCCGCCAGAACGGGTCGGTCAGCTGATCGGGCTGGGGCGCAGGACGGTCCATCCGCGTCAATCCTTCCCGAGGATGAGGGTGCAGTGCATGCCGATGATTCCGCCGTTGCCGTGAACCAAAACGCGCTCGGCGCCCGGCACCTGCCGCGCTCCCGCCTGGCCGCGCAGCTGCCGCACGCCCTCGTTCACATGGAACATCCCGCCGGCGAGACCGGGATGGCCGGCGGAGAGCAGCCCGCCGTGAGTCGTGACCGGGAGCGCGCCGCCGAGCCGGATCCGACCGTCTGCCACGAACCGCCCGCCCTCGCCCTTGGGACAGAAGCCGAGGTCCTCGAGCTCGACGATGACGGTGATGGTGAAGCAGTCGTAGAGCTCGGCGACGTCGATGTCGGCGGGTGCGAGGCCCGCGCTCCGGAACGCGTCGCGACCGGATTGCACCGCGCCGGTCGTGGTGACGTTCTCGCAGTCGCCGATATGCATGTGCGAGAAACCGTAGCCCTGCCCGAGCAGGTGCACGGGCGGCCGCTTCAGATCGCGCGCTCGAGCACGCGAGCTGACGACGAACGCCGCCGCCCCGTCCGACACGAGCGCGCAGTCGAGCACGTGGAACGGCGAAGTGATCATCCGCGAGCCGAGCACGTCGGCGATCTCGATCGGCTCCCGCTTGTGCGCACCGGGGTTGAGGGCAGCGTGGCTGCGCATCGTTACGGCGACCTCGGCCATCTGCTCGGGGGTGGTGCCGTACTCGTGCATGTGCCGCTGCGCGACGAGCGCGTACAGGGTCGGCACCAGCGGGCCGTGCGGCGCTTCGAACTGGAGATGTGCCCACCCGGCGTCGGCCATCTTCTGCACCGCTGCGCCGCGCGCCTGGTAGGTAAGCAGGTTCTGGCCCGCGACGCAGAGCACCGTCTCGCACTGCCCGGTGGCGACCGCCATCGCGGCATGGTGGGCCATCGCCGTGCCCGAAGCGCCGCCGACATCGAGGGTGGCGAAGTAGCGGGGCCGGATCCCGAGCGCGTGCGCGACCGCGCCGCAGGGGCTCGCCAGGGTGGTGACGCGAAGCGGTGTGGTGAGGAGCCCGTCGACGTCGCCGAGGCCCAGGCCGGCATCGGCGAGCGCTGCAGCCGCGGCGTCGCGCTGGAGTTCGAGCGCATCCAGGGTCGGCACGCTGCCCACCTGGCTCTCGCCTACACCGACGATTGCCGCAACCATAGTGTGTTCCGTCTATGAGTTCGCCCGCGCGAGCTTACCCGCAGCGTCCGCCGCCGCTTCTAGCTCCGCGCGAACGCCGCGGTTGATCCAGTGTTTGTTGCCGGCGTAGGCCGCAGCCGCACTCGTCGCGTGCAACCTTGCCCGCGCCAGCGCGCGCTCGCGCAGCGCTTCGGGCGCGACCACCTCGTCGATCAGCCCGAGCCGATGCGCCTCGGCGGCGCCGATCGACCTTCCGGTTTGCGTCAGTTCGCGTGCGACGGCGCGGTTCGCGCGGAACGCGACGAGCGCCGCACCCATCGGCGTCGGGATGCCGTGCCCGATCTCCGGCAGCCCGAACGCCGCGCTTTCCGCGGCGATGACCTCGTCGGCGGCGAGTGCGAGCATCCAGCCGCCACCGAGCGCCTTGCCCTGGACGGCGCAGACCAGCGGCTTGGGGAAGTCGAGTATCGCGAGCAGGGTGCGCAGGAGCAGCGCGCGCCGCCGCGTCGAGCCCTCGCCCGGCGGCAGGTCGGCGAACTCCTTCAGGTCCGCGCCGGCGCTGAAGATCCGCTCGCCGGCGGCGGCGAGTACCAGCGCCTGTACGGCCGCGTCCGACGACGCCTCGGCGAGCCGGGCGACTACCGCCTCGTGCGCGGCGCTGTCGATCGCGTTGGCGGAGGCGGGCCGATCGAGCACGAGCACGAGGACGCTCCCCTCCGGCTCGACGCGCAGACCGGGTGTCGCGGTCATGCTGCCGATCCCGCAACCACCAGCGCGTCCACGATCTTCACGCCGTGCCCCTCCGGCAGCACGCAGATCGGATTCACGTCCAGCTCGACGACGACATCGTGAAGCTCCGTGGCGAGCCATGCGACTCTCACGATGCAGTCGACCAGCGCTGCCACGTCGCGGGGCGCCCGGCCGCGAGCGCCGGCGAGCAGCGGGAACGCGCGCAACTCGCGGAGCGCGGCAAGGACGCGATCGGCGCCGAGCGGCGGCAGGCCGAACGCGACGTCCTTGAGCACTTCCACGTAGATGCCGCCGAGCCCGAATGCGACTACGGGCCCGAAAGTCGCGTCGCGCGAGACGCCGATGAGGAACTCCTCGCCGCCGGTGACCATCTCCTGTACGAGGACGCCTTCGATGCGCGCATCGCCACGGTACGCGCGCGCGGCGGCGAGCACCTCGGCGAATGCCTGCCGCACCACGCTCTCCCCCGCGACGCCGAGCCGGATCGCTCCGGCCTCGGTCTTGTGCGGCAGATCCGGCGATTGGACCTTCAGGGCGACCGGCCCGCCGATAGCCTGCGCATGCGCAACCGCGTCGTCGGCCGATTGCGCGAGCGCCTCGCGCGTGAGCGGGAGTCCATAACACCGCAGCAGTGCCTTCGATCGATGTTCGCTCAATGGCCCCACCGCATTGCGCAGCAGCTCGCGCGCCGCGGCGACGTCGATCCCCGTCGGACGCTCCGGTGCCGGCGCGTGCCGGCGCGCGCGCGCCTCGCCGTACCGGACGGCGGCGCGTACCGCCTTGAGGCACGGGAGCGCGTCGCGGTAGACGGCGTGTCCCGAAGCCACCAGCGATTCGGGCGTCAGTGCGGGATCGTCGGTCGCGCCGCCGGTCCACAAGATCGCGACCGGCTTCTCACTCCCGGCCGACAGCGCGGCGACCGCGCTTACCTCGGCCGCCGGCGCCATCGTCAGCACCGGAATCAGGACGTCGACGTTGTCGTCGGCCAGGATCGCGGTGCCGACGACGTCGAGGGTGTCGGAGCGGCCGATCGAGGCCGCGGTCATGTCCGTCGGGTTCGCTGCGGCGGTGAAACCGGGGAGGGCGGCGCGCAGCTTCGCTTGCGTCGCTTCGCCATACGGCGGCCATTCCAGACCCAGCGTCCCGCCGAGATCGGCGAGCATGACGAGGTTGCCGCCGGAAATCGCGGTCGCGGCGGCGCGCCGGCCGGCGGGACGCCACCCGCGACGCAGCAGCATTGCGGCCTCGTACAGCTCGCTGCAGTCGTCGACCCGGACGACGCCGAGCTGCCGGAGCGCGGCGTCGAAGACTGCGTCCGCGCCGGTGACCGCGCCCGTGTGCGAAGCGGCCGCCCGGCTTCCGGCCTCGGTCCGGCCGACCTTGATCATCGCGATCGGTTTGTCCAGGTGCGCTGCCCGCTCGGCGAGGGCGCGCAGCTTGGCGCCGCTCCCTATCCGCTCCGCGATCAGGAGTACGACCCGCGTCGCCGCGCTCTCGACCATGAACCGCGCATAGTCGAGCAGCTCCAGATCGGCGTCGTTCCCGCAACTCACCTGGTAGCTGATCCCGAGGCCGGCTTCCTGCGCGCGCCACATCACGTTCACCTGACCCGCCCCGCCGGACTGGCTCGCGACCGCGATGTCGCCCGCGGTCCGGCGCGGTCCCTTGATCGTGGCCGTCGAAGTGAGGGCGAAGCGATCGACGAAGTTGACGAGCCCGTTGCAGTTCGGACCCATCACGCGCACGCCGCCGGCGCGCGCGATCGCGACGATGCGCGCCTGCAGCAGGCGGCCCTCGTCGGTGCCGGTCTCACCGAATCCCGCGGAGAACACCGTCACGAACGGCACGCCGCACGCGGCGCAGAGCTCGAGCGCGCCCGGCACGCCCGTTGCCGGAAGCACGATGCCGACGTGATCCGGCGTCTCCGGCAGATCGGCGACCGACGCATAGCAGCGGCGGCCGAACACCTCCTGGCGGCGCGGGTTGATCGGATAGATCTCCCCGGGATAGCCGAAGTCGATCAGCTGGCGGACGCAGCGGCCGCCGAACTTGCCGAGGTCCTCCGTCGCGCCGACGAACGCGACCCGGCGCGGCGAGAAGAAGCGCGCGAGATCGGGCGCCGCGTCGGCCGCCTCTGCGTCCCGCGTCACCGCATTCCGTGTCACTGCGTCGCGACTTTCGCGGCCTTCACGACCGTCGCCCAGCGCGCGAGCTCGTCCTTGATGTGCGCGGCGTGCTCCTCGGGCGTCGTGCCGCGCGGATCGAGGCCGTTCTGCTTGAGCTTCTCGATCACGTCGGGCGACTTGAGCGCGTTCGCGACCTCGCGCTGCCAGCGTAGGACGATGTGCTTCGGCGTCCCGGCCGGCGCCATTATCCCGTACCAGGAGTTGACCTCGAAGCCGGGCAGCGTCTCCGCGACGGTGGGCAGATCGGGGAGGATCGTCGACCGCTGCAAGGTGCTGACCGCGAGCGCCCGCACCTTCCCGCTCTGGATCTGCGGCAGGATGCCGGCGACGTTGATGAAGGCGAAGCCGATCTGGCCGCCGAGCAGATCCACCACCACCGGCGCCGAACCCTTGTACGGCACGTGGATCATGTCCACCCCGGCCATCATGCCGATCATCTCGCCGGCGAGATGCGTGGTGCTGCCGGGACCGACCGAGCCGTAGCTCAGCTTGCCGGGATTGGCCTTGGCATAGTCGATCAGCTCTTTCACCGACTTGATCGGCAGGTCGTTCCGCACGACGAGGATCGTCGGTCCCGACACCACCTGCGTGACGGGCTCGAAATCCTTGATCGGGTCGTACGGCAGCTTGAGCCCCATCGACGGGCTGATCGCCATCGGGCCGACGTGCGAGAAGAGCAGCGTGTAGCCGTCCGGCGGCGCCTTGGCGACGAATGCGGCACCGATGGTGCCGTTCGCCCCCGGCCGGCTCTCGACGATGACCGGCTGGCCAAAGCCCTCGGACACCTTCTCGCCGATGATCCTGGCGAGCAGCTCGGCGGGGCCGGCGGCCGTCCAGGGGTTGACGATCTTGATCGGCTTGGTGGGGTACTGCTGTGCGGCTGCGGCGGCGGCGAAGAGCCCCGACCGCGAAAGCGGCCCCGATCATGCCGAGACAGCGTCGCGAAACGTACTTTCATGACGACTCCTTGAAGAAATCAGCGACCCTCGCGCGGCCGATCGGCCGCGTTACTTGAACAACTCCCGCGCGATCAGCATCCGCTGGATCTCGGACGCGCCTTCGCCGACCCGGTAGTGGCGCACGTCGCGGTAGAAGCGCTCGACGGGAAAACCGCGCACGAGCCCCATGCCGCCGTGGATCTGCACCGCGCGGTCGGCGACTCGCCCGACCATCTCGGATGCATAGAGCTTGCACATCCCCCCGGCGACCGTCGGCTCGGTCCCGGCGTTCGCCTGTCGGAGCGTTTCGTAGACGAGCGCCCGGGCGCTCGCGAGCTCGGTCGCCGAGTCGGCGAGCATCCACTGGATCGCCTGCCGCTCGGCGAGCGGCTTGCCGAAGGTGTGGCGCGCCTTCGCGTGCGCCACCGACATCTCGATCAGTCGATCGGCTGCCCCGATGCAGGAGCACGAAACGCCAAGCCGCCCGCTCGTCAGCGAGCCCATCGCGATGCCGAAGCCCGCGCCGACCTCGCCGAGGACCGCGCCATCCGGCACGAAGCAGTCCTCGAACGCGATGTCGGCCAGCTTGATCGCCTCCGAGCCGATCGTGGTGTCGACGCGCGTCACGCTGAATCCCGGCGTGCCCCGGTCGACCAGAAGCGCCGTGATGCCGCCGCGCGCACGCTTCGCGGGGTCGGTGACCGCGATCACCAGCACGACGTCGGCGCGGTGCGCGCCGCTGATGTACTGCTTGCGGCCGTTGAGGATCCAGCCGCCGTCGCCGCGCGTCGCGCGGGTGCGGATCGCGGCGGCGTCGGAGCCGGCTTCCGGCTCGGTGAGCGCGAACGAGGCGTTCAGGGTGCCGGTGGCGAGGCCGCGCACGTACTTGCGCTTCTGCTCCACGCTGCCGGACCGCGCGATCGCGATCGGCGTGAGCCCGCTCGTCGCGTCGAGGATCAGCGTGAACACGCGATGCGAGCGCGCGAACTCTTCCAGCGCGAGGCAATAGGTCGCGAGATCGAACTCGCCGCCGCCGTACTCCGCGGGCAGGCGCATGCCGAGGTAGCCCTGGTCGCGGAGGAGGGTGATCGCCGCCTCCGGGATCTCGCCGGTGCGATCGATCTCCTCCGCGAGCGGCTCGAGGCGCTCGGTCGCGAAGCGCCGCATCGCGCTCCGGACCTCGGCGAGGTCGGGGGTGATCTCGAGGGCGATCATGCCGTCGCTCCCGGGGGTGGCTCGGTACCCATCACGTCTCTGTCCTCCGCGTTTCGATCCGGATCACGTGCTTTCCGAGCCCTTCGCCGCGCAGCACACGGGCAAGGGCCGACGGCGCCAACTCGATACCCTCGTGAACGGTCTCGCGGTAGCGGATCCGGCCGGCGGCGATCTCCGCGGCGATCTCGCGCCAGGCCGCCTCGGCGCGATCGACCCAGTCGTACACGATGAACCCCTCGAGCCGGGCGCGCGCGGAAATGAGCGCGGCCTGCATGTCGGGTCGCGGCGCCGCTCCGCCGCCGCCTAGCTGGGCGACCCTGCCGACGAGCGCGACGCGCGCATGGGGACGCAGCATTCCGAGGACGGCGTCGGCGACCGGTCCGCCGACGTTGTCGAAGTAACCGTCGATGCCCTGCGGGCAGTGCTCGCGCAGCGCGTGCGCGAGGTCCGGGCAGCCGCGATGAACGACGCACGCGTCGAAACCGAGCTCCCGGACGACGTGGTCCGCCTTCTCCGCGCTGCCGGCGATGCCGACCACGCGGCACCCGCGCAGCTTCGCCAGCTGGCCCGCGAGCGCACCGACGGTGCCGGCGGCGGCGCTCACGACGACGGTCTCGTCCGCGCGCGGGTGGAGAATCTCGAGCAGCGCGAAATACGCGGTGAGGCCCGGCATCCCGAGCACGCCGAGCGCCGTCGATATCGGCGCCCGCGCCGGGTCGACTCGCCGCACCCCGGCCGCGTAGGCGCGCCGCTCGGTGTCACCGCGCGAGATCGCGTACTCCTGCCAGCCCAGCATGCCCTCGACCACGGTGCCTTCGGGCCACGCTTCGTTCCGCGACGCGACGACTCTGCCCACCGCCCGACCCCAGACGGTGGTGCCGAGGTCGATCGTCGCGCCGTAGCCGGCGGTTTCCGCCATGCGCCAGCGCTGCAACGGATCGGCGGAGAGATAGTCCGCCCGGATGAGAAATTCCCCGGCCCCGACAGCGGGGATCGGCGCCGGGACGAGCGCAAAGTCGCCGTCGCGCGGAATCCCGTCCGGCCGGCGCACGAGGCGGATCTGCCGATTGGTCGGAGCGCTCGGCATCGTTTCAGATCGACGGGCCGCCCGCCCGCAACTCGGCGAGCAGGTCCGCCGGCGGCTTGGCGTAGGCCCAGCGCCGGCCGACGCCGACTCCGAGGCGGCGCTTCATGTTCACCAGCATCTCGGCGTGGAGCAGGGCTGCGCCGACGCAGTCGAGCACGGCCGCGCCGGCAATCGTCCGCACCCGCTCGCGGTACAACACTTCGCTCAACAGTCCCTCGGCCGGAATCAGCGCATCGGCGCCGCTCTCGACCGCCTGCTGCGCCGCCGCCGTGAAATCGTCGATCAACGCCCGCGGCGACGGAAACGCCGCATCGACGCCGGCCTCGTCGTACGCGGTCGACAGCGCGTAGATGCCGCTGAGGCGGCCTTCCAGTCCATGGCGCTTCACCACGCTCCGCACGCGCCGCGCATAGGCCGGCGACAGCGTGATCAGCGCGAATTGCTCGGCCAGCGAGCACGCGGTGAGCAGCGACGCCTCGGCGAGCGAGACCACCGGGATGTCGAGCACCGAGCGCGTCTCCGCCAGGAACGGCTCGCTGAAGCTGCCGATGATGTAGGCATCGAACCCCTCGCGCTCCGCCTGCAGGCCGAACGCGATCGAATCCATCTGCAGCACCAACTTCGCGTACGCATACCGGTGCACTTCGGCCGGCAGGCGGCCGTGGTAGCGCGCTTCCCGCACGCCGTTGAAGACGACGTCGACGTCGTCCGGGCAGGCTTCGCGGGCGTGCTGCTCGAGCGCCTGCCGATAGTGGGCTAGGCCGCCGATCGGCGCCAGCGACTGATACCAGAACCGCTTCTTCTCGGGCGCGGTCATGCAGCCCCGGCCAGAAAGTCGATGATGTGACCGGCAAGCTCTTCCGAGTGCGACTCGAGGGCGACGGCGCCCGCGTTCCGGATCGTCGCGCCGCGGGCATGCGCGACCAGTCGGCACAGCGCCTCGAGCTGCCCGCCATAGTGTTCTTCGTCGGGCATGGCGAGCTCCAGGAACAGCGTCCTCGCGGTGATGCGTCGAATCGCGCCGCCGAAATCGAAGACGAAGTTCGCGGCGTAGGTCGCCTGCACGCTCGCGAGCGCCTGCACGTGATCCAGCACGCGCACCTTCTGCCAGTCGATGTCCTCCGGCGTGACAACCGGTTTCGCAAGCAGCGTTTTCGGCAGCGCGAACGCGGTCACGTCGGTCCAGTCCGCGAGCCAGCGACGAAGGTGCGCATCGCCGTTGGGGGAAGCCGGATACTCGGTGAAGTACTTGTCGACGATGCGCCGGATGGCGTCGTTCCGCGCGGCCGCATCGGGAATGATGCTGTGGATCTGTCCGCACAGGATCAGGCGGTCGAGCCGCTGCGGATGGTTCGCCGCCATCGCCGCGGCCACCTTGTTGCCGGTGTGAAATCCGAACACGTGCGCCCTCGCGATTCCGAGCGCGTCCAGAAACTCGACCATCGCGTTGCCGAGCGCCTCCATCGTGACTTCACCCCCCAGCGGATCGGATTGCCCGAAGCCCGGGAGGTCGGCGGCGATGGTGCGAAAACGCGGCGCGAGACGCGGCTGCAGGCGCTGGAAGGCGCGCGACGAGCGCGGCGCCGAATGCAAGAGCAGCAGCGGCGCGCCCGCGCCCGCTTCGACGTAGTGGACCTGCCCTGCCCGCAGCGATGCGTAGCCGCGATGCATGTCGGTCAATCGAGCTTGGCGCCCGACGCCTTGACGACCCGAGCCCATTTCTCGACCTCGTTGCGGACGTGGACGCCAAACTCTCTTGGCGACGTGCCGACGACCTCGAATCCCATCGTGTTCAGCTTCGACGTGACCTCGGGCGTCCGCGCCGCGGCGTTGATGTCGGCGCTGAGCCGCTCGAGGGTGTCGGGCGGAAGGCCCGCCGGGCCCATGACGCCGTACCACGCGATGACGTCGAAGCCCTCGAGCCCCTTGGTCTCCGCCATCGTCGGCAGCGTCCCGTTGGCCACCAGCGGCGATCGCGTCGGCCCGGTCGTAGCGAGAGCCCGCAGCTTGCCCGCGCTGACCTGGGGCATCGCGGTCGACGCGCTGTCGAACAGCATCGACACCACCCCCGCGACCAGGTCGACGGACGCCGGGAACTGGCCCTTGTAGGGGACATGCAGCATGTCGACGCCGGCCATCACCTTGAACAGCTCGCCGGCGAGATGCGTCGCCCCGCCCGCGCTGTGCGAGGCGAACGTGAGCTTGCCCGGCTGCGCCTTGGCGAGCGCGATCAGCTCGGTCACCGACTTGGCGGGAACGCTCGGATGCACCACCAGCACGAAGGCCTGGCGCGTCAGCATCGTGATCGGCGCGAGGTCCTTCAGCACGTCGAAGGGGATGTTGTCGTAGAAGCTCGGGTTGGTGGCGAGCGGCGTGGCCGCGAGCACGAGGGTGTGGCCGTCCGGCGCCGAGCGCGCGACCTGGTTGGTGCCGATGTTGCCGCTGGCGCCGGCCACGTTCTCGACCACCACCGGCTTCCCCAGCCGCGGCGCCATCTGCTGGGCGAGCATTCGCGCGAGCGCGTCCGCGCTGCCGCCGGGCGGATACGGCACGACGAACCGGATCGGCTTGTCCAGGGGAAACGCCTGCGCCTGCGCGCCGCCGGCGATCGCGCACGAAAGCAGCAGCGCGGTGGTGAACATCGTCTTGAACATGTGCGTGCTCCTGTCCGATCGCCGATCGCTAGTTCTTGTCGAGCGTCACGCCCGCGGAGGCCACCACCTTCTTCCACCGCTCGGCATCCTGGCGGAAGAACTCGCCGAACTTCTCCGGCGACTCGCTCTTCAGCACGTCCATGCTGAGCGGCGCGAGCTTCGCCGGCGTCTTCGGGTCGGCGAGCATCGCCGCGACCTCCCTCGCGAGCCGGTCGACGATCGGCCGCGGCGTGGCCCGCGGGGCGAAGAGCCCGAACCACACGCTCGCCTCGAAGTTCTCGAAGCCGAGCTCGACCATCGTCGGCACGTCAGGGAGCTGCGGGGTGCGCGTCCGCGTCGTCACCGCGAGCGCACGCAGCTTTCCCGAGCGCACGAGCGGCATCGCCGTCGACAGGTTGTCGAACATCATTTGGACCTGGCCGCCCATCAGATCGTTGAGGGCCGGCCCGCTGCCCTTGTAGGGCACGTGCTGCATGGTCACGCCGGCCGCGCCCTTGAGCATCTCGCCCGCGAGATGCAGCGTGGTCCCGACGCCCGACGAGGCGAAGTTGACCGCGTTGCCGGCTTTCGCATAGGCGACGAGCTCCTTCACCGACTTGATCGGCAGCTGCGGGTTGACGAGGAGGACGTTCGGCGCTTCCGCGACGAGCGCGACCGGGGCGAGCTCGGTGAGCGGGTTGAGCTGCATCGCCGGATCGACCGCCATCTGGACCGACAGCGCGATCGACCCGAAGAAGAGCGTGTAGCCGTCGGGGTCCGCGCGCGCGACGGCCGCGGCGGCGACCTGGCTGCCGGCGCCGGGCCGGTTCTCGACGATGACCGGCTTGCCGAGGCGATCGGCGAGGTCGGTCGCGACGACGCGGGCGATGAGATCGGCTGCGCCGCCGGCGGCGAAGCCAACGACCATCCGGACCGGGCGGTCGGGATAGGCCGGCTGCGGGAAGGCCGCCGGTGCGAGCATGGCGAGACCGCACGCAGCAAGGAGGGTCGCAAACGTACGGCGGGTGCGGTTCCGGATCATTGGTTCTCTTTCGTCTGGTTCACTGCCAGGATCAGCTTGCCGATATGCTCGCTCGCCTCGAGACGGCGGTGGGCGTCGGCCGCGGCCTCGAGCGGAAACACCTTGTCGACGAGCGGCGCCATTGCGCCCGACTCGAAGAGCGGCCACGCGCGCCGCTCCAGCGCGCTCACGATCGCGCGCTTCTGCTCCACGCTCTGTCCGCGGAGCGACACGCCGGTGACGACGAGCCGGTCGTACATGATCCGCAGGACGTTCACCGCGACGTCGACCTTCTGGCTCATCCGGCCGACGAACACCAGGCGCCCGTCGGGCCTCAGCAGCGCGAGGTTCTTCGGCACGTAGTCGCCGGCGACGATGTCGACGATCACGTCGACGCCCTTGCCGCCGGTGGCCTCGCGCACGACGGCTTCGAAATCCTCGGTGCGATAGTTGATGGCCCGCGTGGCGCCGATCCGCTCGCATGCGGCGCATTTCTCCGCCGAGCCGGCGGTGGCGAAGATCGCTGGCGACCCGTCGGCGCGCGCCAGCATGATCGCGGTCGTGCCGATGCCGCTCGAGCCGCCGTGGATCAGGATCGACTCCCCCGGCTTGAAGCGGGCACGGTCGTACAGCGCCGTCCACACCGTGCAGAAGGTCTCCATGATGCCGGCGGCACGGGTCATGTCGTAGCCCGCCGGGACCGGCAGTACCTGCGCTTCGGGCGCCGCGCAATACTCCGCGTAGCCGCCGCCGCGTACCAGCGCGCAGACGCGGTCGCCGATGCGGTAGCGGTGCGTGGCGGACCCGAGGGCGACGACCTCGCCGGCGAGCTCGACGCCGGGGATGTCGGTCGTCCCTGCAGGCGGTCGATAGATCCCGAGGCGCTGGAAGACGTCGACTCGGTTCACGCCGGCGGCCGCGACGCGGATCAGGACTTCCCCCGCGCCGGGTTGCGGCACGTCCCGGCTGGCGACGCGCAGGACCTCCGGCCCGCCGTCGGCGGCGATCTCGACCGCGCGCATGCTCGCCGGGATCAATGCGGCGCTCGATCGAGCTTGTAGACGCGCAGCGCGTTGTCGCGCAGGAGCTTCCGCTTCGACTCCGGCTTGAGTCCGAGCGCCTCGATCTCGGCGCGCGTGCGCTCGAAGTCGAGCACCGGAAAGTCGGTGCCGAACAGCACCTTGTCCTGCCCGAAGCTGTCGATGTAGCGCACGAACGACTCCGGCCAGTACCTCGGGCTGTGCGCGTCCGAGCCGATGTAGACGTGCTTGTGCTTCCAGGCCATCGCGATCATCTCGTCGGTCCACGGAATGCCGACGTGGATCCCGACGAGCTTCAGTTCGGGGAAGTCGCACGCCACCGCATCGAGCGTGATCGGACGGCCGACGCTGCGCAGCGGATAGGTCGGGTCGTAGACCATCGACTGGCCGACCTGGAGCTGCACCGGGACGTCGAGCTCCACGCACTTCGCGTAGAACGGGTACCACCTGGCGTGATCGGGCGCGAGCTCGTACCAGTGCGGATAGAAGTGCGCGCCGATGAAGCCGTCGTCGCGCACCGCGCTCTCGAATGCGCGGACGCCCGCCATGCCCTCGGTCGGATCGAGCCCGGCGAGCGCGTGAAAGCGCTGCGGATACTCGTTCACCGCGTCCGCGACCATCTTGTAGGGGATGTGATAGCAGGCGGGATGCGGGAGACGGCCGACCTTGGTCGCGATCAGGAACGCGCGCTCGATGCCGGCAGCGTCCATCCGCTTCAGCATCCCCTCGAGCGTCACGCCCTGCAGCGTCTCCTGCTTCACGCGCATCTTGCCGCCGAAGAACGCGTCGCGATTCGGCCGGATCGCGAGCGATTCCGGCGTCCAGATGTTCACCACCGCGTCGATCGCTTGAATGTCGTAGGGCTGGCTCATGACCCTCGTTCCGGTGGGAAGATCTCGGCGAGCAGTGACTCGGCTTCCGCGCGCGGGATGCGCCGGGAGGCGAGGTCGAAGAACTTGCGCCGCATCCCCGCATCGTCGAGCGGGGGCGTCGTGGTGCCGCGCGGGGAGTACGGTCCATCCTCGGCGGGCACGCCGTACTCCATGCGGCATTCGCCGGTGCGGGTCTTGCCGCCGGCGAACTGCAGCTCGACGCGGGTGGAGAACGTCCGCGGGTAGTCGGCGGCGTACGCCGGATCGACCACGTTCTCGATCAACGGGTAGATCTGCTCGATGCGCGGGTCGCGCGCCGGCGCGACGACGTTGTCGAATCCGAAGCCCTGGTGGACGAGGGTGCTCGCGATCGCCCACGGCATGCTCATCAGCCGGTCGTACAGCTCGTGCTCGGCCCGCGGCGGCTGGCCGAACAGCAGCGCGACCGGGTAGGTGTGCACGATCACGCCGCGGAGCGAGGTGGTCGGAATCGGACCTTGCGCGAGGATCGCGGCGAGCGCCTCGATCGCCGGCTGCGCGTGGCGGCACGCCGGCAGCGGCTTGAAGAAGACGCCGTCGAGCGTCTCGCCGCGCCAGGTTTCCGGTTCGAGCTTCGCCGGATCGCCGCGCAACACGTGGATGAAGCCGGGGTCGCGGCCGCCTTCGAGCACCTGCGCACCCGCATCGAGACCGGCGGCGGCGAGCTCGACGGCTTCGATCGCGGCGCGCGCCGCGAGCCCGCCGTGGAGCGGCACGACCGAGCCGTGCTCGGTGAGGCCGCGCAGCGCGGCGATCGGCGCGGTGAACGCAGCGATCGCGATCGCGCGCGCCGTCTGCTCCGGCGACAGGCCGCGCAGGCGCGCGACCGCGGCCGCGGCGCCGACCGTTCCGGTCGTCGCGGTCGGCGCGATGCCGGCCAAGGTCTGCGCCGGGTGCGAGTTCTGCGCGAGGCGGTTCGCGACCTCGTAGCCGATCGCCGCCGGGAGCGCGAGGTCGGCGAGCGGCTGCGAAGTGCCGCGGCTCGCCCAGAGTGCGGAGACGATCGCGCTCGAAGGATGGTTGCCGCCGCCGCCGTAGCCGTCGTGGATCTGCAGCAGCGCGCCGACCGTGCCCATCGCGACCGCAGCCGACGACGGGGAGAGGTAGCGCTCGTCGCCCGGCAGGCTGACCGGGCCGATCTGCGCGAGCACGAAGCCGCTCGCCGCTTCCGGCAGCGTGCTGCCGGCGAGCGTGCTCGCCAGAAAATCGGCGAGGAACCACCGCGTCTTCACTTGCCGCGGCGGCGAGAGGTCTCGCCACCGGAACCCGGTGGCGAAGCGGGCGATGCGGGCGGCGAGTCCGGCGCTCATCGGCGGTTCGCGCGTCAAAGCTGCGGCAGCTTTCCGCTCAGCTCGGTCTTCACGATCTTCCCGAGCGTGTTGCGCGGCAGCTCCGGCACGATGAACACCTCGCGCGGCACCTTGTACGAGGCGAGCCGCGCGCGGCACAGGTCGCGCAGCTCCGGCGCGCTCGCGGCGCCCTTGAGGGTGACGAACGCCGCGACCTCCTCGTTGAACTCGCGTGACGGCCAGCCGACGACCGCGGCCTCGGCGACGGCCGGGTGCGATTGCAGGACCGCTTCCACGTCGGCCGGATAGATGTTGATGCCGCCGCGGATGATCATGTCCTTCGCCCGGCCCTTGAGGAACAGGAAGCCCTCGTCGTCGAGCATGCCGAGATCGCCGGGGTAGTACCAGCCGTCGCGAAACGCTTCGCGGCTCGCCTCCGGATCGTTCCAGAAGCCGTCGGCGACCGCCGGGCCGCGGTAGCGGATCCGGCCGACGACACCGGGCGGCAGCGGCCGGTGCGACTCGTCGACGCACTCGACGTCGACCGCGAACACCGGGCGGCCCACCGAGTCGTCGTGATGCGCGGCGTCGCGCGAGGTGAGATAGCTGATGCCGCCGCCCTCGGTCGAGCTGTAGTACTCGATCAGGTTGGGCGAGATCCGCGCGCGGATCCGCCGCCGCTCGTCGGCGTGCAGTGCCGAGCCCGACGACAGCAGCAGGCGGAGCGAGCGCATCGGCGCGAGCGCCGCGTCGGTCGCAGCGAGCAGCCGCCGGAGCAGGGTGGGCACGAGGAAGACCGCGGTCGCTTCGCGGCGCGCCACCTCGGCGCAAAGCGCGGCCGGCTCGTAGGGCGGCGGGAACAGATACACGGTGCCGCCCGAATAGAGCATCAGCGTCGCGAATGTCCGCCCGCCGCCGTAGTACAGCGGCGTCGCCGAGACGTAGCGGTCCTCGCTGTTGAAGCCGAGGTTGATCCAGTGCACCCAGAAACGGCGCAGGAACTGGTAATGGCTCAGGCGCGGGCCCTTCGGGCGGCCGGTGGTGCCCGAGGAGAGCGACATGAGCAGCGGGCCGTCGCCGGTCGGGAACTCGCGGGCGGGGTTCGCGTCCGCGACGGCGCGGTGCCAGGCGTCGTCGATCGCGGTGCAGTGCTGACCTTCGGGTGCCGCCGCGTCCGGCTCGACCAGGAGTCGCTTCGCCCCGAAGTGAGCGGCGACGCGCGCCTGCTCCGGTGCGGTCCAGCGCCAGTCGAGCGGCAGCAGCACGATGCCGGCACGCGCGAGCGCGAACAGCATGACGAGATGCTCGACGCTGTCGCGCAGCGCGACCCCCACGACGTCGCCCGGCGCGAGTCCGAGCGAGAGGAGATGCGAGCCCGTCCGCCGCACGAGCGGATCGAGCTCACGGTAGGAAACGACGCGATCGCCATGGACGATCGCCGGGTAGTCGGCCCGGGCGCGCGCGTGGTGGGCGAGGGGCTCGGCGAGGTTCACGCGGCGGCGACGCTTCGTGCCTGCGCCCGGAGGCCGGCGACCTCCTGCATCGCGTTGCGCGCGACGCCGAGGTAGTGCCGCATCGCGCGCGCCGCCGCCGCGCCGTCGCGGGCCTGGATGGCGTCGTGCATCGCCTTCATGCCGGCGAGCACCACGCGCTGGCGTGCCGGATCGCCGAGCGTCGAGCGCTGCAGCGCGCGCACGTGATCCGCGTACAGCTCGACCGCCTGCACCAGGCGCCGGTTGGCGACCAGCGCGAGCCATGCGCCGCGGAACTCGCGATTGGCGGCGATGAAGCGCTTCGCGTCGCCGGCGGCGTGCGCGGCCTCGGCGGCGCGGAGCGCATGGCGGATCGCCACCACCGGACCGTCGCGTTCCGGGGCGGCGGCCGCCTGACGGATCGCCTCGGTTTCCAGCAGCACGCGCAGGTCGTAGATCTCCTCGATGTCCTCCTCGCTCAGCGCGGGGACGGCGAAGCTGCGCCCGCCGACCCGAATCAGCCCTTCGCTCGCCAGCCGGGCGAGCGCTTCCCGCACCGGCGTGCGCGACACGCCGAGCTGGGTCGCGAGCGCCACTTCGCGCAGCGGCTCGTCCCAGGACATCGCGCCCGAGCGCAGGCGCTCACGGAGCGTCTCGTAGACTTGTTCGGCGAGCGAGGCGGAGCGTTCGATCGGGCGCAACGGGGTGCGGGGCATCGATCCTCGGCGACGGGTTGAACCAGGCGGAGCCAGCGGGTGGAGTCCGAAAAAAGCGCTTGCTTTGTGTACTGTGCACTGTATACACTGATCTCCGGTCGAGTCAAGCCGCCCGCAACGCCGCGCCGGAATCGCCCATGTCGAACCCGTTGCACGACGCTTTACGCAAGCATCTGGCGCCCGGCTCCGGGACGATCATTCCGGGCGCGCCCGACGCGCTCACGGCCCGCATCGTCGAAGCGGCGGGCTTCCCGGTCGTCTATGTGAGCGGCGCGGGCATCGCGAACGCCTACTTGGGCGCGCCCGATCTCGGGCTGACCACCTCGACCGAGGTCGCGGCCCACGTCGCAGCGATCAGGGAGGCGGTGACCGTTCCCCTAATCGTCGACGCCGACACCGGCTTCGGCAACGCGCTCAACCTGCGGCGCACCGTGCGGCTGTTCGAGCAAGCCGGCGCGAGCGCGCTGCAGCTCGAGGACCAGGTGTTTCCCAAGCGCTGCGGCCACTTCGAGGGCAAGAACGTCGTCCCCGCCGCCGAGATGGTGCAGAAGATCAAGGCGGCGCTCGACGCGCGCCACGACTCTGGGCTTCTCGTCATCGCGCGCACCGACGCGCGCGCGGTCGAGGGCTTCGACGCCGCGCTCGAGCGGGCGGCCGCGTACCGCGAGGCGGGCGCCGACGTCCTGTTCGTCGAGGCGCCGCAGTCGGTCGCTGAGCTCGCGCGGATCCCCGCCGCGGTCCCCGGCGTTCACCTCTGCAACATCGTGTTCGGCGGCAAGACCCCGATGCTCCCGCACGAGGAGCTCGGCCGGCTCGGGTTCGCCGGCATCCTCTACGCCAACGCCGCGCTGCAGGCGGCGATGCTCGCGATGACGCACGCGATGCGGCATCTCAAGGCGCACGGCTCGCTCGCCGGCGCCGAGGAGCAGATCATCTCGTTCGAGGCGCGGCAGGCGCTCGTCGATCTGCCGCGATTCACCGCGCTCGAGGACCGGTATCGCGGCGCCTGAAGCGGCGCTGAACAGCAATCGAGGACCGCCATGCAGCCCGACGCCAAGCGACCCTGGGACGGCATCATCAGCGAGGAGGAGCAGCGGGCCTACCGCGCCGCGGGCTTCGGCCGCCCGGGCGGCGTCGGCTCGCGTCCGGCGCTGCTCATCATCGACGTCCAGTACCGGACCGTGGGCACGGTGCCGAAGCCGTTCTGGGAATCGATCAAGGAGTTCCCGACGAGCTGCGGCGAGGTGGCGTGGGCCGCGGTGCGCAACATCCAGGTGCTGCTCGCCGAGTTCCGGAAGCGCCGCTGGCCGGTTCTCTACCCGCACGTCGCGCCCAAGCAGGCGACCGACGGCGGCCGTCTCGCCGAGAAGGTGCCCGCGATCATGACGATCCCGCAGCGCGGCTACGACTTCGTCGCGGAGATCGCGCCGCACCCGGGCGATATCCTCATCCCGAAGAAGCATCCGAGCGCGTTCTTCGCGACACCGCTCGTGAGCCATCTGATCGATCTCGAAGCGGACACGCTGGTCGTCACCGGCTGCACCACGAGCGGGTGCGTGCGCGGCAGCGTCGTCGACGCGTTCGCCTTCAACTTCCGCGTCCTGGTGGCGGAGGACGCGGTGTACGATCGCAGCCAGGTCTCGCACGCGGTGAACCTCTTCGACATGTCGGAGAAGTACGCCGATGTCGCGCCGGCGCGCGAGGTGCTGGCGCGGCTCGCGGCGGTTCCCGCGCGTACGGCACCCAAGACGCCGGCTCACGCCGCCTGAATCGCCCCGACCTCGGTCTCGGCGCGATGGGAGAGATCGGACGCTCGGCTGCCACGCCCGGATCGGCGCGGGGTGCAGCTTCGGAGGAAGCGCTCTGGACGCCGCTCCAGATCGGTTCGATGCGCGTGCGCCACCGCGTGATGATCACCGGACACACGCTGCTCTACGGGGTGGACGGCGTGCTCTCGCAGCGGCATATCGACTACTACCGCGAGCGGGCCGCCGGCGGCGCCGCGCTGCTCGTCACGGAGCAGCAGGCGGCGCATCCCTCGGGGGCGAACTACCGGCAAGGCTGTCGCGGGTACGATCCGCGGGCGGTTGCCGGGTACCGCAAGCTCGCCGATGCGGTGCACGCGCACGATGCGAAGCTCGTCGTGCAGCTCTTCTGCGGCGGGGCCCAGGGCTCCGGCACGATGTACATCGACGAGTGGCGGCCGCTGTGGGCGCCATCGCCGGTCGCATCGACCCAGTTTCACGAGCAGCCGGCGGAGATGAGTGCCGACGACGTCCGCGCCGTCGTCGACGGGTTCGCACTGTCGGCGACGCATGCAGCCGAGGCGGGCTGCGACGGCATCGAGATCCACGCCGCGCACAGCCAGCTCCTCGGCGCGTTCCTCTCACCGGCCTTCAACCACCGGACCGATGGCTACGGCGGGGCGACCGCCGACCGCGCCCGGATCGTGCTCGAGATCGGCGCCGCGGTCAGGGCAGCGGTCGGCAACCGGCTCGCAGTCGGGCTACGGCTGAGCGTCGACGAGCGGCTGGCGAACGGCGCCGGCATCACGGAAGCGGAGTTCCTGCGCCAGCTCGAGCTCTTCGCTGCGGCGGGCCTCTTCGATTTCTACGATCTGTCGGCCGGCGGCTACTTCGCGAAGCACATCGCAGTGACGCCGATGACGACCGACTTGCCGTCGGGGTTCCTCGCGCCTGCCGCAGCGCGGGCGAAAGCGGCGCTCTCCGGCGACGCCCGTATCTTCGTCGTCGGGCGGATCCTCGACGTCGCGACCGCGTCGCGCATCGTCGCGTCCGGGGCCGCCGACATGGTCGGCATGACGCGCGCGCAGATGGCCGACCCCGAGCTCGTCGCCAAGGCGCTCGCCGGGCGCGAGAGCGACATCACGCGCTGCGTGGGCGCGAACGTCTGCATCCGTCGCCTCGGCGAGAACAACGACGTCGTGTGCGCGGTGAATCCGGCGCTGGGGCGCGAGGCCGTGTGGGGCAAGGGGACACTGGGACGGGGCGAGCGGCCGCAGCGGATCGGCGTGATCGGCGCCGGGCCGGCGGGCCTACGCTTTGCCGGCACTGCCGCCGCGCGCGGTCACGCGGTGACGGTCTTCGAGCGGCGCGACGCGCCGGGTGGCCGTCTCCGCGCGCTCGCATCGCTGCCGGGTCGCGGGCGCTGGGCGGATGCGATCGGGAATCTCGTGCGGCCGCTCGAAGCCGCCGGTGTTCCGCTGCGCCTGGCGGAGCAGCCGATACCGGCCGACTTCGCGGCGCTCGGCTTCGAGCTCGCGGTGGTGGCGATCGGCGCGCGCTTCGACGTATCCGGCTACAGCGCCTACCGCCCCGAGCGCGCCGGTATCCCGGGCGCCGCGTCGTCGCACGTCGTGGGGATCGACGAGGCGATCGAGCGCGCCGCGGGCGACCCGGCGGCGCTCGGCCGGGACGTCGTGATCGTCGACGACGGCTATGAGGATCTCGCGGCGGGGCTCGCCGAGCGGCTCGCGGCCGACGGGGGTGCGAACGTATGCATCGTCAGCCCGCGGCCGTGGTGGGGCGAATCGCTGTACCGGACCTACGACAGCGCGTACGTGATGCCGCGGCTCCGCCGCGCCGGCGTACCGATCGACGCGCAGACGTTCGTCGAATCGGTCGCCGCCGCCAGCGTCGCGGTGTACGACGTGTGGAATCCCGCTACCCGACGGGAGATCGAGGCCGATACGGTGGTGCTAGCGCTCGGCCGGGTGGCGAACGCTCTCACCGGTGCGCTCGGCACGGTGCCGCTGCGCCGGATCGGCGACTGCGTCGCGCCGCGCGCGATCGAGGCGGTGATCTACGAAGGCGAAGAAGCAGCTCGGGCAGCTTGATTGTCTCTTTCCAGGAGGTCGAAATGAAGACGCAACGTGTCGGCACCAACGCGGTCCTCGCCGCGGCGATCCTGATCCTCGCCGCAGCCGCGTCGACGAGCGCAACCGCGCAGCAGTTCCGCATGAATCTCGCCGACGCGTACGCGCCGACCGAGTTCATCAACCAGAACATGGCGAAATGGGGCGACGAGATCCGCGCCGCGACCGCGGGCGCGGTGCAGATCAACATGCACTACACCGGCTCGCTGATCAAGAACCCCGAGATCAAGCGCGCGGTGCAGACCGGGCAGGTCGAGTTCGGCACCCAGCTCATGCAAAACCTCGGGTCGGAGAAGCGTCTATTCGAGATCGACGGCCTGCCATTCCTCGTCCGCGACTACGACGAGGGCATGAAGCTCTGGGAGATCTCGCGCCCGGCGCTCACCGGCTACATGCAGAAGCAGGGACTGCGGCTCCTGTATGCGGCGCCGTGGCCGTCGCAGGGCTTCTTCTTCAAGCAGGAGGTGAAGACGCTCGCCGACATCGCGGGCCAGCGGCAGCGCGCGTACAACGAGATGACCTCGCAGCTCGCCCGGCTCATGAACACCGTGCCGACGACCGTCCAGATCACCGAGCTGCCGCAGGCGATGACCACCGGCACGGTCCAGCTCTTCAACACCTCTCCGACGACGGGGGTGGTGTTCAAGGTGTGGGAATTCACCAGCTACTTCTACGACACCAACGCCTGGCTGCCCAAGCAGATGGTGTTCGTGAACGAGGCGGCATTCGCGAAGCTGCCGGAGACGGCGCAGAAGGCGATCCTCGAGGCGTCGGCCGCCGCCGAGAAGCGCGGCTGGGAGATGAGCCGCCAGCAGGTCGACGAGGCGCGGAAGAAGCTCGGCGAGTCGGGGATGAAGGTCGTCAAGCCGTCGCCCGCGCTGCAGGCGGAGCTGAACAAGATCGGCGAGACGATGCGCACCGAGTGGCTGCAGAAGGCCGACGACGACGCGAAGACCGTCATGGCCCAGTTTCTGAAGGCCACCGGCCGCTAAGCGACGCGAAAGGCAGCCGATGCAACCCTCGACGGCACCCGAGCAGACATTCTTTCCGGATCCGGCGATCGACCGCCTGATGGGCGTGGTGTTCAACCTCGCCGCCGAGCTGCAGGTCCTGCGCGAGCGGATGCTCGTCCTCGAGCACCTGCTCGCGTCCGGGGGACGCTCGCCGAGGGCGCGGTCGAAGCATTCTCGGGCGACGCGGCGACGGAGGCCCGGATCGCCGCCGATCGCCGCGACTACGTCCGGCACGTGCTCGAGCCGGTGCTCGGGCGCGCCGCCTCGCGCAACGACGTGGAGGCGAACCGTGGCCGGTGAGCGCTCAACCGCCGCGTTCCAGGGGTTCCTGGTCGAAGCGAAGCGCTACTGGATGTCGGAGATCTGGGGCGCGCTGAAGGACGACTACCGCGAGCGTGTGCATCCGGGGCACGAGCCGAAGACGGCGGAGGAGGTCGCCGCCCTGATGGCGCCGAGCCCGCTGTACTGGTTCTACGCCTGGCTCGAGCGGCACATCCAGCGCGCAAAGTACTCGGGCCGGTACGGGTTGACGGTGTCGCTCCGCGACGCGAGCGTGCAACCGCCCGCCGGCGCACGCCTCGACCTGGACGGTTCCGTCGGAGTACCGGACTACTACAGCGCCGTCGACACCCACCAGCACCCGGGAAACCTGGTCGCCGGTCCGAACGCGGGCCTCGTTTATAGGGCGAGCGCTGGCTCCACCCAGCCCGGCGCGACGCGAGGGTACGAGCTGCACGAGCGCTTCGCCGGCTTCCTGGCCGGGATCGGGAGTCCGCGCCGCATCCTCGACATGGGCTGCGGGTTCGGCAAGAGCGCGCTGCCGATCGCGCAGCGCTTCGGGGCGGCCGAGGTCGTCGCGATCGACCTCTCCGCGCCGTGTCTCGAGCTCGCCGCCACCGAAGCGGCCGGCGCCGGTGCGCCGAATCTCGCCTACGCGCAGGCCGACCTGCTGCGGACCGGCTACGACGACGCATCCTTCGACCTCGTGACCTCGACGATGGTGCTGCACGAGCTCGACACCCCGGCGCTGCGCCAGGCCTTCCGCGAGGCGCACCGCCTGCTCGAGCCGGGCGGCGCCGTCGTCCATCTCGATTTCCGCATCGAGGATCCGTTCCTCGAGTTCATCCACTACGGCCACGCGCGGCGCAACAACGAGCCCTACATGGAGTCGCTGAACCGCCTCGACGTCGCGGCCGAGCTGAAGGACGCGGGTTTCGAGCAGATCCGCGCGCTCGCGTTCGAGGAGGCGGCGGGCGCGACCTCCCCCGACTGGCCGACGTGGCGCTTCCCGTGGACCGCGTTCGTCGCGTACAAGCCGCGCCGGAGCGCGGCGTGATCCGGCGCACGCTCGATTTCGTCTATGCCGCCTCCGGCGTTCTGGCAGTGGTCTGCCTGGTGCTGATAGCGGTGCTCACCCTGTCGCAGGTCGTGGCGCGGCTCGCCGGCACGCTGGTGCCCTCGGCCGACGATTTCGCCGGCTTCGCGATGGCGGGCGCGGTGTTTCTCGGCTACGCGCATACGCTGCGCGCCGGCGGGCACGTCCGCGTGCTCACCCTGCTCGCCCGCCTGAAGCCGGCGGGCGCGGCGCCGGGCCGAAGCGGCGTGCGCGGGCGTCGCGGCGATCATCATCGCCGATCTCGTCTGGCATACGGCGGACATGATCGCGACCACGCGCATGCTCGGCGAGTTCACGATCGGGCTCATCCCGATCCCCAAGTGGATCCCGATGCTGCTGATGCTGTGCGGCCTGTCGGTGCTTCTCATCGCGCTCGTCGACGAGCTCGTCCGGATCCTGCGGGGGGAGCAGCCCGTGTACGCGCAGCACGAGGACGCGCTGGAATCGTCCGCGGCCCATGCCGAATAGGTGCGGCGGGATGGCCCCGACTCCGTAACCAGGGTGCTCGGCGTAAATGGATCAGACCCTGATCGCGCTCGTCCTGCTGCTGGCGCTTCTCGCGTTCCTGGCCGCCGGGCTGTGGATCGGTCTCGCCCTGCTCCTGGTCGGCGCGATCGGGATCGGCCTCTTCAGCTCGGCCCCGATGGGACCGCTGGCGGTCACGTCGATCTGGGGCGACAGCGCGGACTGGACGCTCACCGCGCTTCCGATGTTCATCTGGATGGGCGAGATCCTGTTCCGGAGCAGGATCAGCGAGGGCGTGTTCTCGGGGCTCGCGCCGTGGCTGACGCGCGTTCCCGGTCGGCTGCTCCACGTGAACGTGCTCGGCTGCGCGCTGTTCAGTGCGGTCTCGGGCTCCTCGACCGCCACCTGCGCGACGATCGCCCGGATCGCGTTGCCCCAGCTGCGCGGCCGCGGGTATCCCGAGCCGATCACGCTCGGGTCGCTCGCCGGCGCGGGCACGCTCGGCATCCTGATTCCGCCGTCGGTGATCATGATCGTCTACGCCGTAGCGGCGGAAGTGTCGATCCTCAAGCTCTTCATCGCCGGGATCCTGCCCGGGCTGCTCGTGACGGCGCTCTTCAGCGGCTACATCGCGGTCTGGTCGCTCGCGAACAAGGACCAGATCCCGGCCGACGCCGGCGGCACGCCCAGCTTCGCCGAGCGCCTGCGCGCCACGAAGCACCTCGTGCCGTGCCTCGTGCTCGTCGCCGGGGTAATCGCAGGCATGTTCTCGGGGCTCGCCACCGCGACCGAGATCGGCGCGCTGGGGGTCGCGGGCGCGCTCGCGATCGCCGCGGCGTCGGGGACGCTCACCCGGCGCATGTTCGTCGAGAGCGCGTACAGCGCGCTCGCCATCACCTGCATGATCGGGCTCATCCTCGCCGGCTCCAGCGTGCTCTCGGTCTCGATGGCGCTGACCGGGATCCCGAAGGCGCTCGCGGCCTGGGTCGGGGGCATGCAGCTGCACCCTTACACGCTCATCGCCGTCCTGTGCGCGGTCTACCTGCTGCTCGGCACGGCGCTCGAAGGCGTGGCCATGATCCTGCTCACGACATCGATCGTCCTGCCGATGGTGCTGAGCGCGGGTTTCGATCCGATCTGGTTCGGCATCTTCATCGTCGTGATGACGGAGCTGTCGACCTTGAGCCCGCCCGTCGGCTTCAACCTCTTCGTGCTGCAGGCGATGACCGGCAAGGACAGCATGTACATCGCGCGCTCGACGCTGCCGTTCTTCATCCTCCTCATCGTCGCGGTGGTTATCATGGCGGTGTTTCCGCAGATCGTGACCTGGCTGCCGCAGAAGGTCCTCGCGAAATGATCCGGCGCGCGTTCGTGACGGTCGGCGACCGGCAGGTGCATCTGCGCTACGCCGGACGCGGTCCGGCGGTGGTGCTGATCCACCAGTCGCCGACCTCGGGCCGCACGCTCGACCTCCAGACCGAGGCCTTCGCGCGCGCCGGCTTTCTCGCGCTTGCGCTCGACATTCCCGGCCTGGGGCGTTCCGATCCGCTGCCGCTCCCGCGGCCGGAGGTGGCGGACCTGGCGGAAGGCCTCCTCGACACGCTGGATGCGCTAGGTCTCGGCCGCGTGGCGCTCTACGGCTCGCACACCGGCGCGCTCGTGTGCGTGGAGCTCGCGGTAAGACGGCCCGACCGCGTGAGCACGGTCCTGATCGACGGCTACCCCGTTTACAGCGCGGACGAGCGCGCGCGCCGCACTGCGAACTACTTTCCTCCGTACGAAGTCCGGTGGGACGGATCGCATCTCCTCTGGCTGTGGTGCCGCTACCGCGAGCAGTATCTCTTCTGGCCGTGGAACGTCCCGGGCGAGATCACGCAAGCGCGCTGCGACGTTCCCGATGCCGAGTTTCTGCACGAGGGCGTCGTCGATCTGCTGCGCGCCGGGAACGGCTACCGTCTCCCCTACGGCGCGGCGTTCCGCTGCGACAGCGCCGCGCTCGTGCCCAAGCTGCGCGTCCCCACCTATTTCCTGGCCTATCCCGACGACTCGCTCACTGCCGCGCTGGCGCTGCTCGGGAATCTCCCCGCGAGCTGCCGGATCGAGCCGATGCCGCTCGACCGCATAGCGGGCGCGGCGCGGGAGATCGAATTGCTGCGCGCGCACGCGGGCGAGCCGGCGGAAGCGCGGCTGCAGACCGCCGCTCGCCGCACGGGCGTTACGCGTTCCTACGTCGAGGCGGACGGCGGGCAGCTCGCGCTGCGGACCGCCGGGCCCGCCGATGGGCGGCCCCTGATCGTGGTGCCGCCGATCCCCGGTTCGGGCTCGATGCTTCTCGGCGAGATCGAAGCGCTCGCGCGCGATCGCCGTGTGGTCGCCATCGACGCGCCGGGCTGTGGCGACTCCGATGCATTCGAGGCCGCGGGCGCAAGCGCGATGGCGCGCGTCATGGCGCAGGCGCTCGATCGCCTCGGGATCGGCGAGTGCGATCTCTACGCGCTGAACGGAGGCTGCGCAGCCGCCGTCGAGATCGCGGCCGATCGCCCGCGCGCGGTCGCTGGTGTCGTGCTCGAGGCGCCGGCCAGGCCGCATGCGGACACGCCTGACTACGCGGCGCGGTACGCACCTCCGATCGAGCCGCGGTGGGATGGCGGGCATCTGATCGCGCTCTGGCACGCGACCCGCAATCGGCGCCTCTTTCGGCCGTGGTTCGACCAGCGGCTCGCCGTGCGCTACACCGGCGCCGCGGCCGTCCGGCTCGAGCCGGAAGCGATCAACCGCGAGGTGCTGGCCAGTCTCGAGTCGTGGCGCACGCATCACCGCGCCTGGCGCGCGGTGCTCGAGCATCCGACACTCGAGCGGGCGCGCGCGCTCGGCCGGCCGGTGACGCTCGCCGGTCAGCCGAGCGACGAGTTCTTCGACGCGAGCGCCGAGCGCCTGTCCGAGGCGTTGCTGCCGCGGATCGGCCGGATCCGCGAGCTGCTCCACCGACATGCCTGAAGCTCGCCCGCTCACGCGCGTCTTCGAGCCGCTCGCCATCAATCGTCTGCGCGCGCGGAACCGGATCTTCGTCCCGGCGCACACGACGAACTTCGGCGACCAGCACCGGCCGACCGAGCGTCACGTCGACTATCACCGCGCCCGCGCGCGCGGCGGCGCGGCGATCGTGATGTTCGAGGCGATCCGCGTGATGGAGAACAGCCTCGGTCGGCCGCAGGGTGTCGCGGGTTATCTGCCGGAAAGCGTTCCGGCCTACCGGCGCGTGGCCGAGGCGGTGCAGGCGGAGGGTGCGCTCTTCTTCGCGCAGGTGTGTCATCTCGGCCGCCAGATCGAGGGCGAGTTCGAACGCACCAGCTCGTGGGGACCGTCGCCGGTGCGATGGTCGCTCGGCGCGTACCCGCCGCGCGAGATGTCGCAGCGAGACATGACGGCCGTCGTCGACGGCCACCTGCGCACCGTGGAGAACATGCTCGCGGCCGGCGTGGACGGCATCGAGCTGCACTGGGGCCACGGCCACCTGCTCCAGCAGTTCCTCTCGCCGCTCTCGAACCGGCGGGAGGACGCTTTCGGCGGCTCGCTCGAGAACCGGATGCGGTTCCCGCTCGAGGTCGCGCGCCGCCTGCGCGCCGCGATGGGCCGCGAACGGTGTCTCGGCGTCCGCCTGAGCGCGGAGGAGTTCGTGCCCGAAGGGCTGCACGTCAAGGAGGCCGCCGAGATCGCGCGGCGGCT
Source organism: uncultured beta proteobacterium (assembly GCA_963754305.1). Lineage (GTDB taxonomy): Bacteria > Pseudomonadota > Gammaproteobacteria > Burkholderiales > SG8-39 > DATEDA01. The sequence continues at coordinate 138,302 of CAVWFR010000011.1, read as the reverse complement.
CGTCGACGAAGTCGCGATCGATTTCATCCATGTGACCCACTCCGCGTACCACATGAGCGAGTCGCTCGGCACGCAGATGGCGGACATGGGCGTCGACAAAGCGATGTTCCGGCACCTGCCGGGTGCGATCCGTGCGGCGGTGAGCGGAGCGCGCGAGCCGGTCGCGATCTTGACCGTCTGCAAGTACCGGGATCCGGAGGAAGCCGAGGAGATCATCGCCTCGGGCGCCGCGGACATGGTCGGCATGGCGCGCGCGCACATCGCCGATCCGGACATCGTCTCGAAGTGGCAGGCGGGCCGCGCGGACGAGGTCCGGCCGTGCATCGGCTGCAACCAGGGCTGCGCGCAGAACCTCGAGAAGAACCTGGCGCTCACCTGCTTCGTGAATCCGCGCGTCGGCCGCGAGGGGGCCTGGACCGAGCCGCGCGCCGATCGCGCCGCGGTGTCGAAGGACGTGATCGTCGTCGGCGCCGGGCCCGCCGGCCTGGAGGCCGCGTGCATTGCCGCCGAGCGCGGACATCGCGTGCGGCTCTGGGAGCAGGGGGCGCATCTCGGCGGGCGGCTGGCCCTGGCGGCGCGACTCAGGCGGCGCGAGGACTTCGGCCGGTGGCTCGAATACGCGTCGCGCCGGCTGGCCGCGCTCGGCGTGCAGGTCGAGCTCGGCCGCGCAGCGACGGCGCCTGCGCTCCTCGAAGCGCGCGCGGACGCCGTCGTGCTCGCAACCGGGTCACGGCCGGTGCCCTACCTGCTTCCGGACAGGACCGCCGCGCTCACGCTGGATGCCGCGGCGGAGATGCCGGCCGCGGGCGCGCGCATCGCGATCTACGACGAGACCGGCGACTGGCCGGTGCTCGGGCTGACCGAGCATCTGGCCGAGCAGGGCGCCGAGGTCACGTTGATCGCGCCCGTCGCGGCCATGCTTTGGCGAACGACGATCTACAGCAATCTCACGACCTTCGCCCGCTGGCGCGAGAAGCGCATCCGCCTTCTCACGCTGACGCGGCCGTTGCGGTTCGAAGGCGGAACGCTCACGGTCGAGAACGCGTCCTGCGGCGACGCTTCCACGCTGCGCGTCGACGTCGTCGTGGGCTGCATTCCGCCGGCGGCGCATCATCCGCTCGAGTCGCCGCTCGTCGACGCGGGGCTCGATCCGATCCTCGTCGGCGACTGCCTCGCACCGCGAAACGCGCTCGAGGCGATCTTCGACGGGCACCGCGCGGCACGTGCATTGTAGGAGACCCGCATGAACATCCTGGTTACCGGCGCCTCGGGCTTCGTCGGCGTCAATCTGCTCGAGCGGCTGCTCGCCGACGGACACTCGGTCGTCGCTCTTTCAGCGAGCCCGATTCCGGACCTCGCGCAGGCGGCGCTTGCGGCGCTGCCCGGGAAGTTGCGTGTCGTTCAGGCGGACGTGCGCGACGAGCACGCGATCGAGCTGCTGGTCTCCACCGCTCACGTCGACGCGGCGTTCGCGGGCGCCGCGATCACCGCCGCGCCGGAGCGCGAGCGGGCGGGGCCGGGGTCGATCTTCGACGTCAACCTCGCCGCGCCGCTCCATCTGGTCGAGCTCGCGGTGCGGCACAAAGTGGGCCGCGTCGTGCTCGCGTCCTCGTCGTCGGCGATGGGCGATCTCTTCTTCGGCGATCGCCCGGTGCGCGAGGACGATCGCGGTGCGCCGGGCACCTTGTACGGCATCGGGAAGGCGGCGCTCGAGGCCGCGGTTGCACGCTGGTCGGCGCTGGCAGCCGCTGGCCCCACGGTCGTCATCGCACGACCCGCCGCCGTGTTCGGTCCGTGGGAGCGTGCGACCGGCGTGCGCGAGCGGCTCTCGCCGCTGCACGCGATCGCGCGCGCCGCCGTACGCGGGGAGCCGATCGCGCCGCTGCCGGCCGGCGGCAGCCGCGACTGGGTCTTCGCGCCGTACGTCGCCGACGCGATCGCGTGGCTGCTCACTGCGCCGGACCTCCGGCATCGGCTGTACAACCTCGGCGGAGGCGTCGTCTGGCATGCGCGCGAGCTGGTCGGCGCTCTGGCCGGGGCCGGGCTCCCGGTCGTGGAGGTGGACGGCGGCGCGTCGGTCCCGTTCTACGACGACCTGACCCGGCAGCGCACGCATCTCGACATGCAGCGGCTCGCGGCGGAGTTTCGCGCGCCGCCGGTGCCGCAGGCGGCGGCCGCCTCCTTCGCGCAGTGGGTCGCCGCGCATCCGGAGTGGTTCCGAAGTTGAGCGGCCGTCCGCCCATCCCGGTGACGGTGCTCACCGGCTTCCTCGGCAGCGGCAAGACGACGCTGCTCAACCGCGTGCTGCGCGATCCGCGCTTCGCCGACACCGCGGTGATCGTGAACGAGCTCGGCGAAGTGGGCCTCGATCATCTCCTCGTCGAGCGGAGCGAGCACAACGTGCTGCTGCTCGAGTCCGGATGTCTCTGCTGCAGCCTGCAGGGCGGGTTGCGGGAGACGCTCGCGGATCTCTTCGTCCGCCGCGTCGCCGGCAAGGTGCCGCCGTTCGCGCGCGTCATCGTCGAGACGACCGGCGTCGCCGATCCGGGGCCGGTCGCCAACGCGCTCGTGTCGGACGCGCTGCTGCGTGCGGAGTTCCGCCTCGCCGCGATCGTCACCACCGTGGACGCGATGCAAGCTACGCGGCAGATCGCGCACGAGCCGGAGGCGCTGCGCCAGATCGCGCTCGCCGACGCGCTCGTTCTCACCAAGACCGATCTCGCTTCGCACGAAGCAGCCACTGCACTCGACGCTCGACTCGCGGAATTGAACCCGCTCGCGCAGCGGACGAGCGCGGTGCGCGGCGAGGTCGATCCTGCGGTCCTCTTTCCGGAGCGCCGGCTGGCGGCGCTGCCGGCGACGGGCGGCGAGCGGTTGTGGCACGGCGGGCGCTATGCGCCGGTGGGTGCGGTGCGTGCGCGGCCGTTTACCGCGGCTGCGTTCTCGATCGAGCATCCGGTTCACTGGTCGGGCATCGCCGCGTGGAAGGCGCTCGTGTCCGAGACTTTCGGCGACCGCCTGTTGCGAGTGAAGGGCCTCTTCGCCGTCGGTCCGGATCGCGCGCCGGTCGCGCTTCACGGCATCGCCGGGTTCTTCCATCCGCCCGAGCGGCTCGCCCGCTGGCCGTCCGAGGACCGGTCGTCGCGGCTCGTATGCATCGGTCGCGACCTGGACGAAGCGGAGCTGAAGCAGAGCCTTCGCGCGCTCGCGCTCGAGGAAGGCGCAGAGCGGCCGGTGTCGCTGGCGGACCTTTGAAAGTAGGAGCAAGGCGATGCAATTCGACCTGCTGGTGAAGAACGGAACGGTCGTGTTCCCCGACCGCGCGCCGGAGCGGCTCGACGTCGCGATCAGCGACGGGCGCTTTGCGGCGCTGCTCGCGCCCGGCACGCCGGCCGACGCGGCGAAGGTCGTCGACGCCTCGGGCAAGCATGTCTTCCCCGGCCTGATCGACGCCCATGTCCACTTCGGGTTCGGCGAGAAGATCACCGAGTACTCGACCGAGACGGTCTACGCCGCGCAGGGCGGCTTCACGACCATCCTCGGCTACTTCCTGAACAACGAGGCGTACGACTCGGTCTATGCGCGCGAGATGGGGTACGCGCGCGAGCGGTGCCACGTCGACTTCGGCTTCCACTTCTCGACCGCGAACGAGCTCCACCGCCAGGAGCTCGGCAGGTACGTCGCGGAGTTCGGCGTCACTTCGTTCAAGTACTTCATGAACTTCAAGGGCGAGGAAGGGCGCTATCTCGGTCTGGACGGCACCGACGACGGCTACTTCCACGACCTTCTCGAGGCGGCGGCGAAGCTCGGCGACGTGGTGACCGTGTGCCACACCGAGAACATCGAGCTCGTGAACCGGATCCGGAAGCGGCTCCAGCAGGAGGGGCGCGACACGCTCCGCGACTGGTGTCTGTCGAAGCCGCCGATCACCGAGGCCGAGAGCTTCGTGCGCGCCGCCTACTTCGCCGAGCAGCTCGGCGCGCGGATCTACATCCCGCACGTCTCGTCGCAGCTGACGATCGACGAGACGAAGCGCTGGCGCCGCCGCTACCCGAAGATCCACCTCGAAACCTGCCCGCACTACCTCACGCATACGATGGACATGGACATCGGGTCGATGGGGAAGGCGAATCCGCCATTCAAGACGCGCGAGGATCTCGATGCGTTATGGGCGGCGTTGGCGGACGGAACGATCGAGGTCGTCGCGTCCGATCACGTGCCGCGCAAGCGCGCGACGAAGGAGAAGGGCATCTGGACGGCGTCGCAGGGCTTCCCGGGCACCGCGACGATCCTGCCGGTGCTGCTGTCGGAGGGCTTTCACAAAGGTCGGATCACGCTGCAGCGGATCTGCGATTCGCTGACCGCCGCGCCGGCGCGGATCTTCCACATCGATGACCGCAAGGGGCACATCCGCCCCGGCTACGACGGCGACCTCACCATCGTCGACCTGAATCGCGAGCGCGAGGTCGTGGCCGCGGAGCTGGGGTCGTACTCCGACTACAGCCTTTACGACGGCTGGAAGTTCCGCGGCTGGCCGGTGGCGACGATCGTTCGCGGCGAGACGGTGATGCAGGACGGGAAGATTGTGGGACGCGGCGGGTGGGGGAAGTATCTGCATCGCGCCCTGAGGGCGGCATGAGCACTGGGTCGGCGATGGTGCTGCTCACTTACACGCCCGGCCCCGCGGCCACGCCGGCGCTCTACGAGCCCTGGCTGCGGAGCGAGGACAACCCGACTTTCAACGCAATCCCGGGCGTTGCCGACTATTCGAACTGGAAGATCGTGGCGCCGAGCGATGGTTCGCTGCCCTGGACGCATTTCGACCTCATGCAGCTCACCGACCCGGCGCAGGTCGAGCCGGTATGGTTCAACGCCGACCTGGACCGGTTTCGCAAGGGGTGGGTTGCTCGCTGGGGCTACGGCCGGAGCGGTCCGAGTCCGGTCAACGGCCACGGTCATCTGTGCGTGACCGAGGGACCGCGTGCGGCGCGCCGGCGATGGGCAGTGCTCGAACTGCTCGATGGAACGGCGACCGGCGCGGGAAGCGAGCGATGGACCGTGGTGGCGGCCCTGCGCAAACACTATGCGCTCGGGCTGGCGCCCGCAGGCGAGTCGTGGCGGCGCCCGGCCGCCGGATTCAATCCGCTCGGCTGCGCGGCGCTCGGCCTCGCCTTCCACGATTCGCGGCCGGCGGGCGGAGACTGGGCCCCGAAGCGGCTGCTCGCGGAGTGCATCGCCGCGCCCTGGCTCGCCGTCTAGCCGAGCGGTACGATCTCGCGCGCGACGATCTCGCCGAAGGGCTTGGCCCAGCCGACGAGGTTGGTGCGCGCACCGAGGACTTCCGCGTCCTTCAGCCAGGCGAGCTCGGGCGCGTGGAACTCGATCTTCGCGCTGCCCGACCAAAGATCCTCGAGCGCGACGTCGAGCATGCGCGTGCGAACGAGGCGCCGCTCGACTTCCGGACGCTCGGGACTCGGCAGCGCGGTCAGCGTGTAGAAATCGAGAAACGGCGGCAGGCCCAGCTCGAGATCGCCCGGGCGCTCGATCGTGGCGAGCATCTCGAGCACCGGGCGGCCGGCCCGGCTCACCAGCGAGGCGATCTCGTCGCCGGCGCGCCATGACCGGCCAAAGGGCGGGCGCGTGAGCCACATCTGCCCGAGCACCTGCGGCCAGCCGTACATCTCGCGGCCCACGGCGATCTCCGCGTCGCCGTCGCACCAGATGAACGCGCAGTAGTTGCCGCGCACGCCGGCGTGCTCGACGAAGAGCGAGACGCCGGTTTCGCAGAAATTCGCGAGCTCCGGGCGGCGCGCGGCAAACCCGGGGCCGAACCCGTAGTCGCACGCCATCTCGTAGGTGCTGACGCGCACGATCGGCTGCGCGTAGGGCGCAAGGGTCGAGGGGAGGTGCTGCGCGAACGCTCGCCGATCCGCGCGCAGGAACACGGTAAGCATGCGGCCGTGAAACCGCCAGGGCGGTGGACCGTAGAGGCTCGCCTGATCGTCCGGCGAAAGCGGCGCGGAGAATCCGCGCAACGCGTCGCCCCGGCCCGTGCTGCTCAAGGCGCACCCTCCGGTGTCCGAGGCACCGACCGCTCCGCCAGAAACGGCGCCAGCACGCGCCCCGTGTGGGAGCGGTCGGGCCGTTCCGCGATTTTCTCGGGCGGCGCCATCGCGACGACCCTGCCGCCCGCGTCGCCCCCCTCGGGGCCGAGGTCGATGATCCAGTCGGCCTCGGCCATCACGTCGAGGTTGTGCTCGATCACGACCACCGTATTGCCGGCGTCGACCAGCCGGTGCAGCACGCGGAGGAGCTTTTCGACGTCGGCCATGTGCAGGCCGACCGTGGGCTCGTCGAGGACGTAGAGCGTGTGCTTCTCGGCTCCGGGTCGGCCGGGACGGCCGGCCGCGTCCGCGGCGTCCGGACGTACCTTGGAGAGCTCGGTCACGAGCTTGATCCGCTGCGCCTCGCCGCCGGAGAGCGTCGGGCTCTGCTGGCCGAGCGTGAGATAGCCCAAGCCCACGTCCTGCAGCAAGATCAACGCGCGGTGGATCGACGGATGCGCGGCATAGAACTCGACCGCCTCGTCGACGCTCATCGTGAGCACGTCGCCGATCGACTTGCCCTTCCAAGTCACCGTGAGCGTCTCGGCATTGAAGCGCGCGCCGCGGCACGCCTCGCAGTTCACCTTCACGTCGGGGAGGAAGCTCATCTCCACCTTCTTCACGCCCTGGCCCTCGCAGACTTCGCAGCGGCCGCCGGCGGTGTTGAAGGAGAACCGGCTCGCGGTGTAACCGCGGATGCGCGCTTCGGTGGTGTCGGCGAAGAGCCGCCGGATCGAATCCCAGAAGCCGACGTAGGTCGCCGGGCACGAGCGGGGCGTTTTGCCGATCGGGGTCTGGTCGACCTCGAGCACTCGGCCGATCTGCTCGACGCCGTCGATCGCCGCGCAGCCGTGAAGACCGCCCGTCGACGGCCGGCGTCGCGCGGCAACCAGCTCGACGAGGTTCGCGTGCAGCACGTCGCGCGCGAGCGTCGACTTGCCCGAGCCGGACACGCCGGTGACGACCGTGAGCCGGCCGAGCGGGATGCGCGCGTCGATCGCTTTCAGGTTGTGCAGTCGCGCGGCACGCACGTCGATCGACGGCGTGTCGCGGTCGACCGGGCGACGCGGGTGGAGCGGATGGCGCAGCGGCTCGGCGAGGAAGCGGCCGGTGACCGACTCGGGGATCTTCATCAGCGCCTCGGCGTCGCCCTCCGCGACCACGCGGCCGCCGCGGCTGCCGGCGCCCGGACCGAGGTCGACGACATGGTGCGCGCGGCGGATCGTCTCCTCGTCGTGCTCGACGACGAGCAGCGTGTTGCCCTTCGCTTCGAGCTTCTCGAGCGTATCGAGGAGGACCAGGTTGTCGCGCGGATGCAGGCCGATCGTCGGCTCGTCGAGGATGTAGCAGACGCCCTGCAGATTGGAGCCGAGCTGCGCGGCGAGCCGGATGCGCTGCGCCTCGCCGCCGGAGAGCGTCGGCGCGGAGCGGTCGAGCGAGAGGTAGGCGAGGCCGACCTCGTCGAGGAAGGCGAGTCGCGAGGCGAGCTCGGCCACGATGTCGCGCGCGATCTCGGCCTCGCGGCCGGCGAGCGCGAGCTCGCGGAAGAATCCTGCGACCTTGCTCACCGGGCCGGCGGCGAGCTCGGCGATCGAGCGGTCGCGGAAGCGGACGTTGAGCGCCACCGGGTTGAGGCGCTGCCCGGCGCAGGACGGGCACGGCTCGGCATCGCCGTCCCACCATTCGTTCCACCAGATCTCCTCGCCGCTCTGCGCCTCGTCGAAGCCGGCGAGCTTGAGTCCGGTGCCGAAGCAGGTCGTGCACCAACCGTGTCGCGAGTTGAACGAGAAGAGGCGCGGATCGAGCTCGGGGAAGCTGGTGCCGCACGATGGGCAGGCGCGCTTGGTCGAGAACACCGCCACCGGTAGAGCGACCTCGACACGATCGCCGCTCGCTTTCTCCGCCGCGGCCGCAAGCCGATCGAGGCCATCCAGCACGTGCACGACGCCCTTGCCGAACTCGAGCGCGCGGCCGAGCGTTTCGCGCAGCTCGCGCTCGCGGTCGGGGGCGACGACGAGATCGGCGACCGGCAGCTCGATCGTGTGCTCCTTGAAGCGGTCGAGGCGCGGCCACTTCGTCGTCGGCAGGAACTCGCCGTCGACGCGGAGATGCGTATAGCCCTTTCCGCGCGCCCACTTTGCGAGATCGGTGTAGTAGCCCTTGCGGTTCACCACGAGGGGCGCGAGGAGGCCGATGCGCCGGTCCCGGAAGTCGCGCAGCATCCGCGCCGCGATCGCGTCGGCGCTCTGCGGCTCGATCGGCACGTTGCAGGCGGGGCAGAACTGCGTCCCGAGCTTCATGTAGAGCAGCCGCAGGAAGTGATAGATCTCCGTGAGCGTGGCCACGGTCGACTTGCGGCCGCCGCGGCTGGTGCGCTGCTCGATCGCCACCGTCGGCGGGATGCCGAAGATCGCGTCGACGTCGGGCCGGGACGCCGGCTGCACGAACTGGCGCGCGTAAGCGTTGAGCGATTCGAGATAGCGCCGCTGCCCCTCGGCGAAGACGATGTCGAATGCGAGCGTCGACTTACCGGAGCCCGACACGCCGGTAATGACGGTGAACTTGTTGCGCGGGAGTGCGACGTCGATGTTCTGGAGGTTGTGCTCGCGGGCGTTGTGCACGAGGATGTTGCGCCGCGCACGTTCGTCCCGCCCCGCTGTCAGAGGGGGGCGGCCCGGAGGGCCGGAAGGTTTGTAGGGCCGCCAAACCCGGCGCCTCACTCCGCTCGGCACCCCCCTTCACAGGGGGGCGAGCCAACACCGCCTCGTAGTCGCGCAGCGCGCGGCCGGTGTGCGAGGCGTCATTCGCCAGCACTGCGTCCGGCGTCCCTGCGCAGACGATCTCGCCGCCCGCGTCGCCGCCTTCCGGCCCGAGGTCGATGATCCAGTCGGAAGCGCGGATGACGTCGAGGTTGTGCTCGATGACGATGAGCGAGTGGCCGGCGGCGATCAGCCGACGGAACGCGCCGAGGAGCTTCGCGACGTCGTCGAAATGCAGACCGGTGGTCGGCTCGTCGAAAAGGAAGAGGTCGCCTTTGCTCGTCGCTCCGGCGGACGCCGGGGCCAAGTCCGGCGCCAAACTGGATCCCGGCGTTCGCCGGGATGACGGGAGCTTTGCGGCTTCCGCCAGATGCCCCGCCAGCTTCAACCGCTGCGCCTCGCCGCCGGAGAGCGTCGGCACCGGCTGACCGAGCCGCAGGTACTCGAGCCCAACATCGGCTAGCGGGGCAAGCGCTGCGACTACGTCGCCCTCGCCGGCGAACACCGCGAGCGCTTCGGAGACGGTGAGTTCCAGCACGTCAGCGATGCTGCGGCCGCCGTACTTCACCTCGAGCACCTCGGACCGGAAGCGCTTGCCGTTGCAGTCGGGGCAGCGCAGATACACGTCCGACAGGAACTGCATCTCGACGTGCTCGAAACCGTTGCCGCCGCAGGCCGGGCAGCGGCCGTTGCCGGCGTTGAAGCTGAAGGTCCCCGGCGTGTAGCCGCGCTCCTTCGCGACCGCCGAGTCGGCAAAGCGCTTGCGGATGGCGTCGAACGCGCCGACGTAGCTCGCCGGATTCGAGCGCGCCGTCTTGCCGATCGGCGACTGGTCGACGAGCACGACATCGTCGACGAGCTCGGCGCCGGTCAGGCTCCGATGCGCGCCGGGCGTCTCGGTCGGTTTGCCCTTCGCTTTGCGGAGCGCCGTGTGCAGCACGTCCTGCACGAGCGTCGACTTGCCCGAGCCGGACACGCCGGTGATGCAGACGAGACGGTGCAACGGAAAGGCGACGTCGAGCGATTTCAGGTTGTGCTCGGCGGCGCCCTCGATACGGATCGTCGCCTCGGCGGAAGCCGGGGCCCAGTCGGGCGCCGGACTGGATCCCGTTCGCCGGGATGACGCCTCGTCAACGTGCTTCCGCCCCGAGAGATACTGCCCGGTCAGCGTATCCGCCGCCCTCAGCTCGTCGGGCGCCCCATAGAACACGATCTGTCCGCCGCGCTCGCCCGGGCCCGGTCCCATGTCGAGGATCCGATCCGCCGCGAACATGATCTGCGGATCGTGCTCGACGACGACGAGCGAGTTGCCCGCGTCGCGCAGCTTCTTCATGACGTCGATCACCCGGCTCATGTCGCGCGGGTGCAGGCCGATCGACGGCTCGTCGAGCACGAACAGCGTGTTGACGAGCGACGTTCCGAGCGCGGTCGTGAGATTGATCCGCTGCACCTCGCCGCCCGAGAGCGTGCGCGACTGGCGATCGAGGGTGAGATAGCTCAGTCCCACCTCGCCTAGATACGCGATTCGCGTCCGGAGCTCGGTGAGCAGCAGGTCGGTCGCCTCGTCAAGCGGCGCGGGCAGCTCGAGCGTCGCGAAGAACGACCGCAGGCGCTCGATCGGGAGCAGCATGAGATCGTGGATCGAGCGCTGCTCGGCGCCGACCTTCCACAGCAGCGCATCGGGCTTGAGCCGCGCGCCGTGGCAGGTCTCGCACGGCGTGTACGCGCGGTACCGCGACAGCAGCACGCGGATGTGCATCTTGTAAGCTTTGGTCTCGAGCCAGGCGAAGAAGCGCTTCACGCCGTACCACTTGCCCGGCCAGGACTTCCGCCAGCTCACCCAGTCCGGCTCCCCGTCGATCACCCAGCGCCGGTGCGCTTCGTCCAGGTCGCGCCAGGGGACATCGAGCGGGATGTCGCGCTTGCGCGCCATCTTCTCCATGTCGTCCTGGCATTCGCGATAGCTCTGCGTCTGCCACGGCTTGATCGCCCCGGCGCGGAGCGTCTTCGACTCGTCCGGGATCACCAGCCCGTAGTCGACGCCGATCACCCGCCCGAATCCGCGGCACGTCTCGCACGCCCCGATCGGCGAATTGAACGAGAACAGGCTCGGGATTGGATCGCTGTAGTGGATGTCGCAATCGGGGCAGTGGAGGTCGCTCGAGAAGCGCCACTCGCCCGCCTCGCTGTGAAGGGGGGTGCCGAGCGCAGCGAGGCCGGGGGTTTCTTCGCCTTCGACCACCCCCACCCCATGCACATTCACCCGCCCCCGCCCGACCTTCAGCGCCGCCTCGATCGCCTCCATCACGCGCGCGCGCTCGACGCCCGACATCCGGACGCGATCCTGGACGACCTCGAGCGCGTTGCCGTGCCGCGCGTGGATCCGCGTGTAACCCTGCTGCTCGAGGAGCTGCAGGATCTCGGCCTCGGTGAAGTTCTTCGGCACCTCGACCGGGAACGCGATCACCAGGCGCGGATCGCCGGCCGCCGCCGCGCGCTTCACGAGCTCGTCGAAGATCGTCTCCGGCGTATCGCGACGGACCGGCCGGCCGCAGCCGCGGCAGTAGAGCGTCGCCGCGCGCGCGAAGAGGAGCTTGAGATGGTCGTTCAGCTCGGTCATCGTGCCCACGGTCGAGCGCGATGTGCGGACCGGGTTCGTCTGGTCGATCGCGATCGCGGGCAGGATGCCTTCGATGCGATCGACCTGCGGCTTGTCCATCCGATCCAGGAACTGCCGCGCGTAGGGCGAGAACGTCTCGACGTAGCGCCGCTGTCCCTCGGCGTACAGCGTGTCGAAGACCAGCGACGACTTGCCCGAGCCCGACACGCCGGTCACGACGACCAGCTCGCCGGTGGGAATCGCGACGTCGAGGTTCTTGAGGTTGTTCTGGCGCGCGCCGTAGATGGCGATCGCTTCGTGCGCGGTGGTGCGGTGCTCCATCTCGATCCGGGAGGTGAAAACGGAACGCGGCGCCGGGCGGCGCCGCGCGAACTGCCGGAATTGTACGCCGCGCGCCGAAGCGCCGGCGGCGCGACTACGCCGCCTGACCGCAGAACCGGTGCACGTGGTAGGGGGTCGCCGCGAGCCCGCTGCAGTACTGCCCGACATAAGGCTCGAGCTGCTCCGCGAACGCGCGCGTCTCGCGATTGGCCTCGCGCAGCCGCTCGACCGTCACCGCGGCCTGCGCAGCGATCCGGCCGAAGTCGATCGTGGTGAAGTGCCCCGCTTCGAGCAGCACCTTCCCGCCGACCATCACGCTGTGCACCCCGGTGCCGTCCTCGCAGAAAACGACCTGGTTGATCGGGTCGTTGAGCGGGGTGTAGTTGACCGTGCCGAGATCGAGGAAGACGAGGTCGGCCTTATAGCCCTTCTCGATCCGGCCGATCTTTGCCTTGAAGCCGAGGGCCTGCGCCCCGGACTCGGTCACCGCCTTCAGGATCTCGCGGCTGGACAGCCAGCGCTCGGGCGCGTGATCGGCGACGCGAGAGACGAACGCGGCCATCCGCATCGCCTCGAACACGTTGAGGTTGTCGGAGGAGCCGGCGCCGTCGGTGCCGATCGCGACGTTCACGCCGCGGTCGATCGCGCGGCGCGCGTCCGCCATCCCCGAGCCGAGCTTCATGTTGGAGCCCGGGTTGTGGGACATCGAGGCGCCGCGGTCGGCGAGCCGCGCGCGGTCGTCGTCGTCGAGCCACACCGCGTGCGCGGCGCAGAAGTGGGGCCCGAGCAGCCCGAGCGAATCGAGGTGCGCGACGAGCGACTTGCCGTACTTCTTCTGCGCGACGATCGCCTGCAGCTTCGATTCCGCGACGTGCATCTGGATGCCCACGTCGAGCTCCTTCGCCAGGTCGCGGCAGCCGGCGAGGAACTCGTCGGAGCAGTGATGCGGGATCGTCGGCCCGAGCGCCGGTCGAATGAAGTCGCGGTCGTACTTCCAATCCTTCATCATCTGCCGGCAGGCGGCGAGGCTCTGCTCGTGGTGCGCGTACTTGATCCTCAGCGCCGCTTCGCGCAAACGTTCCGGCAGTGCGCCGGCGAGACCGGGGATCGCCTCGTAGAAGTTGCGGTCGGCCATCATCGGCGCGATCGCCGCGCGGATGCCGACGTCTGCATAGCCCTTCGCCACCGCTTCCACGCCGGCCGCGGTCGGCAGCGGGAACTCGCCGAACATGTCGTAGGACGCGGTGCAGCCCTTGCGCACCAGCTCGGCCGCGCCGATGACCGAGGAGAGATAGTGATCCTCGACCGTGCGCCGGCCGGTCGCCCACGGCACGGCGTTGAGATAGGTCTCGAGGTTGTAGCGGTCGAAGAGGCCCTTGGCGAGGTTCGTCTGCGCGTGGTTGTGGCCGTTGACCAGGCCCGGGATGACGAGCATGGCGGCGGCGTCGAAGCGCCGGACGTTGTCGTCCTTGACTTGGCCCGGGGCGATGATGTCGGCGATCGAGTCGCCGTCGACGAGGATGTCCGCCGGTGCGCAGTCGAGGCTCGGCCGCAGCACGCGGCCGCCGTGGATGAGCAGCATGGTCGATCTCCCGTTGGTCTATGGGCAACCCGTCGGGACGGCCGGCGACGAGAGGCGCAACCCGATGTCGACCTGCGCGTCCTCGAGCCGCAGGAACGACGCGCAGCCGTCGTCCGCGATCGCGAAGCCGTACGATAGCCGACCGCGGAGGCGTACGGCAGCCGAGACCTTCATACCGGCCGAGACGCGGAAACCGGGCAGATGGATGGACGCGACCGGCGCCGGGGCGCAATCCGGGCAGGCTCCCGGCACGTCGACGAGCACGTAACGGTCGGGCTCGGCATGCATCGGCACGAGATAGCCGCGGATCTGCACCGCGGCGCCCGAGAGCGAATCGGCGCGGGGGCTGAACGCGAGCGAGTCGCTGCCGCGGCCGGTGAAAAGGTCGTCGAACGCGATCTTCAAGCCGCGAGCTCGGCGGGCTGCGACCGCATCACCTCCCGCTCCATGTGAGCGGTGAGCCGGATGCGGTACTCGTTGAAGCCCGCCGCGGTGTAGCTGCGCGGCCGCGGCAGATCGATCGCGACTTCCTCGAGCACGCGGCCCGGCGCCGCGCTCATGACCACCACCCGGTCGGAGAGGAGGATCGCCTCGTCGATGTGGTGCGTGACGAAGAGGATGGTCGAGCCGAAGTCGCGCCAGACCTCGAGCAGGAACTGCTGCATGAGTACGCGCGTCTGGAAGTCGAGCGCGGCGAACGGTTCGTCCATCAGGATGAACTCGGGGCTGCCGACGAGCGCGCGCGCGATCGCCACCCGCTGCTTCATCCCGCCGGAGAGCTGGTGAGGGTAGTGCCGCGCGAACGCCTCGAGCCGGACCCGCCGCAGGACTTCGCGCGCGCGCGCCCGGCGCGCCTCGGGGGCCACGCCCTTCATCTTCAAACCGAACGCGACGTTGTCCGCCACCGCGAGCCACGGGAAGAGCGAATGCTCCTGGAACACCATGACGGCTTTGGGATTCGGGCCATTGACGCGAGCGCCGTCGATCAGGATGTCGCCGCGGGAGATCGGCTCGAGGCCGGCGATCAGCTCCAGCAGCGTGCTCTTCCCGCAGCCGCTCGGGCCGAGGATCGCCACGAACTCGCCGGAGGACACCGAGAGGCTCACGTCGCGCAGCGCCTCGGTCGCGAGCCCGTGCAGCGATTGCCAAGTCTTGCCGACCCTGTTGCAAACGAGGGAGCTCGTCATCCCCGGTCGCTCCACCAGAGGATCTTGCGCTGGATCCAGACCAGCGCCAGGTCGACGCAATAGCCGGTGATCCCGACGACGCAGATGCCGATGAGGATCAGATTGGCGTTGAAGACCTCGCGGCCGAGAATGATGATCATGCCGACACCGTTCTTGAGGCCCACCATTTCCGCGGCGAGCACCGCCATCCACGCGGCGAAGAAGTTGATCCGCAGCATCGTGAACGCCTGCGGGAGCACGGCGGGGAAGATCACCCACTGCCATACCTGCCGCGGCGAGGCACCGTAGGTGCGGGCGGTCTTGATGAGCCGCGGATCGACCGATTGCACCGCCGCGACCGTCGAGAGCGTGAGGAGGAAGTAGATGCCGGTGAAGACGACGAAGATCGCGGTCGCCTCGCCGATCCCGAACAGCACGATGGCGAGCGGGATCCACGCGATCGGCGCGATCGGCGCGAGACCGCGCACGATCGGCAGCACCGCGGCGGAGGCGATGCCCGACATCGAGACGAGGATGCCGGTCGCGACCGCCGCGACGAATCCGACGGCGAGGCCGGCCAGCACGCGCCAGGCGCTCGCCAGGATCGCGTAGTAGATCGGCATCGCTTCGCGCCCGAAACCGACGCGGAAATCGCTTTCGATCGCGTACCGGATGAACTGCGACGGCGGCGGAAAAAGCGAGGTCGGGATCCAGCCGCGGGCGGCGCCGAGCTCCCATAGCGAGATCAGCACGACCCACGGCAGGAGGGCGGCCACGAGGAGACCGAGCCGCCGCCGCACGCGGGCGCCGCGCTGGGCGGCCGCGGCAGCCTCGCCTTCGCTCGCCGGCGCCGGTCCTACGGGTTGGCCGATTTCCCAGGCTTCCATAGTGTGTCCTCGTCGCCTTTTGCGGAAGCCGGCGCCCAGTGCTGCTCCGACTCCGTCATTCGGAGCCCGGCTTTCGCCGGCATGACGTCAACCCTTCATCGACTCCCGCAGCAGCCGGAAGTCGATCACCCCGTCCGGCGCCTTCTTGAGATAGCCGAGCGTGACCATGTCGGCGATCGCGATCTCCATGCCCTTCTCGCCGCCGCGCGTGAGGTCGACTTGCGGCTGCTGACGCGGGCAGCGAGGCTGTGAGCGTTTCCTTGTCGACGCGGTAGTACTTGCCCTTGTCGAGGATGTCCACCGCCTTGGGCAGATCGGCCTTGATCGCCGCGTCGGCCTTCAGCAGTGCCTTGAGGTACTTCTTGGTCGCGTCCGGATACTGGGTGATGAAGTCGACGCGGGCGTTGGTCACGCAGTCCGGCCCGTCCTTGCCCCATACGTCGGTGTTGCTCACGATCGCCACGCCGCCGAGCTTGTCCACGAGCCGGGTCGAGAACGGCTCGACGTGCGACACCACGTCGACCGCCTTCGACTCGAACGCGGCCGCCATCGACAGCACGTCGTTGAACCACACCATCTGGAAGTCCTCGTACTTGAGGCCGTTGTTGACGAACGCGCGATAGGTCGTCAGCTCGAAGGTGTTGAGGCGCATCGAGCCGACCTTGAGGCCCTTGCCCTTCGCCTTCTTCAGGTCTTCCATGCTCTTGATGCCGGTCGCGCCCTGTGCGATCAGGAAGATTCCGCCCGCGCCGCTGCCGCCGATGATCTTCACCGGCGCGCCGTTGTAGGCCGCGACGATCGAGTTCGTGAACGGCACGTGGGCGATGTGCGTCGCGCCGCTGGTGAGCGCCGTGAGCCCGTCGCCGGGATTCGGCATGTGCTTCAGCTCGACCTTGAGCCCCTCGTCCTTGAAGTAGCCCATCGCGTCGGCGTAGAAGAGCGGCGACATGCAGATGCCGACGAGATGGCCGACGCGGATCACCTCGGGCGCGCCTTGGGCGCGGGCGGGGCTCGTGCTGGTCAGGGTTGCGGCGCCGGCCAGGGCGGCCGACGTCTTCAGGAACTCGCGGCGCTTCATCGGGGACCTCCTGGGGGGCGATGGGCGGGTGCGCCCGCAACCTTCGTGCCGAGGAGAGGAATGCGCGGCAATTCAAGCGGTTCGGCCGCGCGCGACGCGAAGCGCGCGTACGCCGATGGTGCGGCGGTACCGGTGGGCGCTTTCCCATGGTGCGAAACCGCGCTTGGCCGGTCCTTCCGGCTCGGAATGCGCGTACGCCTCGTCAGCAGCCGGGGGGTCGCATTTTCCGACCCAGCGCCTCGCGCGCCCTACGCCTCTCGGCTAAGCCGTCCGGCTTAGCGAGATCACGGGATGCGCCGACGCGTTCGCGGGATATCCGCGCTCGTCGTTCACCCCTATATTGAGCGTCGTCATCCGACCGGGACGCTGCCGTGAAAGATTTCCTCAACGTGCGCGTCACGATCACCCTCGACATCAACGGCATCCCGGGCTGCGGCCTGGATCAGTCGAGCGACGGAGGTCGAGAGCGTGAGCATGCTGCCGACCGGTCTCGTCATGCCGCAGGAGAGCGACGAACTGCCGGAGTGCCCGGTCGAGAAGGGGACGCTGGCCGGGGATCCGGCGGCGTCGAAGCCGCTGCTCGATACGACCGTACCACCCTGAGGGGGCCGAAGTGGCCGGCGTCGATGTGATCGGCTATTTCGCCGCGGGCCTCGTCCTGGCCACTTTCTCCATGCGCTCGATGTTCGCCCTGCGTTGGGTCGCGATCGCAAGCAACCTCGCCTTCATCGGTTACGGCTACACCGGCAGTCTCATGCCGGTGCTGCTGCTGCATCTGGTGCTGCTGCCGGTCAACGTCGCGCGGCTCGCGGAGCTGGGCCGAGCCCGGGGCAACGCCGGTGCCGTCGAACCATGAACGGTTCGGCAACTTCACTGATCGACCTGCTCGATCTGCGGCGGCTTCCGACAGCAGATCGGGCGTCGAGTCTTTTCCATGGCCGAGGGACAGTTTGCAACGCCGGGCCCGGCGAGCTACCCGGACGATTCGTGCCGCTCGGTCCGCCTCAAGGCATTCAGCGCCGAGCCGGCGCGGAACCACTCCAGTTGCGCCGCGCTATACGAGTGATTTAACCAGAGCGTTTCGCAGGTTCCGTCGGCGTGCCGCACACGGCACCCGACGGGCTTGTCCGGCGCCATCGCGGCGAGCCCGAGCAGGCTGAGGCGGTCGTCCTCGCGGATGCGATCGTAGTCCGCGGGGTCGCGGAAGCTGAGCGCCAGCAGACCCTGCTTCTTCAGGTTGGATTCGTGGATGCGGGCGAAGCCGCGGGCGATGACGGCGGCACCGCCGAGCAGGCGCGGGGACAGCGCCGCATGCTCGCGGCTGCTGCCCTCGCCGTAGTTGGCGTCGCCGACGATCACCCACTGGAGCCCGCGCGATCGATACTCGCGGGCGACCCGCGCGATCGGCTGCGCAGCCTCTCCGGTCACCACGTTCTTCGCGCGTCCGGCCTCCTGCGTATTGGCGTTGACGGCGCCCTGCAGCAGGTTGTCGCTGAACTTGTCGAGGTGCCCCCGGTAGCGCAGCCACGGACCGGCGGGCGATATGTCGTCGGTCGTGGTCTTGCCCCGGGTCTTGACGAGCACCGGCAGGTCGACGAGATCGCGGCCGTCCCAGGCCGGCCATGGCGGCAGCAATTGCAGCCGCTCGCTCTGCGGATCTACCTGCAGGACGACGTGCCGTCCGTCCGCGGGTGGCGCGACGTACGTCGAACGCCCGCGCTCGAACGGTCTCGCCGGCACCTCGGGCGCCGGCGCGGGCGGCGCAAGCCGGAACGGCGCGCCGTCGGCGCCGACAAGCGGATCAACGAGCGGATTGAACGACAGCCGGCCGGCAAGCGCGAGCGCCGTGACGATCTCGGGGCTCGCGATGAAGTTCATCGTGGTCGCCTGGCCGTCGTTGCGGCGCGGGAAGTTGCGGTTGTACGAGGTGACGATCGCGTTGGGCCCGCCGGCCGCCGCATCCGACCGCCGCCACTGACCGATGCAGGGGCCGCACGCATTCGCCAGCACCACCGCGCCGATGTCCGCGAGCGATTGCATCTGGCCGTCGCGTTCGATGGTCGCCCGCACCTGCTCCGAGCCGGGCGTAACCATCAGCGGCACGGCGGACCCGATGCCGCGAGCCCGGGCCTGCTCCGCGACGTCGGCCGCGCGGCTCATGTCCTCGTACGACGAGTTGGTGCAACTGCCGATCAGTGCGGTCGCGATCCCGTCGGGGAAAGCGTTGCGCGGGTCCCGGACTTCGGCCGCGAGCTGCGAGATCGGGCGGGCCCGGTCGGGGGAATGCGGTCCGACCACGTGGGGCTCGAGCTCGGCGAGGTCGAGCTCGATCACGCGATCGTAGTATCGCCCGGGGTCGGCTTCGACCTCGCGGTCCGGTTCCAGCAGGTGCCGGTGGCGTTCCATCAGCGCTGCCAGCTCGCCGCGACCCGTTGCGTGCAGGTAAGTCGCCATGTGCTCGTCCGCGGGGAACATGGAGGTCGTCGCGCCCAGCTCGGCGCCCATGTTGGTGATGGTCGCCTTGCCGGTGGCGCTGAGGGTGCGCGCGCCGGGGCCGATGTACTCCACGATGGCATTGGTGGCCCCGGCGACCGTGAGTCGGCCTGCGACGTAGAGGATCACGTCTTTCGACGCGGTCCAGCCGCCGAGCCGCCCGGTGAGATGGACGGCGATGTGCCTGGGGTAGAGCAGCTCCCACGGCATGCCGGCGATCACCTCCACCGCGTCCGCCCCGCCGACGCCGATCGCGCAGGCGCCGAGGCCGCCCGCGTTGGGCGTATGCGAGTCGGTGCCGATGATGAGCTCACCCGGAAAGGCATAGTGCTCGAGCACCACCTGGTGGATGATGCCGGCACCCGGCCCCCAGAAGCCCGCGCCGTACCGCGCCGCGGCGGACCGGAGGAAATCGTAGACCTCCCCGTTCTCCGCCAGCGACGCGCGCAGGTCTGCCGCGCCCTCGACGCGGGCCTGGATGAGATGGTCGCAGTGGATCGTGGTGGGCACCGCGACCCGCTCCCGCCGCGTCTGCATGAACTGGAGCATGCCGGTCTGCCCGAGCACGTCCTGGAAGACCACGCGGTCGGGGCGAAGCGCCAGGTAGCTTCGTCCCGGCTCCAGCGGCTGGCACGCCGGGTCGTCCAGGTGTCCTAGCAGGACCTTGTCCGCCAGAGTCAGCGGTCGTGCCAGCCGCCGGCGGACGATCTCGAGATTCCGCGCCAGGGTCGCGTAGACCCTGGCCGCCATCGCGGGTGTCGATTCAATCTCTAGCATCGGTCGGGCCCTCCGGGTGTCGTCGTGCCGAGAAGTATCGATGCCCGCAAATCAAGAAAAAAGCGAATAATTGAAATAGAATTCAGTCGGGGCTGGAATATGTGGGGCGGCATCGACGCGCTGATCGCGCTGGACCAGTTCGGCACCGTGACCGAGGCGGCGACGCGGCTGCGGCTCACCCAGTCGGCGGTCAGCAAGCGGATCCGGTCGCTGCAGGACGCCGTGGGGTTCGCCCTGGTCGAGCCGGATGGGCGCAGGGTGCGGCTCACGCCGGGGGCGATCAACCTGCTCGAGCGCGCGCGGCCGCTGGTAGCCGAGCTGAGGGGGCTGACGCAGCCTATCGCGACCCGCCCGAGCGCGAGCTTCTCGCTCGCGCTCGCCGATTCGATCGCGTCGTCCTGGGGGCCGGGGGTGGTCAGCGAGGCGCTGCGCGGCGCTAGCGGCATAAGCCTC
The DNA here is from genome assembly GCA_963754305.1 of uncultured beta proteobacterium. Taxonomy (GTDB): domain Bacteria; phylum Pseudomonadota; class Gammaproteobacteria; order Burkholderiales; family SG8-39; genus DATEDA01. The sequence goes on along the minus strand of CAVWFR010000011.1, from coordinate 118,062 downwards.
GACCTTCACGCCCACCGCAGCGTGCTGCTGGTCGAGAGCGTGCGGCTCGGCCGCTATCACATCGGCCTGTGCACCGACGCGCCGGGCGCGAAGGACCTGGTTCGTCATCCGGTCGTCGACGAGCCCCTGGTCCTCGTCAACGCCGGGCTCGGCGGAAGGTTCGACGCGCGGCTGCCGCTCATCTCCATCGAGCCGGGCTCGGCGACGTGGCGCGCGGTGGAGCCGCTCCTCCGCGCCCACCATCCGCAGCTCCTGCGCGGCCGGCTCACCGCGGTGGAGTCGTTCGCCGCGACCGTGCAGATGGTGAAGGCCGGCTTCGGCAACGGCCTGGTGCCGCTGGGGCTCGCGCTGGAGATGGCGCTGGATCGCCGGTCGTATCGCGAGCTGCCCGCCGTCGAGCGGCGCGTGGCGCTGCTCACCAGGAAGACGATCAGCCAGCTCGCCGGCTTCGCGCTGTTGCGCGAGCGGCTGACGCAGGCGGCGGCCGCTTACTTCGCGCAGCGGAGACGGCATTGAGGCCGGTGCATCGGCTCTCCGAAGTGTTCATGGACAGGGTCCGGACCGGCTACCCGGTGCTCGAATGCGATCCGCCGTGGCGGCTCGCGTACACGTTCTCGTCGCACGTCGACGAGGGCGGGTCAGCCGAACGGCCGTCGCGGGTCACGTTCGCGATCGAGCCGCGCGGCAAGGCGGTGAAGCTGACGATGACCCACGACGACTTCGACGAGGGCAGCAAGGTGCTGGAAGGCGTAAGCCGCGGCTGGCCGGCGATCCTCTCGGCCCTGAAGACCGTGCTCGAGTCGGGACGTGAGATGGATTTCCGCGAAGCGGATTTCAGCTGCGGCTAGCCGAAAAAGGACGCGGCTCAGCGGACCGGCGTAGACCGTGATGCGGACCGGCGTCGGATTGAACCCGTTGCAGGGGTTGAACTGCTGGTGGCAGTTGGAGACCACGGCGATCGCATCGCGCGCTGCTTCGAGCACCACGTAGTCGCCGGGTTTCGAGAGCCCCTCCGCGATCGCGGTCTGCCCATCCGGCGCTACCGGCACGTACATGAAGAAGTTGGCGTTCGCGACGACGTCGCCGGCGCCGAGGCCGAAGGGCGCGAGCGCGCGGATGAACGTCTCGCGGCAGTTCGCCGGCCCCGGCTTGCCGTAGCGGAGCACGTTCATCGGCGCGCTGCAGCACCCGCCGATGGTGTCATGCTTGCCGCAGGTGTCCTCGATCACCGTGAAGAGCGTGTTCGCTTCGTCGGAAACGAGCTGCGAGCCTTTGCCGATGTAGACGTTGGCACCGAGCTTGATCGTGTTGGCCGCGTTGTACCGGTCGCGTGGGTTGGCCGCGTCGTAACAGAGGAAATCGACCGCCTGCTTGCCCTCGAGGTCCACGATCCGGATGCGCTCGCCCTTCGCGATGCGCCGGCCCCACGGCTCGCCCGGCTTGACGACGATGTCCTCCAGGATCTGCTCGCTCACTGGACTACCCTCCGCTCGTGCCGCACTCGGGGGGTCGCTTGAGGCGCCCCGGCGCACTCACGCCGCGGTCCCCCGCTGCCGTGCCTTTGCCCGGTGCGACGAGCCCATCTCGCAGGCGAGCAGGAAGGCGTTGCGCATCGCGCCGACGTTCGCCTTGCCCTGACCGGCGATGTCGTAGGCCGTGCCGTGCGCCGGGGTCGTAATGGGGATCGGCAACCCGCCCTGCACCGTCACGCCGCGCTCGAAGCCCATCAGCTTCATCGCGATCTGGCCCTGGTCGTGATACATCGTGACGATCCCGTCGTAGCCGCCGTCCTTCGCGCGCACGAAGATGGTGTCCGCGGGAAACGGCCCGTCGGCCGGCCACCCGCGCTCGCGCGCGCTGCGCACGCCCGGCTCGATGATCTCGATCTCCTCGCGCCCGAAGTTGCCGCCGTCGCCGGCGTGCGGGTTGAGCGCGCACACCGCGAGCTTCGGTGCGCCGATGCCCGCGCTCTGGAGTGCGCGATACAGCAGGCCGACTCCCTCGGCGACGCCGTCGACGGTCAGCATGCCGGCGACGTCCTTCAGCGGCACGTGCGAGGTGATGCGCGAGGTCCACAGCCCGCCGAGCACGTTCAGCTCGACGCAGGGACCGGTCCACGCGAGCACCTCCGCGAACCAGTGCATCTCGTCGGGGTGGTTCATGCCGCCCGCGCGCAGCGCGCCCTTGTTGAGGGGCGCGAAGCACAGCGCGTCCGCCATGCCGCCTCGCACGAGCGCGACACCCGCCATCAGGCCTTCGAGCATGAAGCCGCCGTTGTCGGCGGCCGCTTTGCCCATCGGAAACGGCGGCGCGTCCTGTCCGCGCCAGTGGACGAGCGCCGGATTCCCGCCTTCGCTGGGGGCGTAGCGCGTTCCCGCGGCGCGCATGCCCGCTTCCATGCTCGCGCCGCTCGCGATCAGCAGCACCTCCGCCCGCACCGTCGTTTCGGGCTCGGCGAGCAGCCGCGCGACGAGCTCCGGCCCGACCCCCGCCGGGTCGCCGATGAAGAGAGCGATCCGGGGCGTCATTGCTGGATGGTGATCTTGGCGTCGCGGATCAGCTTGCCGAACCGGTCGAACTCGGCCTTGTTCATCGCGCCGAGCTGCGCCGGGCTCATGTTGCCCGGCTCGCCGGCGAGGCTGTCGAGCCGCTTCTGCACGTCGGCGAGCTTCAGGATCTTCATCGTCTCCGCGTGCAGCCGTTCGATGACGGCGGCCGGCGTTCCGGCGGTGATGAACAGTCCGTACCAGGTGCTCATCTCGACGTTCGGCACCCCCGACTCGGCGAGGGTCGGGACGTCCGGCAGCTGCGGCGAGCGCTTCGGCGTCATCACCGCCAGCGGCCGGGCCTTGCCGCCTTTGATATGGCCCATCGCCGAAGAGGTGGTGTCGAAATTGAGCTGGATCTGCCCGCCGACGAGATCGGCGAGCGCCTGGCTGGAGCCCTTGTACGGCACGTGCGTCAGCTTGAGGCCCAGCTCGTGCGCGAACGCCTCGCCGGCGAGATGCTGCGTGCTGCCGGTACCGGAAGAGCCGTACGAGTACTTGTCCGGGTTCGCCTTGATCAGCGCGACCAGCTCTTTCACGTTCGTAGCCTTCACATCGGTGTTGACGACCAGCACGTTCGGCACCACCACGATCAGCGCGACCGGCGCGATGTCCTTGAACGGGTCGTACGGCAGCTTCAGCAGATGGGGCGCGATCGACTGCGCGGTGTTGGTCGCGACCACCATCGTGTAGCCGTCGGGCGGCGCCTTGGCGACGAGGTCGGTTGCGATCGTGTTGGACGCCCCGGGCCGGTTCTCGACGATGAACGGCTGGCCGAAGACCGCCTGGTACTTCTCGGACAGCATGCGGGCGATGATGTCGGTGCCGCCGCCGGGCGAGGCGCCGACCATGATGCGGACCGGCTTGGTCGGCCAGGCCTGCGCGAGCGCGAGCCCCGAGGCGGCGGCAAGGGCGAGACCGGCGGCGAGAACGGCTAGTTTTTTCATCGCGGTGGTTCCTGCTGACCGAGGCGGGGAGGGTGCCACAAGCGGATGCGGCGTGCACAAAGCTTGCGCCTTTCGCTAGTAGGCTACGCCCATGGCCCTCGACCGGCTCCAGGTCAAGCTCTTCCTCGCCATCGCCGGGGCGAACGCACTCCTGGCGGCGATCGCCTACCTCGTGTTCGCCGCGAGCTTCGATCGCGGCCTCGCCGAGACGCTCGCGCGGTCGGACCAGGCCCGGCTCGACGCGTTCGCCGCGTCGCTCGGAGAGCTGTACGGTCGCGAAGGCGGCTGGGCGTCGCTCGGCGCCGATCGCGACCGCTGGTCGGCGCTTCGCCGCGAGGCCCTGGGGCTGCCGCCGCGTCCGCCGGCGGCAGATGGCACCCTGGCGCCGTTGCCGGGCCAACCGCGCGAGCCGACGGATGGCACCCAGCCCCCGTCGCCGGCTCAACCGCGGGAGCTCCCGCTCACCGTCGACCCGCGGTTGATGCTGTTCGACGTCGAGCGGAAGCTCGTCGCCGGCGCGCCCGAGCTGGCCGACAAGGCGGCGCTGCAGCCGATCGAGAGGCAGGGCGCAACGGTCGGCTATCTCGGCGCGGTGCCGCGGCTCGAGCGGATCGCTTCGCTCGAGCGCATGGTGAGTGCGCAGCAGCACTGGCGGTTCGCGGCGATCGGCCTCGGCATGCTCGGCGCCGCGCTCCTCCTCGGGGCGGGGCTCGCGCACTGGCTCACGCGGCGCGTGCGCGCGCTCGCGAGCGGCACCGAGGCGCTGATGCGGGGCGATTACGACGTACGGCTACCGGTCGCCGGCCGCGACGAGCTCGACCGCCTCGCCGGCGACTTCAACTCGCTGGCCGCGACGCTCGCCGCGACGCGGCGCGCGCGCAGCCAGTCGATCGCCGACATCGCCCACGAGCTGCGCACGCCGCTCGCGGTGCTGCGCGGCGAGATCGAGGCGCTGCAGGACGGCGTGCGCTCGCTCGACGCCGCGAGCCTCGCCTCGCTCGCGCAGGAGGTCGCGCACCTCGGTCGGCTGGTGGAGGACCTGCACACGCTGTCGCTGGCCGATCTCGGCGCGCTCAGCTACCGCAAGGAACCGCTCGACGTCGCCGAGCTCGCCGGCGAGGCGGTGGCGATGCAGCGGCGGGCGCTCGACGAGAAGGGCCTCGCCGTCGAGCTCGCGCTCGAGCCGGGGGCGATCGCGCTCGCCGACGAGACGCGGCTCGCGCAGGTGTTCGGCAATCTCCTGCAGAACACGTTGCGCTACACCGATGCGCCGGGCCGCCTCGCCGTCGCGGTGCGGCGCGCGGGCGATCGCGTCGTGCTCGACTGGCAGGACTCGAGCCCGGGCGTCCCGCCCGAGGACCTCCCGCGCCTGACCGATCGCCTGTTCCGCGTGGAGGCTTCGCGGAGCCGCGCCGGCGGCGGCTCCGGGCTCGGTCTCGCGATCGTCAAGGCGATCGTGGAGGCGCACGGCGGCACGCTCGCGGCGCGCGCGAGCTCGCTCGGCGGCCTGTGGCTCGAGCTCGCGCTGCCCGCGGCGCGCGCCGGTGGCACGCATGCCTGACCGCATTCTCATCGTCGAGGACGAGCCGAAGCTCGCCGAGCTCGTGCGCGACTATCTCGTGCGCGACGGCTACGAGACCGATGTCCTGGACCGTGGCGATGTCGTCGAGGCCTGGGTGCGCGACCATCCGGTCGACCTCGTGCTGCTCGACCTCATGCTGCCGGGCAAGAGCGGGCTCGATGTCTGCCGAGGCCTGCGCTCGTTCTCCGACGCGGCGATCGTCATGGTGACCGCGCGCGTCGAGGAGATCGACCGCCTGCTCGGCCTGGAGCTCGGCGCCGACGACTACATCTGCAAGCCGTTCAGTCCGCGCGAGGTCGTGGCGCGGGTGAAGGCGGTGCTGCGGCGCGCGAAAGCGCGGAGCGCCCCCCAGGAGACCAGAGTCGCGCTCGACGAGGCCGGTTTGAAGGCGACCGTTGCCGGACGCGACGTCGAGCTGACCGCGGTCGAGTTCAAGCTGCTTCAGACCCTCGTCGCGCAGCCGGGCCGCATCTTTTCGCGCGACCGGCTGATGGACGCGATGTACCGCGACGCCCGCATCGTCTCCGACCGCACCGTCGACAGCCATGTGAAGAAGCTGAGGAAGAAGATCGCCGAGGTGCTCCCCGACCGCGAGATCGTGCACTCGGTGTACGGCGTGGGGTACAAGTACGAGTGGTAAGGCAGCGGTCTCGAGTCGAACACGGATAGCGCGTCGGGCTGCTCGCGGGGTGGCGGCGAAGCGCGCCGGGCCCGGCGAACGCGGGCCCGGCGCCGAACTACCCTTAACGCGGCTGACCGAGGGCGGCCGGCGGCGTACTGCCGCAGGTCGCGCCTTCTGCGAATTGCGGTGTCACGATGTACACGAACTCGTAGACGCGGTCCTTGGCCAGGGCATCCGAGACGACCGACTCGCCGATGCGGATGCCGTGCCGCATGATCAGCTCCTGGTGCGCGGCGAAGGCGCTCGTGCCGGTGATCTCCGGCCGTCCGAGCACCTCGAGCGCCCAGGTGTCGCTCGCGATGACCGAGGGCCGGAACGAGGCGAGGAACCTCGCTTCACGAAGCCAAATCCCGGGCAGACCGGTGCTCGCACCCCAGCGCGCGATCTCGCCTGGATCGCGCTTTTGCAGCAGCTGGTTCCAGCCGGTTCGGATCACCACCGCGTCGCCGGGCTGGATCGACCGGATGCGGCCGAACTCCATCGCCTCGAAGATGTCGTCGATGGTGATGCGATAGTTGTCGAGGAGCACCGGCTTGCCGTTGAGCGCCGGGGCGCCGAGCGCGCTGTACTCCTTCCGCGCGACCTTGACGCCGAGGACGTCGAGCAGGATCCCGCGCGTGACGATCGGCCCCATGTGCTCGTTGCCGAGCTTCGTCGTGCCGAAGCTCTCGAGAATGTCAGGCCCGCGGAATCCGTTGTAGAAGAACTCGCCCGCGCCGATGTGATTCAAGTTGTCGAGCTGCGTCCCGATCTGATAGGTTAGGCCGGCAGGCGCGCCCGGGTCGGGCGGGAACCGCTCCTCGTGGATGCTCAGCCTGTTCGTGCCAAGGCCGTTGACGTTCGTGATGAATCCACCGCCCGCGGTGAAATCGGCCGGCGGCTGGTAGCCGGTGACGGTGGCGCGTTGCTGGTATCCCCGCGGCGGGGTGGTCGCGAACGCCGGGAAGCCGTTGAACATCAGCTCGCCCAGGTTATAGGTCTTGACCGCGCGGCCGTGATCGAGCGTCCCGCGCAGCGCGTGGGCGGTCTTGTCCTTCGTGACCTCGTTGAAGCTGCCGCGCTGGTCCCTGGCACCGTACGGACCGGGGACCCACGCCGCGAGGTTCGCCGGGTCGGCGTAGTCGAAGACATCGTCGTTGAACCGGCGCCGGCCCTGCGGACGGTGCGGCGGCCCGCCCCGGTCATCGTCGTCGTCACGGGCCAGGGCGTTGCCACCGAGTGTGGCGACGACGCCGGCCGCACCGGCCTTCGCGGCCAGCCCGAACGCCTCGCGACGGCTGAGCGGCATGTGCTGGAGATGGTGAAGCCACAGCGCGGGATTCATGTCTTCCTCCTTTTTGTTGCAGGGTTCACTACGGTGCGGACGAACGGGTGTCGGTCGCTGGCGCGAGATCGGTGCCGAATACGACCTCCTCCCGGGCCGCCCGCGCGAGAAGCGCGGATTCAAGCGCCCGATCGCTCATACCACAACCGACCGATTCCGACCGCGGGCCAAGCGGCTCGAGCCGCGCGGCAGCCCGTCTCGCACCTCATCTGCCGACGATCGCGCCGCGGTCGATCGCGAACACCCGGTCGAGCAGACCCGTCGCGTGCGTGAGGCTCGACTCGGAGAGGATGACCGAGCGCCCTTCCCGCCGGAGCCCGGCGATCACCTCGGCGAGCCGACGCGCGAGCACCGGCGCGACACCCTCGAACGGCTCGTCGAGCAGCAGGAGTTTCGTGCCCGGAACGAGCGCGCGCGCGAGCGCGACCAGCTTCTGCTGGCCGCCCGAAAGCTGCAACGCCTTGCGGTCGCGGAACACGCGCACCTCGGGAATCGCTTCGTAGACGCGCTCGAGCCGCTCGGCAGCGTCGGGCAAGCGCGCCGACCATGCCGGGAGCAGCACGTTCTCCTCGACCGAGAGGCCCGGCACCAGCCGCCGGTCCTCGGGCATGTAGCCGATGCCCAGCGACACGCGGCGGTGGCTGGGCAGGCGGCCGAGCGGCGTGCCGTCGAACTCGACCGCGCCGTCGCGGAACGGGAGCAACCCCATGATCGTGCGCATCAGCGTGGTCTTTCCCGCGCCGTTGCGGCCGATGAGGCCGGCGAACTCGCCGCTCGCGACCTCGAGGCTCACGCTGCGCAGAATGCCCACCGAGCCGATCGCGACCGAGAGTGCGTCCACCCTAAGCATGCGCTTCCCCGATCACGTAACGGCGCACCTCGGGGTCGCGCAGCACGGCCGCCGGCTCGCCGTCGGCGATGATCCGTCCGTCGGCGAACGCGAGCACGCGCCGCGCGTAACGTCCCACGATGTCCATGTCGTGCTCGACGAAGAGCACGGTCACGCCGCGCACCGCGCCCATCACCAGGTCCATGATCGCGAACTTCTCGTCGGCGGACACGCCGCTCGTGGGCTCGTCGAGCAGCAGGAGACGCGGCTTCACGACCAGCGCCATCGCCACGTCGAGGAGCTTGCGCACGCCCTCGGGCAGCAAGCCTGCCGGACGGTCGCGATACGGCGCGAGCCCGAACCGCTCGAGCATCTCGTCGGTGGCGGCGCCCGAGCGCTGCGGCGCGAGATCCGAGTGCGCCCAGGCGTGGGCCGCGGCGGCGACGATGCCGACCGCGGCGAGCAGGTTCTCGCGCGTGCTCAGGGTGTTGAAGAGCTGCGGAATCTGGAACGACCGCGACACCCCGAGCTGCGTGACGCGGCGCGGCGCGAGCGCGGTCAGCTCGTGGCCGTCGCAGCGGATCGACCCGGAGGAGGGCTTGAGATAGCCGGTGACCATGTTGATGAAGGTGGTCTTGCCGGCGCCGTTCGCGCCGATCAGTCCCACGACCGACTCCGTCTCGACCGCTACGTTGACGTCGGCGGCCGCAACCACGGCGCCGAAGCTCCGGTTGACGCCGGTTGCGACGAGGATCGGGCTCATTGGACTACCCTCCCGGCTCGCGCGTTCGGGGGTTCGCCCTTGCGGCGGCCTGGCGAGCTCACGCACGCGCCCTGGCCTTCGCCACCAGCGACCACAGCCCGGCCGGCAGGAACAGGATGAGGAGCAGCATGACGATGCCGAGCGTCATCTGCCACACGTTCGGCGCGTACTGGCTGGCCAGCGTGCGCACCGCCTCGAACACGCCGGCGGCGAGGAACGGCGCGAGCACGTTGCCGGTGCCGCCGAGCACCGCGATGAACACGAACTCGCCGGAGGTCGTCCAGTACGCGGTCTCGGGATCGACGTGCCCGACCGCGAGCGCGGCGAGCGCGCCGCCGAGGCCGCCGAGCGCGCCCGCGGCGACGTAGTTCGCGTACACGAGCCGGAACACCGACGCGCCGAGATACTCGACGCGCAGTTCGTTGTCGCGGACGGCGGTGGCGAGCCGCCCGTAATGCGACCCGAGATAGCGATGGACCGCGACGCCGGCGGCGAAGACGGCGATCACCGCGGCGGCGTAGAAGACGCGCCGTCCGATGCCGTCGGCGAGCGCGAAGCCGGCGAACGACTTGGCATGCAGGTTGAAGCCGTCCGTGGACCCGAGCGCCGAGCTCTTCACCAGCAGGCCGTAGAGGATCATCGAGAACGCGAGCGACAGCATCGCGAAGAAGATGTCGCGGTAGCGCGCGAGGAGAAAGCCGAGCGCCGCCGCCACGGCCGCCGCGGTCGTCATGCCGGCGACGATCATCGCGAGCCCGTCGAGGAGGCCCGCCCGCGCGCCGAGCAGCGCGGCCGCGTACGCCCCGAGGCCGAAGTAGAGCCCTTGCCCGAACGACACGAGCCCGGTGCGCATCAGCAGCAGGAGCCCCAGGACGACGAGGCCCTTCGCGAGCGCGAGCGTGAGCAGGAAAACGAGCCACTGCGGCGCGACCGGCGCCGCCGCGAGGAGGCCCACGCAGAGGACCGCGAGGGCGAGAGTGGTGCGGTCGGGGCTCATATCTTGCGCGCCTCGGGCGCCGCGAACAGCCCCTTCGGCCGGGCGATCAGCACCAGCGCCATCACGAGGTAGATCGTGAACAGTTCGGCCTCCGGCCAGTAGCGCACCGTGATCGAGCGGACCACGCCCACCATCAGCGCGCCGAGCGCCGCGCCGCCGAGGCTGCCGAGGCCGCCGATCACGACCACCGCGAACGACAGCACGATCACCTCGACGCCGATGCCCGGCGAAACGGCGATGGTCGGCGCGGTCAGCGCGCCGCCGGCGGCGGCGAGCGTCGCGCCGATCGTGAAGGTGAGGAGGTACGTCCGGTCGACATTGATTCCCATCGCTGCGCTGATCTCGCGGTCGTGGATCACGGCGAGGAGCAGCTTGCCGGCGCGCGTCCGATAGAGGCCCCAAGCGAGCGCGAGCCCGATTGCCACCGCCGCCCCGATGAGGATCAGGTTGTAGACCGGGTAGACGAGCTCGCCGATCCGGAAGTTGCCGGGCAGCGCGTACGGCTCGGAGACGACGAGCGACTCGACGCCCCAGACGAGCTTGATCACGTCCTCGAGGATCAGGAATACGGCGTAGGTGACCAGCAACAGCACCACTTCGTCCTTGCCATACATGAGCCGCAACAGCCCGCGCTCGAGGAGCGGACCGGTCACGAGTCCTACCAGAAGGGCCGCGGCGGCGAGCAGCGCGTAGCTCGCGATCGCCGGGTGGCCGCCGGCGAGCCAGGCGCCGACGAGAGACGCGGCGGCGTACGCGCCGAGCGCGTAGAGCGACCCGTGCGCGATGTTGAGGATCTTCATCACGCCGTAGATCAGCGTGAGCCCGGCGGCCATCATGAAGAGCCACGAGGAGTAGACGACGCCGTCGAAGAGGACGGCGGCGAGGTCGGTCATCGCGCGCGATGGGAGGGAAGGGGGAAGGGGGAAGGGCGGCGCGGGCCTGCGCCCGCGCCCTCGCGCACCCCCGGTGCGGCTACTTCGCCTTGAACCCCGACTTGATCCAGGCCTCGCTCTTCACCCCGTCCGGCGGGGTCGTCTGCTCGGGCGGGTAGTGCTTGACGTCCACCAGCGTAAGCTCGCCGCCGGCGTTCTTCACGACGCCGTACGCCACGCCCTGGACGGCCTGATGCCCCTTGCCGAGCGCCATGCGCACGGGGCCGCCGGGCGCCTCGAACGTGAGGTTCTCCAGCGCGGGAATGATCTGGTCCTGGTTGGGCGTCGCTGCACCGGCCTTCTGCGCCTTCTCGTAGGCCGCCTTCACCCCGAGGATAGCCTGCGCCATCTTGTACGCGGCGTAGTTCGGCGGCACGCCGTAGCGTTCCTGGAACGCGCCCCGGAACCACTTGTCGAGCTCGGTGCCGGGCGAGAACGGGCCGAACGGGCCACGCGCGCCGATGATCGTGCCGTCGGGGATCCGGGTGCCGAGGCGGTTGATCGCCGGCTCGCCCGCGGCGAGCAGCACCAGGTGCTTCTGAAACAGGCCGCGCGGAACGCCCTGCAACACCAGCCCCTCGAGATCTCCGCCCCAGAAGCTGGAGTGGATCACCTCCGCGTTGCTCGAGAGCAGCGTGGAGATCTCGGCGCCGAACTGCCCGGCGAAGAGCTTCGGCATCTGCGAGGTTTTCACCTCGACGTCGGGCTTGAGCGCCTTCATCGCGGCCTCGAAGTCGTTCCACGAGTCCTGCCCCCAAGCGTAGTTCTGGTTGATTCCGGCGAACGACTTGACCCCGGGCTTGCGGTCGAGCACGTACCGCGCGAGCGCGACGGCGTCGCCGGTCGCGTGCGCGCCGGTGCGGAACACGTACCGGTAGCTCGCGTCCTCGAAAATGCGCGGTGTGCCGCAGTCGAAGAGCACGGTGAGCTTCTTCAGCTCCTCGGCCACCGGCGCCACCGCGAGGCAGTCGCCGCTCGAGATGTAGCCGATCACGAGGTCCACGCGCTGCGCGAGGTTGCGAAGCTCCGCAACCTGCTTCTGCGGACCGCCTGCCTCGTCGATGATGACCAGCTCGACTGGCGCGCCGCCGTAGCCCTTGGTCGCGTACGCGCCCGGCACGCGCCCGGCGTTGAGCGTCTCGGCCATGATCTCGGCCGAGTTTCGCGCCGGGACGCCGAACGGACCGGCGGCGGGTCCCGAGAGGAAGGTGACGATGCCGACCTTGACCGGGGCCTGCGCCAAGGCGCAGCTAGCGGCGAATGCGGCCGCGGCGGCGGCGGCGAGATGCACGAACGATCGCGTCATGGCTCCTCCTTTTTCGTGGTTGTCGTGTCCAGAAGCAGCCGCAATCGTACTGCAGCGGCCGAGCGGCGCGCCAGCGGTCGCTCGGGCCCCGATATGCGCTGCGCCGATCGCGGCGGCGAAGGGCTTAGCGTGCCGCGCCGACGGCAGCCGCAACGTCCACCGCGTCGATCTGCTCCGGCGCGAGAAACCGCGCCGCGTACTCCCGATACACCCCGGAGGTCAGGAAGAGATCGAAGAGCTCCGGGTCGACGTGCTTGTCCTGCTTCATGAACCCCATGATCTTGATCGCCTCGGAGAGCTTCTTCGCTTTTTTGTAAGGGCGGTCGGCGGCCGTGAGCGCCTCGAAGATGTCCGCGATCGCCATCATCCGCGCCACCGGGCTCATCTCGTCGCGGCTCAGGCGCTTCGGGTAACCGGTGCCGTCCATCTTCTCGTGGTGCCCGCCGGCGATCTCCGGGACGTTCCGCAGGTGGCGCGGGAAGGGCAACGCCGAGAGCATGATGATCGTCTGGATCATGTGCTCGTTGATCTTGTAGCGCTCCTCCTCCGACAGCGTGCCGCGTCCGACCGCGAGGTTGTACAACTCGCCGCGGTTGTAGAGAAGCTCGGGGGTCTGCACGCGAAAGCCCCACCGGTTGCCCTCCGCCATCCGGTCGGCAGGTCGGCGCTCGATCAGGTGCTCGGGCTTGTCGGCGAGCAGGGGTTCGGTCGCAGGTAGCGGGGCGGGCGGCGAGCGTTCCTTGCGCTTGCGCTCCTCGTGCGCGATGCCGAGGCGGTCGTCGAGCGTGCGCGTCCAGGTCCGGACGGCGATGCCCTTGAGTCGCGCTACGCGCTCAGGCGCCATGAACTCGCCGCCCTCGTTGCACTGGGCGACGAAAGCGAAGTCCGCATCCAGCGTGCGCCACTCCGCCTCGAGCATCGCCCGGAGGCTGGCGCGGTCGCCTCCTTCCGCGACCCGCTTCCAGTAGTCGATCTCCGCATCGCGCTTGAGCACCTCGAACCGCATCCGGACCTCGTGGATGCGGTCGCAGATCGTCTCGAGCTTGGTCGCCTTGTCGACGATGTACTCCGGCGTGGTGACCTTGCCGCAGTCGTGCAGCCACGCGCCCAGGTGGACGGCCTCCCATTCCTCCTCGGACAGCGCGAAATCCCTGTAGGGGCCGTCGGTTGCAGCGCAGGCCGCGCGCGCGAGCATTTTCGTCAGCTCGGGCACGCGCGCGCAGTGGCCGCCGGTGTACGGGCTCTTCGCATCGATCGCGGAGGCGATCAGCCGGATGAACGCCTCGAACAGCGCCTTCTGCGCCTGGATGAGCTGCTTCGTCTCGAGCGACACCGCCGCCGAGCCGGTGAGCGCGCCGATGAACTCGACCAGCTCCCGCTCGATGCCGGCGCGCTCGGGGCAGACGAGCGCGATCAGGCCGAGCAGCTCGCGGCGGCGGTTCGCGAGCGGGGCGATGACCAGCGTCGCGCGCTCGTCCCCGGCCGCGGCAAGCAGTGCCTCGAGACCATCAGCGTGCCCGCCCGGGAACGCGCGCGCGGCGCCGGCGGCGATCGCTTCCTTCACCGGATGCCCCGACGCCGCCCGCGCGAGGTCGATCGGCGGCAGCGTCGCGGCATCGACCGCGCTCCCCGCGATCCGCGCTGCCGCCGGGGTGAGCGTCCGTCCGTCGTCCGAAGCGAGATGGAGCACGCCGCCCCGCGCGCCGCTCGCCGCGATCGTCTCGTCGAGGAGCCGCGCCAGCAGGCGGTCGAGATCGGGTTCGGCGGCGAGCGCCGTGCTCATGTCGAGGAAGCGCCGGATCGAGCGCTTCATCTCGTCCATCGTGCCGGCGAGCTCGTCGACCTCCTTCACGAGCGATTCCACCTGCACCGGCCGCGAGAACTCGAAGCGCCGGATCGCGTTCGCTTCGCCGACCAGCGAGTTGAGCGGCCGGGCGATCGCGCGCGCGGCGAAGAGGGCGAGCACGAGCGCCGCGCCGAGGACGGCGGCGGTCGCCGCCGCCGAGTCGCGCGCGACCCGGCGCGCCTCCGTAAGCAGGTCGTCGAGCGGCACCGCGAACACGAGCCGCGGCGGCGCGGCCGCCACCCCCTTGAGCGGCAGCGGGGCGACCAGGGTGCGCCACACGCGGCCCCCGGCGTCGATGTCAGCCGTCTGCGCCTGCGGCGTGCCGCCGGCTCCGGGCCCCAGCCGGGCGGCGAGCGCCGCGAGCACCGGCGTTCCCAGCTCGGCGAGCGCGGCCTGCTCCGGGAATCCGGCAGCGGCCGTACCGGCCCGCAGTACGCGCGCAGCGTTCGGATGCGCGATTACGCGGCCATCAGCATTCGCGAGCGCGATCTCGGTGCCGGGCGTGATGCGTTGGCGCGCCAGCGCCGCCCCGATCGCCCGCAAAGTGATGTCGGCCCCGACGACCGACTTCAGCCCGGGGGCGCGGCGCGCGAGGGTGACGCCGATCTCGTTGGTGGTGAAGAACGGGTAGGGCGCGGTCTTGATCTGGCCGTCCGCATTCGCTGCGGCGAGATACCACGGCCGGGTGCGAGGGTCGAACGCGGCGTAGTCCGGCCGGCTCTCGGTGGCGAGGCGCGCGAGAGCGGCATCGAGCCAGACGAAGGTGCCCGCGGCCCCGCCCTGCCGATCGCGCTCGATGCTTTGCACGAGGAACGCCGCGCGCGCGGGGCCGCCGGGCGCCGTGCGCGCCTCCGGCGACTCCGGCACCCGCCGCACCAGAAAGAAATCCCCGTTCGCGTAGCTGGCGTAGATGGCCGAGACGTTCGCGGATACGGCGAACCCTTCATGGAGGAGCGGGAGCGTGTCGAGGCGCTCGGCGAGGCTCCCGGCGGTGGCGAGGCGCGTCTGCGCGAGGATGTCGACGAGCGCCTCGCCCGGTGTCACGATGCGCTCGACCTCGAGCGTCGTCTCGCGCGCGATGCGATCGAAGAGATCGTCCGTGGCGCGCGTGAGCATCTCCGCGCTGCGGTAGTAGGCGAGCCCGCCGATCGCCAGCCCGGCGATGGCGAGCAGCGCCACGAAGAGCGTCGCGATGTGGACGGCGAGTGGATACCGCCGGCGAGCGCCGCCGGCGGTGAGGCTGGACTGGGCCATGCGTGTGGCTCCGGGAGGCGAACGGGCGCGGGGAGCGAGTGTAGCGGCTTGGGCGCGGTATGCTCCGCCTGTCCGGTAGCGGAGACTCGCCATGCTGCTCTCGTCGCACGAATACCGCGAATCGCTCCGCCGTTACCACCCGCGCGTCTACGTCGACGGCCGCGCCGTCGCGTCGGTCGCCGACGAGCCGTCGCTCGCGCCCGGCGTGAATGCGATCGGTCTCACCTACGACTTCGCGCTGCGCGAGCACCTCGCGCCGGTGATGCGCGTTCGCGCGGGCACGCACGAGGTGAACCGGATGAACGCGATCCCGGCCTCGAGCCAGGATCTCCTCAACAAGCTCGAGGCGGTGCGGCTGCTATGTCAAGAGACCGGCTGCGCGCAGCGCTATCTCGGCGGCGACGCGCTCGCCGCGATCCGGCAGGCCACGCATCGCATCGATGCCGACAAGGGAACCGGCTATGCCGCGCGCGCCGCCGCTTACATCGACCGGGTGCACGCGGAGGACCTCGCGCTCGGCATCGCGATGACCGATGGCAAGGGCGACCGCTCGCTCAGGCCGCACGAGCAGCCGAACCGGGCGAGCTATGTTCATATTGCCGAGCGTCGTAAGGACGGCATCGTCCTGGCGGGCGTAAAGGCGATCATCACCGCCGCGCCGTACGTCCACGAGCTGCTCGTCATGCCCTGCCGCAACATGACGCGCGAGGACGCGGCCTTCGCCGTCTGCTGCGCGGTGCCGATCGACGCCGAGGGGCTCACCATCGTCGCGCGCCCCGCGGGGCGGCCGGGCGAGAAAGCGGCGAAGTTCAGCGGCCGCTACGGACAATCGACCGGCGTCGCGATCTTCGACCGCGTGTTCGTGCCGTGGGAGCGCGTGTTCCTAGGCGGCGAATGGGAGCACTCGGGCTTTCTCACCTACAGCTACGCGACGCATCACCGCCACACCTGCATCGCGGCGCGCGGCGGCTTCGGCGACCTCCTGATCGGCGCGGGCGCGCTGATGACCGAGGCGAACGGCATCGACCTCGACGACGCCGGCAATCTCCGCGAGGCGATGGTCGAGCTGATCAAGATCGTGGAAGGGTTCTATGCGTGCGGCGTCGCGGCGTCGGTCTACTGCGCGCCGGACGAGTCGGGCGTCGTCATGCCGGAGACGGTGTTCGCGAACATCGGCAAGCTGCTCCTCGCGACGCAGATCTACGACATGCACCGCCTCGCGCACCACGTCTCGGGCGGGCTGATCGTCACGCTGCCTGGCCCCGACGAGGACCACAACCCGGCGACCGCCGGGCGCCTGTCCGAGCTGCTCGGTGCGCGCTCCGACATTCCGTACGAGAAGCGGATCGAGGTCGCGCGCCTGGTCGAGGATCTCACCGCGTCCTACCAGGGCGGCTGGTACTCGGTGATCTCGCTGCACGGCGGCGGCTCGCCGGAGGCGATGAAGATGGAGATCTGGCGCAACTACCCGCTCGGCAACAAGGTCGACCTCGTCGAGCGCCTGCTCGAGCGCGGCGTGCTGTCGGACGCGGTGCGGAAGATCACCCGCAACCGGCAGCCCGGGCGCTGCTGTGTCGAAGGGTGCCAGGTCCTGCAGGTGCCGCAGATGGTGCCGTTGCCCGCGCCGGTGCGGAAGCCGCCGGCGGCGAAGCTCGCGCGCCGCCGCGACTAGCCGGCTCTTACGCTAGACCCGGTAGAGCGCCCGCCGGTCGCGCCGGAACGCGATCGGCTGCGCGAGCGGATCGGTGAGAGAGCGGCCGAGGCTGATCCGGCCGGAGCCGTGGAGCAGCGTCTCGCCGCAGACGAGATGGATCTCCTCCGCCGAGCCATCGAACTGCACGTAGGTGCCGTTCGCGCTCTCGTCGACGAGGCGCACGCGCACCACGTCGAGCTCGATCGTCGCGTGCCGCCGCGACGCGAGCGGATCGGCGACGGCGAGATCGTTGCTCCCATCGCGGCCGAGGTGCGCCCGCGGTCGCGTGCGATCGATCATGAGCGTGCCGGAGGCTGCCACCAGCACCAGGGCCCCCTCGTCGGCGCCCGCCTGGTGCGGGCGCACGACGTTCCGCAGGGTGACCTCGCCCGGATCGATCTGCCAGAGGATCTCGTAGATGGTCGAGTCGCGCTCGTCGCCCTTGAGCCGCGTGGTGTAGACGGCGCGCGCGCTGCCGGCAGTCGCCAGCGACAGCGTATCGACCACACCCTGCGTCACCAGGATCTGCTCCGCCCGCGCGGTCGCGGCGAGATACGCGGCGACGTTGACGACGGTGCCGTAGAGATCGTCGCCGTGGGCGATCACCGGGCCGACGCTGATGCCGGTGTGCAGCTTGATCGCACTGCCTTCGGCCGGCGTCGCGGCGATCGCCGCATGCAGCGCGCCCATCGCGAGTACCGCCTGCTCCGCGCCGGAGAACGCGCACATCACCCCGTCGCCGAGGGCCTTCACCAGGCGGCCGTCGTAACGCGGCAGCAGCTCCCGCGCGCGCGCGGCGAACGCGCGCGACACGTCGCTCGCCGCCGCGTCGCCGAGCTCGCGGTAGAGGCGTGCGCTCGCCGCGATGTCGGCGAATGCGATGGCGGTGTGGTGGGGCTTGCTCATCTCACGCGACTGGATCGTCCATACGTTCCCCGGGCGCATTTCCGCGAGCGCCGGGTCGATGCAGAGAATCTTAGCGTTTCCCCGCGGCGGCTCGGCGGCAACTCTTGGCGAGCCGCACGCGGTCCGCAGCCGGTGAGGCGCGCGGGGGAGACATATTGCACCTGCCGGCGGGACGCGAGGCGGGCCCAGCGCCCGCCGCGAGCCTCGGCGCTTTGTCGAGCGACCCCGACCATCGCGCCGCAGGGTTTCACAAATGTTTGCAGTTCCGCGGCGGGTGTTGCGGTCGTCGGACTCGCCGGGTGAGCTACCCTCGGGTCGAGAAGTCCGCCATGCAATCCTGCGCCCTCCGATCCGCCGTTCCGCCGCCCGATGCCGAGCTGCGGCTCGGCACCGTCGCCACCGCCGCGGCCGCGGCTGCCCTCGCGGCCGGCGCTGCGCTGACCTCGCTCACCTACGGCTGGAGCTACATGATCGCCGCGCTCATCGGCGCGGCGGCGGCCGCGCTCCTCGCGTGGCGCGCCTGGCGGCGATGTCCGGCCGAGCGCGTTGCCGACCGCAGCGCGCTGCTCTTCGCCACCACGCTCGCGCTTGCGCTCTTCGCCGTGTACGCCGCCGATGCGCTCGACTGGCGGCCGTTCGGGATCGATGACGCCACCGCCGGGCTGGCCGTGGGCTTCATCCTGCTGGCCGCGATCCCGTGCCGCTATGCCCTGCGGCGCGCGGACGTGATGCCGAGCGCGGCGGGGGCGACGATCGCGGCGCTGATCGTGGCGCTCGTCGCCTGGGCGCTCGTCGTCGATCCTGCCGGCGCGCAGCGCGCCGACGACCCGGCGCACGCCTTGCTGCTCGGCTTTCCGGCGCGCGGCGCGGCCGTGCTCATCGCCGGTCTCGGCTTCGTGTTCGCGCTGCGGCGAGGCTTGTACGGCACCGCGCTCCTCCTGCTCGTCTCGGTCGCCCTGACGTGCATCGTGCTCTGGAGCGTCGGGCACCTGGGTGAGCTCGCCGCCATCGGCGCCGGTGGGGTCGCGGTCGCAGCGATGCTCGCCGCGCTCGTGCGCCGCCGGCGCGCCGACGCTGGCCGGCCGCTCGCCAGCCCGGAGCCCCTGCTCATCCCGGCGGCCGCATTCGGCGCAGCCGCGCTCGCGGGAGGCTTGACCGACGTCGGTCTCGTCGCCGTGGCCGCCGCGTTGACCGCATGGTGGTTCTACCTGCGCCGGCGCCTCGCGCGCTCGGCCGGCGCCGCCTTCATCCCGGTCACGGGAACCCAGCTCGCCCTGCGGCTCGGTCTCGCCGCCGGGCTCGGAGCGACCGTTTACGCGCACGTCCTCCTGGTCAACGCCGCGATGTCGAACTACACCGGGGCGATGCTGCTCGCCGAGTTGCGCGAGCGGGGCCTGTACGCGGTCTCGGATCTCACGTTCGCAGCGGCGCTGATCGCGGACCAGTACCTGTGGCGCGACGAGGTCGCGGGGGCGTCGCGCGGGGCGGCGGCCTCGCCCGGCGGGCTGATCGAGGCATCGCGCCATCGGCGCGACGGCTGGAGCACTGCGATGCCGCTCGGACGCGAACCCGGCCTCGCCGCGCGGGAGTCGCTGGGCTACGGCTACGTTGCCCGCGGCGACGGGCACGGGCAGCTGCGCGTGGCCGACGTGTTCGACGGCTCTTCCGCGCACGCGGCGGGCGTCCGGCGAGGCGACCTCGTCCGCGCGATCGATGGCATCGCCGTACGCCCCGACGCCGAGCCCGCGGCCCGCGGGCTCGAATCCGTGCGGCTCGAGCTCGTCGGGTCGGACGGCGCGGGGCGGGAAGCCGTGGTTACGCGCGGCCGGCATGGGATCCCGAGCGTGGCGGCCGTGCGGGTGATCGAGACCGGCGATCGCCGCGTCGGCTATGTCGCTCTCCGGCACTTCGCCGGGACGTCGCGAGCCGAGTTCGACGCGGTCGCGTTGCTGCTGCGGTCGCGGGGCATCGCCGATCTCGTGCTCGATCTCCGGCTGAACGGGGGCGGCAGCCTGTATGCGGCGGGTCAGGTCGCGAGCACGATCGCCGGCGCGCGCGCCGACGGCCGGATGTTCATCCGGCTGGTCCACAACGAGCGCCACCGCGACAACGATTCCGAGGCGATCTTCGGCGCGCCGTCATGGGGTGGTCTCGCGCTCGCGCGGCTCTTCGTCATCACCTCGCCCGAGACCTGCTCGGCCGCCGAGGCGCTGATCCACGGCCTCGCCCCGCACATTGAAGTCATCACGATCGGCGCCACGACCTGCGGGAAACCGGTCGGCGCGCAGGTCCTTCGATACGGCGATGTTTCCTACTGGGTGATCACGTTCAAGGACGTCAATGCGCGCGGCGAAGGCGACTTCTACGCCGGCCTGCGCCCCAGGTGCGCGGCGGAGGACGATCTAGCGCGCGAACTGGGCGATACCGAGGAAGCCAGCCTTAAAGCCGCGCTGCACTACCTCCGCTTCGGGAACTGCGCGCCGGCGTAGCGGCGAAGGTGGTGCAGGCGGCAGCCGACGGTCATACTTCGCGCGACCGCCGATGAGCTCACGAGACATCAGTACCGCCGGGGGGGCGCTCGCCAAACTGCGAGAAGTCTTCGGTTATCCCGCCTTCCGCGACGCGCAGGGCGAGATCGTCGACCACGTCGCCGGCGGCGGCGATGCGCTCGTGCTGATGCCCACCGGCGGCGGCAAGTCGCTCTGCTACCAGCTGCCGGCGCTGCTCCGGCCAGGCACCGGCATCGTCGTCTCGCCGCTCATCGCCCTGATGCAGGACCAGGTCGCGGCCCTCACCCAGCTCGGCGTGCGCGCGGCGTTTCTCAACTCGACGCTCTCCGCGCGCGCGGCGGGCGCGGTGGAGCGCGCGCTCATGGCGGGCGAGCTCGATCTCCTGTACGTGGCCCCCGAGCGTCTGCTAGCCCCGCGTACGCTCGAGCTTCTCGCCGGTGCGAAGCTCGCGCTCCTTGCGATCGACGAGGCGCACTGCGTGTCGATGTGGGGCCACGACTTTCGGCCCGAGTACCTGCAGCTCGCGGTGCTGCGCACGCGTTTCCCCGGCGTGCCGCGCGTCGCGCTCACCGCCACCGCCGATCCGCACACGCGGGCGGAGATCCTCGCGCGCCTCGAGATGGGCGCGGCGCGCGTGTTCGTGTCGAGCTTCGACCGGCCGAACATCCGCTACACCATCGTCGACAAGGCCGATCCGCGGGCGCAGCTCCTGCGATTCGTTCGCGAGGAGCACCCGGGCGAGGCGGGAATCGTGTACTGCCTCTCCCGGGCGAAGGTCGATGAGACCGCCGCCTGGCTCGCGGCGCAGGACGTGCGCGCGGTTCCCTACCACGCCGGGATGGACAGCGCCGCCCGCGCCGCGAACCAGGATCGTTTCCAGCGCGAGGATGGCGTGGTCGTGGTGGCGACGATCGCCTTCGGCATGGGCATCGACAAGCCCGATGTCCGCTTCGTCGCGCACCTCGATCTGCCGCGGAGCGTCGAGGGCTATTATCAGGAGACCGGGCGCGCCGGCCGCGACGGGCTTGCGGCCGACGCGTGGATGACCTACGGCCTCGCGGATCTCGTGCAACAGCGGCGTCTCATCGATCTTTCCGAGGCGGGCGAGGAGCACAAGCGGGTGTCGGCCGCGAAGCTCGACGCCCTGCTCGGGCTGTGCGAAACGGCCGGCTGCCGGCGCGTGCGGCTGCTCGCATACTTCGGCGAGTCGAGCGCGCCCTGCGGCAACTGCGACACCTGCGTCGATCCGCCCGAGACCTGGGACGCAACCGTGCCGGCGCAGAAGGCGCTCTCGGCGATCTATCGCACCGGCCAGCGGTTCGGCGCGGTGCATCTCATCGACGTGCTGCGCGGCAAGCAGGGCGAGCGTATCGGCCGCTGGAAGCACGACGAGCTGAGCGTGTTCGGCGTCGGCGCGGACCTCGACGAGACGGCGTGGCGCGCGGTGTTCCGGCAGCTCGTCGCGCTCGGCCTGGCGCGTGTCGCGCACGATGCGTACGGCGCGCTAAAGCTCACCGAGGCGAGCCGCGCGGTCCTGCGCGGCGAGCAGCAGGTCGAGATGCGCCGCGCGGTCGCCGGCCGGCGCCGCGCGGCCCGCACCCGCGCGCTGCCACCCGGCGATCTCGCCGCGCCGGCGGTCGCGGTGCTCGAGCGGCTCAAGAACTGGCGACTCGAGCAGGCACGCGGGCAGGGCGTGCCCGCCTACGTGATCTTTCACGACGCGACGCTCGCCGAAGTGGCGCGTCGTCGGCCGCACGACCTCGCGGCGCTCGCTGGCATACCGGGCATCGGGGCGACGAAGCTCGAGCGCTATGGCGCCGCGCTGCTTGAGCTGCTCGGCGCGGCGATCTGACGCGTCGAGTGGGCGGCGTGAGCCCCCGCTCGCCCGCTCGTCGTAGCGGGCGCGGCAGAGCGGGCAAATTTCACGGCCTCGCTTGCGCCCACCCGCTTTCCGCGCGCCGGGGCCACGCTTCTTGCTTCCCTTTCGCGTCGGCCAGGGAGCGCGCGGTGTTGAAGCTGTTTCGCTATTCGTCGTTCGTCGGGTTGATCGCCGTGATCGCCGTGATCCTCGCCCTGTCGTGGTTCTACCGCCGTCTTGCGTTCGACGCTCTCGTCGATACCGAGACGCGCGCGAACGTCGCGCTCACCAAAGCGTTCGCCAACTCGATCTGGCCCTCCTACGCCGCGTTCGTCCGCGATGCCGCGCAGCTGCCGCGCGGGGAGCTGCCGCGGCGCGATGAGATCCTGTGGCTCCAGCGCGATCTCCGGCTGCTCGCCACGGGTCTCGACGTCGTCAAGGTCAAGGTCTACGACCCCGCGGGGCTGACCGTCTTCTCGACCGACGTGCGCCAGATCGGCGAGGACAAGCGCGCGAACCCCGGCTTCCTGCGCGCCGCGGCCGGCACCGCCGCGAGCGACATCACCTTCCGCGACCGGTTCGACGCCTGGGAGGGCGTCATCTCCGACCGGAACCTCATCGCCACCTATGTCCCGGTGCGCATACGGGACGACTCCCCGGTGGAGGCGGTGATGGAGGTCTACTCGGATGTCACCTCGCTCGTCGCGAGAATGGAGCGCACGCAACGGCAGATCGTCGCCGCCATCGTCGGCGCGCTGTCGCTTCTCTACGCGCTCATGCTCTGGATGGCGCGCCGGTCCGACCGTATCCTGCGCGAGCAGGAGATACAGCGGGTGGCAAACGAGGAGCGGATCCGCCATCAGGCTTATCACGACCCGCTCACCGGGCTGCCCAACCGGGCGAGCTTCGTCGAGCATCTCGAGGAGGCGATCCGGCGCTCGAAGCGGTTCGGCTGGTCGCTCGCGGTGATGTTCCTCGATCTCGACCGCTTCAAGCGGGTGAACGACAGCCTCGGCCACGAGGCCGGCGACGAGCTGCTGCGGATCGCGGCGCGCCGCCTGCACGGCTGCATCCGCGAGAGCGACATGCTGTTCCGCATGGGCGGAGACGAGTTCACCGTGCTGCTCGAAAACGTCAAGGGCCCGGAGGAGGCGGCCATGGTCGCGGCGCGCATGATTCCGGCGATCGCCGAGCCGGTCGAGCTGAAAGCACACGAGCTCACGGCGACCGTGAGCATCGGGATTGCGCTCTACCCGAAGGACGACGAGAGCGGCGAGCGGCTGGTGAAGCGCGCCGACACCGCGATGTACCGGGCGAAGGAGCTCGGGCGCAACCGCTACGCGTTCTTCACGCAGGAGATGAACGAGCGCGTGGAGAACCAGCTCCTCCTCGAGGCGGGCCTGCAGCGCGCCCTGCGCAACGGCGAGTTCGTGCTCCACTACCAGCCGCGCGTGTCCGCCGCGACGCGGCGGGTCGTCGGCATCGAGGCGCTGCTGCGCTGGAATCATCCCGAGCACGGGCTGCTGCCGCCCGGGCAGTTCGTGCCGCTCCTCGAGGAGTCGGGCCAGATCGTCGCCGTCGGCGCCTGGGTAATCCGGACGGCGTGCCGCCAGAACAAGGCGTGGCAGGACGAGGGGCTGCCGGCGATGCGGGTGTCGGTGAACATCTCCGCGCGCCAGTTCAAGAGCGAGTCGCTCGACGAGACGATCCGCGATGCGCTCGGCGCGAGCGGTCTCGCGCCCGAGTGGCTCGAAATCGAGTTGACCGAGAGCATGCTCGTGGACAGCACCGAGCACGCGATCTCGGTCATGGCGCGGTTGAAGGCGATCGGCGTCGCCATCTCGATCGACGACTTCGGCACCGGCTACTCGTCGCTCGGCTACCTGAAGCGCTTCCCGATCGACTCGCTCAAGATCGACCGCAGCTTCGTGCAGGACCTGCGCACCAGCGCCACCGACGCGGCGATCGTCGACGCGATCTCGGCGCTCGCGCACAGCCTCGGGCTCGGTCTGGTCGCCGAAGGCGTCGAGGAGGTTGGGCAGGCGGATTTCCTTCGCGCTCGCTATTGCACGGAGCTGCAGGGCTACTACTTCAGTCGCCCCGTGCCCGCCGACGCGGTGGCCGAGGCGGTGCGGCGGCTCGCGCCTTCACCGAGGAGCATCGCCCAGACGGCGTGAGCATCGCGCGGCCGCGCTGTTGAAGGGGGTGTGAGCGGCGCCGACTCGCGGGCGAGTTGGGAGTTGTACAGCCCTCGAACACCCGGTCACCCGGCATTCGCCGGAGTTCCGGCTCCCTTCACACCGGGCCCCGTTTCGAACCGACCACCTTCGCCAGCGCGGGAAAATACTCCGCGCCGAACCCGGCGGCGATCGCGCGCTCGAGCAGCGCGCGCGCATTCTCGGCACCGCTCAGCTGCAGCCCGTACGCCGCGGCGAGCTCGAGCGCGTAGCCGACGTCCTTCAACATGTACTCCGCGGAAAAGGCGCGCTGCGGATAGACCCCCGGCACCATCGCCTTCAGCCCGTGATTGCGGAGCGCGAAGCTGTCGGCCGAGCCCTTGGACAGCGCGTCGAAGAGCATGGCGGAATCAACGCCCGCCGCCTTCGCTACCGCGAGCGCCTCGGCCAGCGCGACGACGTTCTGGGCGAGCACCATGTTGTTCACGAGCTTGGCGAGCTGGCCGGCGCCGGCGCCGCCGCAATGCGTGATATCCGAGCCGATGCAAGCGAGCAGGGGTCGGATGCGCTCGAACGTCGCGCCATCCGCGCCGACCATGATCGAGAGCGTGCCGTTCGCCGCCGCCTCGCGCGTGCGCGCGACCGGCGCATCGGCGAACGCGATGCCGCGCGCGGCGAATCGCGCCGCCAGCTCGCGAGCGAGCGCGACCGGTGCCGTGCTCAGGTCGACTACGCATGCGCCGGCGCTGAGCACGGGCAGGATCTCCGCGCCGACCGCGGCGACCTCCGCTCCGCCGGGCAGCGAAAGGAAGACGATCTCGGATTCACGCGCGAGCGCAGTGACCGACGGCGCGGCGCGTACACCGCCGGCGGCGAGGCGCCGCCGGCGCTCGGGATCGCGGTCGAACGCCGCGACGGTCTCACCGCTTTTCGCCGCGAGATTGCGGCACATCGGCTCGCCCATGACGCCGAGGCCGATGAACCCGAGTTGCCCGGCCACTAAGGCGTCCACGGGCGCGCTCAATCGAGCTTCGCGCCCGAGTCCTTCACGATCCGCGCCCAGAGCTTTTCTTCCGCGGCAAGGAACGCAGCGAACGCCTCCGGCGAGCTCGAACCGACGGCTTCCGTGCCCTCGCGCGCCAGCATCTGCCCGACCTCGGGCTTGCGCAGGACGTCCGCGGTGGCGTCGAAGATCCGCTTCACGATCGGCGCCGGCGTCCCCGCGGGCGCGAAGAAGCCGTACCAGAACGAGATCTCGTACTCGGGCAGGCCCGCTGCCTCGGTGCCGGGAATGTTGGGAAAGAGCGCGGAGCCCTTGCGGCTCGTGACCGCGAGTCCGCGCAGCCGGCCGGCCTCGATCTGCGGCAGCACCGACGGCGGCGTCGCGAAGGTGACCTGGGTGTCGCCCGCGAGCACCGACGCCACGGCCGGTCCGCCGCCCTTGAACGGCACGTGCACGATATCGACGCCGGCGATGCGGAGGAAGAGCACCCCGGCGAGGTGCGGCGCGGAGCCGTTGCCCGCGGAGGCGAAGTTGAGCTTGCCCGGCGCCTTCTTCGCCGCATCGATCAGCTCGCGCAAGCTGGTGATGCCGGTCGATGGGCTCGCGGCCACGACCATCGGCGAGGCGGACACCTGACTGATCGGCGCGAGATCGGTCTTCGCGTTGTAGC
Source organism: uncultured beta proteobacterium (assembly GCA_963754305.1). Taxonomy (GTDB): domain Bacteria; phylum Pseudomonadota; class Gammaproteobacteria; order Burkholderiales; family SG8-39; genus DATEDA01. The sequence goes on along the minus strand of CAVWFR010000011.1, from coordinate 92,237 downwards.
CGAGCTTCGGCATCAGCAGCGGGTTGACCATGATGCTGCTCGGGCTCGCGATCAGGATCGTGTAGCCGTCCGGCGCGGCGCGCGCGGCCAGCTCCGCGGCGATGCTCGAGCCCGCGCCGGGTCGGTTCTCGATCACCAGCGGCTGGCCGAGCTCGCGCCCGAGCGGCTCCGCGATCGCCCGCGCGACGAAGTCGGCGGCACCGCCGGGCGGGAAGCCGACCAGCATTCGCACCGGCTTGGCGGGGTAGCTTTGCGCGTGCGCCGCCGAGACGGCGAGGGCGAGGAGCCAGGCGATGAGGATCGTGGCAAGGCGGATGGGGATCGTCGGAATCGGCATCGCCAGGATCGGCCTACATCGGCGGCTTGACGCCGTCCTTGCTCACCTGGATGCGCAACGCCGTCATCTTGCCGTCGGGCCCCGCCTGTGCGGCGACGAAAACGTACTCGCCGGGAACGAGATCCGAACGGCTGCCGGGGACCGCGCGCACGAGCGGAATACCCTCGGGCACCGCGATCTTCTGCACACCGTCCTTGTACTTCAGCGTCAGCTCGCGGTTGCCGGCGGCCGCGACGATCGCCTCGACGTTGGCGTTCGTCATCGTGGACTCCGGCTGCAGATCCCACGGACCGTGACCGGTGGGGACCGTGGGCGGGAGATAGTGCACCTCGAGCGCGACCAGCGTCCCGTCCGGGCGCTTCATCGCCGTCGCGCCCACGAGGTCACCCTGCTTGATCTCCTCGAACCTGACCGCCTTCGCCACCGCGACGGTCGCGTTGTCGGCGAGCTGGAGCTTCAGGTCCTGGCCCTCGCGCGACTTGACGGCGAGCACGCTGCCGTCGAAGGCGGTGATGGTGCCGCGCACGCGCTGCGCGGTTTGCGCGTCTGCGCCCTGCGCCAGCGCGAGTGCGCCGCAGAGCAATCCGATACGGAGCTTGTGCATCGATATCTCCTCGCGAAAGCCGCGGTTCGCGGCACACTCGCAAACACCCGGTACCCGAAGCGCATTCCCGGTGGGCGGCCTCAAACCGGTCCCAGCACCGGCTCGTCCATCAGCGCGACCTGCTCGCGCAGCTCGAGGATCCGATCCTGCCAGTAGCGTTGCGTATTGAACCACGGGAACGCGGCCGGGAACGCCGGGTCGTCCCAGCGTCGCGCGAGCCACGCCGAATAGTGGATGAGGCGCAGCGTGCGCAGGGCCTCGATGAGCGCGACCTCGCGCCGGTCGAACTCGCAAAAATCCTCGTAGCCGCCCAGCAGGTCCGAGAGCCCTTGAGTGATCGCCGTACGGTCGCCCGAGACGAGCATCCACAGATCCTGCATCGCCGGACCCATGCGCGCGTCGTCGAGATCGACGAAGTGGGGTCCCGAATCGGTCCACAGGACGTTCCCGGAATGGCAGTCGCCGTGCAGCCGGATCGCGCGCACCTCGCCCGCGCGCTCGTAGCAGCGGCGCACGCCGTCGAGGGCGAGGTCGACCACGCTCCTCCACGATTGGAGGAGGTCCGGCGGGATGAAGCCGTGGGCGAGCAGCCAGTCGCGCGGCTCGAGGCCGAAGCTCGCGAGGTCGAGCGCGGGCCGCCTGGCGAAGGGCGCCACCGCGCCGACCGCGTGAATGCGCCCGATGAAGCGCCCGAGCCATTCGAGCGTCGCGGGATTGTCGAGCTCCGGCATGCGCCCACCGCGACGCGGATAGACGGCAAACCGGAAGCCGCCGAACTCGTTGAGGGTCTTGCCAGCGAGCATGATCGGCGCGACCACGGGGATCTCGCGCTCGGCGAGCTCGAGTGCGAAGGCGTGCTCCTCGAGGATCTCGGCATCGCTCCAGCGCACCGGGCGGTAGAACTTCGCTATGACGGGAGGCCCATCCTCCGCATAGACCTGATAGACGCGGTTCTCGTAGCTGTTCAATCCCAGCAAGCGCCCGTCGCCGCGCACGCCCGCGCTTTCCAGCGCATCGAGCACGGCGTCGGGCGTCAGGCGGGAGTACGGATGGCCGTCGTCCGCGGCTTCGATCGTCATCGGGCGGATTGTACTGGCGGGGGTTCGACTACAATCGCGCGCCATGCCCCTGCAAAAAAAGGTCGTGAAGAGCGGTGTCCCCGAGACCGGCGGACCCTTCAACCTGGGGGTGTCGTATGGCCCGCTCGTCTTCATCTCCGGACTCCCGCCGTTCGACGCGGCCTACTCGCGCGAGATGCGGGAAGCGCGCGCGCGGGGCGAGAAGCCGCCCGCGTACGTGCCGGCGCCGTTCGACGAGCAGGTCCGCATCGTGATGGACCACGTGCAGCAGGTCGCTGAGGCCGCCGGCTCGAACATGGATTCGCTGCTGAAAGTGATCGTCTGGCTGAAGGATCAGGCCCGGGCCGAGGCGTTCGACCGGATCTACCGCACCTACTTCTCGTCGCCCGAGACGCTGCCGACCCGCACGCGAATGCAGGCCGGACGCACGCCGATGGACTGCGAGCTCGAGGTGGAGGCGATCGGCTTCATCCCCGGGCAGAGCTGGAGCGCGCCGGCGCGCGTGGGGAAGAAGCGAGCGAAACAGCCGGTTGAACGGCAGTCCAGACAAGCGCGCAAAGCGGCGAGCAAACAGGCGAGCCGAAAGACGGCCAAGCGGACGGCGAAACGCAGGCGCCGCTAGCGCTTTGCGTCGCCGCGCCCGCGCAGATACACGGCGAGCGCCGCGACCGACGCGCCCAGCCCGCACGCGCATACGGCGAGCCAGCCGCCGTTCGTCCACGCGATGCTCGCGACGAACGCCCCGGTCGCGTAACCGCCCCAGCCGTGAACGGCGAAGATCGTGTTCGAACGGCTGCGCGTCTCCGGATCGGCACCGGTGACGAAGGCTTGGTTCGCGACCATCGCTGCACGCAATCCGGCATCGAGGAGCACGGCGCCGGCGATGATCGCGGCGAGGGTGGCGAGGCCGAGGCTGAACGTAAGGTAGGCGGCCATGACCAGGCAGATCCCGGTCGTCACGACCGGCGTGACACCTTTGCGGTCCATCCAGCGTCCGGCGGGGCGCGCGACGAGGATGCCGGCCGCGCCGGGGATGCCCATCAGTCCGGCATAGGCCGGCCCTAAGCCGTGCACCGCGGCCAGCATCAGCGCGAGCGTCGCCCAGAAGCCGCCATAGCAGCAACCGAGCAGGAACTGGACGGCCGAGGCGCGGCGGAGATCCGCGCGATCGCGCACGAGTCGCAGGAGCGAGCGCATCAGCGCGGCGTAAGCGAGCCGGGTCTTCGCCGGGACGCTGGGCACCCAGGCGACGATCGCCGGCAGGATCGCCACGATCATCGCGGCGGAGATGACGTACATCCAGCGCCAGCCGAGATTCGCCGCGACGAAGCCGCCGCCGAGCCGGCCGAACAGGATGCCGAGGAACAGTCCCGACAGCACCGTCCCGACCGCGCGGCCGCGCGCGCCCGGCGCGGCGAGCTCGGCGACGAGCGGCACGACGTCCTGCGAGAGGCTGGCGGCGATGCCGGCGACGAACCCCGCGGCCGCCAGGACGGGAAGCGTCGGCGCGGCGGCCATGGCGAGCATCGCGACGCCGAGGCAGACGAGCTTGCCGAGAATCAGCCGCCGCTTGTCGAGGCTGTCGCCGAGCGGGCTGATGAAGAGCGTGCCGGAGAGAAACCCGGCGAACGACAGCGTCGGCACCCAGCCGACCTCCGTCGCGCTCGCGCCGAACTCGCGCGCGAACTCCGGCAGCATCGGCGTCTGGAAGTGGATGGTCCCCGCGACCGAGAACATGAACACCGCCAGCAGCGCCATCAGGCCGCGGGAACTCCGCGGGCCCGACTCGTTCATCCTCGCGCCTCCCCTTCTGCTGCGGCTGGCGAGTCTAGTCGATGGTCGCCGGTATCGCCTGCCGGGGCGTGAGCCGGCAGCAACGGGGGCGCGGGTTGGGGATGCCGGCAACCCCCGCTCCCGCGCGCGCGGTCGTGTCCCCCTTGTCAGGGGGTGGGGGCGCAGGCGTTAGCGCCGCCGCGAGCCGCGGACCGGCACGGCGCGAGCTTCGTTCACGCGCAGCGGCCGGCCGTGCAGTTCCTTGCCGTTGAGACCCGCGATCGCCGCGAGCGAATGCTGCTTGCCCGGCATCTCGACGAAGCCGAAGCCCTTCGAGGCGCCGGTGAAGAGCTCGCGCTTCACCTCCGCCGATTTCACTTCGCCGAACGACTTGAACAGCGTGACCAGCTCGTCCTCGGTCGCTTCCGGTGCGAGGTTGCCTACGAAGATGTCCATGGTGAGCTCCTCTCGTGGATATTCAGTCTGCGCGGCGGTTTCCGCCGCGCAGGAGCGCGGGAACCTGCGGTCCGCGGGCGCGATGCGTGGCCGGTGCGGGCGCGGCGCCGCGGTTGGCCCCGCTCCCTGTCCCGTTGTTCGTGCTGCCCTTCGCACCGAAAGTTGCGCCGCCGTTCGCGCCGCCGCTCGTGCGATGGTGCTGGGCATGCCCGCCGGCATTCGGGCGCTGTTGCCGCTGCGCGCGCGGTGACTGCGCCGGCCTCGCGGGAGCGGGATCCGCAGGCGCGGCGGTGCCCGGCTCGAACCCCGGAATGACCTCGCGTATGACTCGCCGCCTGAGCAGCTTCTCGATGTCGGCGAGGAGCGCGTGCTCCTCGGGCGAGACGAGCGAGATCGCTTCGCCCGTCGAGCCCGCGCGCCCGGTCCGGCCGATGCGGTGGACGTAATCCTCGGGCACGTGCGGCAGCTCGAAGTTCACGACGTGCGGCAGCTCTTCGATGTCCAGGCCGCGCGAGGCGATGTCGGTGGCGACCAGGACGCGCACGGTCCCCGCCTTGAAGCCGGCGAGCGCCTTGGTGCGCGCCCCCTGGCTCTTGTTGCCGTGGATCGCCGTCGCTTCGACGCCGTCCTTGCAGAGCTGCTCGGCGAGACGGTTCGCGCCGTGCTTGGTGCGCGTGAAGACGAGCACCTGCCGCCAGTCGCCGGCGAGGACGAGATGCGCGAGCAGCGCCCGCTTGCGGGCCTGCGCGACGGGGTGGATGCGCTGCGCGACGAGCTCCGATTCGGCGTTCCGCCGCGCGACCTCGACCATCGCCGGTTGGTGCAGCAGCGACTCCGCAAGCTCGCGGATCTCGTCGGAGAACGTGGCCGAGAACAGCAGGTTCTGGCGCTTCTTCGGCAGCGCCGCGAGCACGCGGCGGATGTCGCGGATGAAGCCCATGTCGAGCATCCGGTCGGCTTCGTCGAGCACGAGGATCTCGATGTGCCGAAGGTCGACCGTCTTCTGCTGCATGTGATCGAGCAGCCGTCCGGGTGTCGCGACTAGGATGTCCACGCCACGCCGGAGCGCATCGATCTGCGGGTTGATGCCGACGCCGCCATACACGAGCGTCGACTTGAGCGGCATGTGCCTGCCGTAGACGCGCACGCTCTCCTCGACCTGTGCCGCGAGCTCGCGGGTCGGGGTGAGGATCAGCGCGCGGACCTGGTGCTTTCCCTGCGGCGATCGGGCGGCGAGCCGCTGCAGCATCGGCAGCACGAAGCCGGCGGTCTTGCCGGTGCCGGTCTGTGCGCCGGCGAGCACGTCGCGACCGTCGAGAATGACTGGAATCGCCTGCGCCTGGACCGGCGTGGGTTGGGTATAGCCTTGGTCCACGACAGCGCGGACCAGCCCGGGCTCGAGGCCCAGCCTTGCGAATGAATCGGACAAAACAAACTCCTGGATCGGCCTGCTGCGGCGTTACGCCATCAGAACCGGTTCAGGCAGACGTGAACTGCTGGATTGGAGGATCGAGGGAGTTCCAGAACCCGGCATGGGGGCCGGGCAACAATCGGGAGAACGACCGCGAAGAAACAGAAAACGCCGACCGGATGATGCGTCCCTGATTCCGCGGCGGACTATACAGGGTTTCGGTGAACGGGTCGAGGCAGATCGGTCGCAGCACGTCGGGTCGACGCCGGCCTCGGTCGAGGCAAGTTAACATCGCAGGCGGTCCCGATCCGCTCTCCGAAGGCCCTCCGACATGCCGATCCGCAACGGCCGCACCGCGTTCCTCGAGCTTCTCGTCGACGAGGGCATCACGCATCTCTTCGGCAATCCGGGTACGACCGAGCTGGCGATCATGGAAGTCGTGCCCGACTTCCCGCAGCTCAAGTTCGTACTTGGCCTCCAGGAATCGATCGTGGTCGGGATGGCCGACGGCTACGCCCGCGCATCCGGCCGGATCACCGCGGCGAACGTGCACGTCGCGCCCGGGTTGGGCAATGCGATGGGCGCGCTCTACAACGCGAAGTTCTCGGGATCGCCGATCGTCCTGACGGCCGGCCAGCAGGAGCAGGGGCACGGGCTGCTCGAACCGCTGCTCTACGACGCGCTGGTGCCGATGGCGCAGCCGCTCGTCAAGTGGGCAGTCGAGCCGACGCGCATCGAGGATCTGCCGCGGATCATCCGCCGCTCGGTCAAGGTTGCGCTCACGCCGCCGACCGGCCCGGTGTTCATCAGCCTGCCGGGCGACGTGCTCGAGCAATCGGCCGAGCTCGATCTCGGACGCCCGGTGCGGGTCGATGCGCGCGCGCGACCGTCCGACGAGGCGCTTGCCCGGCTCGCGGAAACGCTCGCCGACGCGCGCCGTCCGGTCATCGTCGCCGGGCAGGAGCTCGCCGCCCACGATGCGTTCGCCGAGTGCGCCGAGCTCGCGGAGCTCCTTGGCGCGGCGGTGTTCGCATCGCCGATTCCATACTGCGCGCAGTTCCCGACCGAGCATCCCGCGTATCTCGGCGCGCTCACGCGCAACCAGAAGCAGGTGCGGGCGGCGCTCGAGCCGTTCGATCTCCTCGTCTGCCTCGGGGCCGATCTCCTGCGGATGTCGGTCTACAGCCCGGTCGAGCCGCTGCCCGCGGGGTTGCCGGTCGTGCACGTGAGCGAGCGCAGCTGGGAGCTCGGGAAAAACTACCGCACCGACGTCGCCATCCAGGCGAACGTGAAGGAGACCTTGCGCGCGCTGCTGCCGCTGATGCGCGCGCGCCGCGCGCCCGAGGCAGCCGAGCGTCTCGCGGCGCTCAAGGACCGCAACTGGTCCGCGCAGCGCGTGCGCGCGGCGGTCGACGCAATGGCGGAGGCCGAGACTTCGCCGATCGATCCGCGATACCTGATGCTCCGGATCAGCGAGCACCTGCCGCGGGATGCGGTCGTCGTCGAGGAGGCGCTCATCTCTTCGCTTGCGCTGCCGGGCTTCCTGCGACTGCGCGATCGGCGCGCGTTCTACGGTCTCGCGAGCGGCGGTCTCGGTTTCGCGATGCCGGGTGCCATCGGCGTGAGCCTCGCGCTCCCCGGGCGGCCGGTGACGGCGATCGTCGGCGACGGGAGCGCGATGTACGGGATCCAGGCGCTCTGGACCGCCGCGCACCTCGAGCTCCCGATCACCTACGTGATCACCAACAACCGCGGCTATCGCATCATCAAGGAGCGGCTGGTCGCGTTTCGCGGCACCGACAAGTTCGTCGGGATGGACATCAGGGATCCCGCGATCGACTACGTCGGCCTCGCGCAGTCGATGGGCGTGGCGGCGCGCAGAGTCACCGATCCCAACGACGTCGTGCCGGCGCTCCGCGAGGCGGCCGAGCGCGGGCGTCCGAGCCTGATCGACGTGGCCGTTGCCGATGGGTTCGGCGGCTGAAGGCGCGTCATGCTCACGAACCTTTTTGCCGGGTTGCCCGCCCCGTCGGCCGCGGAAGCGGTTCTCGAGCTCCTGTCCCGGCCCGGGCTGAAGATCGAGCGGATCGTCTCGCACGGCCACGCGAGCCCGCCGGGCCACTGGTACGACGAACCGCGCGGCGAGTGGGTGGTCCTGCTCGCCGGCGAAGCCGAGCTGCGGTTCGAGGACGAGCCCGGAGCGCGCACGCTCCGGCCGGGCGACTTCCTCGACATCGCGGCGCGCCGCCGTCATCGCGTGGAATCGACCGCGCGCGCGGCGCCGACCGTGTGGCTAGCGGTGCACTATGGAACCGAGGACGCCGCGTCATGACCCGCATCGACAGCCTCGACACCCTGCGCAGCGTCTTGCGCGCCTTCGTCGCCGAGCGCGACTGGGCCCAGTTCCACAACCCGAAGAACCTCGCCATGGCGCTCAGCGCCGAGACCGGCGAGCTGCTCGAGCAGTTCCAGTGGCTCACGCCGGAGGAGGCCGACCGCCTGCCCGCTCCGAAGCGCGTCGAGGTCGAGCACGAGATCGCCGACGTGCTGATCCTGCTGGTCGAGTTGGCCGACCGGCTCGGCATCGATCCGCTCGCCGCGGTGGAGCGGAAGCTCGTGCTCAACGCCGAGAAGTATCCGGTCGAGAAGGCGCGCGGGAACGCGAAGAAGTACGACCAGCTCTAGGTGCTGGCCTACCGCCACCACTTCCACGCCGGCAACTTCGCCGACGTCTTCAAGCACGCGCTCCTCACGCGCCTGCTCCTGGTTCTTGCGACGAAGGACAAGGCGCTCTGCTACGTCGACACTCATGCCGGCATCGGGCTGTATGACCTCACGCACGCTTGGGCGAAGAAGAACGCGGAGTTCCGCGACGGGATCGCCCGGCTGATGGCTCGCGACGATGTCCCGGCGCGCATCGCGCCGTACCTCGACGCGGTGCGTGCGGAGAACCGCGGCGGGCGGCTGCGCTACTACCCGGGTTCGCCACGGCTCGCGCGGCGCTTCCTCCGCCCGGCGGATCGCATGGTGCTGAGCGAGCTGAACGAGGCCGACGTCGCGGCGCTCGGCACGCTCTTCGCCCGCGACCGGAAGGTGACCGTGCACCTGATGGACGGCTACCACTCGCTGAAGGCCCACCTGCCGCCGCCGGAGCGGCGCGGGCTGGTGCTCGTCGATTCGTCATTCGATCGCGCCGGCGAGCTGCGGCGGCTCGCCCGGGCGCTCGCCGCAGGATACGAGCGCTGGCCTACCGGCGTCTACGCGCTCTGGTATCCGCTCCTCGAGCCACCCGCGATCCGCGGGTTCGAGCGCGATATCGTCGCGACGGGCATCCGCAAGATCCTGCAACTCGAGCTCTCCGTGCATCCGGAGGGCACGTCGCCGACGTTGCGGGGTTGCGGGCTGCTGGTGGTGAATCCGCCGTTCCGGTTCGACGAGGAGGCAGGCGAAATCGTCCCGTGGCTTGCGCGCGCGCTCGCGACGGTGGGGGAGGGAACGTATCGGATGCGCTGGCTGGTGCCCGAGTAGCGGCCGCGCTCGACCAGCGCTGCTTCCGGAAGAAAAGACCCCGCGCCGGAGGAGCCGGCCGAGCGGGGCCAAGGAGGAGATGTAGGACGACGCTTTGCCGGTACTTTGATGAATCGCCCCGGAAGCTGTCGATCAACCCGGCGATCGCGGCGGTCCCCAGGGAGCGAGGGGGGCTCGGGGCCACCACGCGACTAGAGTACGCCCGGGGGTGGCTCATGGCGTGAGCCTGCGTCGGGAAAGCCTTCTCGGCCAGACCCGGCCGGCACGCACGACCGTGGCAAACTCGCGCTCGCAGTGGTCCCGCCGCGCCGAATCCTCCACCTCGACATGGACGCCTTCTTCGCGGCGGTCGAGTTGCTGCGCCGCCCCGAGCTGAAGGGCCAGCCGGTCGTCATCGGCGGGCGCGGCGATCCGAGCCGTCGCGGCGTGGTGTCCACCGCCACCTACGAAGCGCGCGCGTTCGGCGTGCGCTCGGCGATGCCGCTCCGCACCGCGCACAAGCTCTGCCCGCAGGCGGTGTTCCTGGCGGTGGATTTCGCGGAATACCGGCGCTACTCGGCGCTGTTCAAGGCGGTGATGCACGGCGTCTCGCCGCTGATGGAGGATCGCGGCATCGACGAGGCCTATCTCGACATCACCGAGGTCCTCGGCTCCAGCGAATCGATCGGCCGCGAGATCAAGCGGCGGATCGCCGAAAACACCGGTCTCACCTGCTCGATCGGCATCGCATCGAACAAGCTGCTCGCGAAGATGGCCTCGGAGCTCGACAAGCCCGACGGCCTCACGATTCTCGGCGCGGGCGACCTCGAGTCGCGGATCTGGCCGCTCGCCGCGCGCAAGCTCCCGGGGGTCGGTCCGAAGACGGAGGCGCGCCTCGCGGCGACCGAGATCCGGACCATCGGCGAGCTCGCCGCGACGCCGGTGCAGCGGCTCGTGGAGTCCTTCGGCCGCTCGTCCGGCGCGTACTTGCACGATGCTGCGCACGGTATCGACTCGCGACCGGTCGTTACGCATCACGAGCCGCGGAGCCGCAGCCGCGAGACGACCTTCCAGGCGGACGTCGTCGACTGGCAGGCGATCGCGCGCACGCTCGCGAAGCTCGCCCGCGAAGTCGCCGCGGACCTGCGCGCAGAGGGTTATCGCGGCCGCGCTATCGGCATCAAGGTGCGCTTTGCCGGCTTCGAGACGCACACCCGGGTGAAAACCTTGCCGGAACCGACCGCTGCCGAGACCGCCATCCGCAAGGCGGCGTTCGAGTGCCTCGGCCGCCTCCCGCTCGATCGCCCGGTGCGGCTCGTCGGTGTGCGGGTCGGCGAGCTGAGTGCCGCCTAGGGTTTGGGGAAAAGGCGAAGATCGATTACCCTCGACGCCTCCCGATCCCCTTTCGCATCGCAAGAGAATGAACACCGTCACCGACTACATCCAGCCCGGCCGCAGCCAGTGGATCGGCAAGCCCGTCCGCCGTCTCGAGGATCGGCGCCTCATCACCGGTCAAGGCAGCTTCACCGACGACGTCGTCCTGCCGGATCAGACCTACTGCGCGTTCGTACGCTCGCCGCACGCGCACGCGCGCATCGTCCACATCGACGCCTCGACCGCGTTGAAATCGCCCGGGGTAATGGCGATCATCACCGGTGCGGACATGATCGCCGACGGCATCGGCTCGATGCCGTTCGCCCAGCTGCACAAGCGCCCTGACGGCCAGCCCATCACCGCGCCGCCGCGACTGCCGTTGGTCGCCGACGTCGCGCGCTTCGCCGGCAACGCGGTGGCGATGGTGATCGCGCAAACGCGCAACCAGGCGAAGGACGGCGCCGACCTCGTCGAGGTCGAATGGGACGAGCTGCCGGTAGTCGTGGACGCGCGCGCGAGCGCCCGCGCCGACGCACCGCCGGTGTGGCCGGCCGCGTTCACGCCGGAGCACGGCAACATCGCTGCGCGGTATCAGGCCGGCGACGCGGCCGAGGTCGACGCCGCGTTCGCCAAGGCCCATCGCATCGTCAAGGTCGCAATCGTCAACAACCGCGTCGTCTCCAACCCGATCGAGCCGAAAGGTGCGCTCGCGGCGTTCGATGCGGCGAGCGGCGTGCTGACCCTGTGGTGCCCCTCGCAGGGCACGCACATGGTGCAGACGCAGTTCGCCGAGATCATCCTCAAGATGCCGAAGGAGAAGCTGCGCGTCGTCTGCACCGATCTCGGCGGCGGTTTCGGCACGCGCGCGTATCCGTATCCCGAGTTCGCCGCGGTCGCCTACGCCGCGCGCAAGCTTGGCCGGCCGGTGAAGTGGCTCGCCGACCGCTCGGAGACTTTCCTCTCGGATTCGCACGGCCGCGACAACTACTCCGAGGCGGAGCTGGCGGTCGACGCCGAGCACCGCTTCGTCGCGCTCCGGATCAGGAGCCACGCGAACATCGGCGCCTACATCTCCAACTACGGCGCGGCCGTGCCGGCGATGTCCGGGGCACGCGCGCCGACCGGCGCGTATCGTATCCCGCTCCTCGACCATGAAGTGCGGATGATGTTCACCAACACCGGACCGGTCGACGCGTATCGAGGTGCCGGTCGTCCGGAGATGGGCTATCTCATCGAGCGTCTGGTGAGCCGCGCGGCGATCGAGCTGGGCGTCGACCCGATCGAGCTGCGCCGCAAGAACCTGCTGCGCAAGGACGAACTCCCCTATGAGAATCCGGTGGGCTCGGTCTACGACTGCGGCGACTTCGCGCACACGCTCGACATGGCGCTCGCGCAAGCCGACTGGGCGGGTTTCGCCGCACGGAAGCGCGAAGCGGCGAAGCGCGGCGCGCTCTACGGGCGCGGCGTCGCCTACTACATCGAGGTGACGGGGAGCGCGGCGCTCCAGGAGACCGTCGACGTCACGGTGACGGGCGACGGCAAGGTCATCGTGGTGTCGGGCACGCAGGCGATAGGGCAGGGGCTCTGGACCTCCTATGCCCAGATCGTCGCCGAACGATTGGGGATCACGCCCGAGCAGGTGATCGTCGTGCAGGGCGACACGTCGGTCGTGCGCTCGGGCGGCGGGAGCGGCGGGTCGCGCTCGCTCCAGGTCGGCGGCGGCGCGGTGCTCGCCGGCGCGGTCGCGGTCGTCGACGCGGGACGCAAGCTCGCCGCCGGCGCGCTCGAGGCCGCCGAGGGGGACATCGAGTTCGCCGCCGGGCGCTTTGCGATCGCCGGCACCGATCGCGGCATCGGGCTCTTCGAACTCGCGGCGCGCCAGCCGGAAGCGAAGCTCGCCGTGAGCGCGACCGAAACGGCGAAGGGCCAGACCTGGCCGAACGGCTGCCAGATCGTCGAGGTGGAGATCCAGCCGGAGACGGGAAGCGTGAAGGTCGTGCGCCACACCGCGGTCGACGACATCGGCCGCGTGATGAACCCGCTCATCGCGCACGGCCAGATCGAGGGCGGCATCGCGCAGGGCCTCGGCCAGGCCCTCGTCGAGCAGACGGTCTATGACGACAACGGCCAGCTTCTCACCGGCTCGTTCATGGACTACGCGATGCCGCGCGCCGACGATCTCCCGCGGCTCGACTGCGCGTTCGACGAGGCGTCGCCGACCGCGCTCAACGTGCTGGGCGCGAAGGGCGTCGGGGAGTCGGGCTGCCACGGGGCGACGCCGGCGGTGGTGAACGCGGTGATCGACGCGCTGGGCGAGCTGGGCGTGCGCGAGATCGAGATGCCGATCACGCGCGAGAAGGTGTGGCGGGCGATCCTCGAGGCTAGCGCCGGCTGAGCATTGTCGCCGGTCGTGAATACGCCTACGGCACGATCCGTTCCTCGCGGAACTTCCGCAGCAGCCTGACGAACATCTCCTCGCTGTCCACCACCTCGTGGAACCCGTGCTGCCGCGCCTTGATGGTGCTCGTCATGACGTCCCAGTCGCAGCCGAACACGTAGTCGCCGAACGGCCAGGCGACCAGCTCTTCGTAGCGATACGGCTTGAGACCGTGTCTCGAGACTAGCTCGGCCCAGAAGGGGCCTTTGTCGGACATGTGCGCGACGAGCGAGATCGTCTGTACGTCGCCCACCGGCATTTCGAACACCTCCGCGATTTTCGGCCAGAGGTTGCACCAGCGGAAAAAATCGCCGTTGGTGATGTTGAACGCCTGGTTCGCGCAGCGCGGCTCGGTTGCGGCCCAGTGGGCGGCGGCTGCGAGATGCGTCGACTCGGTCGCCTGGTAGATCGACCGGAACGCGCCGGGCTTGCCCGGGAACCGGAGCGGCAGCCCGAACGCCTTGCTGATCGAGGCATAGACCGCGATCACCGGCATGATGCTCATTGTCGTGCCCGGCGAGAAGCCGCAGAGCGTGTGCGGCCGGAGCTCGGTCCAGCTCCAGCGCTTGCCGCGCTGATGGCCGGTCAACCAGTCGATCTGGTCGAAGTAGAAATCCGGCGGCATGTGGCGCGGATCGGTCTCGCGCGCCGGCGTCTTGAACGGGCCGAGGTGGGCGCCGTAGTACTTGTTGCCGGTGACGAGGAGCACCCGCTCGAGTTCACTCGAGGCGCGCTCGATCGCCGACACCGAGTTGACGAGCATCCCGACGTTGGCGGCGATGTTGGTCGCGAAGTTCGCCGCCGCGCCGGTCGAGGGCTGGAAAGCGGCGTAGAAGACGTGGGTCGCATCCTTCAGCCCGGCGAGCTTTGCTTCGACATCCTTCGGGTCGAGCAGGTCCACCGAGATGTAACGGACGCGGTCGCGCGGTTCGCCGGTGCGGCGGGAAAGCCCGACGACCTGCCAGTCGGGGAGGCTCGCGAGCTTGTCGACGATGTAGCGGCCGATGACGCCGAGGGCGCCGACGACGACTGCGGTTTTTGCCATGTCATCCCTCGCTTCTTCGCTTCAGGCGTCTCGTCCGCGCTCGATGGCACGCTCGCGACCTGGGAGCGCGCGCCGGCTCAGCCAGTGGTTTTTCTCCGCAGCGCCCGCCATGCCTTCACCTTGCTTGCCTTCGCCCACGAATCCCGCAGCGTCACCGCCCGGTTGAACACCGGGCTGCCCGGCCGCGAGTCGCGGACATCGGCGACGAAGTAGCCGTGCCGCTCGAACTGGAAGCGGTCTTCGGCCTTGGCGTCCTTCAGCCCCGGCTCGAGGTAGGCGGTGATCACTTTCTTCGCCTGCGGATTGATGTCGTCGAGCCAGTTGTACTCCTCGGGCGCCTCGTCGCCCGCGGCGGGCGGCGCCTCCCGTCCCTTGCGCGAGCCCGGAAAGGGCACCTTGAACAGCCGGTCGTACAGCCGGACCTCCGCCTCGTAAGCGTTCTTCGCGCTCACCCAGTGGATGTTGCCTTTCACCTTGTAGGTATCTGCGCCCGCGGTGCCCGAGCGCGAGTCGGGCAGGTACTCGCAATGGACCGCGATGACGTTGCCGCTCGCGTCCTTCTCCGCACCGACGCACTTGACGACGTAGCCGTAGCGGAGCCGCACCGTGTTCCCCGGGTAGAGCCGGAAGTAGCCCTTCGGCGGCGTCTCCATGAAGTCCTCGCGCTCGATCCACAGTTCGCGCCCGAACGGGAGCTTCCGCTTGCCCATCTCCGGTTTCTGCGGATGCACCGGCGCTTCCATCTCCTCGATCTGCCGCTCGGGATAGTTGTCGATCACGAGCTTCACCGGATCGAGCACCGCGGTCGCACGCGGCGCGCGCTCGTTCAGATCGTCGCGCAGGCAATCCTCGAGGATCGTCATGTCGATCCACGAGTCGGCCTTGGCGACGCCGATGCGCTCGGCGAAGAGCCGGATCGCCTCGGGGGTGAACCCCCGCCGCCGGAAGCCCACGATGGTCGACATGCGCGGGTCGTCCCAGCCGTCGACGTGGCCGTCCGCGACGAGCTGGATCAGCCGCCGCTTCGAAAGCACGACGTAGGTGAGGTTCAGCCGTGCGAACTCGTACTGCTGCGGCAGCGGCGGCGCGAGCACGCCGAAGTCGCGCAGCCGCTCGTTGATCCAGTTGTAGAGCGGGCGGTGATCCTCGAACTCGAGCGTGCAGAGCGAATGGGTGATGTTCTCGAGTGCGTCCGAGATGCCGTGAGTGTAGTCGTACAGCGGGTAGATGCACCACTTGTCGCCGGTGCGGTGATGATGCGCATGGCGGATGCGATAGGCGACCGGGTCGCGCAGGTTGATGTTCGGCGAACCCATGTCGATCTTGAGCCGCAGCACGCGTGCCCCGTCCGGGAACTCGCCGGCGCGCATCCGCCGGAAGAGATCCAGGTTCTCGGCCGGCGACCGATCGCGGTGCGGACTGTTCCTACCCGGCTCGGTCAGCGTGCCGCGCGCGCGCCGGATCTCGTCGGCGCTCTGGTCGTCGACGTAGGCGAGCCCGTGCTCGATGAACTTCTCGCCGCACTCGTAGAGCGTGTCGAAGTAGTCGGACGCATAGTAGAGATGCGGTCCCCAGTCGAACCCCACCCAGCGCACGCTGTCGAGGATCGAGTCGACGTACTCCTGCTCTTCCTTCGTCGGGTTGGTGTCGTCGAAGCGCATGTGGCACGCGCCGCCGTAGTCGCGGGCGAGCCCGAAGTTGAGGCAGATCGACTTCGCGTGGCCGATGTGCAAGTAGCCGTTCGGCTCGGGCGGAAAGCGCGTGCGGATCCGCGCCGGGTCGCGCGGCGCGCCGGCGTGCGCGCTCGCCGGACCTGGCTTGCCGCTCCACGTGCGCGCGGCGTACGTGCCCTCTGCGAGATCCTCCTCGACGATGGCGCGGATGAAGTTGCCGGCGTGAGCGGCGGTCGGATCGGGTGCGGCGGACATTGAATTCGGATCGGCGAAGCATTCGGCAGGTTCGCTGCGATTCTAGCAGCCACCCCATGCCGCCCCGGCCGGTTTGGGCTTCCGCAGCTCGCGGTAGCAGCTCGCGACGCGCTCGCAGAATCGCTTCGCGAGCACGGCGGAAGGACGGTCGCGGCTCGTCACGGTGTAGAGACCGAACACCGGGCTGCTGGGAACCGGCCGTGACAGCAGCGTGGCCGGGCCATACGCGCGCGCCGTCAGATCGTCCACGAACGCGACGCCGGCGCCGGAGGCGACGAGGGCGCACGCCATGTGCGCCGAGCGGACTTCGACCGACACCTTGCGCTCGAGCTGCTGCTCGTCGAACCACCCTTCAATGATGCGGCCCTGCAACGTTTCCTTGCTGAACGAGACCAGGCGGTGGTTCAAGGCGTCGCGCACGGCGATCCTGCGCTTCGCCTCGAGCGGGTGCCCCGCCGGAAAGATGCAGAGCAGCCGCCACTCGCCGAACTGGCGCAGCTCCAGCGCGGGCTGATCGATGTGCATCGCCGACACGCCGACGTCGGCGTGTCCGGCGAGCAGGAGCTCCGTCATCTGCGCGATCGTGACGACCTCCGAGAAGATCCGCGCGGTCGGAAACTCGTTCGCGAGTTGCGCCACGGCGCGCGGCACGAGCTCGAGCCCGGCGCTCGGGGTGGTCAACACCCTGAGCAATGCGTTCGCGCCCGACTTCAGACCCCCCGCGTAGTCCTGGATCCACTTCACGCCGCGGTAGACCTTCTCGATCTCCGCGTACAGCGCGCGGGCCTCGGGGGTCGGCTGGATCCGGCCGCGCTTGCGCTCGAAGAGCGGCATGCCGAGCCTGGATTCGACGTGCCGCACGAGGCGGCTGATCCCCGGCTGCGAGACGTGCAGCAGCCGGGCGGCATCGGTGATCGACCCGGTGAGCATGATGGCGCGGAACACCTCGATCTGCCGCAGATTCATCTCCGACCTCCCCGCCCTACCATTAACACGATGTTATGAGATTCTCATATCTTGGTAATTGTTGGAATGGGGTCGGGCGACTACGATTGCGCCATCACAGGAGGATGGACAGATGAAGAATGTTGCTCGGATCGCAGTCGCAATCACGGCTGCGGCGGTGCTCGCGCAGCTTCCGGCCGATGCCCTCGCACAGGCCTACCCGGCGAAACCCGTCAAGCTCGTCGTCGGGTTCTCGCCCGGCGGACCGGCGGACGTGCTCGCCCGCATCGCCGCACAGAAGCTGAACGAAGCGCTCAAGCAGCCGGTGATCGTGGAGAACCGCCCCGGCGCCGGCGGAACGATTGGCGCGGCGGCCGTCGCCGCGTCCCCGGCCGACGGCTACACGCTGCTCTTCGTCACCAGCGGGCATGCCGGGAGCGCGGCGCTCTACCCGAAGCTGCCGTACGACCCGGTCAAGGGCTTCGCGCCCGTGATCGCCCTGGCCGCGACGCCGGTCGTGGTGGTGACGAACGGCAGCGCCCCGTACAAGACGCTCCAGGACCTGGTCGCGGCCGCACGCGCGAAACCCGGCAAGCTCAACTACGGCGCCGGCGGCGGCGGCGCGACCCTGACCAGCCTCGCCGCCGAGGTGTTCAGGAGCCAGACGAAGATCGACGTCGTTCAGGTGAACTACAAGGGCACGGGGCCGGCGCTTACGGCGCTGATGGGCGGCGAGATCGATTTCGCTTTCGACACCGTCTCCGGCGCGATCGGGCAGGTGAAATCCGGCAAGCTCCGCGCGCTCGCGGTCACGTCGAAGAAGCGCTCGACTGCGCTGCCCGACGTGCCGACGGTGGGCGAGACCGTGCTGCCCGGCTTCGAGGTGATCGGCTGGTTCGGAATCCTGGCGCCGGCGGGTACCCCCGCAGCGATCGTCGCGCAGCTCAACCGGACGCTCGAGGCGGTCCTGCAGACGCAGGAGGTCAGGAACCGCTTCAAGGATCTCGGGACCGAGCCGCTCGGCGGAAGCCCGGCCGAGTTCGGCAAGCTCATCGAGACCGAGACCGCCCGCTGGGGCGAGGTCATCCGGCGGTTGGGGATCAAGGCGGAGTGACCTGCGGAGCGCATGCGATGCGAACCGATATCCTCATCGTCGGCGGCGGCCTGGGCGGCGTTTCCGCCGCGCTCGCGGCAGCGAAGCTCGGCGCCCGCGTCGTACTCGTCGAAGAGCTCGACTGGCTCGGCGGGCAGCTCACCGCGCAGGCGGTGCCGCCGGACGAGCACCCCTGGATCGAGACGCTCCGCGTATCGCAGAGCTACGCGGCGCTCCGCGAGGGAATCCGCGAGTACTACCGGCGGCACTACCCGCTCACGGCCGAGGCGAGAGCCGCGATCGCGTTCAACCCCGGCACGGGCAACGTGAGCACGCTCTGTCACGAGCCGCGCGTATCCGCCCGCGTACTCGAGGACATGCTGGCGCCGCACGCGAGCAGCGACCGCGTGCGCCTGCTGATGCGCCACAGAGTCGTCCAGGCTCATACGGACGGCGACCGCATCGCCGGTCTGACGCTCGAGGATCTCGAGACGGGAGGCCAGCGCTTCGTCGAAGCCGAGCTCGTCGTCGACGCGACCGAAACCGGCGAGCTGCTGGAAGCGGCGGGCGTCGAGCACGTGATCGGGGCGGAGTCGCAGGCCGCGACCGGAGAGCCGCATGCCGTACCGGGTGCGCCCGACCCGCTCGATCAGCAGTCGCTCACCTGGTGCTTCGCGGCCGACCATTTTCCCGACGAAGACCACCGGATCGACAAGCCCGCGGAGTACGAGCGCTTCAGGACGCTCAAGCTCGACTGCTGGCCCGGCCCCCAGTTCAGCTGGACGGTCAGCGATTTCGTGACGCACGAGCCGCGCGAGCGCCCGCTGTTTGTCGGCGAGACCGACGCCGATTTTCTGTACGACCTCTGGCACGCGCGGCGGATCGCCGCGCGGCGGAATTTCGCGCCCGGCACCTATCGCAGCGACATCACGCTCGGCAACTGGCCGCAGATGGACTACTGGCTGGCGCCGGTGGTCGGCGTCGCGCCGGAGGCGGCCGCCGCGGCGCTGCGCGAGGCGCGGCAGTTCACCCTCTCGTTCTTCTACTGGATGCAGACCGAGGCGCCCCGCCACGACGGCGGGACGGGCTACCCGGGCCTGCGCCTGCGCGGCGACGTGCTCGGCACCAACGACGGCCTCGCGAAGCAGGCGTATTACCGCGAGGGCCGTCGCATCCGCGCCGAGTTCACCGTGCTCGAGCAGCACATCGGCGTCGCGGCGCGTCCCGGTACCGGCGCCGCCGAGCGCTTTTCCGACAGCGTCGGCATCGGCGCGTACCGGATCGACCTGCATCCCAGCACGCGCGGGCGCAACACCGTCGACATCGACGCTTACCCGTTCCAGATCCCGCTCGGGGCGCTGCTTCCCGTGCGGACCGACAACCTGCTGCCCGCGTGCAAGAACCTCGGGACGACGCGCATCACCAACGGCGCCTACCGGGTGCACCCGGTCGAGTGGAGCATCGGCGAGGCGGCGGGCGCGCTGGCGGCGTTCGCGCTCGCGCGCAACGTGCCGCCTCGCGCAGTCCGCGGCGACCAGCACCTGTTGGCCGATTTCCAGCGGACGCTGACCGGCCTCGGCGTGCTGCTGAGCTGGCCCGACTATGGCGCGCTGACCGCTGTGCGGCGCCGCGGCTACCGACATTCAACCTGACGCATGGAGGAGATTGGAATATGAAAGTCACGACTTGGCTCGCAGTACTGCTGGCGTTCGCGGGCACGGCAGCCGCGCAGGGTTATCCGACGAAACCGGTGCGCGTCATCGTCCCGTTCGCCGCCGGCGGCGGCGTCGACCTCACGACGCGGGCGATCACCGATCGGGTCGGCGCGGAGCTGAAGCAGACGCTGATCATCGACAACAAGGGCGGCGGCGCGACGATCATCGGTACCGAGGCGGCGGCCAAGGCGCCCGGCGACGGCTACACGCTGTTCGCGGCGCCGACGACCATGGTGATCAACCCCTCGCTGCGGACGACCCTGCCCTACGACTGGGAGAAGGATTTCGTCCCGGTCGCCATGCTGGCGACCTTGCCGTTCGTGGTCGTCGCCGGGAAGGACTTCCCGGCGAACAACATGAAAGAGCTCGCGCAGCTCGGCAAGGCCAAGCCCGACAGCTTGAGCTTCGGGTCCGGCGGTGCGGGGACGGTCGCCCACCTCGCCGGCGAGCTCTTCGCCATCCGGAGCGGCGTGTCGATGGTCCACGCCGCGTACAAGGGCGAGGCGCCGGCGCTCACCGACGCCATCGGCGGGCAGATCTCGGTCATGTTCAGCACCCTCGCTTCCGCGTCGGGCCACATCAGGAGTGGTCGGATGAAAGCGCTCGCGGTGACGACCCGGAAGCGCGTGACGATGCTGCCGGACGTCCCGACCGTCGCCGAGCAGGGTTATCCCGATTACGATGTGGCCGCCTGGGTGGCGCTCGTGGCGCCGAAGGGGACGCCGCGCGAGGTGGTCCAGAAGCTCAATCTGGCCGTGCACGACGCGCTGAAGCGGAAAGACGTGGTCGAGAAGCTCGCCACCCTCGGTGCGGAGCCTGCGGGCGGGACGCCGGAGGAGCTGGGCAAGTTCATGCAGGCGGATGCGCAGAAATGGGCCGACGTGGTCAAGAAGGCGAAGGTCAAGGTCGATTAGGAGTCGCGGTCATGCAAGCGCTGCAGAAAACCCAACCCGTCTTCGGGCTCGAGCTCCGCGAGATCCCAGCGCCCGCCGCGCCGGGCGCGGGCGAAGTCATCGTGTCGGTCGGCGCGACCGCCGTTTGCGGCACCGATCTCCACATCTACGAGTGGTCCTCCGGCTACGAGTTCATGTCCAACGCAATGCCGGTGACGATCGGTCACGAGTTCGCCGGCACCATCGCCGCGGTCGGGCCGGGCGTGCGGGGGATCGACCAGGGCGCGCTCGTCGCCGTGAGGCCGTCGGTCGTATGCGGCCGGTGCCCGGCGTGCCTCGCCGGCGACAGCGACGCGTGCACGAGCCGCAAAGGCATCGGCGTGACGCGGAACGGGGCGTTTGCACCGTTCGTGACCGTGCCGGCGGAGAACTGCATCGTCGTGCCCGGCGGGACGGACGCGGAGATCGTCGCGCTGACCGAGCCGATGACCGTGAGCGCAGAGGCGGTCGACACCGGCGGCGTGAGCCGGGGGAGCCGCGTGCTCGTCCTCGGACCGGGGAACATCGGTCAGGGCATCGCGCTCTTCGCCAGGGCCGCCGGCGCGGCGGAGGTGGTGATCGTCGGCAAGGGCGACGCGCCGCGGCTCGAGTGCCTCCGGCGGATGGGGTTCCCGGCGACGGTCGATGTCGGCGAACGCGCGCTGGAGGAGGCGCTCGCGCCGTATCTCGCCCACGGCAAGTTCGATGTCGTCATCGAGGCGACCGGCGTGCCGGCGATCGTTCAGCAGGGGTTGAACCTGCTGCGGAAGCGGGGCGTGTTCGTCGTCTGCGGCATTCATCCGCGGCCCGCCAGCGTCGACCTCACGCGGCTGGTGCGCGAGCAGCAGCAGATCCGCGGCTCGTATCGCGCGCCGCTCGCGACCTGGACGCGGGTCCTCGACTTCCTGACCGCGAACGCCGCGCTCGCGCGCGAGATGATCACGCACCGGCTGCCGCTCGAGCGGGCGCTCGAAGGCTTCGAGCTCGCGCGGAGCAAGGCGGCGTCGAAGGTAATGATCGTCCCCGAGCGATGAGCCTCAACGGCGCCGCCTTCCTCGCGCTCTGGAACGATTTCGATCCGGCGCGCGACGCCGAGTACGACTGCTGGCACACGTTCGAGCACGTGCCGGAGCGGGTCGGGATCGCGGGCATCCTGTCGGGGCGGAGGTACGTCGCGCGGGAGCGCGAGCGGTGGCGCTACTTCACGCTGTACGAGCTCGAAAGCCTGGCGGCGCTCGACGGGCCCGAGTACGCCGACGTCGTCGAGCGGCCGACCGCATGGTCCGCGAGCATGCGGCCGTCGTTCCGCAATTTTCTGCGCTCGCCGTGCGCCACGCTTTTCACCACTGGTCTCGGCCTGGCCGGCAGCATCGCCACTTTCCGCTTCGGCGTCACACGCCCGGTGCATGATTCAGGCGCCGCGGCGACGATGCTCGCGCCGTTCCTCGAGTCGGCCGGCATCACCGCGCTTCATCTGGGTCGGGTGGACACGACGGCGACCTTCCCGGTGAGCAACACCGCTTCGCCTGGGCCGGCGGAGGGTGCCGAACAGTACGTCTTGCTCGTCGAGGCCATCGAACGCAGCGAGCTCGACCGCGCGGCGCCGCTGATCGCGGAGGCGCTCCGCCGGGGGGTGGAAGCGACGGGCTCGATCGCGTGGGAAACCTACGCACTCGCATTCCTCGTCGAGCGGTCCGGTCTCGCCGCGCCGACGATGGCGCGACAGCCCCCGCGTCCCGATCTCCGGCGCCGCTGGCCGGGAGCGAAATGAACCGGGACCTGAAGGTCGATGTCCTCGTCTGCGGCGGCGGGATGGCCGGCACCGCCGCTGCCATCGCCGCGGGCCGCGCCGGCGCCGATACGCTCCTCGCCGAGCGCTGGGGATTCCTGGGCGGCAGCGCGACGGCTGCCGCCGTAGGGCAGTTCGTCGGCTGGGAGACCGCCGCGGGCCGGAGAGTCATCCGCGGGATCGCCGAAGAGATCGTCGAACGGCTGGTCGCCCGCGCCGCATCGGCGGGGCACACGCACTTCACCATGTCGACCGGGCACCGGATGGACCACGTCCCCTACGAGCCGGAAACGCTGAAGGTCGTCCTCGACGAGCTGGCGATGAGTGCGCCCGCGCGCGTCCTCTTCCAGTCGATGATTCTGGCGGTCACGACGTCCGGTCGCACGATCGGCGAAGTCGCGCTCCTGACCAAGGCCGGGCCCCTCACTGTGCGTCCGCGGATCGTCATCGACGCCACCGGCGACCTCGACGTGCTCGCGCGCGCCGGCGCGTCGTTCCTGCCGCTCGCCGAAGGCGAGGCGCTCCAGCCGGCGACGATGATGTTCCGCTTCGGGCCGATCGATCGCGAGCGGTTCGGTGCTCTGTCCGGTGCCGAGCTCCAGGCGTTGGCGAGGCAGGGCGTAGCAGAGGGCGCGCTCGCGCGCGCGGCGCTCCACCAGAGCCCGATTCCCGGAACCAGCGACGGCTGGTTCAACATCAGCCGCGTGAGCGTCGACGCCACCGATCCGTTCGCGGTGAGCGCGGCGGAGATGGAGGGCCGGCGGCAGGCGTTCGCGGCCGCCGCGTTCCTCGCCGCGAACGTTCCGGGCTGCGAGAACGGCCGCCTGGTCGCGCTCGCCGCCCAGCTCGGCATCCGGGAGTCGCGGCGCATCCGCGGGGATTTCGTGCTGACCGCCGACGATCTGCGCGCCGGCCGGCGGTTCCCCGACGCGATCGCGGCGGGCGCCTATCCGATCGACATCCATCCCGCGACCGGTGCCGGTCTCACTTTCGAAACGCTGGGCGACGACCACAGCTACGAGATCCCGTACCGCTCGCTCCTGCCCGCCGATTTCGACAACGTGCTCGTCGCGGGTCGAGGTATTTCCGCCACCCACGAAGCGCACGCCGCCACGCGGGTGATGCCTAGCGCGATGGCGCTGGGGCAGGCGGCGGGCCTCGCCGCGGCGATCGCCGCCGGCAGCCGTTCGACCGTGCAAGGCGTCGGCGCCGATGCGCTGAGAGCGGAGCTGCGCGATACGGGCGCCTACCTCCCGTGAACGAAAGGAGACCGACGATGGCCGCTCGCTCGATTTCACGCCGCCGGGCGCTCGGCGCGCTCGCCGGTCTGTTGGTCACGGGGCGGTCCGGCATCGGCGGCGCCGCCGATGCGTGGCCCGTGCGCACGGTGCGCATCGTCGTCCCGTTCCCGCCGGGCGGGCCGGCCGACGGCTCGGCGCGCGTGCTCGCCGAGGCGATGGCGCCGCAGCTCGGCCAGGCGATGATCGTCGAGAATCGCCCCGGCGCCGGCGGCGTCATCGGCATTGCGGCCGCGGCGCAGGCGAAGGACGGCCACACGCTCCTCATGGGCAGCACCAGCATGGTGATCACGCCCAGCCTGAATCCGAACCTGCCCTACGACGTGTTCCGCGACTTCGATCCGATCGGGATGGTGTCGGCGCAACCGCTCGTCGTGGTCGTGCCGGGCGCCTCGCCGATCCGCAGCATCGACGATCTCGTGAAGACCGCGCGTGCGCGGCCGGGGACGCTGACCGCGGCGAACAGCGGCAACGGCACGCTCTCTCACCTCGCGGCGGAGCTCTTCTGCGCGAAGACCGGCGTATCGATCACCAGCGTGGCCTACAAAGGCGAGAACGCGCTGATGCCGGATCTCCTCACCGGCACCGTCTCCCTCGGCTTCCTGAACATGCCGATCACGCTGCCGCTCATCCGCGAGGGCCGCTTGCGCGCGCTCGCGGTTGCGACGCGCGACCCGCTGCCCGAGCTGCCGGGCGTGCCCACGCTTCGGTCCCAGGGCGTCGACGGCCTCGAAGCGCAAGGGTGGGCGGCGCTGCTCGCGACCAAAGGCATTCCCGAGGACGGCCTCGCGAAGCTCGAGAAGCTGCTCGACGAGGCGCTCGCGTCGCCGCGCGTGCGCGAGCGGTTCGCCGCGTTCGGCGTCGCCCCGGTGGTGAGCGGGCGGGCGAAGCTGCGGGACTACCTGGTCTCCGAAGGCGATCGCTGGGGCCAGGTCGTCCGCACGCGCGGGATCAAGGCCGAGTAGCGGCACTCGCGCGCGGGCGCGCGGCGCAACCGCAGCGCGCCGGATATAGTTGCGCGATCCTCCGCCGGCGATGACAACCGACTTCGACATCCTGATCCGTCGCGCCAGCCTGCGCTCGCAGCCCGGGCATTCCACGGACATCGGTATCGCCGCCGGCCGCATCGCCGCGATCGGACCGCGGCTCGACGGGAGCGCCGCGGCCGAGATCGACGCTCGCGGCGGCTTGGTCACCGAGTCCTTCGTGAACCCGCACCTGCACCTGTGCAAGGTGTGGACCGCCGCGATGATGGACGACCTCGCGATGCAGGCGTACCACGGCGACGGCATGGCGAAGGCGGCGAGCGCGATCGATCTCGCCGCGCGGGTGAAAGCGAACTACGACGAGTCGTGGATCACCCCGAACGCGCGGCGCGCCGTCGCGCTCGCGGCGCTCCACGGCAATCTCCATATCCGCGCGCTCGCCGACGTCGACACGAAGGCGCGACTCGAAGGCGTCAAGGCGCTGCTGCGGGTCCGCGACGAGTTCCGAGGGATCGTCGACGTCCAGGTCGTCGCCTTTGCCCAGGACGGCATCGTGCGCGAGCCGGGCGCGGCGTCGCTGCTGCGCGAGGCGATGGCGCTCGGCGCCGACGTCGTCGGCGGCATCCCGTGGATCGAGGGCTCGGCAGCGGACCAGGCCGAGCATATAAAGGTGTGCTTCGATCTCGCGCGCGAATTCGACAAGGATGTGTCGATGCTGCTCGACGACGTCGGCGATCCGAACCTGCGGACCTTGGAGGCGATGGTGCGCGCCGCGCTCGAACGCGGCTGGGAGGGGCGGGCCCTCGCGCACCACTGCCGCGCGATGGCGCTCTATCCCGAGCCGTACTTCCGCGAGCTGCCGGCGCTGCTCAACCGCGCGCGGGTTCCGGTCGTCTCCGATCCGCACACCGGTCCGCTGCACGCACGGGTGCAGGACTTGCTTGCCGCCGGGGTGACGGTGTGTCTCGGGCAGGACGACATCTCCGACGCCTACTATCCGTTCGGCCGCAACAACATGCTGGAGGTAGCCTTCCTGGCCGCGCACCTGCTTTGGATGACCACCCGCACCGCAATGGAGCGGCTCTACGACATGGTGACCGTGGATGCGGCGCGGGCGATCAATCTCCGCGAGTTCGGGCTCGCCGTCGGCAAACCGGCGCATCTGGTGGTGCTCGAGGCACCGGATGTGCTCGAGGCGCTGCGCAATCATGCCGCGCCGGTTCACGTCGTCAGCCATGGCAGGGTGGTCGACGCCGTAGCGATGCGCGCACTTGCGAGCGCATGAAGCCGGCGCCCTTCAACTACATCGCCGCACGATCGCTCGAGCATGCGCTTGCGGCAAAGGCCGAGCACGGCGACGACGCGCGGTTCCTCGCGGGCGGGCAGAGCCTCGTCCCGGCGATGAATTTCCGGCTCGCCCGGCCCGCGGCGTTGATCGACCTCAACCCACTGCGGGAGCTGGACTACGTCCGCGCGGGCGACGACGGCGGCCTCCGGATCGGGGCGCTCACCCGGCACCGTACTCTGGAGCGGGAAGCGATCGTCGCCCGGCTCGCGCCGCTCCTCGCGGAGGCGGTGCCGAACGTCGCGCACCCGCAGATCCGTAACCGCGGGACGCTCTGCGGGAATCTCGCCCACGCCGATCCGGCCTCGGAATTTCCGGCGGTGATGCTGGCGCTTGGCGCGCGCCTCCGGGCGCGGTCGGTGCGCGGCGAGCGGTGGATCGCGGCGAGCGAATTCTTCACCGGCGTGCTCGCGACGGCGCTCGCGCTCGACGAGATGCTCGTCGAGGCGGCGCTCCCCGCGCCGACGCCGCGCAGCGGGAGCTGCTTCTTGGAGGTCGCGCGGCGACGCGGCGACTACGCCTTGCTCGGCGTCGCCGCGGTGGTCACGCTCGGCGACGACGGTACCTGCACCGGCGCGAGCCTCGCACTGTGCAACGCCGGCGCCACCCCGGTGAGCGCGGCACGGGCGGCGCGGAGCCTGGTGGGCACGCGGGTCCGCGAAACCGAGATCAACGACGCCGCCACGACGGCGTCGCGCGAGATCGACCCGCCCGCCAACGTGCACGCGACCGCGGCCTTCCGGCGCCATTTGGCGGGGGTGCTGACCCGCCGCGCATTGCAGACGGCGTTCGGGCGGGCAGGGGGCAAACGGTGACGGACGATCTCGTCACGGTGAACACCACCGTCAACGGCACGCGGCACGAGCGCGCGGTAGAGGCGCGCATGCTGCTTTCCGACTTCATCCGGCACGAGCTCGGTTTGACCGGGACTCATGTCGGCTGCGAGCACGGCGTGTGCGGGGCATGCACGATCCTGGTCGACGGCCTGCCGGTGCGCGCCTGCCTGCTGTTCGCGCCGCAGGCGAACGGCTGCACGCTCGAGACGGTCGAGAGCCTGTCCACGGACCCGAAGCACCTCCACCCGCTGCAGGAAGCGTTCCGCGACGCCCACGGACTGCAATGCGGCTTCTGCACGCCGGGCATCCTGATGACGATGAAGGCGTTCCTCGCCGAGCATCCGTCACCGGCGGAGGCCGAGGTCCGCGAGGCGCTATCCGGAAACCTCTGCCGCTGCACCGGGTACCAGCACATCGTCGATGCGGTGCTGCTCGCGGCGGAACGGGCGCAGCAGGCATGACCACCCGTCAGTTCGGCGCGCCGATCAAGCGCAACGAGGACGCGCGGCTTCTGACCGGGCGCGCGCAGTTCATCGACGACGTGCGGCTTCCCGGCATCCTGCACGCCGCTTTCGTGCGGAGCCCGCACGCGCACGCGCGCATTGCGTCGATCGACGCTTCCGCCGCGCTCCGGCAGGCCGGCGTCGTCGCCGTCTACACTGCCGCGAGCCTCGGCGATTTCTGGCAGCCGGGACCGATGGTGGTGCCGCCGCCGCCGATCGAGGGTAGCGTCTTCAACCAGCGCACCCAAGGGCCGATCGCCCGCGGCAAGGTGCGCCATGTCGGCGAGCCGGTCGCGATGGTGGTCGCGACGAGCCGCTACCTCGCCGAGGACGCCGCAGGCGAGGTTCGGGTCGAATGGGATCCGCTGCCGGTCGCCGCGAGCCTCGAGCAGGCCGCCACCGCCGGCGCGCCGCGGGTGCACGACGACCTGCCGGACAACGTCGCCGCGCGTGTGCGGCAGACGAAAGGCGACTACGCCGCAGCCGCGAAGGGGGCCCACCTCGTCCTCAAGCGTCGCTTCACCTACGACCACGGCTGTGCCATGCCAATCGAGACGCGCGGGGTCGTCGCGCAGTGGGACGCGGGCACCGATCGCCTCACCGTGTGGGACACCACCCAGGCGCCGATCGCAGTCCGCAACGGGCTCGCGCTGGCATTCGGACTCTCGGAGCGCCAGGTTCGCGTGGTCGCGCCCTTCATCGGCGGCGGGTTCGGACCGAAGATCATGTTGTTCTATCCGGACGAGCTGCTGGTGCCGTGGGCGGCGATGAAGCTCGGGCGTCCGGTGAAGTGGATCGAGGACCGCGCGGAGCACTTCTTCGCCACCACGCACGAGCGCGATCAGGTGCACGAGGCCGAGATCGCGCTCGACGCGGACGGGCGGATCCGCGGCGTGAAGGACGTCTTCCTCCACGACACCGGCGCCTACGACCCGTACGGCCTGACGATCCCGATCAACAGCCAGTGCACGCTGCTCGGGCCCTACGCGATACCGAACTACGACTCGAGCTTCACCGCCGTCTTCACCCACAAGCCGATCGTCACGCCGTACCGCGGCGCCGGCCGCCAGCACGGCGTGTTCGTGATCGAGCGGCTGCTCGACTTCGCAGCGCGCGAGCTCGGGCTGGACCGCGCCGAGATCCGGCGGCGAAACTTCATCCCGCCGGAGGCCTTCCCGTACGACAACGAGATCATCTACCAGGACTTCACGCGGCTCGCCTACGACAGCGGCAATTACGCGCCGATGCTCGACAAGGCGCTGGCGATGATCGGCTACGACGCTTTCGTTCGCGAGGAGCAGCCGCGGCTGCGCGCGGCGGGACGGAGCGTCGGGCTCGGTATCGTCTGTTACGTCGAAGGCACCGGCATCGGCCCCTACGAGGGGGCGAAGATCCAGGTGCACACGAACGGCAAGGTGAGCCTGCTCACCGGCATCGGCACGCAGGGGCAGGGGCACTACACGAGCTTCGCGCAGATCGCCGCGGATCAGCTCGGCGTTGCTGTGAGCGACGTGGAGGTGATCACCGGCGACACCGACCAGTTCTACTGGGGCGCCGGCACCTTCGCGAGCCGGGGGGCGGTCGTGGCGGGCAATGCCGTCAATGCGGCGGCGCTCGTGGTGCGTACGAAGATCTTGCGGGTCGCCGCCGATCACTTCGAGTGCGCGGAAGACGATCTCGTTCTCGCCGACGGCAAGGTCGCGATCGCCGGCGTGCGGGGCCGCTCGATCTCCCTCGGCGAGCTCGCGGTGCAGGCGAACCCGATGCGCGGCGCGGTCGCGCCCGGCACCGAGCCGGGCTTGGAAGCCACGAGCTACTTCGGCCCGGAGTCCGGCACCACCGCGGCCGGCGTGCACGCGATGATCGTCGAGGTCGACGCCGGGACGATGATCCCGACCATCCTCAAGTACGTGGTGGTGCACGACTGCGGCACGGTGATCAATCCGATCATCGTCGATGGCCAGGTGCAGGGCGGCGTGGCGCAGGGGATCGGGAATGCGTTCTACGAGCAGCTCGTCTTCGACGGCGAGGGTCAGCTGCTCAACGCGACCCTGGCCGATTTCCTGCTGCCGACCGCGCTAGAGGTGCCCCGGATGGAGCTCGCGCACACGGTGACGCCGTCGCCGCTCAACCCGCTCGGCATCAAGGGCGTGGGCGAGGCGGGCGCGATTCCGGGCGGGCCGCTCTTCGCGCAGGCGCTCGAGGACGCGCTCGATCTGCCGGCGAAGGGCGTGGAGCTGCGCGAGATTCCGCTGAGCCCGTGCCGGTTGTGGGAGCTCGCGGGGTAGCGGTCATCCCGACGAACGCCGGGATGGGAGCAGGGTAGCGAGTGCAGTACCGAGTTCCGGCTTCCGCCGGGACGACGGACCTTTTCACTTGAGGGAAACGACAATGACGACGACCGTCTCAGGCTACCTGCCCAACGACCGTCCGGGCCCCGCCCGGCTCGTCCTGCTCGGGCTGCAGCACGTGGTCACCATGTTCCCGGCGACGGTCCTCGTCGCGTTGCTGTGCGGCTTTCATCCAAGCACCGTGCTGCTCGGCGCAGGCGTGTCGACGATCGTCGCGCTCATCCTGTCAAAGCGCGGCATCGGCATGTTCATCCCTCTTTTCTATGGCTCGAGCTTCAGTTACATCGCGGCTTACCTCGGCGTCGCCCAGGCGATGGGGCACAAAGTGCAGTTCGGCGTGCCCGCGCCCGACGAGGTCATCTCGCTGATGCAGGCGGGCATCATCTGCACCGGCTTCTTCAACATCATCATCGGCTTCGTGATCAGGAAGCTGGGCAAGGCGAAGCTCGACCGCGTGCTGCCGCCGGTCGTGACCGGCTCGGTGGCGTGCGTGATCGGGATCGGCCTGGCGAAGGCGGCGCTCGACATGTCGCTCACCGTCGTGCCCGGTTATTGGGGGATCGCGTTCGTGACGCTGATCGCCACCGTCGCGTTCTCCTACCTGCTGCAAGGAAAGGGCTTCATCGGCATGCTGCCGATCCTGCTCGGCGCGATCGTCGGCTATGTGCTGACGCTGGTCGTCGCGCCCGACCAGATCAGCTTCCAGCGCGTCGCCGAGGCACCGCTCATCGCCGTGCCGCATCTGACCGCGCCGAGCTTCTCGGGTCCGCTTCTCCTGACGGCGATCTTCTCGATCAGCATCATGGCGCTGGCGACGATCCCCGAATCGACCGCGCACCTCTACCAGATGAGCCTGTATGTCGACCGCCTTGCCGAGGAGCAGGGGCGGCCGAAGTATCACCTCGACAAGCACATCGGCTTCAACCTGATCCTGGACGGCATCGGCGACGTCCTGCACGGTCTCTTCGGCGCGACCGCCGGCACCAACTACGGCGAGAACAACTCGTTGATGGCGATCACGCGGAATTACTCGGGACCGGCCCTGATGGCGGCCGGGGTGATCTGCATCCTGCTCGCCTTCGTGGGCAAGCTGTCCGCGTTCGTCGCGACGATCCCGGTGTTCGTGAGCGGCGGTCTCGCGCTGTACCTCTTCGGCGTGATCGGCATGCAGGGGATCGCCCTGATGCAGGAGAACAGGGTCAACCTGTTCGACCCGCTCCAGCTCGCCGTAGGCGCGGTGATCCTCGTCATCGGCATCGGCGGCAACATCGGGTTTCCCGGTGGGTTCCTGCCGATCACGATTCCGGGCGTGTTCCCGCAAGGCCTGCCCGCGATCGCGACCTCGGCAGTGGTGGGGATTCTGATGTACGTTATCTTCGCCGCGCTGAAGCCGCAAACCTCATCGCAGGACGGCCGTCGTCCGGCGGAGGCGCCGGCGAGCTAGCCACGCGCCAGGCCACCCGGGGCGCCGGCGTCCGCGGCGGGCACGCGGATTGCCTACACACTCGAGCCGTCGGCGCTGTCTCAGGAGAGTGCGAGCATGCTGAATCGGGAAGTTTTGCGAGGCCGCGGGCTCGCCGCTGCGGTGCTGCTCGGCGCCGGCGGATGCCTAATCGCCGGTTGTGCGACGACCACGGTGAACGCGGAATGGACGGATCCGCAGTTCGCGGGCCGCTCGCTGCGCGGCGAGCGGGTGCTCGTCGTCTGCGATGCCAACGACACGGCGGTCAGGCGCATCTGCCAGGACCAGCTCGCGGCCCAGGTCGCGGCTTCCGGCGCGACGCCGGTAACCGGGCCGGAAACGGCCGACCTGACGGCCGGTCCCCCTCCGGCCAACGACAAGACGCTGGCCGCAGCCCGGAGCTCGGGCGCCAAAGCGATCCTCGCTGCCACAGTTGGACCCGACGCGACGGTCGTGAGCGGAGGCTCGGGCATCTCGTTCGGCATTGGCGGCTGGGGCGGTTCGGGCGGCGGCGTGAGCGGCGGCGGCGTCGGGATCGGGGTGCCGCTCGGCGGCGGGCAGGTCGAGACAGCCTACGGCGCCAATATGGCCCTGACCGACGTCGGCACCGTCCGCCTCATGTGGTCCAGCAAGGTGACCGCGCCGGCCTCCCGCAACGTCAACGAGCAGCTCGGCGAGATCGCGAAGGTCGGGGTCGGAGCGGCCCGGACCGCCGGATTTTTCTGAACCGCGTTTCGCGGCCGGAGCGGACTGCCGACGGCGAGCGAGCGGCGCGCCGGGCCGGCGACGGAACGGCGCCGGACGGGCGGCCGTGCGAGCTCAAACGAACCCGATCCTCCCCTTGGCCTTCGGTTCCGGCGGCTGCATCAGCCTGCGGATCGCGTCGAATACGCCCTTGAACTGATGGTCGTAGCGCATCTCGAGCTCGTCCAGGCGCTTCGCGAGCGCCCTGTGCGACGCGACCATCTCCCGCAGGCGCACGAAGGCGCGAACGACCAGCACGCTCATCTCGACGGCGCGCCCGCTGTTGAGAACGTTGGCGGCCATGATGGCGCCGTGCTCCGTGAAGGCGTACGGCCGTGACGGTGAGAACTTGATTCGAACGAGGTGGTCGCAATTTGCGACCACCTTTTCCTTCTCCAGTGCCGAGAGCTGAAAGCAGAAGTCCTTCGGGAAGCGGGCCGCATTGCGCTTGACTTGCTCGTTCAGCCGCTTGGTTGCCACGCCGTAGAGCGCCGCCAGATCGACGTCGAGCATGACCCGCTGGCCGCGTACGAGCACGATACGGGACTCGATGATTCTGGCGGCAGTAGCCATGCCGCGAGTATGCGGTTCGTGATGGCTCACCCGGTGAGCCAGCGGCGCGCCGCGTCCGAATCGGTTCCCCTCATCATCGGATCGGGCGGCATTGTTTGACGCGCCTGAGGCGTGGAGCTTATCTTCCCCGGGAATACGGCGTATCGAGCGTGCGATCGCCGTGAGAGGAGCGCAACATGCCCGCGGTCAGTTCCGGACGCCTTCGCATCGGCATCGACACCGGCGGCACCTTCACCGACATCGTCGCGGTGGACGGCGCCACCGGCAGGGTGGAGGTCACCAAGGTCCCGAGCACGCCGGCGAACCCGGCGATCGGGCTCGTCCAGGGCGTCGGCCGCATCCTGGATCAGACCGGACGCTCGGCGGCGGACCTCGCCGGCCTTGCGCACGGCACGACCGTGGCGACCAACGCGCTCTTGCAGGGCGAGATTGAGTCGCTCGGCCTCGTCGTCACCGAGGGCTTCCGGCATCTCCTCGAGATCGCGCGCCAGTCGGTGCCCGAGGGCTACGGCAATTCGTACTTCTGGGTGAAGCCCGAGCGAATCGTGCCGGTGGAGCTCGTGCGCGAGGTCGGGGGACGGCTCGACTTCCGTGGTGCGGAGCTCCGGCCGCTCGACGAACGGAGCATCAGGCTCGCCGCGCGCTTTTTCAGGCAGCGGGGCGTCCGCGCCGTCGGCGTATGCCTCATCCATTCGTACGCGAACGACCGCCACGAGCGGCGGGTGCGCGAGCTATTCCGCGAGGAGTACCCTGGGTGCGCGGTGTCGCTCTCGTGCGAGGTGCTGCCCGAGTACCGCGAGTACGAGCGCGCGATGACGACGCTCGTCGACGCGTTCGTGAAGCCGCACATGGGGCGCTACCTGCAGCGGATCCACGAGGAGCTCGGCCCGGACCTGCGGACGAAGCCGTTCCTGGTGATGCAGTCCTCCGGTGGCGTGATCTCGAGCGAGCAGGTCGTCAACAAGCCGATCACCACCGCGCTCTCCGGACCGGCGGCCGGCGCGCTCGGCGCGGCGGTGGTCGCGAAGATCGCGGGGTTCGAGGATCTGGTGACGCTGGACGCGGGCGGCACCTCGACCGACCTCTGCCTGATCGAAGGCGGGGTGCCGAAGGTCACCAACGGCGGCTCGGTGGGACCGTTCCCGGTGCGCATCCCGATGATCGATATCAAGACCGTCGGCACCGGCGGCGGGTCGATCGCGTGGATCACCCGCGAGGGCCATCTCAAGGTCGGGCCGAAGAGCGCCGGCGCGGTGCCCGGGCCGATGTGCTATCCCGCGGGCGGCGACCAGCCGACGATCACCGACGCGAACCTCGTGCTCGGGCGGATCCCGCCCTCGCTGATCGGGGGCGGGATCAAGCTCGACGCCGAGCGCTCGCGCAAGGGTATCGCCGATCTAGGCAGGCGCCTGGGCTCGGACATGGGCATCGACCAGCTCGCCGAGGGCATCATCGAGATCGCCAACTGGAACCAGGCGAACCGCATCCGGCAGATGACGATCCAGCGCGGCATCGACCCGCGCGGCCTCGCGCTACTCTCGTTCGGCGGATCGGGCCCGGCGCAGTCGCCGGCCGTGATGGAGCTCCTGGGCATGAAGGCGTGCATCGTGCCCCTCAACCCGGGCAACCTCTCGGCGTTCGGGCTGCTCGCGGTCGACTGGCGCACCGATCACATCGCTACGCGCGTCACGCACGAGGACGCGCTCGATCCTTCGGTGCTTGCCGGCCTGTACCAGCAGCTCGAGCGCGAGGCGGCGGAGACGCTCGCGCGCGACGGCATCGATCCGCGCAACGTCCGCCTCGTGCGCGAGGCGGACGTGCGCTACGTCGGCCAGTCGATGGAGGTGCGCGTCCAGGTCGGCGGTGGCGCGATCGACGGCGCGTTCGCGCGCGCGCTCGCCGACGCCTTCCATGCCGCGCACGAGAAGGCGTTCGGCTACAGCTATCTCGGCAAGCAGAAGGTGGAGCTTGTGAACTGCTGCGTGTCGGGGTTCGGGGTGATCGATCGCCCGGCGCTGCCGAAGCTCGCGGTTTCGACAGCGGTCGCTTCACCGAAGTCGCGGCGGCGGGTCTTCTTCGGTGGCAGCTATGCCGAAACGTCGATTTACGAGCGGGCCGCGCTCGCCGCAGGACAACGGATCGACGGGCCGGCGGTGGTCGAGGAATTCGGCTCGACGACGGTGGTCTTCCCCGGCCAGCGTCTGGCCGTGGACCCGCACGGGATAATGATCGTGCGGCGGGCGGATCAGTCGAGCAGCGTCGAGAGGTCGACTTGAAACGCGGAGGCCCAACCGTCCCCGGAGGCGTCGTGGAACTCGACGCGCTTGGAGCGCGGATGCACGATCCACGCCTCTTTCGCGCCGGCCTGCAGATACGCGCTGATCTTTCCGTGCAGCTCGGCGAGGGTGTTGGCGGGCGAGGAGACCTCGATGCAGAGTTCGGGGCAAGCCAAAAAGAGTGCTTGTGCCCATAGCCTACCCTGACCCTCTCGCCATGTCAGCCATCCCGAAGCCCCAACCCGCCGAAGTCGACCCGATCGTCCTCCAGATCGTCGAGGGCACGCTCAACTCGATCGAGGCCGAGATCGAGTATGCGATCGAGCGGACCGCGCGCTCGCCGATGATCCGCGAGGCGCACGACTACCGCGTCGGCCTCTTCGACCGGCATTGCCGCAAGCTCACCGGGCGCTCTTACTCGGCGATGCCGAATGCGGTCGTGCGCGACTACCCGCCGGAGCACATGCAGCCCGGCGACGTCTTCCTGATGAACGACACTTACCTCACCGAAGGCTCGATCGGGCACCTGCCGGACGTCTGCTCGACGGTGCCGGTTTTTCACCAGGGCGAGGTGGTCGCGTATATCCAGGCGTTCGGCCATCACGACGACATCGGCGGCCGCGTCCCCGGATCGATGCCGGGCACCGCGGTGACGGTGTTCGAGGAAGGGCTCGCGATCCCGCCGATCCGGATCTACCGCGCGGGCGAGCGGAACGACGAAGCATTCCGGATCATCCGGCGCAACACCCGCGTGCCGGAGATGCTCGAGGCCGATCTCGATAGCGAGATCGAGGCGATCCGGATGGGCGCGCGCCGGATGGAGGAGCTCTTCGAACGCTTCGGGAAGGCGACGGTCGAGAGCGCGTTCCAGTCGATCCTCGACAAGTGCCGCGACATCTACGCGCACGAGCTGCTGCCGAAGATTCCCGACGGCGAGTACGCCTGGGAGGATTTCGTCGAGCACGACGGTGTCACCGACCCGAAGCTGCACAAGCTGGCGCTGCGGATGGTGAAGCGCGGCGAGCGCATCACCCTCGACTTCAACGGCACCGCGCCGCAATCCTCGGGACCGATCAACTGGCCGGCCGACTACGCCGACGGCGCGTTCCTCATCAAATGGATCGCGCCCATCCTTCGCAACCTCGCCGATACGCCGGAGCGCGCCGCGGAGATCCACGTCAACGAGGGCGTGTGCGAGGTGTTCGACGTGATCTTCCCGCCGAAGGGCACGCTGATCACGCCCGAGTGGCCGGCGGCGACGAATGCGCGCTCTTTCGTGCTGTTGCGCTCGCTGGGGCTGCTTGCCGGCGTCGTCGCGCAGGCGAACGGCGGCCGCATGCCCGCCGACCAGGAGACGATTCGCTATACCGGCTTCTACGGGGACGACGCGAGCGGACGGTCATTCCTGTCGAGAGAGGTGCTCGGCGGTGGCTCCGGCGGTCGCTGGTACGCCGACGGCAACGACGCGATCCACATCGTGCCCGACTCGCGCAACCAGCCGGCGGAGTTCACCGAGAACCGCTTCCCGGTCGTCGTGGAGAAGCTCGGCCTCGCGACCGACTCGGGCGGCGCGGGCAAGCAACGCGGCGGTCTCGGGTACGACAAGCACTACCGCGTCCTCGTCGATTGCCACACGATCGTTACCGCGGACCGCGTGCGGCTCGGCTGCTACGGCGTGGCCGGCGGGAAGGCGGGCGAGCCGTTCTGCGTGACGGTCGATGCCGATGGGAAGGCGAAGGCGCTCGGCGGGCTCGTCGACGGCGAGCCGGTGAAGGCCGGACAGGTGGTGCGCGTCGTCACCACCGGCGGCGGCGGCTGGGGCGACCCGCTCGAGCGCGCGCCGGAGTTCGTGCTGCGGGACGTCGTGCAGCGCAAGGTGTCCCCGGAAGCGGCCCGGCGCGACTACGGCGTCGTGCTCGTCGCACGCGAGAGCGAGGTCGAAACCGCCTATGCGCTCGACGCGGCTGCCACCGCCACGTTGCGCGCCGAGCTGCGCACGGGGCGCAAGCACCCCCTCCCGCTGATCGACCGCGGGCCGGGATTCGAAAAGATGCTGCGCGGCGAGTTCGGCCCGCGACTCTAGGGAGCGCTCGCGTATGGCAATCGAAGTAGCGAAGGTCATCCTCAAGACCGTCATGGACGCCTCCGGCATGGAGGAGCGCATCGTCGCCGGGCAGTTCGCCGCCGACGAGGTGGTGGCGGTGATCGGCAAGACCGAGGGCAACGGCGGGGTCAACGACTTCACCCGCATCCTTGCCGATCAGGCGTTCCGCGCGGTGCTGATGAGGCACGGCAAGCGCGAGCCCGCCGCGGTCAAGGCGATCCCGATGGTGTGGTCGGGCGGGTGCGACGGCGTGATCACGCCGCACGCCACGGTGTTCGCGCAGAACGGGAAGAGCGGCCCAGCGTCGCAATCGCGGCTCGTGATCGGCACCGCGATGAGCCCGCGGATCCTGCCGGAGGACATCGGCCGTCCGGCGATGGTCGAGAAGATCGCGGCGGGCGTGCGGCTCGCGATGAAGGACGCGGGCGTCTCGGATCCGCGCGACGTGCACTACGTGCAGACGAAGACGCCGCTACTCACGATCGACTCGATCCGCGACGCCCACGACCGGGGCGAGACCGTGGCCTGCGAAGTGCACGACTCGATGGGCGTTTCCAACGGCACCACCGGCCTGGGCATCGGCGTCGCCCTGGGCGAGATCGCGATGCCGAAGGCAGGGCAGATCTGCAAGGACCTCGACATCTACTCGTCGGTGGCCTCCTGCTCCTCGGGCGTCGAGCTCGACGCCGGGCAGATCGTGCTCCTCGGCAACAAGGCCGGCGCCGGCGGGCGCTATCGCATCGGCCATTCGGTGATGAAGGACGCGCTCGACATCGACGGCATCTACGACGCGATCCGCAACGCCGGCCTCGATCTGCCCGCGCGCGCGCGGGCGGAGGACCTGAAGGGCCGGCTGGTGAACTGCTTCCTGAAGTGCGAAGCCGATCACCGCGGCCTCTTGCGCGGCCGGCGTCAGATCATGCTCGACGACTCGGACGTGCACCACCACCGGCATGCGAAGGGCGCGGTGGGCGGCGTCGCCGCGGCGGCGATCGGCGATCCGGCGGTGTTCGTCTCGGTCGATGCGATGCACCAGGGGCCGCACGGCGGCGGGCCGGTGATCGCTATCATCGATGCCGGCGAGTAGGGCGGGCCCCGTGTCTACCCGGAACGCCGCGCGCCGCGAATGGCCTTCCAGACCTTGCCTTGCGTGAACGGCATGGCGATCTCGGCGGCGCCGAGCGGGCGGAGCGCATCGTGCATGGCGCTCGTGATCGCCGCCGGCGCGCCGATGGTGCCCGACTCGCCGCAGCCCTTCGCGCCGAGCGGGTTGTGGGTGCACGGCTGCGTCTCGTCGGTCTCCGACACGAACCCGGGCGTGTTGTCCGCGCGCGGCATGACGTAGTCCATGAACGACGCGGTGAAGAGCTGACCCGTGACGCGGTCGTAATGCGTGCCCTCGAACATCGCCTGGCCGATGCCCTGCGCGGCGGCGCCGTGCACCTGGCCCTCGACCACCATCGGATTGATGACCGTCCCGATATCGTCGATGCAAACGTAGGCGACGAGCCGCGTGACGCCGGTCTCCGGATCGATCTCGACCTCGCACGCCTGGGCGCCGTTCGACCAGGTGAGGTTCACCGGGTCGAAGAACGCGTTCTCGTGCAGCACGGGCTCCATGCCGGGCGGCAGGTTGTGCGCATACGTCACCGCGCGCGCGACCTCCGCCCAGGTGAGGCGGCGATCGGTGCCCGCCACGCGAAACTCGCCCCGGCCGTCGACGATGCGGTGTTCGATGTCGCTTTCGGCCGCCTCGAGCAGGTGGCCGGCGGCGCGCCGCGCCTTGGCGATGATCTTGTCCGCGGCCATGACGATCGCCGAGCCGGCGATCACCATCGAGCGCGAGCCGAACGTGCCGGTGCCGTAGGGCACTCGGCCGGTGTCGCCCTCGACCAGTTCGATCATGGCGAGTGGCACGCCGAGCCGCGATGCGAGCACTTGCGGGAACGTGGTGGCGTGCGCCTGGCCGTGGCTGTGGGTGCCGCACATGACCAGGAGACTCCCATCGGCGGCCACGCGGATGTCGGCGGAATCGAAGAAGCCGGCCCGCGCGCCGAACATGCCGGCGTACTTCGACGGCGCGACCCCGGAGCTTTCGACGAAATAGCACACGCCGAAGCCGCGGAGCAGTCCCCGCTTCGCGGCCGCTTCCCGGCGCCCGACAAAGCCCGCGTAGTCCGCGAGCTCGAGCACGCGCTCGAAGAGCTTCGGGAAATTGCCGGTGTCGTAGGTCGGCCCGACGGCGGTCGTGTACGGCATCGCCGCCGTCGGGATGAAGTTCTTGCGCCGCAGCTCGATGCGGTCGAAGCCGTGCCGCGCCGCCGCTTCCTCGACGAGCCCTTCGAGCACGTAGCACGCCTCGGGCCGCCCGGCGCCACGGTAGGCATCGGTGGGAACGGTATTGGTGAAGAGGACGCTCACGTCCACCGCGATCGCCGGGATCCGGTAAGGCCCGGACAGGACGCCGGTGTAGACGGTGGTCGGGACGGCCGCGCCAACGGTCGAGACGTAGCCACCGGCCGCGGCCAGCGTCGCGACCCGCAGGCCGAGAAAACGGCCGTCGGCGTCGATGGCGAGCTCCGCGCGGGTCGCGTGGTCGCGCGCCTGGTAGTCGCTGACGAACGCTTCGCTGCGGGTCGACACCCACTTCAGCGGTCGCCGCAGCTTGCGCGCAGCCCAGGCGAGTGCGGTCTCCTCGGGGTAGTGCTTGCCCTTCGTGCCGAAGCCGCCGCCGACGTCCGGCGCGATGACCCGCACCGAGTTCTCGGGGATGGCGAGCTGCTCGGAGACGAGCTTGCGGATATGGTGCGGCACCTGCGTCGACGAGTAGATCACGACCTCGTGGCCGTCGAGCCCGCGCGTCGGCGATGCGACCGCCGCCACCGCGCGCGGCTCGATCGCGGCGCAGGCGATGCGGTGGTTGACGAGCTCGAGCGCGACGACGTGCTTCGCCCTGGCGAAGGCCTCATCGGTCGCAGCGGCGTTGCCGCGCTGGAACCGCACGACGAGGTTGCCGGGTGCCTCGGGGTGGAGCTGGGGCGCGTCGGGCTGCGCCGCGTCGCGCACGTCGACGACCGCCGCGAGCGGTGCCCAATCGACCTCCACGAGCTCCGCTGCGTCGAGTGCCTGGCTGCGCGTCCCGGCGATCACCAGCGCGACCGCTTCCCCGACATGGCGGACGCGGTCGCGCGCGAGGGTCCAGCGCGGCGGCTCGTTCATTGTCGTGCCGTTGGCGCCGGGGATGCGCCACAACGGTGCCATCGGCGCGACGCCGTCGGCGACCATGTCGGCGCCGGTGTAAATCGCGACGACACCTGGCGCGGCAGCGGCCGCGCGCGTATCGATGCGGTCGATGCGGGCGTGCGCGTGCGGGGAGCGTACGAAGGCGCAGGCGAGCTCGCCCTCGAACACGAGGTCGGACACGAACCGGCCGTCGCCGACGAGAAAGCGCAGGTCTTCGCGGCGGCGCACCGGGGCGCCGATACCTTCCGGATGCATCGGAATCAACTCACGAGACGCTCGATCGGCGGGCGCCCATTATATGATCCGATGTGCTTCGATAAACACGCGCGGCGTTGGCGCGAAGCTTGCTGACGAAATTCCCAATGCGGAAGCGCGAAGGACACGACTGTACGAACCGCATCGCACCGAGGAGAGAGAGGGAACAACCATGCACGTCTTGAAGCGTCTCATCGTCCCGCTGGCGCTCGCCGCCTCGGCGGCGCTCGCGCCCAATGCCTTCGCGCAGGACAAGGTCAAGATGGGTCTGTTCATCGCCTCGTCGGCGATGCCGTACTTCATCGCCCGCGAGCGCGGCTACTTCGCCGCCGAGAACCTCGAGGTCGAGGGCGTGCCGCTCGCGACGCATCCGCTAATCGTGCAGGCGCTAGTGAAGGGAGATCTCGACACCGCATCGAACCTCCTCTCGCTCGAGGGCGCCAACATCAACGTCTTGCGGCCCGGCACGGCGAACTACTTCTCGATCAACTGCCAGAACACCCAATACCAGCTCGAGGCGTTCGTGGTGTCGAGCAAGAACACGACGATCAAGACCCTGAAGGACGTCAAGGGCCAACGCATCATGGCCGCGCCGGGACCGGGCAATCTGTTCGTGGCGAAGGGCGTGCTCAAGGCGATCGGGCTCGAGGAAGGCCGCGACTACACGATGCAGGAGCAGCCGATGGCCCAGCACCTGCCGGGCCTGCAGTCCGGGCAGTTCGAGGTTGTCTACTCGCTCGAGCCGGTGGTGAGCATGATGGTCCATCGCGGCATCGGCCGGAAGCTCGAGGCGGGCGTGATCGCCACTTACATGCTCGGACGCGGGGACGCCTGCGCGGTGCTCTCCGGCGGCGTCATGAGCGACAGGTTCCTCAAGGAGCGCCCGCAGGTCGCCGAGCGGTTCGCGCGAGCGTGGGCGAAGGCGCTCAAGGACGGGAACGAGGATCCGAAGGCGCGGGATCTCCTTTCGGCGCACATGAACACCGCCGCGGAGATCGCGCAGACGGTGCCGCTGTCGCGCTACTTCATGGTGCGCGACCTTTCGGCGGCCCAGATCGCCGACTTCCAGAAGCTCGTCGACCAGGCGACCGAAGCGGGGATCGTCAAGAGCAAGATCGACGTCAAGTCGTTCCTCAAGACCTACTGACGTCGCAGCGTCGCCGGCGGGAACCGCGCATGCTCCGCGAGAAGCTCGGGGCCTTGACCCCCGCGGTCGGCGCCGTCGGCTTCGTGGCCCTGTGGTGGCTCGTCTACCGGCTCAAGCTGGTGGACCCGGTGTTGCTGCCCTCGCCCGGGGACTCGTTGCAGGCGATCTGGGACGGCGTCGTGAGCGGGACGCTCGTCAAGGACTCCATGATCACGGTCCGCCGGACGCTCTTGGCCTTCGCGATCGCGGTGGCGATCGCGGTGCCGCTCGGCATCGTCCTCGGGTCGTCGCAGCGGGTGTACACCTCGGTCGAGTTCGTGATCGACTTCTTCCGCTCGACGCCGGCCTCGGCGCTCTTCCCGCTGTTCCTCGTGATCCTCGGGGTCGGCGAGGAGACCAAGATCGCCGTGGCGGCGTTCGGCGCCAGCCTGCTCATCCTCTTCAACACCGCCTATGGCGTGATGAACGCGCGCAAGACGCGGCAAGCGGCGGCGCGGGTGATGGGGGCATCGTCGGCCCGCGTGATGTTCGACGTCACGCTGCTCGAGTCGCTCCCGCAGACGCTCGTCGGCATGCGCGCGGGCGTCTCGTTCGCACTGGTCATCGTGATCGTCGCCGAGATGTTCATCGGCTCGACCGACGGGCTGGGCCAGCGGGTCATCAACGCGCAGATGATCTTCAATATGCCCGAGATGTACGCGACCATCTTCGCGACCGGCGTGCTCGGCTACGGGCTGAACGTGCTCTTCATCGTGATCGAGCGCCGC
The DNA here is from genome assembly GCA_963754305.1 of uncultured beta proteobacterium. GTDB lineage: Bacteria > Pseudomonadota > Gammaproteobacteria > Burkholderiales > SG8-39 > DATEDA01. Next base: position 49,922 of record CAVWFR010000011.1, on the reverse strand, counting down.
TTCGTCCACTGGGGCGGAAAGTGAACGCGCCCGCCGCCGCGGCCGCGATGAAGCCCGGGATCGAGATCACGATCCGGGGGCTCACCAAGAGCTTCGGCGGGCAGCCGCTCTACGCGGGCTTCGACCTCGACATCCCGAAGGGCCAGATCACCACGATCTTCGGCCCGAATGGCTGCGGCAAGTCGACGATCATCAACATGGCCGCCGGCCTGATCCCGATGGATGCAGGGGAGGCGCTGTTCGGCGGCAAGACGCTGCGCGACACCGTCATCGGCTACGTCTTCCAGAACTACCGCGAGGCGCTCTTCCCCTGGAAGCGCGCGATCGACAACATCAAGTACCCGCTCCGGCTCGCCGGCAGATCGGGGGCCGAGTGCGACGCGCGCGCCGAGGAGCTGGTCGCTTCGTTCGACATCAAGTTCGACCTGCACCGCTACCCGTACGAGCTCTCGGGCGGGCAGCAGCAGCTCGTGTCCATCATGCGCGCGCTGGCGCCGCACCCCGAGGTGCTGTTCCTCGACGAACCGTTCTCCGCGCTCGACTACGAGATGACGCTCTTCATGCGCGACAAGCTGCAGGCCATCTTCGAGGTGACGCAGACGACCATGATCCTCGTCTCGCACGACCTGGAGGAAGCGGTGTACCTCGCCGACCAGGTGATCATGCTCACGCGCCGGCCGACGAAGATCGCCGAGGTCGTGCCGTTCGCCGCGCCGCGGCCGCGGCGCCCCGAGACGCTCACGAGCGAGGCGTTCGTGCACGCCAAGGCGCGCTGCCTGGAAGTCTTTCAGCGCGAAGTGCGGAAGTAGCGGCTGACCCGCATGCCCGTCTTCAGCCGGATCGTCCCCAACACCTACCGCGACTCGGTCTCGCTGATGCAGCTTTCCGCTTCGCTCAAGGGCATCGCCGGTGTCGAGGAAGCATCGGCGATCATGGCGACCGCGGGCAACCTCGCATTGCTGGCGGAGGTCGGACTGGCGGAGGCCGGTGTCGCGCCGCGGCCGAGCGATCTCCTCGTCGTCGTGCGCGCGCGAACGGAGAGCGCCGCCAACACCGCCATCGCCCGCGTCGAGGCGTCGTTGCGGCGCGCGGCGCCGGCCAGAGCCGCCGACGGCGCGTCACCGGCGATGCCGCCGCGCTCGATCGCCATGGCGGTCGGCGAAGCCGCGCTGGCGAACCTGGCGCTCATCTCGGTCCCCGGCGAGTACGCTGCCGCGGAAGCGGAAAAGGCACTCGCCCTCGGGCTCAACGTCATGCTCTTCAGCGACAACGTGGCGCTCGCCGACGAGGTCGCGCTGAAGACGCGCGCCGCGGAGCGCCGCTTGCTGGTGATGGGGCCCGACTGCGGCACCGCGATCGTCGACGGCGTCCCGCTCGGGTTTGCCAACAAGGTGCGGCGCGGCCCGATCGGTTGCATCGCCGCCTCCGGCACCGGCCTGCAGCAGGTGACCGCGCTCGTCGACCGGCTGGGCGCGGGCGTGTCGCAGGCGATCGGCACCGGCGGACGCGATCTGAAGGCAGCGGTGGGCGGGGCGACGATGCGCGCCGCCCTCGCTCTGCTCGCCGCGGACCGCGACACGAAGGTGATCGTGCTGATCTCGAAGCCGCCGGCGCCGGCGGTCGCCAAGACGGTACTGGCGGCGGCGGCGAAGGCGAAGAAACCGGTGGTGGTCTGCTTCATCGGCGCGGATCCCAGCGCGGCGAGCGGGCGCAACCTGCATCCCGTGCGCACGCTCGAGGACGCGGCCCGCGCCGCGGTCGCGCTCGCCGGCGGCAGAACACCGTCGGCGCGGACGCCGCGGTCGAACGCGAGCGCGACGCCGCGGCTCGCGCCCGGGCAGCGATTCGTCCGCGGACTCTTCAGCGGCGGCACGTTCTGCTACGAAGCATCGCTCCTCCTCGGCGAAGCGCTGGGCCAGGTCTGGTCGAATGCGCCGGTCCGCGACGAGGACGAGCTGGACGATCCGTGGCGGAGCCGCGGCCACAGCGTGATCGATCTCGGCGACGACGTCTTCACCCGCGGCCGGCCGCACCCGATGATCGACCATCGGTTGCGAAACGAACGGTTGGTGCGCGAGGCGGGCGATCCCGAGGTCGCCGTGCTCCTGGTCGACGTCGTGCTCGGGCTCGGCAGCCATCCGGATCCGGCGGCCGAGATGATCCCCGCCATCGAGGCCGCGCGCGCCGCGGCAGCGAAGGGAAAGCGCCGGATCGCATTCGTCGGCTCGGTTTGCGGCACCGACGCGGATCCGCAGGGTCTCGCCCGGCAGGAAGCGGCGCTGCGAAAGGCGGGGGTCGTGCTGGGGGCGAGCAATGCGGCGGCGGTGCGGATCGCCGCTGCGATCGCGCGGCGGCAGGCGATGCGGACGAAGAGGGTGGGGCGCGCTGCGGACGCGGGGGTGCGGCCGAGAACCCCCGCCGCACGCATTCGCTCGCGTCCGCCCGTGATAGGGGGGCATAAGTGATGACGGCGCTGTTCGGGAAACCGCTATCGGCGGTCAACGTCGGCCTCGCCGCGTTCGCGGACGCGATCGCCGAGGCGGGTGCGCCGGTGGCGCGCGTCGAGTGGACGCCTCCCGCCGGAGATCCCGCACTCGCCCGTGCGCTCGGGCGGCTCGTCGCCGACCCGGGTGTCGACTCTGCCAACAAGCGGGCGTTCGATGCCTATGCTGCCGCGGAGCCGGTGCTCGAGGGCATCGGTGTCGCCCGCGAGGTCGTGCCGGCAATGGGCGAGCGGATGCTTCTGCATTCGGGCCCGCCGATCGCGTGGGAGCGCATGGGCGGCGCGATGCGCGGCGCGGTCATCGGCGGGTGCCTCCTGGAAGGCTGGGCAAAGAACGCGGACGCCGCGCGCACGATGGCCGAGCGCGGCGAGATCGCGTTCGACCCTTGCCACCATCACAGCGCGGTCGGACCGATGGCGGGGATCATCAGCCCGTCGATGCCGGTGTGGATGATCCGGAACCGCACGCACGGCAACCGCTCGTTCAGCAACCTGAACGAAGGCTTGGGCAAGGTGCTGCGCTACGGCGCCAACAGCCCCGACGTCCTCGAGCGCCTGCGGTGGATGGGTGCCACGCTCGCGAGCGTGCTCGAGCGCGGGCTCTCCGCGGGCGGTCCGATCGAGCTGAAGCCGCTCATGGCGCGCGCGCTGCACATGGGCGACGAGATGCACAATCGCAACGTCGCCGCCTCGAGCCTCTTCGTGAAGCGCCTCGTCGCCGGGATCCTGAAGGCCGAGGTGAGCCTGCCGGACGCCGCTGCCGCGATCGAGTTCGTGAACGGCAACGACTTCTTCTTTCTCAACATCGCGATGGCCGCGTGCAAGGCCATGCTCGACGCCGCGCACGGCGTGCCAGGGTCGAGCATGGTCACGGTGATGGCGCGCAACGGCACCGAGTTCGGCATCCGCGTGAGCGGCACCGGCGAGCGGTGGTTCACCGCGCCGGCGCTCGTCGCCGACGGGCTCTTCTTCCCCGGCTACAGCAGCGCCGATGCCGGGTCCGACATCGGCGACAGCGCGATCACGGAGACCGCGGGCATCGGCGGCTTCGCGATGGCGGCGGCGCCGGCGATCGTGCAGTTCATCGGCGGCACGTCCGCGACGGCGATGGCCAACACGCTGGACATGCTGAACATCACGATCGGCCGCAACAGCGCGTTCACGCTGCCGACCTTGAACTTTGCCGGCACGCCGGCGGGCATCGATGTGCGCAAGGTCGTCGACACCGGCATCCGCCCGGTGATCAACACCGGCATCGCCCACAGGGACGCCGGCGTCGGCCAGATCGGCGCCGGCATCACGCATGCGCCGATGCCGTGCTTCACGCAGGCTCTGGCCGCGCTCGCGGCGGCGCGCGAAGCATGAGCCCGCACGGCCGCCCGAAGGGCTCATACCGGAGTGCGCAGCACGCAGGTACTCCAACGAGCCCGCACGGCCGCCCGAAGGGCTCATACCGGAGTGCGCAGCACGCAGGTACTCCAACGAGCCCGCCGGGCCGCCCCAAGGGCGAATCCCGAGCGCGGGGCGCGAGGGCAGTCCGATGAGCGAGCCGCTGCACCGGCTGCCGGCGCGCGAGCTCGCGCGCCTCGTGCGCGAGAAGCGCGCCAGCCCGCTCGAGGTGCTCGAGGCGCATCTCGCCGCCATCGAGCGCGCGAATCCGGCGGTGAACGCGGTCGTCACCGTCGCCGCGGAGGCGGCGCGCAAGGCGGCGCGCGCCGCCGAGGCCGCGGTCATGCGCGGCGATGCGCTGCCGCCCCTGCACGGCGTGCCAGTGGGGATCAAGGACATCACGCCCACGGCGGGGATCCGGACGACCTGGGGCTCCACGCTCTATGCCGATCACGTCCCGGCGGCCGATGCCGAGGTCGTCACGCGGCTGAAGCGTGCCGGCTGCATCGTTATCGGCAAGACCAACACGCCGGAGTTTGCCGCGGGCGGTAACACTCGCAACAAGGTATTCGGCGCGACGCGCAACCCGTGGGATCTCGCACTGTCGGCCAGCGGTTCTACCGGTGGCGGCGCGGCGGCACTTGCCGCGGCGATGATGCCGCTCGCCGAGGGGTCGGATTTCGGCGGCAGCCTGCGCACGCCGGCGTCGTTTTGCGGCGTGGTCGGCCTGCGGACGACCGCCGGGCTGGTGGCGCGCCATCCCGCCACGCTGCCATGGCACGACCAGAGCGTCGCCGGGCCGATGGCGCGCGACGCGCTCGATTGCGCACTGATGCTGGACGCGATGACCGGGCTCGCCAGGGTATCGCCGTTATCGGTGCCCCCGCCGTGGACGAGCGCGGCGGCGATCGTCGAGCGGGTCGGGGACCTGCGCGGCGTCCGCATCGGCTACGCGCCCGATCTCGGACGCACCGGCATCGATCGCGAGGTCGCGCTCGTATGCCGCGAGGCGGCGCGCGAGCTCGAGCGTCACGGCGCGGCAGTCGAGGACATCGCGGCCGACTTCGCCGACGGGCGCGACGCTTTCATCGCGCTCCGCGGCGAGGCGATGGTCGGGAATCATCTCGCGCGCCTCGCGAAGCTCGATGTCCTCGACCCGAACCTCGCCGGGAACATCCGCCTCGGGCTCGAGGTGAAGATCGACGACATCGCGCGCGCCGAGCACAAGCGCGCCGAGATCTGGCATCGCTGGCGCGAGCTCTTCGAGCGCTTCGACCTCGTGCTCACGCCGACCTGCGCGGTGCTTCCGTTCCCGGTGGAACAGAACTACCCCGCAGAGATCGCGGGGCGCAAGCTCGAGAGCTACATCGACTGGGTCGCGCAGACGTTTCTTGTTTCGCTCGCGGCGCTGCCGGCCGCGAGCGTGCCCGCTGGCCTCGCCCGCGGGCTTCCCGTCGGTCTTCAGATCATCGGCCCGCGCTTCGCCGAGCCGCAGATCCTCGCTTGCGCGAAGTTCGTCGAGCGCGACCGTCCTATAGGCTGGGCGCCGCACGCGGCGTGACCGCGGCGAGCGCCGGCTCGCGGAGCGGCGGCAGCATCCGCTCGAGCGCGGCGGCGTAGGACGACCCGCCGACGATGGCCGCGTCGCTGTGCGAGGCCGCCTCGACGAGGAGCAGCCGCTTTCTCCCGGTCGCGCGCAAATACAGCTCGATGCCCATCGTCGCGGGCACGATCGCGTCGCGATTGCCGTGGATCACGAGCAGCGGCACGCCCAGCCGCGGCACCTTCGCGGCCGCGTCGAACCGCCCGGCGAGCATCGGCTCGACCGGATAGAAGCGGGCCAGCCGCGAGGCGCGCAGCAGCGCGACGATCGAGGTCGGCGCCGCCTCGACGACGACGCCGTTCACGTCCGTGAAGCGCGTCGCGAGCTCGAGCGCGATCGCCCCGCCGAGCGAGTGGCCGTAGACCAGCCGCCGCGCCGGGTCGCTCTGGTGCCAGCGCAGCTCGTGCCACCCGGCTTCCGCATCCTCGACCATCGTCGCCTCGGTCAGCGCCGCGCGGTCGCTCCGGCCGAGGCCGCGATAGTCGATCATGAGTACCGCGGCGCCGGCCTCGTGCAGCGCCGCCGCGACGTGCACCATGCCGGCCATCGTCCGTCCGGTGCCGTGCAGGAGCAGCACCGCCGGCGCGCCGCGTTCGTTCGGCAGCCACCAGCCGTGAACCCGCTCGCGGCGCGGCCCGGCGCGCAGCCACACGTCTACGTAAGCGCACGCCGGCCATCGCCGGCGTGCGCGGGGTCTCGGCCTCGGGGAACTGGACGAACCGCTCCGGGTGCCGCCACACGATCGCCGCCCCGGCCGCGTAAAGGACGACCGCCGTTGCAGCCAGTGCGACACCCGCGCGCCGGATCGCCCGAAACATGACGCCTTAGCGTACTCCCGCGGCACCCCGGACGGGCGCCAGCAAGGAACTCGCCGCCGTGAGCGGCGGGTCGCTTGGGGAATGCACGGGGGGTGTGCGCCCTCGCATCCACACCACTAGGGTGCGACGACCGCCGAGTAGACCAGCCCGGCCATGTCGGCCTTCCCTTCAGGCTCGGGTACGAGGAGGAACTCGAGCCGATTGACGTTGAAGCCGGAGGGCGTCTTCACCCGCACGTACTTCGCCTCGCCCGGCCCGAGCGTCACGGCGAGTCTGCCATCGTCCGCCGTCGCGCCGGTCGCCTCGTAGCGCCCCGCGGGACGGTCCTGATAGAAGAATCCGCCCGGGACCGCGAAGCCGACGACGGCGCCGTCGAGCTTGACGACGGGCTGATTGTTTCCGCCCCAGGTCACCTGGGGCGTGTAGAAGAAGAGCCGTCCCGTCCCCGGCTTCATCGCCGGGAGCGACGCGCTCATGCGCGTGTAGTCGGTGCCGACGGGTGCGCCGCAGCCGGCGGCCAGCGCGAACGCGCAAATCGCGAGAAGTCTTCCGCCCTGCATCGCTCCCTCCCGTCGTCCGGACCGAAGGAGCGAATACTGCCAAGAAAATGCGCGGGTGGCGCGCTCAAAGGCGCGCGAGTACGGCATGCCAGATCGCTGCCGCCGCGATCAGCATGGCCAGGAATTTCATCGGGCACCGCCGCTCGAGAACGATGCGAGCGAGGCTAGCCGCATGCGGCGTACGCGCGGCTTACCGATCGTGGGACATTGAGGCTGGTCCGGCGGAGCTAGTTCGGCCGACTCGCGCGCAGCCGAACCTCGTTCACCGTCCAAGGCAGCACGCCCCGGTCCAGGTTTCGCGCCTCCTTCACGCGGGACCTCGCGAGCGTCAGCCCATTCTCCCCGCCGCACTTCGCAGTTAGCATCCTTGCCTGGAGCGGCCCGCCGACGACGCACCGCCCGTCCACCCGGAGGAGAGGTCATGCGTGGGATGCTCGCGATCATCGCCCTGCTCGCCGCGATCGCAGCGGCGCCGCCCGTGTCCGCGCAGACCGCCGCGAGTTTTCCCGGCCGGCCGATGCGGATCATCATCCCGCTCCCGCCGGGCGGCGTGACCGACGGCATGGCGCGCCTGATCGCGCAGAAGATGCAGGAGGCCTGGGGCCAGCCGGTGGTGCCCGAGAACCGCCCGGGCGCGAGTCAGTTCATCGCCGCCGAGGCGGCGGCCAAGGCGCCGCCCGACGGGCATACGCTGTTCTTCGCCAACCACCAGAACATGGCGATGAACGCCGGCCTCTTCGCGAAGCTCCCCTACGACCCGCTGCGGGACTTCACCGCCGTGTCGCTGGTGGTCGTCTCCGCGAATCTGCTGGTGGCGCACCCCTCGGTGCCTGCGAAGGACATCGGCGAGCTCGTCGCGCTCGCGCGCGCGCGGCCCGGTCAGCTCAACTACGGCTCGCAGGGCACCGGATCGTCCGGCCACGTCGGCGCGGCGATGCTCGCGCAGATGGCGAACGTCGACATGGTCCACATCCCGTACAAGGGTCCCGCCGCCGCGTCGCAGGATCTCCTCGGCGGACAGATCAACGTGCTGTTCGACACCGTGTTCTCGCAGCTTGCCAACGTGCGGGGCGGCAAGGTCAGGGCGCTCGGCATTTCCAGCCTGCAGCGCCACCCGCTGCTTCCCGACGTGCCGACGATCGCGGAGCAGGGTTACCCGGGGTTCGAGGTCATCCCCTGGTTCGGGCTGGTGGCGCCCGCGCGCACGCCGCGCGACGTAATCCTCAAGCTGAACGCCGAGGTGGTCCGGGCGCTGAACGACGAAGTGCAGAAGACGCGGCTGACCGACCAGGGCCTGGTCGTGGTCGCGAGCACTCCGGAGGCGTTCCAGGAGCACATCAACGCGGAGAACGCCAAGTGGGCCCGCGTCATCCGCGAGATGAAGATCACCGCCGATTGAGCGGGTCGACCCCGCGCACCGGGCTGGTTGCAACCTGCTACACGCGCGGATTCCGGTCGCCGAGTTCGCGCTGCTCGAGGAGGTGGGGGAACTCGTGCTGGTCGAAGCCCTCGAGAAGTTTCTCGCGGTCCTGTCGCCCTTTCTGGAACGAGCCGCGTGACGCAGGCGGCTTGACGCGGACCGCCCGCGCGGCGCCTCCCGGCTACGGCGCGACCGGCGTCGGCTTCGGCAGCGGCAGGCCCTTCGCCGCCATGACCTCGCGGAGACGATCGGGGTAGTCGGTGATGATGCCGTCGACACCCCAGCCGATGAGCCGCTCCATATCGGGGACGTCGTTCACCGTCCACGGCAGCACGCCCAGGCCGAGGCTTCGCGCCTGCTTCACGAGCGCGTCGGTGAGGTCGCGGTGGCTTGGCGACCAGATCGCGCCGCCGGCGGTCTTCACCATCTTCGGCACCGAGCCGTGGTCGGCGAAGCGGATGCCGTTCGTCCAGGGCGACGCCTTGGCGCCCGCGTCGCGCACGTTCTCGCCGTCGGTGAGATAGGCGGTCGCGATCTCGGGCGCCTCGCGCTGCACGACCGCGAGCGTGCGCCAGTCGAAGGACTGGATCGTCGTCCGGCGCTCGACGCCGCCGGCGCGCACCGCCTTGATCAGCGCGCGTGCGAACGCCTCGTGATCGGCTGTCTCCTCTGGCACGAGCGGCGAGAGCTTGGTCTCGATGTTGAACCGGATCTCGTCGTTCCGCGCCTTCCGCGCGAGCGCGAACACGTCCTCCAGCCGCGGGATGTGGACGCCGTCCATCCGGCGCTGGTCGGGAAACCGCCGCGAGTAGTCGCTGCCCGGACGGATGCGTCCGACGTCGTAGCGCTGCAGCTCGTGGAAGGTCAGCTCGTGGATCGCGCGCGTGTGTCCCGCCAGCCAGCGGCCGTCGGGGCCGCGGACGACGTCGGGGTTGAGCCGGCGGTCGTGGCTCACCACGACGACGCTGTCGGCGGTGACGCCCACATCCAGCTCGAGGGTGGTTACGCCGAGCGACAGCGCGCGTGCGAACCCGGGCAGGGAGTTCTCGGGCGCGAGGCCGCGGGCGCCGCGGTGGCCCTGGAGGTCGAAGGCAGCAGCTTGGGTCACGAGGGCGGCGACGACGAGCGCGAGAAGTCGGGGCACGGGGTTGGGCTAGAATCGTCGCGCCCAGTCTAACGCGCCGGCAACGGCGCCGCCCCCATGGTTCGCGTCTATTCGATCGACGGCATCACGCCGGTCGTGCACCCGGCAGCGTTCGTGCATCCGTCGGCGACGCTGATCGGCGACGTGATCGTCGGCGCCGGCGTCTACATCGGCCCGTCGGCGTCCTTGCGCGGCGACTTCGGACGGATCGTGGTCGGAGAGGGCGCGAATCTCCAGGATTGCTGCATCGTCCACGGGTTCCCCGACGAGGACACCGTCATCGAGGCCGGGGGACACATCGGCCACGGCGCCATCCTGCATGCCTGCCGCATTCGCACCCACGCGCTCGTCGGGATGCACGCGGTGGTCAACGACCACGCGGTGATCGGCGAGTGGGCGATCGTCGCCGCGCTCGCCTTCGTGCGGGCGGCGACCGAGGTGCCGCCGCGCACGCTCGTCGCCGGCATTCCGGCGAAAGTGCTCCGCGAGCTGACCGAAGCGGAGCTCGCGTGGAAGGCCGACGCGACGCGGCAATACCAGGAGCTGGCCGTGCGCAGCCTCACCACGATGAAGGAGACCACCGCGCTGACCGAGGTCGAGCCGGATCGGCGGCGCCTCGAGCTCATCGACGTGCTGCCGCTATCGGCGTACAAGGGGAAGCGGTCGTGAACCGCGCCGTCGTCCCGGCGCAAGCGGAGCGTGTCGTCCCGGCCCAAGCCAGGAGCCGATCCGGCGCAACCCTGGATCCCGGGCTTCGCCGGGGTGACGATGACTGACACCTTCTCCACTCGTCTGCGCAACCACGAGCTGCTGCTCGGAACGATCGTCGCCTTGCCCGCGCCCGAGGTCGCGGAAGTTCTCTCCGGCGCCGGACTCGACTGGCTGTTCGTCGATACCGAGCACGCCGCGCTCGACGTTCGTGCCGCTCAGGGTCTCCTCCAGGCCTCCCGCGTCCCGTGCATCGTGCGCGTCCCCGACGGCGCCGAGGCGACGCTGAAGAAAGCGCTCGACATCGGCGCCGCCGGTGTGGTGGTGCCGCTGGTCAACACGGCGCAGCAGGCGGCCGCAATCGTTTCGTTCTGCAAGTACCCGCCGCGCGGCGTGCGCGGGGTGGGGTTGGTGCGGGCGCAAGGGTACGGGTTCGATTTCCAGCGCTATGTCCGCAGCGCGAACGACGAAACAGTGGTGGTCGTTCAATGCGAGCACATCGCCGCGGTCGAGGCGATCGACCGGATCGTCGCGGTGGACGGCGTCGATGCGGTGTTCGTGGGCCCGTACGACCTCTCCGGCAGCATGGGTCGGCTCGGCGAGGTCGAGCACCCCGAGGTGCTGGCCGCGATCGCGCGCGTCGCCGAGGCGTGCAAGCGGGCCGGCCGCGCGCTCGGCATCTACGTCGGCTCGGCCGAGAAGGCCAAGCCGTTCATCGCGCAGGGCTACACGCTCCTCGCCGTCGGGATGGACACGATCTTCCTCGGCGAGATCGCACGCTCGGTGGTGAGAACGCTTAGACCCGCTTAGGCCGGGGCGTCTGCTCAGCCCTGCACCATCGGCACCACCTGCTGCGCGCCGGTCTCGGAGAGCAGCACCGTCATCATGTTGGTGACGAGCGCGGCTTTCGGCGGCGGGGTGAACGCGACCGTCCCTTCCTCCTCCAGGCGCGGGGGCGGGGCGCAACACGCGGACCGTATAATCCGCCACACGTTTCGCGTCGGTGCGTACGCGCCGGCGCGCAAGACAAGGAGCCACTCCGTGCCCTACGAGAACATCCTCACCGAGACGCGCGGCCCGGTCGGTCTGATCACGCTGAACCGCCCGCAGCAGCTGAACGCGCTCAACGATGCGCTGATGAACGAGCTCGGCGCGGCGTTAGCCGCGTTCGAGAAGGACGACGGCATCGGGGCGATCGTCATCACCGGCAACGAGAAGGCATTCGCCGCGGGCGCCGACATCGGCGCGATGAAGGACTGGTCGTACATGGACGTCTACAAGTCCGAGTACATCACCCGCAACTGGGAGAGCATCAAGACCGTCCGCAAACCGATCATCGCGGCGGTGGCCGGCTTCGCGCTCGGCGGCGGCTGCGAGGTGGCGCTCGCGTGCGACATCGTGATCGCCGCCGATACGGCGAAGTTCGGCCAGCCGGAGATCAAGCTCGGCGTCATCCCCGGCGCCGGCGGCTCGCAGCGGCTGCCGCGCGCGGTCGGCAAGGCGAAGGCGATGGACATGATCCTGACCGGGCGCGTGATGGACGCCAACGAGGCCGAGCGCGCCGGACTGGTGTCGCGGATCGTGCCGGCGGCGACCCTTGTCGACGAGGCGGTGAAGATCGCCGCCTCGATCTGCGAGTTCTCGCTGCCGTCGGTGATGATCGCCAAGGAGTCGGTGAACCGCGCCTACGAGAGCTCGCTCGCGGAGGGCATCCTGTTCGAGCGGCGGATGTTCCACTCGCTGTTCGCGACCGAGGACCAGAAGGAAGGTATGGCGGCGTTCGTCGAGAAGCGAAAGCCGGTCTTCAAGCACAAGTAGGTGAGCGCGCGGCGAGCTGGTGTACTTCGGCGCGGTGGGATGGGTATCGATGGTGGCGACCTTCGCCGCGATCGCGCTCGCCGGGCACGTGCGGCCGGCGCCGACGTAGAATCGTCCAATGCGGATGGCATGGAAGCAGCCGGCTGCCGCGCTCGCGCTCGCCGCCGCCGGGCTGGCAGCTCACGCGCAGCCGCCGCAGGCGCGCGAAGTCCTCGCCTGGCCCACCGGCAGCTTCGAGCTGTCGATCCCGCACGATGGGCGCACGCGCACCGCGCTCGTGTACGTCCCGACGCTGCCGGCGGACGGTCGACCGGTGCCGGTCGTGCTCAACTTTCACGGTGGCGGCGGCAACGCGGCCGCGCACCGCGACTATGTCCGCATGGACCCGCTTGCCGACCGCGAGGGCTTTATCGTCGTGTACCCCAACGGCACCGGGCGGCTGGAGGAGAAGCTGCTCACCTGGAACGCCGGGCTTTGCTGCGGCTACGCGACGAACGAGAAGGTCGACGACGTGGGCTTCGTCCGCGCGCTCATCGGCGCGCTGGCCGCGCGCGCGCCGATCGACAGCGCGCGGGTTTACGCGACCGGTTTTTCCAACGGCGCGATGATGAGCTACCGGCTTGCCGCGCAGGCCTCGGACCGGATCGCGGCGATCGCGCCCGTGGCAGGCAGCATGGTGCTGCCCGAGCGGCGCGCGGACGATGCAACGCCCGCGCTCGCGGTGCCGGGCAAGCGCGCGGTGCCGATCCTCCACATCCACAGCGTCGACGACAAGCGCGCGCTCTACTACGGCGGGCTCGGCGAGCCGTTCCCGCTGACCGACATCCGCACGCGACATCCGCACGCGGAGGAGGTGCTGTATCGCTGGGTGAGCTTCGAGGACTGCGGCGCGAAGCCGGCGCTCGCCGAGGAACGCCGCGGCGCGCCGGGCACGCCCACCGCCGGGCACACCGCGGTCCGGTACGTGTTCTCGGGCTGCCGCGACGGCGCGGAGATCGCGCTGTGGAAGCTCACCGGCGCGGGCCACGTCTGGCCCGGCGCCCGCCGCGACTACCTGCCGCGCATCATCGGCCCGGGCACTGACGTCATCGACGCGAACGAGGAGATCTGGAAGTTCTTCAAGCGGTTTGCACTTCCACCGTCCCGCACATAGCATTGGCGCGAAGTGCGCCGGGGCCGTCGGGTCCGGCGGGAACGAGCTCACCGGACTCGAAGGACGAATGGCGCTCCCTACGCACGGCCGCTTCGACTACAGCCCGCTGCCGCAGCGACCCGACTATTCCTGGCCGGGCGGCAAGCGGCTCGCGATGTACGTCGCGCTCAACATCGAGACCTTCGGATTCGGCATGGACGTCGGCCCGGTGCTGGGCCCCGCGCTGCCGATGCCGGACCACAAGAACTGGGCCTGGCGCGAGTACGGCAACCGCGTCGGCGCCTGGCGTCTGCTCGAGCTCTTCGACGAGCTCGCCCTGCCCGCGGCGCATAACGTGAACACCTGCCTGTACGAGACCCATCCGGAGGTGCTCGCGGCGGTTCGCAAGCGCGGCGACGAGGTGATCGGCCACGGTCGCACGAACTCGGAGCGTCCCGGCGTGCGACCGGAGGAGGACGAGCAGCAGCTGATCGCCGACGCGACCAGCGCAATCGCGCGGCACGAGGGGCGGCCGCCGCGGGGATGGATGCAGCCGCTGATGAACGAGAGCCGCGTCACCCCCGATCTGCTCAAGGAGGCCGGCTACCGCTACGTGCTCGACTGGCCTTGCGACGACCAGCCGTTCTGGATGCGCACGCGCGCCGGGCCGCTGCTCAACGTGCCCTATCCGGTGGAGTGCAACGACTACACCCCGGTCGTGTACCTCCATCACGACCCGCTGCAGTTCGTCGACACCGTGGTGCGCCAGTTCGAGGAGATGATCGAGCAGAGCGCGCGGCAGCCGCTCGTGTTCGCGATCTCGCTGCACACGATGATCTTCGGCCAGCCGCACCGGCTGCGGGCGCTGCGCGGGGGCTTGCGCCGCATTCTCGGCCACACTCACTTCGACCGGGTGTGGCTGACGCGGCCCGGGGACATCGCAGCCCATTGCGAAGCGCTGCCGCCGGGGATCGTCCCCGGGAGCAAGACCGAGAGTTGAAGACCGACAGTTGGCCCGGGGGTTTGCCCCTGCAGCGACAATCCGCGGAGGACGCAACAGATGAACGAGCCGATCTGGAACAGATTCCTGACCGAGCGGGACAAGCAGGTCTTCGCGGCCTCGGGCTACGGCGCGCGGCAGGGCTTCGGCAAGCGGCCGGCGCTCCTGATCGTCGACGTGAACTACGACTTCTGCGGCGACAAGCCCGAGCCGATCCTAGAGTCGATCAAGCGCTGGCGAAACTCCTGCGGCGAGGAGGCCTGGGAGAGCGTGAGCGCGATCAAGCGCCTGCTCGCGGCCGGGCGCGGCAAGGGGCTGCCGGTCATCTACACGACGAGCGGCCGCCGGCCCGACAACTGGGACCAGGGCTCGTGGGCCTGGAAGAACACCCGCACCGCCGAGCGCGTCATCGCGCGCGGCACCAACCTCCCTGGCAACACCATCGTGCCCGATATCGCACCCGAGCCGCAGGACATCGTGCTGTACAAACAGAAGCCGAGCGCCTTCTACGCCACGCCGCTCGCGAGCTATCTCGTCCTGCTCGGCGCGGACAGCGTCATCATCGCGGGCGTGAGCACGAGCGGCTGCGTCCGCGCGTCGGTGATCGACGGGTTCTCCAGCAACTACCGGATGACGGTGGTCGAGGAGGGCTGCTTCGACCGGTCCCAGGCGAGCCACGCGATCAATCTCTGCGACATGCACGCCAAGTACGCGGACGTCGTCAAGCTGGACGAGACGATTGCCTTCATCGACACGCTGCCGAAGGGCATGTTCGACCTGCCCCAGCCGCAGCAATCCGCGGCCTGAGAGGCGAGCGATGCGCCGCGCGATGCTCCTGTCGGCGGCGCTGGCCGCCGCACCCGCCTTCGCCCAGCAGCCGCTCGCCATCGGGACGAGCCCGCAGGGCACGCTCACCTTCTCGCTCGGCGCCGCCTATGCGAAGGTCCTGCTCGACTCCGCAAACGTCCAGGCGAGAGTCCAGCCCTCGAGCGGCACCTCGGCGATGATGCCGCTCGTCAACGCGGGCGACATCGACGCGGCCTTCGTCAATACGCTCGAGGTCGCCGAGGCCTTTGGCGGCACCGGCATCTTCAAGGGCCGGCCGCACGGAAGCCTCCGCATGATCGCGATCATGTTCCCGATCAAGGTCGGCTTCTTCGTCCGCAAGGACTCTCCGATCCGCTCGATCCGAGACGTGCGCGGGCGGTCGGTGCCCTACGGCTACAACACGCAGGAGATCATCCGGACGATCACCGACGGCATGCTCGCGAACGGCGGGATGACGGTTGCGGACGTGAAGCCCGTCCTGGTGCCGAACGTAGTGCGCGGCGCGGACGAGTTCGCCGCCGGCCGCGCGGACGTCGGGTTCTTCGCGCTCGGCGCAGCGAAGGTGAAGGAGGTCGACGTGCAGGTCGGCGGCATCCGCTTCATCCCGATGGATGCGTCGCCGGGGGCGGTGGCGGCGATGCAGAAGGCGGTTCCGACCGCCTATCTCGGCCGCGCCGAGCCCTCGCCGGCGCTCACCGGCGTGACCGAGCCGGTGCTCACTATGTTCTACGACTACGTGTTCTTCACCAACGCCGCGGTGCCCAAGGAGCGCGTGTACCAGCTCGCGAAGACGATCGCCGAGCAGAGGATCGCACTCGCCGAGGGCTTCGCGCAGTTCCGCGAGCTCGACCCCGCGCGGCTCTGGCGCAAGTTCGACGTGCCGTATCACGAGGGTGCGATCCAGTACTTCAAGGAGAAGGGCGTCCCGCTCGTCCAATGAGCCCGGCGGCGGCTCCCCCGCGCAGAGTCATCGTCGCCGGCGCCGGGCCGGTCGGCCTTCTCACCGCACTCGCGCTCGCGCATCGCGACGTTCCGGTGCTCGTCCTCGAGGCCGAGCCCGGCCTCACGCACGATCTGCGCGCGGGGACCTTTCATCCGCCGACGCTCGAGATGATGGCGCCGTACGGCATCACCGAGGCGATGCACCGGATCGGGATCAAGGTGCCGCGTTGGCAGAGTCGCGACCGCCAGGCGGGCCTGATCGCCGAATGGGACGTGTCGCTCATCGCCGAGGAGACGCCCTACCCGTATCGCTTCCACCTGGAGCAGCACCGGCTCACGCCGATCATCCTCGACCTGCTCCGCGCACTGCCGCATGCGGAAGTGCGCTTTTCCGCACCGGTGACCGGCGTCGGCCAGGATGCCGGCAAAGTGTGGGTCGACGTCGCGACACCGGACGGCGCCGAGCGCATCGAGGGCGCGTGGCTCGTCGGCGCGGACGGCGGCCGCAGCGCGGTGCGGAAGGCGATCGACGTCGAGTTCGAGGGGTTCACGTGGCCCGAGCGCTTCGTCGTGGCGAGCACCAATTACGACCTCGCGCCGCACGGGTTTGCGCTCAACGCATACATCGCCGATCCCGACGAGTGGGCGGCGCTCTTCAAGATGCCCGATGTCGCGCCGCCCGGGCTCTGGCGCGTCGTGTTCCCGGTCCCGCCGGAAGAGCCCGATGAGGTCACGCTGTCCGCCGCGGCGGTCGAGCGGCGGATGCAGCGCTTCCTGGCGCGACCCGAGCCGTACGCGATCCGCTACAAGAGCCTCTACAAGGTGCACCAGAGAGTTGCGAAGGACTTCCGGTGCGGCCGCGTGCTGCTCGCCGGCGACGCTGCGCATCTCAACAATCCGCTCGGCGCCTTCGGGCTGAACGGCGGCATCCACGACGCGATCAACCTCGCCGCGAAGCTCGGTGCAGTCTGGCGCGGGGAAGCGGGCGACGACCTGCTCGATCGCTACGTGCGGCAGCGCCGCACGGTGAACGTCGAATACGTCCAGGAGGGCTCGATCCGGAATCTCCGCCTGCTCACCGAGCGCGACCCGGCAGTGCGGCGGGCACGGTTCGACGAGCTGCGGCGCGCCAACGCCGACCCGCGTCGCGCGCGAGAGTTCCTCCTGCAGAGCTCCATGATCGCGAGCATCCGGCGCGCCGACGCGATCAGTTAGCAGGCTGTTGAAAACCGCGTCGTGAGCATGATCTCGTTACGCCCTTCGAACAGCGCCCTTTCTCACCCGCCTACCGACTTGGGGGATCTAAAAGGGGGCATGCCCCCTTTTTTCAACACCGTGTCAGAAGTCGCTTTCGGGCGTCGAAGCGACGCTCGTGGCGGCCGGGGAGCCGTTCACGGATAATCCTCGCGCGCACCCGCTGCCGAAGAGGCGGGACGGAACGACCCCAGGAGGGGCACGGAAAGAGGGCCGGCTTACGGGCGACCTATAAGGGCCCGACGCAGGGGTACGAGCGCGGTGTACAGGCGCCGCAAAGCGGACCAAGAAAAGCATCGCCGCCTCGAGGCGGCGATGTCCCCGAGCTCGGGGAGCGCGATGGGTATGCCCCTCGCAGCGTGAAAACCGGAAGAGGAGGAGAGGAACGTGGAGAAGATCTGGCTGAAGAGCTATCCCCCCGGCGTCCCGGCGGAGATCCGCTACGACGAGTACCAGTCGATCGGCGAGCTCGTGGAGGCGAGCGTCAAGAAGTACGCCGAGCGCCCGGCGTACCACAGCATGGGCAAGAGCATCTCCTTCGCCGACCTCGACCGCCTGACGCAGAACTTCGGCGCCTGGCTGCAGGCGAAGGGACTTGGCAGGGGCGCGCGCGTCGCGATCATGATGCCGAACGTGCTGCAGTACCCGGTGGCGCTTTTCGGCGCGCTGCGCGCCGGGTGCGTAGTCGTCAACGTCAATCCGCTCTATACCGCGCGCGAGCTGGAGCATCAGCTGAACGACTCCGGCGCCGAAGTGATCGTCATCCTCGAGAACTTCGCTTCGACCCTGCAGCAGGTGCTCGGCAAGACCAAGGTGAAGCACGTCGTCGCCGCCGCGCTCGGCGACCTGCTCGGCCTCAAGGGCACGCTCGTGAATTTCGTCGTGCGCCACGTCAAGAAGATGGTCCCGGCCTACGAGCTGCCGAACGCGCTGCGGTTCAACGAGGTGATCGCCGAAGGTGCGCGCCACGCGCTGAAGCGCGTCCCGGTCGCGCTCGAGGACATCGCGTTCCTCCAGTACACCGGCGGCACGACCGGCGTGTCGAAGGGCGCGATGCTCGTGCACCGGAACATCCTCGCGAATCTGGAGATGGTGAAGGCCTGGCAGCAGCCGTTTCTCAGCGAGGAGCAGCAGGTGATCATCACCGCGCTGCCGCTGTATCACATCTTCTCCCTCACCGGGAACTGCCTCACGTACATGAAGATGGGCGGGTGCAACGTCTTGATCACCAATCCGCGCGACATCCCCGGCTTCGTGAAGGAGCTCGCCCAGCACAAGTTCACCGTCATCACCGGCGTCAACACGCTGTTCAACGCGCTCTTGAACCATCCCGACTTCGCGAAGCTCGATTTCGGTTCGCTCACGCTCACGATCGGCGGGGGGATGGCGGTGCAGAAGGCGGTCGCCGACCGCTGGCAGAAGGCGACCGGTACGGTCTTGCTCGAGGCCTACGGGCTGACCGAGACCTCGCCCGGCGTGTGTATCAACCCGCTCGACCTGAAGGCGTACAGCGGCGCGATCGGCCTGCCGCTCCCATCGACCGAGGTCGAGCTCCGCGACGACAGCGGCAAGGCGGTCGGGATCGGCGAGGTGGGCGAGCTCTGCGTGCGCGGGCCGCAGGTGATGAAGGGCTACTGGCAGCGGCCCGAGGAGACGGCGAAGGTGATCGGCCCCGACGGCTTCTTCGCCACCGGCGACATCGCCACGATCGACGACAAGGGGTTCGTCCGCATCGTCGACCGCAAGAAGGACATGGTGCTCGTGTCGGGGTTCAACGTGTATCCGAACGAGGTCGAGGACGTCGTCGCCCAGCACGCGGGCGTCCTGGAGTGCGCCGTGATCGGCGTGCCCGACGACAAGTCGGGCGAGGCGGTGAAGCTCTTCGTGGTGAAAAAGGACCCGGCGCTCACCGAGGACGAGATCCGCAAGCACTGCGAGGCGAATCTCACCGGTTACAAGCGGCCGCGGCACGTCGAGTTCCGCGCGGAGCTGCCGAAGACGAATGTCGGCAAGATCCTGCGGCGCGCGCTGCGCGACGAAGCGGTGGCGGGGCAGAAGAAGGTCGCTTGAGTCGGCTTTCTCACCCTAGCGGCGCGAACGGAAGGCAAAGACGGCGGGGACCCTCGCGCGAGCGCGTCGTGCACGCGCCGGATCAGGTGCTCGCGCGCGCCTTTCGCCGTTGCGGTGAAGATTTCACCCCCGGCAGCTTCAGCCGCAGCATCCGGATCGCGTTGCCGAAGTACACCCGCCGCAGGTCGTCTTTCGCGAGCTCGAGCGAGTCGATCGCCTTGATGTTCTCGCGGATGAAGAGCGGGCCGCCCTGGGGGTCGAACGGGCAGTCGGTGCCGAAGAGGACGTGGCGCGCCCCGAAGAAATCGAGCCCGCAGCGGATCGCGGACGCCGAGCCGTTGACCGAGGTGTCGCCGTAGAACATGCGGAAGTAGTCGAGCGGGCGCTTCTTCATCGCTTTGCGCAGCGACTCGTAGTCCTCGTCGGCGGTACGGCTGCCGAGCTGGTCCCAGCCGTAGCCGATCCGCTTGTCGAAGAAGGGCGCCATCGCGCCGAGGTGGTGGGTGATGATGCGCAGCTTCGGGAGCCGGTCGAACATCCCGGAGAAGACGAGGCGCGCCATGAAGGCGCTGGTCTCGTACGGCCAGCCGAACGCCCACCAGATCTCGTACTTCGACTTCGCTTCGCCGGGGTAGTCCGCGAACTTCGCGGTGCGCGTCGGATGGACCCAGACCGGCAGATCGTACTTCGTCGCCATCCGCTCGAAGATCGGGACGAACTCCGGATCGTCGAGAGGGCGGCCGTTCACGTTGGTGAAGATCTGCACGCCCTTCGCGCCGAGCGCACCGATCGCGCGGTCCATCTCGCACAGCGCCGCCGGCACGTCGTTCATCGGTAACGACGCGACGAAGGCGGGGAAGAGATCCGGGCGTCCGGCCACGATCTCCGCCATGCCGTCGTTGGCCAGGCGCGCGAGCGCGGGCGCCTCGTCGGGGCCGGCGAGGAACTCGATCGGCGGCATCGACAGCGTCAACACCTGTCGGTAGCCGGGGAAGCGCTTCATCATCGCGATCCGTCGCTCGAGGTCCCACAGCACCGGTACGTTCAGCCAGCGCTTGATCTGGCCCGCCAGCGCGGCATTCGTCTGCGCGAGCGATTTCATCCGCTCGAAATAGGCGAACGGAAAGATGTGCGGAAAGATGTCGATCTTCGGCGCCGGCGCTTGCGTCGTCACTGGAGTCCCTCCCTGAATTGGCGGCGTCGTACGCCCGAGCCGCGCGAATTGTGCACGAAACGTCAATGCGCGGGAGGCGTGGCGGGGCGCAATCGGGGACGGCTCATGCGCGCCCGCGCGTCGGTTCGCACGCGCGCGCCTCGTTTCCTCCCGAACTGTTGCGCGGTTGGCACGCTGGCCGCCGATTTTGCCCTTGAGGCGACTCCGGACAATGCGGGCCCGCCGCCCGCTTGGTATAACGGTCGCCAGCTTTACGAACCGCCAGCCGCACGAGGAGGTCGTCGATTGCTGTACGCGCTGCATGAAATGCGCCACGCGTGGCTCGCGCCGTGGACCTCGGTCGCCGCCGCTCAGCGCGATCTGCTGACCAACCCGTTCAGCCCGCTCGCCTATCTGCCGGCGAGCCGGCGGATCGCCGCGGGCCTCGACCTCTTCTACCGCGTGACCCGGCGCTACGAGAAGCCGGAATTCGGGCTCGCGACGACCGTCATCGACGCGCGCGAGGTCGCCGTCGAAGAGCGGGTTGCGATCGAGAAGCCGTTCTGCCGGCTCCTGCACTTCCGCCGTGACGCCGTGCGGAGCGATCCGCCGGTGCTGCTCGTCGCGCCGCTCTCGGGCCACTTCGCCACCCTCCTCCGCGACACCGTGCGCGCATTGCTGCCCGATCACGAGATCTATCTCACCGATTGGACCGACGCCAAGCTCGTGCCGCTCGCGCACGGCGCCTTCGATCTCGACGACTACGTCGATTACATACGCGATTTCCTGCGCCTCCTCGGGCCCGAGGCGCACGTGATCTCGGTCTGTCAGCCGACGGTGCCGGTGCTCGTGGCGACCGCGCTGATGGCCGCCGACGGCGAGCCTGCGCCGCGAACGATGACGATGATGGGCGGGCCGATCGACCCGCGCAAGAGCCCCACCGCGGTGAACAACCTCGCGACGCAGCGGCCGCTCAGCTGGTTCGACCGCACGCTGATCCATCCGGTGCCGCTCAAGTATCCCGGCGCTATGCGCCGCGTATACCCGGGCTTCCTGCAGCACCTCGGCTTCGTCGCGATGAACCCCTCGCGCCACGCCGACGCGCACTGGGACTACTACGATCACCTGCTCCAGGGCGATGGCGACAGCGCCGACGCCCATCGGCGGTTCTACGACGAGTACAACGCCGTGCTCGACATGCCCGCGGAGTACTATCTCGAGACGATCCGCCGCGTCTTCCAGGAGCATCACTTGCCGCAGGGCCGCTTCGTCGTCCGCGGCCAGCCGGTGCGGCCGCAGGCGATCGCCCGGACCGCGCTCTTCACGATCGAGGGGGAGCTCGACGACATCTCGGGCAATGGCCAGACCGAGGCGGCGCACGCGCTGTGCACCGGTCTTTCGGCGAAGCGCCGGAGCCACTTCCTCGTGCCGGGCGTCGGCCACTACGGGATTTTCAGCGGGCGGCGGTGGCGCGAGGCGATCGCGCCGCGCATCCGGGAGTTCATCCGGCAGCACGGGTAGGGGAAAGCTGCACGGTCGCATCGCGCCCGCGTCCGCCGCATCCGTTGCACGGGGTTGGCAGGCATCGATGCGATGCATCCCCATGAGCACTGCGTCCGAAGCGATCGCGCGCCTGACCCTATTCCTGCCGGGCCTCGACTGGGGCGCGCTGGGCGGGTGGACGGCGACGGTCGTCTATAGTCTCGTGATGGGCGTCCTGCTCCATCTCCGCCGGCGGTTCGGTGCGTGGCGACGGATCGTGCTCCGATGAGCGGCGGCTGCGATCGCGCGCGCCGCGCGGCGATCGGGCTCGGTGGCCTCGCCGTGCTCCAGCTCGCGTCGCCAGTGCGTGCGCAACCGGGTTCGCGGGAACTGTTCATGCAGCGCGCCCTCGAGATGCGACGGATCGCCCTCGAGCGCGGCGACCAAGCCTACGGCGCGGTCGTCGTCAAGGACGGCCAGGTCGTCGGCGAAGGCGTGAGCGCGGTGATCACGACGCCGGATCCGACGGCGCACGCGGAGATGCAGGCGATCCGCGATGCCGCGCGCCGCCTGAAGACGCGCGATCTCGCGGGCTGCGAGCTGTACGGAACCTCGCGCGCCTGCCCGATGTGCGAGGCCGGCGCCTACTGGGCGAGGATCGAGCGGCTGTGGTACGGCGAGTCGATCGCCGACGGTGGGGCGCCACGGCTGCGCTAGCGGCTTGACCGAGAACGCCGACGCGAGCGTCCGCGCCATTTGCGCATGGATGCGGGATCTGGGGGCGCTCGATTATCCCGCCCGCGCCGCGCCGGCCGCCCTGGGCTACAGATAAGCGATGAGCCGCCCGCAACTGATCACACCGAGCCAGATCGCGAGCGAGAGCACGGCCGAGGCCTTGGCCGTGCGCGGGGCGGGCGAATGCTGGTCCCAGGCCGCGACCGTACGGAACACGCCGCGGTGGAACAGGAATGCGTTCACGCCCGCGGCAAGGATCAGGAGGAGCTTCACGCGGAACGCCAGGTTGCCGGCGAAATCGACCGCGTGCGCCGAGAACATCGCGATCCCGGTCGGGACGATCACGAGTAACGCCACCCACGCCCAGGGGAGGAGGCTGCGCTCGAGCGCGCGCACCGGCGTCGAGGGCGCGAACCCGAGCAGGCGCAGGTCGAACGTCGCGATCGCGCCGACGAGCAGCGCGAAGCCGGCGATGTGCGCGATCTCGACGATCGGGTAGAGCCACAGGGAATGCTTCATCGCGCCGGCGAGCGACGAGTGCTCGAGCGCCTCGAGCAGAGCGGTGAAATCCATAGCGCTGCGGCGCGGGGACACGAGCCCCCGCGCCGCACCTCCTCCTTGTCGACGCAGTCCGAGCGGCTCTAGCGCAGCTCGACCGTCTTGCCCTGAGACACGATGCGCTCGGCGCGCATCTCTTCGGGCTTGCTCCGGTTCGGGTAACCGACCACCGTCACCGAGTTGCCCACCTTGAGGGCGTCCTTCGACAGCCCGCGGTTCTCCATCCGCGACGGCGGGGCGAGCACGCAGAGCCAGGTCTTGCCGGGTGTCTCGAGCTTGATGTGGCCGTGCGGATGCTCGTACCCGGACTCGACGATCTTGCCGGTGAGCTTGAGCTCGTTTGAGGAGTCGTACTCGCTCCAGCCGTGGTGGGCGAGCGCGGTGCCCGAGAGAAAGAGGGCGAGGGCGGTGAGCGCAGCGAGGTAACGGTTCAGGCTCATGGTGTCGGCAATCCGTGCAGCGTGCCGCGACTATGCCGCCGGCGCGCGAAAAGTTCAACCGTCCGCCTACAATCGCCCGGCCGATGCGCCGCCTCGCCGTATTTCGCTCCGTTGCGCTCGCCTGCCTTGCGGTCGCGGCATGCGCGTCCGGGCCCGCAACGGTGCCGGCGCCGCTGCGGATCGCGGAGACGTTCCCATTACCCGAGCAGACGCTGCCGTACGCGGGCGTGCCGCCCGCCACGCACCGGCTGCAGCTCGACCTCTTCACGTTCACCGATACGCCGTGGCAGCCCGAGCGCATCGTGCAGGCGGTACGCGATGCGGCGCCGATCTTCGCGCAGTGCAGGGTGCGGCTCGAGCGCGCGGAGCTCTACGTGCTCGCCGGCGGCGATCCGCGGTTCCGCTATCTGGCGACGCCGGCGGCGCGCGAGCTGGTCCGGCGGCTGCGCCCGGCGAAGCCCGCGGCGTTCTTCGTGCGCGACACGCGCCACCAGCCGCCCTACGACGCCGAAGCGTTCGGGCGCGGCAACACCGCCAACCGTCCCGAGCTCGCCGGCACGGTGTGGCTGACCGCTCGCATCCGCGATCTCCCGCTCGCACTCGCGCACGAGCTTGCCCACGTGCTGATGGACTCGGGCGAGCATTCGTACGCGCCCGGCAACCTGATGCGGGACGAGACCGCGGCCGACAACACTGCCCTCACGGCCGCGCAGTGCGAGCGCCTGGTCTCGGCCGGGACGTCGAATGGCTTGTTACAGCGGGTGGTGAGTCACGACTAGCGGGCTACGCTGCCAGCCGCAGCGCCCGCGCATGCTCGGCGAAGTACTCGGCGAGTGAGCGGGGGCACCGGCCGAGCAGCTTGAGCGCCGTTTCGCAGCGGGCCGGCTTCACGACGCCGCTCACCAGGTAGTCCCAGTACTCGGTGAGCGCGCGAATCTGCGGCGGCGAGAAGCCGTTCGCCTCGAGCAGCCCCTGCGCCTCGGGAAGACAGACGTCCACGTAGCGGACGCGCTCGCCGAGGGCCTCGCCCAGCCGCTCGGCAACCGTCTCGAAGCCGACCTGCTCCGGCCCCGAGAGCTGGCAGAGAACGTTGCCCGGCTCGTCGCGCGCGGCGGCCCCGGCGAGGATGATGCCGACGTCGGCGGCATCGAGCCACGGGAAGGCGGCGTCGCGGAATGGACCGACCACGGCGAGCCCGCTTTCGTTCCGGCGGGTGAACAGCGCGAGGTTCTGCATGAACGGGGCACAGCGCAGGACGTCGTGCGGGAGGCCGCTGGCGAGGACCTCGCGCTCGAGCGTACCCACCCAGCGCAGCAGGCAGACCGGCGACCGGGCGTCGGCGCCGATCAGCGAACCGAGCTGGACCCGGCGCACGCCCGCAGCGGCGGCCTCGCGCACGAGCGCACCCTGCCCTTCGGCGGCGCGGGCGTCGAAGGTCGGCAGGATGACGAGCTCCGTGGCACCGTCGAGGGCGCGCGCGCGCGCGGTGCGATCCGCGGTGCCCGGGGCGACGAGCTCGAAGCCCGTTACGGCGCCGCGCGCCGGGCCGGCCGGCAGGAATCGTTTCAGACCCGGGCGCCGGGCGAGCTCGCGCGCGATGGCTTGGACGACATGTCCGGTACCGGCGCTGAGAACGAGCATCGCATCACCTTCGAATGGGCCGACGAGTGCGGGCGATCTTAGCCCGGGCAGGCCAGCCGGTCGACAGCCCCGTCTACGCGTCGGTTCGCGAGCGGGGTCGCGAAGTAGCGGCGCGTCGCCGCTAGAAGGGCGGCGACACAGAACGGGCGTCCCGGCGAAACCCGCCGATCCGATTGCCGCCGTGTGGTCGTGTTCATCGGTGTCCTCGCCTCGTCAGGCCGCATTCGTCGGACGCTCGGGCTGATGCAGATCGCCCGTCGTCGGCCGGTCGGCGCTCGCGCCGAACGGCAGCTCGACGCGATCGGTCACGAACGGCGGGAGCTCGTGCACCCCGATTAGGCGGCCACTTTGATCGGCCATCGCCGTCAGCGACGCGGCGACGAGGAAGATCACGGCGAAGATGTGAAGGACTAGACGCGGTTCCATTTGCGAGGATTCCTTGTTGTTGTCGCGTCCTTGCGCTGCCGGGACCGAACCGGTTCCGGCAGTGCCGGGCGCTGGCATTACGGGTTGAAGGGATAGGCGGGGGCGTTGTCGTCCACCAGCTGGCTACCCTGGCTCTGGTACGCGGTGGCTTCGGTCGAGTGCTTCCGGCCGAAGTCGTTCTGCGCGGTGTTCAGAGTGGGCTCGGCGACCGCGGCGGTGGCGCCGAGGGCGAGGACGACGGCGATCACGGTGTTTTTCATGGTGTGGCTCCTTGAGTCGGTTGGTGACGGTGTTACGGGTTGAAGGGGTAGCCGGGGGCGTTGTCGTCCACCAGCTGGCTACCCTGGCTCTGGTACGTGGTGGCTTCGGTCGAGTGCTTCCGGCCGAAGTCGTTCGGCGCGGTGTTCAGGGTGGGCTCGGCGACCGCGGCGGTGGCGCCGAGGGCGAGGACGAGGGCGATCAGGGTGTTTTTCATGGTGTGACTCCTTGTCGGTTAGTGACGGTGTTACGGGTTGAAGGGGTAGCCAGGGGCGTTGTCGTCGACCAGCTGGGCCTGGCTCTGGTAGGCGGTTGCTTCCGGGATGCTCTTGAAGCGGATGTCGTTCTGCGCGGTCGACAGCGTGGGCTCGGCAACCGCGGCGGTGGCGCCGAGGGCGAGTGCGAGTGCGATCAGAGTGCGTTTCATGGTGGTGATCCTTTCGTTCGGGTTGAGGGGCCTTCCTTCGGGCTGGCCAGTGGCTCGCTCGATGGGGCGAATACTGACGGTTCGCTCGGACTGAATAAACGGGGTAACATCTAAATCACTATTTGGTGGAGATGAACAATAGGCGTCCATGGATCGGCTGCAAAGCATGGAAGTGTTCCGGTGGGTGGTCGAGCTGGGGAGCTTTTCCCGGGCCGCAGACCGGCTGGATCTCTCGAAGGCGACCGTGACCGCGCATATTGCCGCGCTGGAAAATCGCCTTGGAATCAAGCTATTGAACCGGACGACCCGGAGGTTAGCGCTTACTGACGACGGGACCGCCTATCTCGAGCACGCCCGCCGGGTGCTGGCCGACGTGGAGGAGACCGAGTCGATGCTGGGGGCAGGACGGGTCACCCCTCGCGGCCCGCTGCGGGTCGATCTGCCGACCGCCATCGGGCGGCAGTTCGTCGTCCCGGCGCTACCGAGGTTCGCCGCGCAATACCCTGAGTTGCGCGTGACGGCGATTCTGGAAGACCGCCGGGTCGACCTGCTGGGGGAGGGGGTGGACGCGGCGTTGCGCATCGGGCCGCTCGCGGACTCGTCGCTGATCGCCCGCCGCGTCTACGAGGCGAACTTCGTGGCCTGCGCTTCGCCCGACTATCTCGCGCTGCGCGGCACGCCGCAGCATCCGGCGGATCTCGGCGGCCACAACTGCCTGGGCCTGCACTCGGTGACGCTGGGGTCGGTGCTCGAGTGGGTGTTCGAGAAGGACGGGGAGCGGATGGCCTTCACGCCGAACGGCGCGCTCAACCTGTCGAACGCCGAGGCGCTCATCGACGTGGCGATTGCGAGCGCCGGCGTGGTGATGCTGCTGGACCTGGTCGCGAGCCGCTGGATCGCCTCGGGGGCGCTACGGCCGATCCTCGTGGACTGGCAGCGCACCGACCGCTATCCGCTCTCCGTCGTGTATCAGCAGAACCGCCACCTCTCGGCGAAGGTGCGCGTGTTCGCCGATTTCGTCGCCGGACTGTTTCCGCGGGCCCGGCAGCGCTGAACGTGGCCTGGAGAGAGAATCGCGGCCGTAAGGCGGCGATTCTCCTCGGATCGCGGAGAGCGCGAGGCGGATATGCCCCCTCGCGTCGTCATAACCCGCTACGCCGGCTTGGGCTCCGGCTTGAGCTGCACCGATTTCAGCTCGAGAAACTCCTCGAGCCCGTACTTGCCAAGCTCGCGGCCGTGGCCGGACTGCTTGTAGCCGCCGAACGGCGCGAACATGTTGAACGGCCCGCCGTTGATGTCGACCTGCCCGGTGCGCAGGCGCTTCGCCACCCGCAGCGCGCGTGCCTCGTCCTTCGACCACACCCCGCCGCCGAGGCCGTAGGGCGTGTCGTTTGCGATGCGCACCGCGTCGTCTTCGTCCTTGCAGGCGATGATCGAGAGCACCGGCCCGAAGATCTCTTCCTGCGCGATGGTCGACTTCGGGTCCACTCTTCCGAACACGGTCGGCTTCACGTAGTACCCCTTCGCCAGCCCTGCTGGCGCATCGGGCCCCCCCGCGAGCACCTCGGCGCCGTCCTCGATGCCCTTGCGGATGTAGCCGAGGACGCGCTCGCGCTGCGCCGCGGAGGCGAGCGGCCCGAGCCGCGCTTCGTCCCTGAGCGGATCGCCGACGGTGTACTTCTGCGCTTCCTCGGCGGCGAGCTTCGCGGCTTCGGCGTAGCGCGATTCCGGCACGATCATCCGCGTGTGCGCGCTGCAGGTCTGGCCGGAATTGAGGAAGCACGCGCTCATGGTCCCTTTCACCGCCGCGGCGAGATCGGCGTCGTCGAGCACGATCGATGCGCTCTTGCCGCCGAGCTCGAGCGCGATCCGCTTCACCGACTGCGCGCCGAGCTCCGAGACGCGCTTGCCGGCGCGGGTCGACCCGGTGAAAGACACCATGTCGACGTCCGGATTTCCCGCCAGCGCCTCGCCCACCACCGGCCCATAGCCGGTCACGAGGTTGAAGACGCCCTGCGGCAGCCCGACCGAGTCGATGATCTCGGCGAGGATGAACGCGTTCAGCGGCGCGATCTCGGAGGGCTTCAGCACCACCGTGCAACCGGCCGCCAGCGCCGGCGCGACCTTCGCGGCGATCTGATGCAGCGGATAGTTCCAAGGCGTGATGCAGGCGACGACGCCCACCGGCTCGCGCATCACGACCGAGTTGCCGACCTTCTCCTCCCACTTGAAGTCGCCGAGCATCTTTGCGTACATGCCGAAGGTGAATGTCGGCGAGCCCGCCTGGATCTTGGTCGCGAGCTTGAGCGGCATGCCGACTTCCTCGGCGATCGTGCGGCCGATCTCCTCCGAGCGCGCCTTCATTCCTTCGTTGATCTTCGCGAGGAACGCGGCACGGTCGGCGGGCGGCGTCGCGCTCCAGGCGTCGAACGCCGCGCGGGCCGCCGCGACCGCGGCGTTCGCATCGGCGGCATCGCCCTCGGGGATGCGCGCGATCACCTCCTCGGTGGCGGCGCCGTGGACGTCGATCGATCCCTTGCCGTGCGGCGCGACCCACGCGCCGTTGATGTAGAGCTTGTCGCGGACTTGCATCGGGAACCTCGCGGTCGAGAAAGAAGAGCGGCAGTTATTATAGGCGCGTGCCGCTTGCCCTCCCGCTGCCGTGACAATCAGGCTCGCTGCGACGGCTGTCTTCCTCGCGGCCGCGTGCCACGCCGCCGCAAACGACGCGCTGCCCGCCCACGGCGCCGCGCGCGAAGTCACCGTGTCGGGCATCTCCTCGGGTGGCTTCATGGCGGTGCAGCTGCACGTCGCGCACTCCGGCGTGGTGAGGGGCGCCGGCATTCTCGCCGGCGGGCCGTACTACTGCGCGCAGGGCAGCCTGTGGTCCGCGCTCTACAACTGCACCAGCCCGAGCGCCCGCGCGCCGCTGCCGTCGATCGAGCTGCTGCAGGCCGAGGCCGAGGTGCTGGCGCGCACCGGCCTGATCGACCCGGTCGCGAACCTCGCCGCCGCGCGCGTGTGGCTGTTCGCCGGCACGCTCGACAGAGTCGTCGAGCCCCCGGTGGTCGAGGCGACACGGCGCTTCTACTCGCTCTTCAAGCCCCCGCCGGAGAATCTCGTGCTCGTCGCCGACAGGCCGGCGGGGCACGGGATGATCACCGAGAACGCGGGCGTCGCCTGCAGCGCGACCGCCTCGCCGTTCCTCAACGACTGCGACTACGACGCGGCGGGCGAGCTGCTAAAGCACATCCTCGGTCCGCTCGAGCCGCCGGCGGAGAAGGAGACCGGCCGCATCGTCCGCTTCGACCAGCGGCCGCTCGCCGGGGGCGACGCCTACGCGATCAGCCTGGGCGACTCGGGCTTCCTCTACGTGCCGCGCGCGTGCGAGACCGAAACCTGCCGCGTCCATGTCGCGCTGCACGGCTGCCGCATGAGCGTCGAGCAGATCGGCGAGCGGTTCGTCCGCGAGGCGGGCTACAACCGCTGGGCGGACACGAACCGGCTGATCGTCCTCTACCCGCAGACGACGCCGCGGAACGGCCCGGGCATCCGGAATTTCCGCTGGAGCTACGTGCTGAATCCGCGCGGCTGCTGGGACTGGTGGGGCTATACCGGGCCGCAGTACGCCGCCAAGGCAGCGCCGCAGATCCGGGCCGTGAAGGCGATGATCGATCGGCTCGCCGCACCGCGTGGGCGTTAGCTCAACTCGGGGCGCACGCGCTCGTACCCGACCACCGCGTCCCGCAGCAACTGCGGGATCGCCACCGATTTCCGCGTTTCGGGATCGGCATGGACGTACACGAGCTCACCCGAGGCCAGTTCGTCCGTCCCGCGCCAGATGCCGAACGCGAAGTTCATCGAGGAGCGGCCGAAGCGTGCGACCCGGGCGCAGACGTCGATCTCCTCGTCATAGCGCGCCGGAGCGCGGTACTCGACGACGGACTTCACCGTGTAGAGCCGCATGTATATCTCGGACAGCTGCCGCTCGCGACCGCTGCCGATCGCGCGCCAGTACTCCGCCACTGCACAGTCGAAGTACATCAGGTAGTTCGCATTGAACACCACGTGCTGCATGTCCACTTCGGACCAGCGGACGCGCAAGCGGTGGGCGTGCGTGAAGTCCGCGCGCGCCATCTTCACTGGTGGTCGATCTGCAGCGCCTCGAGGAAGCGCGACACCATGTTGTATGCCCCGACCGTCGCGGCCAGCTCGACGAGCGCCCGGTCGTCGAAGTGCCGCCGCACCGCGGCGAACACGTCGTCGGGCACGCGGATCGTGCGCGTCATCGCCTCGGCGTAGGCGAGGGCTGCGCGCTCGCGCTCGTCGAAGGGATCGGTACTCCCCGACCGCAGCGCTTGGATCGCGGCGTCGCTCGCACCCGCGTCTCGCGCAAACGGCAAGTGCGCGCTGAACTCGTACTCCGCCGCGTTCAGCACGGCAATGCGCATGATGACCAGCTCGCGCACCTTCGCGGCGAGGCCGGACTTCTGCCGGATCGCCGTGAGGAACGTCAGCCAACCCTCCGCGACCGGCGGGCTGTGGAGCAACATGCGATAGAGGTTCAGGATGCTCCCGCCGCGCTCGGCCTTGATGCGCGCGGCGAGCGGGGCGATGTCGGGGCGTTCGGTGTCGGCGTACGGAATGCGGGCCATTGCGTCCTCTTGGGATCCTCTTGGCAGGGCGCGAAAGTATAGAGCCGATCGCCTGCCTATAATCGCGGTTATGGCGACGCTCCCCGCCAGTTGCGCTGGCTCGATCGACGAGCTCGCCGCCGCGATCCCCGACGGCGCGAAGCTCGCGGTGCCGAACGATCCGTTTGGCGTCGCGATCGCGGCGACGCGCGCGCTGGTGCAGCGCGGCGTGCGGGGATTGCATCTCGTGTGCGTGCCGACGAGCGGCATCCAGGCCGACGTCCTGATCGGCGCCGGGTGCGTCGCCGCGATCGAGACCTCGGCGGTTGCGCTCGGCGAGCATGGCACCGCACCCCGGTTCGCGGCCGCGGTGCGCGACGGCAGCCTGCGCGTGATGGATGCGACCTGCCCGGCGATTCACGCCGGGCTACTGGCGGCGCTCAAGGGGTTGCCGTTCATGCCGCTCCGCGGCGTGATCGGGACCGACGTCCTCGCCCAGCGCGCCGACTGGAAGGTGATCGACAACCCCTTCCCACCGGGCGATCCGATCGTCGTCGTGCCGGCGATAAAGCCGGACGTCGCGCTATTCCACGCCCCGCGTGCCGACCGCGCGGGCAACGTGTTCATCGGCCGCAGCCGCGACCTGCTGCGGATGGCGCAGGCCGCGCGGGAGAGCTTCGTTACCGTCGAAGAGATCGTCGAAGGGAACCTGCTCGCGGATCGCGACCGGGCGGCGGGCGTGATCCCCGCGATCTACATCACGCGCATCGCGGTCGCGAGGCGCGGCGCGGCGCCGCTCGGCCTCCCCGGGCACTACGACCCCGACGCCGCGGCGCTGGCGCGCTACGCCCGGGCGGCGCGCACCGGCGAGGGCTTCCGCGCGTGGCTCGACGAGTGGCTCGCGCTGGAGCCGGCCGCGCCATGAGCCCGCACGGCCGCCCGAAGGGCTCATACCGGAGTGCGCAGCACGAAGGTGCTCCAGCGAGCGTCTCTCCGACCGAGCTCCTGATCGCGACCGTCGCGCAACTGCTCGCGGGCTGCCGCAACGTCGTGATCGGGAATGCTTCGCCGATCCCGGGTTCGGCGGCGCTCCTAGCCCGCGAGCTCGCGGGCGGCGCGCTGCGGCTCACCATCCTCGGCTCGCGCAAGCACACCGACTTCACCGATGGCGGCGTCGAGACTTTCGACCGCGCCGCGCAGGGCCGTGTCGACGCGTTCTTCCTGGGCGGCGGGCAGATCGACGGCGAGGCGAACATCAATCTCGTCGGAGCGGGCGCGTATCCGCGGAGCGACGTCCGCTGGCCGGGCTCGTACGGCTCGGCCTATCTCTACTTCCTGGTGCCGAAGGTGATCCTGTTCCGCGAGGAGCATACGCCGCGGGTTTTCGTGCCGAAGGTCGACTTCGTTTCGGCCGCTGGCACGAGCGCGCCCGGCGTGTATCGCCCCGGCGGGCCGTGGAAACTCGTGACCGGGCGAGGATTGTTCGCATTCGACAGGACGCGCAGGCGCTTCGCGCTCGAGAGCGTCCATCCCGGGCATACGGTCGAGGAGATCGTCGCGAACACCGGCTTCGACTTCGACCGGGCGAGGACCGTCCGGACGACGCCCGAGCCCGGGCCCCAGATGCTCGCCCTGATTCGCGGCCGCATCCGCGACGAGATTGCGGAGACCTATCCGAAGTTCGCCGCGGAGCTCGCCGCGTAGCGGCTACTCGACCTTGACCCCGGTCGTCGCGACGACCTTCTTCCACTTGTCGACCTCGGCCGCGATCTGCCGGCCGAACGCCTCGGGTGTGTTGCCCACCGGCTCCGCGCCGAGCTCGTAGAGCTGCTTCGACACCTCCGGCTGCTTCAGGATCTCGCTCACCGCCCGGTAGAGGGCGTCGACGACCGGCCTCGGCGTCCCCGCCGGCGCGAGCAGACCGAACCAGCCCGACACTTCGTAGCCGGGCACGCCGCTCTCGGCGATCGTCGGGATGTCCGGCGCGCCCGGCCAGCGCTTCGTCGTCGTGACGGCGATCGCGCGGATCTTCCCCGACTTGATGTGCGACATCGAGGAGGGCAGATTGTCGAAGCCCATCTGGATCTGCCCGCCGATCAGGTCGGCGAGCATCGGTCCGGCGCCCTTGTACGGGACGTGAACGATGTCCACGCCGGCCATCATCTTCAGGAGCTCGGCGCTCATGTGCGGCGAGCCGCCGGGGCTGGTCGAGCCGAAGTTCAGCGCGCCGGGCTTCTGACGCGCGGCCGCGAGCACCTCGCCGAGATTCTTCGCCGCGAACCCCGGGTTCACCGCGAGCACGTTCGGCGTGCTCGCCACCACCGTGATCGGCGCGAAGTCCTTGACCGCGTCGTAGGGCAGCGTCTTCGACAGCGCCGAGTTGATGCCGTGGGAGCTGACCGTCCCCATCACCAGCAGGTACCCGTCCGGCGGCGCCTTGGCGACGGCGACCGACCCGATCGCGCCGCTCGCCCCGGGCCGATTCTCGACCACGAACGGTTGGCCGAGCCGCTCGGTGAGCCGCGTCGCCACGACGCGGGCCAGAATGTCGGTGGTGCCGCCCGGAGGATAGGGGACGATGATGCGCACCGCCTTCTCCGGATACTGGGCGAGCGCAGACATCGACGCGACGGCGAGCGCGGCGACTGCGACGAAGCGGATTCCGAGGCTCATGAGTGCTCCGTGGTTGCTAAAGGTTGCGCAGGTGCGGGCGCAGCTCGTCGGGGATCTCCAGCTCGAACCCCAGCAGGGCACCCGAGAGCGCCTTGCCGTAGTTGTCGAGGCAGAGGCTGCGCGAGACGCCGCCGCCGAGCGCCCCGTGCGCGACGAAGTTGAGCGCGTGCAGGCCGTCGACCGCGTAACGTTCGACGTTGCCGGTGATGACACCCTGGTAGAACGCCTTGAGCCGCTCGGCGGTGAGC
Organism: uncultured beta proteobacterium; assembly: GCA_963754305.1. Taxonomy (GTDB): domain Bacteria; phylum Pseudomonadota; class Gammaproteobacteria; order Burkholderiales; family SG8-39; genus DATEDA01. The sequence continues at coordinate 16,058 of CAVWFR010000011.1, read as the reverse complement.
TGCTCCTTCAAGAGCGGATAGAGCTCGGCGGCGTAGGCGATGACGGCGATGTTCGCGGTGTTGCCCTTGTCGCCGGAGCGCGCGTGGGCCACGTGCTGCAGCATGACTCGCATGGCTAGCTCTCCAGGTAGACGATGCTCGGCGTCAGCTTTTCCCGCGGCACGAGCGACGACCACACGCCGATGATCTCGCGCGTGCGATCCTGGTGCGGCACTCGCTTGCCGGTGTGCGCGATGCCGGACACGGCCATGCCGTCGACCTCGCGGCCGACCTTGTTCGCCTCCTCGCGCGTGCGCGTGCGCGCGGCCACGCGGACGGCGATCTCGTACGGCTCCGGCCAGGCCTTCGGCGAGGCGGCGCCGTGGATCGCGTTCATGCCGAGGAAATCGATGCGCACCTCCTCGGCCTGCAACCCCACGATCTCGAATCGCTCCTCGAGGATCCGCTTGGCGAGCCTGGCGCGGCGCAACGCGCCGGGCCCGGCGTAGAAGAACATGTCCTCGCCGATGAAGCCTTCGGCGCAGCTGATCGACACCTTGAGCGTCGGCGTGCGGGGCTTGCCCGAGATCCGGCTCACGCGCACGCGGTCCGGGCCGACCTGCTCGAGCCGCGTGGTGGTGAAATCGACCACGACGTCCGGCGTGATGTAGTTGCCGGGATCGTGGACCTCGTAGAGGAGCTGCTCCTTCACCGTCATCAGGTTCACCGCGCCGCCGGTTCCGGCCACCTTGCTGATCACCGCGCTCCCGTCGTCCTCGACCTCCGCGATCGGGAAGCCGAAGTTCCAGGGTTCCGGCACGTCCTTGAACCCGGGGTCGCTGAAGTAGCCGCCGGTGACCTGCGCCCCGCACTCCAGGAGGTGCCCGATGCCGCTGCCCTGGCCGAGTCGGCGATGATCGAGCGGGTCCCACCCGAACTCGTACATCATCGGCGCCATGAAGATCGACGGGTCGGCGACCCGGCCGGTGACCACGATCTGCGCGCCCGCCTGCAGCGCTTCGACGATCGGCTCGGCGCCGAGATAGACCTCGGCGGTGATCAGGCTCGGGGCGAGCGTGGCCGTCGGCCGACCGTTCTCCATGATGGTGTCGGTCAGCTCGAGGACGCGATCGGTGATCATCCCGCCGCTGACCGCGGCTACCTTGACGCCGCGCTTGCCCAGGGCGCGCAGGAGCTCCACGATGCGCTCGGCGGCGCCGTTCGGATTGATCCACCCCTGGTTGCTGACGATCCGCGTGCCGCGCCGCAGGCACGCCGGGAGCACGCCCTGCATGCGATCGTCGAGATAGGTGTCATACCCCGGGAAGCTCGGGTCGCGGCGAGCCCGCACCTGCGCCGCCGAGATCGTCGCCTCCGCCATCGTCTCGAAGCACAGGTAGTCGAGATCGCCGCGCTCCGCGTTCAGTACCGCCGGCTCGATGCGATCGCCCCACCACGCGGAGCCCGAGCCGATGCGAATGATCCTGTTCATCCCGGTTCCCCCGCGCTCAGCCGCGCTCGACGAGCGCGTCGACCACCAGCGCGCCCTCGCCGACCGCGCCGACCATCACCGGGTTGAGATCGACCGAGGCGATCTTCCCTTGTGCGGCGCGGACCATTCGGCCCACTCCAATCGCCACCGCGGCGAGCGCATCGACGTCGAGCGCCGGCTCGCCGCGCACGCCGTCGACGAGGGGCGCGATCCGCAATCCGCGCAGCGCCCGCTCGACGTCCGCCGCGTCGAACGGCGGAACGAGCACGGCGAAATCCTTCAACGCCTCGACGTACTTGCCGCCGTCGCCGACAATTACCACCGGGCCGAATACGGGATCGACGCGCGCGCCGACCATGAGCTCGCGGCGCCCCTTGCGCATCGCGGCGACGATCACGCCGTCGCGCGCCGCGCCGAGTTCCGCCAGCTTCGCCCACTGCGACTCGAACACGCGCGCCGCCGCGTCGGCGCTCGCGACGCCGAGCGCGACCAGGCCGTGCTCCGACTTGTGCGGTACGTCGATCGAGCACGCCTTCACGGCGACCGGTCCGCCGAGCGCGTCGAACGCGGCGCGCGCCTCCGCCGCGGTCTTGCAGAGCTTGTAGGGCACGACCGGCACGCCCCGCTGCGCGATCAGCGCCAGGCTGTCGGCCTCGTTCAGGAAGCGGTGCGCGCCGTCTGGAACCGCGACGGCTTCATCCGCCGGCCACGTCGTGCGCGGCTTGCGCATCAGCTCGGTGTGCGAGGCGAGTTGCGCCAGCACGCCGAGCGCGTCGGCCTCGTTCGCATAGGTGGCGAGGCCGGCCTTGCGGAACACGTCCCCCACCGAGTCCTGCCACGCGGCGACCGCTACCGGCTTGCCGGTCGCCGCGGCGAACTGCGCCGTGTCGCGCGCGAACGCTTCGACGTCGTAGCCGGCGCCCGCGACCGGGATGTTGATGAAGAAGAGGTCGGCAGCGGGATCCGTCGCGACGATCGGCAGCACGTCGCCGAAGAGATGACTGTTGGACAGCAGCGCGGCGGTGATGTCGATCGGGTTCGAGGTGCTGGCGAAGCCCGGCAGCTTCGCTGCGACCGCAGCTTGCGTCGCGGGCGACAGCTCGGCGAGCGGCAGCGCGTGCTCCTCCGAGGCGTCGGCGCCCATCACACAGCTTGCGCCGGAGTTGCTGATCACGACCAGTCGGCGGCCTCGCGGGCGCCAGCCCTGGAGGTACGCCTCGGCCGCGAGCGCAAGCGCGTGCGGGTCGCGCACGCGCCAGATGCCGTGATGGCGGAAGAAAGAGTCGACCACTCGGTCCTCGTTCGCGAGCGCTCCAGTGTGAGAGGACGCGGCCTTCTGGCCGCTCGCCGAGCGGCCGGCCTTCACCGCCACGATCGGCAGGTCGCGCTCGCGCGCGAACGCCGCCGCGCGCGCGAGCATCTCCGGATCGGCGACGTTCTCGAGGTAGAGCAGGACGAGCTTCACGCCCGGGTCGTGCGCGACCGCCCACGTGAGGTCGGACACGGTGACGTCCGCCTCGTTGCCGGTCGCATGCGCATGGCGGACGCCGATCCCGCGGCCGCGGACCAGCCCATAGGTCACCGCGCACATTCCGCCGCTCTGGCTGACGACCGCCACCGGTCCGTCCTGCGGCGCGACTTCGATGAACATCGTCGAGAAGCTCGCGACCGCGCCGTTGCCGAAGTTCGCGAGGCCCTGGCTGTTCGGGCCGATGATCCGCATCCCGGCGGCGCGCGCGCGCGCCACCATTCCATCCTGCACCGCACGTCCTGCGGCGCCCGTCTCGCCGTAGCCCGAGGCGATCACGATCGCGGTCTTGACCCCGCGCGCGGCGCATTCGTCGACCGCCGCCACGGCCGCATCGCCGCCGACGATGATGAGCGCGAGCTCGGGGACCTCGGGCAGCGCGGCGAGCGAGGGGTAGCTCGTCAGGCCCTGGATCTCGGCCCGGTTGGGATTGATCGGATAGATCTTCCCGCGATAGCCGTAGCGCGCCATGTAGAGGATCGGGCGGCCGCCGATCTTGTTGATGTTCTCGGAGGCGCCGATGATGGCGATCGACTTGGGGTCGATCGCGGACTGGAGGAGGTCGGTCATGGGTGGATCCCTCGGGAGAGAAGCGCGGTATCAGGAGCGCGCGGCCTTGTCCTTCGCGTTCTGTGCCTTGATGAGCGCGCGCTTGCGCGCCCAGTCTTCCGGGCCGAGCGCGAAGAGCCGGGTGAGCTGCGCGCCATACGCGAGGTGTCCCGCGCCGTCGATCGCGACCGTCTCGCCGGTCAGCCAGTCGCAGCCGCCGCGCATCAGGAACGCGGCGAGGTTCTGCAGCTCCTCCATCCGGCCGACTCTGCCCATCGGGTTCACCGCGCCGCGCGCCTCGGGATCCTCGCCGGGGTCGAGGCGCGACGACATGCCCTCGGTCGGAAACACGCCGGGCGCGATCGCGTTGACGCGGATGCCGTGCCGGCCCCACTCGATCGCGAGCGACTTCGTCATCGCGTGCACGCCGGATTTCGCCATTGCGGAGGGCACCGCGAACGGCGAGCCGGTCCAGACCCAGGTGGCGACGATCGACACGATCGAGCCGCGGAGGCGATCGCGGATCCAGCGCTTGCCGACCGCGTTGGTCACGTAGAACGTCCCGTGCAGGACGATGTCGGCGATCGCGTCGAAGCCGCGCGGGGAGACGTCCTCGGTCGGCGAGATGAAGTTTCCAGCCGCGTTGTTGACGAGTCCGGTGAGCGCGCCGTCGGCCCAGATCGTCTCGATCATCGCGTCGACCGCTGCGGCGTCGCGGATGTCGACCGCGTGCGTCCTCATCATTCCGCCGTGCGCACGCATCAACGCCGCCGCGGTCTCCTCCAGCACGGTGCCGCGCCGGCCGCAGATCCAGACCGTCGCGCCGAGCGCGAGATACTTCGCCGCGATCTCCCGGCCGAGCCCGGTGCCGCCGCCGGTGACGAGGATGCGCTGCCCGGCAAGGAGATCGTCGCGGAAGACCGGGTCGCTATTCATTCGGGGGGCCGCGCTCAGGACACGAAGCGGGCCGGCCTCTTCTCGAGAAAGGCGGCGATGCCCTCGCCGCACTCGCCGTGATACAGGCCGGTGACGAAAGCGTCGCGCTCGGCGTCGAGCTGGGCGCGTTGCGTCCGCCCGCGCGCCGCGTAGACGAGCTGCTTGATGCGCGCCTGCGCGAAGGCGGGGCCCTGCGCCAACCGGTCAGCCCAGGCGAGCGCCTCGCGGAGTGCGCCGCCGCGGGCGACGACCCGGTTGACGATGCCGAGCGCGTGCAGCCGCGCCGCGGTGACCGGCGCGCCGTCGAGCAGCAATTCGAGCGCGGCCTGCGGGGGCAGGGCGTTCGCGAGCGCTTCGGAGCCTCCGCCGTCGGGCGAGAGCCCGATCTTGACGTAGGACATAACGAACTTCGCGTCCTCCGCGGCGACGATCAGGTCGCAGCCTAGGCACACCGAGAAGCCGCCGCCGGCGGCCGCGCCTTCGACCGCGGCGATCACCGGCTTGGGACACTCGCGCATCGCGACGATCCAGTCGTGCAGAGCGTCCAGGTGACCGGCCTGCGTGGCCGGCGGCAGGTCGCGCTGCGCGAGGAGGCGATTGAGGTTGCCGCCGCCGCAGAAGTGCGCGCCTTCGCCCGTGAGGACGATCGTGCCGATCCCGGGGTCCGCCGCTGCATCACGGAACGCCGCGTGCGCGACGCGATAGAGGTCGGGGCTGATCGCGTTCCGTGCCGCAGGGTTGCTGATGGTGAGCACCAGCGTGCGCCCCCGCCGCTCCGCCAGCAGGCGCGCGCCTTCCGCAGGACTCTCGTTCATCGTCAATCCGCCTGGATCTTGCCGTCCTTGACGACCTTCGCCCACTTGGTCATCTCGGCGCGTAGCATCTTGCCGAACTCGCCGGGCGTGCCGGGCATCGCCTCGGCGCCGGCCTGCAGCAGGCGCTGCTTGACCTCCGGATCGCTGAGCGCCTTGACGATGTCCGCGTTCAGCTTCGCTACGATCGCGGGCGGCGTCGACGCCGGCGCGACGACGCCGGCCCACGAGTAGGCGTCGTAGCCCTTGACCCCCGACTCCGCGATCGTCGGCACGTCGGGGACGAGCGCGGAGCGCTTCGGGCTCCCGACGCCGAGCGCGCGCACCCGGCCGCTCTTCAGGTGCGGCAGCGCGGTCGGCGCGTCGCTGAACATCAGCTGCACCTGCCCGCCGAGGAGATCGGCCATCGCCGGCGCGCTGCCCTTGTACGGGACGTGCAGGAGATCCACGCCGGCGAGGCTCTTGAAGAGCTCGCCCGCGAGGTGCGTGCCGCCGCCGTTGCCGGCGGAGCCGTAGCTGAGCTTGCCGGGGTTGGCCTTCGCGTAGGCGATCAGCTCGCTCACGTTCTTCGCCGGCACCGACGGATGCGCCACCAGGATGATCGGGAAGAGTGCGGCGAAGGTCACCGGCACGAAGTCCTTCTCGATGTCGTACGAGAGGCCCGCCTTCATGCCGGGCAGCACCGAGTGATGGATGCTGCAGACGAAGACGGTGTAGCCGTCGCCCGGCGACTTGGCCGCGATCTCCGCACCCACGATGCCGCCCGCACCCGCGCGGTTGTCCACGATCGCCTGCTGCCCCCAGTACTCCGGGAGCTTGGCAGCGAACGCACGTGCGGTGGCATCGACCGGCCCGCCCGGCGGGAACGGCACGATGAACCGCACGGGCTTCGCGGGATAGGCCTGCGCGAAGCCGGGCAGCGATGTGGCGGCCCCGAGCGCGCTGGTGGCGACGAGGAAGCGGCGGCGAGTGAACGTTCTCATCGGGACTGCTCCAGGTTTGACGTCGTGATTCAGTGCGCGAGCGCGGCGCGGCCGTAGTCGAGCACGACCTTGTCGCGCTCCTTGACCCGCGCGCGGAAAGCGATCTCGGCGCCCTCGCGATACATCTCGACGCGGATCGTCTCGCCCGGGAACACCGGCGAGGAGAAGCGTGCGGCAAGGCTTCGCAGCCGCTGCGGCTCGTAGTCGCAGCAGGTCGCGAGGATCGCGTGCCCGGCTACGCCGTAGGTGCACAGGCCGTGCAGGATCGGGCGGTCGAAACCCGCGCGGCGCGCCGCGGCGGGTTCCGAATGCAGCGGGTTGCGGTCGGCGCACAGCCGGTAGAGCAGCGCCTGCTGCGGCAAGGTCGCGAGCTCGCACACCGCGTCCGGCGAGCGCTCGGGCACCCGCGGCGGCGGCGGCGTAGGCGGGTCGGACTTGCCGTCGCGCGCGGAGAAGCCGCCGTCCCCGCGGCAGAACGTGCTGTGGGTGATCGTCGCGAGGCGCTCGCCGCTCGATTTGTCGACGAGCTCCTTGTCGTAGGTGACGATCGCGCCCTTGCCCGCGCCCTTGTCGACGACGCTCGTGATGCGGTGCGTGGCCACGACCGTCCCCGCGGCCGGGATCGGCTTGTGCCACGCGACCGTTTCCTCGCCGTGCACGATCATCGAAAAATCGATGCCGCTGGCGGGATCGCGCATCCACGAACCGGGATAGCCGAGGATCACAGCCATCGTCGGCAGCGCCTGCGGCGTGCCGGTCGCGGTGTCGTTGACGAACCGGAGCTGGCGCTCGTCCATCGGGTCGGCGCCGAGTCCCAGCCCGAGCGCGTAGAGCATCGCGTCGTCGGCGGTGTAGTCGTGCTCGACGGCCGGGAAGGACCAGTCCTTCAGCTTGGCGTAGTCGATCACGGCGTCAGTCCACCGTCGCACCGGAAGCCTTCACGACCTTGCCCCACTTGGCGACCTCCGACTGCAGGAACGCGCTGAAATTCTCCGGCGCGGTCCAGGTCGCGCTGAACCCCTGCGCCGCGAACCGCTCTTTCACCTCCGGGTTCTCGAGCGCGCGCTTCAGCTCGGCGTTGAGCTTCGCGACCACGTCCTTCGGCGTCCCGACCGGCGCGAGCAGGCCGTTCCATGCGATCGCCTCGTAGCCCGGGAGCCCCGACTCCGCGACCGTCGGCAGATCGGGCGCGGCCGGCGAGCGGGCGGCGCTGGTGACGGCGAGCGCCTTCAGCTTGCCGGTCTTCACCTGCGGCATCGCCGACAGCATGGTGTCGAACATCAGGTCGGCCTGGCCGGCGATCACGTCGGTCAGGGCCGGCGCACTGCCCTTGTACGGCACGTGGTTCATCTTCGTGCCGGCCATCGAGTTGAAGAGCTCCGCGGAGAGGTGCGTCGATTGCCCGTTGCCCGACGACGCGAAATTGATCCGGCCGGGTTTGGACTTCGCGAGCGCGATCAGCTCCTGCACGTTCTTCGCCGGCAGCGCCGGATTGGCGACGATGACGAGCGGCCCGGCAGTGAGCTGGGAAACGGGCGCGAAGTCTTTCTGCAGGTCGTACCCGAGCTGCTTGAAGAGCGACGGGTTGATCGCGTGCGCGGTGGTGGCGACCAGCAGCGTGTACCCGTCGGCCGGCGCGCGGGCGACGGCCTCCGCGCCGATGTTGCCGCCTGCGCCGGCGCGGTTCTCGACCACGAACTGTTGCCCGGTTTGCTCGGAGAGCTTCTGGCTTACGACTCTCGCCACGATGTCGGTGGGTCCGCCGGGCGGGTAGGGCACCACCACGCGGACCGGCTTGGCGGGGAAGCTCTGCGCGAGTGCCGTCGCGCTCATCGCCGCCGCGAACGCGGTGACCGCGGCGCGGACGTGCCATGACTTGAATGTCGGCATTGCCTGTCTCCTTTGGCGATTTCAGGCCGGCGCGCGCCGGAATCTGACCAGCGGCCGGCTGTTGTGGGTGAAGAATCCCGCGACGACGGGGTCGCCGATCGCGATGCCGGGCTCGGCGTGCGCCATCAGGCGTGCGCCTTCATCGAGATCGACCAGCACGAGTGTGTACGGCGCGAGCGCGCGAAATTCGTCGGAGGGCGCACGCGTGACGGCCGTGACCGCGAACACGGTGCCGCGGCCCGTGGCGGCGCGCCATTCGAGCCGCGCGCTCCCGCACGCACGACAGGCATAGCGGGCGAGCGTTTGCGCCGCGCGGCAATCGGTGCACGCCTGGTAGCGGATCAGGCCGTCGGCAAGCCCCTGGACGAACGGCGCTGCGATCGGGTTGACGCTCATCGGTCTTCCCTGGCGAGTACGAGGCTCACGTGGGACGAGAGCACGCCGCCGTCGGCGTGGACGAACGCGCGCGTACGCCCGGCCACCTGCCGCTCGCCCGCGCGGCCCGCGAGCTGCCGGAACGCTTCGACCACATGGCTCATGCCGCCGGCGACGCCGGAATGGCCGAACGAGAGAAGTCCGCCGTGCGTGTTCAACGGCAGCGGTCCGTCGGGCGCGAAATCGCCGGCGCGCGCGCGGGCGGCGGATTCGCCGCGCGGCGCGAATCCCGTTTCCTCGAGCAGGATCGCGAGCGTGATCGTGAAGGAGTCGTAAATCGCGAGGTAGTCGATGTCGGCGGGACGCAGGCGCGACTCCTCGAATGCGCGGCGTGCGGCGTCGCGCGCCCCGAAGTTGGTGGTGTCGGCGATCGCGCTGAGGTGCTGGTGCCGGTGCGCCTGGCCGGCGCCGAGGACCGCGATTCGCGGTGCGCCACGCGGCTCCGACGAGACGACGAGCGCGCAGGCGCCGTCGGAGATCGGGCAGCAGTCCAGGAACTTGAGGGGCGCGGCGATGGGCTTGGAGGCAAGCACGTCCTCGAGCCCGATCGGTTGCGTCAGGTGTGCGTCCGGGTGACGGCGCGCGTTGGCGCGCATCAGCACCGCGAACTCGGCGAGGTCGCACTCGGTGAGCCCCGTCTCGTGCATGTAGCGCGAGGCGAGCAGCGCGTAATAAGCGGGCACCGACGCGCCGTTCGGCACCTCGAAGTCGGCGTCGCCGACCTGCGCGAGCGTCTGGATCGCGCTGTCGCGCGCCTGGCCGGTCAGCCGGTTTTCCCCGGCGACCACCAGCACGTTGCGGCAGCGTCCGGCGCGCACCAGCTCGCGCGCCAGCATCAGCATGGCGGCGCCGGTCGCGCCGCCGAGCTGTACGCTGTGCGCGTAGGCCGGCGCAAGCGAATAGCGCTCGCAGAAGAGCGTCGAGAGCATCAAGTGCGGGAGCGTCGTCGCGTAGCCGCACAACACGCCGTCGACGTCTACGCGCTTCAGCCCGGCGTCGGCGAGCGCGCGCCCCGCCGCCTCGGCCATGAGATCGAGCGGGCCGCGGCCTTCCGCGCGGCCGAACGCGGTATTGCCCGCGCCGGCGATGCAGGCCTGCTTCACGGCTTCGCCTTCGCAGCGCGCCGCGGCGAGATCGAATGCGATCGCGACCGGTTTGCGCCGTTGCGTACCGTAGTGCCGCTCGCGGCCGCGCTACACGCCGCGACCTCGCGCTTCAGCGCCGCCGCCAGCTCCTCCTCGCGCCGCGTGATCCGCTCGGTGAGCGCCGCGATGCTGATCGCTCCCGCCGGCCGGCCGTCGGGGCCGGGGATCGGCATCGCGACGCCGCCCATCCGCTCCACCACGACGTCCAGCAGCACGACATAGCCCCGTTCGCGGGATGCCGCGATCTGCTTCTCGAGCAGCCGCGGCGTGATTCGCGGGTAACGCCCGAGGCGAGTAGAGATGATCGGTAGGACCGCCTCGATCTCGTGGTCGGGCATCCAGGCGAGCAGCGCGAGGCTACCCGCGCCGACGCCGAGCGGCCGCCGGCTGCCGACGTCGAGATAGTTGGCGCGGATCGGGAAGCTCCCGAGCTGGACGTCGACGCAGACCGACTCGGCGCCGCTCGGAACGGAGAGGATGGCGGTGTCCTCGATCACGGCCGCGAGGCGGACGAGGCTCGGCCGGACGATCGGCCGCAGGTCGAACCGCGCCTGCAGCGCGGCGCCGAGGACGAGCATCTCGGGGCCGAGCGAGTAGCGCTTCGTCGCGCCATCGCGCAGCACGAACCCGTCGCCTGCGAGCGCATCGAGCAGGCGGAGCGTTGTGGCCTTGTCGAGCCCGGCGGAGGACGCGATCTCGGTGAGCCGCGCGTTGCGTGGATCGCTCAGTGTGCGCAGGATGCGGCACGCCTTCTGGACCGAGGAGGTCGCTGCGCCGGGCGCGCGGGCGATGACGGCGGCAGGGTCGGGTTGGGATACGCGCATCGCGGGTAAGTAGGATGAGTTTCGTTTAGTGAAACTTTTACCCTTCAAAGCATACGCGTAGTGGCGAAGCGGTCAATGAACGCAGGTAAAGTTTTGCAGAGTAAAATTAATGCGAACGACGCCGGCGCCGGCAGTGTCAGCACGAGTAGACACGACGCGGCGGATTCGCGAGCATTGCAGCCGGCCCGCGGAGAGCGAAGGAGGCCCCTTCGTCGGCGGGCGCCGTTCACCCATCCATGCCAGCGCGGAAAAAACCCATCGGCACGCGACGCCGGAAGCGAGCTCAGGGGCAACGCGACGACTCGGTCGCTAGGCTCGACGCAGGCATGCTGCGCGAGCTGGCCGGCTACAACATCCGGCGCGCCGAGGTGCATATGCGCCAGCAGTTCGAGCGTGCGATGGGGGCGAAGGGACTGCGGCCGCCCGAGTTCTCGACCCTGGTCCTGATCGCCGCGAACCCGCTCGCGACGCAAGCCGAGATCGCACAGGCGCTCAACATCCAGCGCCCCAACATGGTCGGAGTGATCGGCGGGCTGGAAGAGCGCGGTTTCGTGACCCGCACGGTCTACGAGCCCGACCGTCGCAATCAGATCCTCGCGCTCACCCCGCGCGGCGCGAAGTTCCTCGAGGACGCAAAATGCATCGTCCGCGACCTGGACCGGCGCGTCACCGCCAGCTGGTCCGACCGCGAGCGCGAACAGGTCATCACGCTGCTCGCCCGAATGTACGACCCGGGGTGAGCCCTGCCGGCCCGGGCTTGACATTCGTGCGTTATGGTTATATAGTATAACCATTAGCACAATGCACCGGGAACCAAGTACCGGAACCACACCCGGACCCATACACCGGACCAGACACCGGGCGAGCTCGCCGAGGAGGATTTCAGTGCAATCCCGTACGATCAACGGCACCAAGGCAGCGCTGCACTTCGATCGCGACGGCACGATCGGCATCCTCCGGCTCGACCGCCCCGCCAAGCGCAATGCGCTCGACGACCCCACGGTCGCCGGACTGCGCGAGTTCTTCGCCGCGCCACCCGAGGCGCTGCGCGCGATCGTCCTGCATGGCGCCGGGGAGCATTTCTGCGCCGGGCTCGATCTGTCATCCCTGAACGAAATGTCGGCGTCCCAGGGGGTGCTCCACTCGCGCTCGTGGCACGAAGCGTTCGCGCGCATCCAGTTCGGCACGCTCCCCGTGGTCGCGGTCCTCCACGGCGCGGTGGTCGGCGGCGGGCTCGAGCTCGCGTGCGCGGCCCACGTGCGCATCGCCGAGGCGTCGGCGTTCTACGCGCTGCCCGAGGCGCAGCGCGGGATCTTCGTCGGCGGTGGCGGTTCGGTGCGCCTGCCGCGGATCATCGGCGCCCACCGCATGGCCGACATGATGCTCACCGGGCGCGTGTACTCCGCCGAGGAAGGCCTCGCGCTCGGTCTCTCGACGTACCTCGAGCCGGCGGGGCAGGGGCTCGCGAAGGGGATCGAGCTCGCGCGGCGGGTCGCCGCAAACGCGCCGATGACGAACTTCGCCGTGATGCACGCGCTGCCGCGTATCGCCGAGCTGGGGCAGGACGCCGGGCTCTTCATGGAATCGCTGATCGCCGGCATCGCGCAGAGCGAGCCCGAGGCGAAGTCCCGCATGACGAGCTTCCTCGAGAAGCGCGCCGGCAAGGTGAAGAGGCACTGACGTGGCCGCCCCGGTCCGGACGGTCAGGGTGGGCGCCGCCGAGGTGGTCCTCGAGCCGCGGCCGGATGCGAGCACGCTGCTCCGCTCGCCCGAGCCGCTCGCGCTGTATCCCGCTAGCCTCACCGAGCGGTTCGCGCACTGGGCGCGCGAGACGCCCGACCGTGTCTGGATCGCCGAGCGCGACACCAGGGGTGAGTGGCGAAAGCTCACGTACGGCGCGGGGTACGCGCGGTTCCGCGCGATTGCCCAGGCGCTGCTCGACCGCAAGCTATCGCCGGAGCGACCGCTGGCGATCCTCTCGGACAACGACATCGAGCAGGCGCTCCTCGCGCTCGCCGCCATGCACGTGGGCATCCCTTTCTCGCCCGTCTCGTCCGCGTACTCGCTCGTCTCGACCGATCACGAGAAGCTGCGCTATGTCTTTGGGCTGCTCACGCCCGGGCTGGTATTCGCCGCCGCCGGCGAAAAGTTCGCCCGCGCGGTCTCGGCGGTCGTGCCCGCCGACACCGAGGTGATCGTGACCGCGGGGGCGATTCCCGGCCGGTCGACGACGCCGTTCGCCGCGCTCGAATCGGTGCGTGCGACGGATGCCGTCGATCGCGCCCATGCCGCGGTCGGCCCCGACACCATCGCGAAATTCCTGCTGACCTCCGGCTCGACCGGCAACCCGAAGGCGGTGATCAACACCCAGCGGATGCTCTGCTCGAACCTGCAGATGATCGTGCAGACCCTGCCCGGACTCGCCGCGCCGCCGCCGGTGATGGTGGACTGGCTGCCCTGGAATCACACATTCGGCGGCAACCACAACTTCGGCCTGGTGATCTATAGCGGCGGCACGCTCTACATCGACGACGGTAAGCCGGTGCCCGGGCTGATCGAGAAGACCGTCCGCAACCTGCGCGAGATCGCGCCGACGGTGTACTTCAATGTGCCGCGCGGGTTCGAGGAGCTGGTGCCGTACCTGCGGCGCGAGCCGGCGCTGCGCGAACAGCTCTTCAGCCGCCTCGGGATGCTCTTCTACGCCGGCGCCGGGCTGTCGCAGCCGGTGTGGGATGCGATGGACGAGCTGGCGGTGCAGGCCTGCGGCGAGCGCATCCTCTGGGTGACCGGCCTCGGTGCCACCGAGACCGCGCCGTCGGTGACTTTTACGCGAGGCGACGGCGTGCGCTCGGGGATGATCGGATTACCGGTGCCGGGGGTCGAAGTCAAGCTCGTGCCGGAAGGCGACAAGATCGAGATGAGAGTCCGCGGGCCGAGCGTCACGCCCGGTTACTGGCGCCAGCCGGAGCTGACGCGCGCCGCGTTCGACGAGGAAGGTTTCTATCGGCTCGGCGACGCGGTGGCCTGGGTCGACGCGAACGATCCGACGCAGGGCCTCGTCTTCGACGGCCGCGTGGCCGAGGATTTCAAGCTCGCGACCGGCACCTGGGTGAGCGTAGGACCGCTCCGCGCGAAGCTCATCGCCGCCGGCTCACCCTACGTGCAGGACGTGGTGATCGCGGGGCTCAACCGCGACTGGATCGGCGCACTCGTGTTCCCGCGAGTCGACGAATGCCGTGCCCTCGCGTCCGATCTGCCGGCGAAAGCGCCTGCGTCCGCCGTGCTCTCGCACCCGGCGGTGCGCACCTGGTGCCAGGGGCTGCTCGACCGGCTCGCGCGCGAGTCGACCGGCAGCTCGACGCGGATCGCGCGGGCGATCCTGCTCGATTCGCCGCCCTCGATCGACCTCGGCGAGATCACCGACAAGGGCTCGATCAACCAGCGCGCGGTGCTCAAGCATCGCGCCGCCCTGGTCGAGGAGATCTACGCGAAGCCGGCGTCGTCGCGGGCGATCGCCGCGAGCGGGAAAGGACGCAAATGAACATCGACGAGCTGGTCGCGATCGACGTGCACACCCACGCGGAGGTGTCGAGCCGCATCGCGCCCGACGAAGCCGCGAAAGAATGGGACGAGGCGAAGGGCCGGTACTTCAAGTACCAGGTCGTGCATCCGACGATTCCGCAGATGGCCGCGTACTACCGCGAACGGAAGATGGCGTTCGTCGTCTTCACGGTCGACAGCGAGAAGGAGATGGGCCAGCGCCGGATCACGAACGAGGAGGTCGCCGAGCTGGCCGCCGCGCATGCGGACGTCGCGATCCCGTTCGCAAGCATCGACCCGGCGCGCGGCAAGATGGGCGCGCGCGAAGCGCGGCGGCTGATCAAGGACTTCGGCGTGAAGGGCTTCAAGTTCCATCCCTCGACACAGGGCTTCTACCCGAACGACCGGAGCGCCTACGTGCTCTACGAGGCGATCGCCGAGGCGGGGCTGCCGGCGCTCTTCCACACTGGGCAGACCGGCATCGGCGCCGGGATGCCGGGCGGGGGCGGGATCCGGCTCAAGTACTCCAACCCGATGTTCCTCGACGATGTCGCGGTCGACTTCCCGACCATGCCGATCATCCTGGCGCACCCGTCGTTCCCGTGGCAGGAGGAGGCGCTGTCGGTGGCGACCCACAAGCCGCAGGTCTACATCGACCTCTCCGGCTGGTCGCCGAAGTACTTCCCGCCGCTGCTGGTGCAGTACGCGAACACGCTTCTGCGCCACAAGATCCTGTTCGGTACCGATTACCCACTCATCACGCCCGACCGCTGGCTGGCGGATTTCGCGCAGCTCAACATCAAGCCGGAGGTGCGACCGCTGATTCTGAAAGAGAACGCCGCGAAGCTGCTCAAGCTCGTCAAACAGTAAAGGAGGAGTCCATGTTTACCCGCAAAGCTGTTCTGCACCTCATCGCCGGCGCCGCTACGGCCGCGGTCTCGGCGTTCGCCCTCGGCCAGTCCTTCCCCGCCAAGCCGATCACGATCATCGTGCCGTTCCCGCCTGGGGGCGTGACCGACCCGGTCGCGCGGCAGGTCGGCCAGCGCCTGGCCGAGAACGTCAAGCAGCCGGTGATCGTCGACAACAAGCCGGGGGCGAGCGGCATCATCGCCTCCGAGTACGTCAAGAAGCAGCCGGCCGACGGCTACACGGTGTTGTTCGCCTTCACCGGTTCGCATGCGGTAAACCCGTCGCTCTACACGAAGCTGCCCTACGACCCGCAGAAGGACTTCCAGCCGGTCACGCTCATCATCAACACCCCGCACATCCTCGTCGTGCCGGCGGACAGCCCGGCGAAGTCGGTGGCCGATCTGGTCGCAATGGCCAAGTCGAAGCCGGCCGGGCTCACGTTCGCTTCGCAGGGGATCGGTGCCGGCGGGCATCTGCTCGGCGAGATGTTCAAGGCCCAAACGAAGACCAATCTTGTCGCACGTTCCCTACAAGGGCTCGGCGCCGGCGCTGACGGACATGCTGGCCGGGCGCGTGGACCTCTTCTTCGACGCGATGGTGACGTCGCTGCCCTACGTGAAGGACGGCAAGCTGCGCGCGCTAGCGATCGCGAACAAGACGCGCTCGAAGCTCCTGCCGGACGTGCCGACGATGGCCGAGGCCGGCTTTCCCGGCGTCGAGATGGACCAGTGGTTCGGGATGATGGTGCCGGCAGGCACGCCGCCGGCGGTGGTCGCGAAGCTGAACGAGGAGTTCATCAAGGCGGTGCGCAGCCCCGACATCGAGAAGTCGCTGACCGAGCGCGGGCTCGACGTCGTCACCAGCACGCCGGATCAGTTCGCGGCGCAGATCAAGACGGATACGGCGGTGCTCGGGAAGGTGGTGAAGGAGTCGGGGGCGAAGGCGGATTGAGGTCCGGATCGTCTCCTCGCCGGCCCGAGGAGGGGATTCGCAGATTCGAGCCGATCCAGCGGTCAACGCTGAGCTTTCGCGCGCG